>NZ_PNHL01000004.1 GCF_002871795.1 Brachybacterium sp. UMB0905 | reverse complement strand
AGATCACCGCGAGCCCCGAACTCACCGACGACGCCCGACACGTCCTTCAGCGAGTGACACACTAAAGAGGTCCAAGTCAGGTCGGACCCCGAGAACTTCGAGCGCCTCGTCCCACCGGATGCCTCCCCGGAGGTCCGCGCGAAGGGCGAGAAGCAGATCCTGGATCGGCTCGAGCGGGTGCTCGCCATGCCGGAGGTGCAAGGCGGTGGCACCCTGAATGTGCTGCGCAAAGGTTTCCAGGTGATCGGCGCCCGTCGGCCCTTCTCCATGATGCAGATGCCGCCCGCTGATGACCGCAACCCGCGGCTCATCGAGCGCTACCAGGAAAACCGACTGCGCGTCATGCAGGAGGTCGTCTACTCCCAGCACAAGGCGGACCGGATCGACCTGGTGCTGTTCACCAACGGCATTCCCGTCGCCACGATCGAGCTGAAGGTCGGATTCACCCAGAGCCTCGAGGCCGCGAAGAAGCAGTATCGCGATGACCGTCAGCCCCACCACGAACCGCTGCTCACGCCACTGCGCGGCGCGCTCGTGCACTTCGCCGTCACCGACACCGCCGTCGCCATGACCACCGCGCTGTCCGGTCCCAGTACGTTCTTCCTCCCCTTCGACAAGGGCCACGGGAAAGGAGCCGGCAACCCACCCAACCCCGTCGGCCACCGCACCGCGTACTTCTGGGAAGACGTCCTGGACCGCGACGCCTGGCTGACCGTGCTCGCGAAATTCATCTACGTCAACCACTCCGAACGCACCGACCCCGCCACCGGCGAGCGCACCACCCGCAACCAGATCCGCTTCCCCCGCTTCCACCAGTGGCGGGCCGTCAACGCCCTCGTCGCCGCCGCGAGAGTGGAAGGCCCCGGACACAAGTACCTCATCCAGCATTCGGCCGGCTCCGGGAAGACCGACTCGATCGCTTGGACCGCCCACCGCCTGGCCTCCCTCCACACCCCAGGCGGCACCAAGGTGTTCGACTCCGTGATCGTCATCGCCGACAGGCAAGTGCTGGACCGGCAGCTGCAGGACGCCGTGGATCAGCTCGTCACCCGCACCGGCACCTTCGAGCCCATCACCCGCGCCGAGGGCTCCAAGACCCAGCAGCTCACCGACGCGCTGATCCGCGGAGTCCCCATCATCGGCGTGACCCTGCAGACCTTCCCGTATGCGCTCGAGGCCATGAAGGACAGCGACGGGAAGCTGGCGGGCAAGAACTATGCCGTGATCGCCGATGAGGCTCACTCCTCGCAGACCGGCAGCGCCTCCTCCGCCCTGAAACGCCTGCTGTACTCCGCGGACGCTGAGGCGGAGGAAGAGATGGATGCGGATGCGGACCAGGAGGCATTGACCCGCATGGCCGCCAGCGCCGATGAATCCCGGCGCATCAGCTTCTTCGCCTTCACCGCCACCCCGAAGGTGGGGACGCTCGAGACGTTCGGCCGCAAACCCTCCCCCGACGAGTCCGCCGTGCCCTTCGACCTGTACTCCATGAAACAGGCCATCGAAGAGGGGTTCATCCTCGACGTGCTGCGCAACTACACCACCTACGAGATGGCCGCGCGGATCGCCCGCAACGGGCAGGCCGGCGGCACCGAAGACGAGATCGACATCCGCACCGGCACCCGCGCCTACATCCGCGCCGTCGAGCTGCACCCCACGAACATCGACTCCAAGGTCCGCGAGATCATCCGGCACTTCACGGGCGTGGTGCAGCACGAGCTGGGAGGGCGGGCCAAAGCCATGGTCGTCACCGCCTCCCGCGCCGCAGCCGTCGAATACGCGCGGCGATTCCGGGCCATCAGCGAGGCTGAAGGCCACGACCTGCAGGCCCTCGTCGCGTTCTCCGGGGAGGTGCCCGATCCGGAGGTGCCGGAGGTTCCCGGAAAGGAGCGGCGCACCGTCACCGAAGCGTCGATGAACGAGCAGCTGCGTGGGCGGGACCTCGCCAAGGTGTTCGAGGAGCCGGGGCAGCATGTGCTCATCGTCGCCAACAAGTACCAGACCGGGTTCGACCAGCCGCTGCTGGTGGCGATGTACATCGACAAGGAGCTGCGGGGCATCACCGCTGTGCAGACCCTCTCGCGGCTGAACCGCACCATGCCCGGCAAAAGCGCCACCTACGTGCTGGACTTCCAGGACCAGGCCGAACAGATCGAAGCCGCGTTCCAGGAGTACTACGAAGACGCGCAGATCCAGCAGAGCTCCGACCCCGAGCTCGTGGCGAACCTGCTCATGAAGCTCGACGCCACCGGCATCTACACCCAGGCCGAAGTGGAACAGGTGTGGGCGGCCTGGATCAAGAAAGGCGGGCGACCCTCCGGGCTCGCGCCCGCCCTCGAGCAGGCCGTCGAACGCTTCGCCGTGCGCTGGCAGCGGGCGATCTATGACGGCGATGCCACCGCGCGAGAGGAGCTGCTGGACTTCCGCTCCACCCTGCGGCAGTACGTCACCAGCTACGCGTTCTTCTCCCAGATCCTCCACTTCGGCGACCCGCGGTTCGAGAAATTCTCCGTGTTCGCCGACCTGCTCTCCCGCAAGCTGCGCCTGTTCTCCGACCAGGACGTGGACCCCGGGGCCGTGGACGTCGATGACGTGGTGCTCACCCACTACAAGCTCGAGAAGCTCCGCGAAGAGCAGCTCGAGCTCTCGCCCGGCCAGGCGGAGGGGCTGCGCGGCATGACCGAGGCCGGGATGGCGCAGTCCCGCGAGCGCGAGCGCGCCAGCCGCGCCGCCGTGATCGAGAAGGTCAACAAGTACTTCGGCGACCTGGACGAGCGACCCGAGTACGTGGTGGGGATGCTCGAGAACCTCACCGGGGAGATGCTGGAGAACCCCACCGTGCGCGGCATCGCCAAAGCCAACACCGCCGCGGACTTCATGCGCTCCTCCGGCGCCGTGCGCGCCCTCGAGGACGCGCTGTGGAGCACCGAGCAGTCCCAGGAGGCTGTCATCAAGTTCAGCCGCAACAACGTCGGGTCGAAGCAGCTGCTCGAGCTACTCGTGGAGGCGTTCGGGCTGTGGGAGAAGATTCAGGGGGATGAGGGGGAGGAGACAAAGGGCTAGCGGTGGTGCTCGCGGGCCGTGCTCGCTGAGGACACTTGAGCGCCCTTGCGCGGTGTCGCTGTGGACTCGGGTCATCCAACGCAAGGGCTACGGCGCGCCCCATCCCTTGCGGGGGTCGGCGGCTACTAGCTGGCGCAGGGCGTTCGGCACCATGACGAGGTCCGGGAAGTCGTCGTGGCTCGTAGAGCTCGGCGGCACGCCGCGCGTCGCCCCCAGCGACATCAAGGTATGCCTGATGGCGCGCTGTGCCCAGAAGCACGGGGAGAACCTCTTCAGCGGACATGGCGGTCATGCTACGGTCGGACCATCGAGCGACGGGCTAGGACTGTCGCGAATACTCCGGCAACCCCACACCCGACGGTGTGGGGTTGCTTGTTTCTCAGGGCGCCTCAAGAAGGCCTGCCCGCACACACATTTTGTCTTATAGCCCACGAGCACCGGCGTGACCAGCTCACCTTCCGCTCCTCTGTCGGATGGCTGATCTATCGTTCTAGACTCAAAGCCCTGAGGAGGTGCCCGCGATGAGCATCAGCACAGTGACGTACATGTCTGAAGAGCAGGCTCAGCATCGCTACGAGGAGCTCGCTCGCCAGGTCTCCGATCTCGCCGGCTTCAAGGAGCGCGGGGCCAACTATGAGCTCGACGCCGACGATGCTGCGATCTACGACGAGCTGTTGAGCCTTGAGTTCCTCCTTGGACGGGACTGACCGCGGCGGCGAGCTCGAGCAGAAGGCACGGGAGCTCGCGGACGGTCTCACGGCGATCGCCCGAACGGTCGCGCCCTCGTGCGCCCCGTTCACTGCGCGATACGTGGACAATCGCGTTGCTATAACTCAGGGAGACCCTGGAGGCATCACCCTTCACGCGAGCAATCAGCCTGTGCTCTCCTTGAAGGTCAGTATGTCCTGCGAATGGGACCTTGAGAGGAAGTTCCTGGCGGTCCACTCATCGAAGATCGAGGTGCTCGCGTCCGTGAGCCGCGAGCCTCTATTCCGCTTCGAGTACGTACGCGGCGCGAACAGTGTGCCTGCCGCGCACTTGCAGGTACACGCACACAGAGATGCGATGACGTACGTCATGACTACCGTGGGTCGCACATCGAAACGACCAGGGCGTTCGGCCAAGACCGACGGACTTCCCAAGCTTCAGGATCTTCATTTCCCCCTCGGAGGGCACCGGTTCCGGCCCGCCTTGGAGGATGTCGTCGAGATGCTCATCGACGAGTTCAATCTTGATCATGAACTTGACGCGCGCGAGGTTCTCGCCGAGCAACGCGAAACCTGGCGGTTGACGCAGACCAAGGCCGCCGTACGCGATGCTCCCGAGGCGGCTATCGAGGCCCTGACCTCGATGGGCTACTCCATCTCACCTCCCGAGGACACTCCCCCTCCGCGCCATCATGGGCGACTCCGGGCTCTGTAACTGACTCCGCTGGCAAGACATGGCCAGCGTGCATCTACCCTCGAGGCGTGAGCACCTCCTCGACCTCCCCAGACCCGCGCAGCGCATCGTCGCGTGCTGGGCTCGCGGGTCCCGCGGCGGACGTCGGCCGCTGGTTCTCCACCGCCGCGCGCGCCGGTGCCCCGGCCGCCGCCCCGTCGGCCCGCAGCATCCTGCGCATGCCGGCCTGGGGGCCGGTGCCAGGTGCCGAGTACGGGCAGCTGAGCAGCGAGGCGGAGTCCGCGGCGGCGCTCGAGCTGCTGCGCGGGCTGCCGGTCGCAGTGCTGACCGGCGCGGGGATGTCCACCGACTCGGGGCTGCCGGATTATCGGGGCCGCGACGCGGTGCCGCGAATGCCGATGACGTACCAGGAGTTCATGGGCTCGGATCTGTCGCGGCGGCGGTACTGGGCGCGCTCCACCGTGGGGTGGGAGCAGTTCCGCACCGCCCGCCCGAACGCCGCGCATCACCTGCTCGCGCAGCTCGCCCCGGAGCCGCTCGACGTCACCGCCGTGATCACGCAGAACGTGGATGGCCTGCACCAGGAAGCCGGGTCAGATCCCGTGATCGACCTGCACGGGCGGCTGGATCGGGTGCGCTGCCAGAGCTGCGATGCGCTCTCCGCCCGGGCCGGGCTGCATGCGCGGCTGCTGCAGCTGAACCCCGAGCTCGCCGTGCGGCTGCCGGACCTCGCGCGCGACGCCGCGCAGGCCCCGGACGGGGACGCGGAAGTGGATCGGACCAGCACGTTCCGCTACCCACCATGCCCGCTGTGCGGCGGGATCTTGAAGCCCGACGTGGTCTACTTCGGCGAATCCGCCCGGCCCGATGTGGTCGCGCAGTCCTTCGCCGCGCTCGAGGCCTCCCAGGCGCTGCTGGTGCTCGGATCCTCCCTCACCGTGCAGTCCGGGCTGCGGTTCGTGCGCGCGGCGCGGAAGGCGGACAAGCCTGTGGTGATCCTCGGCGATGGCCCCACCCGCGGGGATGAGCACGCCACCGCCCGGCTGCACGGCCGGCTCGATGTGCTGCTAAGGCGGTGGGCCGGGGAGGCGTGAGCGTCAGCGCGCAACAGCTCGTGCCGCCACCGCACTGCAGGGTGCTGCTCCCGCAGCGCGCCCTATCGTGCTGCCTCCGCAGCGCCCACCCCGCACACATGTGAGATACCGAGGCATCCTGGCGCGCAACATGCCACGGGATCGCGCATTTGCGGGGAAAGGTGAAGGCGGGGTGCGTGGGGCGGGTGTCAGCGCGGCGCGCGCCGCACCCCTCCCGGCGCAGCACACGCTGCACCTTGCGCCCCTCCCGACGCAGCGCACGCCGCGCCGCGTCCGGCGCTCAGCGCACCCCCGCTCCCTCACTCCTTCGGGAACGTCGGCAGCACTTCGCCGGCCATGCGCTCGAGCACGCGCACCACCTGGCAGGAGTAGCCGTACTCGTTGTCGTACCAGACGTAGACGATGGCGGTGCGGCCCTCGTCGGACACGATCGTGGCGAGCCCGTCCACGATCCCTCCGCGCGAGGAGCCGACGAAGTCGGTGGAGACCACCTCGGGGGAGGCGATGTAGTCGATCTGGGTGCGCATCGGTCCGCGCAGCGATTCACGGCGCAGCCGACGGTTCAGCTCCTCGACCGTGGTGGGCCGAGACAGCCGCACGTTCAGCACCGCCATCGACACATCCGGGGTGGGCACGCGGATCGCGTTGCCGGTGAGCTTCCCGGCGAGCTCCGGCAGCGCCTTCGCGACCGCCTTCGCGGCGCCGGTGTCCGTGAGCAGCATGTTCAGCGTCGCCGCGCGACCGCGACGCGGGCCCTTGTGGAAGTTGTCGGTGAGGTTCTGGTCATTGGTGAAGGAATGCGCGGTCTCCACGTGCCCGTGCTCGATCCCCCACTCGTCCTGCAGCACCTTCAGCACCGGGGTGATCGCGTTGGTGGTGCACGAGGCGGCTGTGAGGATCGTGTCCTCGTCGGTGATGTCCTGCGTGTTCACGCCGTACACGATGTTCTTCAGCCCGCCCTTGCCCGGCGCGGTCAGCAGCACCTTCGCCACGCCCTTGGCGCGCAGGTGCTGGCTGAGACCCTCCTCGTCACGCCACCGCCCGGTGTTGTCCACCACGATCGCGTCATGGATCCCGTACTGCGTGTAGTCCACGCTCGCGGGGTCGTTCGAGTAGATCACCTGGATGCGGGTGCCGTTGGCGGTGATCGTGTTCGCGTCCTCATCCACCGTGATGGTGCCGGCGAAGGCGCCGTGGATCGAGTCGCGCCGCAGCAGGGAGGCGCGCTTATGGATGTCACCCTCGGAGTTCTTGCGCACCACGACGGCGCGCAGGCGCATGGTGGAGCCACCGCCGGCGTGGCCGATGAGGATCCGCGCCAGCAGACGGCCGATGCGCCCGAAACCGTAGAGCACCACATCTGTGGGCTCCTTCACGCCCTGTCCGCTGCCGCCGACGATGTCCGCGAGAGCCTCGTTGAGGTAGGCGCGCACATCGGTGTGCTCGCTGCGGGCGAAGCCGTTGGCGAGCAGCGCGAGGTCCACGCTCGCGGCGCCGAGGTCCATCTGGGCCATCTCCTGGACCAGCGGGAAGGTGCGGGCGATCGGCAGCTCCGCCTCATCGACCTGGCGGGCGAAGCGGTGTGCCTTGAGGATGTCGATCACGCCGCGGCGCACCAGCGGCCGCCCGTAGATCGACAGCACCACATTGTGGCGTCGGTGCAGGGTGCCGATCAGCGGCACCATCTGCTCGGCGAGAGTCTCGGCGTCCTGCCAGGCTTCGAGCACGGCCTGGGTCATCTGGGCGGGGGTCTGATCGGAGGGCTGCTGAGCCACGGGGCGCTGTCCTTGCTGGCACCGGCGGCAACGCTGCCGCACCGCGGGCACCGGATGAGGGGCGTGCAGGAATCAGGGCCGACGGGGGCGTCCTCGACCCATCACCGCCATCGTAGGCGGCGCTGAGGTGCGGGAACCGCCGCCTACCCCCTCACGCGTCCGGTGTGCCGGACGCCGTGAGGACCGTGGTGAGAGCTCGCAGATCTGCCGGGGTCAGGGTGCGGATCTCAAGCATCGGATCCGCGGCCGCGGGGTCGATCGCCTCCACGCTCATGAGGCCCTCCGGGGTAGCGTACGTGCTCAGCTGCTGCACAGCCCCATCGGCAGTGGTCACGCGAGTCAGGACCGTGAGCGCCCGCGCGGAGGCGAGGCGCTGGGCGAGCGGATGCGCCGCCAGCTGCGCGGCGGAGACCTGCGCGGACTGCGTCTGCGCGGCGGGGGCCTGCAGCGGATCGACGAAGGCGGACAGGCGTTCGGCGGCGAGCTGTGGGCCCAGCGCGGTGAAGCGGTGGATGCCGGAGGCGGTGACCTCCTCCTCGAGCACGCCCGAGGGGTGGGCGTAGGTGTGCAGGCGGTGCACCTGCTGGCCGGAGTCGGTGGGGACGGTGCGCTCGGCGGTGGTGAACACCGCGGCGGTGCGGCGCAGCACCAGGCAGGCGGCGAGATCCGGGGCGGCCCGCCAGCTGCGCGCACCGGTTTCCGGATCCACGGCCACGAGCACCTGCTCCGCAGCGATAAGGGTGCGCAGGGCGACACCAGCGACGAAGGCCCGCTGCTCACGGTGCTCCTCAAGCCACGGCAGCGCCACGAACTGCGGGCGGGCGTAACCGTCGAGACCGGCGAGCTGCTCATCGGTCAGCGCGGTGACCAGCTGCGGTTCGCTGTCATCGGCCCCGGTCAACAGTTCCTTCGCGGCGGCGACATCCGCGGGGGTGTATGCGGCGGGGGCCTGCGGGTCGGTGCCGCCGATGCCCGCGGGCAGGTCCGGCACCTCGGTGGGGTTCTCGGGCAGCGGCGCGGTGGGCATGCTTCGAGCCTACTGATGCGGGGTGGGGCGGCGCGGGGCCGGGGCCGGGTGGGGCCGGGCGGGGTAGCGCGAGGCCGCGCAGGACGGCACGGGGCGGCAGGGTCACCGGGGGAGGCGGAGGGAATCGACCTCTCAGCGGCACGGTGCGTGCAATATGCAGGGCTCATGCCGCTGAGAGGTCATTTCCTCCGCCCACACCCGGCACAGCCTGCCCCGGCACTCCCTTCCCCCGAACCCGCGCCCTCACTCCCGCTCACCCCAGATGACACGATGGGCCTATGCCTCGCCTGCTGCCTGCGCCCGCGTACTTTGCCTCCCTGCCCAAGGTCATCTCCTCCGCGGCGGTGATCCTGCGGGATGAGACCGGGCGGGTGCTCATCGAGGACCCGAACTACAAGCCGCACTGGCTGCTGCCGGGCGGAAGCGTGGATCCCGGGGAGGATCCGCGGCAGACCGCCGAGCGCGAGGTCCTCGAGGAGCTGGGCCTCACTGTGCAGGTGGGGCAGCTGCTGACCGTGGACTGGAAGGGCTCCGATGCGATGCGTTCTTCCCCCATGGGCGTGCATTTCCTGTTCGACGCCGGGGTGATCCCCGCGGCAGAGCTCGAGGCGAGCGTGGTGGTGCAGCAGGAGGAGCTGGACGGCTGGCGGCTCGTGCCCGAGGCGGAGCTGGGGATGCTGGGGCGGTGGAATGCGGCCCGTGCCTGGCGTGCTCTCGCGGTGCTGCGCGGGGAGGCGGGCGTGGATCTCGTGGCGGAGTGAGGCGCCGCGGGGCGCCGCCGAGACATACTTCCTGCCACAGTGACATCATGTGGGGGCATTCCTCTGCCCCGCGCTCCTCTCCCCGGAGGCCCCTGATGACCCGCACCCGTTCCGCGACCGTGCCCGACACCGACCCGTCGGCCGCACCCCTCACCCGTTCGCAGCGACTGGACCGCCTGCCGTTCACCCGCCAGCACGGGAAGATGCTGGGGGCCTCCGGCATCGGCTGGGCGCTGGATGCGATGGATGTGGGGCTCGTGTCCTTCATCATCGCGGCACTCGGGATGCACTGGGGCATCGGCAAGGAGGAGGGGTCGCTGATCGCGTCTGCGGGATTTGCGGGCATGGCGATCGGGGCGAGCCTGGGTGGGTTGCTGGCGGACCGGATCGGACGGCGGTCGGTGTTCGCGCTGACGCTGCTGGTCTACGGCCTGGCCACGGGCGCGTCGGCCCTCGCGATGGGCGTGGGGGCCCTGATCGCGCTGCGCTTCGTGGTGGGGCTGGGGCTCGGGGCGGAGCTGCCGGTGGCCTCGACGCTCATGAGCGAGTTCGCGCCGGCGCGGATCCGCGGCCGCGTGATCGTGTGGCTCGAGGCGTTCTGGGCGCTGGGCTGGATCCTCGCGGCCGTGATCGGCACGTTCGTGGCGGCATCCGGGCCGACGGGCTGGCGGTGGGCGCTCGCCCTGGGGATGATGCCAGCGCTGTGGTCGCTCGTAATCCGGCTGGGGATGCCGGAGTCGGTGCGGTTCTTGGAGCAGAAGGGCCGACATGAGGAGGCCGAGCAGATTGTCCGCCAGTTGGAGGACTCCGCCGGGATGGGGGCCGACGGGGGTGCGCCGGGCTCGGGGCATGTCCCGGGTGATCCGGGGGCGGCCGATGCGGCGGCGTCTGGGCAGGGGTCGTCGGGCCAGGGGCGTGCCTCGGGCGGCCGGGTGTCGGCCGATGCGGTGGGCGCCGTGCCGGAGGCCGACCAGGTGGGCGAGGGCGGGATCTGGTCGCGGGGGCTGCGCGGCCGCACGGCGGGCCTGTGGACGGTGTGGTTCTGCATCAACCTGGCCTATTACGGGGCGTTCATCTGGATCCCGACGCTGCTGGTGGATCGCGGTTTCGACCTCACGCGGTCCTTCACGTTCACGCTGATCATCACGCTCGCGCAGATCCCGGGGTATGCGGCGGCGGCGTGGTTGATCGAGGTGATCGGACGGCGGTGGACGCTCACAGCGTTTCTGGCCGGTTCGGCGCTGTCCGCGGTGGGCTACGGCCTGGCCGATACGGAGGCGATGATCATCCTGGCCGGCTGCCTGCTGAGCTTCTTCAACCTGGGGGCGTGGGGCGCGCTGTATGCGATCGGCCCGGAGCTGTATCCCACCGCGGTGCGCGGAACCGGCACGGGTGCTGCGGCGGCATTCGGGCGGGTGGCGTCGATCCTCGCGCCGTTCATGGTGCCGGTGCTGGTGGGAACAGGCGGGCAGGTGCTCGCCTTCGTGGCCTTCGCCCTGGCCTTCGCCGTGGCCTCCGCGGCAGCGTTCACCCTGCCCGAGCAGCGGGGCAAGGCACTCGCGGACTGAACTGGCGCGGCCAATGCCGGAGCCGCCCCGACCTTCAGCGACGCACCGCGCGCCGCCCCATCACGGTCAGCACACCCATCGCCCCGAGCGTCAACAGGGCGAACAGCAGGGACGGGATCGCCGCGAGCAGCACCCCGCCCAGGCCGTATCCGCCCATCGGCGCCATCGTGTAGCCCATGAGCAGCTGCACCGCGCTGACCACAGCGACCACCAGCGCGAGCCCCGCCGCGGCGAGGAACACCGGCAGTCCGCGCCATCCGCGCACGAGCACCCAGGCCACGAGCGTCAACACTGTGACCAGGAAGTTGGTCAGCAGGCTCTGCAGCACGCTGAACACCATCCACGATGTGAGGCCGCTCAGCTGCGAGGCGATCATCCCGATCACGATGTTGCTGCCGAACCCGACGACCACCCGCACGAGCAGCACACCCACCACGGCGGCGCTCGCCCAGCCGCGGTCCGCGACCGGGCGGGCCATCAACCAAACCCCCGCGAGCATGAGCACGGCGCTGATCAGGTGCACGAGCATGCGCAGCCCGGAGCTCATGAACCCGATCTGCGTCACGGTCGCACCCATGGCTCCGTAGTTGAGGAACGTCACCACCGGATACAGCACCACCGCCGCGACACCCAGGCAGAACACGATGATCCCGGCCAGGTCCCGGCCCGAGCTGCCCGCGGGACCACCAGCGCCCGCCCCCGTCGGCCCCCGCCCAGCAGGGGCCGACGGATCCCGATCCGCGACGCGCCACTGCGGTGCAGACGGCGCCGCCGCCGTCGGTGCGGGCGAGGCCGCGGGATCGGGACCAGGGGGCGGGGCGTTCGTCACCGGAACAGCTCCTCGACGTCGTCATCCATCCAGTCCAAGGTGCGCTCGACAGCCTTGGCCCACAGACGCAGGTACCGCTCACGGGTCTCCTCGTCCATCTGCGGCTCCCAGCGCTTGTCCTCGGACCAGTTACGGCCGATGTCCTCGATGCCGTCCCAGAACCCGACCGCCAGGCCCGCCGCGTAGGCGGCACCCAGGGCGGTGGTCTCGATGACCTCCGGACGCACCACAGGCACGCCCAGAATATCGGCCTGGAACTGCATGAGCGTCTCGTTCATGACCATGCCGCCATCGACCTTGAGCTCGGTCAACTCCACGCCCACCGACTCGGCGTCCGCCTCGATCGCCTCGACGACCTCCTGCGACTGGAAGGCCGTAGCCTCCAGCACCGCCCGGGCGATGTGGGACTTGTTGTGGAAGCGGGTCATGCCCACCATCGCGCCGCGCGCATCGGACCGCCAGTGCGGGGCGAACAGCCCGGAGAAGGCCGGGACGATGAACAGTCCCCCGCTGTTGTCCACCTGCGTGGCGAGGTCCTCGATCTGCGGGGCATCGGTGATCAGACCCAGGTTGTCCCGCACCCACTGCACGAGCGAACCGGTGACCGCCACGGAGCCCTCGAGGGCGTACGCCGGAGCGGCGTCCCCGAGCTTGTAGGCCACGGTGGTCAGCAGCCCGTTGTCGCTGTGCACAGGCTTGTCACCGGTGTTGACCAGCAGGAAGTTGCCGGTGCCGTACGTATTCTTGCCCATCCCCACCTCGAAGCAGGCCTGCCCCAGCATCGCCGCGTGCTGATCACCCAGGGCCCCTGCGATCGGGGTGTCGATGAGCAGGCCACGCTTGCGACCCTTGCCGTACACCTCGGAGGAGGAACGGATCTCCGGCAGCATCGACATCGGGATCCCCATGTCGGAGGCGATGTCCTCGTTCCAGTCCAGGGTGTCGATGTTCATCAGCAGGGTGCGCGAGGCGTTGGTGACGTCGGTGATGTGCACGCCGCCGTCGGTGCCGCCGGTGAGGTTCCACAGCAGCCACGTGTCGATCGTGCCCATCAGCAGTTCGCCGGCCTCGGCCTTCTCCCGCGCCCCGTCGACGTTGTCGAGGATCCACTTCACCTTGGGGCCGGCGAAGTAGGTGGCCAGCGGCAGGCCCGCGCGGTCCTTGTACTTGTCGGGCCCGTCCTCGCCGGCGAGTTCGTCGCAGATCTTCTGCGTGCGCGTGTCCTGCCAGACGATCGCGTTGTACACCGGCTCGCCGGTGGACTTGTCCCACACCACGGTGGTCTCGCGCTGGTTGGTGATGCCGACGGCGGCCAGCTGGTGGCGGTTGATCTCCGCATCCACCAGCGCCTTACCGACGACAGTTCGGGTGTTCTTCCAGATCTCCTTCGCGTCATGCTCCACCCAGCCGGATCGAGGAAAGATCTGCTCATGCTCTTTCTGGCCGGTGGCGATGATGCGACCGTCATGGTCCACCACGACGGCGCGGGTGGAGGTGGTGCCCTGGTCGATCGCCAGGATGTACATCTCGGACTGCTCGGTCATCGGGACTCCTTCGTCGCATCAGCATCCGTGGTCGTCGCGCCAGCATTCTGTGTCTCCGCACCAGTATCCAGGGCGGCGCCCAGCAATTGGGCGGCCTGCTCATCGGTCTGCACAGATTCCGCCTCGAGACGCGCAGCGACCTTGGCGCGGTAGGCCTCGATCTCGGCGCGCGCGGTCTGCTCATCCCAGCCCAGCTCGGGGCCGATCAGCGCCGCGATCTCCTCGGCCGCGTCCACGCCGCGGTGGCGGGTCTCGTAGTCCAGGCGAGTGCGGCGCTCGAGCACGTCGGCCAGGTGCAGGGCACCCTCGGCGCGCACCGCGTACAGCGCTTCGGCCCGCAGGTAGCGGGGGGCGTGCTCGAGCGGGAGACCCAGGTCAGGGTCCTCCGCGACCAGGGCCAGGACGTCGGTGAGCAGGTCGCCGTAGCGGAACAGCAGGCGGTCCACGCGCACCTCGTCGAAGCCGTACTCGCGCATCAGGCGCTGCTTGTCCTTCACCAGCGCCGGGTAGCCCTGGGCGCCGATCACGGGGATCGCGCGAGTGAGGCTGCGCCGCGCGGGGTCGAGATCCTTCAGCGCGAAGTCCACGACGTCCTCGGCCATCACCCGGTAGGTGGTGTACTTCCCGCCGGCGATCGCGGACAGGCCCGGCTCGACCTCCATCACGGTGTGCTCGCGGGACACCTTCGCGCTGCCGGAGTCGGAGCCCTTGCGGACGGGCTGCAGCAGGGGCCGCAGCCCCGCGTACACGCCGATGACGTCCTCGCGGGTCAGCGGCTCACCGAGCACGGCGTTGGCGTGATCGATGACGTAGTCGATGTCCGCGCCGGTCGCGGCGACAGTGCGGGGGTCGTGCTCCCACGGGGTGTCGGTGGTGCCGATGACCCAGTATTCGTCCCAGGGGATCAGGAACAGGACGGACTTCTCGGTCTGGGTGATGATGCCGGTGTCGGGTGCGGCAGCGATCTTCTCGCGGGGCACCACGATGTGGATGCCCTTGGACGCCAGGACCTCTAGGCCTGTCTCGGCGCCGGCCAGGTCCTGCTGGTCCTGCGTCCACACACCGCCGGCGAGGATCGTGGCGCGGGCGTGGATGTCGAACTGATCGCCGCTGAGCTCATCGCGCACGCGGGCGCCGACGACCTTCCCGCCTTCATGCAGGTAGTTGATGACGCGGGTGCGGGAAGCGACGGCCGCATCGTGCTGCGCGGCCGAGCGCACGAGCATCATCACGAAGCGGGCGTCATCCATCTGCGCGTCGTAGTACTCGAGAGCGCCGACGGCCTTGTCCCCGTCCAGGCCCGGGAAGACCTCGAGCATCTTGCGGTGCAGCAGGTGGCGGTGGAACGGCACGGCGCGCTTTCGGCCGAAGGACTGCATCGCGTCATACAGCGCCACCCCGGAGCCGATGAAACCGCGGTCGATCACCTTGCGGAAGAAGGGGAAGACGAACTTGACGGGCTTCACCAGATGCGGGGCGGTGCGGGTGAGCAGCAGATCGCGCTCGCGCAGTGCCTCGGCCACCAGGGTGAAGTCCAGCATCTGCAGGTAGCGCAGGCCGCCGTGCATGAGTTTCGAGGAGCGCGAGGAGGTGCCGCTGGCCCAGTCCTCGCTCTCCACGAGGCCGACGTTCAGTCCGCGGGTCGCGGCGTCGAAGGCGGCGCCGGCGCCGTTGACCCCGCCGCCGACCACGAGGACGTCCAGTGGCGCCTCGGCGGTGGCTGCGCGCAGTCGGCCCAGATGCTCAGTGCGGGCGGCGGGGCTGAGGACGGATCGCTGCTGCGTGGACACGGACGCTCCTTCGCTCGACGAGGCGGGATGGCCGTTCGGGGCCGGCACCGCTGAGGACTGGGGCACATGCTGAAGGGATGGTGCATCTGAGCGCAAGCTGCTTGCACGAACGTGCAACACTGGCCGGATGATGCGCCCCTCCCGCTCCGATCAGCTCTACGAGGCTGCACGGATGTACTACGAGGACGATCAGACGATGGAGGCGATCGCCGGGGCGCAGGGCGTCTCCCGCTCCACCGTTTCGCGGATGCTGCGCGATGCGCGCCGCTGCGGAATCGTGCGGATCACCCTGCAGCCCCCGGAGAGCTCCCGACTCGAGGAGCTGGCCGAGCGGATCCGTCGGCGCCATCACGTGGAGGTACGTGTGATCCCCACTGCACCAGGGCAGACCGAGGGGGAACGCCTACGGACCGTGGCGAGCGCCGGCGCCAGGCTGCTGGAGCAGATGCTGCAGCCGGGCATGACCGTCGGCATGGCCTGGGGTACGACAGTGGGCACCCTCGTGGAGCAGCTGAGGCCCCGGCCGTCCTCAGACCTGCGAGTGGTGCAGCTGAACGGGGTGATCAACACGCAGGGCTCGGGCCTGGAATACGTGGGGACCATGTTGGATCGGGTGGGGTCGCTGTGGGAGGCGTCGGTCCACCACTTCCCGGTGCCCACCTTTTTCGAGCAGCCCGAGGCCCGGGAAGCGCTGTGGCGCGAGCGTTCGATCCGTCGGATCCTGGAGCTGCAGAATCAGGTGCAGCTGGCCGTGTTCGGGGTCGGGGCCTTCGAAGCGGACGTCCCCAGCCACGTGTACACCACCGACTATCTCGACGAGGCGGACTGGGCGCAGCTGCGAGAGGACGGCGCCGTGGGTGATGTGTGCACGGTGATGCTGCGGGCCGATGGCAGCTGGCGGGACATCCGGATCAACGAACGCTCCACCGGCCCCACCCCGGAGGCGCTGGCCCGGATCCCGCGGCGACTGCTGGTCGCGGCTGGGCCACGCAAGGCCCGGGCGCTGGGGGCCGCCCTGCGCGCCCGGGTTGCCACGCACCTGGTGGTCGATGAGAGCACCGCGCTGCGGATGCTGGCGCTGCATGAGGACAGGGCCTGATCCTTCGCCCACGCCTCCCTCTCTGCCGCGATGATCATCTCATCACGACGCTTCTGCGTCGCCGAACGGGCTCGCCGCTTGAGAGCACCGCCCCTTGCGCTCAGAGAGCGATTTTCCACGAAATTCGTAGAGATCGGAACTCTGAGACGCTACGCTCATGCACATGATCCTGCTGCGCTTCACCGTGCGTAACCACAAGAGCCTCCGCGATGAGGTCACGGTGGACCTCACGCGGACCTCGCTGCGCACCTTGCAGCCGCGCGACGGCAATTGGACGGCGGCCACATACCGCACCTGCGGCATCTTCGGCGGCAACGCCACGGGCAAGTCAGCGCTGCTGGACGCGATGGTCTACGCCTTCTCGGCCATCCGCGACTCCTCGACCTCCTGGCAGGCATCCCGGACCATGCAGAGGGCGCCCTTCCGGCTGGACCCGGCGTCCCGCGAGAAGGCGAGCACCTACGTGCTGGAGTTCGTGCTCGACGGACGTCGGCACGAGTATGGGTTCGAGGTCGATGCTCGCGGGGTAGCCAGGGAGTGGCTGCGGGATGTCCCGTCGTCCCGCTGGAGGATGCGGTTGGAGCGGGACCGTGACGATCGGGTCCTGCGACCGTCGACGCAGGTCACGGACCGGGAGCTGGTGCTGAGTCGCGCCCTGCACTTCCCGCAGTCCCCGCTGCACGATGTGGCACGGCGGCTCGTGGATGAGTTCGACGTGGTGCTCGTCAAGGACTCCTACCGCGAGGCACGCCTGAGCATGATCGCGGACATGCTGGCCAGCGGCGCGATCGACGTCGATGACCTGCAGGCACTCCTGCGCATCGCAGATATCGGGGTCACCGCTGTGCGGATCGAGGAGCAGGATCTGCCGCAGGCCTTCCGGGCTGCTCTCGCACAGTTCCATAGGAGTCTCCGGGCGGCCGATTCCCCCGCCGATGCCGTTGAGGTCGAGCCTGACGCTGAAGACGAGCTGGACTCAGATGATCAGCTCGATGATCCGGTTCTGGAACAGGTGGTCCGCCGGCTGCTGTTCACGCACGCGGGCGCCGACGAGGACTGCCCCCCGTTCTCCATCCAGGATGAGAGCGATGGCACGGTGGCCTGGCTCGCCATCGCCGTTCCGGCGCTGGAGACGCTGCGTCGCGGCGGGTTGCTGGTGGTCGATGAGCTCGACGCGAGCTTGCACCCCCACCTGATGGACCTGCTGCTGGGAGCTTTCGAGGATCAGACGATCAACGAGCACGGCGCCCAGATCATCTTCAGCAGCCACGAGTCCTACGTGCTGTCACCGCTGAGCACCACCGCTCTCGACCCCGAGCAGGTCTGGTTCACCGACAAGAACGCCGACGGTGTCACGGAGCTGACGAGTCTGGCCGAGTTCCATCGCCACCGGGATGCGAACGTCGCCAAGCGCTACCTCACCGGTCGCTACGGCGGAACTCCGCGCCTCGCCCCCAGCCTGCTCTCGGCATTGGTCACCTCGGAGACCTGACCGTGGCTTCGCGACATTCACGACGCACCGCACGCAGGGGCAGGGCACCTCGACGTCCGATGCGCACTCGTATTCTCGTGATGACCGAAGGCACCGTCACGGAACCGGCCTATGTCGAAGGGCTGCAGCAGCATCTGCGCAGCCGCGCGACCACGGCAGACGTACGAGCGGTGAAGGTGGGCAAGGACCCCTTACGCGTGGTCGAGCGCTGCATCGAACACCGTGGTGCGGATCGCCGCAAGGGCACCCCGTATGACCACTACGTATGCCTGGTGGATGTCGATCGTCACGGGACTCTCGAGCGCCCGATCGCTCGCGCTGAGCAGGAGGGAATCCTGCTTCTCATCAGCAATCTGAAGTTCGAGGTCTGGCTGCGCTGGCATGCGTCATCACGCCGTTCCGTGCTGACCTCGCGGCAGCTCGACGCTGAGCTGCAGGCGCTCGGGTTGCTCGCCGGAAAACGGCTCTCCCCACGATTTCCCTTCCCGTCGTGGGAGCAGGCTCATCGCATCGCCCACCAGGCAGATCCTGCACTGACCGCAGGGCGCATGGGGCCGGATCCGTCGACGGCGATGCCTGTCCTCGTAGATCTCATGCGCGGCGAACACCCCGACGCGTAGCTCGTCGATGCGTTCGCTCACCCCTCCGCCGCGGCCAGGTCCAGGCGCTCGGGGTGGGTGTAGACATTCATGCGCCCGTCACCGTCATCGAACGCCCGGGTGAAGCCGACGAGGGTCTGCCCCACCGCCTGGGCGGTGTCCACGGCGAGGGAGCTTGCGGCGGAGACGCAGGCCAGCAGCGGGATCCCCGCCATGTAGGCCTTCTGGGCGATCTCGAAGCTGGCGCGGGAGGAGACCAGCAGGATGTGCTCGCGCAGCGGCAGCATGTCCTTCATGAGCGCCCAGCCGATCACCTTGTCCACGGCGTTGTGTCGGCCCACGTCCTCGCGCACGGCGAGGATCTCACCATCGCGGCTGAGCAGGGCGGCCGCATGCACCCCGCCGGTGCGGGCGAACACGGTCTGCTGCGCGGTGAGATCGGCGGCGGCCTGCAGCAGCGCCCGCGGGTCCACCGCCCAGTCCTGCACGAGCGTGTAGCGGCTCTTGCTCCGCACTGCGTCGATGGACTCCGAGCCGCACACCCCGCAGGCGGAGGTTGTGGTGAAGGCCTTGGTGTGCAGGGGCATCAGCTGCGGCCGGGCGGTGGTGAAGTCCATGACGTTGTACGTGTTGCGGGCGAAGCCGGAGCCGTCCTCCACCACGGCACCGTCGCAGTAGCGGGCCTCGCTGATGTCCTCACGGGAGGCGATGATGCCCTCGCCGTGCAGGAAGCCGTGGATCAGCTCCACGTCGTGCCCGGGGGTGCGCATGGTCAGCGAGAGCTTCTGTCCGTTCAGCCGGATATCCAGCGGCTCTTCGACCGCAACGTGATCACCCTTGCGACCTGCATAGAGCTTCCCGTCCCGCACCCGGATGGTGCGGATGCGCGCCTGCTCGGTGACCCTGCCCATCGTCCCAGGATAGTCGGCGGCCCATCCGCGCAACCGAAGCTGTACACTCACCTTTTATGTGAGAAGGCGGCATCTTAACGAGTGAGATCCGCGCCGTCCTCAAGGGCACCGCCTGGGCCGCCCCCAGCCTCATCATCGCGACCGCCGCGCCCGCCATCGCGGCCTCCCTCCTGGAGTATCGCGACCGCGCCAGCCTGAGCTGGCGGTACGACGTCGGTGCCGGGTATTTCTACCTGAGCAACCATGTCACGCGGTTCGGCACCTCTCCCTACGGGTACCAGATCGTCGCGTCCCCTTTCATTGACGGGTCCGTGAGCGAGGACTCTCCGACGACGAACTTCACGGTCTCAGGCCTGCGTATCACCGTGGACATCCCCGCCGCCGCCCTCGACCGGAGATACCTCAGGGACCCCTTCTACTCCGTGCAGGGAAACTGGAAGCTCGATCCGGCCCGCAGCGGCAGGTCGCAAAACCTCACGTCACCGGGCGGATACACGCAGGCCTACATCCACTATGAGTTCATCTATACCGGGCCGACGACGGGGACCACTGTTCCCGATGGGAAGCCTCCCGCGCCGTGGACTGCCACCTACTTCGATACCCAGGTGCGCATGAGCTACGCGGACCCCGCGTACGTGCAGTATCTGCGGGTGTCCTACCTCGTGGACAGCGTGACGCTCGCCAACGGTGGGAACGTGCAGACGAACCGTTACATGAACTTCTGGACAAAGAGGTCGTGACCGGCGGCGGTTCCTGGTCGCATCGGCACCCGCTTCGAGAAGCGCAGCCGGCATAGCGCCATCAGCCCTCCGCTGCGGCACACTGTGCCCATGACCGCTGTGCCCGATGCATCTTCCTCCCCCGCCGTGATCACCGTGCTGCAACCGGACCCCACGGTTCCGCTGGACCGTTTCACGCAGTGGCTGCCCAGTACACACCGCACGGTGCTGCTCACTGAGGAGCCGGTGCCGCCACTGGCGGACTGCGGGGAAGGAATCGTGGTGCTCGGCGGGCGCGGGAATGCGATCGACGATGCCACCTCCCCCTTCCTGCCGGCCCTGCGGGAGCTGCTGCGCGCCGCCGTCGACGCGCAAGTGCCCGTGCTGGGAATCTGCCTGGGCCACCAGATCCTCGCGCACACCTTCGGCGGAGAGCTGACCCTCGCCAGCGCCGAACAGGACCAGGAGGGAGCCTTTGCGGTGCAGCTGACCGCGGCCGGGCGCGAGGACCCGGTGCTCGGCGGGCTCGATGACGAATTCTGGACCGCGCAGTCCCACCATGACGCGGTCACGCGCCTGCCCGAGCAGGCACAGCTGCTCGCCACCTCCGCACAATGCCCCATCCAGGCGTTCCGCCTCGGCTCCGCCGTCGGCGTGCAGTTCCACCCGGAGGCCTCCCCCGAGCTCATGGCGCGCTGGCGCGAAAACTACGGCGAGAACGCCTCGGCGCTGCTGGCGCAGATGCGGTCGCGCGATGAGCAGATCGCCGCCGCCGGGCGCCACATCGCCGAGGCGTTTGGGCAGGTCGTGCGCGAACGCACGGACCGCTGACCGTCACAGGGGCCGACGGGGGCAGTGCCCCGTCGGCCCCTGACACAACAACTCAGGCGTTCGTCACGGCGGCCGCGAGCAGGTTCAGCGACTCCTCAAGCTGCTCGCTGCTGAACAGCGGGAAGGAGACCTTCTTGAGCAGCTCCTGGTCCGTGACCTTGTCCCAGGAGTAGGTGAGGGTGACGTCGGTGGTGTTCGCGTCTACGGCCTCGAGGGTGTACAGCCACTCCCAGCCGAGCGGCCCCTCCGGGGCAGAGCCGTCCTCCCCCTCGGGCGCCGGCTGCCAGCCGATCATCTTGTTCTCGTCGTAAGCGGTGACGAAGTTGTGGGTGCGGTAGTCGCCGCCCATGTGCTCGCCGTTCATGTTCATCACGAACTTCTCGCCGCTCTTGGTGATCCGCTCGGTGTCATCGGCCGCGCGGACAGTGCCGGAGCCGTCGAACTCGTGGTGGCGCGCCGGCAGGGTAAGGACCTCGAAGATGTCCTTCGCGGGGGCGTCGATCGTGCGGGTGACAGAGATGCTGGTCTCGGTGTTCATCATTCCTCCACCCTGCCGCGCACGGCCCGCGATGTCACGTCCCGCAGGTCAGCCCACCGTCCCGCCGGTAGGTCCCGCCGCGCGATCGGCCCAGTCCAGCGCCACCGGACCAGTCCAGCGCCACCGGCCCAGCCCCGGCCCATCGGCCCAGCCCCGGCCCGTCGGCCCAGCCCCGGCCCGTCGGCTCAGCCTGCCGCCGCCCGCGCCTTCATCCGCGCATCCAGCGTGAGCGCGAGGCGCGTCAGCAGGAAGTTGATCGCGATGTAGATGACGGAGACCACGAGGTACGTCTGCACCAGGTAGCGGGTGATGGAGACCATCGTCTTGCCCTGGAACTGCAGCTCGTTGTAGCTGACCACGTACCCCAGGGTGGAGTCCTTCAGCAACGTCACCAGCGCCAGGATCAGCGAGGGCAGCACCAGGCGGATCGCCTGCGGCAGCACCACGGAGAACATCGCATCGCGTCGGCTGAGCCCGATCGCCGCAGCGGCCTCATGCTGACCTCTATCCACCGCTTTGATGCCAGCGCGGAACACTTCCGCAGTGGTGGCGGAGGAGACCAGGATCATCGGGATCACGAGCATCCAGAAGCGGTCCACGGTCACGCCGTAGGCGGGCAGGGCCAGCAGGAAGGCGTACACCACCAGCAGCATCGGGATGCCGCGGTAGAACTCGATCCATGCGGTCGCGAGCCAGCTCACCGGGCGCAGGTGGGACAGTCGGGCCAGCGCCAGCAGCAGTCCCAGCGGGAAGGCGAACAGTGCCGCCATCGCGGTCGCCTTCAAGGTGCCCAGCAGGCCGCGTCCCAGGAACGCGAGGTAGTCCGCCCGCAGGTAGACCACCCATTTGTTCGGATCCAGCTGCCCGTTGGCGTGGAACTGCCACAGCCCCGCGCCCAGCAGACCCAGCAGCACCGCGGCGGAGAGGATGCTCAGCAGCAGGATGCGGCGCCGCCCCTTGGGGCCGGGGGCATCGAAGAGAACCTGGGTGGCGGTGTGCGAGGTGCTGCTCATGCCTGTGCTCCTGCCGTGACGTCCAGCTGCTCAGAGGTGCGGGAGCGGGCGGTGGCGCGCTCCGGGGAGACCGCACGCTCCAGCCGCCCGCCGATCACCGCGCCGCCCAGCGAGAGGATGAGGTACACCCCGCCGGAGATCAGGAAGAACGTCACGCCCTGCGCAGTGCGGGTGGTGAGGGTCTGCGTGACCCAGGTGATCTCCTGGACGGAGATCGCCGAGGCCAGCGCCGAGCCGATCACGGTGCCGATGAACACGTTCACCAGCGGCTGGATCATGGTGCGGAAGGCCTGCGGCAGCACCACGTGGCGCAGGGTGCCGAAGAATCCGAGTCCGATGGAGCGGGCGGCCTCCGCGTGGCCGATCGGCACGGTGTTGATGCCCGAGCGCACGTTCTCGCAGACGAAGGCGGCGGAGGAAAGCGTCAGCCCCAGCACGGCGCACCAGAAGTAGGACAGGCGCAGGCCCACGTCCGGCAGCCCGAAGGCGAGCAGGATCAGCAGGCTCAGCAGCGGGATGTTGCGGAAGATCTCGACGTACACCGTCGCCGCCCAGCGCAGCGGCGGGATCGGGCTCACGCGGCAGACCGCCAGGACCGTGCCCAGCGCAAGGGCGAACGCGTATCCCAGCACGATCAGCGCGATCGTGAGGCCGGTGCCTCTGACGAGCAGCGGGAGGTTCTCGACGATGACGTCCATGGGTCTCCTTCGGGGAGAAGGGATCCGGCTGCCCCGCGGGGGCGGGATGCCGGAGCGGTCCGGCCCGCAGGGTCGATGCTCCTGCGGGCCGGGTGGGGATCAGGCGGGCATCTCGCCGATGGCGGGCGGCTCGGGGGCGTCGCCTTCGATGACCTCGCCGACGGTCGCGGACCACAGGGCCTCCCAGGTGCCGGAGTCGATGATCTCCTGCAGGAAGGTGTTGACGAACTCGACGGCGTCGGGGTTCTCCTGCGACAGGCCGATGCCGTAGGGGTCATCCACGAAGGGCTCGCCGACGACGACCACATCCGGGTCGGCCTTCGAGTTGCCCAGCAGCACGCCCTGGTCCAGCACGTAGGCGTCGGCCCGGCCCTGCTTGAGGGCGGCCACGCAGGACTCGTTGTCCGGCAGGGTGGAGACATCGCCGGGGCTTTCGACATTGTCCTCGATGGCCTGGATGCCGGTGGAGTTCGCCTGGGTGACGAGGTTCTTCCCGGAGAGGTCCTCGGGGCTGGAGATGGACTCGGCGTCCTCGGCGCGCACCTGGATGGCGGTGCCGGACATGTAGTACGGGCCGGCGAAGTCGATGACCTTGAGCCGCTCCGGGGTGATCGAGTAGGTGGCGATCACGCAGTCCACGGTGCCGTTCTGCACGAGGGTCTCGCGGGTCTCGACGGTGGTGTCGATGTACTCGATCTTGTCCTCTCCGCCCTCGCCCAGGATGTACTTGGCCAGCAGCTGGGTGAGTCCGGCGTCGAACCCGGTGGGACGCCCACCGGAGGTGGAGGCCAGGGAGAACACCTGGTTGGCGACGGTGCCGCCGCGCTTGAGCTGGCCGTTGTCCTTGATGGTCTGCGCCCAGGCGCTCGCGGAGATCGCGTCGTCGTCCGCGACGGGGCCGGAGGCGAGCACCTCGCTCATCGCATCCTCGGTGCCGCCCTCACCATCCTCACCGCCGCCACCGAGGTCGGGGCCGTCGCCGGTGTCGGAGGAGCAGGCGGCCAGGCCGACCAGGGGCAGGGTGGCTGCGGCGGCCACGACGGCGCGGCGGCCGGGACGGAAGCTGGTTCGGGTCATCGTTCTCTCCGGTTTCTCTCGCGCCCCGGGGTGGGGCGGGGGTGCCGACGGGGTCGGCGGGTCGGGTCCGCGGCGTCTGCCGCGGGGGTCAGTGCGGGAGGATCTTGCTGAGGAAGGCCTTGGCGCGGTCGCTCTGCGGGTCGGTGAAGAAGGCTTCCGGCTCGCCCTGCTCGACGATCTCGCCGTGGTCCATGTAGACCACGCGGTCGCAGACGTGGCGGGCGAAGCCCATTTCGTGGGTGACCACGAGCATGGTCATGCCCTGCTTCGCCAGCTCGGTCATGACGTCGAGGACTTCGTTGATGACCTCGGGGTCCAGGGCGCTGGTGGGCTCGTCGAACAGCATCGCCTTGGGCTTCATCGCAAGCGCCCGGGCGATCGCCACGCGCTGCTGCTGTCCGCCGGACAGTGCCGTGGGCAGGGAGTTCGCCTTGTCCTTCAACCCCACGCGGTCCAGCAGCTCGAGGGCCTGCGCATCGGCCTCCGCTTTGGGGACGCCGCGCACCTTGCGGGGCCCCAGGGTGACGTTGTCCAGGGCCTTCAGGTGGGGGAAGAGGTTGAAGCTCTGGAAGACCATGCCCACATCGGCCCGCAAACGGGTCAGCTCCTTGCCTTCCTCGGGCAGGGGCTCACCGTCGATGGTGATCTGGCCGGAGGTGATGGTCTCCAGGCGGTTCAGGCAGCGGCACAGGGTGGATTTGCCGGACCCGGAGGCGCCGATGAGGGCCACCACCTCACCGCGGTGGATGTCCAGGTCGATGTCCTTCAGCGCATGGAAGTCGCCAAAGTACTTGTTGACCCCGCGCACGGAGATCAGCGGTTCTCCGGGGGCGCTGCTCGGCGGCGTGCTGGTCTGGTTCATTCCTTGAGAATGCTGCGGCCACGGGCGATTGTCCAGAGGACGACACACAGGTTCACATGTCGATACGCACCCGTGACCGCCCGTGTGAGCGGGGACCTCGCCGCCCGGCCCGCGGGGGCGGACCGGGCGGGAGTGCTCAGTTCTTGCCGTAGAACCCCTGGTAGACGGCGTCGAAGGGGGCGTTCCCGCCCTGACGGTGGGCGATAGAGCTGTCCACGACGGCCTTAGCGGTGCGGGCGGCCTCGAGCGGGGTGGCGCCCTTGGCGAGCTCGGCGGTGACTGCGGCGGCGAGCGTGCAGCCGGCGCCGGACACGCGCTCCTGACCCACCTTGGGGCTGCGCAGCTCGACGGTCTGCTCACCGTCGTAGAACACGTCCACCGCATCCTCGCCCTCGAGCACCACCCCGCCCTTGGCGAGCACACTCACGCCGTAGGTGTCGTGGATGCGCTTCGCCGCCTCGGTGAGGTCCTCGACGGAATCGATCTTCTCCATCCCGGACAGGGCCAGGGACTCGAAGTGGTTGGGGGTCACGAACGTCGCCAGCGGCAGGATCTGCTGCTTGAGCGCGTTGTCGGTGTCCAGCGCGGCGCCGGGCTCCTGGCCCTTGCAGATCAGCACCGGGTCCAGCACCACGTGGCGGAAGGAGCGCTCGGCGAGCGCCGTCGCGACCGCGTCGATGGTGGCGGGGGTGCCCAGCATGCCGATCTTCACGGTGTCGATGTCATGCACGGCGGTGGTGGCTTCGATCTGGTCGGCGATGACCTGCGGCTCCACCGGGACGAAGCGGTGGCCCCAGTTGTTCTTGGGGTCGAAGGAGACGATGCAGGTCAGCGCCACAGTGCCGAAGGTGCCCAGCTGCTGGAAGGTCTTCAGGTCGGTCTGTGCACCGGCTCCTCCGGAGGCCTCGGAACCAGCGATGGACAGGGCGACGGGGATCATGGGTGCCTTTCATGTGATGCCGACGGGGCCGACGCACGCGCAGCGGCGCGCGAATCGTCCCGTCGGGCGGGTGTGATGGTTGGCTGCCGCGCGCTCCCAGGTCCCGCGGGCATTCCGCGGGGCCGTCGCAGCGGCCGGCCGCGCGCTCCCAGGGCGGGAGGCATCTCCCGGTGTCCGTCGCGCTGGCCGATGGGGCCGCGCGCTCCCAGGACGATGACCACGGGGGTCCGCCCGTCGCAGCGGCCGAACCTTGATCGTATCGCCTCCGGTACAGTGCCGGGCGTGCTGACGCCGGACGAGTCGTCGGGGCCCGCCGCCCCCTCCCCCATCGCGCCGCGGCGCACCGGGCTGCGGGAGCGCACCGGGGCGCTGCTGGCCGAGCATGCCGGGCCCACCATGAAGTTCCTCATCGTGGGCGGGACGGTGTTCTTGCTGGATGCGGCGCTGTACAACCTGCTGGTGTTCTGGAACCCGGCGACCGGCTGGGGGCAGGGGCTGCTGCACGGCCATCCGCTCACGGCGAAGGTCCTCACCATCGCTCTCGCCTCGTGCCTGACGTACCTGGGGAATCGGCTGTGGACCTTCGGGGATCGGCCGCGGCCAGACACGCGGCGCTCGGTGGTCCTGTTCGTGCTGGTGAACATCATCGCGGCGGGGCTGCAGCTGGCGTGTCTGGGTTTCTCCCGCTACGTGCTGGGGCTGGACTCCCCGCTCGCGGACAACATCTCCGGCACGCTGATCGGGCAGATCGTCTCCACCTCGTTCCGCTACGTCACCTACGGGCGCTGGGTGTTCCCGCGTGCGCAGGCCCCGGCGTCGGCCTGCGGACAGTCCAGCCCCCGGGCCGACGTATCTCCCCGGTAGCCCTGCGACCCGTCGGCCCCGCGATCGCGGAGTGAGAGGCTGGGGTCATGGACGTCACCGGACCTTGGATCCGCACCGCTGCCGCGGCCGGGCTGCTGCGCGACGGCGTGCCCCTGCCCACCGTGTTCGCCCGCATCTCGGCTCTGGCCGCCCGAACGGGAGCACTGAACCTGGGGCAGGGATTCCCCGACGATGCCCCACCCGGGATCGTCGCCGACGCCGCGGTGGCTGCGATCCGCGAGGGTCGCAATCAGTACCCGCCAGGGGCTGGGGAGCCGACTCTGCGCGAGGCGATCGCGGCTCACCAGGCGGCGTGGTACAGCCTGGACTGGGATCCGCAGAACGAGGTGATGGTCTCCACGGGGGCCACCGAAGCGCTCGCCGCGGCGCTCCTGGCCTTCGTGGAGCCCGGTGATGAGGTGATCACCCTGGAGCCGTTCTACGACCAGTACGCCGCGCTCATCGGCCTCACCGGCGCCACGCATCGCACCGTGCCGCTCGCGGCGACGACCGATCCGGCCAGCGGTGATCTGCTGCTGCGCGTCGATGAACAGCAGCTGCGGGCCGCATTCTCAGACCGCACCCGGGTGGTGCTGGTCAATACACCGCACAACCCCACCGGCATCCTGCTCGAGGAGGACACCCAGCGAGCGATCGTCGAGGAGGCGGTTCGGCACGATGCGCTGATCGTCACCGACGAGGTGTATGAGCATCTCACCTTCGAGGCCCCGCACCGCCCGATCGCGGCGCTGCCGGGGGCGCGGGAACGCACGGTCTCGATCTCCTCGGCCGGCAAGACCTTCTCGGTGACCGGCTGGAAGATCGGCTGGGCCACCGCCCCTGCCCAGCTGGTGCGCGCGATGACGAGTGTGAAGCAATGGCTGACCTACAGCTCCGGCGCCCCCTTCCAGCCCGCCGTCGCCGCGGGGCTGGGCATGGATCAGGCGGCTTTCGCCGAACTCGCAGAAGGGTTGCGCGCACGCCGCGACCTCCTCACCACGGGGCTGCGGGAGATCGGCTTCCAGGTGGCTGTCCCGGCGGCCGGCTACTTCACCGTGGCCGACGCCGCACCCCTGGGGGAACCCGCGGCCGACGATCTGGCGGAGCGTCTGCCCCATGAGGCCGGGGTCGCAGCGATCCCCTTGACCGCCTTCCACCGCAGCCCATCAGCTGCCGACGGCTCCGCCTCGCGCCTGCGCTTCGCCTTCTGCAAGTCCCGCTCCACGATCGAGCAGGCACTTGAGCGGCTGGACGCCTGGGCGGCAGTGCGGCGGTGAGCACGGGGCGGGGCGGCGGCCACCTCGGACCACCGCCCCATCACGCCGATCAGCCAGTGCTGATCAGACCTGCACCCACACGTCCTCGCCGCCGAAGTTGAACAGCACCCGCACCGAGATCATGCCGTCCTTCGTGTGATCGACGGGCACGATGGCCGCCTCCTCCCAGGAGCCATTGCCGCCGTCATACAGCGTCCCGACATCGATGGAGCTGTTCTCGGTGAGCGCACCGCCGAAGGTGAAGGAGTTGCCCTTGCCGGAGACGTACTCGATGGAGAGCCCCAGCGCCGGCGAGAAGGACTCCGGACCCGAATACGTCACGGTGATAGGGACGAGGATGTAGGTCTCCCCATCTCCCGGCTTCTCGTTGAACTCACTGGCCTTCATCACGGCGTCGGTGGCGTCCCAGTTCACCTCGCCGATCGTGACCTCGACTTTGCCGTCGGCACCGTCATCGAGTGTGAAGGTGTCCCCGACGCCGTAGGGGTTGTCGCGGGTGCCCTCGCCGCCGGAACCGCCGCCGGTCGGCTTCTCGTCGGCCGGTTCGGAGGAGTCCTCCTCCGCTGGTTCGCTGCTCTCGTCCTCGGCCGGCTCCGAGGACTCCTCCTCGGCCGGCTCCGAGGACTCCTCCTGGGCAGGCTCGCTGCTCGCCTCGCTCTGGGTGGCGCGACCGGAGGTGTCATCACCGCCGCGGGTGAACAGGAAGATCCCGCCGCCCACCAGGACCAGCAGTAGCGCGAGCACCGCGCAGCCGATGCACACGAAGATCGGCAGCTTGCTGCTCTTCTTCGGTGGCTGACTGAAGGTGGAGTCGGCGCCGTAGCCCGCTGCGAAGGCGGCATCCTGACCGTACCCGGAGTTCGCCGATCCCGGTCCGAAGCCCGAGGACGGGGAGGGCGCGCCGTAGCCCTGCTGGCCATAGCCCTGCTGGCCGTAATCCTGCTGGCCGTACCCGGCGTTCGCTGAACCCTGGCCATATCCGGCATTGGGCGAGCCCGCGCCGTAACCCTGCTGGCCGTAATCCTGCTGGCCGTAATCCTGCTGGCCGTACCCGTCGGCCCCCTGGGCACCATAGGCGTCACCCGAGGGTGGCTGACCCCATCCATTCTGCGGCGGCTGCGACATGTTCTCATCCGACACCCGGGTGGTGCCGACCCCTTTCTCTGGCAGAACCCTGACGGAGATGACCGCCGACGGTGCAGGTCACCTCACATGATCATACCTCTTGTGCGACACATGTTCAGTGCCGCACAGCCCCGTGCACGGCCCCGATCCGGGGACGGCGCAGCGCGAATTTCCCCACGGCTCACGAGCGCCGGGTGAACCGCTCCTCGTGGAAGGTCCGGCCGGCTCCGCGCTCGGCGGCGCCGGAGGCGTCCAGGTGCGGGGTGATGCCGCCGCGGTGGCGCGGGAATCCGGCGCCCAGAATCAGGGCGAGGTCCACCTGCTCCGGCTGCTCCACCACACCGGCATCGAGCATCAGCGCGATCTCCTCGGCGAGGCCTTCGCGGACGCGATCGGCGAGCGCCTCCCAGATGCTGGGCGCCGTGGCGGGCCGCTCAGGGTTCGCGGCGGTGAACACCTCGGCGACGGTGGGCGAGACGGGCGGGTGCACGGTGGTCTTCGCCTTCTCGGTGAAGCGGGCCTTCCGCTCGACCATCGCGGCGAGGCCCGGGGAGGCGTGGAAACGGTCGCCGAGCTCCGCGACGAGGACCTGGCCCACATGGTCGGCGACGGCGAGACCCACCAGGTCCAGCAGTGCGAAAGGCCGCATCGGCAGGCCAATCGAGTCCAGGGAAGCATCCACCTCCGACGGGTCGGCGCCGGCGTCCACAGCCGCGAGCACCTCGCCGAGCACACGGAACAGCAGGCGGTTCACCACGAAACCGGGAGCATCGGCGCACTGGACGGCGAACTTGCGCAGGCGCCGCACCACCTCGAGGCCCGTGGCGAGGGTCGACTCATTCGTCGCCTCGGTGTGGATCACCTCCACCAGCGGCATCTTCTCCACGGGGTTGAAGAAGTGCAGACCCACCACCCGCTCGGGATGCTCAAGGTCCTCGGCCATCGCCGCGACCGACAGCGACGAGGTGTTGGTGACCAGCAGCGCCTGCTCGTCCAGGACGCTCTCGAGCTCGGCGAACACGGACTTCTTGATCGCGAGCACCTCGGGGACCGCTTCGATGACGAGGTCGCAGCCGGTGAGGTCCTGCAGATCGGTGGTGGCCGAGAGGTTCTCGGCCACGCGGCGGGCGGTGTCCTCGTCGATCCGGCCGCGCTGGGCGGCGCGCTCGATGACATCGCGGGCAGCGGTGAGGCCCTTCGCGGCGATCTCCTCGTCGAGGTCGCGCATGACCACCGGCACCTGCAGGCCCAGCGCCAGCTGAGCAGCGATCTGGGAGGCCATGAGGCCAGCACCGGCCACGCCCACCTTCCGGATCTCGCGCGCACCATCGACGGGGGTGCGGCCGGGCTTGCCGCGGCGCAGCATCTCCGCGGCGTACAGGGAGGCTGCGGCGGCATCGGTGCGCACGAGCTCCCCGAGCGCCGCACCTTCGCGGGCCAGGGCGTCCTCGAGGGTGGAGCCGGGCAGCTGCCCCAGCAGCTCGACGGCACGGGCCACGGCCGGGGCGCCGGCAGCGGCGAGGCGCTGGGCCCACTCGCGGCGGGACTCAGCAGGACCGTGGGCGGCATCCAGGGCATCGCGCAGCGCATCGGCCTCGGGGCCGGCGGCATCGGGCAGCGGGTGGGTGCGGCCCGCCCAGGCGCCCGCCACGGCGGGATCCACCACGTCCCCGTCGGTGTCCTCGACATCCGCATGCGCGGCGATGAGGGCCGCGAACTGGTTTAGCGCCTCCGCAAGGTCCGCCGCAGGAGCGTCCACGAGGCCGATCTCGAGGGCCTGCTCGGCGCTCAGCTGTCGGTCGCGGGCAGGGTCCTCGAGGATCATGCGCACCGCAGTCTCGGGGTCGACCACGGACTGCAGCAGCGTGGTGCCGCCCCAGCCGGGCAGGATCCCCAGGCCCGTCTCCGGCAGCCCGATGCCGCGCACGCCGGGAGCGGCGGTGCGGACGTCGGCCATGAGCGCCACTTCGAGGCCGCCGCCGAGCGCTGCGCCGTTGAGGTGTGCGAGCACGGGCACGGGGCTCGTGCGTACGCGGATCTGCAGGTCATGGGCGACGCGGGTCATCTCCTCGACGTGGTTCACGGCGGTGGGGTCGGCGAACATCGACAGGTCTGCGCCGGCGAGGAACACCTTCCCGGTGCCGGTCAGGGCGATCGCGGCGATGTCCCCGGCTTCGGCGCGGTCCAGCGCGGTGGAAATCGCGCCGGTCACGGCCTGGATGGAGCGCGGGCCCAGGGTCGCGGGGCGGCGCTCCTGCCCTTCCGGCGGGGCGAAGGTCAGCACGGCCACGGCGCCGAGGCCCGGATGCTCGCGATCCTCGGTGAGAACTCGGGTGACGTGCTCGATGTAGCTGGTCATGGCGGCCTTCCGTGGTCTCTCCGTCGAGGGCGGGGTGCAGAAAGAATGCCTGATACCCCGGGTTTCATATAGATCATGCCGCAGGGGCCCGGGGGCTGTCCACCGCGGCCGGAGGGCTGGGCGACGGCTGGGACCGGGTACGGGCGGAGGGCCCGCGGCGCGGAAACGGCCGTGCACCTGGCGGGATGCTCACACTCACGGGGCAGGCCCGGCGTGGACGGGCCGTCTGCGGGCGGTGCGGGAGCCCTCGCGGGCTGCTCAGTCGGCCGCGTAGTAGAGGCGCTCGCCGTTATAGGTCTCCACTGCCAGCAGGAAGGAGTCGAGCTCCTCCGTCGGCACCATGAAGACGCTGCGGAACGTAGCGCTCTCGCCGCTGGAGAGGGCGTCCACCTGCCGCATCGGATCATCGACGAGCCCTTCGGCGATATCCGGGTAGTAGCGGCGGGCCGATTCGGCGGTCGGCCACAACTCCTCGACGGGCGCGAGGCGGGTCGGCCCGTCGTACCGCACCTCATAGGTGGCGATGACCAGCTGATACCCGTCGGCCACGAGGTCCTCCGCGCCGGGCAGCTGCGCATCGGTGTCCACCTCACGGGCGGTGACCGACAGGGTGCCGCTGGTCCACACCTCCCAGGCGAAGGTGTGCTCCCCCACCACGGCCGGGTCATCGGGATCGGTGCCGATCGCGATCTTCTCCCCCTCAGCGTCAGTGACGGTGCCGGGTTCCTTCTCCTGCTCGGTGGGGGTGGCCGACGGGGTGGCGCGCGGGCTCGCCGGCGGGATGCTCGGGGAGGCGGAGGAGGTGGCAGGGGCTGGTGGTGCCAGGGCGGTGCGGACAGTGCCGGTGACCATCGCGACTACGAGCACGACGACCACGGCCTGTACGGCGACGATGCCCAGGATCGCCCAGGCTGGGAGATTGCCACGCCACCGGCCGCGACGGCGCGGGCCGTCCTGCAGGTCCGGGTCATCGAGGCCGCGCGGGATGCGGTGACCCTCGGGGCCGGGGCTTGGCGCGCCCGGGAGCGGGAGCGACGCGGCGGCACGGGCGTCGGTGGCTGCACTGCCGGAGGTTGCGCTAACGGGGACGGTGCTGCCGGGCGCTGCGCTGCCGCGGACTGCAGTATCGGCGCTGGTCACACCAGGAATGTCGTGCTCGCCGAAGTTCGGGAGGGTGGGACTGCGTAGCGCCTCAGGGTCCAGGGGGACGGCGTCGATCACCTCGGGGTCCTCGGGCGCGCCCTCCTGCGCGCCCGAGTCCCCGTCGGCCTGCGCCCGCTGGTTCGTCACGACGTCGAGCATAGGGCCGGGCGAGCCGCTACGGTCATGCCATGGATGAGTGCGCACGGTGGCCACAGGAACTGCAGGACGTGGATCGCAGCGATGAGGAGCTGCGGTGCTGGGTGGCCGAGCGGGTGCGGCGCCTGGAGGCCGATGGGCGGCGCAGCGCGGATACGCATCTGCTGCCGCTGCAGCTGCCCGCCGAGTGGGGCATCCAGCTGTACCTCAAGGATGAATCCACGCACTTCTCCGGCAGCCTGAAGCATCGCCTGGCCCGCTCGCTGTTCCTGTATCACCTGGTCAACGGGCATCTGCGGCCAGGGATGCCCGTGATCGAGGCCTCCAGCGGCTCCACGGCTGTCAGCGAAGCGCATGTGGCACGCCAGCTGGATATCCCCTTCGTGGCCGTGGTGCCGCACGGCACGAGTGCCCGCAAGATCGCGCTCATCGAAGCGGCGGGCGGGACCTGTCACCAGGTGGACGGCGCAGCAGGACTGGGTCGCGAGGCGCAGCGCCTGGCCGATGAATGCGGCGGCCTGTTCGTGGACCAGTTCACCTACGCCGAGCGCGCCACCGACTGGCGGGGCAACAACTCGATCGCCGTCAGTGCATTCGCGCAGCTGGCCCTCGAGCCGCATCCGGTGCCGCGCTGGGTGGTGGTGGGCGCCGGGACCGGCGGGACCAGTGCCACCTTCGGGCGCTACCTGCGGTATCTGCGGCTGCCCACAGGCCTGTGCGTTGCGGACGTGGAGAACTCGGCGTTCTTCGACGGCTGGGTGCAGGACGATCCGGGCGTGACCACGAGCTGCGGCTCGCGGATCGAAGGGATCGGGCGACCGCAGGTGGAGCCGAGCTTCGTGCCCGGTGTGGTGGACCGCATGATCCGCGTGCCCGATGCCGCCTCGGTGGCCGGTGCGCGCTACCTCTCGCAGGTGCTGGGCCGCCGCGTGGGCGCCTCGACCGGCACGAATCTCATCGCGTGCGCGCAGCTGATCACGCAGATGCGCGAACGGGGGGAGGAAGGCTCGCTGCTCACACTGCTGTGCGACCCCGGAGACCGCTACACCGACACCTACTTCGACGACGCCTGGGTCGCTGCGCAGGGCTGGGAGCTGGGGCCATGGCTCGAGGCGCTTGAGGGGATGCTGCCGCTGCAGGGCGGGTGAGGGCAGGACCGGCGGCGTGATGTCGATCCGTGGCGCAGTACGGCGTGGGATTCCACAGACGGCACGCAAACGACCGACCGCGCGCATAGTGCAGCTGGCCGGCCGTCTGCGTGTCTTTCATGGAATCGACTACGGCCGGCGCAGCTCCCAGGCGGCGTCGACCTGCCCACGCACGAGCACGATGTCTCCGCTTCTCGGGTGGAAGCGACGGGTCGCAGCGGTGCTCTCCTGCTCAAGCACCTCGAGCAGGCCACCGTCCAGAAGGATCGTGGCCGGCCCCTGGGCGGCGAGCAGCTCCTGCTCCTCCCCATCGGCTCGGCGCAGCACCACGTGAGCGGGTCCGGTGACACGGACCTCGGCCCGGAACGGGGCAGGAATCTGGAGTCCAGTCTCGCTTGGTTCCAGCGAATCACCGCGCAGCACCGCGAGTTCCGGGGCGGGATCCATGAGCAGGGTGTCACCACGCAGCCGGAGCACGCGCGGAGAGGTGAGGGTGCCGGCCCAGCCCTGGGCGTCTGTCTGCTCCTGAGTCCGTTCAGCCTCTTCCCACGCCCAGCCCCACAGCAGGGCCCGGCCGTTGTCCGCCACGGCCTGCGGAGCATAGAAGTCTGGCCCCAGCTCGGCGCGTCCGCCCCCGGAGGGGATGAACCGCGGGGTTCCGTCGTCGGTCGTGACCAAGTCGCCCACCAGATGATTCACCTGGACCGGGCCTTCGTCGCCGTTCTCCCGGTGGCGCCACAGGCTCAGCAGCAGCACCCACCGCTCCCCCACCTTGACCAGCTGGGGGCATTCCCACAGGTCGGCCGGGGCGTGCTCCTGCGCGACCGGGTCATCACCGTGCAGCAGGGTTCCCACGAGGCGCCAGTCCTCGAGATCCTCCGCGTCGTACAGCAGCAGGGTGGCGACGAAGCCGCCGCCTTCGCGCACTCCCGCACCCTGCACCGCCCAGCGTCGGCCATCGTGCTCGAAGAGGAAGGGATCGCGCACCCCGATCAGGCCTTCCACCTCCGGAATCTCTGCGACCACGCGGCCAGGATCGATGAGCTCCGCGGCCGACGGATCCGTGCGAGCCACGATCACCCGCGAGAACTGGTTGTTCGCTCCGTCCACACCGGAGTAGACGAGGGTGGGGGTATCACCGTCCATGAGACCCACGCCGCTCCAACAGCCGTCCTGGTCCGCTTCACCGGGCCGGGGCACCGGGCCCAGCGGCTCCTGGCGCCAGGTGACCATGTCCGGGGACGACATGTGCCCCCAGTGGATCCTCTCGTGGCGGGCCGAGTGCGGGTTGAACTGGAAGTACACGTGCCAGCGCCCGTCAGCGCTGCGCAGGATGCCGTTGGGGTCGTTGAGCCAGCCGCGCGGGTGCACCCGGTGCAGAGCGGGGAAAGCGATGTCGGTTGTCATGGAGCAGTTCTCCTGGGTCATCGGGACGGTTCAAGGGAGGGGGCGGTCACTTGGACGATCCGGCGGTGAGGCCGTCTCGCAGGTATTGCTGGCCGAAGAGGAAGACCACCACAGCGGGGATCATCGAGAGGATCACACCGGCCAGGACGATCGAGATCGATCCGGTCCCGAGGTTGCCCTGGAGGGTCACCAGGCCCAGCGGGAGCGTGTAGTTCTGCTCGGAGATCATGAAGATGAGGGGCCGGAAGAACTCGTTCCAATGGAAGTTGAAGGCGAGGACGCCGACGATCGCCATCCCGGGTAGCGCCAGAGGCGCGTAGATCGAGAAGAAGGTGCGCCACGGGCTGGCGCCGTCGATCGCAGCCGCCTCACCGAGCTCGAGCGGCAGCCCCAGAAAGTACTGGCGCATGAGGAATGTGCCGAAGGCGGTGGGGATCGCGGGCAGGATGAGCGCGAGCAGCGTGTCCGACAGCCCGATGCCTCGGATCAGCATGAACACCGGCACGATGGTCACCTGTGCCGGGACCATCATGGTGGACAGCACGATCGAAAACAGCAGATTCTTGCCTCGGAACTCCATGCGGGCGAAGACATACCCGGCCATCGCGGCGGTGATCATCTGGCCTGCGGCGATGAGCGCCGTGACCAGTCCGCTGTTGAGCACGAGCAGAGGGACCTTGATCTGCTCGAAGACCGCCGCGTAGCTCGAGAAGTCCGGGGACAGCGGGAAGAAGCTCGGCGGCAGATTGAAGGACTCTGCGGCCGGACGGAGCGAGGTGGTGAAGGTCCACCACACCGGCCCGAGGGTGAGCACGGCGGCCACCAGCAGCACGGCGTACTTGGCGAGAGACGGGAGTCGGGATTGCATCACAGGTCCTTCCGGAGGTGCACGGGGGTGCTCGCTGAGGCGGTCAGGCGACTCACTGGTAGAACACGAATCGGCGGGCGAGGCGGAACTGCGCGGCGGTGACCAGCATGATCAGGACCATGAGGATCAGCCCGATAGCACTCGCCCGGCCGAACTCGAGCTGCCGGAAGGCGCTCTCGTAGATCACCATGACAACGGTGCGGGTGGAGTCGCCGGGGCCGCCGCGGGTGAGGACGTACGGCTGATCGAAGACCTGGAGGGCCGAGATGATCGCCATGACCGAGGCGACCAGCAGGGTAGGGCTCACCAGCGGCAAGGTCAGGTGGAAGAAGCGCCGCGGGCCCGTGGCGCCGTCGAGATCACCGGCTTCATAGACCTCGGTGGGAATGGCGCCGAGCCCTCCGATGAACAGCAGGAAAGAGAATCCGAAGTTCTGCCACACGTAGACGCAGATGACCACGACCATGGCCCACTGTGGGCTGGTCAGCCATGGGACGGCGGGGATGTTCACGAGGGACAGCGCCCAGTTGACCACCCCGTAGCTCTCGTTGAAGAGGTACTTCATGAGGATGGAGACGCTCGCAGCGGAGAGCACCAGCGGGAAGAAGAAAGTGGAGCGGAAGAAGACCCTCAGCCATCCCGGCATCGAGGATTGCACCAGGACGGCCAGCAGCATGGCGACGCAGAGCTGTGCGATGACCGCCACCACCACGAACACCGCGGTGTTGGCGAAGGACACCGCCACCGTGGAGTCGGTCGCGATCTCGGCGAAGTTCTGCAGGCCCACGAATTGAGGGGAGGTGATGATGTCCCAGCGGAAGAATGCCAGCACGAGGGACCCGAGGATCGGCACCACCACGAACAGTCCGATGCCGAGCATCGTCGGGGCGAGGAACAGCCAGCGCAGGACGACGGAGCTGCGGTCCTTGTTCATCGGATCTCCTCCTGGGCGAGGACCTCGCGGAGGTCACGGTCGAGGGCTTGCAGAGAGCGCTGCACTTGGTCCGGGCCGCCGGAGAGCGCCGTGGAGACGTGCCGGATGAGCGCGGTCTCGACGGCGGCCTGCTGGGGCGGGGCCGGGATCGGGCCGGTTGTCGGGAAGCGGTCGAGGGTGTCGTAGAAGCGCGACCAGTTCTCCGGCCCGATCTGGGTGTAGAAGTTGTCGTTCACCATCGAGCGGCGGGTGGGGGTGGTGGCCGGAGTGGGGAACGCCAGCTCCATCGCCTGTTTGCTGGCGCTGAACTTGATCCATTCCCACGCCTGGTCCGCCCTGCTGGTGGTCCTCATGACCGCGTAGCCCGCGGCGCCGAACTGGTGACGCTGCGTGCGCCATTTCGGGAAGAACTGGACGTCGTACTGCTCGGGCGACATGCCTCCCTCACTCAGTCCCTGAACCCAGTAGCCGCCGGCCGGGGTCGTGCCGATGCGGCCGGAGGCGAATAGGCCGACCAGGGTGTTCCCGCCGCCTTCCTCAGGACGCACCGCGAGCCCTTCCTGCACCAGGCCCCGCAGATGCTCGAAGCTCTCGTGGACCCTCTCGTCGGCGGCGTTCGATCCGGCCCAGAGGTATCCGCCTGATCGCTCCTCGCCGGGGTAGAAGGTGGACCAGAACTCCTGGGCACCATCGGCCTTCTCCTCGGTGAGGAAGGAGGTGTCGTTGACGTAGAGCCAGGGGACGATCCCGCCGAAGAGGCGGTTGGTCCAGTAGTAGGGGGTGGAGTCGCCGTGCATGCCGCGCAGGAGCTCGGTGAAGTCGTCCTTCGTCCAGTCCTCGCCCGGCATTTCGAGGCCGTTGCGCTCGAGGACGTCGAGGTTGAGGTACATGTTGGCGGCGTTGAAGTCCAAAGGGAGCTGGTACAGCGAGCCCTTGTACATGAACGCCTCGATGAGGCTGGGGTGCACGTCGTCGAAGTAGTCGTGCATCTGGTCGGCATCACGAGCGATGTAGTCGTCCAGGGGCAGCGCCAGGCGCTCCGCGAAGAGCTGCGCACCCTCGGTCGCGGTGTAGACCACGTCCGGCTGGGTACCGGACGCCACCATGGTGAGGATCTTGGCGAAAAAGTCTCCCCAGTCGGTGGCCTGCACGGACTGGATGAGCACGGGGATGTCCGGGTGCTCCTCCATGAAGGCGTCGGCGATGACCTGGCGACCGGCGGCATCCTGTGCGGTACCGAGGATGAGGATGGTCAGGGCGTCCTCTCCGCGGCCCGGGATGTCCCTCCCGGTGAGACGCGGCCACGCGGCTGCGGCCCCGGCGATGCCGGTGAGGCCAGCGGCGCCGAGCAGTGCGCGGCGGGTGATGGTGGATCGACGTGCCATGCGGTCCTCTTCGTCGAGTGCGGGCGTTCGGCTCGGGTATCGCACCAGGTCGATCTGGTGCGCTCCGACTCCGACTTTCACACGTGTCTAGGTCGTGTGCCGTCAGTATGCGCCCGGGCTTTCACACGTGTCAAGGCTTGGCGGAGAGGCCCAGCGGACGACGGGAGACGCGGGGGGCCGGCGCGCGGAGCCGGCACGGCGCCGTGCCGCCGGCCTCAGCTCCCTGACGGGCCAGCGACCGAGCTGCGTTCGACCAGGGAGCACGCGACCGCGGTGGGCTGTCCCGTCGCCGTTGCTGAATCATCAGATTCAAGCTGCGCGAGCACAGCCGCCATAGCTCGCTCCCCCATCTCCGTATGCGGGAGCGCCATGGTCGTCAGCGCCGGAGTGAGGTACGCGGCGAAGAACTCCTCGTCATCGAACCCGACCACGGAGAGCCCCTCGGGAACCGAGACTCCGCGTGCCGCTGCAGCATGAAGCGCGCCACCGGCCACCCGGTCACGAATGCAGAACACACCGGTGGGCACGTCCTCACCGTCCAGGAGATGCGATGCGGCCCGGTACCCGTCATCCATCTGCCAGCCTGCTGAGAGCACCCGGCCATCCAGCCCGTGCGCGGCGAGCTCGTCGCGGAACCCCTGCTCACGGTCACGGACGGCGACGGAGTCGTCCTCGCCCGAGATCATGGCGATTCTTCGATGCCCGGCCTCGAGCAGGCGCGAGACCGCGCGCCGGGCTGCCCCGTAGTCGTCGGGAATGAACGAGGGCAGGGGCGGACCTGGATCCTCAGGGTTCTCAAGTGCACAGTTCAACAGGACCAGCGGGATACCCGGCGGGATCGAGGGGCGCGGTACCCGCACATGCCCCATCGTCGCGTAGATGAGACCGTCCACCTGACGCTCGGCCAGGAGCCGCGCGGCCTCGGAGACGGACTGCTCCCGCAGGGAGAGGTCCACCGTGATCACCAGATAGTCGGCCCGAGCGGCTTCGAGCGAGGCAGCTCGGGCCATGCGTCCCGCGAAGGGAGATGTGGCGATCTCGTCGGTGATCAGACCGATGGTGCGGGTGCGCCGCTCCCGCAGGGAGATCGCCAGGGCGGAGCGGGTGTACCCGAGCTCATCCGCGGCCGCGAGCACCTTCTCCTGTGTGGCCGTCGAGACTGTCCCGGCCACGCGGCCGTTCAGCACCATCGAGACGGTCGCTCGAGAGACTCCGGCACGCGCGGCGACGTCAGCAGAGGTGGGGCGGCGAGGTGGAGTCACAGCCACAGGGTATGTGGTCCGATGCCCGAGCTCGCGTTCCCCGCTTGAGAGAACAGCTGCGCAGGGACTTGTCCGCAGCCCCCTCCGGGATGCACACCATGGCCCGGCGCGGGTGAGAGCGCGAGAAGTTATCCACAATGGCAAATTCGCCGAAGAACGCAGATCTCGACGACCGTCACCATGCCCGCCCACATCAGCGTCTGCTCGCGCAAGAGGCCTGTGAAGTTCTACTGGCGCATGTGCGTGGACGGCCAGCACCTGGCGCGAGCCATGGAGCGCCTGATGTCGGTCGTCGACCGATTTGATATCAACGAGTACGTGCGCGCCGATTGCGAAGGGCAGTTCCATCAACTACTCATGAAAGCTCAGCGCGGCCCAAAACATCGAGATCGACCACGCACTGAGTTTGGCAACCACCGGGGCTGTGGACAACTGGGGGGTGGCCGAGCTCAGCGCGAATCTTCCCGGAGGCCTGTCGCCAAACCTCCCGAGATATAAGCTATACCTCATGTCCGAGACGTCAGAAGCAGTCCGTGAGCGAGCCGCCGCACTGGCAGAAACCCTCGATCGACTCCTCGAGGACCTGGTGGACCTGCGCGAACAGCAGGGCCTGTCACAGCGCGACGTCGCTGAACGCATGGGGGTTACCCAAAGCGCCGTCTCCCAGTTCGAGCGTTACGACGCCAATCCGACCCTCGCATCGGTGCGGCGATACGCCCTCGCCGTCGGAGCGCGCATCTCCATCGACGTCGCCCCGGACCGGTCTAGCCCCCGCCCGGCCCCACCGGTCGCAACAACACAAGGCTGAGCACACAAGACGGATTCAGCTATGGCCGGGCCTGATTCCATGGACGGCACTCAGTTGACCGGCCGCCTGCATAATGCACGCGGCCGGTCGTGAGAGTCCCCTTCGCGGAAACGACCCCCGAGTAGGCGAGGGCGCACGAGCCGACGCGGACGACCCCAACTGCCTCACGCGAAGGCGCTCACCCCCGTGATCGCGCGGCCCACGATGAGGGCCTGCATCGTCTCGGTGCCCTCATAGGTGTGCAGTGCCTCGATGTCCGCCATATGCCGGGCCACGGAGTTCTGCAGCAGGATCCCGTTGCCGCCCAGCAGGTCACGGGCATCCGCGGCGATCTCGCGAGCACCGCGGGTGCAGAATCCCTTGGCGAGCGAGGCCTGGTCGGCCCGCACCTCCCCGGCCGCCTCGAGCTGTGCGAGACGCAGACATTGCAGCTGCATCGACACGAGCGTCCCGAGCATCCGGGCCAGGCGCACCTGGACATGCTGATGCTTGGCAAGCACCTTCCCGAACTGGACGCGCGCGCCCGCGTACTCCACGGCCGCCTCGAAGCAGGCGAGCGCATGCCCGAGCGCGCCCCAGGACACCCCGGCCCGCGTCGCGTACAGCACCCGGCCGGTGTCCTTGAAGGATCGGGCCCCGGGCAGGCGCGCCGCATCGGGCACCCGCACGCCGTCCAGGCGGATATGCGCCTGGTCTATGGCGCGCAGGGCCGTCTTGCCCACGATCCGCTCAGCCTCATAGCCGGGCAGCGACTGCTCCACGAGGAAACCGGAGACCTGGCCGTGCAGTGCCGCGTCGGCCGGGTCATCCACCCGCGCCCACACCACCGAGACGTGCCCGCCCGCGCCGTTGCCGATCCAGCGCTTCTCCCCGGTGATCACCCAGTCCTCGCCGTCGCGGCGGGCCACGGTCTCCAGGCTTACCGAGTCGGAGCCGTGATCGGGCTCGGTGAGGGCGAAGGCCCCGAACTCACGCCCGGTGACCAGCGGCTCGACCCAGCGCTGCTTCTGCTCCTCCGAGCCCAACAGCACGATCGAGCGCAGTGCGAGGCCAGCCTGCACCCCCACCATCGTGGCGACTGACCCGTCGATGCGAGACAGCTCCATGTTCACCAGCCCCGCCCCGAGCGGGGAGAGCTGGCGGTGCCCCGGGACGTCGAGGCCGTCGGTGAGCAGATCGGCCCCGGCGAGCACCTGCAGCAGCGAGGTGTCGTACTCGTGGCGGTCCCACAGGCCATCGATTCGCTCCATCACCTCAGGGGCGATCGAACGGGCCGCGGCCCAGGCGGCGAGATCATCGCCGCTGACGTCCTGGAACAGCTGGTAGTGGTCGAGCGCCCCGGGCAGCAGCTCGGCGGGAGTGTCCACGACCGGCAGGTGGGAGACGATGCGGCCCTGCGGGAGGGCGCCGACGGGGGTGCCGGCGGGCCGAGAGGCGAGCGGGCGGGCGGAGGCGTCAGCAGCAGAGGCGGCGTCAGCGGCGGCGTCGGAAGCAGAGGCGTCGGCAGACATCAGGACATCCTTTCGATGATGAGGGCCATGCCCTGGCCGCCGCCCACGCAGAGGGTGGCCAGGCCCAGCTGCCCGTCGCGGGCGCGCAGGGAATTGATGAGGGTGGTGGTCATGCGGGCGCCGGTCTGGCCCCAGGGGTGGCCGAGCGCGATCGCACCGCCGTGGACATTGAGCTTCTCGTGGTCGATGCCGAGGTCCGCCACGGTGGGCAGCACCATCGCGGCGAAAGCTTCGTTGAGCTCCACCAGGTCGATGTCGCCGATGCTCATCCCGGCGTTCGCGAGGGCCCGACGGGTCGCCTCCACCGGGCCAAGCCCCATGATCTCGGGGTTCAGCCCGCTCACGCCGGTGGCGACGACGCGGGCCAGCGGCTGGATCCCGAGCTCGCGGGCACGCTCATCGGACATGATCACCAGCGCCGCGGCGCCGTCGTTCAGCGGGCAGGCGTTCCCGGCGGTGACCGTGCCGTCCTCGCGGAACACGGGGTCCAGCGCCGCGACCTTTTCGTAGGTGGTGCCGGGACGCGGCGAATCGTCGGCCGTGATCACCGTGCCATCCGGAAGGGTGACGGGGGTGATGTCGCTTTCGAAGAAGCCGCTGGCGATGGCGCGCTCGGCCCGCTGCTGCGACTGGACGGCGTACTCGTCCTGCTCGCGGCGGGTGATGCCGCGCAGCTCGGCGACGTTCTCGGCGGTCTGCCCCATGGCGATGTACGGGTCCGGCAGGGCGCCGTCCTCAGTGGGATCGGTCCAGGGGGCGGGGATCTCGCGGGTGGCCCGCTTCTCGCTGCGCTCCCACGCGTCCTGGAAGCGGGGGTTGCGGGCGTCCTCGTCGATGATCTTGGCACCGAGCATCGAGATGGACTCGACGCCTGCGGAGATCAGGGTGTGGGCCTCGCCGGAGCGGATGGCATGGAAGGCCATGCGGGTGGTCTGGATGGAGCTCGCGCAGAAGCGGTTCACCGTGGTGGCGGGCGTGGTCGCGAGCCCGGACAGCAGAGCAACCGGGCGAGCGATATTGCCGCCGGTCACGCCCTCCTGCATGCCGACCCCGAGCATGAGGTCCTGCACCTCGGTGCGGTCCAGCGCCGGGACCTGGTCCAGGGCTGCGGTGATCATCTGGGCGGCGAGGTCGTCGGGGCGGAGGGCGGCGAGGCTGCCCTTGCGGGCGCGGCCGATGGGCGAGCGGGCGGCGGCGACGATCACGGCTTCGGGCACGGGGTCTCCTTCGACGACGGTGTCAGCAGACGAGCTCGGGGCGGGTGCCGCAGCACGCCGAGCGGGCGTGCGACGGCCGACGGGATGCTCGGGGCACCCGGGCCGACGGGACCGAGCGTACACGATGAGTGATACTCGCGGTATCGGATAGTTCTGGTGGATGCGGTGCAGATTCCGCAGAGGGTTCGGGCGCGGGCTCGCCGCACGTGGTGGACACGCCGATCATCAGGTCATGACTCCGTCGTCGAACCGCGTCTCCACCGCTCGCCGCATCGTCCTCATCATCCTCAGCCTGCTTCTCGCCCTGGCCCTGGTCATCGTGGGGATCATGGCGGTGGCGTGGTGGCAGCTCACCGCGCGGCGCACCACCCTGGACGAGGTTGAGCTCGGTGGCCGCACCGTCATCGTGCAGGAGGTGGGGCAGGCCGTCATCTTCGGGCCGTCCACGGTGCGGCTCTCTCTGCGCGAGGGGCGCCGGGAGCTCTCCGCGGTGGAGCTGGACGTGGCGAACGACGGCAAGGCGCTCACGCCCGACATCTGGCGCATCGAGCCCCTGGACCCGGCCGACGGCGAGGGCGAGGGCGCGCGGGTCATCATCCGCGCGGAGGAGATGCCGGAGACGTGGTGCATGCTGCCGGTTCAGGGCGAGGCGCACTGCGAGTGACTGACCCTTCGAGCACGGCTGCGAGGGCACGCCCCCGGGGGCGCGGCCTGGTGCGCCCCGCATCCGCCCGGGTATGCCAGACTCCCTCCGTGGCCTCCCCCTCCTTCACCCTCGACACGCCGCGTCCTGCCGACGCCCCCGCGCTCGCGCGCGTCCATGTGCGCAGCTGGGAAGCCGCCTACGGCCATGTGCTCTCGGGCGAGAAGTGGTTCGGCCAGCCCGCGATCCAGCGACGCGAGGCCCAGTGGACGCAGATGCTCGCTCCCGGAACCACAAGCGCCGACGGGGCCGACGGGGCGCCGCAGACCGGCGCTCCCCGTGCTGCCGACAGCGCTCTGCCTGCCGGCACCTTCCCCGGCACCCCCGGGCTGCCCGGACCGCTCACGATCCGCATCGGCCGCGACGCCGACGGCACGCCGCTCGGCTTCGCGGTCGCCGCGCCTTCCCGGGATGAGCCGCCGGTGCGGGAGCTCGAGCTCGCGATCCTGTACCTGGATCCGGACTGGTTCGGCACCGGGCTCGGGGCCGCGCTCATCGAGGCGACGCTCGGCGATGCACCCGCGAGCGTGTGGGTCGCCGAGGACAATCCGCGAGCCATCCGCTTCTACGCCAAGCACGGCTTCACCCTGGATGGCGCCCGCAAGGTCGAGCCCATGTACGAGGGCCTCGTGGACGTGCGCATGATCCGCTGAACAGCCAGATCAGACCCCAGGGGGACGGTCTCGACCCCGCAGGCTGACGCGGCAGGCACCCCCGTCGGCGCATCCTGCCGCGCAGACCCCCGCGCGAGAGCACCACGGCGCACCCCCTCCCCCGGGCCCCGCACCTGGCCCACACCTGACCTGCGCGGCCTATCCTCGAAGCATGACGACGCCCCCGCCCGTCGACCCCCGTGACCGCTTGGCCTCCGAGCGCCTGGACTACACCGCCGGCATGCTCGGTGATGATGCGCCGACGGATCCGCTCGCGCTGTTCGACACCTGGCTCGAGGACGCCCTCGCCCGCCGCGAGACACACGGAGACCTGCCCGAACCATCAGCAGTGGTGCTCTCCACCGTGGACCTGAACGGGCCTGTGCCCCAGCCGCGCTCACGCACCGTGTTGCTCAAGGGCCGCGAGGAGGACAGCTTCGTGCTGTTCACGAACTACCACTCCGCCAAGGGCCGGGAGCTCGCGGCGACCCCGCAGGCGGCGCTGCTGCTGCCCTGGTACCCGCTGCAGCGGCAGGTGCGGATCGAGGGCCCCATCGAGCAGCTGCCCGCCACGGAGTCCGATGCCTACTGGGCCTCGCGACCGCGCGGCTCGCAGCTGGGATCGTGCGCCTCGCAGCAGTCCGCACCGATCGCCTCCCGGGCAGCGCTCGAACAGCAGCAGGCGCAGGTGGCGGAGCGATACGAGGGCCAGGACGTGCCGCGCCCGCCGCACTGGGGCGGGCTGCGCGTGGTGGCGCAGAGGATCGAGTTCTGGCAGGGCCGCAGCGACCGCCTGCATGACCGTCTGGTTTATGAGCGCGCCGACGATGGGGCATGGCAGCGGCAGCGCTTGCAGCCCTGAGCAGAGTCCCCGACTGCCGGGCTGAACGTCACGGCCACCGCCCGGATCCGCGGAGTACCCTCCCTGTGTTCGGCTATGTCCAGCCCATCGGCCCCAGAGGATTCCCGTGTCCGCACCCACTCCGTCCCGTTCCCGCTCCCCCTGGCTCATCGGCGGCATCCTCGGCGCCGCCTGCCTGCTGATCATCGGCGTGCTGGTGGTCGCACTCATCGCCGGCGGGTATCTGTTCGGGATGGGCGGCCAGGAGGATCCCACCCCGTCGGGTGATCCCGTCACCACCGCCACCGATCCGCAGACCGGCGGCGGCGCGAGCGACGGCGGTGGCGCCAGCGACGGGGGCGGGGAACAGATGGCCCTGCCGCCGGGGGTCGAGGACGGCCAGACGTATCTGACCATGGGCAATGGCCCAGTCGTGGTGGATGTCTACTCCGATTTCGCGTGCCCGCACTGCGCCGTGTTCTCCGATGTGAACGGCGATGACCTCGAGGAGATGGTCGAGGAAGGCGAGATCACCCTGCAGATCCACCCGCGGCCGATGCTCGATGAGCGCACCACCCCGCCCGGCTACTCCAGCCGCGCCGCGAACGCCGCGGTGTGCGCCTACGCCGAGACGGGGGATCCCGAGGACTGGTTCGACGCCGAAGAGGCGCTGTTCGAGATCCAGGCGGAAGGCGCCGGCATGAGCCCCGAGGAGCTCGCAGGCGTCGTGGAGGATGCCACTGACATCGACGTGACCGACTGCGTCACCGGCGAGACGTATGTCAGCTGGCTGCAGGACGTCGTGGAGCCCGAGGCACGGCAGTCCACGCCCGGCACGCCCGTCGTGTTCATCAACGGCACCATGGCCGAGGGCGACTGGTCCGTGGCCGGAGAGCTCACCGCCCAGATCGACGCCGCTCAGTGAGCTGAAGGCGAGGTTGCCCGCGGGCTTGGTGGCCTGAGGGCGCGGGGCCGCGCACGGGCTCGATGACGCCGGGCCGAGGTGACGCGCGAGGCTGAGGTGACGCGCCGATCTGAGGTGACGCAGGGTTGACCGGGAGCGGAACTCTTCCGGATATCTCGTCGCGGCCTCTCGCGCCCCGTCGGCCCCCTGCCTACGGTGAGGCCATGCACCGCATGACCAGCTTCTCCCCCGATGGCCTGACCCCTGATGCCGGGTGGCGCCTGGCCGTCTCCCGCACCCTGCCGGCCGAGCCCGACGACGTGTGGCGTCGGCTGCTCAGCGAGTGGCTGCCGCGCTGGCTGGGCGTGGATTCCGTCCCGCAAATGGTGGGGGCGCCGCTGCGGGACGGCGCCGTGCTGCGCGGCCGCGTGGTGGGTGCCCATGTGGGCCGACGGGTGCGTGTGCGCTGGACCCCGAAGGACCTCGACCACGAGACGATCTTCCAGGTGACCCTGCAGGACGAGGGCGATGGCACCCAGATCACGCTCCACCAGGAGCGGCTGCTGGGCGCGGCCGAGCGGCAAGACCTGCTCGAGCACTGGACCGGGGTGCTGGATGCGCTCGTGGACACCTGCTCGAGCGAGCGTGCAGTGGTGCTGGACCTGCCGGGCTGAGCTGCGGCCCTCCGAGATCTCCGGGGCACTCGCGGATGCGCGCAGCTGCGCTCATCGCCGCTGCCCGCGCCGCAGCTGAGAAATCCCTCGCCGCTCAGTCGGTGGCGGCGTCCGGCTCCAGGGCGCCGTCGCCCGGGGCGATCGCGGCGGTCTCCCGCAGCACCTCAGGGCGCAGCACGTCAATGTCCACACCGCCCTCGATCCCCGCGACCGTGCCGTCGAAGCGCAGCTGCCACACCGCCCAATCCGACGTCGCCGGGCGCGTGGTCTCCGAGAACAGCCAGGCCGGGCGCCCATCGGCCGCGGGCAGACCGTAGTGATCACGCCACTGCGAGGACGAGTAGATGACCATGCGCCGCCCCCAGGCCTTCTCCACCGCGGTGGTGAAAGCGTTGATCTCCGCCTGCGCGTGCTGGGCCTCCGGGCGCTCATCGCAGGCGCCGTCGAACTCGAGGTCCAGCGCCGGTGGTAGCGCCGCATCGTCCGGCGGGGCAGCGGCGAGGAAGTCCGCGGCCTGCTCCGCGCCCGGCGAGCACAGCGTGAAGTAGTGGTAGGCACCGGGGGTGATCCCGTGCTCGCGCGCTCCCGCCCAGTTCTGCGCGAAATGGCTGTCGGTGAAGCCGCTGCCCTCGGTGGCTTTGATGTATGCGAAAGAGACGCCGTCGGCCGCGACCTGTTGCCAGTCGATGTCCTTCTGATGAGCGGAGACATCGATGCCCATCACCTCGCCGGGCTTCAGCTCCACCCGCTCAGGAAGGTTCGCGAGGACCGCCGCATCCGCTGCGGTCTCGGGCAGCTGCATCGCCGCGTCATCGGCGCGGAAGTCTCCGCGCTGCGTGCGAGGCTCAGCGTCCGCCCCACCGCCGCGCAGCGCGCCGATCAGCCCGGCCGTACAGCCGCCGATCGCGAGCACCAGCAGCAGCGCAAGGACCCCGGCGACGATCTGACGGCGCCGGACCTGCTCGGGAGTGAAGCGGGGCACGCAACGAAGCTACCGGAACTGCGCAGGCAGGCTGCGGAGGCAGGGCCGACGGGGCGGGTTGGCCTGCAGGCAGCGGCCGAGCTGGGGCCGTCGGGACGGTACGCATCGGACGGTGCTCGATCGGCTCGCGAGCTGATCGGACCCGCCAGCTCCGTGGGCGGCCCGTAGCTCAGTGGGCGGCCCGCAGTTCAGCAGGCGGCCCGCAGTTCAGCGGGCGGCCCGCAGTTCAGCGGGCGAACAGCTCCGCGAAAGCGCGCAGCAGCCGCGGAGCCTCGTCGGCGCTCTCATGCCGCAGCCGCTCGAAGATCTCCTCCATCTCATCCGGGGAGAAGTAGCCGTGGTCGCGGTAGACGCGGGCGCGCTCGATGATCGCCGGGACGTCCAGCTCAGGGTGGAACTGGGTGGCGTACTGGCGGGTGCCCACGCGGAACATCTGCACCGGGGCCCGCTGTCCGGTGGCGAGCGTCGTGGCGTGCTCCGGCAGGGTGGTCACCGCCTCCTTGTGTCCCACCAGCCCCGTGAAGGTCTCAGGCAACTGAGCGGCGCGGACCAGCGGATCCTCCTGCCCGGCGGCGGTGAGAGTGACGGGAACGGCGCTCAGCGGCTCCCCGTTGGTGCGGTCGATCGTGGCGCCGATGTGCGTGCCGAGCGTACCGATGCCGTAACAGGCGCCCAGGAAAGGGATGTCCTCGGCGATCACGCGATCCAACACGCGGCTGATCTCCGCCTCGGCGCGGACCTGCTCCGGAGACTTCGAGGACGGCGGGTCCGAGACCGTGAAGGGGCTGCCGCACAGGATGATCCCGGAGATGTCCTGCGCGTGCAGGTCAGGGAAGGGGTCGCGGTCCAGCCGCACCCACAGTAGATCCTCCGGAGCCAGGCCCGTGAAGCCCAGGACGGACTCCCGTTCGGTGGCGGCGACGGGGTCCTCGGGGCGGGTGGCGATCTGCACGAAGGGTTTCACGCCGGGCATCGTAATCCCGCAGGCCAGGACGCGGGGCACGGGCCGGGGTGCGGGGTGCGGCGCACGGCCGGGGACGCGGGGTGCGGGTGGGGATGCGGGGCATGAGAGGGCTGCTTCCACGGACGGTACGCAGATGACCGGCCGCGTGCAGTATGCAGGCGGCCGGTCATCTGAGTCCCCTTGGTGGAATATGAGCGAGGAGCCTCCGCCGCTACCGTGTGGGCATCACCCCGCCTCGTCGAAGGAGACCCATGACTCAGCCCGCACAGCCCGACCAGTCCACGCAGCCCGACCCGTCCTCGCAGCCTGACCAGCCCACCGCCTCATCGGCCGCAGAACCCGCCTCCCCCATCTCCCGCGCCGCCGTCGAGGACGTGGCCCGGATGCTGCCCGCTTGGCTCGAGACCAACCGGGCCCTGCGCTCGCAGACCGGCATTCAGGCCGCGATCTGGCATGACGGCGAGCTGGTCACCGAGGTGGCGGTGGGCCCGGCGGATCTGCCGCGCGGCATCGAGCTGCAGCCCACGCACCGGCTGCGCATCGCCTCGCACTCCAAGACCTTCACGGCGCTGGCGATCATGCGCCTCGTAGAGCAGGGCCGTTTGCGGCTGGATGACACCCTCGGCGAGCGCGTGCCGGAGCTCGCCGATGCCCCCGTCGCCGACCGCACCCTGCGAGACCTCCTCTCCCACTCCGCGGGCCTGACCCGTGATTCCTCGGATGCGCGCTGGTGGCGCCTGGGCATCCCCTTCGCGGACCGCGAGCAGCTGCTGCGGATCGCGCGCGAGGAGGCGGTGCGCTGCGAGGCCGGCCTGCACCTGCAGTACTCGAACATCGGCTACGGCCTGCTGGGTCTGGTGATCGAGGAGGCGACCGGGCAGTCCTTCGCCGAGGCCGTCTCGGAGCTGGTGCTCGAGCCGGTAGGGGTGGAGAACATCGGCCCGGACCTTCCCGCGGAGGCCCCGGATGCCGGGACGGCCGACGGGTTCGCGGCCGGCCACACCTCGCTGCTGCACGGCCCGCGGGTGGTCGTCGAGCAGATCCCCACCGGAGCTCTCGCGGCCGCGACCGGGTTCTGGGCCAGCGCCGGGGCGATCGCCACTTTCGCGGGGAAGGTGCTGACGGCCGATGCTCTGCTCGAGCCGGGGTCGCTGCGGCAGCTGCGGCGCCGCGTGTGGACGCTGCAGGATGGCGGGCATTATGGGCTGGGCCTGCAAGAAGGGCGATTGCACGGTTTCAGCGTGATCGGGCATTCGGGCGGGTTCCCGACGGGGCTGTCCCGCACCTGGGCGGCGCCGGCAGAGCGCCTGGCTGTGAGTGTGATCGGCACGGCGGTGGATGCTCCGAGCTCGGAGATCGCCCACGGGATCCTGGGTCTGCTGGCGCTCGCGGCCGGACGCCCTGCACCGCGGGCCGATGAGTGGGAGTGCTCGGGGGCGCAGGGCGGCGCCTCGAACGGTCGGCCCCGCCCCGCGGTGCTCGAGGAGCAGCCGACGCTGGAGCTCGAGGACACCGAGGTGTCGGCGGCGCAGCTCGCCGAGACGCTCGTCGGCACCTATGACTCGCTGTGGGGGCGGATGCGCCTGGCGATGCTGGGCGGGCGGCTGTTCGCGCTGGATGAGGCGGCGCTGGATCCGGCGTCGAGCGCCCTGGAGCTGGCTGTGGCGCGGCTCGGGACGGACCCCATCGAGCCGGGGACCACGGTGGTGGAGCTCGATACCTGGGGTGATGCCGGGTACGGGACGTGGGCGGAGCCGCTGCTGGCGCGCGTGGTGCGCGAGGACGGGCGGCTGCGCTGCACCGGGCTGATCGACACCGGGCAGGTGCAGACCCCGAGCGCGGACTTCCACATGCCCCCGCGCATCGTCGCACCGTGAGAGCACGCCCCCACGCCAGCACCCCCGGGGCCTGCCCCTGCGCCCCGGGGCTGCGCGGCGCTCCGGGCCCGCGAACGTGGTGGTGACGGGGATGGCGGCACCCAGCAGGCTGGCCCCGACAGGCTGGGGCATGTCGTGATCACCGTGGCGGGGCACCCGTTGCCGCCGCGTCTGCTGGAGTCCGACGACCCGGCCCTCGTCGCCTGGCGCGCGAAGCTGCCAGGCCGCGTGGAAAAAGTGCTCGACCAGTGGGAGCTGACGGCATCGGCCCCGTTCACGCCGGGCGGCTCGAGCGCCTGGGTGGCGCCAGTGACCGGTGCAGGCGGCGAGCAGCTGGTGCTCAAGGTCGCGTTCGCGCATGACGAGGCGCGGGATGAGGCGCTCGGCATGCGGGCCTGGCAGGACCGCGGAGCCGCCCGGGTGCACCGCGCCGAGCGCGACGACAGCACGACGCTGCTGCTCATGGAGCGGATCGCGCCCGGCACTCCGCTCGCCGGGCAGCTCACCGGGCCCGAGCGCGACGAGGTCCTCGCCGCACTCGCGCGCCAGCTGTGGGTTCCGCCCGCCGACGTGCTGCCACCCGCCGACGCGGCACGGCTCCGGCCGCTCGCGGACATGTGCGCGCAGTGGGCCGACGAGGCTGAGACTCGGCTCGCCCGCACCGGGGGCGCTTATCGCTCGGGTGCGCAGGCCCCCACGACGTCGCTGCCGCCGGAGCTCATCGCCCATGGCCTCGCCCTCTTCCGCCGCCTGCCGCACGAGTGGACAAGGGAGCCGGTGCTTCTCGCAACCGATCTGCACGGCGAGAACGTCCTCGCCCGCACCGCGTTGACCGGCGCCTGCACGGGGTCGACGGCACGCGGCACGGGGCCTCGCGACCCTTCCATCGGGGCGCCGAAACTTGTCGCCGGGCCGCACCACGCGAGCGCCGGCCCAGTGCCTGCAGGGCCGCACCACGCGAGCACCGGCCCAGTACCCATCGAGCCACACAACACGAGCGCCGCGCCAGCGCCCGCCGGTCTCCGCGGCATGCGCTGGGCCCTCATCGACCCCAAGCCCTACGTGGGCGACCCGCACTATGACCTGCTGCAGCACATGTTCAATGAGCCCGAGCGCCTGGCTGCGGACCCCGCAGTACGCCGCCCTGCAGGACCTCTACCAGCGTTTCCGCGACAAGGGCCTGGTGATCCTCGGGTTCCCGTGCGATCAGTTCAAGCATCAGGAACCCGGCAGCGCCGAGGAGATCGCCGAGTTCTGCAGCGTCAACTACGGCGTCACCTTCCCGATGTTCGCGAAGATTGACGTCAACGGAGAGCACGCCCATCCGCTGTATCAGTGGCTGACCGGTGAGCATCCCAGTGCAGGGGTCCCCGCCGGGGACATCGAGTGGAACTTCGCGAAGTTCCTGCTGGGCCGGGACGGGCAGGTCATCGCCCGCTACGCCCCGGACACCCCGCCCGCGGACCTCACCGAGGACATCGAACGCGCCCTCTGAGGCCCGACGGGCCCTGCCTCACGCCCCGCGCGTCCACCCGTCAGCGACGACGAGCTGCGCATCGCCCCGGCGGTCGGTGTCCAGCACGTCACCGCTCACCTCTGCCACGCGGATCCGTGACACCCACGCGCCCAGGCCGTGGGTGGCCTCGTCGGTGACCAGGCGCAGGCGCACCTCCACCTCGCCGCGCAGCGACACCCGCTCCGATACCAGCGGGAACACCCCGTCCCATACGGCCCGCTCGCCCCAGCCGGTGATCTGCCCGGCCGATACCGCGACGTCCTCCTGGTGCTTCGCCTCCAGTCGCCCGTCGAGCCCCTGCCAGGTCTCGCCCCCGTCGGCCGTGACCTCGACGGTCAGCACGTCGTAAGCGGTCTCGAGGTGGCTGAACAGCTGCAGGTGCAGCACCGGGTCCTCGCCGCTGAGCGTCACCGGGACCGACAGCGTCGCCGTGGTGTCATCGTCCTCGCCGGCGTGCCAGCCGCCCCGCACCTCCTTGGGCACGACGCCCAGGGCATGCGCGACGCACGAGGAGACCTCGCGACGCGTGACCGAGGTGGTGGACCATTCACGCGTGGGATGCACGGAGTTCGTCAGCAGGATGACGATCGTGTCGGTCAGCGGGTCGATCACCAGCGAGGTGCCGGTGAAACCGGTGTGCACACCGCTGTAGGGGCTGGTCAGGCCCGCGTGGTAGTACCAGGCCTCCAGCTCGGGGCCCAGGCCGCGACGGGCCCCGCCCACTCCGGTGACCTTGGCGATGCGGTCGGTGAACATGTCCTGCACGGTCTCGGGCTGCAGGATGCGGGCACGGCCGTAGCGCCCACCGCCCAGGAACATCTGAGCGAAGACGGCGAGGTCCCGCGCGGTGGAGAACACCCCCGCATGCCCGGCCACGCCGCCCAGGGAGTAGGCGTTCTCGTCATGCACGTGCCCGTGGACGAGGCGGCCGTAATGCTCCACGTACTCGGTCGCGGCGATCCGGTCCTTGAGCTCCGCGGGCGGGTTGTACATCGTCTCGCTCATGCCCAGCGGCTCGGTGATGTGCGCACGCACGTACTCATCCAGCCCCATTCCGGACAGCTGCTCGACGATCAGGCCAAGGGTGATGAGCCCCAGGTCGCTGTACTCGTACCGCTCCCCCGGCCCGGCCTTCGGGGCGACGGTGAGCACCGCGTCGATCCGGGAGGCCTTATCCGGGTAGGCGGAGTAGAGGTTGATGAAGGCGGGCAGCCCGCCGGTGTGGGTGAGCAGGTGCTGGATCCTCACGCCGCCCTTGCCGCCCTCGGCGAAGCGCGGCAGATGGTCGGCCACGAGGTCATCGAGCCTCAGCTCCCCGCGTTCCACGTGCTGCATGACCGCGACGGCGGTGAAGATCTTCGAGATCGAGGCGAGGTCGTAGATGGTGTCGGTGCGGGCGGGGATCCGCTCGGCCTCGGGCAGCTCGGTGCTGGTGTCCTGCCAGCGCAGCGCGTACCCGTCGGCGTGCTCGTAGGCGATACCGCCCTGCGAGGCGACCAGCAGCGACGCACCGGAGAAGCGCGCGGGGTCGTAGTCCAGGCCGGCGCGGATGATGCCGGGCAGCTCCTTGAGCACTCCCGCGTCGAGACCCACCGCGTTCGGCCGCGCCTCGCGCAGGGTCTTCCCGGTGGGCTGGCGATCCCAGGGGTCACGGTGCGGGCCGCCCCGGCCCCAGCGCGGGGCGGAGCGGGCCTGTGCCGCTGCGGGGCGCTCCTTGCGCGGGGCGGGGTCGCCCTGGGCGTGCGCCGCAGCGGGCACGGAGATGGCCGCCAGCGCGGTCGCGGCAAGGGTGGTCCGACGGGAGAATCGGGGGTGCATGCTGCTCCTTCGCAGCCGGTCCCACAGGGCCGATGGGCCGTGCGGGTGCTCCCGCTGCGACCGACCCGTGCAGGTCCGGGGTGGCGAGGCCCCCGCCGTCGAGGGCCCTCGGGCGCCGCCCGCCACGGTAACGACGAGCCCCCGACGTGGCAAGCGTCACACCGTTATGCGAGCGGGCGCGCGGAGCGGCGCCGCAGCACCTGGACCGTCCGGATGCCAGCGACCAGGAATCCGGCGCCGACCAGCAAGCCGATGCCGCGCAGCAGCGCCACGATGGCCTCCACCCACGCCAGCACCCGCCACAGGTTCCCCAGGTCAGAGCCGGATACATCGAAGGAGAAGAACAGCCCGAGCCCCGCAACGATGACGACGATCAGCGCCCCGGTGCGCAGCTGACGCCCGCCGCGGACGGCCACGATGATCCCGAGGACCATGATCGCGACCCAGCCCAGCAGACTCGCCACGCCCGCCAGCAGCGCGAGGATGCCGATGACCCAGAAGACCGCCTCGCGGGCACCGCTCAGCAGGGCGGGGCCGAGGAGGTTGAAGATCAGCGGGCTGAGAATCAGCATGATGCCGGCGAACACGGAGAGCACGGTCAGGGCGATCGCGGGTTTCAGCGGCTCGGCGAAGGGGTCGCGCGCGGGCGTCGGACTCCCGACGGGTGCCGGGCCCATCGGCCCGGCCTGCCCCACCGGCCTCGCGGGCCCCATCGACCCTGGATGCCCCATAGATCCGCGCGGCCCGGGCTGCCCCGTCGGCCCGTCTTCGGGCGCAGGTCCCGTCGGCCCGTACTCGTACCCGTTCATCTGCGCATCCTCCTGTGTCGTCCTCTCCGGTGCGCGGCGCCCGCCCGTGGGTCAGCCGCGTTCGAGCTCCAGCACGGGCACGCAGGCGGGGTTGAACCCCAGCACCTGCCCGTAGAAGGACAGCGTGGCCTCGGTGGCGCGGATGATGGATTCGGCCTTGCGGAAGCCGTGCTGCTCGCCCTCGAACAGCAGGTAGGCGTGCGGGATGCCCTTGGCGGCGAGGGCGTCGCGCACCAGCTCGGACTGGCTGGGCGGGACGATGCGGTCCTCATCGCCCTGCAGCAGCAGCACCGGCACCTCGAGCTCGTCGACGTGGCTGAGCGGTGCCCGCTCCACGTACAGGTCGCGGCGCTCGGGGTAGGGGCCCACGAGCCCGTCGATGTACCGGGATTCGAAGTCGTGGGTGTCCAGGCGGAAGCGTTCGAGCTCGGCGACGCCGAAGCTTGAGGCGCCCGCCGCGAAGGTGCTCGTGCGGGTCAGGCATGCGAGCGTGGTCCAGCCGCCGGCGCTGCCGCCCTCGATCGCCAGGCGCTGCCCGTCGGCGATGCCTTCGCGCACCAGATGCTCCATGACCGCGACGGTGTCGGCGACGTCGACCACGCCCCACTGGCCCTTGAGGCGGTCGCGGTAGGCGCGGCCGTACCCGGTGGAGCCGCCGTAGTTCACGTCCACGACGCCCAGGCCGCGGGAGGTGTAGTAGGCGGTGGGGAGGCTCAGGACAGGCGAGACATGCCCCGTCGGCCCCCCGTGGACGCGGGCGATGAACGGCGGGAGCTCCCCGTCCCGCCCGGCGAGTCCCTCCTGGTGGGGGCGGTGGATGATCGCGTGGACCACCCCGCCGTCCGGCAGCGGCACCTCGATGCTCTCCGAGGTGGGCAGCACCGCCGGGTCCGGGGCGTCGGCGCGGGAGGAGCGCAGAACCTGCAGGTCACGCACCTGGGCGGGGTCGCGATCCAGCCGCGCGGTCCAGATCGCGGGGAACGCGGTCGGGGACGCACCGGCCAGGACCAGCAGCCCGTCCTCGCGCAGCTGCACGGTGCCGATGTCCGTCAGCGGCAGCTCGAGCGCCGTGAGCTTCCCGGTGGAGATCCGCAGCAGGCCGAGCTGCGTGGCGGCCCGCCCGTAGGTGACCAGGGCGGTGTCGGGATCGAGCACGCGGTACCAGGTGGTGCCGAGCGCCCACAGCGGCCCGCCGAACTCCTGATCCAGCTCGAGCACCTGCCGGGCACCATCGGCCGCGGACCACAGCCAGGGGTTCCACCAGCCGGAGGCGTCGGAGAGGAACAGCAGACGCTCCGCGTCCAGCCACTGCGGCTGCAGCACGGAGGTGCCGGTATCCCCGGCGATGACCTGGCCTTCGCCGGCGCTGCCAGCCACGAGCGGGGCGACGTGCAGCTCGGTGCCGTCCCATGGCATCTGCGGATGCTCCCAGCTGATCCACGCCACCTGCGCGCCATCGGGGCTCAGGCGTGGGGCGGCCACGAAGCGGCTCGAGGGCGTGATGCGCCGCAGGGCCGACGGGTCCTCGGCGGCGCTGCCGTCCAGCGGGACCGCGACGATGTACCGCTCGATGTGCGGGGCGCCGTCGGCCCCGGTGCGCGGCCCTTGCTCGCCGCCGGTGTGGTCCTCGCACACCCACCACACCTCGACGATGCCGCCCCCGAGGATGACGGGGGCGGGTTCGGCGAACCGCAGGGAGGGGCCGTGCGCGGAGGGCACCTCAGGGCCGACGGGGGTGAGCGGCTGCGGCTCCTGACCCTCCCGGAGGGCGTAGACGCGCTGGTCGGCGAAGTTCACGAAGACGACGAGGGGTCCATCGGGGTCCTGGTCGGTGCCGGAGACGACGGTCCAGCTGGCGCCGCCGTACTCGTGCACGCGCGAGCGCGCGTTGAAGGGCGCGGGCAGCACGGTGACCACCTCGGCCTCATGGTGGGCGCCGATGTATCCGACGGGCCCGGCGGTGCGCACGATCGCCTGGCGGCCGCCTTCGGTGGCGATCCCTTCTGTCCACCACACGTGATCGCCCACCAGCTGCGGAGCGCCCAGGCGTGTGCCTCCTGTGGCCAGCAGCTCGGCGGTGATCGGCGAGGGCCAGCATCCGTACGGCAGTGTCGTGACCATGGTCCCAGGGTAGGGGCTGGGCGGCAGCGCGGCGGCGGGTTCAGGGGATGCGAGCCCGCCACCTGCGCCGATCAGGGAAGGAACCAGTCATCGCCATAGTCGAACTCCCGCGGCGGACGCATCGTGCGGACACCGAACTCGATGTCCGCGACGGTGATGCGGTGCAGGCCGCCGAGTGCTCGGCACAGCACCTCGAGCTCCTGGACCGCTTCGCGGGAGGCCGCCGCGCGGGAGGGAAAGGCGCCGTCGTCCCGGGCGCACCACTCGCGCACATGCCGCGCCCGCACTTCATCGGTGGCGGTGCGCAGGGCGTTGCTCAGACGCTGGGCGGTGGCGGGGTCTTTGGCGAGGCGGCGGGTGACCGGAAACTGTCCCTGCGCGGGCAGGAAGGTCTGCGCGGTCGCGGAGGTTTGCTGTCGATGCTCCATGATCTTCTCCTTCTCGGGTGACGCCGGGCATAGTTCACCCGGGGAAACGTCAACCGAGAGCCAGATCAGGCCGCTGTCATGGAACCTCCGCGGGGGTCATCGATGGAGCCCCAGCAGGATACGCGGCCGCCCCCGCCACGTCGAGCGAATTCGCTTCGCGGAGGCAGCGGAGCCTGGTCCTCGCCAAAAGCCCCGGAGAGCCGAGGGTCCCGGACATCTGTCTGCCCTCGGACGTACCCTGGCGTCGAGCTGCCCTCCCCGGTCCCTCACCGCCGTGATGGTCCGCGGTGCCCGGTCGGCCGTGACATCGATGTCATCCCCACAGGAGTCGTCATGCGCACCCCTCGCCATCCCTTCTCTACCTCCCGCCGCCTCACCGCCGTTGCCGCAGCGATGCTGCTGGTCATCACCGGGTGCGGCGGCGATGCTGACACCGATGAGAACCCGCCTGCCGCTGCCGAGGCCGGGAGTGCTGCGTCCGACGGCGGCGGCGTCCCGGAGGCCGACGACGCCGAGGCGGCGGAGGCCACGGACGCTGAGGAGGAGGCCGGGGCAGAGCCCACCGAGGGTCCGGAGCCGACGGTCACCCCCGCGCCGACCGTGGACCAGCTGCACGAGGCCGCGCTCATGCTGCCCCCGGGATGCGCGGACCTCATCTGGGGCGACGGCGCATGGGGCGGGCTGGACTACACAACCACGCCCGCCCAGTTCACGGACGGGGTGCTCACGCCAGGAGCTCCGACGTCGAAGGTCACCCTGGGCGATGAGGTGCACATTCTCTCCACCCCCACCGAGGAGCTCGCCGCGATCCACATCGACTGCTACAACGGCGGCTCCGGCACACCGCACGCGATCGGGGTGTATGACGCGGATCTGCAGCTGGTGGGGTACGCGGATCCGATGGATATCGAGAACTACCCCGGGCCGTGGCACGACAGTCGCATGCACATCACCTCGATCTCCACGGAGGGCGACACCCTCACCTATGAGGAGGAGGAGATTGCCGTCTTCGGTGACGGCCCGGATGGCGCATCGAAGAGTTCCGGCAGCGCCACGATGACCTGGCAGTTCGATGGCGAGAAGATGGTGCATCAGGACGCGGTGCTGCATGCGGGCGGTAAGGACATCCGCCCGCCCGCCATCGAAGATGTGCAGCACGTGGTGGATCTGCTCGCCGCGGGAGACCCATCGGCCGGAGACTTCTTCATCGACGGTGAGGCACCGGACCTTGCCGAGGGACGCACCGACCAGAGGTTCATCGAGGACGAGAGCTTCCGCCTCGGGCGCGCGGATCTCTTCCCGGTGGGGGCCCATGTCGGATCCTGCGAGATCATCGGTGGTGGCGAGTTCCTGGACGCCTATCCGAGCGGGAAGATCATGGCCGGCCCGTACTACCTGCGCTCCGGCGGCATGATCACGTACACGCAATTCGTCGCGGGCGGGCCCACGCCGATGTACGACACGTTCCCGGGGGACACCGTGTGCCTCATCCAGCATGCGGATAACCCGTACGAGTTCAACAGCGAGGGCGTCCATCTCGTCCTCGCGCGCACCGAGGATGGCTCCGTGGTGATCCGGGACGTCGGGATCGGCGTCAGCCTCTCCGAGATGTGAGAGCCCCGCGGCGGCGCGGCCAGCGTGCCGACACCACCCCGCTCCACCGGTCACGCATAGTTCACCTGCACGCCGCCGCGGCGTGACGCACGCCACGTAAGCTCGTCGGGACCCTTTTCTCCCCCGCGAGTCGGAAGCCGTTATGCCCGAGCTGACCCCTCCCCTGCCCTCTCCCGCTGAGCCCTGCCGCGCTGACCCCCCCGCCGCGCCCACGGCGTCGAGCGATTCCGTCGGCCCCCTCCCCACCGCTGCGCCCACGCCGCTTCCCCGCGCTGTCTCGCCGCAGTCGCGCCTGCTGGCCCTGGTCGCGGCGTTCGCGCTGCTGCTGCCGGCGGCGCTGTCGACCTTCACTCTCGCTCCGGCGGGCGCGGAGGTCACCGATGAGCAGCTGTCTCGCGGCGGTGTGCTGCGGGAGGCGGATTCCTACCGGGTGGCGCCGGGACTGGACCTCACCACGTTCTCGCGGCTCGAGGATGGCGGCTGGATGGAGGGCAGCGTCCTCACCGCGGATCTCACCGAGCAGACGCTGAGCATGGACGTGGTCGATGACGGAACCGTCACCGGCCGCGCCCCGCTGCAGGATGTGATGCGCTCGGGTGCGCGCGGGGAGCAGGCCGTCGCCGCCGTGAACGGCACCTTCTTCGACATCAACCATTCCGACGCTCCGCTCAACACGTCCATCTCCGCGGAGGGTGTGCGAGTGGGCACCGCCGAGCCGATGCCCGCCCTGACCCTGGCCGATGGCCGTGCCGCGATCCAGGCGCTCTCCGCCGCCGGGGAGCTGACGCTGGCCGACGGGACCGTGCGCGCCCTGGAGGGGGTCAACAACCCGTCCCTGCCGCAGGACGGCATCGGCGTGTACACCCCGGCGTGGGGCGAGTACACGCTGGATCGGCCCGTCGGCGCCCCCGATGAGCTCTCGCAGCAGGTCGCGGTCGCGACCGTGGTCGATGGCGTCGTCACCGCGGTCACGCCCGTGCAGGAGGGCACCGGTGACCCGGAGATCCCGGCGGACGGGCAGCTGCTGATCGGCCGGGAGGCGGGCGCCGAGCAGGTCGCCGCCCTGACCGTCGGCGAAGCCGTGGATATCGCGATCGGCCCCGATCAGGACGTGGACCTCGGCATCGCCGGATCCCACCAGATCCTCGTGGACGGGCAGGTGGCGGACCTGGGCGATGACCCGCTGGCGACCGGTGTGCATCCCCGCACCGCGGTGGGTATCAGCCGGGACGGCTCCGAGCTGTTCGTGCTGGTGCTCGATGGGCGCAGCAACGCTTCCGCCGGGATGACGCTGCCGGATCTGGCGCAGCTGCTGGCGGACATGGGCGCCCACAACGCCGTGAACCTCGATGGCGGCGGCTCCTCCGCGGTGGTGGCCCGCGCCGCCGGTGCGAAGGGCGAGCAGGTATGGAACACGCCGTCGGACGGGGAGGTGCGCGAGGTTCCGAACGCCCTCGTGTTCTACTCCGACGCCCCCGCTGAGCAGCTGTCCGATGTGCAGCTGGACCTCGCGCTCGAGGGCGAGGATGCGGTGTTCCCGGGCCTGCACCGCACGCTGACGGGCACCGGCCTGGGCGCGAACCTGGATCCGCTGATGGCGGCGGGCGAGTTCACCGCCGCCGGGTCCCTTGAGCTGGCCGAGGCCGGAGAGTCCAGCGTCCGCGTGGCGGGCGCCGCGCCCGGCTCCGGCACCGTGACCTATACGGTTGGGGCCCATGAGGACCGCGCTGAGCTGCGGGTCCTCGGGGAGGCGATCGGGATGCGCGCGAGCGAACGGGCGGTGAACCTGCCCGATGCGGAGCAGGTCGCGGAGCTGACGCTGACCGGCTATGACGCCGATGGGCAGCGGGCCCGCATTGAGAGCGCGGACGTCGAGGTCGAGGTGGAGGGAGGCTTCACCGTGACCGATGACGGCCTGGGCACGTGGCAGGTGCGTGCCACCGGTGAGAGCGAGAGCGGCACGGTGACCTTCCGTGTGGGCGAGCTGAGCACGACCGTCGCCCTCACCTTCGGCACCGAGGTCAGCGAGGTTCTGGACCTCACCGATCCCTCGGCCTTCACCACGGAGACCGCCCGTGCGACCGGGGAGATCACCGCGGCGGAGGGCCCGGACGGTGAGGCCGGCGGTGCGATCGGCATGACCTACGACTTCACCACGGCGTCCGCGACGCGCGGCTTCTACCTGGTGGCGAACGAGCCGGTCACGGTGGAGGGCAAGACCCTGGCCTTCACCCTGGACGTGCGCGCGGACGGCACCGGCGCGTGGCCGCGCCTGCAAGTAGCTGACGGCAACGGCACCGTCACCAACCTCGACGGTGACCACCTGGACGGGGAGGGCTGGCAGACGGTCCGCTTCACCGTCCCCGAGGGGCTGCCGCAGCCGCTCACGGTCCAGCGCATCCGCATCATGGAGACCCGACCCGAGACGCAGTACGAAGGCAATATTGCGGTGGCGAACCTGCAGGCCATCACCACTCCGGCGGTGGAGACCGCGCCGGTGCCGACGGTGCACGACCCGGCGCTGCTGACCCACGGCACGGTGGAGGATCGCCCGCAGCGGATCGCCGTGCTGAGCGATGCGCAGTTCGTGGCCACCAGCCCGGACAGCGATGCGGTCGCCGGGGCGCGGCGCACCCTGCAGGAGATCCGCGAGACCCGACCGGATCTGCTGGTGATCAACGGCGACCTCGTGGATGAGGCCTCCCCGGAGGATTTCGAGCTCGCCCAGCAGATCCTCGATGAGGAGTGGGATCCCGAGATCCCGTACATCTACGTGCCGGGCAACCACGAGATCATGGGCGGGGCGATCTCGAACTTCGAGGATGCCTTCGGGGACACCACCACCGAGCGGACCCTGGGGCGCACTCGCGTGATCACCCTGAACACGGCGACCGGCTCGCTGAAGGATGAGGGCTTGGATCAGCTGCGCGAGCTCGAGCGGCAGCTCGAGGAGGTGGCCGAATCTGACACCCTCACCGGCGCGGTCGTGTTCTTCCACCATCCGCCGGCTGATCCGCTGCCGAGCGCCCTCAGCCAGCTGTCCGATCAGCGGGAGGCGCGGGCCCTCGAGCGGGAGCTGGCGGAGTTCCGCCGCAGCAGCGGCAAGTCCGTCGCGGTGGTGAACGCGCATGTGGGCGTGTTCCACGGCTCCGCGGTGGAGGGCGTCACCTACCTCATCAACGGCAACTCCGGGAAGTCTCCGGCGGGCACCCCGGCCACGGGCGGCTTCACCGGCTGGACGATGCTGGGCATCAGCCCGGGCGCCGGCCTTGTGGGCTCGAATCCGACGACGGCGGACCGGGTGGCGTGGCTCGCGGCGGAGACCCGCCCGTGGGTGGATGAGATCAGCGCCGACGGCACCGCGCAGCTGCGCGTGGACGAGGTCGGCGAGGTCTCGGCGCGCTTCACGCAGGATGGCCGGGAGGTGCCGGTGGCCTGGCCGGTCACCGCCCAGTGGGGCGGGAAGGGCGTGCAGATCGACGACGGCACCGGGACGGTTGACAGCCCCGGCGCGGACGCCGAGGCAGCGAGGACAGCGATGGCTGCCACCGAGCAGGTGGATCGCTCGGCTGTGATCCGCCTGAACCCCACAACCGGGGAGATCACGGGCCTGCGCCCCGGGAAGGCGGTCGTCATCGTGACCGTCAACGGCCGGACCGCCGAGCACGTGGTGCACGTGGCGGGCGAGGGCCCCGGCCCGCAGCCGGAGGATCCCGAGGCGCCGGGTGACGACGCACCGGGCGAGGACGGGGACGGCAGCAATGAGGGCAGCCGCCCCGGCGATGACTCCGGGGACGACGGGTCCGAGGACGACGGGTCCGAGGGCGACGGCTCGGGGAACGATGGCGGCACCGACGGGGACGGCACGGCCGATGAGCAGCCCGGCAGCGGCTCCGACGGCACCGCACCCCCACCCGCCGGGAGCGGTGAGCATGGCCACACGCCCGGGCAGGGCCCCCTGGCCCGCACCGGCGCGGAGCTGCTGCCGCTGGCCGCAGCAGCGATCGTGCTGATCACGCTCGGGGTTCTGCTCGCACGGCGCCGCCGGAGCATCGGCTGAGGTGCCCGGTCCGGGGCGCCCGCAGCGCGCCCCGGACCGGCGTTGCACCGCTCACGTTCGGATCATGGTCCCGGGCGCTGCGTCGGCCCCATGAGAGGATGACCCGCGGAGAGCCGGGAAGTCTGGTCGGCACAGGGGTGAACGACGCACCCCCGCCGCCCATGACACGTGAAGGACACCGATGGCTCTGCATGCTCTGTACCCGTGCGCCGGTGTGCGGTCCCGCCTGTTCTCCTCGACGTCGTGGGGGACGGTCGCCGTCGGAACCCTTCCGGCTCTCCCCGGAAGGTGGCGCGAACCGTGATGAGTTTCCCCGCCTGGACCCTGCTGCCCTTCATCGCGATGCTGCTGGGCATCGCGATCTTCCCGCTCGTGCCGCAGCTCGCGCATCACTGGGAGCGGCCCCGCAACCAGCTGCTGTATGCCCTCACGCTCGCCGTGCCCGTCGCGATCGGCCTGCTGATCACCGCGCATCCTGAGCTGCTGGCCCACGCCCTGATCGAATACGTGCAGTTCATCGTGCTGCTGCTGGCGCTGTTCACCGTCAGCGGCGGGATCGTGCTGCGCGGTGATCTTCCCGCCACGCCGCGCACCAACACGATCTTCCTGGCCGTAGGCGGGGCGCTGGCGAGTTTCATCGGCACCACCGGAGCGGCGATGCTGCTGATCCGGCCGATCCTCGCCACCAACTCCCAGCGCCGCTACCGCGCCCACACCGTCGTGTTCACGATCTTCATCGTCGCCAACTGCGGCGGGCTGCTCACCCCGCTCGGGGATCCGCCGCTGTTCCTCGGGATGCTGCGCGGGGTGCCGTTCACCTGGACCTTCAATCTGCTGCCGCAGTGGCTGTTCGTCAACGCGCTGCTGCTGATCTCCTACTGGGCGCTGGATCGGCGGCTGCACGCCAAGGAGTCGCCGGAGGCGATCGCCCTGGACACCACGCAACGCACGCCGCTGCGCCTGGGCGGCGCGATCAACCTCATCTGGTTCGCGGTGATCATCGCGGCGGTCGCGCTCGTGCCCTCCCTGGACATCGACGCCGTAGGCCATGGGCATATTGAGGGCCTGAACTGGGTGCCGTGGCGCGAACTGGTGATGCTGTCCGCTGCCGGGGCGTCCCTGCTGCTGGGGTCGCGCAGCGTGCGCTATGAGGAGAACGAGTTCTCCTGGGCACCGATCGCGGAGGTCGGCGCCCTGTTCATCGGCATCTTCGTGACGATGGTGCCAGCGCTGCAGGTGCTGCGCGGCGCCGCCCCCAGCCTTCCGCTGAACGAAATCACGCTGTTTTTGTTCACCGGAGGCCTCTCCGCCGTGCTGGACAACGCCCCCACCTACGCCACGTTCTTCGAGATGGCCACGCAGGTGCCGGGCGACCCGCGGATCGCGAACGTGCCCGAATCCCTGCTGGTGTCGATCTCGCTGGGCGCCGTGCTGTGCGGCGCCATGACGTACATCGGCAACGGACCAAACTTCATGGTTAAGTCCGTGGCGGAGAACCGGGGCGTGGCGATGCCCGCTTTCTTCGGCTACGTGCGCGAAGCCTTCGTGCACCTGGCCCCCGTGCTGCTGGCCATGCTGCTGCTGTTCATCGCCGATCCGCTGTGGGCCAAGGCCCTGGGCGCCCTCGTGGTGGCCCTCATTCTGCTGCGCGCCGGCCTGAACCTCCGCGCCGGTGCTGCCCTGCAGCCTGCTGACCCCGTCCCCGACTCCCAGGAGATCAGTCCATGACCACACCATCGAGCCGGATCCTCGAACACGGGACATTTCGTGAACGCCACCCCCTGGAGGACTGGGTCACCCGGGCCATCCCCGGCGGGGCGCTGCTGCTGATCGCCACCGTGCTGGCGCTGCTGTTCGCGAACACGCCCCTGGAGGGCGCGTACTTCGCCGTGCGCGACACCTACCTGGGCTTCGAGCTGGGGCCCATCAATCTGAAGCTGTCCGTGGCGCACTGGGCGTCCGACGGCCTGCTGGCCGTGTTCTTCTTCCTCGCCGGCCTTGAGCTCAAGCAGGAGTTCGTGGTGGGCGACCTGCGCTCCCCCGCCAAGGCTGCGGTGCCCGTGGCCGCCGCCTTCGGCGGTGTGGCGTTGCCGGCGATCCTGTACGCCCTGATCAACCTGGCCGGTCCCGAGGGCGCCATCGGCGGCTGGGCGATCCCCGCCGCCACCGACATCGCCTTCGCAGTGGCGATCCTGGCGCTGCTGGGCTCCGCGCTGCCGCCCGCGCTGCGCACCTTCCTGCTGACCCTCGCGATCGTCGATGACCTCATCGCCATCACCATCATCGCGATCTTCTACACCTCTGACCTGCGCCTGTGGTTCCTCGCGCTCGCGATCATCCCGCTGGCCCTGTTCTGGTGGCTGACCACCAAGCACGAGGCCCTGTTCAAGAAGCATTACTGGACGGCCTGGGTGCTGCTGGCGCCGCTGGCGTTCATCACCTGGGTGCTGTTCCTGAACTCCGGGGTGCATGCCACGATCGCGGGCGTGGCGCTCGCCTTCATGGTTCCCACCAAGGGCATCTCGAAGTACGGCAAGCAGCATTCGCTCTCCCACACGCTCGAGCACCGCATCCGCCCCTTCTCCTCCGCGATCGCGGTGCCGGTGTTCGCGTTCTTCAGCGCCGGGGTCGCCGTCGGCGGTCTGTCGGGGCTGCTGGAGGCCTGGCAGTCCACGATCGCGCTCGGCGTCATCATCGGCCTCGTGGGCGGGAAGATCATCGGGATCGTGGGCACCTCGTTCCTCATGACGAAGCTGACCTCCGCGACGCTGGACTCGCAGCTGAAGTGGCCGGACATGATCGGCATGGCGGCCGTGGCGGGAATCGGCTTCACCGTGTCCCTGCTGATCTCGGAGCTGAGCTTCGAGGCGGGCGCTGTCATGTACGACTGGGCGAAGGTGGGCGTGCTGACCGCCTCGACCCTCGCCGCCGTGGTCGGTGCTGCGATCCTCGTGCCCCGCAACCGGATGTACGCGCGGCTCCAGCGCGAGTCCGGGGCGGAGTCCGACGGGTATGACCGCGGCGCCGACTGGGGTGCCGACGGCTGAGTCCGCACAGGGCCGACAGGCAGTGGGCCGACGGGGTTGTGCGTGACCTCGCGCCTCACATCACCGACGCGCTTGCCGGCCCCACCGCATGACAGAACCGGCCCCGGGAGAGCTCTCCCGGGGCCGGTTCGCGTCGTCGGTGCGCGGCGGTGATCAGCCCTTCGCTGGCAGCACCTGCACCACGGTGGGCTTCGGGCCGCGGCCGTCGTAGTCCGGGAAGTACGAGCGCTGAGCGCCCCATTCGCCGTCCTCACCCGGGTGCTGCACGGACACGAAGGCGGAGCGGTCCTCGTCGCGGATGATCGGGCCGCAGGTCTCGCCGTCGCGCGGGACCGAGAGGAACTGCTCCACGCGTCCGCGTGCCTCACCGTTCAGGGTCACGCGGAACAGGCCGTCGTTGAAGCCGATGCCGGAAGGCTGGCCGTCGGTGGAGATCCACAGGTTGCCCACCGCGTCGAAGGCCAGGTTGTCCGGGCAGGAGATCGGGGAGACCTTCTCGGCGGGGAAACCGCCGAAGTAGGTGACATCGCCCTGGGCGGGGTCACCGCACACCAGCAGCAGGCTCCAGGCGAAGGTCGTGGAGGTCTGGTCGCCCTGCTCGTCGATCTCCACGACGTGGCCGTCGCGGTTCTCGGTGCGGGGGTTGGCCTCATCGGCCCCGGCCTTCCCGTCCGTGCCGCGGTCGGAGTTGTTGGTGCAGGCCACGTAGACGCGGCGGGTATGCAGGGACGGCTCCACGTCCTCGCAGCGGTCCATCTTGGTGGGGCCGACGGCGTCGGCCGCGAGCCGCGTGTGCACGAGCACCTCCTCGACGGTGAAGCCGGGGACGGCCGATTCGCCGTCCAGCACGAGCGGCAGCCACTCGCCGGTGCCGTCGAACTCGCCATCGGACGGCAGCTCACCGGAGCCGTCGATCTCCGCGGCCGGGGAGTCGCCGGTGAAGCGCGCGACGTACAGGTCGCCGTTCTCCAGCAGCGTCATGTTGTGCTCGCGGTCGCCCTCGATGTAGCAGTCGCGGGAGACGAACTTGTACAGGTAGTCGAACTTCTCATCGTCCCCGGAGTAGGTGACTACACGGCCGTCCTCGGCGACGATGACGTTGGCGCCCTCATGCTTGAAGCGGCCCAGGGAGGTGTGCTTCTTCGGGGTCGACGTCGGATCCCACGGGTCCACCTCGACGATGTAGCCGAAACGGTTGGGCTCGTTCTCGTAACCCTCGGTGCGGGCGTCGAAGCGCTCCTCGACGTTCTCCCAGCCGCGGGCGGTGGCGCGGTCCGCCAGGCCGTAGCGCTGCTCGGCCTCGCTGGTGCCGGCGGAGCGGAAGTAGCTGTGGAAGTTCTCCTCGCCGGACAGCAGCGTGCCCCACGGGGTGAGGCCGCCGGCGCAGTTGCCCAGCGTCCCCTGGACGGTGCGGCCCTCGGGGTCATCGACGGTCTTCAGCAGGTCACTGCCGGCGGCGGGACCGGTCAGGGCGTAGTCGTCATCGAGGTGGATGCGGCGGTTCAGCTCGGCGCCGCGCACGTAGCGGTAGGGGAAGTTCTTGTTCTTGCGCTCGAGCTCCACAACGGACAGGCCATGGGCGGCCATACCGATCATGGTCGCGTCCTCGGCGTCGGTAGTGGGCGGCAGCATGATCGGCTCGTTCGTGTACTCGTGGTTCACGAACATCACGGCGCGCTTGCCGTGCGAACCCGGGATCTCCTGGATCTCGGTGTAGTCGTTGTTGTAGCCGAACTGGAGGCGCTGCGCCTCGGCGCTCTGAGCGTCCCAGTCGAACTCGGGGGCGTCATCGAACAGCGGATCGCCCCAGCGGATGATCGGGTGCCAGGCGAAGCCCTCGGGGACGGTGAACTCATCAACCTCGGCGTCCACCGGGGAGATCGCCTCGAAGCGCAGCTTGGTGCCGTTCGGGGCCAGGGCGCCGGACTTCCCCTTGCCCTTCCCCTTCCCGTGGCCCTTGCCCTTGCCGTTGCCGTGCCCCTTGCCCTTGCCGTTGCCGTGGCCCTTGCCCTTGCCGTTGCCGTCGGCGAGGGCGCCCTGGGTGCCACCGAGCGCGATCGCCAGCGCCGCGGTGGAACCGCCGAGCACGCCGCGCCGGGTCAGGGCAGCGGAGGCGATGTCACGGAAGGTCTCGTTGTCGCTGTGGTTACAGGGGCCGAACGCACACTGGCTGGCGCACTTGAGCGCGCAGGTCACGGCCGAGCGCTTGCCTCGCACGGAGTCCTTCATCAGCAGGGGCAGATCGATCAGAGCCATGGGAGAGGGGTCCTTCGCAGTCGATTCGCCACGCCGCGAGGCGGGCACGAGCCCCAGCACACTGCGCCCGCGCGGTGACAGGGTTCCCACCGGAGAGGGAACAGCGCATGAACACCACCGCCAGGAACCGTGGAGCGCAGGTCAAGGAACCGTCGGCCCCGTGTCCGCGTCCGTGCGCTGGCGACGATCCAGGCGCTGGGTCTGGACCCACTGCCGGGAGGCGTCGGAGCTGATCGCCATCACGCCCAGGGCCGATGCCCCCGCGCCCACCAGCAGCGAATGCGCCACATCCCCGCTCATCGAGGATGCGAGCGCAAGCCGCGCGAAGGCGTCGACGGTGAACAGGGCCATCAGGCTGATGCGGGACCAGCGGCTGCGGCGCAGCACCCCGATGAACAGCAGCACCAGCACCGCCGCGAAACCCGTGGCGAGCGGCAACTGCTCGGGCTCCGGCAGTGCGAGCCCCAGGTCCGGAGCCCAGCGGGTGAGATCCGTGCCGGAAAGCACCGCGAACCACTGGGCAGCCACGAGGATCGCCTGCGTGAGGGCGAGCGCGCCGGTCAGCAGCACCGTCGCCGGCGGCAGATGGTGATCCGAGGCCCGCGCGATCGCCTCCTGCACATCGTCGATCGTGTCCTGCCACTGCGTGTGCAGGTCATCGCTGCCGCTGGGCTGTCGGCGCGCCACCGCCCACGCCGACTGCCCCGCCGCTCGCGCCCGGGCCTTCATCACCGAGGTGCCGGTGGGCCGATGCCGCGAGAGCATCATGGCGCTGGCCCCATCGGACCGCGACGCCGCGCCGGTCACGTCGATCACCGGCAGATCCCCGTCGGTGCGGAAGCGGTCCCCCTGCCCGTTGCGGTCGTGGTACGAGGTGGAGAACTCCTTGATGACCTCGACATCCACCGCCGGGTCGGCGAAGCGCACCGTGTCCACCAGGTAGTCGCGTTCCACGTCGATGTTCTCGTCGATGCGATGGGTGAACTGGAAGGTGAAGAAGGAGAAGCCGACGGCACGGTCGTAGGTGCCGGCCGCGACCCAGTCGGTGCGGTGGCCGCCCGGCAGCACGAAATCCGGCGGCATCCGCCAGAAGCGCACGTGGTGGCGCTTGGCGGTGGTGCCGCCCACTTCCTGCTGGTACGTGAAGTCGTGGCGTCGGCCCATCAGGTAGAGGTCCGAGACGGGGGCCGAGGGATACGAGCGGCCCCGCAGGGTGGCGCGCACCATCCCCCAGGCGGAGGCGAGGGTGCGCTCCTCCGCGAGCACCCACCCGGCGCGGCGCAGCGCCACGTGTAGGTCCCGCTCGGGGCCGTCCAGCGCGATGTTGATGGGGTCCGAGAGCATCCCCTCCGACGTGCGGGTACGGCCGAAGAAATAGTCCGGCAGGTAGATGCGGGTCATCACCTGGTGCAGGCGCGGCAACGTGATGTAGGTCAGCAGCAGCCAGAACCCCAGCAGGTACAGCAGGCGGATGGGCGTGAGGGAGAAGCCCTCCACCAGGTAGATCAACGCCAGCCACGCCGAGACCACCACGCCCGCGGCGATGAAGCCGTTGTCCAGCAGGGTGTAGATCTCGAGGCGGCGCCGGTTGTGGTTGTGTCCGGCGTCGTGGTCGTAGGCCGGGGGCTCAGCAGCGATCGGGCGGTCCAGCGGCACCCGGGAGGCGGAGCGGCGAGGGGTCATCGGGCGCGTCGCGGGGTGCGGGGGCAGCGGGGGTGCGCGCCGGCGCGGGGACGATGGGGGCGCGCGGCGGGGCGGGCACACCGCATCTGGTCCGTCTCCGCCAAGGTCATGGGGCCATCGTAAGCTCCGCGCGGCGCACCGCGAGCGCACCGACCAGACCGGCGAGGAGGAACATTCCCGCGCCGACCATGGACAGGCGTGCGGCATCGGTGAACACGGCTCCCAGCTGGGCGATGACCGTATCTGGAGCACCCTCGGCATACAGGGCTGGGATGATCGACCCGGCGGAGTCGGTGAGGGCCTGCCAGCGGCGGGGGTCTGGGGCGGTGGTCATCCCGCGGCGCGCGGGGCTCATGCTCTTCATGCCCAGAGCGTTATGACAAGGTGTCAGAACCGACCATCACCGATAAGGACGATCCGGCAGGACGCCGGGTTTTCAGCGTGTCGGAGGGCGGGCATAGGGTGGAGCCCATGACTGAGATCCCCACCATCCGCTTCTCCGACGGACACTCCATCCCCCAGCTCGGCTACGGCGTCTGGCAGGTCGAGGACGAGGTCGCGGCCGACGTGGTCGAGAAGGCCATCGCCGCCGGCTTCCGCCACATCGACACCGCCGCCATCTACGGCAATGAGGAAGGCACCGGCCGGGCGATCGCCGCCTCCGGGGTGCCGCGCGAGGACCTGTTCATCACCACCAAGCTGTGGAACGACTCCCACGACCGCGATGCGGCGCTCGCGGCGATCGACACCTCGCTGGGCAAGCTCGGCCTGGACTTCGTGGACCTCTACCTCGTCCACTGGGCGAAGCCCCTGCAGAACAAGTACGTCGAGGCGTGGAAGGCGCTGATCGAGATCCAGCAGGCCGGCAAGGCCCGCTCGATCGGCGTCTCAAACCACCCCGAGGAGCAGCTGCGGGAGATCATCGACGCCACCGGCGTCACCCCGGCCATCCACCAGATCGAGCTGCACCCCTACCACCAGCAGAAGGAGCTGCGCGCGATCCACGAGGAGCTCGGCATTGTCACCGAGGCGTACAGCCCGCTGGGCTCGACCGCCGGCGCCGAGCTCTCCGATCCGGTCATCACCGAGATCGCCGCCGCGCATGACGCCTCGTCGGCCCAGGTGATCATCGCCTGGCACCTCGCCCAGGGCATCGTGGTGATCCCGAAGTCGGTCACGGCCTCGCGGATCGTGGAGAACTTCGCTGCGGCCGATCTTATGCTCGCCGAGGACGAGGTCGAGGCGATCAATGCGCTGGACAAGGGCGTGGAGGGACGGATCGGGGCTGACCCGAAGACCATCACGTTCTGATCCCTGGGGCGTGGGGCGCCAGGGGCCGTGGCGCCTCCCGAACCGCACCGCCCGCCCCGCGCCCCCAGCGCCACACCACCCACCCCGCGCTACCGCCGCCCCCAGCACTACCAGCTGAGAAGCAACGGTTTCGACTCAGATTCGAGTCGGAACGGTTGCTTTGCGCCGCGGGCGCTGTCTGAACACCTCTCCTCCACATTGCCCCGTTGTCCACAACGGGGCTCGCGGGCGGGAATCGGCCCGGACTGCTCTCTAGGGTCAGGCACCATGCGCCCCGCGATGCTCCTGGCCCCTCACCCCTTCCGGGGCGGGCCTCTGCTGCACCGCGATCAGTGGCTCGCCCGGGGCGTGACCCGTCGGCGCCTCGCCTCGCCCGAGTTCACCACCCTCATCCCGGGGTGGTCAGCGTTGTCAAACGATCCGCCGTCGGTGGCCGCGGTGGCGCGGGCGGTGCTCGAGCGCCTGGCGCCGCATCGAGCCGCACTGTGCGGCCCCACCGCCGCCGAGCTGCTGGGCATCAGCCTGCCCCCACGACTGCGGACCGCCGCAACGGGGCGCATCCACGTGCTGTCGCTCTCGGCGAATCGGCTGATGAGCACGTCCTACCGCCGCATCCACCGCGATGGCCGCGGCGACCAGGTGCCCCGGATCCGCCTTGGAGATCTACTGCTCTCCCCGCCCGTGGAGGTGCTCTGTCAGCTCGCCGGGGACCTCACACACGCGGAGCTCGTGGCCGCCTGCGACGCGGTGCTCGATCACCAGCGGCTCCAGATCCCCGCCCCGTCACCGGCGGTCCTGCGCGATGAGCTGCTCCGCCTCACCCCGGACCCGGGGATCGCGGCGCGGGAGGACGCCCCCTCAGGGGCGCCGCGCCGCGCCCTGCCCGGGGTGCGCGCCATGCTGCGCGCTCTGAACGACGCACGCCCGAACGTCCTATCTCCCTGGGAGACGCACACCCGCCTGCTCCTGCTCAGGGCGGGGTTCCCTGAGCCGGTGCCGAACCTGCCGATCCGCGACCCCGTCACCGGGACGAGGCACATCCTGGATCTCGCCTACCCGGCGCTGAAGATCTGCATCGAGTACGACGGGGACTGGCATCGCACGGATCGGGCGAGGTTTCGGCGCGATCGCCTGAAGGATGCCGTGCTGCGTCGGCTGGGGTGGGAGGTCGTACGGATCACCGTCGAGCAGGCCGTGCGCCCGGAATCGTTCCTGGCCCACCTAAGGGCGGTCTGGTCGGCAATGGAGGCAGCGTGATCACGCGCCGGCGGTCCCGAGCAACCGGAGAGCGTGAACAGCGCGAGGAAGCTAAGCGCCACCGCCCACAGGCCCTTCCGAGCAACGGTTTCGACTCGAATCTGAGTCGGAACCGTTGCTTTATGCGTTGAGGGCGCGGGATGGCCCGGGCCCGGGGTGAAAGGGGCGCGGGAAGACCCGGGCCCGGGGTGGAAGGGGCGGGCCCGGGGCGCGGCGCCGACCTAGCCCGGGCCCGAGGCGCAGCCGACCCGCCCGCCCCGCCCCTACCTCAGTAGTACACCGCGAGCTTTCCCGTCGGACCGTCGATGACCTGCACGGGGGTGTCGAACACGTGGGTGAGCACCGCGGCGTCCATGATCTGCTCCACGGACCCGGACTGCACCACGTCCCCGTCCTTCATCGCGACGATCGCATCGGCGTAGTGGGCGGCGAAGTTGATGTCGTGCAGCACCACCACGATGGTGCGGCCCAGCTCACGGCCGGCGTCGCCTTCGACCTCGACTATCTCGGTGCCGGGCCGCTCCGCCTCACCCCCACGAAGGACTCCGGCCGGGAGCCGCTGGGCGTGGACGGCTACCCGACGCTGGTGCGGGCGACGATGCTGCCGGTCGTCGCGATCGGGGACGTCACCCCGGGGTGTCGGCGCGCTTCCCGGAGATCCAGTCGTCCCACGCCGCGCCGCTGCTCCCGCTCTCCTCGGGCTCGCCCACGGGTCCGATGAAGTGGGCGGCGGCCGCGAGCAGCACGATGCCGAGCGACATGACCGGTCCGGTCCAGACGCTCTCCCCGTCCAGGACCTGGAGCACGACGAGCCCGATCAGCGCCGGCAGCACGCCGGTCGGGGAAAGCGCCAGCACCGCGCCGAGGGCGAGCGCCGCAACGGCGCAGACCGGCAGGATCCACCACAGGTCGGCGAAGGCGTCGAGATCATCGGGCACCAGCAGCGGCGAGAGCGAGAAGAACAGTCCCGTCGCGAGACCGCCGCCGACGACCGCGCCGAGCAGCCGCAGCCCCTCGTACTGCGCCCACCTCCCCCCGTGGCCGGACCGCGCATGCGCCCATCCTGCACCGGCCCCCAGGAGCACGCACCCCGCTCCCAGGACGAACGCCGCACTCACCAGGAGGGAGTAGGTGCGATGCGCCTCCACGTCCAGCAGTTCCAGCCCCTGTGCGACGACGAGCTGGACGGCCCCGATCGCCGAGAGCACCGCACCCGAGGTGACCAGCGCCCCGACGTGGCGGTACGAGAGCGTGGTCATCGCTGCGACCGTGAGGACCACCCCGATGCCCCAAGGCTGCGGCGGCTCGAGCGGCGACTCGAGCTGCGACCCGGCCAGCATCCCCGTGAGGATGCCGCCGAGCGCCACGGCCACCAGTCCGGCCCCTGCCGAGCGCGCGACGTCTCCCGCGACGCGCTCCCCGGATCCATCTGCGTACGACATCCCTCTCCCCCTCGCTCATGGACTGTCCATGCAGGATAGGGAAAAGATCCGGACCATTCCAGACATCCGTGCACATCCACGGTCCGGGCGGCGGAGCCCTGCCCCGGCCGGAGCGCTGGCCGGGGCGGGGCAGGACCGCCCGGGCCTGGTCAGAGCCGGTTTCACCTCAGCAAGGACGGCGCGGTGGCGGAGCTGCTACGCACCGGAGTCCGGAGACTTTCGCAGACTCTCGCGCCCGCGCTTCCCCAATTGCGTCAAGCTGATAATCGAACCAATGCCTAGCATTACTGGGAACGTGTGATCACCAATCGGATGCCCGCCGTCTACGCGCACCAGTTCGATAACCCACAGGAAGAGGGCAGCAACAAGTGATCCAAGCAAACATAAACGCGCAACCCTAAAGGCGCCGGATATATCTTTCAGCCGTCCTAGAGCGATCAGCCCTACGCCGATAACTCGAAGACCGCCCTCCCAGAGCCCTGCTGGATCAACCCAGAACCATCCACTTAAAAGTACGACAGATAGGGCAAAAAAGAGGAATACACGCATATTGAAGACACTCCTGGAGCTCACGTCATCATAACATCGAACTCGTCAACCTGCCTCAGCACGTCTTCGACGCATACCGTTCACACTTGCTCTCCAGGCAGCAATCGCCGAACCACTCAACGCATGCTGCACACGCGACCAGCGCACAAGCGATACAGGGCTTAGGCCCCGCAAAACAGGTTGCCACACAGGCGTGACAGCACTTTCCGATACACTTGGCGTTATACTTCTTGCAGTTGCATCGATAGCATCGATTCTTATCCATACATTGAGATTGAGTGCACTTCGAAGCCATCGTTACTCGACCTTCTTTAGTGCCGATAGACGACACTTCTGAAAGTGCGGTTGGGGTGACCCCATCATCTAGCTTGTCGAACAGGCAGTGAAGAATTTCCGGGTCATCACCCTTGGTCTCGAGATAGAAGGCCCGCGCAGCTACATGCTCCTCATCATTAGCCGAGACATAGTGATGGACAACGACATACAGTTCACCGAAAATCGCGACCGCAGAAGTGCGCACGGCGCCGCTGGCCAGACTGAATCGATTTGCCTTATAAGATTTAGGTTGTTCACGCCTCAGCAAGCCAGCGTTTATCAGGACCTCCTTTCGTTCCTCAATGAGGCGCGATTCCGACAAGCTCAGGCATTCGTCGATTGCATCTCGCGCCTCAGCTTCCGACAATTCCGTCTTTGACTTGACGTCAGCATCCTGAAGCCACTTCGGGCCTTTGGCCATTGCGGGACTCCCGGCGAATGTCGCCATCGACACGACCCCAAGTCCAGCGATCGCTTTAAAAAACCCGCTTCTCGAAAGAAGGCGAGACCCTCCCCCGCTCTTCGCCTCACCGATGGCGCGAAGCATGCGGTACGACTTTCCAATGCCAAAGGCATTGAAGAGTTCAGCGCTCAGCTTCGCTCCCATATACGTCTTCTTCCCACCGCCCGCAAGCTCCTTGATTAGCACCGGCGCATTAGGGACGGGGGTATTTAGAGCCTTGTGCGCGTCACGTACATACGCGGACTGCAGAGGGACCACTCGAAGGTCGCCACCAGTCTGGTCCGACACCGCCCTCGCCGTGTCTTCACAAAATGCACAATACCCATCGTAAGCTAGAGTATATTTGACCGCCATTGCTCTCGCCCCCTTGGTAGCTCCTACTAAACCGCCCTCTTCTAGAACGGAACGCACAAACTTCCACCACGCGGCTTTGCAGATGTAGTTTGAACCATCGAGGAGCATGCGAATATTCTCGGGCTGTGGTGACTCGAACCTAGCAAGTCAGTCTTGCCGACACAAGGGGCCGCTTCAACTTCGTTCCAAAGTACTAGTCATAAAGAAGGGACTGCTGCGCGGATAGTTGGCAGTCGGGGTGTTAGGCCGTGAGTGTCACGGCGGGGTTCATGATGGTCTCGTATTCGATGGGGCTCAACCGGCCCAGACGGGCCTGCGGCGTCGCCGGCGGTAGGTCCGCTCGATCCAGGTGAAGATGGCGATGCAGAGCTCCTCCCGAGTGCGCCACCGCTGGCGGTCCAGGAGGTTCTTCTTCAGCAGGGCGAAGAACGATTCCATCGCGGTGTTGTCACCGGCGGCACCGACCTGGCCCATGGAGCCGATGAGGTGGTGCTGGTCCAGGGCGTGGGTGAATGACCGGGCTCGGAACTGGGACCCGCGGTCGGAGTGGACGATGCACCCGGCCACGTCCTCGCGTCGGGCAGCGGCGCTGTTCAGGGCGTTTACGGCCAGGCGGGCTTTCATCCGTGAGTCGATCGAGTAGCCCACGATCCGTCCGGAGAACGCGTCCTTGACCGCGCACAGGTAGAGCTTGCCCTCGTCAGTGGGATGCTCAGAGGGGGCACCACCCGCTGCGATGATGCGCGGAGCGCGCAGCGGGGGAATGTCGGTGAGCCACAGTTCGTTGACGTCATCGGCGGTGGAGTCCCGCTCGACGAGGTCGTCGTGGACCGCAGGCCCGGGGCGCTTGCCGTTCTTCCCCCGTTTGATGCCGGACATGGAGAACCACTGGTTGTCGTGGCAAATCCTCCACGCAGTGCGATCACACATCCCTCCCCAGCGCCAGCGGCCTCATCGTCCAGGAGGCGGGAGCCGAACTCAGGGTCATCCAGGTGAGCGTCATGCAGGGCGTTAGGGCGGTAGGCCTCGCGCAGCTCCGTGGGCGTCACGGGCTGGCGGAGCCACCGGTAGTACGGGGCTCTGAAGAGCTTCAGGACCCACAAATACACCGCACCCCCGCCCCCAGGCTCAGTAGTACACCGCGAGCTTTCCCGTCGGACCGTCGATGACCTGCACGGGGGTGTCGAACACGTGGGTGAGCACCGCGGCGTCCATGATCTGCTCCACGGACCCGGACTGCACCACGTCCCCGTCCTTCATCGCGACGATCGCATCGGCGTAGTGGGCGGCGAAGTTGATGTCGTGCAGCACCACCACGATGGTGCGGCCCAGCTCACGGGCGGCATCGCGCAGGCGCCCCATCATCTGCACGCTGTGGCGCATGTCGAGGTTGTTCAGCGGCTCGTCGAGCAGCACGTACTCGGTGTCCTGCGCCAGCACCATCGCCACGTACGCTCGCTGGCGCTGCCCGCCGGAGAGTTGGTCGAGGTACCGGTCCTCGAGGTCCCCGAGGTTCAGAAAGTCGATGGCCTCGGAGATCTTGTGCTCATCCAGCCGCGTGAGACGCCCCTTGGAGTACGGGAAGCGGCCGAAGCCCACGAGCTGCCGCACGGTGAGGCGCGTGATGAAGTGGTTCTCCTGCCGCAGCACCGAGAGGATCCGGGCGAGGTCCGCACTGGCGGTGGTGGACACGTCGTACCCGGCCACTTCGATGACGCCCTCGTCGATCCCGAGCAGACGCCCGATCATGGTCAGCAGAGTGGATTTCCCGGCGCCGTTGGGGCCCACCAGGGCGGTGACGCCGCCGGCGGGAATGTCCACGTTCACCGGGCCGATGGTGACGGTGCCGGTGTCGGAGGTGTAGGTCTTGCGCACCTGGTCGACGTGGATCACAGGCGTCCCTTCCTCATGACGACGGCGAGGAACACGCAGCCGCCCACGAACTCGATGATGATGGAGACCACGCCCTGCGCGTAGAACACGTGCTGCATGACGAAGTAGGCGCCGGCGAGGATGACGAATCCGGCCAGCGCCCCGACAGGCAGCAGCAGGCGGTGGTCGTGCGTGCCGGCGATCTGGTAGGTCAGCGTAGCCACCAGGAACCCGAAGAACGTCATCGGCCCCACGAGCGCGGTGGAGACGGCCATCAGCACCGAGACCAGCACGAGCATGTAGATCGTCTGGCGGCCGTGGTCCACGCCCACGTTGATGCACACATCCCGCCCTAGCGCGATGACGTTCAGCCGCCGGGCGTTCAGCCAGATCAGGGCGGTGGCGATGAGCACCAGCGGGATCGCGTAGGGGAGGTACTCGGAGCTCGCGTTGGTCACCGAGCCGAACAGGCGGGCGGCGAGGACGTCGAACTCGCTGGGGGTCAGCAGGCGCTGCATGAAGGTCGACACCGCCCCCATGCCGCCGCCGATGATGATGCCCACCAGCAGCATGACCTGGATGTTCGCATACTTGCCGCGCAGCAGCCAGCCGTACAGCAGCACGGAGAGCCCCACCATCGCCGCGACCTGCAGCAGGAACTGAGTGGTGCCCTGCAGCGCGACCACCCCGGCGACGCCGAGGAAGTACACCGCACCGGTCTGGATCACCCGGTACAGGGATTCGAAGCCCATGATCGAGGGGGTGATGATGCGGTTGGTGGTGACGGTCTGGAACGTGATCGTGGCGACCGCCTGACAGAGGGCCACCACCGCCATCACCACCAGCGAGGTCGCGCGCATCTCGGCGATCAGCCAGAAGCCACGGGTGCCGATGGGCATGGGGTTGTCCAGGGTGAGCATGCCGCCGGCGATCACGGCGGCGAGGATGATCAGGCCGATCAGGGCGATGCGGTAGCGGCGATGACCGCGGGGGTCGGGGAACGCGCCCGAGGAGGAGCGCACGGAGCGCGGGGCACCGATGATGTCGAGGTCGCCGACGAGGTCCCCTGGGGAAGTGCCGACGCCCGACGGTGCTTCATCGGGCACGGCGTCCAGGCGGCGCCCTGGAACGACGGCGGTGCTGCCGGGGCGGCGCGCCGGGATACGACGCGCTGGGGTGCCGCTCGCGCGAGTGCCGCCCGCGGAGGGCCGATGGTCCGCGGGCTCGCGCTGGGTTTCGGGGCTGCGCTCAGACATGTCGACGCTGCCTCACGAGCAGGGCGATGAACACGACCGCGCCGACGATTCCGAGGATCAGCGAGACCGGCACCTCGAACGGCATGATGATCGTGCGCCCGATCAGGTCGCAGATGGTGACGATCGCGATGCCGAGCAGGCACACCCACGGCAGGTTCGAGCGCAGGTCGTCGCCGCGGATGAGCGAGACGACGTTCGGGACGATCAGGCCCAGGAAGGGCAGGTTCCCCACCACCACGGTGACCACGCCGGTCGCGATCGCGACGAGCCCGGTGCCCAGCAGCAGCACCCGCTGGTAGTTCACGCCGACGTTGGTGGCGATGTCCTGGCCGAGGCCGATCACGGTGAGGCGGTCCGCGACCAGGAACACCGCGATCCCCACGATCAGCACGATCCACAGCACCTCGTAGCTGCCGCGCAGCACGGAGGTGAAGGAGCCGGCGAACCACACGCCGAGGTTCTGCAGCGCGTCGAACTGGAGGGCGACGAAGGTTGAGACGGAGCCGATGACCGCGCCGAGCATGATGCCGATGATCGGCACGATCAGGGAGCTGCGCAGCGTCACCTTCCGCAGGAACAGGAAGAACACCATCGTGCCGATGAAGGAGAAGACGATCGCGACGCTCATCTTCGCGAGCAGGCCAGCGCCGGGCACCAGCACCATCATCAGGATCAGCCCCAGCCCCGCCCACTCGGTGGTGCCCGTGGTGGTGGGCTCGACGAAGCGGTTCTGGGTCATCAGCTGCATGATCAGCCCGGACATCGACATCGCGGCGCCGGCGAGGACGAGCGCGATGGTGCGGGGGATGCGGGTGATCGCGAACATCTGGGCGCCGTCGTCGGCGCCGAAGATGTCGTAGGCACCGGTCAGCAGCGAGGCGAGCAGCAGCAGCGCGACCAGCACGATGCCGATCACGAGCTTGCCGTCGATCAGGCGGTCGCGCCGGCGGCGCGTCGGCGGATCGGCCGTCGGGGGCGCCGACGGAGCTGCCGGGGCGGGCTCCGAGGGCGTGGCGGGGACGGGGCGGGACATCAGAACTCCTGGGCGGGACCGGCGAGGAACGGGCGCCGGACGGTCACAGGCCGCACGGCGGGCGGGGCCCCGAGGGCCCTGCCCGCCGTGCGGCGGTCGACGTAGACGGACGTGATCAGGAGGCCTTGCCCTCGAGCGCGTCCGCGAACTGGTCGAAGAACTCGGTGTAGGTCTGGATCGACTCGTTGGTGTACGTGTCCGCGGGCATGTACACGATGTTGCCCTCCGCCACGGCGGTGACGCCAGCGAGCGCCTCGGAGGAGTCCAGCAGCTCGTTGGCGGGCTTGTACTCCGGGTCGTCGGCGGAGATTGCGGCGTCGCGGTCCATCACCAGGATCCAGTCGGGGTTCGAGTCGGCGATGGCCTCGACGGAGATGTCGTCGCCCTGGTGGTCGTCGCTCGCGCCCTCGACCTCGAGCGCGGGGACGAGCCCGAGCGCCTCGAAGGTCCAGCCCAGGGCGCGGCCCACGCCGGGGGCGATGTAGCCGATCTCGCCGCCGGAGGTGTTCACGGCCATGACGGTGGAGGAGCCGTCGTAGGCGCTCTTCACGCGCTCCATGGCGGCGTCCAGGTCGGTGCCAAGGGCCTCGGCCTCGGACTGCTTGTCGAAGATCTCGCCGAGCACGGCGACCTGGCGCTTGAGCTCGTCGGCGAAGGGCTGGTCCTCGCGCGGGTCGAGCTCGAGCACGACGGCGTCCGGCGCGTATTTCACGAAGTCGTCGTGGTACTGGGCGAAGCGCTGCCCGTTGATGATGAGGTCCGGCTCGGCGGCGACGACGGCTTCGAGGTTGGGCTCGCGGTGGTTGCCCAGGTCGATGATGGATTCGTCGCCCTTGAGGGGGTTCGTCGAGGGCATCAGGGCGCGCGCGGCAGCGCTGAGGGTGACGCCCCAGTCGGCGAGGGTCTCGAAGGTGCGGTTGTCGGTGGCGACGACGGACTGCGGCGGGACCGGGACCTTCTGGGTGCCGAGGTTGTCTTCGATCTCGACGGTTGTGGCGTCACTGCTGCCGTCACTGCTGCCGGAGCTGTCGGCGTCGGTGGAGTCGGGGGTGCCGCAGGCGGCGAGCGCGAGCCCGAGGGTGCCGGCGAGGCCGAGCGAGCCGAGGTGGCGGCGGGAGATCGCGGGGCGGGAGATCGAGGTCATGTGCGGACTTTCTGTGATGCGGGACCGGGCGGGGGCGCCCGGAGGGGAAGGACGTCGATGAGGTTAGCCTTACCTGACCGGTTTTCGCCACCCGGGAGTTGCGTAAATGTGGTGGGGTCGACAGGGGCGCCGTCGGCTTGCTGCCCGCTAGGGTGAGCCGTGGTCCGCGGGTGGGTCGCGGGCCGGACGATGCGGCGCGGAGGCACCATGAACAACAACGCCCAGAGCTCCGGGGGCGGACTGCCCGACTTCTCCGGCGGATCCCGCAGCGGCGGTAGCTCCTCGGGCCTGCCGGATTTCAGCGCCGGAGGCTCCTCCGGCGGGGGCGGCGAGGGCGGCGGCCAGAGCCCGTGGGACAGCCCGCCTCCGGCGGAGCGTCCGTCGACTCCGGGAGACCCCGATGGCGGCGGCCGGGGCAAGGGCCCGCTGCTCGCCGCGATCATCGGCGGCGGCGTGTTCCTCGTGATTCTGCTGGGCGTGGGGGCGCTCGTGCTGTGGCAGACCGTGCTCTCGGGCGGTTCGGCCGACCCCACCGCGAAGGACCCGACGTCCCAGGAGGAGCCGGCAGAGGATCCGGAGACCTCGAAGCACCCCGAGTACACGCCCACCGATGACCCGAGCGCCGAGCCGGAGTCCGGTGAGCAGACCCTGCTGGAGAAGCCCACCACGGACTGCACGCTGGTGGACAACGAGGTGACCACCGAGCAGGCCGAGGGGGTGCTGCGAGGCGGTGGCCTGGAGTTTCCCGTCCCGGAGGACTGGAACACCGGCACGAACTGGTACTCGCAGACCCCCTACGCCACCGACATGTCCTTCATCGACCAGCCCGTGGAGTCCGGCTGGTACACCGTGGTGGGTGTGGGCGCGGTGAGCTGGCCCGAGGAGGAGGGCGAGTACCCGGGGGCGCAGGAGGCGGCCCGCGCAATTTTCCAGTGCTCCCTGACCGCGGATGATGCCGAGGAGCTGTACGACAGCCCGGTGGACCTCTCGAACTATCGGGAAGAGCAGATCACGATCGACGGCATGGACGCGTGGCTGATCCAGGGCGATGCGGCGATCTCGGATACGGCGCTGCTGCACACGGTGAGCGCGTGGCGCAAGGTGACCATCGTCGTGGAGACCCCGGATGGCCCGGCGGTGTTCGACGGCGGCGCGGCCGTCGGGCATGACCAGCAGGTCGCGGACCTCCAGACGATGATCGACGAGCTCCACGCCATCTGACGCCCGCCACCACCTCTCCAGCGCCCCCCTCAGCCAAAACGGCTACGTTTTCGTGGAAATCCGGTCCGAATTTCCACGAAAACGTAGCCGTCTGCGCGAAGGAGAGGTGGGGCGCCCCCGGGGTTGAGGGTGCGCCCGTCTGCGCGAGGGAAAGGTGTGGCCGACGGGGTCAGGCGTCCTTGCGGCGGCGGGCGTCGGCGAGCTTCTGCAGCGCGGAGCGCTTATCGGACTGGTTCAGGACCAGCGCCGCAGCGATCGCGAGCATCCAGGAGTCCTTCGCCACGGACGTGCCGTCCTGCGTGGGGCGCACGCCGTCGGACTCGGTCATGCCGGGGGTGCGCAGGTACATCGAGACCATGGAGCCGGAGAATCCGGCGAGCGCAAGGCCGGCCACGCGGGTGGGAACGAAGGGCAGCAGCAGGGCCGCGCCCACTGCGATCTCGCCATAGCTGGGGAACTTCGCGAACTGCTCAGGGGTGAGATCACCCAGCGCCGGGACGCCGTTCTTCGCCATCTGCTGCAGGCCCGCGGCGGTCTCCGCATCCATGCCGAGCTTGCCAATGCCGGAGTTGAGGATGAAAGCGCCGGGGACGGCGCGCAGGATGGTGTTGGTCAGGCTCATGAGATCCTCCCGAGGTAGTTCAGCTTTCACCTAGATCGTAGGGGTGGGCCAACGACTGGCTAGTACCGGGCCAGGATCTCACCGTGCAGGAGCGAGAACCACCCATCGGACTCCTCAGACCAGGCGGTCCAGGCACAGGAAAGCTCTTCGAGCTGGGGCTGGTCCGTCAGGTCGAGTTCACGCAGTGTGGTGGCCAGCGGCGGGGCGAGCACGCGTCCCGCCCAGGCGCCACCCCAGGCGGCCCGCCCCTCGGCCGTGGCATACAGCGTGGTCGAGGAGCTCGGGGTGACCTCACCGAACCCTGCCTCCCGCGCCCAGGTGAGCAGGCGCCTGCCCGCATCGGGGGTGCCGCCGCCGGCCCGCGCAGCCTTGAGGTACAGCTCGCGCCAGCGGTCCAGGCCGGGGCTGTCGGGCCACCAGCGGAACCCCTCGTAATCGCTCTCGCGCACCGCGGCAAGCCCGCCGGGGTGCAGCACCCGTCGGATCTCCCGCAGCGCCTGCACCGGCTCCGGGATGTGCTGGAGGACCTGGTGGACATGGACCACATCGAGCGTAGCGTCCGCGAAGGGCAGAGCACGGGCGTCCCCCACCACGACGCGCGATCCGGCGACGCCCTGGCGGCCGAGTTCCGCGCGGGTGATCGCCGCAGCCTCCTCACTGACCTCGATCGCCGTGAGGTGCTCGGGGCCGACGATGCGTGCGAGATCCGCGGCGATGGTGCCGGCGCCGCTGCCCACATCCAGTAGCTCGAGGCCCGGGCGCAGGTGCGGCAGCAGATGCCCGGCAGAGTTCGCCGCTGTGCGCTCGCGGTGGCTGGTGAGCACTGGAGAGCTGTATCCGTGCAGGTAGCGCTAGGGCACGGGGGTGACGTCGGCGGGATCCATGGGCCGAGGCTACGAGCCCGGTCCGCACTGGACCAGCACAGACCACAGGCTGAACCGGACACTCCCCGTCGGCCCTCTCCCGGCGCCCATTTCTGCCAAGACGGCTACGTTGTCGTGGGAATCCGGCACTCATTCCCACAAAAACGTCGCCGTCTGCGCGGAGGAGAGGTGAGGACGCGTCTGCGCGGAGGAGAGGTGAGGGTGCTGCGCGGGGAGCTGGAGGTGCTGGGTGGCGAGGGCGACGCGCTGTGCGTCGGCCCTGGCCGCGCCGTGCGCTGGGTCGTGGGAGACTTCTGCCCATCCCTGCCCCCGCCCCGTCGGCCCGGCCGACCCGTTCCCTCTGGAGCGTCCATGTCATCCCCCTCCCCCACCACCGAGTCGCGCAGCAGCGGCGTCATCGAGCACACCGGCATCGAGGTGATCGCCGAATCGGAGCGCACAGCGCGTCCGCGCGATCTGTTCTGGCCGTGGTTCGCGGCGAACGTGTCCGTGTTCGGCATGAGCTACGGCTCCTTTGTGCTGGGCTTCGGGATCTCCTTCATCCAGGCCACGATCGTCGCGGCGATCGGCATCACGGTCTCGTTCCTCCTGTGCGGACTGATCGCGATTGCCGGCAAGCGCGGCAGCACGCCCACCATGGTGCTCTCGCGCGCAGCGTTCGGGGTGCATGGGCAGAAGGTGCCGGGCATCGTGTCGTGGCTGACCTCGATCGGCTGGGAGACGTTCCTGGCGATCATGGCGGTGCTGGCCACCGCCACCGTGTTCTCCGCGATGGGCCTGCCCAGCGGAACGCTGGTGCTGGTGGTGGCCACGGTGTTCGTGGCGGCGCTGATCGTCGCGGCGTCGGTCGCGGGCTATCACACGATCATGAAGATGCAGTCGATCCTCACCTGGGTCACGGGCCTGGTGACGATCCTGTACATCGTGCTGACCCTGCCGCACGTGGACTTGGACGCGGTGATGGCAATCCCGCACGGCTCGTCGCAGGCGGTGATCGGCGCACTGGTGATGGTGATGACCGGATTCGGGCTGGGCTGGATCAACATTGCGGCGGACTGGTCGCGGTACCAGAAGCGCACGGCGTCCGATGGCGCGATCGTCCTGTGGAACACGGTGGGCGGGGCGGTGGCCCCGGTGATCCTGGTGATCTTCGGTCTGCTGCTGGCCGGCTCGGATCCGGAGCTGATGGACGCGGTGGGCGCGGACCCGATCGGCGCGCTCGCGACGCTGCTGCCGATCTGGGTGCTGATCCCGTTCTGGCTGACGGCGCTGCTGGCGCTGGTCTCCGGCGCGGTGCTGGGCATCTACTCCTCGGGCCTGACCCTGCTGAGCCTGGGCATCGACATCCCGCGCCCGGCCGCCGCCGCGATCGACGGGATGATCCTCACGGCCGGCACGATCTTCGTGGTGTTCTTCTCCACCGACTTCCTGGGGCCGTTCCAGTCCTTCCTCATCACCCTGGGCGTGCCGCTCGCATCCTGGGCCGGAATCCTCATCGCCGACATCCTCACGCGCAAGCGCGACTATGACGAGGCGGCGCTGTTCGATGCCTCCGGCCGCTACGGCTCGGCGGACTGGACCTCGATCCTGACGATGGCGGTGGCCTCGGTGATCGGCTGGGGTCTGGTGGTCAACGGCTTCGCCGAGGAGGCGGCGTGGAACAACTGGCAGGGCTATCTGCTGGGGCCGCTCGGCGGCAAGGAGGGCGACTGGGCCTGGTCGAACCTGGGCGTGCTGGTGGCGCTGGTGCTGAGCTTCCTGGTCACCCTGGTGGCGCGGCGCGGCACGATCCGCCGGCAGGAGCAGGGGCAGTACGCAGCCACGGCGGAGGTGCGGTGACATGACGGCCGACGGGGCTGCGGACTCGGCGCACGTCGAGCTGATCGGGGCAGCGGAAGATCCCGGCTGGCTCGTCATTATCGACGCACAGCGGATCTTCGCCGATCCCGCCTCGGAGTGGGCCTCGCCGTTCTGGCCGGGCGCGTGGGCGCGGATCCGCGAGCTCGCCGACCAGTTCGGCCCCGAGCGCACGCTGCTAACCCGTTGGCTGCCCACCGCGGACCGGGACTCATCCTGGGGCGCGTACTTCGATGAGTGGCCCTTCGCCGATGTGCCCGCCGATGACCCGCTGTACGAGCTGGTGGACGGGGCGCGGGAACTCAGCGTCCACCCCACGATCGACGAGCCGACCTTCGGCAAGTGGGGCCCGCAACTGGAGGCCGCGCTGGGTGATGACCAGCGGATCACCGTCGTCGGCGTCTCCACGGACTGCTGCGTCATCTCCACCGTGCTGCCTGCCGCGGACGCCGGGGCCTGGGTGTGCGTCGACGAAGCCGGGTGTGCGGCCTCGAGCGCTGAGAACGGGGAGGCGGCGCTCGCGGTGATGCGGCTGTTCCCGCCGCAGGTGAGCGTGGGGCAGGGCGCGGCGGAGGAACAGATCCGTCGGCATTATGAGGAGTGCCGCAGCGACGGAGCCGGCGCGCTCGAGGCGCTGCATGCCACCGCGATCCACCTCGAACTCAGCCTTGAGGACTGCGCCACTGTGCTGGGCATGAGCGGAGAGGTGCGCCGGGCGGGAGGGAGTTGGAGGATCCCACCGGCGTGAGGAGCTGGGCCTCAGCGGACGGGCCAGGGCCTTGGGGCACATGCTGCGGACGCTTCGCGCACTGCCTCCACCACTTACCCCGGCGTAGTGCGGGTCTCAGGCCGCATAGCGGACTCGCACCCGCGGTACTCCGAGGTAAGTAGCGGGGGAAGCCGGGCAAGCAAGCGGGCCTAGGTGCTCCGGATCGGCGATCCGCAACCGCGTTTTGCCTCTACGAAGTCAGCCCCGAGAAGGGGCCGAGACGGGGCAGGCGCAGATCCTTGGCGAGAGTGCCGCCGCCGCCTCTACGAAGTCGGCCCCGAGAGGGGGCCGAGACCGCAGTCAGGCGACTCGTAGATGCCGCTACCGGGGCCTCTACGAAGTCGGCCCCGAGAAGGGGCCGAGACGCCGCACATCGCGTCCAGGGCAACCAGGATCCGAACCAGCCTCTACGAAGTCGGCCCCGAGAAGGAGCCGAGACTGCCATCGCCATGCGGTTAGCGCTGCTCACGAAGGTGGCCTCTACGAAGCCGGCCCCGAGAAGGAGCCGAGACGGCAGGCTCGGTGCTTGGCTCGCGTCGGCGCGCGCCTCTACGAAGTCGGCCCCGAGAAGGAGCCGAGACCGGACTCCGGCACCATCCATATCTCACCGATCCGGCCTCTACGAAGTCGGCTCCGAGAAGGAGCCGAGACCGAGGGGCGTACCGGACCCGTGCCCCGAGCTTCACGCCTCTACGAAGTCGGCCCCGAGAAGGAGCCGAGACTACGCCGCCGCAACCTCAGTCGCATTCATCCGCAGGCCTCTACGAAGTCGGCCCCGAGAAGGGGCCGAGACCCCGGCTCGAAGCGCTCCACGACGCGAGTGTTCAGGCCTCTACGAAGTCGGCCCCGAGAAGGGGCCGAGACCGAGGTTGTCCAGCGCCGCCTCCATCTCGCTAGGGCCTCTACGAAGTCGGCCCCGAGAAGGGGCCGAGACGGGAGCACGCGAACTCGCCACGCCCAGCGGGGCAGCCTCTACGAAGTCGGCCCCGAGAAGGGGCCGAGACCCTTCGTTTGTTCGTTCCTGCCTGACATGGACTAGCCTCTACGAAGTCGGCCCCGAGAAGGGGCCGAGACGTCGCTGTCGCGCTTGGTGGAGCGCCCGTAGGTCGCGCCTCTACGAAGTCGGCCCCGAGAAGGGGCCGAGACTGTCATCACCGCGATTGTCGCTCCCGCCCTCGGCGAGCCTCTACGAAGTCGGCCCCGAGAAGGGGCCGAGACTGCCGCGATCATCGCGGCGTCGCGTGACGGCGATCTTGCCTCTACGAAGTCGGCCCCGAGAAGGGGCCGAGACCTCAGCCGTCGCCTTCCAAAACTGTGCAGACCAGGCCTCTACGAAGTCGGCCCCGAGAAGGGGCCGAGACCAAACAGGACAGGGGGTGCCCATGGTCAGGGCGCTGGCCTCTACGAAGTCGGCCCCGAGAAGGGGCCGAGACTGGCGCGGAACATGTATCTCGACCGGGATCCCGGGCCTCTACGAAGTCGGCCCCGAGAAGGGGCCGAGACCTCGGAGCCCTGCCAGACGACCAGGGCGCCGGGGCGCCTCTACGAAGTCGGCCCCGAGAAGGGGCCGAGACCGAGCCCACTGGACGATGTCCGCGACGATCAGGAAGCCTCTACGAAGTCGGCCCCGAGAAGGGGCCGAGACCGCTGACCCATGTGAGCCCGCCGTCCTCATCTTCGGCGCCTCTACGAAGTCGGCCCCGAGAAGGGGCCGAGACGTCGCATCGAGGTCCTCGAAGCTCTCCGTCGCAGCGGCCTCTACGAAGTCGGCCCCGAGAAGGGGCCGAGACGTCACGATCATCCTCGCAGCCCTTGGAGGTGCGGGTGGCCTCTACGAAGTCGGCCCCGAGAAGGGGCCGAGACGGGCAATCACTTGCCTGCCCAGAAGGTCGGGAAGAAGCCTCTACGAAGTCGGCCCCGAGAAGGGGCCGAGACCCCACCCGCATCCGCAGTCATGATCCGAGCATCGGCCTCTACGAAGTCGGCCCCGAGAAGGGGCCGAGACGCGGAGGGTGTAGATGCGCCCTGCCTGCGTGATTCCGCCTCTACGAAGTCGGCCCCGAGAAGGGGCCGAGACGCGCAGCGAGGCTCGCTGACGGGTGCGCCGGTCGGGCCCCTACGAAGTCGGCCCCGAGAAGGGGCCGAGACACGAGGAGACCCGCGCGACCCTTGCGTACATGCTGGGCCTCTACGAAGTCGGCCCCGAGAAGGGGCCGAGACCCAGGAGCAGGCGGGGGTGCGCCACCCGTCCGGCAGGCCTCTACGAAGTCGGCCCCGAGAAGGGGCCGAGACTCAGGGGAGGATGCCATGGCGGAGACCCGCACGATCCGCCTCTACGAAGTCGGCCCCGAGAAGGGGCCGAGACCGTGGCGCGATGAGCGCCGCCGGCTGATCTTCACGCCTCTACGAAGTCGGCCCCGAGAAGGGGCCGAGACATGTTCTCGACCACGAACTTGACGGGCTTCTTCGCGGCCTCTACGAAGTCGGCCCCGAGAAGGGGCCGAGACGTGACGGAGATCCGGCCTGTGGACTTCGTGATCGAGCCTCTACGAAGTCGGCCCCGAGAAGGGGCCGAGACTCAAGCGAGGAACTAATCATGAGCCTGCCTGACGCCTCTACGAAGTCGGCCCCGAGAAGGGGCCGAGACGCAGCGCGTGAATCCTGCTGGTGAGCCGGTGTTGTCGCCTCTACGAAGTCGGCCCCGAGAAGGGGCCGAGACACAGGTGTCGCGGGTCGACGTGCCGGGGTTTGGGGTGCCTCTACGAAGTCGGCCCCGAGAAGGGGCCGAGACCCGTTCATGTGGCTCCCGGAGGGCCTGCGCGAGAGGCCTCTACGAAGTCGGCCCCGAGAAGGGGCCGAGACGGGGACGCGCGGACCGCGATCGCCATGTCCTACCCCCTGCCTCTACGAAGTCGGCCCCGAGAAGGGGCCGAGACCCATCGGGCCCGAGTGGTACGACCAGGCGATGTGGATGCCTCTACGAAGTCGGCCCCGAGAAGGGGCCGAGACAGCTGCCTCACCACGGCCATCCCTACCTGCATGTTCGCGGTGCGGCGCGAGGGCTGCGGGGGGCAACTGCACGACAGTTTCCACTATGCGGTTATCAAACAGCAAGTTGAGCGCTGACCTGCACAGCTGGTCCGCGAACCCTCCAGGCGTGAGGCCAGATCGACAGAGGGTTCGCACTCACACGATGATGGCGGTGTGATCGGTGATGTCTCGTTCCCTGCCCAGGAACGAGAACGTTTCGTCTGTGAGCGCTGAAACTCTGCCCACATCGCAGATGAGGATCGAGTCAGTCTCAGCATTCAACACGCCCTTCAGGGTGGCACGGAGTCTCACCATCTTGCCCGGCGATCCGTCGACCACGAACACGGAATACTGGACGCGGTCTCCGAACTCTTCCAGGGCGCGCGCCACCCGGGTGCGGCGCCGATCATCCGGAACGTCATAGGCGATCAGATACCGGTGCGCATCGGCCCTCATCGCACCCGCACTCCCACGTACTTCTCCTGCGTTCCATCAAGCAGCCCCAGGATCATCCTGGCCTGCACCTCTATGGCGCGCCGCCACGTCACCCGATAGCCGAAGACGGGATGCGTGAACTCCGTGGTGAGCCGCCTCTCGTACGCGGCGATCAGCGCCTTCCGCGCGGCATCCCCGATCCGCACCTCACCAGCGAGATCAGCGAACCCGGAGCGTTTGATCTCGCCGTTGTTCACGGCGCCCAGCACCACCGAATCCGCCACCGGTGCCCGGAACTCCTCCATCAGGTCCAGTGCCAGCGCTGGCTTGTTCCGCCCGGAACTGTGCAAGAACCCTGCATGAGGATCCAGGCCGCAGGCCAGCAGCGCCCGCACGCACTCGCCGGTGAGCAGCGCATACGTGTAGTTCAACAGCACGTTCAGCGGATCCGTTGCTCCCCGGCCCACGCGGCCGGGGAACTCGGCCCCGAATGCCCTGGCACTGGGCGCCAGCATGGTAGGGAACTCCGTGAAGTACAGGCGGGCGGCCGTTCCCTCCACGCCAAACAGCTCCGTCACCGATTGGGCCTCACCGGCTGCGGACGCCAGCTGCCGCAAGGCCGCGACGGCCGACGCGGAATCGCCGTGCCGCCGCAGCAAAGTGGCCTGGTTGCCCACTTTCGCGCCGATGAACGCCCGCGCCAGGTGCAGATCACCCCGCTTCGAGGCCACATGCTGCTCCACGCGGGCGGGCCCGTTGGGCCGGTCCGCGCTCGACGCCCAGCCCACCAGGCGCCCTCCGCTGGAGCACCACAGGATGGGCAGTCTCCGCCACATCAGCTCGCGGGTGAGACCGCCGCTGAGATCCACGTTGCCGTGCACCACCACTGCTTGCACCCGCTCCAGCGGGACCGTGGCCGTCACCTCGCCACGGTGCTTGACCACTACGCGGCCCGATTTCACCGTGGCCAGCGACCCGTAGGTGGCCAGGTGCAGCACTTGGCTGTCCGGGTTCGGCACCGAGATTCGCCGCGGCGTCTCCGCCATAGTGCGTTCATCCGGCAGGCACAGGCTCACATGGGAGCAGGAGGCACAGCGAGGATCATCCTCCAGCGGAGGCGGGGCGGTGCTCCCTTCCGCCACCGCACGAGTCGCCTCCACGTCCGCCAGAGCGGCCGTGGTCGTCCCCTCGTCGATCTCCACGGGGACACGGCGGTGGTGGGTGGTGAAATGCACCGCGCACTCCACCACCCGGTGCCCCATCTCCTCCAGCGCGAGCTTCTGCAAGGCGAGCTGGCGGCGCATCGGCTCCGTGGTCTCCGGGCGTCTGCGCACCGGAGTCGCCTTGTACTCGATGAGCCGCATCGAGGAATCCTCGAGTACCTCGGCAACATCGATGCGCCCGTGGAAGCCGTGCCGGCTGCTGACCACGTCCATCGCGCGCACCGTGGCCGCAGTGCTCGCCTGAGGGTCGTCCGCCCTGGTGTGCGCCACCGTTCCTGAGGTCATCGCGAAGGAGTCCACCGGGAGCTTCTCCCCGCTCGCCTCCAACCAGGCGCGTCGCGGGCAGAAGGCATGGTGGGCTACCAGGGAGATCGGCACTGAATCGACCGGCACCTCACCAGCTGTGACCGCGGTGTTCATAGCGACACAGCCTCCCCGCGCAGAGCCTGCCGCTCCGGTGCTGAGGCGCTTCCCGTGACGTTCACCGGGAACCTCAGCACCACCTCGACCCCCTGCGCGCGGCACCAGGCGATAGCCTCCGCCCGCCCCGCGGCATCCTCCGCCTCCGGCACCGCAGCCTTCGGCAGGTGGCTGCTGCGCAGAACAGTGCGGGCCCGCGCCACGCTGAGCAGCCGAGGGGAGGCGAACATCACCAGGTGGCGACGGGCAGCGCCCGGAACGTCCCCCCGAGACAGCGTGGCGGGACTGCGGCCACCGGTGATTGCCTGGGGAAGCACCGGGACCAGGGTCAACCCCCACAGCGCACACCACGCCCTGGCGTTGTCTACGGGCCCCGGCAGTGCGAACCCGGTTCCGGAGCGGGAATCCGCAACGTTCTTCCCCACCCTGTCATCGACCGTCTCGCCCAGCAGCCCGCCCATGATCCGGGATGGTTCCCAGGAGGAGACTTCTTGCGCCAGCGGGAGGAGGCGGTGCGTCACCACATCGGAGCCGCGGTTGCGGGTGCGCATCTCCCAGTCATTGCACCCCTTATCGGCCCGCACCTTTCCTGTCCGGTCCGTGGCCCACCAGGACCGGTAGCCCAGGCCAGGCTGCATCCGCTGATCGAGCCGGGTGGGCAGCGCATCGAGCATCGCCCGGTGTGCGGCATCAACGCGGCCCCACACCTCCTCATTGGCTGGTGGGGCCGTGCGCGGCGCACCGAGGGCCACCTCACCGGAGCCGTTCGCGGCCACGGAGATCTTCTGGTGCAGCCACGATTCCTCTGCGGCGTGCCGGGCAGCGTGCTGACGCACGATCTCCGCCACTCGGTCCGCGGCGTCACCGCCCATGGTCAGCAGCGGCCGCGGGTCGGCGTCATCGGACCATCCGGCCCGCACTCCCTGCTCTCCGGCGTCCTCGCAGATCGCCGCCAAGCCCCACAGCACCATGTGGCTGAGCAGCACGTCAATGTCCCCGGCCAGCCGCAATGGCTGGGTGGTGGTGTTCATCGTCCCTCCTTGGAGATGGAAGTATCTGCGGCGCGAAGCACCGCTTCGAGGTAGGCGCAGCCCCACACACCCCATCGGGCGTGCGTGGACTCGATCAGCTCATCCCAGGTGCCGGAGTCGAACAGTTCCGCGGCCCGCTCCTCCAAGTGGGCGAAGTCCTCTCGCACCAGGTCCGCGGAACCATGGGGGAACGTAGAACGCCCGCGCCCATGCGAGGTGCCGATGAGCCTGCGCACCAGATCCGGTTCCGGGCCGTCCACCTCATCCCAGGCGATCAGGGCCGAGAGCTGTTCGTGGCGCCACCCCGGGGGGAGGGTCTGCAGGGCCCTCCGGGCGCGAGACCGGGAGGCCGCGCGTCGGCTCTTCGCGAGCATCCGGTACGGCGCGGACTGCGCCTCCTCGGTGCTCACCCGTCGATTCCGCAGCACACCCTGGAACTCTGCCGCCTGCTTGCCGTCGTCGTGGTGGAGGCCCGCGGCGTGCAGCACCTCCTGCAGAGGTTCGGGCAGGCCCACGCGGGTGGCGAACTCTCTGGCCCGCTCCGCCACGTCCCGCTGATGCGCCCCGAGTTCCACGTCCCGCCCGGACAGTTCCTGGCGCGATTCGGCATTGAGTGTGTCCCCGGCCACCCAGGTGAGCGCCGCCCACGCCGCCGCTCCCGACTCGGTTCGGGCCGGGGAGGCCGCCCAGGTGGGCGTCCAGTTGCCGGGGTCCTCTTCGGATCCAGCCCGCGGCGTGGTCATGGCCTGCTCCCACAGCGCAGCGGCGGGTCCGCGCCCCAGCAGGCTCTCCGTGACGGCGAGGCTCAGGGGGCTTCCAGGATCCTCCAGGTCCGCGGGCTCGCTCCCGGAGTGGGCATCGAGCGTTCGACCCACCACGTCCAGCAGCTCGTCCACCGCTGGCTGGTCCGCGTGGGTGTCGGCACCGCCGGACGCCTCGGAGTGCAGCAGCACCACTGGCGCCACTGCCTGCGGGTAGCCCAGCGGATCGCAGAGCACGTCACCGATCGGATCCGCCTCCGGGTCATCCACCACGAGCGCTCCGGCCCGGGCCGCGCGGGTCTGTGCATCGAGGACCACCACATCGCCGGGCCGCAACTGCTCCAGCACGTCCGCTGCGGTCACCGCACGCTGCTGCTCCCCTCCCCGCCAGAGCTGGGCAGGGGCCTCGGCCAGGTGGCGGAGGAGCATCCGGCATCGGCCGGGAGAGACCGGATACATCTCGTGGGAGTGCGGGGGAAGCGCGGCCACCATGTCCATGGCGAGCGGCGCATCCACGGGCAGGTTCCGGCCCACCACGGTCACGTCGGCCACGTCGTCGCTGAGTTCGTCAGCGAGCCAGAGCGCCAGGTCCGGTTCGACGACCAGGCTCTCGCTGGTGCTCGCGAGGACCTCAGCCTCGGCCGGTTCCAGCCGGGAGAACAGCATCCGCCGAGGACTGGGCACGGGAGCGGGATCCGCCATCAGATGCGCGGGAGACATCACGAAACCCTCGCCGCGCTCCTCCAGCCAGTTCAGCGCCTCCTCCAGATCCGTGCCGACGTACGGCCCTGAGCGCACGGAGTCCCAGCCCTTGGCCGGTGGTTCCTCGGGGCACAGCACCACCACGGGCGCCGCCTCGTAGAAACCCCGACGGTTCACCCGCCCGATCCGCTGCACCAGGGTGGATCCCGCGGCGAGGTCCGTGATCAGGCCGTGCAGGTCCAGGTCCACGCCCACTTCGACCGTCTGCGTGGCCACGAGGACATCCACCTGCGCAGAACCCTCCGGGCTAAGCAGTCCGGGATATTCCGCCTCCAGCCGGGTGCGATCCACCGGCCGCAGGGGACCCACCAGAGTGGCGGTTCGCAGCCCCGAATCGGAGAGCAAAGCGGTCATCGCGAGCGCGTCGGCCACCGAGTTCAGGATGACGCCCACCGTGCCCTGCACCTCCTCGCGCATCTGCGCGGCGAGCTCCGCGACGGGGCGCAGGGCCCGCCGCCGCGCGGCTGCGTTGCCGGAGGGCGGCCACGCTGCCAGAGACTGCAGGTGCAGGGGTTTGGTGGCATCGAGCCGCTGCTGCAGCGCGGGGTCTTCCGGTGCCGAGCCCACAGTGAGGGCGTCCCCGGCCGTGGTCGCCGGGGTGGCGGTGACTTCCACCGCCTGCAGCGGCGGCAGGGATCGGGCCAGCGGAGACGCGCTGGCCAGCTCGCCGACCCGCCGCACGGTGGCGGTGAGCTGGCGGTTCAGGTGCGCCTCATCGACTGCGACCACCGTGTCATAGGCGAGCAGACCCGCCGCGCGGGCACGGGACCAGCGTGTGGAACGGTACCCCTGGAAGAGGAGCCTGCTGCCCATCATGTCCGGGGTGGTGCAGAGGATGTGACAGCCCACCGGGTCATCCAGCCACTCGGTGTCCACCACCTCCCCGCCGCGCACAACGGACACTCCGAGCGGACGCGTCCCGGGCAGAGCCAGCTGCGACGCCACGGCCTGCACGGCGGGGTGTTCGTACGTCTCCAGCAGCGTGCTCACCTCCACGGCACGTCGGGCGTGGGCGTCCACGATCGCGCGCCGGGATACGCACAGGGCGAGGCGACGCGGGATCGACCGGCCCTCCGCACGCGCCAGCGCGACACTGAACACATGGGCTTCGATGACCGCGCTCTTTCCCGCCCCGGTGGGAGCGGTGATCTGTGCAGGCCAGCCGGTTTCCGCGATGCGGTCCACCAGATCGCGCTGCCACGCGTACGGCGGGGAGCCGTGGTTGACGGCGGCGAAGAAGGAGGGAAAGTCCTCCCGGGAGAGCGTGCTCATGGTGCTTCCTCCACATGCGGGCGGGGACGGTCGATCGGGATCAGAAGCCCTCCGCCCAGGTGGCGGGACTGGCCGATGGCACTAACGGCCGTGGCCGGGAGGGCGGTGCCGAGGTCCAGCCGAGCCGTGTACGGCATGACGGCCATCCGGCGGTTGGTGCGATGCACGAAACGGGTGGGGTCCAGCGTGAGCACCGGCTCGGCCTCCAGCACGGTGACCCGGTGCTGCTGGAGCCACGCGCTGCGTTCCGGTGCGGCGGTTCCGCCGCGCAGGTGGTCCCGCATCATCGTGGTGAAGGAGAACTGCGCGGACTGCGCGAACAGCTCGAACTGGTCGGTGCCCCGTGACCACCGCTCCGGCACCGCGGCGGGGTCTGTGCGCCATTCCCGGTGCCGTTCCGGGGCAGGCGGAGCCCAGAAGGATGCGCCGTCGGCGAGTTCCATCGGCCCCAGGTCGAAGCGGCCGATGCGGGTGCGCAAACTCTGGATCCGGGAGAGGCCATCGAACAGCTGCGCGTGCTCCACCTCTGCCATCTCTGCCGGGACCAGCACCACCAGGTGGGCCGCACCGGCCTGGCCAGCGGATACCGGGGCACCGGCGGGTATCCAGTGCAGGGCCACGCGGTTCGCCGGCTGCTGCACCCCCTCGGGGTAGCGCCCGGTGATGCTGGGCGGGCAGTCCTGCCCCACGGCGGCGATCAGGGCTCGGTGCAGGTGGACGGCTACATCCACCCGGCTCTCCGGGGGCACCGTGGGACCGTTCTGCACCGGCAGCAGGACGGCGAGGGGCCACGGGACCTGCGCCTCAGGGGCGTCAACCGGGATCAGGCGCAGGGAGGTGAGGCCGTCGGCGGTGGGCTGTTCGGAGCCGGGAAGGGTGGAGACCGTGTGCTTGTCCGCGGCCGCCGTAGGTGGTTTGCCTGGCCGAGCTTCGCGGAACTGCTGTTCGAGGGCAGAGAGTCGGCCCGGCACGGGCACCCGGGTGGGCTGCCCAGCGGGGTCGAAGTAGCTCGCCCGGCGCAGATGGTGGGTGAGCGGGGGCGGGGAGGGCCTGGCGGCGGTCTCGAACACTTCGAGCACCGCCGGGCTGTCCCCTTCTCCCAGGTGGCTCACATCCGCGCAGAGCGCATCCAGATGGGCCTGGATCTGTGGGGGTGCGGAGTCTTCCCAGATCCAGCCCAGCGCGGAGGAGATCCAGGACGACTCCCCATGCTTCCGCGCGGTCACCTTGTAGGTGGTGGACTTCCCTTCTTTGAGGAACACCCCCTCTTTCCGATAGGCGATGTTCCCGCGGGATCGTTCCGCCGGGATCAGGTCCGGGAACCGGGGAACATGCATTCCCACGGGAGGATTCTCCTCCAGCCATCGCAGAGCATCGACACTGCCCGGCCGGAGATTCGGGAAGTCGGGGTGCCCCTCCCCCGGCGTGGTGGCGGATTCCGCCCCGGTGGCCGCGGCGTGCACCAGGGCGGAGAACACCCGGGCGAAGCTGGGCATGACCTCCGCAGTGCCGTCGGGGCCATGCCCCGAGTACTGGTGGCCAGGCCACCGGGCTGTCAACAGCAGTGCCATGGTCAGTCCTGCTCCTCATCGTCCTGGACCGCTCCGGCCACCAGGGCAGGATCGGCCTGGACGTCGAAGGTCTGCCCCTGCCACTCCAGGCCCGCCACCTGCGTGGCGTGATCGATCGCCTCAGTGGCCATGCTGCACTGCACCGTCAGGCTGACATCCTCATGCCTTGCCCGGCACCCTCTGCGTCCCGCGCAGCCCAGGGCGCCGCCCCCACCCCCGGCCGCTGGACCGACCGGTGACGCCGAGGCATGGTCGAAGTCTCCTATCAGGGACTGACATTTCTCGGCTCAGAGCTCGCAATGAGTCCAGGTGGGCCCAGGCCTTGGCGCATTCCTCGTTGACGTGGCAGAGCAGGGCGTCGAGCGCCGGGGGCCGAATGCTCAGGCTCGGCTGCTCTTTCTCGGGCCTGGCAGGACGACTGGGAAATCCGGGCGACCTCGCCGCGTCTTCGTTCCAGCACCCCGCCCCGGGCATGTCGGATCCCTCAGGAAGGGATTCCACCGCCTACGCCCCGCGCGACGTGCAGCCCGTTCCGACCTTCGCAGGGAGGGATGAAATCGGCCCCGTGAGGGCGAGAGGATGAGTCGCGCCAACACGGGGCCGATCTACGAAGAGGGCGTGAGCCCTGAGCTGAGAAATGCCAGTCCCGGTAAGAGACTCCGAACATGCCTCGACGAAACCGGCCGATTTCTCGACCGAGCGCAGCGAGAGTAGCACTCGAGGCTGTGCAGAGCGACGAGGGGGTCCACCACTCCCGCCCCTCCGACCCCACGCCCCATACCACCCCGCATACCCTTCCCCTATGCCTCCCACCCCCGGCCTGCTCGCCGAGATCTCCCGCGCCCTCTCCCCTGCTCCGGCTGTCACTCTGCGCCCACCCACGGCGGCCGACGAGTCCGCTCTCCGCGCCGCCCACGCGGAGCTGGCCGCAGAGGAATTCGATTTCGCCCTCGCGAACCTGGACGGTTCTGCCGGGGATGTCGGCCGTGCCCTGGACCAGTACGCTCGCGAGGCTGCGGGCACCGACCTTCCGCCCGGCCGGGTGCGGGCGGAATTCCTGCTCGCCGAGGTGGACGGCGAGGTCGTCGGCCGCACCTCGATCCGGTACGCCCTCACGCCGGTTCTGCTGGAGGTGGGCGGACACGTGGGGTATGCGGTACTCCCCCGCCATCGCCGCCGCGGGTACGCCACCGCGATTCTGCGCGCCTCCCTGGATCGCCTGGCCGCCGACGGCACCGACCGGGCCCTCGTGTCCTGCGACAGCGACAACGTCGGCTCCCGCCGCACCATCCTCGCCGCAGGGGGCGTGCTCGAGGACGTGCGCGCCGACCACGAGCAGTACTGGATCGACCTGGCCACTGCGACGGTGCGGCCGCTCACCGGTGATGATCAGCCCCTGCTGTGGCGTGCGCTCGGGGAGGCCTTCGCCTGGCGCGACGGTGAGCAGGCCCGCCCCGAGCAGCTGGCCGAGCCGCATATCGCGCACTATGCCGAGGGATTCGGGCGGCCAGGGGACACCGGTGCCGTCGCCTTCGAGGCGGGTCGCCCGGTGGGAGCCGGGTGGGTGCGTCTGCTGCCCCAGCAGGATCCGGGCTACGGTTTCGTGGCCCCCGACATCCCCGAGCTGACGCTCGCGGTCATGCCCGGGCAGCGCGGGCGCGGACTGGGCGGTGGCCTGCTCGACGCGGTCCTCGACCAGGCGCGTGCTGCCGGTCACCGCGCCGTCAGCCTCAGCGTCGAGGACGGCAACACGGCAGCCCGCCGGCTCTACGAGCGCGCCGGCTTCCGACCCGTCGGCCGGGTGGGGAACTCGGACACGATGGTGCGGGAGGTTGGTGGCGCGGCACTGCGTTCCCCGGCGTAGTGCGGGAACCGGGCCGGATAGCGTGCATACGCCCGCGGCACTCCGGGGTAGATGGTGAGGGGTACGAGCCCTCCGGCCCCGGCCGGACTCACTCCAGCGACCCGGTCAGCCCCGGCAGCCACAGCGACAGCGCCGGCACGTAGGCGATCAGCAGCAGCAGCGCGATGAGTGCGGCGAAGAACGGCAGCAGCTTCGGCACCACCTTCTCGATGCTGACCCCGGTCGTGCCGGTGGCCACGAACAGCACCGAGCCGACGGGCGGGGTCATCGTGCCCACGCACATCGACAGGATCAGCACCATGCCGAAGTGCACCGGGTCCATCCCGATCTCCTCGGCGATCGGCAGCAGGATCGGCGTGAAGATGAGGATCGCCGGGGTGATGTCCATGAACGTGCCCACCAGCAGCAGGATCGCGAGCATCAGCAGGATCACCACCGGCCCGGAGCTGGTGGTGCCCAGCACCGTCTCGGTAATCGCGCCGGGGATGCCGGTGAAGGCCATGATCCAGCTCATCGCGCTAGAGGCGGCCACCAGCAGCATCACCACGCCGGTGGCGGCCACGGTCTCGGTGATGATCCGGCCGATCGCCGCGCGGGTCAGCTCCCGGTAGGCCAGGGACAGCAGCAGGCAGTACACGACCGCCACGGCCGCTCCCTCGGTGGCGGTGAAGACCCCGGCCACGATGCCGCCCACCACGATGATGATCAGCAGCAGCGATGGCACCGCCCGGCCCAGCACCACGAGGCCCTGGTGGATCCCCACCCGCTCGGTGGAGCGCAGGCCAGCTCTGCTCGCGAACACCAGCGCCACGGCCATGACCACGAGCCCCATGAGGATGCCGGGGATGTACCCGGCCATGAACAGGGCGGAGACCGACAGGCCACCGGCCACCGTCGAGTAGACGATCGCAGCAGCGGTGGGTGGGATGAGCAGCCCGGTCGAGGCGGAGGAGATGTTCACCGCAGCAGAGAACGCCGGGTCGTAGCGTTCCTCGACCTGCCGCTTGTGCAGGGTCCCGCCGATCGCCGCGGCCGAGGCCACCGCGGAGCCGGACAGAGAGCCGAACAGCATGTTCGCCACGACGTTGGTGTGCGCGAGCGACCCGGGGATCCGCCCGGTGACCACGAGGGCGAGGTCCACGAGCCTGCGAGCGATCCCGCCTGAGTTCATGATGTTGCCCGCGAAGATGAATAAGGGGATGGCCAGCAGGTTGAAGCTCTCCACTCCCCCGGTCATCTGCTGGCCGAGGATAAAGGTCGCATCGCCCCAGCCGAGCACCGCCACGATCGTCACGAAAGCAGAGACGCCGATGGCGATGGAGATCGGCACGGAGGCGAACAGCAGCAGGAAGAACAGGCCGAACAGCAGGATGGTGGCACCCAGCGCGCTCATCGATCCTCCCCCTTCCCTCCGGTGGTGCGGGCTTCGGGGGTATCGGCCCCCGGCTGCGCGGCCCCCGTCGGCCCTTCATCTCGATCCAACAACACCACCACCTGGGCTAGCGCGATGGCGAGCCCGCTGATCGGGACGATCGCGTACACGGCACCGCGGGAGATCCCCAGCAGCGCCGAGAGGTCGCCGATGGAGTTCAGCGCCAGCATCGTTCCGCCCACCCCGAGCACGAGCACGGCGAACAGCAGCACGAGCACATCCACGGCGATCATGACGCCGCGCCGCGCCGGTGGGGGTAGGCGGTCGCGCAGGAAGCTCAGCGCCATATGCCGCCGCTCGATGAAGGCGTACGAGGCCGCCAGGAAGCTGGTCCAGATCAGCGCATAGCGCACCAGCTCTTCCGTCCAGGCGGTGGGTTGGTTGATGGCGTAGCGGGTGATGATCTGGATGACCACCAGCACCGTCATGATCACCAACAGCACGCCCGCGGCCCACAGCAGGGTGCTGGACAGTCCGCGGCGCAGGGCATGGATCCGGGTCATGGTCGCTCCTTCAGCGGCGTGCCTGGTCGATGATGTCCAGCAGGTCGGCGACCTCCTGATGACGGGAGGCGAATTCCTCCACCACGGGGGCGGCGAGCTCGGCGAAGGCGTCGGTATCCACGTCCTCGATGAACTCCACGCCCATCTCCTCGGATTCGGCGTACGCCTCCTCGATGCTCTGGGCCCACGCTTCCTTGTGCGCTTCGGTGGAGGCGATCGCCGCCTCCTGCAGCAGCGTCCGGTCCTCCTCGGACAGCCGTTCCCACGCCCGCGCGCCGATCACCAGCATGTCGGGGATGCGGGTGTGCTCGGTCAGTGAGAAGGACTTGGACACCTCGCCGTGTCCGGACTGATTCAGGACCGTCTCATTGGATTCCGCGCCGTCGATCAGGCCGGTCTGCAGCGCGGTGTACGTGTCCCCGAAGCCCATCACGATCGGGGAGGCGCCGAAGGCCTCGGTCATCTGCACCTGTGTGGCCATGTCCTGGATCCGGATCTTCAGCCCCGCGAGATCCTCGGGGGTGCGGATCGGCGTGCTCGCCGTGTAAAAGGAGCGTGCGCCGGAGGTGTAGTAGGTGAGTCCCAGGAAGTTCTGCTCCTGGCTGCCGGTGAAGAACTCGCGCATCGCCTCGGAGTCCAGTGCCGCGTAGTAGTGCTCCTCGGAGTCGAACACGTACGGCAACCCGAAGGCGTGGTAGCCGCGATCCCAGGCGGCCAGACCTGGGGCGCCCACGCGCGTGAGATCCACGATGCCCTGCCGCAGCTGCCCAAGCACCTGCGGCTCCCCGCCCAGCTGCCCCGAGGCGTAATGCTCGATGCGGATCCGCCCGCCGCTGCGCTCCTGCACATCGGCAATGAACTCCTCCAGCGCCACGGAGGTGACGTGCTTGGGGTCGAGGTTGTTGGCCATCCGCAGCACCAGCGGGTTGCTCTCACTGGCTTCCTCGCTGGTGAGCCGCTGCGCCCCGCCGCACGCGGCCAGCGCGGTCGCACTCAGGGCAGCGCCGCCCACGGCGAGGGCGCGTCGACGGGAGAGGCGGGGTTCCACTCTGCTGCTCGGGGTGCGCATGAGCTCAAGATCCGATCGCGTGAAGGAGGTATGAAACACGGGCCGACGTGAGCTGTCGGCCCCTGCCGCGGCGTCCCGCAGGACACTGCTTCAGGTTTCGACTGTAGTGGGAATCACCCGTGAGGCGCAGCCCCGCCCGGCAGGCAGAAGCTCTGACGCGCCCCAGCACCGGGCACACGCGCCACCAGCACGGAGAGGTTTGACTTCGCGCCATGCACATCCGTCCGTGGGCACATGCTCCCGCCGATTCGCCGCACATCGGACAGAACAAGGCTGCCGCGGTGCGCTGAGGGGCCGGGAGGCTGGCCCCGCGCCCGGCCACGCATCGGCCGGGCAATCCACCTCCGGGGTATTTACGCAACGCCAGCGTCGTGTAATCTCCTGCGGGTCCAGTCCTCAAGGGAAAGGCCCCGCCCGTGGGTGTTGCACACAACGGCACCAGCGCCACACCCGGCGCCAGCGCCGTCATCCCCGGCGCCACCACCACCGCGGTCGCCGCGCCCCCGCCGCGCAGCAGCACCCCCGGCCCGCAGGCGGGCCGCACCGCCCGGCTGTTGGCGCTGGTCTCCGGCCTGTACATCACCCAGTACCTCGGGGTCGGCTTCCTGTACGTGGGGCTCTCAGCGATCCTGCGCCGTGAGGGCGTCTCCCTGGAGGCTCTGGCTGCGGTGACCCTCGCCGGCGCCGCCTGGGCGTTCAAGCCCCTGTGGGCCCCGCTGATCGACCGCTTCGGCCGCCGCTCCACAGGGCATTACCGTCGCTGGCTGCTGATCCTGCAACCGCTGCTGGGTCTGACGAGCCTCGCACTCGTGGCGATCCCGGATCCCGTCCACCACCTGCCGCTGCTGAGCGCCGCCGTGGTCGCGTACACCCTCACCAGCTCCACGCAGGACATCGCGGCCGATGGGCTCACGGCCCGCGCGGTGGACGACGCCACGCGGCCGCTGGCCAACGGCGTCGCCAACGCCGCCCAGTGGCTGGGCAACGTCCTGGGCGGAGGACTGATCGTGTTGATCTACGCGGCCGCCGGGTGGGTTCCCGCGATGCTCGTGCTGACGGCGCTGTGCCTGCTGCCGCTGCCGCTCGTGCTCGCCCACCGGGAGGCACTGCCCGCTGGGCCCGCACCCCGCCTCAGCCAGGCCTACGCCGCGCTGTGGCAGGTGTTCCGTCGGTCCGGTGCCGCGCGCTGGGGCCTGCTGGTGATGCCGCTGCTGCTGGGCGGGACCACTGCGGCCTATCCGCTGTGGACGCCGGTGCTGACCGATGCCGGGTGGTCGCTGCCGCGCCTGGGCGTGGTGATGGGGATGCTGCTGGCCGCTCCGGCGGCTGCGGCCTCCCTGCTGGTGGGGGCGGCGCTGCGCCGATTCGGGCGCGCCCGCTGCCTGGCCGTGACCGGGCCGCTCGTGGCACTCAGCACCCTCGCGCTGATCCCCCTGGTCACCGCGGAGGCGCCGGTGGTCACGACCACGCTGCTGCTGGGGCTGCATGTGGCGGCGATGGCGGCCGGTTCCACGCTCGTGTACACCGTGAACATGTCGCTCGCGCGCCCCAGCTCCGAGGGCACGGATTTCACCACTCTGGCGGCGATCGCGATGGTCGCCAGCTACATCCTCGGCTCGGGGGCGCTGTACCTCGCGGGGTCGTTCGGCTACGGGATCGTGCTGGCCGGCACTGCGGTGCTCGCGCTGCTGGGCACTGTGGCCGGAGTGCTCCAGCTGCGCACCACCCCCGTCGGGAGCTCCCGATGAGCGCCGCCCGCACCGTGGAGCGCCCGGCCACCAGCCCGGTGCCCGCCGAGGTGGTGCGCAGCATCCGCCTGAGCCCGTCCATGCAGCGCCTCACCGTGGCCGGGGCGGGGCTGACGGACCTCCAGTGGCAGGGCTTCGACCAGTGGGCACGGCTATTCCTGCCCTCCCCCCAGGGTGGCGGGCTCGAGAACGTGCCTGAGCGCCTGACCCGCTCCAGCTACGTGCGGATGCTCGCCCGCCGCCCGGCCGTGCGGCCCACGCTGCGCAACTACACGCTGCGCCAGGCCCGGCCCGAGCTCGGCGAGGTGGACATCGACGTGGTGCTGCATGGTGATGCCGGGGTCGCCGCTCCGTGGGCGCGCGATGCCCGGCCGGGCTCACCGCTGGTGCTGCTGGACCAAGGCTGCACCTGGGCGAACCCTCCGGCCCGGAACCTCGTGCTGGTGGCCGATGAGACGGCGCTGTCGGCGGTGCTCGGAATCCTGCGGGACTGCGACCGCACCACCTGCGGCATCGCCCTGGTGGAGGTGCCCGATGCGGCCGATGCACAGGTCGAGGACATCCCCGAGCAGTGCGAGATCCGCTGGCTGCCACGGCCGACGGGCACGGCCCCCGGGGCGCTGGCGCTCGCGGCGCTGCGGGAGCTGGATCTGCCCGCCGAGGATCGCGCCGCCTTCGCAGCCGGGGAGTCCGCCCTGGCCACGGGGGCGCGGCGGCTCCTCGTGAACGAGTGCGGCTGGGATCGAGACGAGGTGTGCTTCGTGGGCTACTGGAAGCAGGGCACGGCCCTGCGATAAATCGCTTGGCACAGCCCGCGGCCCGGGCCAGCGGTCCGTCACCGGTCACGGCAGCATGCCGCGACCCGCGTCGGCACCCCGCCCGTTTCCGTCGCGCCCGGCTGCGCACCCCGGCACCGCTGCCGGGGCACGCGGTGCTGCCTGGCCCGGTGTGCCCCCGCGCAGCGGGGATGAGCCGAAGGCCGGAGCGACCCTGCTACCGGATCATCCGTGCTCCCCGCGCAGCGGGGATGAGCCCGCAGGTCAAAGGTGCGGTGGCTATGCCCCTCTCTGCACTGCGGTCCGCTCTGTTCCAGCCCCGACCCCGCCCCGGGGGCGGGGTCGGGGCACCGGATACACGCCTCACAGCCCGCGGGCCAGCAGATGCTCCCGCAGATGCTGCAGATGATCGGTCCCGATGAGGTCCACCCCGGCATTCAGCTGGGCATCCCAGATCACCGGACGCCGGCCGGGGAGGAGCTCAGGCGCACCCCAGAACCGGGCCCTCGCACCGGAGGCATGGACGTCAGCCACGAACCGCTCGAGGCGTTCCTCCTGGTCGGCCGGCATGCTGCCGAAACCCTGCCAACCCAGCATCGACCAGCTCTCGGAGACCAGCGGCATCCGGGCCGGATCCGGCGCGGTCGGCACATCACCGTCGTGCCCGTCCATCGTCCCGAACCGCACCGGCGCGGTGCTGATCACGCTGAAGGGCCGGTTCCCGGTGTAGACCACCTGGATCGCGCCGTCCACGGTCCGGCCGTCCTCCACGCGGCACAGGATGTCGCGGTACCCCTGCAGCATCTCTTCGATCGCCAGGAGCGTGGCAGCGCCCTCCTCCTTGACGTCGATCAGCAGCTGGAAGGGCTGCTCGAGGTCGGGCAGCACTCGTCCGCTCTCGCGCACGAGCGCCGCCAGGGGCTGGATGTACCACTGCTCGAGGGTCCGCGCCGAGAGCGTCTCGACCCGGGTGTGTCCCAGCAGCAGCCGCCCCTCGCGGTACCAGACATCAGCCTCCACGGATCCGAATCCCGCGGCGAGCGCATCCCACAGGGGTCTGGGGTGCAGGTAGTCGTTGTGGGCGTGCGCGCGCACCAGCGCGCTGCCGGGCACGAACCCGGGCGGCGGCGGGTTCACGAGCGACGGGTCGGCCGTGCTGGAGGGGCCGATGAGCGGCTTCTCCGCCCGGGCATTCGGCATGATCGGCGCGGCGGAGAGTGCCCCGAGGCTGATGGCGCCGACGAGCGCTGCCCGGCCCAGCAGGCCGCGGCGGGTGACGGGGCCGCGGCTCACCGCTGCACGCCCTTGCGCCGACCCCGCCACGCGAGCGCAGCGCCGCCGCCGATGAGGGTCGCTGCGGTGAGCGCAAGCGCACTGGCCTCCACGCCCGTGCGGGCGAGCCAGCCGTCGGGGCGGGTGGCGCCCGCGCTGTCCTTCCCGGTCTGTCCCGCCTGGCCAGCGCCACCGCCGCGACCGGTGCCGCCCGAGGCGTCCTCGCCACCGCCGGTGCCCTCGTCACCGCCCGGCGCGTCCGTGCCATCATCGGCGGGGCCGCTCGGCTCCTCCTCGGTCGGCTCCGGATCAGTGGGCGCGGGGTCGGTGGGCTGCTCGGGCTCGGGGCCCTCGGTGATGGTGATGCCGTCCATCTCCCAGGTGTCCTCGGTGATGGTCAGCTCCCCGGCGGGGTTCTCGTCCCCGAACTCGGGGATGCCGTTGGTGACCTGCACGCATTCCACGGTCAGCGTGGCCTTGCCGGGCCCGACGAGGTCGGCGAGCACCGCATCCATGGAGATGCGGGCGGTGCCGTCATCCTCGAGCTCCTCCACGCCGGAGAGGACCACGCGCTCGGGGTCGGCGCCCTCCTGGGTGATCACCGCGCGGGCACCGTCGGTGTAGGGGGCGGTGCAGGCGTCACGGGAGACAACGGTGTAGGTGAAGGGAGCGGCCTCGAGGGGACCCTCGGGTTGGGGGCCGTCGGCTGTCTCGATGAGCACGCGCACGTCCTCATCGATCTCGACGGCCGCATGGGCGGGCTGGGTCATGCCGCCCAGCAGCAGCGCTGCGGCGGGCACCGCGGCGGTCAGGGCAACAGGCAGGGCAAGGGCCGCCGGGCGGCGGAAGGGGCTGGTTCGCACGGGATGTCCTCGGCTCGTAGGAAGTGGCGGGACAGTGCGGCAGGCGTCGGCCCCACCATGCACCCGGTCGATGAACACCCGTGGTCAGACCGATGAAAACGCAGTTACGACGACACGAATCCGATGTTCACCCACACCCGTTACTGTGCGGTCAGATCCGCGGGTGGCAGCGCGGATCCTCGGTGCCGGCGCGTCGTCACACCCCATCCGTGCATCCTCAGGAGACCCCGATGACCCGCACCCCCGGGAGCACCGCCCCCACCTCCCCGTCCCTCGACCGCCGCTCCGTGCTGCGCGCCGGCTCCCTCGCCGCTGGCGCCGCCGTCCTCACCGGCACCAGCGCCGCCGCAGCGCCTGCCACCCCCGCAGCAGCCCTCCCCTCCTCTCCGGCCCCGGCCGCACCCGTCGGCTCCGAACTCACCTGGCTGGTGCTCGACCACCACGTCCACTCCCTGTACTCCCATGACGCGAAGTACACGATGGAGCAGGTGCTGGACCGCGCCGAACAGTTCGGCGTGGACGCCATCGCCTTCACCGAGCACGCCAACCTGGGCCACGCCCACGAGGGCGGCGTCTGGGAGGCCAACCGCGAGATCCGCGCCGCACGCGAAGGCCGCGACCTGCTCGTCTTCCAGGGCCTGGAGTGGTACATCCCCGCCGCCGAGCACGGCACCGTCATGGTCGCCCCCGGCCCCAATGAGGCCCGCCTGCTGCGCACCTTCGAGCTGATGCACGACGGCAAGCTCAACGGCTGGGAGAAGCCCGACGTAGGCTCCGTCGAAGAGGCCGAATGGGAGCAGCACGCCGCCGACGCGATCGCCTGGCTCGGGCAGATGAAGCGCGACGGCTTCATCGACGACGTCCTGGTGCTGGCCAACCATCCCAGCCGCCTGGGCATCGACGCACCTCATGAGCTGCGCCTGTGGCAGGACGCGGATCCCGAGATCTTCATCGGCATGGAGGGTGCTCCCGGCGCCCAGGGCTCCGCCTTCGGCAAGAACCGGGCCCCGGAGTACCAGCGCGGCGAGTACGAGAACTCCCCGCGCCCGGACTCCCACCCCGACTACCCGGCCGAGTCTTACGTGACCCGCGGCGGCTTTGACTGGATGACCTCCGTGGTGGGCGGCGTGTGGGACTCCCTGCTCGCCGAGGGCCGTCGCTACTGGATCACCTCCAACTCGGACCTGCACCTGAAGACCCACGACACCTGGCGCGTGGGCGACTACCCCACCGGCGAGGGCTGGGACGAGGGTGCCAGCGGCGCGAACTTCGACCGCGCCGGCCGCCGCCCCGTCCCCGTGGACACCGGCGAACCGCAGGGCGGCAGCGACTACTGGCCCGGCCAGTTCTCCCGCACCCACGTGGGCGCCACCAGCCGCTCCCACCTGGCGGTGATGGAGGCGCTGCGTGCAGGCCGAGTGTGGATCGACCACGGCCACCTGCTGGGCGACCTCGCGGTCGAGCTCACCACCGCCGACGGCTCCGCGGCCGTCACCCTGGGCGGCACCCTCCAGGTCGCCGCGGGCACCGAGGTGGTGCTGCGCGTGCACGTCACGCCAGCCACGCGCGAGAACTCGGCGGGGATCCTGCCGGTGCTCGCGCATGTGGATCTGATCCGCGGCGATGTCACCGGGCCGTTCGATGACCCGGACACCCAGTCCACCCCGAACACCCGCGTGGCCGAGCGCCAGGACACCGCTGACCGCGGCCAGGAGCCCTACACGCTCGAGTTCTCCTTGGGGCCGGTGAACTCGGACCTGTACGTGCGGCTGCGCGGCTCCGACGGGAACCGCTCGGGCGTCGGTCCAATGGGGGCCGATGTGGATCCGGCTGGGCCGATCCCCCACGGTGGCGAGCCGGACGCCGGCAACCCCTGGGCCGACACCTGGTTCTACACGAACCCGATGTTCATCGAGGTGCGCTGAGGCGGCGCAGGACCCGGCCTGGGCGGAGGAATTCGACCTCTCAGCGGCACGACGCCTGCACTATGCACGCAGCGTGCCGCTCAGAGGTCATTTCCTTCCGCTCCTCGCCGATAAATCGTTTGGCAGGTCCCGCCACCCGGGCGCACACTGGTCCATGCCGTTCGGGGAGCGGCGCCAGAGGTCTTCCCGAGGCGTTCCGCATATCGACCAGCGGCGCACTGCGCTGTGACGCAGAGGCACGATCCTGCGGGATCAACAGGGTTCAAGTCCCTTCTGGATGCCGCCCGGCGGGCCCCCGCGGCCCGGGCCAGCGGTCCGTCACCGATCCCGGCTGCGTGCCGGGTGACGCGTCGGCACCCCGCCCGTTCCGCGTCCGCCCGGCGGCATCCGCCTGACCACCCATCTCGTCCACCAGGGTCCTCGGACCCCTTGTCCATCCCTGACCAGGAGGCCCTCATGTCCACCGTCGATGCCCGTTTCCGTCGCGCCCGTCTGCGTACCCCGGCACCGCTGCCGGGGCACGCGGTGCTGCGTGTGCGCGGGGGCCGGGTGGAGCAGCTCGCGGCGCCGACGTTCGCCCGGCCGGGTGACCGGGTGGCGCAGGTGGATCTGCGCACGCGCCTGTTGACGCTGGCGCCGCAGGCCATCGCGGTGCGCGAGGGCGTGGACGTGCACGTCACCGCGGCGGTGCGCCTGCGGGTGGCCGACGCGGTGCGTCTGGTGACCACGGCATCGGCGGCCGAGGAGGAGGTGTACCTCGCGGTGCAGATCGCGCTGCGGGAGGTCGTGGCGGGCACCGAGCTGGAGGAGCTGCTGCGCCGTGAGGTGGACCTCGCGCCGGTGCTCGCCGCGGCCCGCACGACCGGGGAGGCGGTGGGCCTTCAGGTGCTGGATGTTCTGCTCAAGGACGTCTCCGCCCCGCGGTCGCTCGCTGACGCGCGCGAACAGGCGCTGGTCACGGAGCTGGAGGTCGCCAAGGATCTGGAGCGGGCGCGCGGCGAGGTGAAGGCCACGCGGGCGCGTCTGGCCGCCGCACAGATGCTCGAGAAGAGCCCTGTGCTGGCGCGGTTGCGTCTGCTGGAGTCGCTGCCGTACGGCACCACGCTGAAGGTCGACGGCAGCCTCGGCATCGGCCCTGCGGCCGATGCGTCCTCCGCACCTGCCGGCGCGTCCGGCGCCGACGAGATCAGCGCAGAGGACCGCTGACCTCCTGCACCGCCGCGAGCAGGGACCCGTCCCGCAGCCGCGCCTCCGCCTCGGCGATGTCCGGGGCGAGGAAGCGGTCCGGGCCAGGTCCCTCGACCGCCTTTCGCAGCACGGAGATCGCGGCGGCGCAGGGGGCCGACGGGGTGAGCGGCGCGCGCAGGTCGATCGCACGGGCGGCGGTGAGCAGCTCGATGGCGAGCACGCGGCGGAGGTTGTCCACGCTGGTGCGGAGCTTGCGGGCAGCATGCCAGCCCATCGACACATGGTCCTCCTGCATGGCGGAGGACGGGATGGAGTCCACGCTCGCCGGCACCGCCAGGCGCTTCATCTCGGAGACCAGGGCGGCCTGCGTGTACTGGGCGATCATGAAGCCGGAGTCCACGCCCGGGTCATCGGCCAGGAACGGGGGCAGCCCGTGGGAGCGGGCCTTGTCGAGCATGCGGTCGGTGCGGCGCTCGGCGATGGAGGCGAGGTCCGCGCTCGCGATCGCCAGGTAGTCCAGCACGTACGCGACGGGCGCGCCGTGGAAGTTGCCGTTGGAGGTGATGGTGCCGTCCTCCAGCACCACGGGGTTGTCGATCGCGGCGGCGAGCTCGCGCTCGGCGACGGTGCGGGCGTGCTCGATCGTGTCGCGCACGCCGCCGGCGACCTGCGGGGCGCAGCGCAGCGAGTAGGCGTCCTGCACGCGCGAGCCCTCGGCGAGGACGTCGGCGACGATCGGGGAGTCCGCGAGCAGCGCATGGATGTTCGCGGCCGATGCGGCCTGCCCCGGGTGGGGGCGCAGCGGCTCATGCAGCTGGGCGGCGAAGACGGTGTCGCGGCCGCGCAGGCCCTGCACGGACAGCGCGCAGGTGAGGTCCGCGGCGCGGGTGAGCTCGTCGAGGTCGGCCAGCGCCATCAGCAGCATGCCGAGCATGCCGTCGGTGCCGTTGATGAGGGCCAGGCCCTCCTTCTCCTCAAGCAGGATCGGCTCGATCCCGGCCTCGGCGAGCAGTTCGGGGACGGGCCGCTCCACGCCGTCGCGGTCGCGGGCCCGCCCCTCGCCCATGAGGACGATCGCGCAGTGCGACAGCGGGGCGAGGTCCCCGGAGCAGCCGAGGGATCCGTACTCGTGGACGATGGGGGTGATGTGGGCGTTCAGCAGGGCGAGCATCGTCTCGACGACGACGGGGCGCACGCCGGTGCGGCCCGAGGCGAGGGTACGGGCGCGCAGCAGCATGAGGGCGCGCACCACCTCTGTCTCCACCTCGGGGCCGGTGCCTGCGGCGTGGGACCGGATCAGCGAGCGCTGCAGTGCGTGGCGCATCGACGGCGGGATCGAGGTGTCGGCGAGCGCGCCGAAGCCCGTGGACACGCCGTAGACGGGGGTCTCGCCGGCGGCGAGGGCGTCCACGTGGGCGCGGACCTGCGCGACTTGCTCCCGGGCGGCCGGGTCCAGGTCCACACGGGCGCCGTGACGGGCGACGGCGAGGACGTCTGCGGCGGTGATGCCGGAAGTGGACAGGGTGATCGCGGCAGGAGTGGTCATGTGCGGATTCTGGCAGGGTGAGAGCCCGGTTCCAAGCACGGACCGAGACTCCGACGGAGGAGCCGATTAGCACCGTGAACAGCGACGATGCTCTCTCGGCCCTCCAGCGAGCTGACGCGAGTCCGGCACCCCGGACTCTTACCGGGGACGCTCAGCGCTCGCCCTCCACGACCCGCAGCTCCAGCACCTCCCCGGTACGCATCGCGTCGAGCTGTGCGCCGAGCGGGACCATCACGCGGCGCTAGGGCTGCAGCCGCACGAAGGACCGCATCCCCGGGCTGTGGTCATGCGCCTCGGTGAACCCCATCGACTCGTAGAAGGCCCGCTGTCCAGGCTCGTCGTCGGTCAGCAGGACGGTCTGGCGCACCTGTGCAACGGGCTCGAGGACGGTCTGCAGCAGCCGCGCGCCGATGCCGCGGCGCTGATGGTCGGGCTGCACCAGGATGTCCTGCAGGTAGGCGATGGTCTCGCCGTCGCTGAGCACGCGGGCGAGCCCCACGAGCTCCCCACCGTCCCAGGCGGTCGCCACCACGGCGGAGCCGGCGAGGGCACGTATGAGCCGGCCGGGGTCCGCGGTGTATGCACCCCAGCCGACGGCGTCATACAGGGCGATGACCTGCGCACGGTCGTCGGGTGCCAGGGGGCGGGTGGTGAGGTGCATGGCGGCAGGGTACGGCGCGGCCCACCGCCGGTCGATGAATTTTCCCCTCACACCACGAGCAGCAGCAGGTGTGCGAGCGGGGCGGTGATGAGGATGGTGAGGATGACGCGCTCGATCCACAGCACCACCAGACGCCACACGCTCACCGGGATCGAGGTGGCCAGGATCGAGGGCACCAGGGCGGAGAAGAAGATGATCTGCGAGACCGCAACCACGCCGACGGTGAAGCGCAGCACCTCCGACGGGTGCGAGGCCACCACGGTGGCGGGCAGGAACATCTCGGCGATGCCCACCGAGACAGCCTTCCCGGCCAGGGCCGGATCCGGCAGCTGCACCAGCCAGGCGAAGGGCACGAAGAGCCAGCCGATCACATCGAACACCGGCGTGTAGGTGGCCAGCAGCAGGCCCGCGAGCCCCACTGAGAGGATCGACGGGACGATCGCGGAGCTCATGAGCACGCCATCGCGGAACGTCGCCCATGTCCCGCGGGGCAGGCTCGGCGCGGTGTGCAGCGCCCGCATCGCCTCATCCCAGGCGTGACGCAGGCGGTTCCCCCGGGCCTCGGGCTCCGGGTCATGCTCGGCATCCTCGTGCGGCTCATCGGGGATGGTGCCCAGCGGGGGGATCCGCACCGTGATTGCCGTGACCGCGAACGTGACGACAAGGGTGACGATGAAGTACAGCGTCCACCGATCCATGAGCTCCAGGGTGCTGGCCACGATGAGCATGAACGTCGCGGAGACCGTGGAGAAGCCGGTGGCGATGATCGCCGCCTCCCGCCCGGTGTAGCGGCCCTCGCGGTACACCCGGTCCGTGATCAGCAGGGCCAGGAAGATCGCGCCGACGGGGACGATGAGCCCGACGGGGATGGCGAGCTTCTCCCACAGGAACGGGCCGATGCCCGGATTGCCCAGCGGGCCGGGGAACCATCCCAGCGCTGCACACACCGCGACCGCCAGGCCCACGATGTTCGCGAAGGCGAAGACGGTGCGTAGGATGCCCTTCTTCCACGAGCCGGTGACGAATGGACAGTGGGGGTCGGCTTCATCGTCGACCGTCCTTTCCAGGGAGAAGGACTGCGGGGAGAGTCGCGGCGGTGCGCCCCGGCGCTCTGTGACCGGTGAGTCAGCGCCAGTGTGCCGGGGGATGAGGTGCGGCGCGAGGCCGTCTCACCAGCGTGGTGGTCTCATAGGTGCTCGTGTCCGGCGCGCCACACCCGGTGGGTGAGCGGCATCCCGGGCCGGTAGGCGAGGTCGATCGCATGTGGGGTGTCCAGCACGTGCACATCGGCCCGCGCCCCCACCCCGAGATGGCCGACGTCGCTGCGGCCCAGCGCCGCCGCCCCGCCGCGGGTGGCGGCGCGGATCGCCTCGGCGAGCGAGAGGTGCATCTGCAGCACCGCGGTGGTGACGCAGAAGCTCATCGCCGAGGTGTAGGAGGTGCCGGGGTTGCAGTTCGAGGCGATCGCGACGGTGGCGCCGGCGTCGAGGAGCTCGCGCGCGGGGGCGAGCGGCGCGCGGGTGGACAGGTCGCAGGCCGGCAGGACGGTCGCGACGGTGCCGGACTCCGCGAGCTTCTCGAGGTCGCCGTCGGCCAGATGGTTGAGGTGGTCCACGCTCGCGGCGCCCAGTTCGACGGCAAGGCCCAGTCCGTCCTGCGCTGCGGAGATCTGATTGCCGTGGACCCGCAGGCCGAGGCCCGCCTCACGCCCCGCAACCAGGACACGCGCGGACTGCTCGCGGGTGAAGGCGCCGTCCTCGCAGAACACGTCGATGAAGTCGCAGTGCTCGGCGACGGCTGCGAGCATCGGACCGATCACGAGCTCGAGGTACTCCTCGGCCCGGCCGCGGTACTCCCCGGGCACCAGGTGCGCGCCCAGGAACGTCACGGCGTCCACCTGCCCGGCTTCCCGCAGCCGGGCGAGGATGCGGGCCGCGCGGGCCTCATCCTCGACGGTCAGCCCATAGCCGGTCTTCGCCTCCAGGGTCGTGGTGCCCCCGGCTACGGCCTGGTCGATCCGCTCGCGCACGAGCTGTTCGAGCCGCGCATCGGAGGCCTCGCGGGTCGCGTCGGTCGTGACCTGGATACCGCCGGCGGCGTAGGATTGCCCGGCCATGCGGGCTTCGAACTCTCCTGAGCGGTCCCCGTCGAACACCAGGTGAGTGTGGGAATCCACCCAGCCGGGCAGCACCGCGCGGCCCTCGAGATCGATCGTGTCATCGGCCGACGGGGCCTCATCGGCCGGGCCGTACCAGGCCACCTGCCCGTCGGTGATCAGCAGCGCTGCATCACGCAGCACCTGGGCATCGGTCGCGGCCGTGCCGGGCTCATCGAGGTCCGGGTCGAGGGTCCACAGCTCGCTGATGCCGGTCAACAGGGTGGAAGTCATAGAACGAGGCTAGGCCGGTGCGGCGCGTTCGTCGTGCCGGGAGAGGACGCGTACGTGTCTCCGGACACTCACTGACTCCCGGAACGCGGCGGGATCATTCCGTGCAGGGCCCGTCGCTGCGGGCGCTCACCCGCAGCTCGGCGTACCCCTTGGACCGGAACTCGAGCTCCAGACCGTTGCCGCGGCTGCTCGTCGTCAGCCATCCGCCGACGCCTCCGGTGAGCGGCTCGGGCTCCGGGAGGCCATGCGCGGCAAGCGCCTCCGTGAGCGCTTCCTCGATCAGCGGGTGGTCCTCCTCCTCGCGTCCCAGGTACGTCTGGACACGCCGCGGTGCGGGCCGGTACACGCAGGTCCCGTCCTCGGTGGTGCTCGTTGCCTCGCCGTCCGAGACCCACGTAAGGCCCGGGAAGACCTCGGTGAGCGCCTGCTCGGCATCCGCGAGGCGGGCGTCCGCGAGCTCCCGCGTCTCCTCCGCGCTCTTGCGCGTAGTATCCATGGCGTCTCCGTCCTGCTCTGGATCCTCGTCCTCACCCGGACCGTTCGCTTCGCAGCTCGCCAGGGCGACGGCGGGCAGGAACCAGAGCAGAAGCGTCCTTCGTCGCATCCGGCGCATCGTGCCCCCGTCAGGTCGTCGCCAGTGATCGGTCAGGATGGAGCGTCACACGGAGCCAGCAGCGGAGGCAAGGAGACGTGTCGGCCGAGCGATGGGGACGTGTCCCCGTCGCGCACCCTCTGGTGTTCGTGATGCACTGGACGAGGGCGGTGAGCGGGCATGGCGACAGCGATTGTCGCCGTACCCGGTGACGACGTGGCAATCGGGGAGATCCCTGACAGCTGAGAGTGACGCCGAAGGGCCGGGAAGCAGATGCTCCCCGGCCCTCACGCACTCCCCGCCGCGGGCTCAGTCCCGCCGCGTCGGAGTCATGGGGATGCGCACCCCGCGCTCGTGGGACACCTGGTCGGCGCGGGAGTATCCGGCATCCACGTGGCGGATCACACCCATCGCCGGATCGTTGGTGAGCAGGCGCGAGAGCTTGCGGGCGGCGAGCGCGGTGCCGTCGGCCACCCCCACCTGACCGGCGTGGATGGAGCGGCCGATGCCCACCCCACCACCGTGGTGCAGCGACACCCAGGTGGCGCCGGAGCTCGCGGCCGTCAGTGCGTTCAGCAGCGGCCAGTCCGCGATCGCATCGGAGCCGTCCAGCATCGCCTCGGTCTCCCGGTACGGGGAGGCGACCGAGCCGGAGTCCAGGTGGTCGCGGCCGATGACGATCGGGGCCTTCACCTTGCCCTCGCGCACCAGGTCGTTGAACAGCAGGCCGGCACGGTGACGCTCGCCGTAGCCGAGCCAGCAGATGCGCGCCGGCAGGCCCTCGAACTCCACGTATTCCGCGGCGGCGTCCAGCCAGCGGTGCAGGTGCTCGTTCTGGGGGAACAGCTCCTTGAGCGCAGCGTCGGTGACGGCGATGTCGTTCGGGTCGCCGGACAGCGCCACCCAGCGGAAGGGGCCCAGGCCCTCGCAGAACAGGGGGCGGATGTAGGCGGGGACGAAGCCAGGGAAGGCGAAGGCGCGGTCGTAGCCGGCGTGGCGGGCCTCATCGCGGATCGAGTTGCCGTAGTCGAACACCTCGGCGCCCTCGTCCTGGAACTCGACCATCGCCTGGACCTGGCGGGCCATGGACTCGCGGGACTTCTTGGTGAAGCCCTCCGGGTCCGCCTCGGCCTCGCGCTGCCACTCGTCGACCGCGACCTCCACGGGCAGGTAGCTCAGCGGATCGTGGGCGGAGGTCTGATCGGTGACCACGTCGATGCGGATCTCCCCGGCGCGCTGCTTGGCCAGCAGTGCCGGGAACACCTCTGCGGCGTTGCCGACAATCCCGATGGACAGCCCGCGCTTCTCCTCCTTGGCACGGTTGGCGCGCGCGACCGCGTCCTCGAGGTCATCGGCGATCTCATGGCAGTAGCGCTTGGCGACGCGCCGCTCCAGGCGGGCGCGGTCCACATCCACCACCAGGCACACGCCGTCGTTGAGAGTGACCGCGAGCGGCTGCGCACCACCCATGCCGCCGCAACCGCCGGTCAGGGTGATGGTGCCGGCGAGCGTGCCGCCGAAGCGCTTCTTCGCCACGGCGGCGAAGGTCTCGTAGGTGCCCTGGAGGATGCCCTGGGTGGCGATGTAGATCCAGGAGCCGGCGGTCATCTGGCCGTACATCATCAGGCCCTCGGCCTCGAGCTTGCGGAACTCGGGCCAGGTGGCCCAGTCGCCCACGAGGTTGGAGTTGGCGATGAGCACACGCGGAGCCCATTCGTGGGTGCGCAGGATGCCGACGGGCTTGCCGGACTGCACCAGCAGGGTCTCGTCATCCTCGAGATCCAGCAGGGAGTCGACGATCGCATCGAACGCCTCCCAGGAGCGGGCGGCGCGGCCGGTGCCCCCGTAGACCACGAGGTCGTCGGGACGCTCGGCCACCTCGGGGTCGAGGTTGTTCATGAGCATGCGCAGCGGCGCTTCGGTCTGCCACGACTTGGCGCTGATCACGGTGCCGCGGGGGGCGCGGACGGGGCGGGCTCCGGGCAGGGTCATCATCGTCTCCTGGGGCAGGTGGTGCGGGGATTCGTCCACTCAACCATCCCGGGGCATCGATGAGGAGAGGACAGGCGCGCAAGCTGTCCGGTATGTCGGACCTGAGGGGTGTGGCGGCGACATCGCAGCAGGTCATCCCGCGCGAGCGCACGCTCGATCCACCGCAGGTGTCAGGTGGTCGGGGCGGTGCGGCCGCGTAGCCGACGGGTGAGCTCCGCGGCGGCGCGGGTGACAGCCTCCACGAGCCGGTCTGTCGGGTCCTTCTCCCCGGTGCGGGCGGTGGCGCCGAACGACGTCTGCGCAGTGATCGCGACGGACGCGACCGGCCAGCCGGCATGGTCCCGCACCGGCGCGGCCACCGAGGAGAACCCCTCGGTGACCTCTCCGGATTCGCGGGCATGCCCCTCGCTGCGCACCCGGCCGAGCAGTTCCCGCAGCTCCGCCGGGGACTGCGGACCGGGCACCTCGGTGCGGGAGGAGAAATCCGCCGTCCGCCCATACAGGGCACGCACCTGCGCGGGTGGCAGCCCGGCGAGGATGGCGCGGCCCGAGGCGGTCAGATGCGCGGGGATGCGCACCCCCACATCGGTCACGAGGCTGGGGCGGCCCTTGGCGCGCTCCTCCACGACGTACAGCACGTCCCGACCGTGCAGCACCGCGAGGTGGCCGGACTCCCCCACCTCATCGACCATCGTCTCCACCACGCGGCGGCCGATGCGCGCCAGCGGGTCCTGTCGGACATAGCCGCCGGCGAGCTGATGGGCGGCCGGGCCCAGGCCGTACAGCCGCTCCTCGCTCAGGTGAATGACATAGCCGTGCTCGACGAGGGTGGCCAGCAGGTCGTAGGTGCGCGAGCGCGGCAGCTCGAGCTCAGCCGCCAGGCGCGCCGCCGGCACCGGGTCCGGGCGCGCAGCGAGCAGGGTCAGCAGACGCAGCGTCGCGTCGGCCGCGGGGACCTTAGGAGACGTCATGGGATCCAAGGATGCCAGGCCCAGCGCCCCATCGGCGACCGGGGTCCCGGACAGAACGGCGGAACGGACCCCGATGCGGGGCGAAGACAGCCCACGTCGCCGGGGCGGGGCGCGCCCGCTGCCGTGGCGCACGCTCCCCAGCGGCCGCGGTGGAGGTGCGCCTCGGTGCGCGGTGGGATGATGGCTGGGATCCGCCGCCGCATCGCCAGGAGGCCCTGATGTCCACCCCCGCCCCGTCCCCGACCGTCTGGACCGGACGCCACGACGGCGACGGCCCCGAGCACGCCCGCTGGCACCAGAAAATCCAGGTACTGGGCGCCGGGCCGAAGACCGCCACCGCCCCATCGAGCCCGTCGGCCCCTCCTGCCGGGGCTGCAGCCGAGCATGTGACGCTGCTGGGGTTCTGCTCCGATGAGGGAGTGCGGCGCAACCGCGGCCGGGTCGGGGCGGCGCAGGGCCCGGAGGCGCTGCGTGCGGCGCTCGCCCCGATGGCCCTGCACGGCGCGCTCGCCACCGATGTGGTGCAGCTGCGCGACCTCGGCGATGCGCAGACCGTCGGCGAGAACCTCGAGGGAGGGCAGGAACAGGCCGCCGCGCTGATCACCCGCGCCCTGGATGCGCCCGGAAACCGGCTGACCGTGGTGCTCGGCGGCGGGCACGAAACCGCCTGGGCCTCATATCTGGGGCTCATCGGCTCCGGACGGGCCGTGGCTGCGGGGAAGACGTGGGGCGTGCTGAACCTCGATGCGCACTTCGACCTGCGCGAGGAGCCGCACCCCACCTCCGGGACACCGTTTATGCAGATGGCCGCCGCCGAGCGGGCCGCGGGCCGCGATCTGCACTATGCGGTGCTCGGCATCGCCGAGCCGTCCAACACCCCGGTGCTGTTCGACCGCGCACGGGAGCTGGGCGTGCGATGGATGACCGATGAGCAGTGCTTTGAGCAGGGCCTCGCGGGAGTGCGACGGTTCGTCGAGGAGTTCGCAGCGAGCGTGGACGTGCTGTACCTGACGATCGACCTGGATGTGCTGCCGGCCGCTGTCGCACCGGGGGTGTCCGCTCCCGCGGCGCTCGGCCTGCCTCTCGGGCTGATCTCCGCGGCGGCGCGCGCGGCCGCGTGCTCCGGAAAGCTCGCGCTGCTGGATGTGGTGGAGCTGAATCCGCTGCTGGACCAGGATGCGCGGACCGCCCGCGCCGGGGCCCGGCTGATCGATGACGTGGTGCGGCACCTGGTGGGCGCCGAAGCCTGAACGGGGCGGCCCCGACGCCGGGGCCTGAACCCCGAGGGCTGTACGGGGCCGGTCAGCCGGTGAGGGTCTGGAACAGCGTCACCGCGGAGACCCCGGCCAGCAGCGCGGCGAAGATGAGGGTGAGCGTGGAGGCGCGGGCCTTCGCGGAGATCGGCCCGCCGATCACCCCGCCCACCGCGGAGGCGACCGCGAACGCGAGGGTCACGCCCCAATCGATCTGCACCTCGGTCCCCACGCGCGCCAGCAGGCTCACGATGGTCGCCACGATCATCACCAGCAGACTCGTGCCGGAGGCGCGGCGCATCGCCAGGCCCAGGGCGATCACCAGCATCGGCACCACGATGAAACCCCCGCCCACCCCGAAGAAGCCGGTGAGGAACCCGGTGATCGTGGCGGTGAGGGCGACGAGCGAGAGGCGGGGGCTCGCCGGGGGCGGCGGTGAGGTGGGGATATCCGGCTCGCCGTGATGGTGCTGGATCCCATCGGCCATCTCCACGGTGTCCGGGCCGGGCTGATCCAGCACCGGGTCATCGTGGTGGGCCACCGGCTCTTCGTGTTCCGCGCGGCGCCGACGGGTCTCGCGCAGCACCCGCTCCTGCCCGCGTGTGCGCAATCCGCGCTGCAGCATCGCGACCGCCACGAGGGCCAGCATCGCCCCGAACAGGGTCATGAGCAGCTGCGCATCCAGCAGCACCGACAGCCGCGACGCTGCCACGGCGCCCACCGTCGAAACCCCTGCGAACACCAGGCCGTTGCGCCAGTCCACGTTCCCGTGCCGCGCATGATGCGGAAGGCTCGCCAGCGCCGTGATCAGCACGATCACGAGGCTCGACGCGGCCGCGGCATGCGGATCCTGGCGCAGCAGGTACACCAGCACGGGCAGCGCGAGGATGCCGCCGCCGGCACCGAGCGCCCCCACCACCAGGCCCACGCCCAGACCGATGGCGATCGCGAGGAGGACAAGCTCCATGGGACCTCCGGGGGCTGTGGGGGCGGGTGATGCGGTGGACGCCGCTCATCGTAACGGCGGTCGGGGCCGTCCGGCCGGGTGACCTGCGACTCGGTAGGATCGAGGGGTCGGCGTAAGGAGTGAGATGACCCCCGACCCCTCCGCTGCGACCCCTGCCCCACTGGACGTGGCCTCCCCCGCGATGGGCGAGCGCCTCGCCGCGGCCTGGGAGGACGGCACGCTCGTGCTGCCGCTGCGGGACGCCGAATCTCCAGTGCGCCTGCCGGGCCTGCACAAAAGCGTGCTGCCCGCCTCGCTGTCCGGGACGGCGCGGGTGGCGCTCGCGGGCGTGGGTGAGACCTTTGCGGCCTGGCGGGTGATCCCGCAGACCAACGCCCCGCTGATTGTGCGGATCCCCCACGGGACACCGGAGGATCTGCACCAAGACCTGGCCCACGAGATCGCGGCGCTCACGCTGCTGCCGCCAGGGGTGGGTCCAGATCCCGTGGCCGTGCAGGACCATGCGGCGCCGAGCCCCATCGGCCACCCGTACGTGGTGACCACCGATGTGCCGGGCACCCCCGCGCCCCCGGGGACATGGACGCACGCGCACCTGGTGGCACACGCGGAGCATCTCGCGCAGCTGCACTTCGTGGCCGCGCCCGGCCGGGGCCCGGTGACGCTCGGGGAGGACCCGTGGGCGCTGGTGCCAGCGGGACGCCCATCGCTGCTGGCCGAGGTCGAGGCCGCTGCTGAGCAGTGGCGCACCCGGCACCGGGATGTGGTGCGCGAGCATGGCCTCGAGCCGTTCATCACCGCGGCGCTGCGGCGGGTGGAGCAGGTGGAGGAGCAGATCGCGCAGTTGGACGGCTTCGCGCTGTGCCACGGTGACCTGTGCGCCACGAACATCCTGTGGGAGAAACCTGCGCCGGGCGAGGACGCGCCACGGGTGGGGTTCATCGATTTCGAGTGGGCGCAGGCCGATGATCCGGCGCGGGACCTCGCGATCATCGGCGGTGCCGTGCATGGCGGGCCCTGGTATGTGCCGCTCGGCGAGGAGCAGGTGGCTGGGTTCGTGGAGGCGTACCAGCGAGCGCGGGCGGCGCTGGGCGAGGTGCCCGATGCAGTGGCGGACACGGCGGCGCTGCGGGAGCGGATGCGGGCCTGGACCGCCTATGAGCGCACCGGGATGCTCGTGCATGTTGCCGCGCGGGCGGCGACGCGCTCCCTGCACCGGCAGGTGCTGCCGGTGCTGCGCCGCACCCTCGCCGCGGAGCTGGAGGTGGCGGCATGAGCGTGTTCACCAAGCACTCCGCCACGGCACCGCCTGGGCATCTGGAGGCTGAGGCGGCGGGTCTGCGCTGGCTCGCTGAGCCCGGGGCGCTGCCCGTGGTGGCGGTGCGAGGCTTGGATGAGCAGGGCCTGCACCTGGAGCATCTGGCGGAGGTGGCGCCGACGGGGCAGGCGGCCCGGGAGCTGGGGCGCGGGCTGGCCCGCCTGCATGATGCGGGAGCGCCGGGCTTCGGCTGGGCTCCGGCTTCCCCCGCGTTCTTCGGGCCGCTCAGCGACCCCTTCGAGGTGCCGACCCGGTCGCATGAGCGCTTCGCCGTGTTCTGGGCTGAGGACCGGCTGCTGCCCCTGGTGGACCAGGCCGCACCCCGGATGGGGGCCGAGGGTGACCGCGCTGTGCGAGAGGCGATCGCGGTGATCGCGGCCGGTGCGTTCGACGGCATCGCCGGTCAGGGCCGGGAGGCACCGGCCCGGGTGCACGGTGACCTCTGGGCCGGGAACGTGCTGTGGACCGCGGGTGGGGCCACGCTCATCGACCCCGCCGCGCACGGTGGGCATCGCCTCGAAGACCTCGCGATGCTGTCCCTGTTCGGCGCCCCGCACCTGGATGAGATCTACGCCGGCTACGAGCAGGCGCATCCCCTGCCCCGGGGCTGGCGGGAGGATCTGCCGGCGCACCTGTTCTTCGGCCTGCTCGCGCACGTCGTGCTGTTCGGCAGCGTCTACGCCGCGCAGACCGTGCGGGTGGCCCGACGCATCGTGGCGCGCGGGCGGGCGCTGAGCGCATCGCCCGCGCACCGGCAGTAGCTACCGCAAGCACCCGCGGGGCGGGCTCCAGTGCATCTCGAGCCCGGAAGCCCCCTCAGATCACCCCGAAGGCGAGCATCGCGTCGGCGACCTTGCGGAAGCCGGCCACGTTCGCACCCACCACGTAGTCGCCCGGGCAGCCGTACTCCTCGGCGGTCTCCAGGCAGGTGGTGTGGATATTCGTCATGATCTCGGTGAGGCGCTTCTCGGTGTGCTCGAAGCTCCACGTGTCCCGGGAGGCGTTCTGCTGCATCTCCAGGGCGCTCGTGGCCACCCCGCCGGCGTTCGCGGCCTTCCCGGGGCCGAACGCGGTGCCGGCCTCGCGGAAACTGGCCACGGCCTGCGGGGTGCACGGCATGTTCGCACCCTCCGAGACCGCCAGCACCCCGTTGCTGAGCAGGGTCTTCGCGGCGTCGCCGTCGAGTTCGTTCTGGGTGGCGCTGGGCAGCGCGATGTCCATCGGCACATCCCACACGCAGCCGCCCTCGACGTAGCGGGCCTGGCCGCCGCGCCGCTCCGCGTACTCGTGGATCCGCCCGCGCTCAACCTCCTTGATCTGCTTGAGCAGCTCCAGGTCGATGCCCCGCTCGTCGACGATGTAGCCGGAGGAGTCCGAGGCGGTGACGGCGATGCCGCCCAGCTGCTGCGCCTTCTCGATCGCGTAGATCGCGACATTGCCGGAACCGGAGACGCCCACGCGTCGGCCCTCGAAGGAGGTGCCGCGCGCCCGCAGCATCTGGTCGGCGAAGATCGCGGCACCGTAGCCGGTGGCCTCCTTGCGCACCAGGGAGCCACCCCAGTCCAGGCCCTTGCCGGTCAGCACCCCGGCCTCGTACTTGTTGGTCAGGCGCTTGTACTGGCCGAACAGGAAACCGATCTCACGAGCACCCACACCGATATCCCCGGCCGGCACATCCGTGTATTCGCCGATGTGGCGGTACAGCTCGCTCATGAACGACTGGCAGAAGCGCATGACCTCGCCGTCGCTGCGGCCGTGCGGGTCGAAGTCGGAGCCGCCCTTGCCGCCGCCGATCGGCAGGCCGGTCAGGGAGTTCTTGAAGATCTGCTCGAAGCCGAGGAACTTCACGATGCCGAGGTTCACGCTGGGGTGGAAGCGCAGGCCGCCCTTGTAGGGGCCCAGCGCCGAGTTGTACTCCACCCGGAAACCACGGTTCACCTGCACGTTCCCCGCATCGTCGACCCAGGGGACGCGGAAGATGATCTGCCGCTCCGGCTCGCACATCCGCATCAGAATGCCGGCGTCGCGGTACTCAGGGTGGCGCTGCTCGATGAACTCCAGGGAGTCGAAGACCTCCCGCACAGCCTGGTGGAACTCGGGCTCCCCCGGGTTGCGGCGGAGGACCTGGTCATAGATGTCTTGCAGGGTCACGTCGCTCATCGCGGTCCTTTCGCGCTCGGGCACAACGCCGCCCAGAGTACGCGCGGCATTCCGCTGGCGCGCGGGACGTCCGGGGGACGGGCGCGGTGCGGTAAAGGACGGGTTTCCCGCGGGGGTGTCAGCGACGCAGCCTCACCCGCTGACCTGGACGGCGATCCCTCCGTCGGCCGCTGATCGTTGCCGCATGCCCAGCGGTTCTGGACAGGCGTGCGGGAGCGCGGAACGATGGGGGCCCGGCCGCGGGTCGGGTGGAGAGAGCGGAGATTGCGATGGGGATGACGCAACGGCGACCGCGGGCATGGCTCGCACTGGGGGCGGTGGTGCTCGCGGCGAGCGCCGGGCTGAGCGGCTGCACGGGTGACGAGGAGAAGCCGGCGCCCACGCAGGAGGATCCGGTCGAGCCTGCGCCGGGGCCGTCTGACGGCGGCGACGACGGGTCCGATGAGGGCAGCGAGAACGGTTCGGACGGCGGCGGATCTGATGGCGGCGGCGAGGAGACCGGTGCCCGGATCCCGGAGATCGAGAACCCCGGCACCAGCTGGTTGAGCGGCTGGCTGCGCCTGCCCGCCCAGGCCGAGGACGTGGAGAGCACCCTCGGGGAGGCCGCGCCTGAGGTCAAAGAAGGCACCGATCAGCTGGAGATCGAGGTGCGCTGCGACGGCGGGCTGAGCGCCGAGAACCTGGAGACCACCTGCACCATCCACCCCGTCGATGACCGCTACCCGCATCTGCCGGAGGTGCAGTGGCGCGTGACCGGGGAGGACATGGGTGATGGCGGCGCGGACCTCACGGTGGTCAATGAAGGGCCGACGGGCGGCTGATCCCGCGCGGGCCTGACGCGGGCCCGGGGGCGGTGCATTCGGCGACGCGCTGGCCGAGCGGTGAGCTGGCCCGGTGGCACGCCATGACGGGACCGGCCTCCCATCGGTCCCTCCCCTGGGCTCCCGCCCGGCGGCGGGGTAGGTTCGTGCCATGCATGCGCTGCAGGAACAGATCATCGCTGAGATGGGCGTGAAGCCCCGGATCGACCCCGCGCAGGAGGTGGCCGACCGGGTGCGGTTCCTGGCCGACTACGCCCTGTCGGCGCGGGCGAAGGGCTTCGTGCTGGGCATCTCCGGGGGCGTGGATTCGACGCTCGGCGGACGCCTTACGCAGATGGCCGCCGAGCTGCTGCGCTCCGAGGGGCATGAGGCGACGTTCATCGCGGTGCGGCTGCCGCACGGGGTTCAGGCCGATGAGGCCGATGCCTCCGCCGCGATGGACTTCGTGGCCGCCGATGTGGAGCACACGGTGAACATCGAACCGGGCACGAGCGCGCTGGTCGAGGCGACCGATGCCGCCAGCGGCCGGGAGCTCAGCGACTTCGACCGCGGCAACGTCAAGGCGCGACTGCGGATGACGGTGCAGTACGCGATCGCCGGGGACCGGGACCTGCTGGTGATCGGCACCGATCAGGCGGCGGAGTCGGTCTCCGGCTTCTTCACCAAGTTCGGGGACGGCGGGGCGGATGTGCTGCCTCTGTTCGGGCTGAACAAGCGCCAGGTGCGTCAGCTGCTGCAGCACCTAGACGCTCCGGAGCCGCTGTGGGCGAAGGTGCCGACCGCAGATCTGCTGGACGATAAGCCGCTGCAGACCGATGAGGCGGAGCTCGGCATCGCCTACGACACGATCGACGACTACCTCGAGGGCCGCGAGGTCGCGCAGGATGCCGCGGAGCTCATCGAGCGCCGCTACCTTGCCACTCGGCACAAGCGCACCACCCCGGCATCGATCCTCGATGACTGGTGGCGCGAGGGGTGAGCGGGGCGCCGGTCTGGGCGACTATCCGCCTCATCCGCCACGCCGCGCCGGAGCCGTCGAGAACACCGATCCGTGCCGTTTCCGCCACAGATCGGTGCACTCACGGCGGCAGGTACGGCGCGGCGCCGCCTCACTGCCTCCTCGCAGGCGCAGCCGCGCGGCGCAGCCGGCGGGCCTGCTCGTGCATCGTCACGGGCGTGACATCCAGAACATGCGAGATGAGCGTGGTGAGGAAATGCCTGGGCGATAGTGCCGCAGGGACCCCCTCGTCGATCAGCGAAACAGGCGGGAGAGCCGCAATGAGGCGATCCTCCTCGTGCATGGTTCGTATGGCCGTGTTGAGCTCCTGAAGCAGATCGGGCGGATCCGCTGCGGGCTCCGACGGCACCACTTCCCGGGTCCCTTCGATGGTGTCTACCACCGGCTCACCGTCGTCCGACGGGGAGGAGATTTCGTCGGCGTAGTCGATGAGCAGGACGCACGTGGCGTGATAGGCGTCGTCCTCCTGCCCGAGTTTGACCATCATGTCCAGCAGCCAGTCAGCCGTCGTCGGCGATGTCTGCACGATGTCCGATCGCAGCCCCAGAAGAAACCCGTGGGCGGCCAGCGGATGGCGCAGGCGCAGGTTTTTCGCGTCCCCATAGGCTTCCTCGATGCGGTTGGCCGCGTTCTTCCCGTAGGAGGAGTCCATGCGCTTGGTAGAGATCAGCAGCTCCGGACCGGTCTGCCAGTCCGACATGATGACGTCCACCTGCTTGAGATAGTTCTTGCCGAGGATGTTCGCGCTGGCTGCCGAGACACCCGTGATGCTTCCTCGAGTGAGGAGCCGGTCGCGCGCCGCGCGACCAGCCGCCGACGGCAGGGCCTCGAGGAATGGGACGATCTGCCGTGGCAAAGTCCTTGGGTGCGTCGACCGCGGCCAGACGGCATCGCCGTCAAAACCCGCCCGGCGCATTTCATAGCTGAGCCACACATCCAGGGCGAGGGCCGGCACGCCGCTGGTCGTCGTCGCCCCCAGGGCGAGCGGAACACCCAGCAGACGGCACAGCGTCCCGGTGTCCGGAACGTAGTGCGGCCCACCGTCCTTCCAGGTCCAGGGAGCGGGGCGGCCCTCATCTCGCTCTGCGCTGTGGACGATATGGTCGAATGCTCGCCACGCCCGGGTTTTGGTGTTCTCCTTAGCGGCGGCCACGGGAGCCTCCTCGCACAGCCCGTCGAGTGGCGAGCGCGTGGCGCGCCTGCCGAATCTCGTGGACACGATCCTCATCGGCGAGCCCTGCCGCGGGCAGGATGATCGCGTCGACCCGCGCGACCGCCATGCTGAGGTCACCCTCACTCAAGAGCTCTGCGACCTCTGTCCGGATGGCCTTCAGGCGCGGGGCGCATGCGGCGACGGTCCGGGGCGAGGGTACGAGCCAGCGATCAGCTTCACGCGGTTCCATCTTGAGGATGCCTCCGCCATAGGTGCGGCCAACGGTCTCGGCGTCCAGCAGAGTCACCGAGTTCAGCGCCGCCACTGCCAGTACGGCACGTCCCAGCCGCTGATGTTCCGGGGCGAGGTATAGGCCATGCACCGAGTTGAGGTGCCGCGCCTGTGCCGGGTTCCCCACCAGACGCACCGTGTCAGCGTTCATATACGTCAGCAACAGATCCGCGGGGTCCATCAGCGGAGGCCGGTACCAGATGCGGCGGGTGCGGCACTTGTACCCCTTGTGCACCGCACTGCGTTCACCCACCCGGATGTACTCGGCGGCGCCACCGGTCGGATTCTCCGGCGGGCAGAACAGATGTGTAGCCCCACCCGCTGAACCGAGACGCTGCAGATCCTCCGTAGTCAGCTCGAGCCCTCGGAGATGGGCGCTGCCGGGCGGGGAGAGCAGCACGGTGTCCTCTCCCCGCAACCCCAGCTCCTGCACTTGTTGTGGAGAGAGCGCGAAGAACCTGTTGTTGCCGGTGACAGTACCCAGGGTTGTCTCACCCCACTGCGCCAGCTCCGCGAAGGTCCCGCTCCGGCGCAGCGCATCAACGTCGGCGCTGACCCGCCCGCTGACCTGGTTCGCGGTCCACTTCCCCGCGGTGGACAGCGGGACCCATGGCTGCGGCTCCTCCGGCATGCTTTCCAGGGTCTGCGCGTCACGGGTGTGGCTGAACGAAGCGAAATGCGCCGGGCCCTGCCCGTACCCCTCGGCAAGGAGAAGCACCACTTCCGCTTCCGCCTCCGGGAAGACCTGCTGCTCGAAGAGGACCAGGTCGATGCTCGCGAACGCGCTGAAGAGGTAGGACCGCACGGGCGCTGCATAGTTCACGCTGAGCAGTTCAGCCGGCAGCACCAGCCCTAGCCGCCCACCGGTCTTCAAGAACTGGGAGGCGTGCACGGTGAACGCCGCCCAGCTGGAGGCGAGGCCCGTCAGCGCCACTCCGGCCGCCAGCGCGGCACGCTGCGCCTTCGCGCGGGAGGTGCCGGTGAAGTCCTGGTAGCGGATGTACGGGGGATTTCCGATCACGGCGTCGAAATGAGGTTCCGGGGCGACATCGAAGAAGTCTGCGACCCTCATCCGTGCCTGCGCTCCGGCCTGTCGCACTCGGCGTTCTCCGGCCGCGGCGCTGGGTGGATGGATCTCCACCCCATCCACCATGATGGCACTCTCATCACCGGCGAGCTCTCGCAGACGGTGGGCGGCGGCCACCATGAACTCGGCATCCCCCGCCGAGGGCTCGAGCATCCGGTCTGTCGCGGAGCGCAGCGCCCACTGCGCGATGAAACGGGACAACGGCGCCGGGGTGAAGAACGCCCCGCGTGCCTTGCGCAGCGCAGCGGTGTCCTCCGCAAGATGGGAGATGCTCATTCCTCCACTATCGCAGACAGGGGTGACAGACCACCGGGCGGCGCGGCAACCCCCTCATCGCCGGGCGAGCTCGCCCCGCAGCCATGCGGCCCGGTCCGTCGTGATGGTGTCGGCGCCGCACGCGAGGGCCACCTGGAGCTGTTCGGGGGTGTTGATGGTCCATGGGTTCAGGGACAGCCCCGCCTCGCGGACGGCACGGGCGGCGGCCAGGCACAGCCCGTCGATCGCCGGCCCCATCCCTGCCGCGCCCAGCTCTCGGGCCACGCGGATCGCGTCCTCATCCACGGTCTTGACCAGGTAGGACACAGGCACGTCAGCGCCTCGGCGGATCTCGGCGAGCGCCTCGGCATGGAAGGAGATGACGGTCGAGGCCGCGGCCGGTGACCCCGCCGGCAGTCCCGCGAGGATCTCTCCCACGGCGCGGGCCGCCGCGGGGACCTTCACCTCGATGAACACCGGCACGGTAGTCATCTCCAGCAGATCGCTCAGCAGCGGCACCCGCTCCCCACCTTCCAGGCGCACCTGAAGGATCTGCTCCCAGGTCAGCTCCCTGAGCGACCCGCTGCGCAGCGGCGAGTCCGCAGCGGCGGTGCGGTCGATGCTCTCATCGTGCATCACCACCACCTGGCCGTCGGCGCTGAGGTGGACGTCGCACTCCAGGAGCTGTGCCCCATCCGCGATCGCGCGGCGGAAGGAGGCGAGGGTGTTCTCCGGGGCCTGCTCCGGGGTGCCGCGGTGGCCGACGATTGCGGGGAGGGACGAGGTCACGAGTGCTCCAAGGGGTCACGGGGATGGAAAGGGGTGAGCGGGGCCGCCGCCGCGGAGCGCGCCGGGCGGTCAGCGGCTGCGCTGCGTGATCCGTTCGCGGGCCCAGGCCGGGTCGTCCACCGTGATGGTGTCGCAGCCCAGCTCGAGGGCACGCTCCAGCTCCTCCTCACTGCGGGCGGTCCACAGGTTCAGGATGACACCGAGCTGGCGGGCGCGCTCCACATCCACCTGGCGGGCATCGGCGATCCGCACCCCCACCTGCGTGGCCTGCAGCTGCTGGACGGACTGCCAGAACTCCGGGGACGTCGCCGTGGTGGTGCGCATCCGCGGGATCCACGGGGCGCGCTCGAGCGCCACGGCGAGCGGCTCGGCGTGGAAGGACAGGATCGTCACGGGCGGCTGCCCGGAGGCATCCGCGCCATCGGCCGCGAAGTCCTCCGGCGTGAACCGTCGGCCCACGATCTCCAGCACAAGGTCGATCGCCGCCGGGGCCTTGATCTCCACCAGCAGCGGCACCCGCGTGCCGTCAGGCCGCACCGCGGCATCGAGCACCTCATCCAGGGTGGGGATGTGCTGGTCGCCGCCCACGAGCACACGGTCCAGCTGCTCGCGGGTGAGCTCGGCGACGGTACCGGTGCGCAGCGGGGAGTTCTCCTGCGCGGTGCGGTCGATGGTGGCGTCGTGGATGATCACGTCTCGACCATCGGCGCTGAGGTGCACATCGCACTCCAGCCACGCGGACCCGTCGGCCACACCGCGACGGAAGGAGAGCAGGGTGTTCTCCGGCTCCACCGCAGCAGCGCCGCGATGGCCCACCAGCTGCGGGATGCGACGGTCGGGCCGTGCACCGGCCGTGCCGGGGGCGCCTGAGGTGCCAGAGCTGGGCACGTCCGATGCGCTCGTGGCGAGCTTGCTCATGCTCAGATCCTCTCGAAGTCGATCTTCTCGATGTCCTCGCGGTTGTCGTCGAGGATCTCCTGCAGGGTGTCCTTGATGGAGCCCAGCGCCGTCTTGGGGTCGGTGCCGTCACCGTGCACCTGCGCAGCGGCCGTGGAGATCTCGGTGATCGCGGACTGGAACCAGTTGGTGTAGTCGGCGGTGCGGGCGATCTCCAGCTGGTTGAGGGCCACCTCGTAGTTGGGGTCCTTCGCCACGAGGTCCTTGACCTCCTGGGTGTCGCGGGCGGCCTTGACGATCGGCACGTAGCCGGTGCCGATGTGCCACGTCGCGGAGTTCTCGGGCGTGCCCAGGAAGCGGAACAGCTCAGCGCAGGCGTCCTGGCGGTCCTTCGAATCAGCGCGGACGATCGACAGTCCCGAGCCGCCGGTCGGCACCGCCTTCTCCTGACCCTCCTTGGAGAGCATGTAGGCGGTTCCGACCTCGAACTTGTCGCCGACGGCCTTCGTGGTGCCGGTCAGGCCTGCGGTCGAGCCGCGCTTGCCGGCGGCGACACCGGACTCGAAGTCGGTGCCAGCAGACTTGGCCATGTAGGCGACCTTGTCCTCGTGGATCATCTTGCGCTGGAACTCCAGCCACTCGACCCCGGCATCGCCGTCGATGGTGACATTGAAGTCGTCGTCGCTGTTGCGGCCGCCGAAGCCCCAGATATCAGCCTGCGAGAACCAGGCATCGTCGGTGGAGAAGGCCAGCGCGCTCAGCGGCCGTCCCTCGACCTTGATGCTGGAGAGCTCCTTGCCGAACTCGGCGAGGTCCTCCCAGGTCTCGGGGCCCTCCTCCGGCAGACCGAGCTCCTGGTAACGGGTGCGGTTGAAGTAGAACAGCGGGGTGGAGCGGGCGAACGGCACGAGGTAGGTCTGGTCCGCGGCCCTGCACTCGGGCGTGTAGTTGTCGATGTAGTTGTCGAGCTTCCACTCGTCATCGAAGTAGCCGTCCAGCGGGGCGAGCGCGCCGGAGAAGTAGAACTGCAGCCACTGCATCTCTGGGAAGCAGACGATGTCGGGCACGGTGCGGGCCTGCAGCGCGGCGGTGAACTTCTGGTTCAGATCGGCGTAGCCGCCCACGGACTCAGCGACCGCGACGATGTCGTTCTGAGACTCGTTGAAGGCGGTGAACAGGCCGTTGAGGACTTCGAGGAGGTCGCCGGTGAAGGGCGCCCAGAACAGGATCGGGGTGCGGTCCTTGTACTCATCGGGCACGGTGATGTCAGCCTGGCTGAAGCCGTCGCGGACAGGCTGGTCAGCGTCCTCCGCGCTGCCGCCGTTGGGGGCGCCGCAGGCGGCGAGGGAGGCACCGGCCGCGCCGAGGCCGAGAGCGGTCAGGATGCTGCGACGCGACGGGGAGAAGGAACGGGGGCTGGTCATGGACATCTCCTTGGGAAGGTGCGATCGGGTCGGGTCGTGGGATCGAGGTCGAGGTGGGACAGGGCGGCGGGGCAGGGCCGGCACAGGGGCACATGCCCCGTGAGGCGGCGATGTTCAGTCAGAGGGCAGGGTCACTTCAGGGCACCGGCGGCGAGACCGCCGATGATCCGTTTCTGGCCGAGGAAGAAGAGCACGAGCATCGGCAGCGACACGAAGACGGTGCCGGCCATGATGGCGCCCCAGTTCGAGTAGCCCTCCTGGCTGCGCAGGAAGAGCAGGCCGATGGGCAGGGTGCGCATGTTCGTGGTGCTGGTGACGATCAGCGGCCAGACGTACTCGTTCCATTTGCCGACCATCACGATCAGGGTGGCGGTGATGATCATCGGCGTGGACAGCGGAATGGCGATGGTCGTCATCCGGCGCAGGTGCCCCGCCCCATCGATCTCTGCGGCTTTCATGATGTCCGCGTCGATGGTGCGCATGTGCTGCAGCAGCAGGAACATGGCGAAGGCGCTGGCGATACCGGGCAGGATCAGACCCTGGTAGGTGTTCAGCCACCCGAGGTTCGCCACGGTGATGTAGTTGACGATCAGGGTGACGTGGCCGGGCAGCATCATCGACGCGATGATCAGCACGAACACGATCTTCTTGTAACGGAACTCGACGAAGGCGAAGGCGTAGGCGCACAGGATCGCCAGCGTGATCTCCAGTCCGGTGCCCACCAGGGTGGTGATGATGGAGTTCAGGAAGAAGCGGTCGAAGGGCGCTGTGGACCAGGCCTCGGCGAAGTTGTCCAGGGTGAGCGCGGTGGGGATCCACTGCAGCGGCCACGTGTAGATCGCGTCCCGCGGCTTGAAGGCCGAGGAGAACAGCCAGTACAGCGGGACGAAGAAGATGGCGATGATGCCGATGATCCCGACCATGAACAGCGCGGTCTGCCAGGCGGGCCGATGCGGGCCGCGGGCCCGGCGGTACTGACGTGGGGCCTCGGCGGTTCCGGCGGTCCCTGGCGCGTTGACGGTGGCGTGGGTGCTCATGAGTCGTAGTTCACCTTCTTCTCTCCCACACGGACCTGGATGTACGTGAGGACCAGCAGGATGACCAGCAGGACGGTGGCGGCCGCGGAGGCCGAGCCGATGTCGAACTTCTTGAAGGCCTCCTCGTAGACCATCCAGCTCAGGGTCGAGGAGGAGATGCCCGGCCCGCCGCCGGTCATGATCGAGATGATGTCGAACGCCTGCGCGGCGGAGATGACACCTGTGATGGACAGGAAGAACGTGATCGGGCTCAGCAGAGGCAGCGTCAGGTAACGGAACAGGTTCCAGCCGTGCGCACCGTCGAGGGCGGCGGCCTCATACAGGTCCTTGGGCAGGTCCAGGATCGCGGTGTAGCAGATGACGGTGACGAAGCCCAGACGCTGCCAGGTATACGCGATGGTGATCGCCCACAGCGACCAGTCCGAGGTGGTGGTCCAGTCCGGAGATGCCATGCCGACCAGCGAGAACAGCCAGCGCGAGAGCCCGTAGTTCGGGTCGAAGATGAACAGCCACAGGGTGCCGACGGCGGCGCCGGGCAGCATGTGCGGGGCGAAGGCCATGGTCTGGGCGAAGCCGGTCAGCGGGAGCTTCGTGGCCAGCAGGCTCCCCAGCAGGATCCCGCCGATGATCGACCCGAACACGCTGACCAGAGTGAAGATCAGCGTGTTCAGCAGAATGCGGCCGAACTTGGGATCGGTGAACAGGTCGGTGTAGTTCTCGGTGCCCACCCATTCCGGCGAGGGGTCCACGAAGTCCCAGTCGAAGAAGCTCAGGCCGATGTTGTAGATCGACGGGTAGTAGCTGAAGACGATGATTGCGATGAGGTTCGGGGCGATGAGCGCGGCGAACAGCAGGGCGTCCCGGCGCACACGGCGGCGGCGCTGCGGGGAGCGGCGGCGCTGCTCGGCGGTCACCACGCCGGTGGACCCGGAGCCATCGGCGGTGCGGGCATCACCGGTGGCCGTGCTCCCCGTGGCGTGGGTGCTGGACGCGGCGTCCCGGCCACCCGCGGCGGCGGTGGTGGATCGCCGACGCGAGTGCGTGCGGACGGTGGTGGTCATGAGAGCGCTCCCAGCGTGCGGTGGTCGAGCCCGTGGGGATCACGGCGGGGTGGTCTGTAGCAGCGACGGCGGCGAGCACAGGCCTCGGGGACGATCCCGGGATGCACAGTCCGGGTCGCTCGCGGGTTCAGGCCGAGCCGCTCACGGGACCGATGCACGGGACCGAGGGGGCGCATGCGCTGCCGTCACCGAGACCGTAGGCCGTCGGCCGCCGCTCCGCCAAGAAGGCATCGGTGCAGGTGAACCGGCTATGAACGCCATCTGTCACCGCAGGTGGGAGCGCTCCCACAATGTCGCCCGATGGTGTGAACGGGCGTGAGTTTTCCGTCCGTCGGCCTGGTGTTCGGCACATTGCCATCACATGTTCATTCGCTGTTCAGCGTCGGCTCTGGGCCGCGCGAGCCGGTGACCGGGAGTCTTCACCCGCACGTCACCGTCGGGACGCCGGGACCGCCACTGAGGAGGGTTATCGTGCGGCGACTTATGCATCTGGGAGGTATTGCTCGATGGCTCGCCAGCCGACGATGGAGGACGTGGCCCGCGCCGCGGGGGTCTCCCGCTCCACGGTCTCGCGGGTGTTCCAGAACAAGGGCGAGCGCGTCTCTCCAGACACCCTGATCACCGTGCATGAGGCCGCCAAGCGCCTCGGCTACGTGCACAACCTCGTGGCCAGCGGACTCGCGCAGCGCCACGGTCGGCAGCTCGGTCTGCTGATCCGCGATGCCACCAACCCCGCCTACGGGCATCTGCACGCGGAGATGCATCGGGCGGTCGAGGACGCCGGGCGCACCCTCATCTCCGTCACCGCCTTCCGCCACGACTACGGCACCGCGGAGGTCGAGGGACTGCACCGCCTGTTGGGCCAGCGCGTGGCCGGCGTGTTCATCGGCACCGGGGTCACGGCGGCGGAGGACCTCGTGGAGACCGTCAGCTCGGTGCCGATGATGATCGTCGGTCGCCCCAATGCGCATCCGCTGATCGACTCGGTCAGCTACGACGAGGCCACGCACGGCCGGCTCATGGCCGAGCAGATCCACGCGCGCGGGCACCGACGGATCGCGGTGCTGCGCGCCCCGGTACTGTACTCGCGCGTGTTCGATCAGCGGGTGCGCAGCCTGCTGGCGCGCTGCACGGAGCTGGGGGTCGCCACCCGCGAGGTGGAGCTGCTGCCGGAGGCCGACGGGGTGGTGCGGGCCCTGGACCTGGCCGAGGCGGAGCAGCTGAGCTGCATCGTCTGCCCGGTGGACTATGTGGCGCTGGATCTTCTGCGCGCCGCCGCCGCACGCGGGGTGCGGATCGGCGAGGACGTCTCCGCGGTGGGGTTCGACGGGATGGGCGATGGCCTGGACCTGTTGGGGCTCGCCACCGTGCGTCTGCCCGTGGCGCAGGTGGTGCAACGCGCAGTGGCGCGGATGGGCGAGCTGCTCATCGCCGCGGAGGATGCGGGTGAGGGCCCGCCCGGCAGCACCGGTCCCGAACGGCGGGAGGTCCGCCACGAGGTGATCCCCGGCGAGTTCGTGCCCGGCTCCACGCTCGCGCGGATCTGAACGCTGCGGCATCGTGGCTGAACGGGAATTCTCCCCATCGCCACAGCCCCCCGACTCTCCATAAACTGAGGCGATACACGCGCGACCACGCCATGAGCGCCGGCCCCGCCGGTGCCCCCGACGCAGGAGTGATGACGTGAACTTCCTCGGGATGACCCCGGAGCAGGTGCGGAACCAGCCTGTGGAGACCGACGCCCGAGATGCCGGAGCCGAGGGGGTGGAGGAGGCCACCCCGGAGGACCTCGCGCGACAGCGTGAGGAAGCGCGCGAACGATGAGACGGCACACCCCCGCCCTGCTCGCGACCCTCGCCACCGTCCTGCCCTGGCTGAGCCTGCTCGGCCCGGCATGGATCTACGTGGGCGGCCCCGTGGCCGCGGAACCGCTGATCGCGCTCACCGATGCGTTCCTGCACCCAATCTCGGCAGTGCTGGTGCTGGTCTGGCTGCTGCTCCTGCCCGCGCTGCTGGCCCTTGTGGCGTACACCCGCCGCTCCCGCGGTCCGGGGGCGCTGTGGGCCGGTCTGGCGGCGGCGCATGCGGTGCTGACGGTGCTCATCGTCATCCAGCCCGCGGCGATGGTCTTCATGTGGGACGGACAGGGTGCCGACGGGCAGTGGCGGGGTGGCAGGGCTGTGGGGGCGCCGACCCTTTTCTTCATCCCCGTACTACTCGGATCCGTGCTGCTGACGGCGGCGGCGCTGCTGGCGCCGGGCTCCGGTCCGGAGCTGCGGGACGAGCCGCCTGAAGGTCCTCGTGACGGGACGCGTGGAGGGCGCAGGGTGGGAATCGCCTCGCTGGTCTCCGCTGTCACTGCCGTGGTGGGACTGGGGGCGCCGCTGTGGTGGACCCCGTTCCACGAGGACGAGATGCATCTGGAGCTCCTGCCGGCCGCCGCGCGCCTGCACGATGGTGTCCCGCATCTGCTGTGGGTGTTCACTGCACCGCTCGTGGTGGTTCTCGCGGTGACCGCGGCGCTGCGCCCACGGCGCCTCAGCGCTCTACTGCTGGCTCTGCTCACGGTGCCACTGGCCCTGCTGGTGGTGCTGCACTGGCTATTCGCCCTCGAGTTCCTCCTCGAGGACGGGCTCGGCGGCCGGCTCCCCGGCCCCGGGCTGGCGCTGCTGAGCATCGCCGTGCTCGGCGCTCTTGCCGGGTGCTGGAGGCACCTGCGCGACCGCCGCTCGACGGCGGCGGCAGCATTCCCGGCATGAGCCACCCCACCCGGCATCCCCTCACCCTGCTCCGACACTATTCATCAACTTTTCAACCACCCGGGCTAGGCTTGTCTCATGCGAGCCTTCGGATTCCTCAGCTTCGGTCACTACGGCGGCCGCCCCGAGCAGGGCGGCCTGACCGCCCGCCAGATGCTCCACGACGCGATGGACATCGCCGTGGGCGCCGAGGAACTGGGCGTCAACGGCGCCTACTTCCGCGTCCACCACTTCGCGCAGCAGTCCGCCGCACCCATGCCGCTGCTCTCCGCGATCGCCGCCCGCACCGAGCGGATCGAAGTGGGCACGGGCGTGATCGACATGCGCTAGCCGATCAGGTGCGCGAACATCGGCGAAAGGCCGACGACCGGCACCGCGATCACCAGCATGATCCAGAACATCCGACGGAACTGCGCGACGTGATCGCCGTGCCCGTGGTGCCCGGCGTACGCGTCGTGACCGGCGTGCATGTCGTGGCCGTCGTGCTGGTGCGTGCCCCGATCGCCGCCTCCGACGCCGAGGGCGACGTGGGGTCCTGCCGCCCGTGCCCCTCGTGCTGTGTGCTCATGGCTTGCCCCTATACCCCTAGGGGGCATAAACCAGCGGCGAGGGCCCGTCGTCGCCCACCCCTCCCCACCGAACGCCGACCGTCCGCCTCCGAGCCGGGGAGTCACCGAAGAAATCCACGTACATCACGCACCTGAAGCACATGACGTCCACGGAAGTCGCCACGAGAACCCGCGCCCCTACCTCCCATTCATCGCCATTCATCGCTATCATTGCCATATGGCGATGCCGATGGAATCCTCTCCCCCTCTCTTCGACGTGGACGAGTCCCAGGCCGCGCTCTTCCACGCGCTGGCCGAGCCGACTCGGCTCACGCTGCTCCAGCACCTCTCCACCGGCGAGCACCGGGTACGGGATCTCGTCGACCACCTGCACCTGGCCCAGTCCACGGTCAGCAAGCACCTCGCCTGCCTGCGGGACTGCGGACTGATCCGCTCCCGCAGCGAGGGCCGCGCCTCCTGGTTCTCCCTGTCGGACCCGGAGCAGCTGCGCTCCCTGCTCGCCATGGCCGCGACGATGCTCTCCGGCGCGGGCGCGGCGCCGACGATCCACGAGCACCTGCACGACCCGCGCGTCGGCGGCGGCCCGGCCGACGAGGAGAGCCCGCGATGACCGCCTCGCACACCCACGGCCACAGCCATGCCTCCCCGACGACCGGCCGCACCCGCCTCGCGATCGCCTTCGGGCTGACGGCGCTGATCGTCCTCGCGCAGGCGGTCGGCAGCGTGGTCACGGGCTCCCTCGCCCTGCTCACCGACACCGCGCATGCGCTCGTGGACGCCTCCGGGCTGCTGGTCGCCCTGATCGCGGCGACGATGCTGCTGCGCCCCGCGAGCCCCACCCGCACCTGGGGCTTCGCCCGGATCGAGGTGCTCGCGGCGCTGGCCCAGGCGACGCTGCTGATCGTCGTCGGCACCTACACCGCGATCGAGGGGCTGCGCCGCCTCGCCGCCCCGCCCGAGATCGCCTCGACGGAGCTGCTCGTCTTCGGCGCGGTCGGGCTCGCGGTGAACCTGGTGGCGATCCTCGTGCTCGCCGGCGGCAGGGACACCAGCCTGAACATGAAGGCCGCCTTCCTCGAGGTCGCCAACGACGCGCTCGGCTCCCTCGGCGTGATCGTCGCGGCGCTGGTCATCCGCTTCACCGGCTTCCAGCAGGCCGACGCGCTCGCGGGCCTGTTCATCGCGGCGCTGATCGTGCCGCGCGCGGTGCGGATCCTGCGCGACACCCTGCGGATCCTCATGGAGTACGCCCCCGAGGGCGTGGACCTCGACGAGGTGCGCGAGCACCTGCTGGCTCTCGAGCACGTCCAGGACGTCCACGACCTGCACGCCTCCAACGTCGGCAGCAGCCTGCCGATCCTCTCCGCGCACGTGGTGGTGGGCGAGGAGTGCTTCGGCTCGTCACACGCGATGGAGATCCTCGAGGAGGTCCACGAGTGCGTGCGCACACACTTCCCCGTCGCCTTCGAGCACGCGACCATCCAGATGGAGAGCCCCGACGTGCACGCGCGTGAAAAGGCCCGAACGTTGCACGTCTGAGCGCGGCGCCGCCGAGGAACACGGCCTGTTCACCTCACAGAACAGACGCCGCGGACCCTCCCCCTGCTTCCGCCGTCCCCAGCTGCTCCTCCGCCGTCGGCCTGCGCGTCGCGGTGGCGGGACTGAGCACCGCCGCGAGGAGCGCGACCGCGAGGGGAAGCCGAGGGAGGCGCCGAGGCCCCAGAGCGCGACGGCGACGACGGCCACGACCTGACTGTCCACGTAGGCGATGAGCGCGAGGCCGGTCGCGGCGAACAGGGCGCTGACCAGGAGCACGCGGGAGCGGCCGACGCGCTCCACGATCGGCCCGCCGGAGAAGCGGCCGATCGTCCTCGAGGCCGCGAACAGCGCGAACACGAGCGAGCCCATCGTCGCGCCGACGCCGTGCCCGTCGACCATGATCAGCGGCAGCCAGTCGTTGGCGGTGCCCTCGGCGAGCGCCATGGCGAGCACGACCCCGCCGATGCACACGAGCCGCAGGTCCTTCCAGATCGCGGGCCGCGGCGTCGCCGCCCATGCCGCCGCCGAACAGCGCGAGGCCGAAGGCGGTGAGGAGCGGCTGTCCCATCGAGGCGCCGAGCGCGATCGTGGGCAGTGCGACGACCACCAACGTCGAACCCGCGAGGACCACGGGACGGGTGCCGAGCCGCATCACGAGCGGTCCGGAGGAGAGAATCCCCAGCATCGACCCGATCGAGAGGCCGAAGAGCACCAGCCCCATCTGCGCGGTCGAGGCGTCCAGCAGGTCCCGCACCGCCGGGGTGCGGGCGGCCCAGGCCGACATGCTCAGGCCAGGCAGCAGGAACAGGGCGTAGAGCGCGAAGCGGCGTCGGCGCAGGGAGATCGAGGGCAAGGAGGTCACGCGGACGAGCGTACGCAGGAGGTGGGCGCTGTGCACCTCCAGACAGTAGGAGACCTGGTGGTCTTCGCGAGGGCAACTAACGAGGTGAACTGCGTCTTGCGCATCGCGAAGTCAACGTAGATCAGGACCGATCCCTGGTCCGCGATCATCGGCTGAGCCCCATGAGAGCACCAGATCTGAAGGGCGCCTCCTCCCACTACCCGGGTGCAATAGGGTTTAGAGCGCCGCGGTGTCCCGCGTCAAGTAGTTGGCAGGATTTCCTTGGTTTTGAATGTCGGGGTGGTGGGGTCGGCCAGGCCCAGGTGCACCTCCTTGGGCCGGTTCCATGAGATGGCCTCGTGGGGCCGGAGCTCGTTGTACTCGATCCGGTAGTCCTCGGCCCGCTCGGCGAGCACGATCGCGTCGTCAATCTCGTCCAGGTAGAGCCGTTCGTACTTCAGCGTGCCGAAGCCGCGTTCACGGGACCCGTTCTGCCCCGGGGGCTTCACTCGGGTGCGCACGTGGTGTAGCTCGGGGTGGGCGGCGATGAAGGACTCGAAGCGGAAGGACCGGAACGGCCCGCCGTTGTCCGTCACGATGGTCACCACGGGCAACAGCTCACCGGTCTCGGGATCGACCGGGCAGGCCTCGACCAGCGGGTGACCGAACATGGCCTCGTAGTCGGCCAGGGCCAACTCGATCGCGTCGATCGCGTCGTGCTGGTTCCCGGTGGGCGAAACGTGGAAGGGGTGCTCGTACTTGGACCAGTAGTCCCGGCACCCGGCCAGCCGCCAGGTCCCTCCGGTGGTGGTCTCGAACTCGCTGAAGTCCAGCTGCCAGACTTGGTTCGGGCCTGAGGGCTCGGTGGCGAACGCGGCCTTGCGCCGCTCGGCCAGCTTCCGTCGCTCCCGTTGGTACTGCGCGGGCAGAATCAGCCCCTCGTCGCGCAGGATCCGCAGCACGGTCGCCTCGGAAACCACATGCCCGTCGTGGCGGACCATCGCCCAGATCTTCCGATGCCCCCACGCCGGATGGGCCAGCGCGTGCTTGACCACCAGTTCCCTGGCGGCCTGCCGTGCCGGTTGCGGCCACGGTCCCTTCACCGCCGTCCCGGTGCGGGCCTTGGCCTGCCAGCGGCGCCAGGTCCGCTCGGGCATGTCGAAGAGCTGGCAGAACCTCGCGGTCGACATGCCCGCTTCCACGCGGATCACCTCGAGGTCCTCGAAGGGCCCAGCCGGCCCTCCGCGGACTTCTTCCACACCCTGGCCTCCAGGTGTGCCTCGCCCAAGGCCTGGGTCAGCTCGGCGACCTCGGCCTCCAGCTGTTCCTCTCGGGAGGATGGTCCGGACTTGCCGGCCACCAGGGCGGTCTTGCCGGCTTCCAGGAACTCGGCCTTCCACAGTCCGATGGACTGCTCGCTGACTTTCTCCTTGCGTGCCGCTTCGGCGATGGACATCTCGCCGGCCAGCACGCTCAGCACTATCCGGGTCTTCTTCTCCGCCGGAATCGAGGGTGGTCTACCCATGTCTGACTCTCCTTCAGGACCTACATAACGGCCCTGCCACTAAGTCTGACGCGCGACAGAAGCGATCAACGGCCGCCTCAAGCACCTCCGTAGCACCGCCCTCGGCTTCCGCAATCTCGCCCACTACGTCATCCGCGCCCTACTCGACACCGGAGGATTCAGAACCGAACTACACCGTCAACTGTGAAGAGCCACTTAACGCCGTGCGCACACCGCTCGACTCGCGGTTCAGCCCCGGCGCCGACACCGTCCCGCAGGTCTGGGCCGGCCGCACGGCGCAGCTCAGCGATTGGCGCGACGTCCTGCGGCCTCGCCAACTCGCAGGCCTCCACGACCGGGGCCGCACCATCCTCGGTGAGGCGGGCCTCGGGAAGTCCTCGCTGATGCGGAAGATCGCTGCCGACGCATACCCCGGCGTCGCCGCGCAGCGACTGGACTCCCTCCGTGGGATCATCCGACGCGGCAAGCCCTACTCGTTCCGACATCGGGCTGTCGAGGCGTATCTGACGAGCGACTGGCCCGAGGTGTTTTGCCCCGTCCGCCCCTCTCGTGGACTGTCGGCCCCTGCGCCTAGGCTCTCCCCGAGCGCCCGGCACCGAGCCGACGCCGGCGCCGAGAAGGACGTCCGCCATGCCCGCTGCACTGCACCCCTACCTCGACTTCGACGGCAACACCCGGGAGGCGTTCGAGTTCTACGGCGAGGCCCTCGAGGTCACCGAGCTGATCCGCCTGCACGCCTCCGACGTCGTCGAGGGGATGGGCGGGTACACCCGCGGCACCAACGTCACCCTCTCCCTGATGGGGGATGACGAGGCGGTGCTGCGCAGCGCCTACGAGAAGCTGTCCGTGGGCGAAGAGATCACGATGCCGCTCGAGAAGCAGATGTGGGGCGATGTCTACGGCGCCTTCACCGACCGCTTCGGCATCGTGTGGCAGGTCAACATCTCCGGCAGCGAGGGCTGAGTGGTCTCCGACGACCTCCGCGCCCTGCTCGAGGCCGAACGCACCCGCACCCACGAGCGGATCGAGGCGCTCCGCCGCGACCACGCCGCGATCCTCGACGGGATGGCGCTGACCTCGACCGACGACGAGCACGACCCGGAGGGGCAGACCACCGCCGTGGACCGCTCCCGCACCGAGGCCCTGCTGGCCGGTGACGAGCAGCACCTCGTCGATCTCGACGCCGCCGAGCAGCGGCTCGAGGACGGCAGCTACGGCATCTGCGAGGTGTGCGGGCGGCCGATCCCGCGCGCCCGCCTCGAGGTCCGGCCGACGGCGAGGACCTGCGTGGATCACGCCTCCTGACCGAAGGCTTCCCGTCATGACCGCTGCGACCGCCTCCTCGCCCGACGGCACGATCGTCGTCGTCGGCTCCGTGAACGTCGACCTCCTCGCGCAGGTGCAGCGCCACCCCCGGCCCGGGGAGACGCTGCACGGCACGGGCGGGCAGATGCTCCCCGGCGGCAAGGGAGCGAACCAGGCGGTCGCCGCCGCGCGCCTCGGCGCCCGGGTCGCGATGGTGGGTGCCGTCGGCTCCGACGTCCAGGCCGAGGTGGCGCTGTCCGCGCTGCGCGAGGCCGGCGTCGACCTCGGCCATGTCGCGGAGATCGAGGGGCCGACGGGACTGGCGATCGTGACGGTCGCGGAGGACGGCGAGAACTCGATCGTCGTCATCGCGGGCGCGAACGACGCCATGGACGCCGCCCGAGTGCGGGCCGCGGGCGAGGTCATCTCCGCAGCGCGCATCGTCGTATGCCAGGGGGAGATCCCGCGGGACGGTATCGAGGTGCTGCCCGCCCTGGTCAGGGGCCGGTTCCTCCACAACCCCGCACCGGTGATGGAGCTGGATCCGGCAGTGCTGCGCGCCTCGGACCCGCTGGTCGTGAACCAGCACGAGGCCTGAGGCGACGCCCTCACGGCGGACGCCACGGAGCCGGAGCGGACGCGGGAGTATCCTGCGGCGGGGCGTGAGCCCGCGAGGTCGCGCCCCTGCGCCGAGCGGACCCGCCCGGCGGACCCCACCACGAAGGACCGCCCCCATGACTACTCCCCGCGTCACCGTCCAGCAGGCCTGGGACGCCCTCGCCGAGGGGAACGAGAGGTTCATGGCCGGGGAGCTGCGCCACCCGCAGCAGAACGCGGCCCGTCGCTCCGAGCTGATCGGGGCGCAGGCGCCGAACGCGGCGTTCCTGGGCTGCTCCGACTCACGCGTCGCGGCGGAGATCCTCTTCGACTGCGGCCTGGGCGATCTCTTCGTGGTGCGCAACATTGGCCAGATCGCGAACGAGAACACGGTCGCGACCATGGAGTTCGCGGTCGCGGAGCTCGGCGTCGCCGTCATCGTGGTGCTCGCCCACGGCTCCTGCGGCGCAGTGAAGGCCGCGATCGACCAGACCACCGCGAACCCCAGCGAGGTCACCCCCGCGATCCGCAAGGAGCTCGAGGAGATCCGCCCGGCCGTACAGCAGGAGTGGTTCGCGACCCAGCAGGTCAGCCCCTACGTCGAGCCGACGCTGATCGACGTGGACGCCGTGGGCCGTCGCCACCTCAACGAGACGGTCAACGCCCTCATGCGCCAGTCCACCGTCATCTCCGACGCGGTCGCCGAGGGCAGGCTCGGGATCGTCGGCTGCCAGTACCAGCTCGAGGAGGGCCGGGTCTCCCCGATCTCCTGGGTCGGTCAGCTCGACGTCGCGCGCTGAGCAGAGCGTTCAGCCGCCGAGCAGCCCCTCGAGGCGCTGCGCCGCCCGGGCGAGCGCCTCGGACTGTCCCGTGACCTGCTCGGTGTCCATGCCCTGGAAGCTCATCAGGCGGCCCTCCCCGCGGCGTGGGCGGTGACGTGATCTATCGCGCCGATCACCTTCGCGCACAGCGCGTCCGCGAGGGAGCCCGGCGCGGCTTCGCGCACCTCGGCGCCGTCCTCACCGGGGACCAGCAGGGCGAGCTGCTCGCCGTGCTGCCCGAGCGCGTACCAGGAGCCACCGCCGACGGTGGTCTCCTCCGGGGCCGGGGAGGAGACGACGACCATCTGCACCTGCGCGATCGACGGTGCGTCGGCGAGGTGCTCGGGGGCGGGGGCGGGCTCCGCGTCGGTGAAGGCGGGGCGCTGCGGCACGAGGGCCCGCACGAGCGCACCGAGGTGCTCGATGGCCGCCAGGCCCAGTAGGGCGTGTTGCTAAACCCATTGGAGTGTTGCGGCGAGGCAGACGGCGGAGTGATTGTTCCGGGCGGTCTTGTCGGAGCGCATCGCGATGCCGCGCCATTGCTTGATTTTGTTGAAACGGCCGATCGCGTGATCAGGAGGCTCGGCCCTGAACTCCTTGTCGTTCGACCTGGCCCTTTGTGTCCCGCTTGAGGGTCGCGCCGTGCTGATGCACGCGCACGATCGTCGAGTCGATCGAGGCCATCCAGTCGAGCTCGCCGCGCTGATGCGTCAGCGACTGGACCTTCGCGAGCACCCGCGCCCACACGCCCTGCTCCGACACTATTCATCAACTTTTCAACCACCCGGGCTAGGCTTGTCTCATGCGAGCCTTCGGATTCCTCAGCTTCGGTCACTACGGCGGCCGCCCCGAGCAGGGCGGCCTGACCGCCCGCCAGATGCTCCACGACGCGATGGACATCGCCGTGGGCGCCGAGGAACTGGGCGTCAACGGCGCCTACTTCCGCGTCCACCACTTCGCGCAGCAGTCCGCCGCACCCATGCCGCTGCTCTCCGCGATCGCCGCCCGCACCGAGCGGATCGAAGTGGGCACGGGCGTGATCGACATGCGCTACAAGTACCCTGCTGGCCCTGACCGTACGGCTCCCAACACCAATGATGGTCATGGAGTCGATGAGCCCCAGGCGAATCGCGACGTGAGCATCGACGTGCGGTTCACGAAGGCGGAGCGCGAAGCGGTTCGGCGACGTGCTCGCAGGCTCGGTGTGAAGCCGAGCAAATGGGTACGCACGGTCATTCTCGACGCCCTGGACTCCCGCCGGGACGGTCTCGGGCATCTAGAGGTCGCGGCGGCCTCCACGCCGTCGCCGGAGCTGGGTCAGGCGGTCGAGCAGGTGCGCCGAATCGGGATCAACCTGAACCAGGCGGTGCGTCGCGGTGGTGCCCTCGACGACGATCTGCTGCGCGAGGTCATGGAATCGATGGATGCCGTGCGGGCACAGCTCGGGGATCGGACGGCGCTATGAGTACGGTCAACGTGAAGCCGTCGCGGTCCGCCAGCGACTCGGTCGGGTACGCGCTGTACGGCAACGACAAGGACAAGCGCACAGAGCACGTCCAGACCGGCACCGATCGTGCCGCAGCGATGTCGTGCTCGGTGGAGTCGCCGTGGGCCTTCGTCGCCCGCGCAGAGGCTCTGGCGAGGGCCCACGGGCGGAAGAACGAGCTGTACTCGTACACGCAGAATTTCTCGCCGGACGAGTTCGGCAAGAACGACCGGGGGCACGTGCAGCGGGTCAATGAGCTGGGCGTGAAGCTCGCGGAGCGGATGCACTCGGCCGATCACCTCGTGGTCACCCACGCCGACTCGGCCGGCGGGCACCTGCACAACCACATCTACGTCATCAACCACGACAACCTCACCGGGAAGTCGCTGCAGCGGAACACGTCGTGGAAGAACGGCCTGCGCCAGGCCAACGACGAACTGATGCAAGACGAGGGGTGCCAGGTCCTCCCGTCGCCGGAGCAAGCAAAGCCGGACTGGTCGCAGCGCCAGGAGGACTTCGCGTCAGTCGGATTCGAGCGCATCCTCGGGGACAAGGTCGCCGCCTCGCTGCGGGACAAGCGGTCAGTGGACAGGGCGGGATTCACCGAGGTACTCGACGAGCATGGCGTCGCCCTCGCAGAGACCCAGCGTGACGGCTGGACGTACAAGATGCGCCGGGCCGACAACGGCAAGCTCGGCCGGAAGAAAGCATCCGGGCTGACGCCCGAGTTCACCGCCGAGGGCGCACAGCAAATCTTCGAGTTCCACGAGAACAACCGACCGAAGGAGCAGAGCAATGAGCATTCTCGACGAAATAACGAGCAGCAGGAGACCGAGCCGAGCTCGACGGCGTCGAATCTGTCGGAGCCTACGAACGCCGACGTCATCGCAGCGGTCAACAGGCAGACGAAGGCCGTGAACGGACTGAAGTCGTATCTGCGGATCGCGATCGAGGAAACCGTCAAGGAGGAGCTGAAGGGCCTGCCGTCGACCTTGCAGCCGTCCGTCAACAAGTCGCCGCAGATCGAGAGCGTCGAGAGCAGACTGAGCGAGATCGAGAGCACGCTCAGAGAGTTCGCGCAGAGTCTCGACGGGAAGCAGCTGCAGAGCGCCTCGCAGAGCTTGATCGCCGAAGCGCAAATGAATCGAGCAGCTACGGCCTCGGCGGCTGAGAAGCTCCAGTCCCTGGCCGAGGACAACCAGAAGCTCGTGAGCCAGGTCGGCGGTGCCGTGCAGCGGATCGAGAAGCGCACCGAGGAGCGGGTCGAGAAGGCGGTCGAGCAGGTCGCCGGGGAGGCCTCGGCCACGATGACGGCGAACATCGACGCGTCGAACGAGCGCGCCGAGCGGATCATCGCCGCCACGGCGACGCTGGGGGCCCGTCAGCTCTGGTCGGTCGCCGCGGCGATGCGCCTCGCCCTCCTGCCGGTGGTCGTGGTCGTCGCCGGGCTCTGGATGGGCATCGCCGGGCTCATCACGGGCGCTCAGTGGGCGGTGGACGTGGACGGGAGCGTGTGGCTCGGGATCGGGCGCTGGCTCGCGGTCGGCGCTGGCCTCGCCGGGGCCGGTTACGCCCTCTTCGCGTCCGTGCGTTGGGTCGCCGGCTTGGTGGAGACGTGGAAGGGCCGCGGGATGCCGACGTGGCCGAGCTGGCGCAAGAGGTGACCGCGATTCCCGAGGGCAAGCGCGCGGAGCGCGTGCGGCAGCCCCTGCATCTGGACGATTGGTCAGCGTGCACTGTATAGTTCAGTGCATGCTGACTATTGCTTCGCGCCTCGACGTCATGAACCGGCTTGGCCGGGCCATGGCCGACCCGACGCGCTCCAAGATCCTGATGTCCCTGCTCGACGGCCCGAGCCACCCTGCCGTGCTGTCGCGCGAGCTGGGGCTGACGCGCTCGAACGTGTCCAACCACCTGACGTGCCTGCGCGACTGCGGGATCGTGGTCGCCGAGCCCGAGGGCCGCCAGACCCGCTACGAGATCGCCGACCCGCACCTGGCCGGGGCGCTGACGGCGCTGGTGGACGTCACGCTCGCGGTGGACGAGAGCGCGCCGTGCATCGACCCGCACTGTTCGGTGCCCGGCTGCTGCGCCGCGACCGGTTCAGGGGACGCCTCGTGAGCGCCGCCTGCGGCTGCGACGAGCCGACCACCAGTGCCGCCGAAGAGGCCGAGGAGGCCGAGCGCCCGTGGTGGCGCGATCCGGGTCTGGTGGTGCCGATCCTCTCCGGCGTCGCGTTCGGCACCGGCCTGGTGCTGGAGTGGTCGGAACTGCACGTCGCGGCGCTGGTCGCGTTCTGGGCGGGCCTGCTGCTGGGCGCGTACACGTTCGTGCCCGGCGCTCTGCGGAACCTGTTCGTCAAGCGGAAGCTGGGGATCGCGCTGCTGATGACGATCAGCGCCGTCGGCGCGGTCATCCTCGGCTACGTCGAAGAGGCCGCCGCACTGGCGTTCCTCTACTCGATCGCCGAGGCCCTGGAGGACAAGGCGATGGACCGCGCCCGCGGGGGCCTGCGCGCGCTGCTGAAGCTTGTGCCGGAGACCGCGACCGTGCTGCGCGACGATGCCTCGGTCGAAGTCCCGGCCAAGGAGATCGCCGTCGGCGACGTGCTGCTGGTCCGCCCCGGCGAGCGGGTCGCGACCGACGGGACTGTCCGGTCCGGTCGCTCCAGCTTGGACACCTCGGCGATCACCGGCGAGTCGATCCCGGTCGAGGTCGCCCCCGATGATGCAGTGTCGGCGGGCGCGATCAACACCGCCGGGGTCCTGGAGGTCGAGGCGACCGCGGCGGGCACCGACAACTCGCTGACCACCATCGTGGAGCTGGTCGAGCAGGCCCAGACCGAGAAGGGCGACCGGGCCCGCATCGCCGACCGGATCGCCCGTCCGCTGGTGCCCGGCGTGATGGTCCTCGCCGTCCTGGTCGGCGTGCTCGGCTCGCTGCTCGGCGACCCGGAGACCTGGATCACCCGCGCCCTGGTCGTGCTCGTCGCGGCCAGCCCGTGCGCGCTGGCGATCGCGGTGCCCGTCACGGTGGTGTCCGCGATCGGGGCTGCGACGAAGTTCGGCGTCGTCATCAAGAGCGGTGCCGCCTTCGAGCGCCTCGGCGGCATCCGCCACCTCGCCGTGGACAAGACCGGCACCCTGACCCGCAACCGGCCCGAGGTAACCGCCGTCGTCGCCGCCGACTGCTTCGACGACGCGCAGGTGCTCGCCTGGGCCGCGGCGGTGGAGCAGCACTCGACGCACCCTCTCGCCGCCGCCATCGCCACCGCGGGCCAGGGAGCCCCCGCCGCGCAAGAGGTGACGGAGGAGGCCGGCCACGGCATCGGCGGCACCGTCGACGGCCTCCGGGTGAGCGTGGGCAGCCCCCGCTGGATCGACGCCGGACCGCTCAAGGCCCGGGTCGAGGACCTGGAGGCCGAGGGCCAGACCTGCGTGCTCGTCACCGTCAACGGCCGCCTGGCCGGGGCGATCGGGGTCCGCGACGAGCTGCGCCCCGAGGTCCCCGACGTCGTGCGCACGCTGAAGAGCCAGGGCGTCGAGGTGAGCATGCTCACCGGAGACAACGCCCGCACCGCCCACGCCCTGGCGCAGATCGCCGGGATCGGCGACGTGCACGCCGAGCTGCGGCCGGAGGGCAAGGCCCGCATCGTGGCCCAGCTCTCCGAGCAGTCACCCACCGCGATGATCGGCGACGGCATCAACGACGCCCCCGCCCTGGCCGGTGCGACCGTGGGCATCGCGATGGGCGCGACCGGCTCCGACGCCGCGATAGAGTCCGCCGACGTCGCCTTCACCGGACACGACCTCGGCCTGATCCCGCAGGCGCTGCGGCACGCCCGCCGCGGCCGGGCGATCATGAACCAGAACATCGTGTTGTCCCTGGCGATCATCACCGTGCTGCTGCCGCTGGCCATCACCGGCGTGCTCGGCCTGGCCGCAGTCGTGCTCGTCCACGAGGTCGCCGAGGTCGTCGTCATCGCCAACGGGCTGCGCGCCGCGCGTGCCCGCAAGAGCCAAGCGGCGGCCGCGTCGCCTGAGACGGCGTCACCGGCCGCGGTCCGCGCGGACAGAGCCTGAGAGGAGTGGATCATGGAGATCACGTTGCAGTACTTCGACGGGTGCCCGAACTGGGAGGTGCTCGACCGGCGGCTCACCGAGGCCCTCGACGGCCGATCGGACGTCCGCGTCGTGCATCAGCGAGTCGAGACTGCCGAGGACGCCGCCCGCCTCGGGTTCCACGGGTCCCCGACCGTCCTCATTGACGGTTCCGACCCCTTCGCCGACGAGCACACGCCGGTGGGGCTCGCCTGTCGAGTGTTCCGCACTCCTGCCGGGCTGGCTGGTTCGCCCACCGTCGATCAGCTGCGCGAAGTACTTGATGCGCCTCTATGAGGGTGGAGCACCGCCGGGTTGCGCGATCATCGCACCGACGCTCAGCGCAGGAAGAGCCGCCTTCATCGAAAACCAGCCAGGATTGCCGTCAGCGTTGTGCTGTAAAGCGCGCCGACGCTGACAACGGGTGCTACAACCCGGGCATGCGCTACGAGAACCCTCTTCACCTGGCCGAAGAGGCCGCGGCGCTGGACCTCATCGCGGACGGCCGCGTGGCCCTCGGCGTCTCACGGGGCAGTCCTGAACCGGCCGACCGCGGCTGGGAGGCCTTCGGCTACACCGGCTCGACCGACCCTCGAGGCGCGGACATCGCGCGCGAGAAGTTCGACGTGTTCCTCCAGGCCATCCGCGGCGCGGGCATGGCCCGCGCCGCCGAGCGGCCCTACGGCGCACCCGTCACCCCCGGGCAGGGCCTGCGCATCGAACCGCACAGCGAGGACCTGGCCCATCGGATCTGGTGGGGTGCGGGCTCTCGCGACACCGCGGAGTGGACGGGCCGACAGGGCCTGAACCTCATGAGCTCGACCCTGCTCACCGAGGCGACCGGCGCGAGCCTGGGGGACCTGCAGGCCGAGCAGATCGAGCGCTACCGCGCCGCGTTCCGCGCGGCCGGGCACACCCATGCCCCGCGCGTCTCCATCTCCCGCAGCGTCTTCCCGATCGTCACCGACCGGGATCGGCATCTGTTCGGCCTACGCCCCGGTGAGGAACGGGACCAGATCGGGGTGATCGACGGGCACCGCTCGACCTTTGGCCGCACCTACACCGCAGAGCCCGACAAGCTCATCACCCAGCTACAGGCCGACGCCGCCGTGATGAGCGCGGACACCCTCATGCTCACCATCCCCTCGCAGGCCGGCGTGGAGCTGAACCTCCACATCCTTGAGGCGTTCGCCGAGCACGTCGCCCCCGCCTTGGGCTGGCAATCCAACCGGGAAGGCCCCGTCCAGGGCGACCCCGTCACCTGAGCCGCCACTAGCGCTGCCGGACCACCGCGCTGCCGACCCGCCGGGGCCGAGCTGCCGAGCCTGTGCACTGCCGACCCGCCGGGGTCGTCACAGATCACGGACACCGAATCACCGCGGCCCTGGCCGCCCCGTCGGCCCCTCCCCTATCCTGAACGGCGGGGCGCCGGCGGGAGCGCCTATGCGCGCCACAGGGGAGGTTCCGATGCCATCGCCGCAGTTCGCCGCCCCGGCCGGGGCGCCCGCGGCACCCATGGCACCCATGGCACCGCAGGCGCCGCCGGCACCCGCTGCCCCGCTGGCACCGGCCGCGCCCCGCGTTCCCCTTGCGCCCCAGGATCCCCATCGGCCCGGGACCGAGGCTTCCCGCGCCCTGCTGGGTCCTGCCCCCTCCGCGCGCCCGCTCGTGCTGTGGGGCTCGAGCTCCATGAGCTCCGAGGGCGGCGCCGAAGACACCCCCGTCGCGATCCGCATCCATGAGCACCTCGCCCTCGCGGCGGCGCCCGCGCCCGTGCATGCCTTCGGTGTGAGCGCCACCCGGTCGGAGCACACCCTGCTCATGCGGGGTCTCACCACGCCGCAGATCCGCGTGCTCAGCACCGCCGATGCGCGCCGCGGCGCGGTCGAGGTGCAGCTCGACCCCGCCCTTGCCCCCGCCGGTCTGCTGCGGATCCCCGGGCAGGTGGGCGAGGTGTCCGGCGTGCTCGATGGCAGCTCCGGCTCCTGGTCCTTCATCCCCGAGGACCCTGCCCAGCAGGTCACGGATGGCATCTTCCGTTCCGCTCTGGCCGCGACGGCCGAGGGGGCGCGGCAGGTGCTGTGGATGGGCAAGAACAACATCGTGCAGGTGGATGCGGTGCTCGAGCACACCCAGCGCATGTGGGATGCGACCGCCGATCCGGCACAGGACACGCTGGTGCTGGGCCAGTGGCCCACCCCGTTCGACCCGCGCGGCTCCGAGACGGCGGAGGCCCTCGAGGCGGTCAACGCGGAGCAGGCCGAGCGCTACGGGGAGCATTTCGTGGACATCGCAGGGCTGCTGACCAGCGAGGCCGGGCTCACCTGCCCGCCGCTGCGACACCTGCCACTGCTGGAGCAGGGCAGCACCCAGGACGATCTGGCCCAGAACGTGGTTCCGCAGGGGCTGCGAGCCACCGATGACATCCACCTCAACGGCTGGGGGAACCTCGCGGTGAGCTGGGCGATCGTGCAGCGGATGCGGGAGCTGCGATGGCTGTGAAGCGCCCCGTCCCGCCCCGTCTGCGCACCGGCCGTCCCGGCGCGCGGCCCATTGCGGAGCCGTCGGCCGCCACGGAGCCGACAGCCGTTGCGGCGTCTGCCGCTGCGCCCGCTTCGTCGAGTCCGACTCGGTCGAGTGCCGTCCCGTCGGCCCCGACACCGGTTGCACCGACCCCGTCGGCCCCGACCCCCACGGAACCGACCCCGTCGGCACCAGCCCGTTCCCGGGCGCCGCGCCGCGCGGTCCTCGCCGGGGCCGGTCTTGCCGCCCTCGCCCTGCCCGCGGCCGGTGCCGTGCTACTTCCTCGCCGCACTCATGAGCCCCCTACCGTCTCTGATGCTGCCGACGCGGCCCCTACCCCCAGCGGCCCCTTCGCGGATGTGCCGGCAGATCATCCCCAGGCCGCAGCGATCAGCTGGGCGCATGAGACCGGTGTGCTACCGGCACCCTCCGACACCGCCTTCGCACCCGATGACGTGGTGCAGCGCGGAGACCTCGCACGGGCGCTGCACCGCTTCGCCGGCGCCCCCGCCGTCCCCGAAACGCTGCCCGCGGTGCCGCTGACCGACCTCGGCGAGGACACGGAGCTGCAGACCGCGGCGCTGTGGCTGCACGGCCGGGGTGCCCTGTGGGGCGATGCGAGCCTGGGCGTGCACCCCACCGAACCCGCCACGCGGGATCTGACCACCCGCATGCTCACCGCTCTGCTGCGGCCGGCCCTGCGCGGCGTGGGCGCCACCTGGGAGGCCGCCGACGACCTCGCCTGGCTGCAGGCCGCCGGGATGCTCAGCGCCTGGCCGATCGGCGGATCCGGCAGCGCCGACGCCGATGAGCCGATCACTCGCGCCGAACTCGCGAGCGCCCTGCACCAGAGCGATCAGGTCATCGCCCAGGCCCTCGGCTGAGCGGCTGCGGGCTGCCTGCCAAAAACCCGTGCCGTCCGTCGGCGGTGCTCGATAGGCTCGCCCCCATGTCGATGACGCCACCCCTGAGCTCTCCCGCCCGCACCACCGCGCCGTCCCACGCCGGGTATCTGCGCCACCCCGATGTCCACGGGGACCTCATCACCTTCACCGCCGCCGATGATGTCTGGCTCGCCCCGCTCGAGGGCGGCCGCGCGTGGCGACTCACCGATGAGCGCGCCCCCGTCGCGTTCCCGCGCTTCTCCCCCGATGGCGCCCACGTCGCCTACACCTCCCGCACCTCCGGCGGGCCCGAGGTGTGGGTCAGCGACGTCGAGGGCGAGAGCGCCCCGCGCCGCCTGACCACGTGGGGGCGCAATGACACGAAGGTCGCCGGCTGGCTGCCCGATGGCCGCATCCTCGTCTCCACCAGCCACGGCGCCCCGCTGGCCCGAGACGCCCAGCTGTGGGCGATTGGCCTGGACGGCACCGCGGAGCTGCTGCCGCTCGGCCGCTCGTGCGAGGCCGCGATCCACCCCTCAGGCACCACGGTCGTCGCCACCCCGTGGCGGCGCGAGCAGGCGTCCTGGAAGCACTACCACGGCGGCACCGCCGTGAAGCTGTGGATCAGTCGGCAGGATGTGCCGCTGGATGCCCCCGCGGCGCAGCACGCTGAGCGGCCCTGGGAGAAGCTCCTCGATGAGGTGCTGTCCTCGAAGCTGCGGATCGCCTGGTACGGGGATCGGCTGCTGTTCGCCTCCGACACCCCGGGCCCCGACGCTGCGCTCACCGACCGGGCGAGCGCGAACCTGTGGTCCGTCGCCCTGGACGGCAGCGACCTGCGCCGCCACACCGCGATCGACATCGCGGACGGCTATCTGCGCGAACCCGCGACCGACGGCACGAGCATCGTGTTCACCTCCCGCGGGCGCCTGTTCGCCATGGACTCCCTGGATGCCGAGCCGCGGGAGGTGCCGCTGCGCCTGGCCGGCGTGGCAGCCGCGCGCCGCCCCCGCCCCGTCTCGCCGAGCAAGAACCTGCTGGCCATGCGGCCGCTGCATGATGCGCGGGCGAGCGTCGTGGAGTGGCGCGGCAGCGCGCACGTGCTCACTCATCGGGGCGGCCCCGCCCGGCTGCTCGCCGGGGAGAGCGGGCTGCGGATGCGGGAGGTGCGGCCGATGGGGCGCAGTGACTTCGCGCTGTATGTCTCCGATGAGCAGGCCCAGACCGACCGCACCGACGGCGGTGTGGGCTCGGACGTCCTCGCGCTCGCGCGGCTGGACGGCAGCGGCGAGCCCGTCATCCTCGAGCTCGGGGACGTAGGCCGAATCCTGCACGCGATCCCCGCTCCCGACGGCTCGCGCGTCGCGCTCTCGACGCATGACAACCGGGTGCTCCTGGTGACCCTCGAGGGACTCACCGACCCGGCAGGCAGCGGGGACAGCGCGAACAGCGCCGCAGAGAGCACGAGCAGTGCCACGGAGCAGGAGAGCCCCGCCACCCCGCGCCTGCGGGACGTCAAGGAGATCGGGCGCTCTGACGGCGGCGAGATCCGCCACCTCGCCTGGTCCCCGGACAGCCGCTACCTCGTGTTCTCCCAGCCCTCGTCCTACCCGCTGGCCCGCCTCATGCTCAGCGACACCCGCGCCGCGGACCCCACCGCGGTCGCGCTGACCAGCGGCCGGTACCAGGACTCCGCCCCGGAGTTCAGCGCCGACGGGAAGCATCTGGCGCTGCTGAGCCTGCGCACCTTCGACACCGTGTACGACGACATGGTGTTCGACCTCGGCTTCGTCAACGCCGAGCGCCCCTTCCTCATCCCGCTCGAGGCCAGCACCCCCGATCCCTTCGGCCCGCATCCGGATGGCTGGGGCGGCAGCGCCGCAAACACCCCGCAGGAGGAGAAAAAGGCTGCCGAGGACGCCGCGCAGGGCGCTGCCGGCACGAAGGGCGCCGACCCGTCGGCCCCCTCCCAGCAGCCGGCCACCGCGCAGTCCGTCACCGGGGCCGACGCCGCAGCGACCCCGCCGGCCACCGTCATCGACCTCGAACAGATCGAGTCGCGCCTGGTGCCCTTCCCTGTCGTCTCCGGCTCCTACTCGCACCTCACCGCGGTGAGCGGCGGTTTCGTGTGGCTGCGGCATCCGGCCTCCACCGTGCTAGGCACCACCCGCGCCGGGGTGGAGGGCGAGGCGCCCGGGCCGACGCTCGAGCACTGGTCGCTCGCGGATCGCAAGCTCACGGTCCTCGCCGAGAATGTCACCGACCTCGCCGCCTCCGGGGATGGGCAGACCCTCGTCATCGCCCAGGGGGAGAAGCGGATCCAGATTCCGGCCGCCCGCAAGGTCGAGGACGAGGACCCCGCCCGCATCGAGATCGACACCGCGCGGCTGCGCCTGACCGTGGACCCGGTCGCGGAGCGACGCGGGATGCTGTGGGACAACTACCGCATCATGGCCCAGCAGTTCTGGCGCGCCGATATGGACGGGCAGGACTGGCATGCCATGACCGCGAAGTACGACCCGGTGCTCGAGCGCGTGGTCACGGCCGATGACTTCCAGGACCTGATGTGGGAGGTCCAGGGCGAGCTGGGCACCTCCCACGCCTACGTCAGCGGCCCCGCGTATGAGGCCGATCCGCCGATGCTCCCCGGGCACCTGGGCGCGGATTTCGCGCTCGTCGATGGCCGCTGGGTGATCACCCGGGTGCTGCCTGGCGACTCCTCCGATCCCGCGGCCCGCTCCCCGCTGCTCGCGCCCGGTGTGGGCGCCCGCGAGGGTGATGTGCTGGTGCGCGTGGACGGCCGGGAGGTCGGGCAGCAGGGGCCGTTCGCGGCGCTCATCGGCACCGCAGACAAGCCCACCGAGCTGGTGCTCGAACGCGACGGCGAGCAGCGTCGCGTGGCGGTGGTGCCGCTCGCGAGCGACGCCCAGCTGCGCTACCAGGCCTGGGTGGCCTCGCGTCGCGAGCGCGTCGCGGAGCTCTCCGGCGGGCGGCTCGGCTACCTGCACATCCCGGACATGGTCTCCTCCGGCTGGGCGCAGATGCACCGCGACCTGCGCGAAGCCGCGACGAAGGAGGGCATCGTCGTGGACGTGCGCTACAACGGCGGCGGCCACACCTCGCAGCTGGTCACCGACCGGCTGGCCCGTCGGGTCCGGTCCTGGGGCTACGCCCGCCACGAGCAGCCGGACACCTACCCCGCCAATGCGCCGCGCGGACCCGTCGTGCTGGTCACCAACCAGGAGGCGGGGTCCGATGGTGACATCGTGAACGCCGTCTCCCGGGCGATGCAGATCGGCCCGATCATCGGCACCCGCACGTGGGGCGGTGTGATCGGCATCGACGGCCGCTACGACCTGGTGGACGGCACCGGGGTCACCCAGCCGAAGTACGCCGCCTGGTTCGAGGGTGAGGAGTGGGCGATCGAGAACTACGGCGTCGAGCCGGACATCGAGGTGCCCTTCCCACCCAATGCCTGGGGTGCGGGGGCGGATCCGCAACTCGAGCGCGGTGTCACCGAGGCGCTGGCCCTGCTCGAGGAGCATCCCGCGGCTGTGGCCCCGCCGCTGCCGGCCCCGCGCTTCAGCGCAAAGGATTCCTGAGCGGCACGGGGACTTCCGCCGCATCCGCCCTGCCCGCACCGCGATACGGTGGGGGCAGGGCGGCGAACCAGCCGGTCCACCCCGGGGCGATGACGCCGCCGCAGCGCCCCGATATCTCCCAGGAGGTCGTGATGCACGACGTCGAGCACACTTCTCCCACCCCTGATCTGGCCAGCCGCCCACTCGGCGTGCTGGTGGGCTACGACGGGTCCGACCAAGCGATGAAGGCGCTGGTCTATGCTGCCCGCGCCGCCCGCCGCGCTGACTGCCCGCTGACCGTGGCCACCGCCTTCACCGTGCCCGCCTCTGCGCAGCCGAACCTCGGCTCGCTCGCGGCGGCGACCTCGGAGACCCAGCAGCGCGAAGCGATCGCGAAGGCGCTGCTGCAGGAGGCGCTCGGGCACCTGGCGGACTTTGACGGGCAGGTCCTCACCCGCCTCGAGGTGGGCGATGCCGCCGGGGCGATGGTGCGCCTGTCCTCGCAGGCCCGCCTGGCCGTGGTCGGTGCCCGCGGGCGCGGCGGTTTCGTCGGGCGCCTGCTGGGTTCCGTCTCCTCGGCCCTGCCCGCCCACGCACACTGCCCCACCGTGGTGGTGCCGCGCGACTACGACATCGGCGAGGGCGAGGCCCGCTTCGCGCCTGTCGAGTCCGAGGCGCCCGTTGTGGTGGGCGTGGACCGTTCCGAGCGCAGCGAGATCGCTCTGCAGATCGCGGCGCTGGCCGCGGCGGCGCGCCAGACCACCCTGCACATGCTGGTGGTGATGCCGCCGCCGGAGAACTGGGGCGGCTGGTACGCCTCCCTCATGCCGGGCACGGATGTCATCGAGCAGGAGCGCAAGGAGCTGGAGAAGGAGGTCGCGGCCGATGCCGCGGCGGTCTCCGCCCAGCATGACGGCCTGCCGGTCACCAGCGAGGTGCTGGTCTCCGATGCGGCCAGCGAGCTGATCGCCCGCTCCGGCCGCGCGCAGCTGACCGTGGTGGGCACCCGCGGCCACGGCCGTATGGCCTCCGCACTGCTGGGTTCGGTCTCCCGCACCCTGCTCATGCACGCCGAAGGACCGGTGCTGGTGGTGCCGGATCTGGATCCGGTGCGCAATGCGGTGAACCCCCGCCACCCACGCTGATGCACCACAGCTGAGGAGGCTCGCATCACCGCGGCCCTTCTGCAGCGGACACGGCGGGCGGGGACGGGGCATGATGGGATCATGTCCGCCCCGCCCGCCCCTGCCGCTGCGCCACGTCTGCTGCGCGGTGTGCTCGCGGCGAGCCTCGCCACGGCGGTGGCGCTGGCCGGGCACCTCGCGGCCGGGGCGGCGAGCCCATCGGCCGTGGGAATCCTGGTGCCCTGGTGGCTGTCGGTCACGGTGTGCACCGTCCTCGCCGGGCGCCGCCCCTCCCTCCCCCGCACCAGTGCGGCCGTGCTGGCCAGCCAGGCACTGTTCCACGCCCTGTTCACGCTGGGCACCCCGCAGGCCAGCGGGACGGTGCTGCGCGATCCGCCCGGCTCGCATCTCGGGCACGGCGGGCACGGTGGTGTCGCACATGCGGGACTGCATGGCGCGACGGAGCTCGGCGGGCATGCGGCGCACGCAGGACACCTCGGGCATGCGGGCCACCTCGGGCTTGTAGGTCATGACGGCCCCGCGATGCTGCTCGGGCACCTCGTGGCGGCCCTCGTGACCGCGCTGCTGCTGCACCGCGGCGAGATGCTGGCCCGCAGCTCGGTGACGCTGCTGGCGACGTTGCTGACGGCCCTCGCGGCGCTCGGCCGCGCGGGTGAGGCTCTCGTGCTGCCGGTGCTGGTGCCGACGGTGCCCCGTCGGCCCCTGGATCCCACCTTCCCGCTGCGCCGCCTGCGCCGTGCGGCGCTCACCCCGCAGCCGCATCGCGGACCCCCGCTGGTCCCGGCCGTCGCCTGAGCCCACCTGGGCGGCGTCGGCCCCTCACATCCCCACACCGCCCCGGCGACCTGCCCGGGCGGCCCTCCCCGATGCTGAGCGAAGGACCTGAAATGCGCATCTCCCTGACCCGCCGTGCGGCGCTGCTGACCGCCCTCTCCCTGCCCCTGGCCGCCTGCGGCGGCTCCGACCCCGCGCCCGCCACGGACGATGGCGCCTCCGATGGCGGCGCCGATGCCGGCGCGCTGACCACCACGGACATGTGGATCAAGGCTGCCGAGGAGGGGATGACCGCCGGCTTCGGCGTCATCACCAACGGCACCGACCAGGACCTGGTCCTCGTGGGTGCCCGCACCGATGCCGCCTCTGAAGTGCAGCTGCATGAGACCGCCGAGGACGGCTCCGGCGGCATGAGCATGAAGGAGGTCGAGGGCGGTCTCGACCTGCCCGCCGGCGGCGAACTGCTGCTCGAGCCCGGCGGCCACCACCTCATGCTCATGGGAATCCCGGAGCCGCTGCAGCCGGGCGATGCCGTCGAGATCACCCTCGAGTTCGAGGACGGCACCGAGCTGGCCTTCACCGCCGACGTGAAGGACTTCGCGGGCGCCCAGGAGAACTACGCCCCCGGCGAAGAGCCCGACGGACACAACGAGCACGACGGACACGACGGGCACGACGAGCACGAGGGGCATGGCGCCTCCGATGGCGGGGACGACTCATGACTTCGCAGCCACAGCCGGGCCGGCGCCGCGTCCTGCTGGGCGGGGCCGCCAGCGCCGGCGCGCTCGGCGTAGGCGCAGCGGCCGTCGGCCTGGATCGCAGCCTGCTGCGCGAGGAGCCCACCGCCCCGGCCCCCGACCCCGCGCCCTACGGCGCACACGTGGTGCCCTTCCACGGGGAGCATCAGGCGGGGGTGGAGACCCCCGCCCCGGCGAGCGCGGCCTTCCTGGGCCTGGATCTCGCCCCCGGCGTGGACCGCGAGGGCATCATCCGTCTGCTGCGGGTCCTTACCGATGACGCCGAGCGCCTCACCCAGGGGCGCGGCGCGCTCGCGGACACCGAACCAGAGATGGCGAGCGAGCCCGCATCGCTCACGATCACCGTCGGCTTCGGCCCCGGGTTCCTGGAGCGCGCGGACCGCACCTCACCGCAGTGGCTCGCCCCGCTGCCGGATTACGCGATCGACGAGCTCGAAGAGCCGTGGACCGGCGGGGAGCTGCTGCTGCAGGTCGCCGCGGAGGATCCGCTGACCGTGGCGCACGCGACGCGGATGCTGCTGAAGGACGCCCGCACGTTCACTCGCACCCGCTGGATCCAGCGGGGTTTCCGCCGCTCCCCCGGCGTGCAGCGCCCCGGCACGACGATGCGCAACCTCTTCGGGCAGCTCGACGGGTCGGCGAACCCGCAGCTGGGCACCAATCACTTCGCGACCGTGGTGTGGATTCCCGACGGTCCCTTCGCGGGCGGCACCTCGATGGTGCTGCGGCGCATCCGCATGGACCTCGACGGCTGGGATCTGGCCGACCGCACTGCCCGCGAGCATGCCGTGGGCACGCGGCTGGACACCGGGGCGCCGCTCACCGGCGGGGCCGAGGGCGATCAGCCGGACTTCGAGGCGCTCGGCCCGCACGGCTTCCCGCAGATCGCGGAGTTCGCGCACCTGCGGCGGGCCCGCGGCGTCGATGACGGCGTGCACCAGGAGATCTACCGCCGGCCCTACAACTATGAGGACGGCGGGGAATCGGGGCTGCTGTTCGCCTCCTACCAGGCGGATCTGGCCGCGCAGTACCTGCCGATGCAGCAGCGCCTGGCGGACCTGGACCTGCTGAACGAGTGGACCACACCTGTGGGCTCGGCCGTCTTCGCGATCCCGCCCGGCTGCGCCGAGGGCGAGTACCTGGGGCAGTCCGTGCTCGGGTGAGGCTGGCTTTTTGCCCGCGTCCGCCCGCTCCCAGGCCTGGCCCAGCCCCACCCTCTCCAGCAATCGCCACCACCTACCCCGGCGTAGTGCGGGTCTCAAGCCTGATACGGCACTGACACCCGCGGTAGCCCGGGGTAAGTGGTGGCGGGCGGGGCGTGGCAACCAGTGGCCTGCCCCTGCCGCGACTCGCAGGGCGTTTCTATGCTGGGCGCACACCCGCAACGCGAGCAGGAGACGACGATGCCCCGCTTCAACATCCCCTCCGAAGACGCCCAGGGACCGCTGGTCGTCGGGATCGACATCGGCTCGGGCGGCACCCGCGCCGCCGTGTACGACGTCAGCGGACGCGAGGTCGGCAAGCTTCAGCACAAGGAGACGCACACCTTCACAAGCGCTGATGACGGCACCTCCACGATCGACGCCGACCAGGTCGTCGCCGAAGTCCGCACCGCTCTCGAGGCGGTGCTCCACGGCACGGATCTGCCGGGGCAGGTGCTCGCCATCGGCGTGGACACCTTCGCCTCCTCCCTCATTGCGGTGGATGCGGCAGGCCGCGCCCTCACCCCCTGCATCACCTACGCGGACACCCGCTGCCAGCACCAGGTTGACGCGCTCGCCGAGCAGCTGGATGTGGAACAGCTGCATGAGCGCACCGGGGCACGTCTGCACTCGAGCTACACCGCGCCGCGGATCGCGTGGCTGCGCGAGGAGCACCCCGAGGTGTTCGCGCGCACCGCGCGGTTCATGGCGCTCGGGGAGTACATCGCCGCGCAGCTGCTGGGCACGCCGGCGCTCGGCACCGCCTCCGCGGCCTGGTCGGGCATGATCGACCGCCGCAGCGGGGACTACGTGCCCGAGCTGTTGGATGCGGTGGGCATCAGCGAGGACATGATGGGGCGGTCGATGGATCCGTCGGACGCTGTGCCGGTGAGCGGAACGCCGCTCGCCGCGCGGTTCCCGCAGCTGGAGCAGGCCGTGTGGGTCCCGGTGGTGGGCGATGGCCTGGCTGCGAACCTGGGCATCGGGGCGCTGGGTCCGGGGACCTGGGGCATCTCCACCGCGACCTCCGGGGCGATCCGGCAGCTGCTGAACACCGAGATCCCCACCCTACCCTCCGGGCTGTGGGCCTACCGGGTGGATCAGCAGCGCACGCTCGTGGGCTCGGCGATGAGCGACTGCGGGCGCGTGCTGGACTGGTGCCGCCAGCAGCTGGGGATGCCCTACGAGATCGAGACCCTGGATACGCAGACCCTCTTCTCCGCGCCGCCGTTGGCCGGGACGCCGCTCGTGGTGCCGTTCCTCTCCGGGGAGCGGGGCACGAAGTGGCGGGGCGGCGCCCGGGCGGTGATGGCGAACATCAGCGCCTCCACTACCTGGCAGGACATGCTGCGCGGGGCGATGGAGGGCGTGGCGCTGAGCTTCCTGCGCATCGCCGACCAGATGCGCGAGGCCGGTGGTGAGCCGGAGCGGATCGTGCTCTCCGGCGGCATGACCGGTGTGGTGCCGGCGTGGCTGCACCTGCTGTCCGATGCGCTCGGCGCGCCGATCGACCACGTGGCGATCTCCCGCTCCACCATGCGCGGCGCCGCCGTCCTGGCCCTCGAGCAGGCCGCGCCAGAGCAGGCCGTGGCCGAGGCGCCCGTGCTGCGGCATGTGGAGCCGGTGGCCGCGCACCAGGACTACTACCGCGAACGCCTCGAACGCTTCGAAGCCCTGGCCAACCTCGCCTGAGCGCGGGGCAGGGTACGCCCACCCCCGCACGTTTTCGGGTGCTGCGTACCAAAACTGGTACGCAGCACCCGAAAACGCGCATCAGGTTGAGGGCGGCAGGCGCCTCCTCACCCTCGCGGCAGGCGCGGCTCCTCGGCGAGGACGGCGTCCACCAGGGGGTCGTCGGACGCAACGCCCAGGAGGTCCAGCAGCGCCACCACGCGCTCGCGGTCCTCCTCGCGCCCCGCGGCGGCAGCGATCGCTTCGCCCTGCGGGTCGGCGATCTCATGGCCGTCGCGCGCCCGCTGCGTGACCCAGCTGGTCCACGAGGCCACGGCGGCGGTCTCCCCCGGCGACTGCTCCGGCCCACCGAGCTCGGCGATCACGGGCAGTGCCCGCACCGGCAGCTTCGCCGACCCATCAGCGGCGATGCGAATCAGCTGATCGGCGAGCCGCGGGTTGCGGAACCGCTCCTCAAGCGCCGCGGTGTAGGCATCGAGCTCCGCGGTCGGCAGTGGCAGGGTCTGGCGGGCCTCTTCCCATAGCTTCTCCACCAGGGCGCGGACCTCGCGATGGGCGATCGCTTCGTCGACGCGCTCCACGCCCGCCACCTGCCCGGCGTAGGCCATGAGGCTGTGGGCGCCGTTGAGCAGCCGCAGCTTGCGCAGCTCATAGACCTCGACGTCGTCGGTCAGCTGCGCCCCGGCCTTCTCCCAGGCGGGGCGGCGGCCGCGGAAACGGTCCTCGATGACCCACTCGGTGAACGGCTCGGTGACCACCGGCGCAGCGTCGACGAAACCGGTCTGCTCGCGCACCACCTCGGCGGCCGCGTCATCGGCGCTCGGGGTGATGCGGTCCACCATGGTGGAGATGACGTCGACGTGCTCGTCGAACCAGGCGCGGGTGGGCTCATCGCAGGCAGCGAGCACGGCCTCGCGCAGCACCTGCCCATTGCCCGTCAGGTTGTCGCAGCTGACCAGGGCGATCGGCTCCTCCACCCCGGCTTCACGGCGCGCCTTCAGCCCGAGCGCAATGCGCGCGGGGGCAGAGCTCTCCGGGTCGGAGCCGGCGGCGTAGCCCTTCTCGGTGATGGTCAGAGTGACCACGGCCGTGAAGGGGTCGGCGAGCAGGGCCACGAGGGTGTCGATGTCGCCCGCGGGGTGGACCTCGTCGATCACGTCGATCAGCGAAACCTCATCCCCCTCGGCGCCGCGCACGATCAGCCCATAGCGCCCGTCCTGGGCGTTCAGCAGATCGGCCATGCGGGCGGAGCGGCCGGTGAAGGCGACGACGGACCAGCCGCCAGCCGCGGCGGTCGCGGCGAGGGTGTGGGCGCGGGCGAAGTTGCCGATGCCCAGGTGGACCAGGCGGCCCTCATCGGACGGGGCGGGGGCGTTCATCAGGCCTTCTCCTTCGTCGTCACGGCGTCGAGGCGGAACACCTCGCGCGGCTGCTGGACGGGCAGGGTGGCGGCGAGCTGCTCGGCATCCTCGAGGCGGATGCGATGCTCGGCGACCAGCCCCGCGAGATGGTGGGCGTCCAGGCGGCGGGCCATGTCGTGCCGCGCGGGGATGGAGCAGAACGCGCGAGTGTCGTCGATGAAGCCGCTGGTGCGGGTGTAGCCGATGGTCTCGGAGACGGCTCGGCGGTAGCGCAGGATTGCATCGGGCGCATCGATGAACCACCAGGGGGCACCGGCGAACACCGAGGGGTACACCCCGGCCAGCGGCGCGACCTCGCGGGACAGGACGGTCTCGTCGATCGTGAACAGGACCAGGCGGAAGTTCTCCGCATGGCCGACGTCGTTCAGGACCGGCCGGAGGTGGTTCACGTAGTCCACGGCGACGGGGATGTCGAAGCCGATGTCGGCGCCGAACTGCTCGAGCATGGCGTCGCTGTGGTTGCGGGAGACCGCCGGGTGCAGCGTCATGACCAGGCCGTCCTCGGCGGCCAGGCGCGCCTGGTCGGCCAGCAGGTGGCGGCGCAGCGCGACCGCGTCGGTCTCAGCGATCTGTCCGCTGCGTGCGCTCGCGTAGAGGCGCCGGGCGTCCTCGAGGTCCAGCCGCTGTGTGCCGGGGTCGAGGTGGGAGTGGTCGGAGGAGACGGCGCCGTGGTCGCGGAAGTACAGGCGGCGCACGCGCATGGCCTCGAGGTGGCCGTCATAGGTGCTGGTGTCCACGTCGGCGGCCTCGCCGAGCGCATCGGTCAGCTCACGGAAATCGGCGCGGGCGGGCTCGAGGTAGCGGTCGGGCCGGAACGTGGGGATGACGCGGCCGGTGAAGGAGTCATCGGCGGCCAGCGCATCATGCGGGGCCAGGTCATCCACCGGGTCATCGGTGGTGGCGAGCACCTCGATGCCGAAGCGGTCGAACAGGGCGCGGGGCCGGAACTCGGGCTGGGCGAGCTGCTCGGCGATCGCGTCGTACATCGCATCGGCGGTGCGGGGACTGAGCACGGTCGTCAGCCCGAACACCTCGGCGAACTCGTGCTCCATCCAGTAGCGCGAGGGGGTGCCGGCGTAGGCGTGCCAGTGCTCGGCCAGCAGATGCCAGGCACGGCGGGAGGCCTGATCGTCCAGAGGCGCCTGTCCCACGCCGAGGTCTGCGAGGTCCACGCCGCGGGCGTGCATGAGGCGGTTGACGTAGTGGTCGGGGGTGATGAACAGCGAGGTGGGGTCACGGAACGGCTCATCGTCCAGCAGCAGCCGCGGATCCACGTGGCCGTGCGGGGAGACGATCGGCTGGTCCTTCTGCAGCTGATAGAGGCCGCGCGCGATGTCCCGCACAGCGGGATCGGCGGGCAGCAGTCGATCGGGATGCGGAGTGAAGGCGTCGTTGCTCATGGGGCCCATCCTCGCAATGCGGGCTCGCGCGCAGGGCTGGTTGCCCGCAATTGCCGCGTTTCCGCGGCGTCCCGAACTATCCGAGACGACCCCGGACTACCGGGCATCTTCGCGCGGGCCGGTGGTGCCGCGCGGCATGAGGCGCACCGGCAGGGACCCCTCCACGGGGGTGCGGTGGGCCGACGGGTTCTCGATGCGGCGCACCAAACGCTCCACGGCGGCGCGGCCCTGGGCGCGCTTGGGGCTGACGATGGTGGTCAGCCCTCCGCCGATCAGGCGGGCGAGCTGGATGTCGTCGTGCCCTATGACCGACAGCTGCCCGGGCACGCGGATCCCGACGCGCAGCGCGGCGACCAGGAACCCGAAGGCGATGAGGTCGTTGTAGCAGATCACGGCATGCGGGAGGGTGTCTCGCAGCTCCTCGAAGGCCTGCTCACCGCCGGCGATGGTGGGGGCGAAGGGGCCGTGGCGCTGGATGGGCAGGCCGTGATGGCGGGCGGCGTCGCGAGCGGCGCGCCACCGCTCCCCGTCGGACCAGGAGTTCACGGGGCCGGCCACATAGGTGATGGTCCGCAGCCCGTTCTCGTCGAGGTGGGCGATGGCTTGGGACATGCCGTGCTCGAAGTCCGGGGTGACGGAGTCCAGTCCGGCCACCCGCCGGTTCATGACCACGACGGGGATGCGTTTGGTCAGGTGGTTCAGGGCGGCGTCGGACAGTCGGGTGCCAGAGAGCACGAGGCCGTCCACGACGTTCACGGCGCTTTCGAGGCTCGTGCGCTCGCGCGCCTCATCCTCCACGGTGTCCAGCAGCAGCAGCAGGTATTCGAGCTCGTGGGCGGCCTCCTGCATGCCGGAGACCAGTTCGGCGAAGTAGGGATTGGTGAGGTCGGCGACCTCGATGCCGAGGCGGTGGTGGCGGTGGGTGCGCTCTTGGGACGGGGGCGCGTCGGTGCGGTACCCGAGGACCTTGGCCGCAGCCATGACCTTGGCGTGGGTGGCGGCGCTGACGCGGCCGGGGCGGGAGAAAGCGCGAGAGACCGTGGAGGGAGCGACACCTGCCTGCGTGGCGACGTCATAGATGGTTACGCGCTTACGGCTCATCGGGTCTCCTCCCGGCGGTGGCGGCCAGCTGGTCGGCGGGCGCTTTTGCGCGCACCGATAGGGTCGCACTCTAACGGCAACCTGTGGCAACCATCTCTCAGGCCGCGCCGGTGATCTTCAGGCAGTACCGCTCTTTCTCCGGCGGCGTCTCAGACGGTGCCGCCGATCTCGATCAGCAGCACCCCCACCGCGATCAGTCCCATCCCGCTGAGCATGAGCGGAGTGAGAGGCTCTCGAAACAGGACGCGGGAGGCCAGAGCGGTCAGGGTGATCCCGAGAGCGATCCAGATCCCGTAGGCCACGCCGAGGGGCATCCCCGCGGCGAGGGCCCCGGACAGCAGGACGAACGCGACGACGTAGCCGCCCGCGACCACGACGTACCAGCGGCGGGCGCCGTGGGCGGCGGCCCGCAGCGACAGGGTGCCGATGACCTCGGCGAGGACTGCGCCGAGCAGCAGCAGCCAGGCGCTCATGCGTCGCGCTCCCGGGTGCGACGCGGGGCGGTATGCCCCGGGGCCGCCGGACCTGCGGTCGCCGGGACGGCAGCTGGCACCGGTGCCGCCTGGGGAGCAGCGCGCACGGCCCCGAGCTCGACGAGCACCACCCCGGCCGCGACCAGCACGATCCCCGTGATCTTCAGGGCTGTGAGCATCTCGCCGAACAGCAGCGCGGACAGCACTGCGGTGAGCACCACGCCGCAAGCGCCCCAGATGCCATAGGCGACCCCCAGGCCCATTCCGCGGCGCAGCACCTGCACGAGCAGCCCATAGGAGGCGAGGTACCCGGTGACGACGACGACATACAGCCCCGGGTGGTCCAGTGCTCCGCGCAATGACAGGGTCGCCGCGGCCTCCGTGAGGATCGCTCCGAGCAGCAGCAGCCACATGGTCACAGCTCTCCTCCTGCGCGGGATAACGGCGAGGATCCTATCCTCCAGGTCACGGTCGGCGCTGACACCTCCCCCACTGCTCGACTATGCTCAATAGTCGACAGAAGCTGGCGGCGCATACCGCCCGTGCAGGCCAGCGACGCAGATCGCCGGCGATGACCGGCGAGAGCGCCCGCCAGGAGGTCTCGGTATGAGCACCACGAAGTCTCCGGTCCATGTGCCGCTCGGCGCCCTTGAACGGCAGGTGATGGAGGTGCTGTGGGATCGTGATGACCTCACGGTGCGGGACCTCATCGCGGCGCTCGGCGGCCATCACGCCTATACGACGATCGCAACGGTGCTGGCGAACCTGGAGCGCAAGGGCCTGACGCTGAATCGGCATGAGGGGCGCAGCGCCCTGCATTCGGCGCAGTACACGCGCTGCGAGTATGCGGCGCGGGCCATGGAGCAGGCGCTCGTGGACTCCCCGGATCACCGCAAGGTGTTCACGCGGCTGCTGCGCCGTATGGATCGGGAGGATCTGGCGCTGCTGCGCGAGTGCCTGAGCGACGAGGACGAGCCGCGAGACGAGCCGTGAGCGGAGTCGCGCGCCGAGCGGTGAGCGGGGCCGCGCGCTGGGGCACACGCTGAGCCACGAGCTGAGCGAGTCCGCGCCTCGTCGGCCCACTCCCCACCTCTCAGCGGGTCCCGGAACCTCTCAGCAGACCCCAACACCCCTCAGCGGGTCCCGAAGTCCGGGTCGAACTCGGTGGTGACCAGGTAGCGCGCCTCGTCATCCACCCGGATGGCGGCGGCGGAGTCCGCGGTGAACAGCTCGGGCACCGCGAGAGGCGCGTCCTTGTCCACGTCGTAGGGGTGGACCATGGTGCCCTGTTTGCTATCCAGCACCACGAGCGTGCCCTCCTGCGGCCGCACGGCGTAGACCAGGCGCTCCCCGGCGGTGAGGAAGGCCAGCGGCTCGGGGTCCTGGTGGCGCCACAGCTCCTCGCCCTCCGCGTCCAGGCCCCGCACGAGCGGCCCGGCGGCGACGACCGTCACCTCCATGACATGGTCGCGGGCCACCGCATCGGCCTTCTCGGCGCGGATCGTGCCGTCGGCCAAGTCCACCACGGTGCCGGCCGCGTCGTCGTCGGTCACCACGGCCCAGCCGGTCGCGGAGTCGATCTCGCGCGGTACCCATGCGGCGGCCGCTTCGAGGCCGCCCGGTAGGTCGATCCGCCACAGCTCAGCGTCATCGGGGCCGAGTGCCACGAGCTCCTGACCTGCGGTGTGCAGGATGGTCCCGGCGTGCTCGGCGAGGATCCGCCCGCCGTCGAGGTCCTCTTCGGCCAGGCGCCGCGATCCCGAGCCGGCGTCGAGCACCGCGCGGGAGCCGGGCTCGCCGATCACCAGGCCCGGCCCGGTCACGGCCCCGGCCACGCCGGTCCACAGCTGGGCGCCGGTGCGCACGTCGTAGCCGGCAAGGACGCTGATCAGCTCCCCGTCGGTGCTCTCATCCACGGAGGCGAGCACCGCCACGGGGCGGTCGCCGTCCCGAGTGAGCGCCGCCGCGGTGCAGCCCAGGGGGCGCTCGGCCGTCCACAGCACGGTGCCGTCCTGCTTCACCGCGGTGAACTGCAGGCGATCCTCGGCGTTCGCGTATCCCAGCAAGTGCCCGCCCAGGCAGAGCGGGGTGGCGCTCCAGCCGGGGTCCACCACGATCATCGGCTCCATCTCGAGCGGAACGCTGAGGGTGGAGAAGTCCACCACCTCGGCGCGCTCGTGGACCTCCACCGGGTCCGGGGCGAGGTCCGCGGGCGGGCTCGAGAGCTCCGCTCCGCCCGGCTCCTGCGGCGCGGGCTCCTCGTCATCGCCGGTGCAGGCGGCGAGCGCACCCATGGGCAGCAGCGCCAGGAGGGCCCGGCGCGGCATCGGGCGCAGAGCCGGGGCTCCGGTCCGATGGGGCGTGCGGTACGGGGTCATCGGCGGGCTCCGGATCGGTGGCGCCACCAGGCTGCCAGTGCAATCGCCCCCAGCAGCAGGATCACGGCGATCTGCACGGCCGGGTGGTCGAGTGCGCCGGTGCCGGCCTGCCAGCGGGACAGCAGTGCGGTGGGCACCAGGGAGGGCATGGTGACCAGGCCGTTGGTGGCCCAGAAGAGGATGCCGACACCGATGATCAGCGCGCCGGTCAGCAGGTTCGTGGTGTGCAGGGTGAGGGGGCCGACGGTCACGGTGCGCCCGCGCAGGACCCGTCGGCCCTTCTCGCCCAGCTGTTCCCAGAGGGCCGCGAGAACTATGAGCGGCACCACCATCCCGGCGCCGTAGACGGCCAGCAGCACCGCCGCCAGCGGCACGCTGCCCTGCCCGGCGGCGAGGGTGAGGACCGCCCCGAGGATGGGCCCGGCGCAGAACCCGGCCACGCCGCCCACGGCGCCCAGCAGGAAGGTGCGGATCATGCCGGGGGCCCGACGGGAGGAGGCCTGGCGGGCGCGGTCCATGCCGGGCACGGCGCGCGAGAGGTCCATGCCGAAGCCGAGGGCGTGGGCGATGCCCAGGGCGATCAGCACGATCGCGGTGATCACCACGACGGTGCTGCGGTGCTGCATGAACAGGGCGCCGAGGATCCCGGCCCCCACGCCGAGCGGCACGAGGGTGACCAGCAGGCCCAGGTAGAACATGGCGGCGTGCGGCAGCAGGCGGGCGCGCGAGGTGACGGTGGAGGCGAAGAATCCGGGCAGCAGCAGCGCCCCGCAGGGGCTCAGCAGGGACAGGGCGCCGCCCAAGAAGGCGGTCAGCAGGCCGACCTCCATCTCAGCCCTCCGCCGCCGCGAGCTTCTCGTCGACCATCCGGGTGAACTCCGCGGTGGGCTGCGCGCCGATGGTGGGGGTGCCGCCGATGATGAACGCGGGCGTGGACATGGTGCCCAGGTCCCAGCCCTGCTGCGCATTGGCGGCGATGACCTCGGCGGTCTGATCGGAGGTGAGGTCGGTGCGGAACTGCTCGACATCCAGGCCGAGCTCCTTCGCGGAGGCGACCAGGGCATCCTCGGACAGCTCGCCGCTGGAGCGGATCTCCCCCTCGGGGAACAGCGCCTCGTGGTACTCGAGGAAGGCGTCCTGCTGGGCGGCGGCGAGCAGGGCCTTGGCGGCGCGCTCGGAGTCATCGCCGTAGATGTTCACGTCCCGGAACTCGATGCGCAGATCACCGCGATCCACGTACTCCATGAGCACCGGCAGGGTTTCGTGGGACCAGCGCGCGCAGTACTGGCACTGGAAGTCGCTGAACACGACCATGCCCACGGGGGCGTCCACGGGGCCGACGGCCAGTAGGTCATCGGGGTCGCGGGCCTCTTCGGAGCTGAGGTCGGGGGTGGCCACGGAGTCGGGGTGCTCAACCGCCGCAGGCTCAGTGGCGGCGGTCTCCGCGGCGGCGGGATCGTCCCCGTCGGCCCCGGCGTTCAGCCAGATCACCACCCCGATCAGCAGTGCGACCACGGCGATGATCGCGACGGGGACCAGCCAGGCGCTGCTGCCGTCGCCGAGGTTCTGGGTCTGCTCGCGCTTGCCCGCTGCCATGCTCCGTCCATCCCCCATCCGGTGATTACTATCGGCGATAGTAGGCGGGGGGCCCGGTGAGTCTCAACCGCGGTGTGAGCCCTCGCTCGTCGGCGCCCAACGGGCAATCTGGGCGGCCAGATGCCCGGCGCCGTAGCCGTTGTCGATATTGACCACCCCAATGCCGGGGGCGCAGGCGGAGAGCATCGTGAGCGCGGCGGTGACACCGCCGCTCGCGACGCCGTAGCCGACGGAGGTGGGCAGCGCGACCACGGGGGCGCTGATCTGCCCGGCGATCACCGTGGGCAGGGCGCCATCCATCCCGGCGGCGACGACCACGCAGGCGGCCTCGTGCAGCTCGGGCAGGCGACGCTCAAGCCGGTGCAGCCCCGCGATGCCGATGTCGGCGATCAGACGGGTGGGACGGCCCAGGTAGCGGGCGGTGAGCTCGGCTTCGCGCGCCGCGGGCAGATCGCTCGTGCCAGCGCAGGCCACGATCACCAGGCCCCCGCTCGGCTCCGGGGCCTCTGCGGGCCAAGCGAGCAGGCGCGCGGCGGGATCATGGTGGGCGGCAGGCAGGGCAGCACGGATGGCAGCGGCCCGCTCGGCATCGGCGCGGGTGAACAGGATGGGGCCGACGTCAGCCGGGTCGCACCGGGCGTATTCAGCGGCGATGCGTGCCACCTGCTCGACGCTCTTGGCGTCGCACAGCACAGCCTCAGGGGCGCCGCGGCGGGCCCCGCGGTCCAGGTCCAGGTCCGCCAGGCCGTCGATCCGGCCGGGGTCCGGATGGTGGCCGGGCTCAGCCACGCCCCACCACCTGCAGGTGGAACAGGCCCGAGCGGATGCCGTCGAGGTCCACGGTGACGTGGGCGAAACCGGCCTGCTTCCCGGCCCGCAGCAGCTGTTCACGCAGCTCCGGCTCGAGGGCGTGGGGCAGCTCGTCGCTCGGGAGCTCAAGACGGGCGATGCTGCCGTGGTGACGGACCCGGCAGTCGCTGAACCCGGCGGCGAACACCGCGTCCTCCAGCTCATCGATCTGCCGCAGCTTCTCGGGGGTGACGGGCTCGCCGAAGGGGACGCGGGAGGCCAGGCACGGGGCAGCGGGCTTGTCGGCCACGGGCAGGCCGAGCTCGCGGGCGGCGGCGCGCACATCGGCCTTGGTCATCCCGGCCCTCGCGAGTGGCCGCAGGACCTGGTGGCGGGTGGCGGCACCGGCGCCGGGCCGGTCGTGGCGCTGGGCGTCATCGGCGTTCTCGCCGTAGGCGACCGCGTCCAGGCGATGCTGGGCGATGATCTCCTCGTCGATGCGGGTGAACAGCTCGTCCTTGCAGTGGAAGCAGCGGGCGGCGTCGTTTTTGCGGTAGTCGGGGTTCTCGCCCTCATGGGTTTCGATCTCCACGACCTCGACGCCGATCACGGCGGCGACCTCATGGGCGAGACGGCGCTCCCGGCGGGCGAGCGAGGGCGAGATCCCCAGCAGCGGCACCACGTTCTCGGCGCCGAGCTCACGCACGGCGAGCGCGACGAGCACCGCGGAGTCCACGCCGCCGGAGTAGGCGACGCCCAGGCGGGAGATGCCCGCGAGCTGCTCAGCGACGGTGGGGTGGGCGGTGTCGGTCGGGGCGGGGCGGGCGGTCACTGGTCCTGCTTCTCGCTCGCGAGGCGGAACAGCACCTCACCGGCGTGGTCGATCACCAGGGTGTCGGGGTCCTCGCGCAGCGCCTCGATGTCCAGGCTCTCGGGGTCCATGTACAGCAGGTTGTACTCCTCGCAGACCTCCCGCGGGATGGAGGAGGCGACATAGCGGTTCACGCGCGGACGCTCCTCACCGGTGGCGGGATCGTAGGTGCCCAGGCCCGTCACGTGCGTGGAGTGGGCGAGCTCGCCCCAGGGATGCTGCTCGAAGCGGTCCCACTGCTTCGTGAAGTACTCGATGGTGTGGTAGCCGATCTCGCGCAGCCCCGGGTGCATGGCAGCGACCTCGGTGATGTGCGGGGCGTAGATGATGACGTCGCCGCCGTCGGCGCACACCGGCTCGGACTTGTAGAAGCCCTTCGCGCCGGTCCACAGGTCGTCGTACATCTCCGGGACCAGGGCGACGATCCGCCGGTAAGGCTTGTCCACATAGGTGATGTGGGTCTGGGCGGAGATCTTCGCCATCGCAGCCCAGGCGGCCTGCGGGTCGCCGAACGCGACGGCACCCAGGCCCTTCCCGCCCTCGGTGACGTCCATGGTGAAGCACAGCTTCTGGTTGTCGATGAGGTCGCTCGCCGCGTCGATGAGCTGGCGCACGGGCGTGATGCCGAGGGTGCCGATGATGCGGCTGGCGGTGATGAGCGCCCCCACCCAGTGCGAGATGTCGATGACGTCGTGGACGGAGCAGCCGGGGAAGAAGTACTTGTTGCCGCCGGAGAAGCCCACCACCTCATGCGGGAAGACCGGGCCGACGATGAGGTTGACGTCCGATTCGACGCACAGGCGGTTGATCTGCACGCGCATGGGCTGGTCGGTGAGCAGATTGCCGGTGAGCTCGGCGATGCGCTCAGCGGGGATCTCGCCGAGGTCGGCGATCGCGGACGGGTCATCCCAGGCGTGATTGACGACCTCCCAGCCGGGGTAGGTCGCGGCGGCGCCGCGCTCGGTGGCGCCCAGCAGCTGGTCGATCGCCTCCTCGCTCATCGCGGCGTGGGTGCCGAGTGCGATGAGCACGGTGACGGAGGCGGCGCGGCCGGCGAGGGCTTCGTGGATCGCAGGGAGCACGAGCGGCAGGGGCACGTTGCGGGTGCCGTCGGGAATGATCAGGCACACGCTCTTGCCGTCGAGGTCCTGGTCGTCCAGCTGCGCGGTGACGAAGTCGTGGATCTCCTGGTGGCTGAGGCTGCCCTCGGTGCCGCCGATCAGGGCGGCACGCTCGGCGAGCCCTGCGGGGATGGGGAGGATCTCAGGGCCGGGAGTCTGCGTCGTCTCGCTCATAGGTCCACTATGCGCGGCCGGTTGACGGCGGACAAGGACGGGCCAGGGGTTGCCAGGGGTGACGGGGCTGTGGGGCCGGGCCGGGACCGAGGCTGGAGGAGTGGGCGGAGGAAATTGACCTCTCAGCGGCACGCGCCCTGCATCGTGCACGCACCGTGCCGCTCAGAGGTCGATTCCCTCCGCTGGTCCGCGTCCACGGACAGGATGGAGATTCCACGAACGGCACTCTCCTGACCGGCCGCCTGCATAGTGCACGCGGCCGGTCGCTGGAGTCCCTTCCGTGGAATCCAGCAGCTACCGTGACGGGATGACGACCCCGCACAGCACCCCGCGCCCCTGGGCTGACGGCCGCTGGACCACCCCTCCGGCCGCAGCGCGCACCGACGGTGAGGACCTGCTGGTCACGGCCGTGGAAGGCTCGGACGCCTGGCGGGTGACGAGCTACGGCTTCATCCACGACACCGAGCATGCGCTGCTGGCGCCCCTGGCCGAGGGTGAGGCCGTGGAGGTGTCCTTCCGCGCGGACCTGCCCAAGCAGTTCGATCAGGCCGGGGTGTTCGTGCGCGTGGATGCAGAGACCTGGGTGAAGGCGGGCCTCGAGCGCTCCGACGGGGTGCTGCAGCTGGGTGCGGTCGTGACCGCGGGGCGTTCGGACTGGTCGGTGGCCCCGGTCGATGACTGGGCGGGCCGCGAGGTGACGGTGCGGGTGAGCCGCACGGGAGATGCCCTCATCGTGCGCGCAGCCCCGGTGGGCGAGCCGTGGCAGTTCGTGCGGGTGACACCGCTGGATCCGGAGGCCGTGGCAGAGGCCGGGCCGTTCCTGTGCGCGCCCACCCGCGCGGGGCTCGAGGTGCGCTTCACCGCCTGGCGGACGGGCCCGGCGGACGCGTCCCTGCACTGAGTCTCGCGCCATGCCCAACCGATCACCCCTGCTCCCCTGCCTCCTGCGCGCCGGCCACCAGCTGCAGCGCCTCTGGTGGCGGGTGCGTCGGCCGCGGACCTTCGGGGTGCAGGTGCTGCTGCGCCACCCCGACCGCTCGGGCCGTGTGCTCGCGGTGCGCCACTCGTACGCGGACCCGGAGCGCTGGAGCCTGCCGGGGGGCGGATACCGGCCGCGGCGTGAGAGCGCCCAGGACGCGGCGCGGCGTGAGGTGCGCGAGGAGCTGGGCCTGGAGGTCACCGGCACCCTCGCCGTCCTCACCACCCGCACCGTCACCACCTCCGGGAAGCGCGACACGGTCACCGTGCTCACCGGCACTGCGGCGAGCGCGGACGCGCACCTTTCCTACGAGCTGCGCGAGGCCCGCTGGGTGCGTCCGGACCTCACCGACCTCGCGGGCGAGCCTACTTCGCAGTGGCTGCGCATGGCCCTCGATCGCCTAAGAGCTGTACGAGGCCGACAAAGAACTCCTGGACCTCAGCGTGCGGATCCTCGACCGCATGGCGCTGCTCGACGCGGACGGCCGCCGCCGCGCGCTCACCGCGGACCTCAGCCCGCACCTGCTCGCCACGGCCACCACGGGGCCCGTCGGCGAGGATCATGCGCCTGACGAGCCACTCGACCGTGACTTCGAGGGCCGCGCGGCCTCCGAGGATGACGAGGACAGCAGCTTCCGGACGGCATCACGCGCCCGGCGAGACCGTCGCGAGCGTGACCGCGCGTAGCTGACGTCACAGAACCGGGCCCCGCCCCCGGGTGGCATCCCGCGCCCGGAGGCGTAGGATCCCCGGCGTGCTCGACCCCGTCGCTGCGCGCCACCGCCCAGTGGACCATCGACCCCGACCGGCCCGGACCGTGTTCCTGGGCTTCGCCGTGGCCGCGGTCCTGGGCACCCTCTCGCTGATGCATCCGGCCGCCTCCACCGGCCAGGGCGGTGCCACGCCCCTGCAGGCGCTGTTCACCGCCGTCTCCGCACTGTGCGTGACGGGCCTGGTCACCGTGGATACGGCGACGTTCTGGACGCCGCTGGGCCACGTGGTCATCATGGCGCTGATCCAAGTGGGCGGCTTCGGCGTGATGACCTTCGCGTCCGTGGTGGGGCTGATGGTGGTGCGAAAATTGTCCTTGCGCTCCACGCTGACCGCCGCCGCGGAGGTCAAGAGCCTGGGACTGGACGACGTGCGGCACCTGGTCCGCGGGGTCGTGCGGATCTCCCTGCTCATCGAAGCGGTCGCCGCCGTGATCCTTACGCTGCGCTTCGCCTTGGGATACGGCGAGTCCTGGCCTCGCGCCCTCTGGCTGGGTGTCTTCCACTCGGTGTCCTCGTTCAACAACGCCGGCTTCGCCCTGTTCAGTGACAGCCTCATATCCTTCGCCGACGACGGCATCATCCTGCTGACCCTGTCCAGTGCGACGGTGCTGGGCGGCCTGGGGTTCCCGGTGATCATGCAGCTATGGCGGTATCCGGCCACCCCGCGCCGCTGGAGCATGAACACCCGCTTGGTGCTGCTGATGACACCTCTGCTGCTGGCGCTCGGCACGGTGTACATCACGGCGATCGAATGGGCGAACCCGGCCACACTCGGCGCTCTACCCCCGGCCCAGCGCCTGCTGAACGGCCTGACGATGTCGGTGCAGACCCGCACATCGGGCTTCAACTCTGTGGACGTCGGGGCGATGGATCCTGCCACGTGGCTGGGGATGGATGCGCTGATGTTCATCGGCGGCGGGCCGGCGGGTACGGCGGGCGGCATCAAGGTCACGACGATCGCAGTGCTGTTCCTGCTGGCTCTCGGGGAGCTGCGCGGGGCGGGGGCGGTCACCGTGGCCGGGAAGCGACTCTCGCGCGCCGTGCATCGGCAGGCGATCACGGTGGTGATGCTCGCCGCGGGCCTGGTGCTGGCCGCCACTACCGTGCTGATGCTGCTCACGGATCTCGCCCTGGATCAGATCCTGTTCGAGGTCACCTCAGCCTTCGGCACCGTGGGGCTGTCCACCGGGATCACGGCGGACCTGCCCGGGGCGGCGCAGCTGATCATCATCGCCCTGATGTTCATCGGGCGTCTCGGGCCGATCACAGCGGCGACCGCGCTCGCGCTGCGTCCCCGCACTGTCCTGTATGAGCTCCCCAAGGAAAGGCCGATCATTGGCTAAGCACAGGTTTCTCAGCGCCTTCGATCCCACCCGCCTGGCATCCCGGCAGGCTGTGGCCGTGATCGGCCTGGGCCGCTTCGGTCAGTCCCTGGCCCGGGAGCTGATGGCCGACGGCGCGGAAGTGTTGGGTATCGATGTCAGCGAGGACGTTGTCCAGTCCCTCAACGGGCAGCTCACCCACGTGGTCGCCGCCGACGCGACAAATGAGGAGGTGCTGCGGCAGCTCGGCGTGACGGAGTTCGAGCGGGTGGTCATCGCGATCGGCAGCCACCTGGAGTCCAGCATTCTGATCACCTCACTGCTGCTGCGCTTCGGCGTCCCGCACATCTGGGCGAAGGCGGTCAGCGATGCGCACGGCCTGATCCTGCAGCAGCTGGGGGTTCCGCATGTGGTGTACCCGGAGAAGGACATGGGCCGACGGGTGGCACACATCGTCCTGGGCAGCATGGAGGACTTCATCGAGATCGACACCGACTTCGCCATGGTGAAGACCCAGGTGAACCCTGCGTATGACGGGGTGCGCCTGGGAGACAGCGCCATCCGGCAGCGCCATGGCGTGACGGTCTCGGCGGTGAAGCACCGCGGCGCGGGATGGGAGACCGCAACTGCGGACACGGTGTTGCGCGAGGGCGACGTCATCCTGGTGATCGGCCCCAGCCGCAAGGCCGAGCGCTTCACCCGCGCGACGCCGTGAGGAAATCGGGGCCAGGCGTTCCGCGCGACGGGTCAGATCTCCCGGTGTACTGCCTCAGGATCCTGACCCGGGATAGCCCGCCGGGTCCCGAGCAGGAATCGCATCTTCACCTTCATCTGCAGCATCGCCAACGAAGCTCCCCGACCGCGCCGCACCATCCGCTCCGCCGCGATCGTGGATAAACCCGGCCGCTGCAGCGGGACACCTTCAGGACCCCGTCAGCACCTCCGGCCTACTACGGCAGGCAGCTTCCCATAGCACGGCAGAGACGAGCCGTCTTGACCGCACACCTAGGAGTTGTTCCGCCGAGTTGTTCAGAGTTGTTTGTAGTTGTTGCAACAACTCGCAAACAACTCTAGTCTCGGATCATGCCCACGTCACCGTCGTTGCCGCAGGCGATCCGTACAGCCCTGGAGGCCATCTCCACCGGCGCCCGACCCGCGGACGTCGAGGATCAGCACCTCGACTTCAAAGAGGATCCTGCGACCACTCCCGCACGCAATCCTGACGCGCGCCGGATCGAGGTGCTGCTGGACGCTACGGTGTGCTTCGCGAACGCCGACGGCGAGTCCCACATCATTCTCGGCCTCCGGGACAAGGCCGCTGGTCCAGCAGCGTTCACGGGAACCGATGCTGATGCGCACACCATCCGGGCGAAGATCTTTCACAACACCAGACCGCCTCTGACCGTCGACGTCACGGAGCTGGATTGGGATGGGGTACGACTGCTGGACATCCGTATCCCCCCGGGCCTGACGGTTTACTCCCGCTCCAACGGAGCAGCGACGATCCGCGACGGGGATTCCTGCCGGGAGCTCACTGATCGCGAACGCCAGGCGATCGCGTTCGCGCGGGCGAACCCCGACTACACCGCACGGCCCTCATCACTGGGGATCAGCGACCTGGACCCCGCCGCCATGACACTCGCTCAGCGCCTGCTTGAGCACCGCTCCCCTGGCGAGCGCGCCACTTCCGCGGAGGATGTGCTGCGCCGCCTGGGCGTTCTCGACGACCGGGGAACACTCACCGTGGCCGGGGAGATCCTACTGGCCAGCACCGATCGAGTACTTGCTCGTCACCTCTGGCGACGCACCCCTGGGGCAGAGCCGTCCACCACGGAGTACACCGGTCCGCTCCTGCTCGCCATGACGTCAGTGCGCGAGCGCATCTCGGCTCTGTCGGATCCAGAGAACTCTCGCGTCGAACTGCCCAGCGGGCTCGAACGCCCTATCCCCGATTTTCCTGCGCAGGCTGTGGACGAGTCGGTGACCAACGCCTTTGTCCACCGTGACTGGGCGTCACAGATGCCGATCGACATCGACCACTCTCCGATCAGGCTCAGCATCGACTCGCCCGGACCGCTCCCGCACGGCGTTCAACTAGACCAGATCCTCAGCACCCGCTCCATGCCTCGCAACGTGGCGCTGATGCGAGCTCTGCATCGCCTGGGCTTGGTAGAGGAGACGTCACGCGGCTTCGACCGCATGTGGGTCTCGATGCTGCGAGATGGGCGCACGGCACCCCACGTCCAGGCCGACAACTTCCACGTGTCTGTCACGTTCACCGCAGATGCGGTAGACACAGCGTTCATCCGCTGGCTCAGCGCCCTGGACATGACTCTCGGGCCCGCAGCGGAGGTGAACAGTCTCAATGCCCTTCTGGTTCTCAAGCATCTGGAGAGCGCGCCCGTCCTGTCCGGGCGCCAAGCCTCTGTTCTCCTCCAGGTGGGGATTTCGGAGGCGCGCGCGGTCCTCGGCTGGATGGTCAGCACCGGTGTGCTGCAGGAAGCGCAGGGCGCTGACGAGTGGCAGCTCAGTGGGCAGGCGCGCAACGAGTTCTCCGCCTCTGGCGGCACCGCTCCCCAGGCCGGCGCGGTCGAGCACTGGGTGATGAGCGCGGTGCAATCCGGCGAGACAGTCACCAATCGCGCCATCGCCTCCGCCACCGGCGCCCCCGCTCGGGAGGTCACGCAGGTTCTGCGCTACCTCGCCAACACCCGTCGCATCAAGAAAGACCCCGATGGTCCCACTCGAGGCCCGGGGGTTCGATGGATCGCGGCCGACCTCTGACCGCACCCGACCCGAGAGTTGTTTCCCAAAGTTGTTCAGAGTTGTTTGCTGATGATCAAACAACTCCGCAACACGGCAGGCGGCAGATCTCTCAGGCCCTGCCCTTGAGCATGAGGTTCCAGTACATCGCGGGCAGCCCGTAGCGCTTGAGCAGCCACATGTCCTTGCGGGACTTCGTGGTGTCGATCTTCGGGAAGCTCGGGGTGGGCCGCATCGTGTAGTCGAACTCGGCCAGCAGCATCGTCGAGCGCGAGGTGGTCAGCGGGCACGAGGCGTAACCGTCGTAGGAGCCGGTGAGCTCCTCGCCCTTCATGCGGGCCAACAGGTTCTCCACCAGCACCGGGGCCTGCTTACGGATCGCGGCGCCCGTCTTGGAGTTCGGGGTGGAGCCGGCATCACCGAGCGAGAACACATCGGGGTAGCGCACGTGCTGCAGGGTGTGCTTGTCCACCTGCACGTAGCCGGCGGGGTTCTCGGGATCGGCGAGCGGCGTGCGCTTCAGCCAGTCCGGCGCGGACTGCCGCGGCACCACGTGCAGCATGTCAAAGGCCAGGGTCTCGGCCTCCCCGCCGTCGTTCGGGGTGATGGTCACGGTCTTGCCGGGGCCGTCAATCGCGGTGGCCTCGCTGCTGAAGCGGACCTCGATGCCGTAGTCCTGTACCACGCGCTCGAGCTCCTCGGCGAACTCCGGCACGCCGAACATGCCGGGGGTGGGCAGCACGAGCACCACGCGAATGTTGTCCAGCACGCCCTGCGTGCGCCAGTAGTCGGCGGCGAGATACGCGATCTTCTGCGGGGCGCCCGCGCATTTGATGGGGCCCGACGGCATCGTGAACACGGCAGTTCCCGAGCGCAGCTGTCGGATCAGATCCCAGGTCTTCGGGGCCAGGTCGAAGCGGTAGTTGGAGGACACCGCCGGGGTCTCGAGCGCCTCGGCCATGCCGTCGATCGCGTCCCAGTCCAGCTGGATGCCGGGGCAGACGACGAGCTGGTCGTAGGTGATCTGCACACCACCGGCGGTGGAGACGAGCTTCTGCTCGGGGTCGATGTCGGTGGCGCGGTCCTTGATCCAGGCCACGCCCTGCGGCATGACCGATGCCTCGGAGCGGACGGTCTCCTTCTGCCGTGCGCAGCCGCCGCCCACGAGGGTCCATAGTGGCTGGTAGTAGTGCTTGTCGCTGGGTTCGATGAGGCCGATGTCCTCGACCCCCTGGCGGCGCAGTCGCGCGGCGACGGTGATGCCGGCGTTGCCGCCGCCGATGATGAGGACGCGGTGGTGGATGCTGGTCATCGTTGACCCCCTGGGGTGTTGTGCGTGGCCCCGTCTTGCCCGCGGGCCGGAATGTACGTACCTTAGGCGGCGGAGAGTTCAGGAGGCAAGAGATGCCGGCGATCGATCTGATACGTGACGGGGGCCCCGCGCTGTGGCGCCAGGTCGAACAGGACCTGCGGCGGCGCATCGACCTGGGCGAATACCCCACCGCCTTCCCCGGCGAGAAGGTGCTGGCAGCAGAATACGGCGTCAGTCGGCAGACCATGCGGCAGGCCCTGCGCCCGCTGCGTGAATCCGGCCTCGTCAGCGCTGAGCGCGGCCGCACCCCGCGGGTGTGCCCGGGCGTGGTCGAGCAGCCCGTCGGCGTGCTCTACAGCCTGTTCGCCTCCGTGGAGGATGCCGGACACAGCCAGGACAGCCGCGTGCTGCGCCTGGAGGAGACCACCGACCCGGAGGCCGCCGCCCACCTGAACCTCCCCGCAGACCATCCGCTGCTGGTCCTCACCCGGCTGCGCTGCTCCGACGGAGTGCCGCTCGCACTGGACACCGTCTACCTCGACGCCGAGCTCGCCCGTCCACTGCTGGACGCGGACTTCTCCCACACCGCCCTGTACACGCAGATGGAACAGCGTCTGGGCGTCGTGCCCCGCTTCGGCCACGAAGTCATCGAGGCGGTCACCCTCGCGGCCGAGGACGCCGAGCTGCTGGGCGTCACCCCCCGCTCCCCCGGTTTCCGCATCGAACGCTTCAGCCGCAGCGAACGGGGGGCGATCGAATGGCGCATCACCCTCTTGCGCGGCGACCAGTTCCGTCTGACCTCCCATTTCACCCCCACCACCGGGCAGAGCTGGGACCTCACCCGACCCGATGCCCAGCCCGATGCCCAGCCCAACGACAGCCCCACCCGCCGGACGAACGGCCACCCCGCCACCGACTGACCCAGGAGAACCCCATGCTGCTCGAACGGATCTACGACGAAGACCTGGCGCAGGCCAGCTACATGATCGGCTGCCAGGCCAAGGGCGAAGCCCTCGTGGTGGACCCCCGCCGCGATATCCAGGTCTACCTGGACCTCGCCGCCCGCCACGGCCTGACGATCACCGCGGTCGCCGAGACCCACATCCACGCCGACTTCCTCTCCGGCACCCGGGAGCTCGCCGCCGCCACCGGCGCGACCGCGTACGTCTCCGGTGAGGGTGGGGAGGACTGGACCTACGGCTTCGGCGCCGAGCTGCTGCACGACGGCGGCACCATCACGCTCGGCAACATCACTGTCACCGCCAAGCACACCCCCGGCCACACCCCCGAGCATCTCGCTTACCTGGTGACCGACGGGGCAGTGACCGACCAGCCCGGCTACTACCTCACCGGTGACTTCGTGTTCTCCGGGGACCTGGGCCGCCCGGACCTGCTCGATGAGGCCGCCGGCTACCAGGACACCCGGTTCGCAGGCGCCAAGCAGCTGTTCGCCTCCCTCAAGCATGCCTTCATCGACCTGGGCGATCACATCCAGGTCTTCCCCGGTCATGGCGCCGGCTCCGCCTGCGGCAAGGCGCTTGGCGCTCTGCCGTCGACCACCGTGGGCTATGAGCGCAAGTTCGCCTGGTGGGCGACGTACCTGGAGAACGACGATGAGCAGGGCTTCGTCGAGGAGCTGCTGGACGGCCAGCCCGATGCCCACGCCTATTTCGCCCGCATGAAGCGGCAGAACAAGCAGGGCCCGGCGATCATGGGTGAGCGGCCCGTCCCGCGGGAGGTCAGCGCCACCCAGCTCAGCACGGGGATGGCCGATGGTTCCCTCGCACTCGTGGACACCCGCCCGGTCGAGGAGGTCCACGCCGGCACCGTACCCGGGGCGCTGTCCCTGCCGAACCTCGGCAAGGCCGCCACGCACATCGGCTGGGCCTTCGATCCGGAGTCCGATGACGCCGAGCTCGTGGTCCTCGCGCCTGATGCCGAGACCGCGAGCGAGTGGAGCGACCACTTCGTGCGGGTGGGCGTGGATCGCCTCACCGGCTACCTGCCCTCCCTGGAGGAGTTGGAGCTGTCGGCCCCGGCGGTGGTGGCTCCCGCGGATCTCGCGGCGCTGCGCGAGAGCGAGCCGGAGGACTACCTGCTGGATGTGCGCAACCGCTCCGAGCATGCCGCCGGCACGATCCCGGGGGCGGAGCAGCTGAGCGCCGGGAAGGTGCTGTTCCACCAGGACCAGCTGCCCGAGGGCACGAAGCTCATCACGTTCTGCCAGTCCGGGCAGCGCAACACGGTGGCGTCCTCCGCGCTGCGCCGGGCCGGCTGGGACGTCGTGGAGCTGCAGGGCAGCTACGGCGCCTGGGAAAAGGAGCAGGGCTGAAGCTCAGCGGCTGACGAGGCCCGGACCGGCATCTGACCGGTCCGGGCCCGACGGGGGCCTCTGCTGCTCAGGCGTCCCCGTCGGCGCTCTTCTCCTCGCGATTCTGCGCGGCCTGCTGGACCCCGCGCGCCACGGCGGTCGCGGCATCGAGGTAGGCGTTCTGCGTGGATTCGGAGGTGGTGGCGTAGTCGATGGCGCCACCGCGCTTGAGGGCATCGTCGAAGGGGATCGGCAGCACCTCGGCGACCTGCGGCGCGAAGGCGTCCGCGAGCTCTTGCGCGACGGCCGGGCCGTCGGGCGATCCCTCCGGTTCGAGCTCGTGCATGAGCACGACGGCCGAGCGCACCAGCTCCTCGTGCCCGCTCGCGACCAGCGCCTTCATCATCTGCTGGGCCACGCGCGCGGAGTCGTGGCTGGCCGCGACGGGGATGACGAGCTGATCGGCGGCCTCGAGGGCGGCCTGGAAATGGCCGGTGCGCATGTTGTTGCCGGTGTCCACGAGGATCAGCCGGTAGAAGCGCGTGAGGATCTCGTGGACGGTCGCGAAACCCTTGGCGTCCACGATGTCCTGCCGGGTGGGGTCCTCATCGGAGGCCAGCACGTCGAAGTGGCTGTCCCCCTGCGGACGCACGAAGGCGTCCAGGGCCCCCAGGCGGCTGCCCTCGATCGAGGAGAAAAGCCCCTCGGCGCCGTGCAGCAGGTCCACGACGGTGCGGGTGTGGTTGCCGACGCGGGACCGGTCCCCGAGGGTGCCCATGGTCTCGTTGGCATCCCATGCCACGACGGACCCGCCGCGCACGATGCCCATGGTCGCGGCGAGCAGGTAGGTGCTGGTGGTCTTGCGTGCGCCGCCCTTGGGGTTCGCGATGAGGATGGTGCGGGCACCCTGGAAGTTGGTCTGGATGACCTCGCGCTGCTCGCGCCGGCGCTGTTCCTGCTGGCGCCGACGGGCTTCGCGGCGGCTCGAGGCGCGCTGCTCCTCCTCCTGCCGGACGGCTTCGGCGCGGCGCTCCTCCTCGGCGCGGCTGCGCTCCTCGGCCAGGCGCGCGCGGCGCGCGGCGAGCTCTTCCTCGGAGGGCTTCAGCTTCATGCCCAGTCGGCGGTTCCAGCTGCCGCGGGATCCCTCGGTGGCGGGTTCCTGGGCGATGCGCTGCCACTCCGGGTCATCCTCGGCGATGCCGTGGTGCGCGGGGGCGGGCTCCGGTGCCGACGGCTGGCCCGGGATCGGCTGCGGGACGGGCTGCGGCTGGACCGGCTGGGGCTGCTGCATCTGCGGCTGCCCCTGCTGCATCTGCGGGGAGGCCTGCGGCGGCTGCGGCGAGCCCTGCCCCTGCTGCGGGGCGGACTGCGGGTACCCCTGCGCCTCATCCGCGGGCTGCGGGGCCGGGGCCGGGGAGGGCGCGGTGGGCATCGGGGCGGGGCTCGCCGGCTGATACCACGCGTTGACCTCGGGCTGCTCCGCGGCCGGAGCCGCCGGGGCCGAGGGTGCTGAAGGCGCAGAGGGCGGCGGGGCAGCCGACGGGGCCGACGGGATCGGGGCAGCCGACGGGGCCGACGGGATCGGGGGCGCCGACGGGGCCGAGGCTTCGGCGGCCTGCGGCGCGGGCGCGGCGTGCGTCGGCCCGGGCGGCGGCGGAATCATGTCCGCTCCTCCCGCGGGGCGGACCACCGTGGCTTCCAGGTCCGGTTCATCGTCCACCTCATCGGCGGTGGAGCTGGCCCCGGGCACCGACTGGATCATCGGCTCCGGGGAGGCGGGACGCGTGGCGCCGAAGGGATCGACCATGATCTCGGAGCTGCGACCCTCGGCCAGCACCGTGACCTGCAGATCCCGGCCCGCGGCGCGGGTCTCCTCGACGGCGAGCTGCAGCAGCTGCCGGCGGGTCTCCGCCGGGTTCGGCGCACTCACCGGCTTCTCGCCGCGCGGGGTGTGCAGCACCCCCGTGCCGTCGGGGTGGATGATCATCCGCAGATCGCTCATGGCCGGGGCTCCTCCAGGGGGTCGCGTAGTCCGCGGTCCACTGTAGTCACCGCTCCGGCCCCCGGGTGACGGGTACGCCTGCGTGGATCACCCACCCCGCGTACGGGGGTGCGATGGAAACCACCGTCGCGGCTCGTCAGTTGCTGACGGGGTCGTAGTTCGGGTCCACGAGGAAGGCCTCGAACTGCTCCTGGTTGCCGTGCCACAGGTTCTGGTCACCGGCGAAGGCGCCGCTGTCGTTGTACTGCCAGATCTCCCAGGCGTTCCAGGTGCCGGGGATCTGGGTGCCGACGGGCGGCTCGGCGGTGTAGGCGGCCACGTGCAGCGGCACGTTCTCCGGCGCCCAGTTCGGGCCCACCTGCGCGTCCCAGAACCATGCGCCGGTGTACACCACGGGGGTGCGGCCGGTGCGCTCGCGGTAGCGGTCGATCCAGGCGACGATCCAGCCCTGCAGCTCCTCCATGCCCATGCCGTTGGGGTTGTCCTCGACATCGAGCATGCCGGGCATGGTGCGGCCGTCGTCGCTCCAGCCGCCGCCGTTGTCCACGAAGAAGTCGCACTCGGCCACGGGGTCGGAGTTGCCCGGCTCAGTCCAGTGGTAGGCGCCGTGCACCAGGCCGTGCTCGTAGGAGCCGCCGTACTGCTGGGAGAAGTACGGGTTCTTGTACCAGTTGCCCTGGGTGGCCTTGCAGTAGGCGAAGCGGGACCCGGCGGCGGCCTGCGCGGCCCAGTCCACATTGCCCTGGTGGGAGGAGACGTCCTGGCCGCGGATCGCGGTGTCCTCCGCCCGAGCCATGGTGGCCGGGAGGGTCAGGGCAGCGGCCCCGCCACCCAGCGCCGCGGTGGCGGCGAAGAAGGATCGACGGTCGAAGGAACGGGTGGTCGGGAACATCTCGGTTCAGCTCCTTGGCGCCGGGTGGCGCATGTCTCGAGGTCCTGTCGTTCTCGACGCTAAGGATCTGGCGGGCAGGCCACCACCGGCCGAAGGTGCTGTTCCCACTGCCGACGGGTCAGATGACCCGGCACGTTGGAGCCACACGGGAAGCAGGGTCAAAGAGCGGTAACTCATCACGCATGGCAGAACCTGCCATACCTATAGAGGAGGTGGTGAGATGCCGACGCGAAATGTTGTGCTCAGCGACCATCAGCACAAGCTCGTCGATTCACTGGTTTCGACGGGGCAGTACCAGAACGCCAGCGAGGTGCTCCGGGCGGGGCTGCGCCTTCTAGAGCAGCACGAAGCCGAACAGCGAGCCAAGCTGGCGCACTTCGGGCAGCGGCCGCAGTCGGCCGGGCGGACATCGCCGAGCGGCGCTTCCGCGAGATCGCCACGGACGACCTCGACGACGTACTCCAAGAGCTCGGCGAGTAGGCACGCTGACCCAGCGTCGATAGGCTCGACTGCATGCTTGCGCACATCGACGCCACCGCCGGAATCGCTGGAGACATGCTGCTGGGGGCCCTCGTGGACGCCGGCGCGGACCTTGAGCACATCCAAGAAGTGCTGGACGCCCTGGTTCCTGGGTCAGTGCGTTTCGTGCGGTCCGATGTGGACCGTGGCGGTCAGCGGGCGGTGAAGGTCGACGTGGAGGTCCTCGTGGAGGATCCGCCGCATCGGACCTGGGCGTCGATCCGGCAGATGCTGCAGCAGGCGCCCGCAGCGGTACCCGCGCGCACCGTCGAGTTGGCGCTTGAGGTGTTCGGCCGACTCGCTGCGGCGGAGGGCGCCACGCACGGTGTCCCCGCTGACGAGGTGCACTTCCATGAGGTGGGGGCGCTGGACTCGCTGGCTGATGTGATCGGCGCGTGCGAGGCCTGGCGTCAGCTCGAGATCACGGACGCGACGGGCAGCGTGCTCGCCGTCGGCTCCGGGCGGATCCGTGCCGCGCACGGCGATATCCCGGTGCCGGTTCCGGCGGTGGCGCGCCTGGCGCTCGGATGGCCGACGGTGGCCGGTGAGCTCCTGCCCGCGCGCGGGCACCACCATCATGGGCATGGGCATGGGCATGGGCATGGGCATGGGCATGGGCATGGGCACGGGCACGGGCATGACCACGGCCACGGGCATGACCAAGGGGACAACCACGCACACGCTCACCAGCGCGACCACGATGCCGCGCACGCTCACGAGGAGGAGCTGCCGGAGCACGCCCGGGGCGGCCCGCACGCGCACGGCTCCCCCGCCGGCGTCGCCCCCGGCATCGGCGAGCTCGCCACCCCGACCGGTGCGGCGCTGCTGCGCGGGCTGGCGGCGAGCGCCGGTCCGCAGCCGCCGATGACGGTCACGACTCTCGGCGTCGGCGCAGGCACGAAGGACACCCCGGGCCGGCCGAACGTGGTGCGAGTCTTCATTGGCACGGCGCCCGCCACCGACAGCGCACCCGGCGCAGTGACGCAGCAGGCAGCCGACGCCCATGACACCCCCGCTGCCGCCTGGCAGCTCGAGGCGAACGTCGACGACCTGGACCCGCGGCTCTGGCCCGGGGTGGTCGAGGACCTGCTCGCGGCGGGGGCGCTGGATGCCTGGCTCACGCCGATCGTCATGAAGCAGGGGCGGCCTGCGGTGACTGTCCATGCGCTCGTGCGCGAAGGCGCGGAGCTGGAGCTGTCCGCTCTGCTCATGGACCTCACAGGCACGCTCGGGGTGCGTCGGCATCGGGTCGAGCGGGAGATCCGTACGCGAGAGTTCGAGGAGATCGAGGTGCGCGGCCAGCGGATCGCCGTGAAGGTCGCGCGCGGGGCCGACGGGCAGGTGGTGCGCCGCGAGCCCGAGTTCCGCGACGTTGCCGCCGCCGCCCGCAAGCTGGGCATCAGCGCCCGAGAGATGCTGGACCTCGCACGCGCCGCTGTCGCCGAGAGCTAGGGCTTTTCTCTCCTGTGCCGTGACAGGACTCGCGTTGCTAGCACACCCACGTGCAGAACACTCAGCAGGTATGAGCCGCCCGTAGCACGAGCTGATAGAGCTGGCGGACGTCGATAAGCGGGTGCGATTGCCGACCCCATCGGCTTCACTGACATCGTGGACGCTTCATACATCATTCCGACGCCTCAGCACCTCACCGCCGTCGGCGAGGGCCGCGCCCATTCAACGTCCGCGTGCATCTGCATCCGCAACATGGCCTCACCTCCCCCGCATGTCATCGGGAGGAGGAAGGCGTGCCCCCGTCAGTCCACAACGAGATGCTCGACCGGCTGCCCTGTGACCGACGCGATCAGCAAGAAGTCTTTGTCCGCAGCGAGCACGGTCAAGCCTGCTTTCTCGGCTGTCGCGGCAATAAGGAGGTCCGGAATCGAGGGGGCTCGGTGATGCCCTTGATCTGCCAGCAGCATCTGGACCTCGAATGCACGGTCCTCCATCGCAGGCGTCAAATGTTCGATCGGCATCAGCGATAGTGGCGGCGCGGTGAAGGCTTCGCGCCCTGATTGACCTGACCGCACGGAGAATCCCAGTTCAAGGCGCGTCACGGTAGAGAGACGCACGAGCCCGCGCTGGATGCGGGAGTTCCATTCGTCAAGCGCTGGAACCTCGCCCCGTTGCATCCGGACATAAGCTGACTTATCCAGAAGCCAGCCTTTCACCGCCACGCGTCCTCCATCACGGCCTCATCAGCCAGATCGGCGAAGACCTCTGCGGAACGCTGCCAGTCGGCAGCCGTCACCCGCACGACATCGGCCCGGGCTGGAGTCGACTCGAAGTGCCGACGCAGGTACTCGTTGCGAGACAGACCTTGGGCAGCAGCTGCATGATCGATCCGGGCTACCGCCTCGGTGCTGAGTCCCCTGATAAGCACATCCGTCATATCCATCACCTCAGCCCCGACGATATCGCGATATCGCGCGGGCGTCGATCGGGCACACCTCCGCCTGCGCCCCCACCACCCTCGACCGCGCGTGAGACCTGGGTCATACTCGAGGTCAGCATTCCTGACCTCCGGAGGTGTCCGATGGCCGACCTTGATGAAGCGATCCAGACCGCGATCAAGCGCGCCCGAGAGGCGGCTAACGGTCGGCATGCAGAGCGCCTGGTGCACGACGGCCCGCTACGCCAGACCGTGATCGCCCTGGCCCAGGGCACGAGCCTGGGTGAGCACAACGCCCCGCCGGCCGCCTCGATCCATGTGCTGCGGGGCCGCCTGCGCGTGACCGGCCAGGACCCGGTGGAGCTCGTCGAAGGGCAGCTGGAGGCTCTCACCCATCACCGCCACAGCGTGGAGGCGCTCGAGAACTCCGTGTTCCTTCTCACCACCGTCACCTCGCAGCACGACACCGGCAGCCACCCGCAGATCCAGCTCTGAACCACCGCTGACAGGACGGGCCCCGGCCGCACGGCCGAGGCCCGTCCCCGTCGGACCTGTCAGCTGCCGGTGCGCTCCTGGGAGGCCAGGCGCAGCCAGGTGTCCACCACGGTGTCCGGGTTCAGCGACAGCGAGGTGATGCCCCGCTCCATCAGCCACGCGGCCAGATCCGGGTGGTCGCTGGGGCCCTGCCCGCAGATGCCCACGTACTTCCCGGCCTCGCGGCACGCGGTGATCGCACGGTCCAGCATGAACAGCACCGCCGGGTCACGCTCATCGAACGCCTCCGCCACCAGGGCGGAGTCACGGTCCAGGCCCAGGGTCAGCTGCGTCATGTCATTGGAACCGATGGAGAAGCCGTCGAAGTGCTCGAGGAACAGCTCGGGGGTCGCGGCGTTCGAGGGCACCTCGCACATCATGATGACCTCGAGGCCGTTCTCGCCCCGGCGCAGACCGTTCGCGGCCAGCAGGTCGATGACGCCCTTCGCCTCGCCGGGGGTGCGCACGAAGGGGATCATGATCTTCACGTTCTCAAGGCCCATGTCCTCGCGCACGTGCCGCAGCGCCTCGCACTCCATCGCGAAGCACTCCGCGAAGTCCTCGGAGAGGTAGCGGGAGGCGCCGCGGTACCCGATCATCGGGTTCTCCTCCTCCGGCTCGAAGATGCTGCCGGCCAGGAGGTTCGCGTACTCATTGGATTTGAAGTCGCTCATCCGCACGATCACCGGCTCCGGCGCGAAGGCCGCGGCGATCGTCGCCACGCCCTCGGCCACACGGGAGACGAAGAATTCGCGAGCCGACGGGTAGGCGGCGATGCGCTCCGTCACCTCCGCGGCAGTGCGCTCATCGAGCTTCTCCGGCTCCAGCAGGGCGCGCGGGTGGATGCCGATCTGCCGGTTCACGATGAACTCCAGCCGCGCCAGGCCCACCCCGGCGTTCGGCAGGCGGGAGAAGGCGAAGGCCTGCTCCGGGTTGCCGACGTTCATCATGATCTTGGTGGGCAGCTGCGGCATCGACTCCACGGAGGAGGACGCGACGGAGAACTCGAGGATCCCCTCGTACACGTACCCGGTGTCCCCCTCGGCGGCGGAGACGGTGGCCTCCTGCCCGTCGGCCAGTTCCCGCGTGGCGCTGCCGGTGCCCACCACGGCGGGGATCCCCAGCTCGCGGGCGATGATCGCGGCGTGGCAGGTGCGACCGCCGCGGTTGGTGACGATGGCGCTGGCGCGCTTCATGATCGGCTCCCAGTCGGGGTCGGTCATGTCGGCCACCAGCACCTCGCCGGGCTGGAACTCGTGCATCTGCTCGATCCGCTCGAGGACCCGCACCGGACCCGCACCGATCTTCGCGCCGATCGCACGGCCCTCGGCGAGCACCGGGCCGCGCTCGGCCAGGTGGTACTTCTCGACGGTGGAGCCGGCGCGGGACTGCACCGTCTCGGGGCGGGCCTGCAGGATGTACAGCCCGCCATCGGCCCCATCCAGGCCCCATTCGATGTCCATCGGGCGCCCGTAGTGCTCCTCGATGATCAGCGCCTGCTTGGCGAGCTCCACCAGCTGCTCATCGGTCAGCGACAGTTTCGTGCGCTCGGCCGGGTCCACGTCCACGAAGGCGGTGGAGCGGCCGACGGTCGCATCCTCGGTGTAGACCATCTTGGTGGCCTTGTCCCCCACCTGCCGCTTGAGCACGGGCGCCTTGCCGTCCCGCAGCGCGGTCTTGGAGACGTAGAACTCGTCGGGGTTCACCGCGCCCTGCACGACGCCCTCGCCGAGGCCGTAGGCGGAGGTGATGAACACGGCGCCGTCGAACCCGGACTCGGTATCCACCGTGAACATGACGCCGCTGGAGCCGAGGTCGGAGCGGACCATCTTCTGCACGCCCGCGGACAGTGCCACCGCGGCGTGGTCGAAGTCGTGGTGGACGCGGTAGGCGATCGCCCGGTCGTTGTACAGGGAGGCGAAGACCTCACGGATCGCGGTGAGGACCGCGTCGATCCCGCGCACGTTCAGGAAGGTCTCCTGCTGCCCCGCGAAGGACGCATCGGGCAGATCCTCGGCGGTGGCGGAGGAGCGCACCGCGAAGGAGGCCTCATCGCCGCTGCCGGCGGCGAGCGTTTCGTAGGCCTCACGGATGTCCGCCTCGAGCTGGGCGGGGAAGGGCTGGGCCACCACGAGGTCGCGGATCTCCTGCCCGGCTTCGGCGAGCGCCACCGTGTCATCGGTGTCCAGGTCCGCCAGACGAGCGTCGATCCGCTCGGCGAGGCCCGTTCCGCCCAGGAACTCGCGGTAGGCGTCGGCGGTGGTGGCGAAGCCGTCGGGGACGTGGACGCCCAGGCTCGTGAGGTTGGAGACCATCTCGCCCAGGGAGGCGTTCTTGCCGCCCACCTGGTCCAGGTCCTTCATGCCGAGTCCGGAGAACCAGCGGATGCTCTGCGACATGGGTGTGCTCCTAGGGGACGGGGTCAGCAGGCGGCGCCGCGCTGACCGAGGGTTTGCAGGATGAGGGTGGACATCTCCTCCACGGATTTCGTGGAGGAGTCGACGTAGGGGATGCGGTAGGTGTCGTAGATCCGACGGGCGCGCGAGAGCTCCCAGCGGGTCTGCTCCATGGAGGCGTAGCGGGAACCGGAGCGGCGCTCGCCGCGCACCGCGGCGAGGCGCTGCGGGGAGGTGAGCAGGCCGAAGCAGCGGTCGGAGACTGCGCGGATGGTCTCGGGCAGCACCTCGCCCTCGAGCTCCTCGTCCACCAGCGGGTAGTTCGCGGCGAAGATGCCGTGCATGAGCGCGAGGTACATCGAGGTGGGGGTCTTTCCGCAGCGGGAGGGGGCGATGAGGATGACATCGGCCTTCTCGATGGCGCGCACGGACTGGCCGTCGTCGTGCTCGATCGCGAACTCCACGGCGGCCATGCGGCGGTTGTAGCGCTGGGAGTCGGCCACGGAGTGCAGGCGGGCCGGGGCGTGGTCGCCGGGGACTCCCAGCTGCTGCTCGAGCACGCCCATCGGGTCGGAGACGAAGTCGATCACGGTCGCGCGGGTCTGCAGGATGGTGGCGCGCACGTCCATGTCCACGGCGGTGAGGAACACGATCGGGGAGACGGGGCCGGCGGCGGCCTCGTCGAGCTCGGCACGGACCTGCTCGGCGTCGGCGACGCTGGAGACGAAGGGCCGCAGATGGCGCTCGAAGGGGACTTTCGGGAACTGCAGCAGCAGGGCATTGCCCATGGTCTCGGCGCTGATGCCGGTGGAATCGGAGACGAAGTAGACGGGGACGACGGTGCTCACGGACAGGCCTTCCCGGGGGACACGACGGTGTGCTGGCTCGACCGTATCCATGCCCGATGACCGCGCGTGCCACTGCGCCCCGAAGGTGTCCGGTATCACGGAGGAAATGCGCGATGACGACTGGAAACGCGCACGGAGCGGCACAGTCGGTCAGGGGCGCTGCGCAGCTCCCCCGCCGACGGTCCCGGGGCCGGACAGCTGGTCAGGCGGCCAGGCGGGAGTCGTCGCGGATCTGGCCCACGAGCTCCTCGAGCATGTCCTCCAAGGTGACCACGCCGATCACGGTGCCGTCGGCGGCCGTGGCCGCTCCGAGGTGGGCGCCGGAGGCCTGCATGTGCGCCAGCGCATCCTGCAGCGGCTGGTCCGCGCCGATCCGGGGCAGGGCGCGGATGCACTCAGCGGGGATGGGGCGGTCACGGTGGTGCTGGACGGCGTCCAGCAGGTCCTTGATGTGGACGTAGCCCACCAGGGAGCCATCGGCCGCCTTGATGGGGAAGCGGGAGAAGCCCTCGACGGCGGCGGCCTCGGCCTGCGCGGCGGTGACCCCTTCGGGGAGGGTCGCCACGCGCGGCAAGGGGATCACGACGTTCGCGACCGAGCGGGCCTCGAAGCGCAGGGCGCCCAGCAGCAGTGCTTCGTCGTTGTCCTCCAGCAGCCCGCCCTCTTTGGATTCGCTGACCATCGCGGCCACCTCGTCACGGGTGAACACGCTGGTCACCTCGTCCTTGGGCTGGACGCCGAGGAGCCGCAGCACGAGGTTGCCGGTGGAGTTCAGCAGCCACAGCAGGGGGCGGATCACGGTGACCACACCCATGAGGAGCGGGGCGAGGATCAGGGCCATGCGGTCCGGGCCGGCCAGGGCGATGTTCTTGGGGACCATCTCCCCGAACACCACATGCAGGTAGGTCACGAGCGCGAGGGCGACCGCGAAGCTGATGGGGTGCAGCAGCGCGCCGGGCACCCCGAGGGATTCCAGTGGCATCGCCAGCAGGTGGGCGATGGCCGGTTCGCTGATCGCGCCGAGCGCCAGGGAGGCGACGGTGATGCCCATCTGCGCGCCGGCCATCATGAGAGACACCTGCTCCATCGCGGAGATGGTGACCTTCGCGGCCCAGCTGCCCTCGAGGGCCTTGGGCTCGATGACGGAGCGGCGCGCGGAGATCAGGGAGAACTCCGCGCCCACGAAGAAGGCGTTGGCCAGCAGCAGCACGAGGGTCAGGCCGATGCCCAGCAGGTCGCTCATCGGTCCTCCTCCTCGGTCTCCTCCGGGAGGGGTTCGACGCACACGTGGATGGTTTCGATGCGCATGCCGTCCATCTCGGTGACGACGAGCCGCAGCTGCGCGGGCTCCTCGCCCGGGGCGGGGTCGGTGGGGACCACCACTTCATCGTCGACCTCCGCGAGGCGCCCGAGCTCCATGGTGAGCAGGCCGCCCAGGGTGTCGTAGTCCTCGTGCTCGGGGACGGTCACGCCCAGACGCTCGGTGGCTTCATCGGGGCGCAGACGCGCATCGAGGTCCCAGGAGCCGTCGGGGTCGGGGACGTCGTCGTGCTCATCATCATGCTCATCGCGCACTTCGCCGACGATCTCCTCGACCAGGTCCTCGAGGGTGATCAGACCCGCATGGTCCCCGAACTCGTCGACCACGATCGCCATCTGCAGGCCGCCGGCGCGCAGGGTGTCCATGAGGTCATCCAGCGGCACGGTGTCCGGCACGTAGGTGGCGGGGTCCATGACGGAGCCGACGGTGGTGGTGGACCGTTCGGGGTGGGGGACGGCGAGGCCGTGGCGGATGTGGGCGATGCCCACGACCTCGTCCTCGTCGTCGCGCACGGGGAAGCGGGAGTGGCCGGTCTCGCGGGCGAGCTCGAGCAGGTCAGCAACGGTCTGTTCGACCTCGAGGGAGTCCACGCGACCGCGCGGGACCATGGCGTCGTGGGCACGGCGGTCGCCGAAGGCGAGGGTGCGCTGGATCAGGGAGGCGGTCTCCGCAGCGAGCGCGCCCTCGTCGGCGGAGCGTTTGACCAGGACGGACAGCTCATCGGCGCTGCGAGCGGAGGACAGCTCCTCCTGCGGCTCCACACCGAGGGCGCGCACCACCATGTTCGCGTTGCCGTTGAACAGGCGGATGGGGAGCATGAAGATGCGGGTGAACAGGCGTTGGAAGCCGACGACGAGCTTGGCGGTGCGCAGCGGTTCGGCGATCGCGAGGTTCTTGGGGACCAGCTCCCCGAAGATCATGGTCACGCCGGTGGCGAGGATCAGGGCGATCGCGACGGACACCGAGCGGGCGGCGACGGCGCTGAGCCCGGCGTCCTCGAGCAGCGGGCCGGTGAGCGCGGCGATCGCCGGTTCGGCGAGGAAGCCGATGCCGAGGTTCGTGACGGTGATGCCGAGCTGCGCGCCGGACAGCTGCGTGGACAGGGTGTGCATGCCGTGCAGGACGCCGGCGGCGCGCTTGTCACCGTTCTGCGCAGCGGCTTCGACGTCGTTGCGGTTGGCGGTGATCAGGGAGAACTCGGCGGCGACGAAACCGCCGCAGGCCAGCACCAGCAGCAGGCCGACGCCCAGGGAGACAAGTGGACCGATCAGGTCCATGAGCGGATCCCTCCGCCCGGGGTGAGTGTGTGATGGCCCGAAGGCCTTCGACTGTCACTGGGGGCGTCGCTGGCGGCGCTCATGATCTCCTGGTGCTCCTCAGAGGTCCTCCCGGCTCTCGGGGGACGATGGGGGAATGCTACCCGAGCGCACATCCGCGCGCACGGGCGCGGGGATCTCCGCATCGAAGGGGATCATCGGCCGGTCGATGTGGGTGTGTCCGAGGCGCTGGAGGTCCTGGTCGACGCCGCCGGGGGTGAGGGCGAGCAGCCAGTCGGCGGCGGAGTCGTACTGGTCCGGTTCGAGGTAGCCCATCTTCACGGTGACCACATCGAAGCCGGTCATCGACAGGCCCAGGTGGTCGAACTGCGCATGGGTGCACCACTGGGAGCGGCGGGCGGTGACGACGACGGTCAGGCCCGTCGGCTCCTCCCCATCCAGGACGCGCAGCGCGGCGGCCTGCTCCCCCACCGTGGGGTGCTGGGCGAGCGCGGTGACCTCGGCGCGCAGCGGCACGGGGCCGGGATCGCGCGTGTCGATGTGCCCGCCGACCTCGACGTCGATCCGGCCGCCGATGCCCGCGAGGACGGCCGCATCGGTGGCCTCGGGGTCGACGAGGGAGACCATGAGGGCGCTGATCTGGGCGCTGCGGATCTCGGGGCGGGCGATCAGCTCGGCGAGGCAGCCGGTGGTGTCATCGGCGCCGCCCGCACCGGGGTTGTCCCCGGAGTCGGAGATCCAGAAGGGGCGGGCGTCAGAGGCGATCGCCCGATCCAGGCAATCGGTGAAACTCGCGGTGGGGGCGACGAACACGAAGTCGTGCCGCGCCTGCCACAGGGCGGTGGCGAGCTCGAGGGCGGCGTCCTCCACGGCCTGCTGGTCATCGCCGAAAGCGACGATCGCGGCCTTGCAGCGGGGCTGATCGGCCCAGGCAAAACCCACCCAGCAGGAGATGTCCCGCACGCCCGGGTGCTCGAGCAGGCCGGGGATCTTCTCGTACAGGGACTTCGCGGGCTCGATGCGGGTAGAGGTCTTCTCGCCGGGCAGCAGGATCGGCACGTGCACAAGGGCCTTGTGGGGGCGGTGGCCGCGAGCGGCGTGCTCCACGAGGTCGCGCAGACCCCGCTCGCGGGTCTCCCAGGCGTCGATATGGGGGGCGTGGCGGTAGCAGGTCAGCAGGTCGCACGCGTCGAACAGGGTGGGGGAGACGTTGCCGTGCAGGTCCATCGCGGTGCCAACGATGGGCCGGGGGCCGATGACGGAGCGGATCGCCGTGATGAGATCGCCCTCGGCGTCATCGAGACCCTCGACGCTCATCGCGCCGTGGATGTCGAAGAAGAAGCCGTCGAGGTCCTGGCCGGTGAGGCCCTCGAGGATCTCCTGTTTCCAGGCGTCGTAGACCGCGCGCTCGAGCACCCCGCCGGGCAGGGCGCGGGCGTGCAGGACGCCCACGTACTCCGCCTCCGGCACCTCGAAGGGGTAGCGGGCCAGGATCTCCGCGGTGCCGCGCCGCACCTCGAAGTCCGCGGCGCCGGAGCGGTAGGGGGTGAAGGTGGAGGATTCGATGGCGATGCCGGCGATGCCGATGCGGGGGCGGGTGCTGCGGCTCTCGCGTGACGCGGTTGCGGGGGCAACGTTGGGGGCGGCGTGGGGGCTGGGGGCGTCAGCAGCGGTGGCGGCGGAGTCAGACATGGGATGATTCTGGCATGATCCGCTTCGACGGCCGCCAGGGCCCTGCTGATGCTGCCCCCGCCTCCGCCTACCCGGATCCGGTGATCCCGAACTGGTACCGGGATGCGAAGCTCGGGATCTTCGTGCACTGGGGGCTGTACTCGGTACCGGCATGGGCCGATGTGCTGGATCGCCGCGCTGTCACGGCGGAGAACGCATACGCCCGCCACCAGTACGCCGAGTGGTACGCGAACACGGTGCGGATCGAGGGTAGCCCTACGCGCGAGCGGCATGAGCGGATCTACGGGCTCGGGCATTCCTACGAGGATTTCGCCGATGAGTGGCATCCGGCCGATGGGGCCGTGGCGGGCATCGTGGACCTGGCGCGGCGGGCCGGGGCGGGGTACATCGTGCCCACCTCGAAGCACCACGACGGGTTCTGCCTGTGGGACAGTTCCACCACGCCGTTCACGGCGGCTCGGCGCGGCCCGGGCCGGGATCTTCTGGCCGAGTTCCGTGACGCGGCCGCAGCCTCGGGGCTGCGGCTGGGGCTGTACTACTCCGGGGCGCTCGACTGGCACGTGAGCGATTTCCCGCCGCTGACCTCGAATGAGGAGCTGTTCGCTCTGCGGCGCAACGACTCGTCCTTCGCGTCGTTCGCCGCCGCGCAGCTGCGGGAGCTGATCGCCGGCTACTCCCCCGCGATTCTGTGGAACGACATCGAATGGCCGGATGCCGGCAAGCATGAGGGCCCCGATTCCCTGCCGCAGCTGCTGCACGAGCACCTCGCGGCCGTGCCGGACGGGCTGATCAACGACCGCTGGGGCTCCCCCGTGAACGGCGTGCTCACCCGCGAATACGACGACATCACCGCAGTGCAGGAGGAGGTGTTCGAGTCCACCCGCGGCCTGGGGCTCTCCTTCGGGTACAACGCCGATGAGTCATCGGAGCATTCGCTGGACGGCGCCGGGGTGATCCGGCTGCTGGCCGATGTGGTCTCCAAGAACGGCAACCTGCTGCTGAACGTGGGGCCACGGGCCGACGGGTCCGTGCCGGAGCTGCAGGTCGCGGCGCTCGAGCAGCTTGGGGCGTGGATGGAGCGGCACGGCGATGCGATCCGCGGCACCCGGCCCTGGTTCCACGCGGCCGTGCGCACCCCGCCGGAGAACGTGCGGTTCACGCTGTCCGAGAACGCGCTGAACGTGCTCCTGCTGGATCCCGCGGCCGGGCCGGTGACGCTCAGCCCGGAGGTGTCTGCGGCGGTGCGGGAGATCGCGATCGCCCCCGGAAACGAGCCGGTGCGGCTGATCCCCGAGGGCGATCCCGGCCTTGATGCCGTGGCGGTGATCAGGCTTCCGCTGCGGGCGGCGGACCCTCAGGACCCTCGGCAGGGCGCTCACCGGTAGGAGGAGTCTGAGCCTGCGCGGGCGGCGCCGCCTCCGCAGACGTCTCCCCGATGGCGGGCGGTGCCGCGGCAATCGACCCGGTCGCCGCGGTCGTGGCCGTCTGCTCCGCAGCGACCTGCGGCTCGGACCCGCCTGCGCCCAGCTTGGCGAAGAGCTCGTCGTCGGCTCCGATCTCGAGATAGACCGAGTGGTTGCCGTTCCCCATGTCGGACACCGAGACGACAGGGACCTCCTCCATGCCGCTGAAACCGATCTTCTGCAGCGCGGCGCCAAGCTCGTCGGCGCCGTGGCCCGCGGCGGTGACGGTGTACGTGACCAGCCCGTCCTCCGCAGAACGGGAGGTGCTCTCGCCCAGCAGCAGGGACTGGTTCACCCTCCCTGCCTCACCGCAGGCCACGGCGCAGTCGATGGAGTCCACCACCCGGGTCTCCACGACGAAGGGATCGTCAGAGCTGGGTGCGACCTCGTAGGTGAAGGTGGAGCCTTCCGTCGCCAGAGCGGCATCCGTCCACGGGCCGACCTCGTCGGCGGAGGCCTCCGGGAAGGCGATCACCCCGGTGGTGCCGGCATCCCCGGCCGGGGTCAGCTCACCGGCTTCGAGGACAGGCTGCGCCTTGGCGGCGTCGTCCTTCGCGTCCGAGTACTCCAAGGTCATGGTGTAGACGGTGTCGGTACCGTTCTTCTCCATCCCCTCGTAGGTCAGACCGGGGTTGTTTTCCTTGATGATGCTCTCGATCTTGGCGGCACAGCCCTCGACCTCCTCCATATCGGACTCGGGGACGGTGATGGTGAGAGTCTGAACGCCCGAGCCATCGGACTCGACGACAGTCTCGTCGTCCACCTCGGCACAGGCGCTGAGCAGGAGCAAAGCGCCGAGTGCGGCCAGCAGCACGAGGAGGAGACGGTATCGGGACAGTGGTAGCGACGGGGACGCGGTGAGAGTTCGCACGGTTGCTCCGTGAAGGGTGAGGGATGGTTACCTCTACCATCCGGCGCACGGGGCTCTCCCGCGGGCTTTCAGCTATCTGTCCGATTCATCCGCCCTGGCCTGTATGAATGCCAGGAGCTCCGCGAATTCGACCTGGTCGACGGCGTGGCCCATCATCGGCCGGTCCACTTCGGTGAGGTCAGTGTGGGCGGTGAGGAACTCGCGGATCGCGGCGGTGGAGGCCTCGTCGTAGAAGGGGTCCTGGCCGCCGTGGCCCCAGAACACGGGCAGCGGATTCTCGGCGAGCGCGGCGTCCTTGGGCTGCGGGACGGGCAGCGGCCAGCCGGAGAGGTTCGCGACGAAGCGCAGGTGGCCCCGTCGCAGCAGCTGCAGTGCCATGAGGCCGCCCTGGGAGAAGCCGATCGCGCCGATGACGTTCTTGCCGTCGATCCACTGCTCGAGCGCGGTGGTCGCGGCGTCGACGTCGGTGGTGCCCAACTCGAACCAGGCGTAGCCGGGGCCGTAGGCGTAGATCGCCCGCAGGGACACATACCGGAAGGCCCGCGGCAGGTGCGGAACCATGCTGGTCAGGTCCCGCTCATGGCTGCCGAGGCCATGCAGCAGCAGCACGATCGGCGCATCCTCGGGGCCGGAGGCGACGATCGCGGACTCGTCGATGGTCTCGGAGAGGAGGGTGTACTCGGGGGAGGTCATAGGTCCAGGGTAGGAGGGGTGAAGCGGGGGTGCTGAGCCGGGACCGCTGAACGCCACGTCGGCGGGGGCAGTCACACATCTACAACAGCGCGCTGTTGTCCCACAGTGGACGCATGACTGAGCTCAGCGTGTCCACCGCCCGCGCACGTCTCGCCGACGTCGTCGATGCGGCGCGCGTTGGGCGTCATCCCATCTATCTGACGCGACGCGGCCGACGGGTTGCCGCGGTGATCGATGCCGATCGGCGTGGACCAGCTCGCACGCCTCATCGGAGCCTCCCCCGTCACCATCCGCCGCGACCTCACCGACCTCCAGGGACGCGGCCTCCTGCGACGGGTGCACGGCGGGGCTGTCGCGGTGGACCTGCGCGGCATGCCCATGCCTTATGCGCTCCGGGCCGCGGAGAACGCGCCCGCCAAGGCTGCGATCGCCCGTGCGGTCGCCGCTCTCGTGCGCGACGACATGGCGCTCGTGCTCGACAACGGATCGACCGTCACAGCGGTCGCCGATGCGCTCACCGGGCGCCCCCTCACGGCGATGTGCCTCACGCTGCGGGCCGCGATGGCGCTCGGGACTGGTGGCTCGACGGACATCGTCACCCCCGGCGACAGCGTCCGCGGGGAGAGCCTGCACTACGGAGGGGCCGCGTGCCTGGACGCGCTGGACGGTTTCCGGGCAGATCTGGGGATCATGGGGGCCTGCTCGGCCTCCCCGTCCCACGGCCTCACCTCCATCTCGTCAGAGGACGCACAGATCAAGCGCGCGATCCTCGCGGCATCAGCCCGGGTCATGCTCGCGGTGACCGGGGACAAGCTCTCCCGCACCTCGAGCTTCCGATTCGGCGCGCTCGAGGACATGGACGACCTCGTCACCACACCCGACGCCCCCGCCTCCATGCTCGACGAGGTCCGCGCCGCCGGCACCCGCGTGCACCTCGCGCGCTGACGGGCCCGCCCCAACCCCAGCCGACCGGCACCGTGCCCGGAATCCCACCCTCAAACCTATTGCCATTCGATAGATTCCGCATGAAACTCGATGCATGAACCGCGCAATCGCTCGCACGTTGCAGGTCGCCGTCGTCGGCATGGGCCTCGGGCTGCTACTCGCACAGGCCCTCATCATCCCGGTGGTGTCCGGGTGGATGGCCGAGGCCTACCCGGAGTTCGCCTGGGCGAGGTGGTCGCTCGCGATCCCACTGATCGCTGTCCTCGCCTGCCTCCAGGTCGTCCTCGTCGCGACTTGGGCGCTGCTGGGAAGGGTCGCGCGCGACCGGATCTTCGACCGCGGCGCACTGCGCTGGGTGGACGCCATCATCGGCGGCATCGGCGCGGGGTGGCTCATCGCGCTAATCACGTGCGTCTGGCAGACCCTCGTGAACGTCTCCGCCCCGTGGATCCTGCTGTCAGAGCTACTCGGCCTGCTGGTGGGGATGGTGGTCATCCTGCTGATCGTCGTCCTGCGCGGCCTGCTAGTGCAGGCCACGAACCTCCAGACCGAGATGGACGCGGTGATCTGAGCGATGCCCATCGTCAGCCGGATCGACGTGCAGCTCGCCCGCCGGAAGATGAGCGTCGGGGAGTTCGCCGAGCGCGTGGGCATCACGCCTGCCAACATCGCCGTGCTCAAGAACGGCCGGGCCAAGGCGGTGCGGCTGTCGACCCTCGAGGCGATGTGCCGGGTGCTGCAGTGCCAGCCGGGGGACCTCTTCGAGTGGGTCGAGGGCGATGACGCCGCGGCCGACGGGCCGGATGACGAGCTGGCGGCGGGCACGCCCCGGTGACGGAGGGGCAGGCAGGCCCAGACGTACCCGCCAGCAGGCCATGTAGCGGAGGCCCTGGTCCGCGAGCGGCCATATATGACAAGCGGTGGCTATATCGCCACGGCATGCTCTATCTGGCCATCGCTGAACACCGACCGCCGCATACCGGCACGGCCGCGGTATCAGGGCGGCTGCGCTGCCCCTCGTCCCGGCCGGCCCGTCGGCCTCAGTTCTCGGCGCCCGCACTCACCCGCAGGCCCGGTCGGGGAGCGCGGGGCGGCCCTTTCACCGTCGAGCCGACGGAGGATCCCCGGGTGTGGAGCGTCGACGAGGTGTTCCTCGATGCCGCCGCGTTCCAGAAGCACCAGGAGCGCGTCCGCACGAGCGAATAGGGCTGGCCACGGCTCACATCGAGCGGGACTACGTGGTGCACGGGCTCTGAGACTCTGTACCCTCGAGCGCTCCCCGGACTGCCATCGGTGCTGAGAGCTCTCGAGAAATTTACGCTTAGCAAGCATCTCCGTCTCGAGGCCGACGTCCGATCGTCAGCCTCACCCCATAGTTCGCCGCAGCGCTGCCCGCCGCAGTTCGATTCCCTCGGCCATGAGCGTGATCTCCTGCTCACGGATGCCGTTCCGGCGGGCCGCCTCACGCCATCCGGCCAGCACGTCGCTGATCCAGACCATGCGTTCCCGAGCCTGTTCAGGTTGTAGCGAGCACTCCTCGCACAGCGCGAGCAGCGCGTCAGCCTCGTCGGCCATCGTGTCCGCACCCATGATTGACGTTGCGCGCTCCCGCCACGCATCGGGAGTCGGGTTCACGTCGAAGACCGGGCTCAGCGCCCATCCCCCCGGTCCGGCGAGAAACCCGTGGTTGCGCAGATGATCATCCGTGTTTCCGATCCCGACGTTCATCACGACGCGGTCGAACAGCTCGTGATGATCATCCTTCGGCGACCGGGAGAGATCTCGGATGCCGTCTGCGATATCTGCATAGTCCCGGTGTTCACCGTCGTCTGCCCCGAGCATGGTCATGGCGCTGATGTATCCGATGCGTCGTTGGTCAGCATCACGATCGAAGCGGCGCAGCAGCAGCACGGACCGATCCCCTACCCGGGTGAGCCGACGTCGTGGCGTCCTGATCCCCGCCGACTCCAACAGATCGAGGGCGGTCGCCTCCCAGGCCATGACATCCCAGCGATCCCCGGGATGAGGGAACTTGGCGATAGCGAGGGCGCCATCCTCGAGCCGGACGGAGGCCTTGGGGCGTGCACCGCCGAGGCCCGTCGTCCCGGTGTCCAGAAGCTGCTTCACCGCCGAAGAGGCATCGTCGTCCGCGGCGAGCGCATCGGCGGCATCCAGGAGCTCGGGCAGCGAGATCACCGGGGGGACCTGCGCCGGAGCTCCGAGAAACTCCGTGCCACCTGCGATACGAAACCGCAGTGCGCCCTGGCGCGTGTCGTCGCTGACGCCCAGCAGGAAGTCGAGGTCATCGAGTCGGCGAGGTACTGAGCCGTGTTCACGCGCTCGCGCTCTCTCCGCCTTCTCGATGAGGTTTCGGCCCCAGCGATCCGGAGCGCTGTCTCCGAAGGCTCGCACGAGTGACCCCTGGTGCTGAGCCCCGGAGACCAGAGGGAGGGCGGGATCGATGCTCATCCCGTCAGCGGCGAGGTATCCCGGGTCGTAGAGAAAGGTGGTGGAGATGCGCCCTCGGCTGCGCGTGATGTGCGCCTGCCCCACCAGGATCGGCTCGGCAGCAGACCCGAAGCTGTCCCACAGCACCTCGAGCGTGGTCATCGTGCCCGCTTCTTCTGCAGCTTCCCCGCCCTGAGGCGGCCGATGTCGCTGCGCAGCGGATCAGCCGCGTCGACGATCTGGTCGAGCACCCCGATCGCACGCAGCACCTGGGCGACGTTGCCGAAGCTGACCCCGCTTTCCCCGGCTTCGATCCGCCGCAGGGTGACGCGACTGATTCCTGCCCGCTCGGAGACCTGCTGCGCGGTCAGGCCCAGCACCATGCGCCACCCGCGCACATGCTCACCCAGCTCCTGCATCTCCCGCTCGATGTGATAGCCCGCCATCTCAACTCCCATCGCTATGGACAGTAGCGTATACGTAACCGCAGATAACGGATAGCCTGCTTTCCATAGGGGATGGAGTGGCCGGGTCTGCGTCCTCGAGGCGGCGCAGAAAGCTGGTCTGCAGCACATCGATGCCACCATCGGAGCGGGCAGCGAGGGCGCGCTCGCGTACTACCGGGCGATGGGGTTCGTGCCGTACAAGGAGCTCGCCGCGGCGAACGGCATCCCGCTGCGGGTGGAGGCCATCGCGGCGATCGTCACGAGTTTCGGGATCGCGGTGGGGTGGCTGCTGGTCACGAGCGCCATCGAGCTTCCGCCCCCGGAGTGATCGTGAGCCCGGTGTCTGCCGCGCTCGCAGCCCCGGGCAGAACAGAACCCCCGGGTCGCGCGGCGCGCTGGTCGGCCGGACCAGGCCGACCCCCGGGGGTTCTGCGGTGGTCGCCTCAGGCGGCGACCACCTCACAGGTCCGATCAGCAATCACTTCTCGGATCACCTCCTTTCCACTGCGCCGCTGACGCTAGGACCTCCTCCCGCGCGCCGTCCATCGAATTTCTGTGAGGATGGGACCTCACCCGCGACGACGTTGAGGAGCCCCCTGTGCAGATCGTGCTGACCGATGCCCTGGAGAAGGTGTTCGGCGAGGACATGCCCCGTGCCGCGCAGCCGATCGGGGGTGCACATGTCTCCGGTTTCCGGAATGAGCAGCTCGCCCTGCAGCTCGCTCTGCTGCCGGAGGGTGAGAGCGTGGACGTGGAGGCCGTCGGCCCCCTTGCTGAGCACACGCACCTCGCCGCGGTGCGCCGGGTGCCGGTCTCGAGCCCGGCCCCGGAGAACGCCGACGCGCACTACCTGGTGACCGAGCCCGGCGAGTACCCGGACCTGCTGGAGCCGGTCACGGACGGGACCGTCGGCGGCCTCACCCCGGGACGCTGGGAAGCACTGTGGATCGAGGTGACCGGCGCCCCCGCAGGCACGCATGAGCTCGTGATCCGCGTGAACGGCAAGGAGCAGCGCGCCGTCGTGCAGGTGCATGACGCCGAGCTGCCGCCGCTCACGATTACGAACACGCACTGGTTCCACGTGGACTCCCTCGCGGAGTACTACGGTGTGGATATCTTCTCCGAGGAGCACTGGGCGCTCATCGAATCCTTCCTCGCCTCCGCCCGGGCGATGGATGTCACGAGCGTCCTCACCCCGACGTGGACGCCGCCGCTGGACACCGCCGAGGGGCACACCCGCCCGTTCGTGCAGCTCGTAGGCATCCGCGAGGTGGATGGCGAGTACCAGCTGGATCTCACGAAGCTGGACCGCTGGCTGGAGATCTGTGCGCGCCTGGGCTTCACGGGCTTGGAGATCGCGCACCTGTTCACGCAGTGGGGTGCGCGGCACGCCCCCGCGATCCAGGTGGAGACGGCCGACGGGCCCCAGCACCGCTTCGGCTGGCACACCGACGCGACCGACCCCGAGTACCGGCGTCTGCTCGAGATGCTGATCCCGACGCTGCGCGAGCACCTGGCCGCGCACTGGGACGGGCAGGTGCTGTGGCACATCTCCGATGAACCGTCCGCCGAGCAGCTGCCGGCCTATCGCGCGGCGAAGGAGCAGGTGGCGGATCTGCTGGAGGGCGCGCTGGTGGTGGATGCGCTGAGCTCCTTCGAGTTCGCCGAGCAGGGTGTGGTGGACACCCCCATCGTCGCGACCGACCACGTGGAGCCGTTCCTCGCGGCGGGGCAGCGTCCCTGGGTGTACTACTGCGTGGGCCAGGGCGTGGACGTCTCCAATCGCTTCATCGCCCTGCCGTCGGTGCGCAACCGCGTGATCGGCCGGCAGCTGTTCCTCGGCGAGGCGCCCGGTTTTCTGCATTGGGGCTTCAATTTTTGGTGGGCGCAGTTCTCGCTGCGGCCGATCGATCCGTTCAAGGAGACCTGCGCCGGCGGCGCGTTCCACGGCGGCGACGCCTTCATGGTCTACCCCGGACCGGAGGGGACGCCGTGGTATTCGATCCGGCACCGCGTGTTCGCGCAGGCCATGGCAGATCATCGGGCATTGACCTGGCTCGCGGAGCTCACGGATCGCCAGACGGCCGCCGCGCTCGTGGATGAGGGCGGGACGCTCAGCTACTCCCGCTTCTCCTACGACGAGCATGCCCACCTCGCGGCCCGCCGCGCCGTGGACGAGGCGATCCTCGCGGCCCTCACGTCCCGCAGAAGCTGACGAAGCCCTCCCCGCCCGGCTCCTCGAGGTACTCGAGGCCGGGCCGGCGCTCGTACGGGGCGCGCATCACCTCGAGCATCTCGTGCACCGGCTCCAGGTTCCCCACGGTCGCGGCGGCGAGCGCGCGCTCGAGCTGCTCATTGCGCGGCGCATACACCGGGCCGATCCCCCGCTCGTGCAGGAACGAGACGTGGTCGGCGCCGTCGATGCCGGTCAGGTCCGCATCGCCCACCAGCGCTGCCCGCTCCGCCTCGAACCAGCCCTCGAACTGCTCGAGCAGCGGCACCGCATCCGCGGCCTCAAGGTGCAGGGCCTCAGCGAAGCGGCACAGGTTCCACAGCGCGATCCCCGCCTGGTTGCCGTAGGCGTAGCGGCCCTGCACGTCGATCGAGCTGAACACGGCGCGGGCGTCGTGCTTCTCGAGGATCGCGCACGGCCCGTGGTCGATGCTCTGCCCGGAGATGGTCATGTTGTCGGTGTTCATCACGCCGTGCACAAACCCGGCGACCATCCACCCGGCCACCAGCTTCGCCTGTACCCGGGCCACCGCCTCCAGCAGGCCGAGCGCCCCCTCAGCCGCAGGGTGATGGCGTGCGATCGCGTAGTCCACAAGCCGCCCCAGCACCTCCTCATCGTGATGCCAGGCCGCGTACTGGAACGTGCCCACGCGCAGGTGGCTCGCGGCCACGCGCACCGCCATCGCCCCCACCTCGGGCTGCATCCCTTGGCGCGGGGCGATCTCCTCTCCGGTGCGCAGCACGGCGAGGATGCGAGCGCTCGGCACCCCGATCGCGTGCAGCCAGCGGCCGATCACGGCCTCGCGCAGCATCGGCCCCAGCGGCGCCTTCCCGTCACCGCCACGGGCGAAGGGGGTGCGGCCAGCGCCCTTGAGATGCAGGTCCTGACGCTCCCCATCGGCCCCCACCACCTCGCCGAGCAGCACCGCCCGGCCATCCCCGAGCACGGGGACGGGGCTGCCGAACTGGTGGCCGGCGTAGGCCTGCGCGAACGTGCCGTCGATCTGGCCGGTCAACAGGTCCACATCATCGGGGCCGATGTCCAGCTCGCGCCCCAGATCCTCGTCGAAGAACACCACCTCCGGGCACGGGGGACACTCGGCCCTGAACGGCACGGACAGCTCCGGGAGGGCCTCGGCGTAGGTCTGCTGCAGCATGCCTCGATCCTGTCACTTGACGCGGCCTCGGCAAACGCACAGACTGACACCCAGCATTTTGTAACCCCATTGCACAATGGGGCTGTCGGCACCGCGAGGGTGCCCGAGGATGAAGGATTCCCATGGTCACGGCCTCTGCGGTCCGACGGGCGAACGCCCGCGACTGCCTGCTGGCGCTGCGCGACGCCGAGCAGCCACTGACCCTCGCCGAGCTCGCCGCCCGCACGAACCTCTCCCGCCCCACGATCGACGCGGTCCTCACCGACCTCGGGCCCGTCGCGGCCCCCGCCCCGGCCACCGCTTCGGGCACCGCCGGCCGGCCTGCCCGCCGCGTCGCCTTCGACCCGTCGGCCGCCACGTTCGCGGCCCTGGACCTCGGGGCGCGGCGTACTCGCTGCCTGGTCACCGACGCCGCCGGGCACCCGCTCGCCCTGACCGAGGAGAGCGCTGACGTGCCACTGCCCGAGGTGGTCGCGCGGACCGGGCTCTCCCCGGGCGCCGTGGGCATCGCCGTGCCGGGGATCATGCACCCCGATGGGACGGTGGCGCGCAGCATCGTGCTGCCCACCCTGCAGGGCCGTGACCTCGCCGCCGAGTTCGCGGTCCCCGCCCTGGTGGAGAACGACATCAAGCTCGCGGCGCTCGCGGAGCATCACCGGGGTGAGGCCGCCGGCAGCCTGGTGCTGGTGCAGATCGGCCACCGCATCTCGGTCGCTGTCGTGCTCGAGGGGCAGATCCTGCAGGGCGCGCACCGCCTGGCCGGCGAGCTCGGTTCCCAGCGGGGCATGCGCTGGACCGCGACCTCCGAGCGGGGGCGGCTCACCTGGTCCACGGGCGATGAGGCACAGCCCCTGCTCGAGGCAGCCGCCCGCGGGGATACGGCCGCGCAGCAGGAGATCGCGGAGTTCTGTGCGCAGATCGCGCCGCGGCTCGCGACCGTGCTGCTGACTGTGGACCCGGATCGGCTCGTCATCGGCGGCGGGCTCTCCCGCGCCGGGGAGACGCTGCTTCATCCGCTGCGCGAGGCTCTCGCGCGCCTGCTGGTCACCGACCGTGCGCCCGAGGTGGTGGCCGCACGGCTCACGGCCGACGGTGCGCTCGTCGGCGCCCTGAACTCCGCCTACACCCAGTTCTCCGAGCACACGCTGGGGGTCAGGGACCTTCCCGCCCCCTGGTCAGAAGGGATCACCGCATGAGCAGCGATATCAGCATCGGTTTCAGCTCCTATAGCTTCCACCAAAGACTCTCCACCGGGGCGATGACCCTCGAGGACGTCATCGACTGGGTGGCGGCGAGCGCAGCCGAGCACCTCGAGCTCGCTGTTCTCTCCGACGCTGCGGATTCGCCCATCCCGTCGCTCGGGTGGTCCGATGAGCGCCTGGCGGCGCTGCGCGCCAAGGCCGAGGCCGCCGGTGTGCCCCTCAGCAGTCTGGCCGTGGGCGCGGACCTCTCCACCGGGGACGCAGCCCAGGTGGAGCGGGTGCAGCGCTACGTGGACCTCGCTGCGACGCTCGGGATCACTCGGATGCGGCATGACGTCGTCCCCCACGGCGTCGTCGAGGGCGACGACACGGTCCAGTTCGAGCGAGTACTGCCGCACATCGTCGCCGGGGCCCAGGAGATCGCGCAGTACGCGGCCGCGAAGGGCATCACGACCAGCCTGGAGAACCACGGGTTCTTCGTGCAGTCCGCGGACCGGGTGGGTCGGATCATCCACGCGGTGGGCGAACCGAATTTCCGCACGACGTTGGATGTGGGGAACTTCGTGTGCGTGGACGCGGACCCGCTCGCCTCGGTGCAGGAGAACCTGCCGTACGCGATGACGGTGCACCTCAAGGACTTCTACATCCGCCCGGCCGATGCGCCCGTCGGCGCCGGCTGGTTCTCCTCCCGCGCCGGACGGAAGCTGCGCGGCGCCGTGCTGGGCTGCGGGGATCTGGACCTGCGCAGCATCGCCCGGGCGATCCGCGACGCGGGCTTTAGCGGCCCGGTGACCATCGAATTCGAAGGCTGGGAGGACTGCCTGCTGGCCTGCGAGCGGTCCCTCGCGGCCGCCACAGATCTTCTGGAAAGGAACTGACCGCCATGACCACCACCCCTGACACCGCGTCCGACGCCCCGAACCTCCCGCCCGACGCCCCGTTCCGGGTGGGCGTCATCGGCGCCGGCACCATCGCCGGCGCGCACCTGGGCGCCTACCGCGACACCCCGGGCGTGCAGATCACCGCGGTCGCGGACATGAACCTCGAGCGCGCCCAGCAGGTGGCCGACGAGTACGGGGCCGCGCGCGCCTACGCCGATCCGCATCAGCTGCTCGCCGATCCTGAGGTGGAAGGCGTCTCGGTGTGCACGTGGAACGACTCGCACGCCTCCTGGGCGATCGCCGCGATCGAGGCCGGCAAGCACGTGCTGGTGGAGAAACCGCTGGCCCGCACCGTGGAGGAAGCGGAGGCGATCCAGCGGGCCGCCGAGGGCACGGACCGACTGGTGCAGGTGGGGTTCGTGCGCCGCCACGCCCCGAACTGCCAGGTGCTGAAGTCCTTCATCGACGCGGGGGATCTGGGCGAGCTGTACTACGCCAAGGCCTCGCTGATCCGCCGCATGGGCAACCCCGGCGGCTGGTTCGCGGACAAGGAGATCGCTGGCGGCGGCCCGCTGCTGGACATCGGCATCCACGTGCTGGACCTCGCCTGGTATCTGATGGGCGCGCCGAAGGCGGTGGCGGTCTCCGGCAGCACCGTTGAGAAGCTCGGCAACCGCGCGAACATCACCTCCATGCCGCGGTACACCGCCGCGGACTACGACCCCACGAAGAACACGGTCGAGGACCTCGCGAGCGCCATGATCCGCTTCGAGAACGGAGCGAGCATGCTGCTGGACTGCTCGTACTCGCTGCACGCGCTCGAGGATTCGATCGCCGTGTCCGTGTACGGGGACAAGGGCGGGGCGGAGGTGGAGCCGCGACTGCGCCTGGCCACCGAGATGCACGACGCCGTGGTGAACATCGACCCGCAGATCGCCTCGCCGACCTTCGACTTCGGGCTCGGCTTCCGCAACCAGGTGGCGAACTTCGTCGCCGCCGCACAGGGCCGCGAGGAGAGCATCGCCCCGCTCGAGCACGGCGTGGAGATCACCCGCATCCTTGCCGCCGTGTACGAGTCCGCGGAACTGGGGCGCGAGGTGCGGCTGGACTGAGCGCGTCGGCCCTCATCCCCGTATTCGCGCCCATCCTCACATCGCGTTCTCGGGTCCTGCGTACCGATACTGGTACGCAGGGCCCGAGAAGGCGTGGGGCAGCACCCGAGAAGGCGTGGGGCGGGACCCGAGAAAGCGTGGGGCGGGACCCGAGAAGGCGCTGCGCCCGCTGAGCGCGGTGGTCGACCGATCGAGAGGGGGTGGACATGAAGGCGCTGCTGACCGGTCCGCGCGGCCGACGGCTTCTGCTCGAGCTCGCCGTCCGACTCTCCGATGCGGTGAGAGAGGCCCTGTTCGACCTCGCGTACGCGCACAATCCCGGCCGCGACACGTCCTGCGTGCTCGTGACCTGGGGCGATGTGGAGCCGCGGAAGGCGGCGAGCATCGAGGAGCTCACCGCGCTGCTCCGCGCCCTGCCGGAGGATCCGCTCTCCCCGGATCTCGTGCACGAGGCGCTGGGGGCTTCCGTGGACTCCGCGATGTACTGGCAGGAGCCCGACGGAGAGGACGTGGTCGCACGCATGCCCAGCGTGCAGGAGGCGCTCGCCCCTCTCGCCGAGCGGGTGTCGACGATCGCGTGGACCGCTCCGGCCCCCTCAGTGCAGCATCTGCTGGAGTGGGAGCCGCCCATCCCCGCGGCGCGGACTGATCTCGCCGCCTGGGTGCGCTCCACCCGTGATGCGGAGCAGCAGGCGCGCAGGGAGCGGCCCCAGGACCCTGCGGCCGCGTGGAGCGGCTCCTGGTGGTCGATTCCGCTCGACCAGCCAGTCACCTATGACGAGGTGCCGCGCGCGCTCGACCTCATCGAAGATGAACTGGGCTGGGAGAAGTGCACGACCACGCCCGTGCAGGGGCCGACGGAGGTCCTCGAGATCACCGGCGCTGAGGACTGGGCGAAGCTGTGCCGCGAGCATCCGCTCGAGGTCACCGCCTCGCGTCGGCACGACTGGTACCGGGTGACCGGCCGCGACGGCACCTGGGTGATTCCCGACTGGGAGGCTGTCTCGCGGCGATGGGGCGCCGTGCACCTCACGGTGCCCGGCTATCTCACCGCCGCCACGACGCTGATCGACGTGGCCGACGGGGTCGCCAGCGTCATCGCCGGCTGGAATCCGGGGTCCACGCTCTGGCTGCGAGAAGCGCCTGGCAAACCCATCGGCCCCTCTCAGCATTGGCGCTGGCGCGACGACGATGACGGTGCAGGCCGATGGCACCCCGTCGACCCTTAAGCTCACCCCATGACGGAACGCACCACGTACCTCCTGGTCGACGGCGAGAACATCGATGCGACGCTCGGCATCTCGGTGCTGGGCCGCCGCCCGCAGCCGGAGGAGCGCCCGCGCTGGAACAAGCTGCTGGATCACGCGCAGCAGGCCTGGGGCCAGCCCACAAAGGGCCTGTTCTTCCTGGCTGTGGACGAGTCACTGCCCTCGAACTTCGTGCAGGCGCTGCTGGCGATCGGGTACAAGCCCGTGCCGCTGCGCGGCGCCGGCAAGGTGGTGGACATCGCGATCCAGCGGACCGCCGAGGCGATCGTCGACATGGACGCCGACGTGATGCTCGTCAGCCACGACAAGGATTTTGTGCCGCAGATGCAGCGCCTGGCCGAGGCGCCCGCGCGGCGTCTCGCGCTCGTGGGCTTCAAGGAGTTCATGGCGAACGAGCTCAAGGACGTGCCCGGCATCGAGGTGCATGACCTCGAGTACGACGTGCAGGCCTTCACCAGCCGCCTGCCGCGGGTGCGGATCATCGACATCGACGAGTTCGACCCGCTGGAGTTCCTATGAGCCGTCGCTGGCAGGCCACGTCGACCTCGCTGCTGCCGGAATGGGCGGCCGTTCTCCAGCTCGGCAACATCGTGCTGGGCGCGGCGGGCCTGGTGGCGCTGGTCGTCGGGATCGCGATGGCCACCCAGGGGGACGATATCGGCACGCTGCTCGCGGTGCTCGGTGGGGTCTCTCTGGTGCTGTTCTGGCTGGTGTTCCCGCTGGTCCTGGTGGCGCTGGTGGCGATGCGCAACATTGCGCGGGACACGCACCGGCCCGTGTGGTCCGCGTTCATGGGCGTGTTCGGGCTCGGGCCGTCGCTGCTGTGGCTGCTCGTGAAGCTCGTCATCGAGTTCTAAGCAGTCCGCTCATGCGAAATCCCCTGCGACCGTGCTGGTCACAGGGGATTTCACCGGGTGCGCAAGGGGGGACTTGAACCCCCACGCCCGCGAAGGCACACGGACCTGAACCGTGCGCGTCTACCAATTCCGCCACTTGCGCGTATCTCCGGCACCGGGTCATAGGCGCCGAGGCCGAAGGTTCCCTCAGAGTACTCCGCGATGAGCACTGGCCCAAACCAGATCCGAGGACAGTAACGAACACCACGTCATCTGGGCCCCCTCACAGCCGCGCCCGGATCCACGCCACGATGAGCTCCGGGCTGAACGGCCCGTCCACGTGGCCCCAGGCTCCGAGCACCGTGGTCAGCAGCTCGGGTGTCGCCGCCCGCGCAGCCAGCACCTCGGTGTGCCGGGCAGGCTCCACCGAGAGATCCGCCCGGCCCGCGAGCTGCAGGATCGGGATCCCGGCCAGGCGCTGCGGGTCATCGCGCGCGGGGTCAGATCCGCTCTGCCGCTCCGCGAGGTCGTCCCAGGAGCTCGCACCGTATGCCTCCCACACCCCGTGCTCGGGCGTGAACGTGTGCGTATCCACCACGCCGTTGACGGTCACGACGCCCAGCAGATCCGGCAGCACCCGGTGCGCGGCGATGTTCAACGATGCGAGCCCGCCCATGGAGAACCCGAAGGCCACGACACGCCGCACCGGAGTGAGAGCTGCCGCCGCCGTATAGGCCTCGCGCGCACCCTCGAGGGCCTGTGCATTGCCCCAGGAAGCCTCCCCGCCCTGCCGATGCGTGGCCACATGCCAGCCCTGCGCGAGCCACAGCTCGAGGTCCTGACGGTGCCGCTCATGCTCGAGGAAGTCGTGGTCCGCACTGTGCCCATGCGAGGCGATGACGAGCACCCCGTCGGCCGAGGTCTCCGGCGGAAGGTAGAGGGTGCCGACGGTCGCACCGTCGGCGTCCCGGATAGGGCGGCGGTTCATGCTGCGCCCTCTTCGCGCGGCCCATCGAGGATCAGGGCGATCGCCGCCTCAGCGTTCGCCCGCCCGGCGCCGCTGGTGAGCACGAGCGCATCATGCGCGGGGGCGCTGTCGCGGGTGCCGGTGTGGATCACGACGGCATCGGGCCTCGCGGCGAGCACGGCGCGCAGCCGCTCCCCCTCCTCCGCATCGGTTACCGGCGCGCGGCACACCACCATCACCGCGGCACCCTCCGGCAGCTCGGCAAGATCCAGGTCAGGGCCGATGAGGGCCTGCTCGTCCCGGCTCTGCACAGCGAGCTCGAAGCTGCGGGTGAAGCGCCCGGCGGCCTGGTTGACGCGGCGCCGCACATCCAGCAGCACGGGCTGCCCGGTGCGCTGCACCGCACCGCGCGCGATCACCGCGGCGCGCGCGGCCCGCGCCCCGAGCTGCTCAAGCTCCGTGACGATCTCCTGGAGATCCTCGCGCGGCGCCTGCTCGCGGTGCGCGGCGGCCCGCTCTCGCAACCGCGCGATGCGGCGCTGCGGCTCCGCCAGCTGTTCCGGGCTGAGCCGGCCGGCATCGAGGGCCTGGACGATCCCCGCGACGGCGAGCTCGAACTGCGCCTCATCATCCCGGCCCATCGTGTGCCCCAGGCACAGCAGGTCCGCGCCCGCCTCGAGCGCCTGGATGCACACCTCCCCGAGACCCGCGGCGGACACCGCCCCCATGTCCAGAGCATCGGTGATGATCGCGAGGTCTTCCCCGCCCGGCAGCTCCCGCACGAGCGCAGTGACCGCAGGCTCAAGGGTCCCGGGCCGGGAGCCGAGCGCGGGGATCAGCAGATGCCCGGTCATCACAGAGTCCATGCCCGCTGCTGCGGCGGCAGCAAACGGCGGCAGGTCGCGCTCGCGCAGGGTGTCGACGGGGATATCCAGGGTGGGCAGGGACAGGTGGCTGTCCACGAGGGTGTCCCCGTGGCCGGGGAAGTGCTTGCCGCAGGTGAGCACCCCGCCCTCGGCGAGCCCCTGCACCATGGCGGCGCCGTGCCGGGAGACCACCTCGGCGCTGGGCCCGAAGGAGCGCACCCCGATGACGGGGTTGTGCGGCTCGGAGGCCACATCGAGCACGGGGGCGAGGTCCATGTCGATGCCGACGGCCCGCTGCAGGCGCCCCAGCATCCGGCCGCTCTCACGCGTGAGCTCCACATCATCGGCCGCGCCGAGCGCCGCGGCACCGGCCAGGGAGGAGCCGCCGGCGGCCTGCAGGCGCGAGACATCACCGCTCTCCTCATCGGCCATCACGAGGACGGGACCGGCCGCATGCAGCTCGGCGCTGAGCGCGCGGGTGGTCTCCAGGGACGGAGTGTTGGGGGCGAACAGCAGCACACCGGCCAGCCCGTCGGCGATCGCGGTGCGCAGCCAGGTGGGGACGGTGGTGCCGTTCATGCCGGGCACCAGGACGGACAGCGCGAGCGCGCGATGCTCGGCGCGGCGTCGGGGGTCGTTCATGCAGGGCTCCTCTCGACCTCAACCCACCCGGACGACAATCCTTTGCATCCACGATGGCGGGTATGTAAATTGTATCCACACGTTGTGATCCGCATCTCGATGAGGAGTCTGCCCGTGGTTGCCACCAAGGGGACCGGCCTGGATCGCCTGCTGGCTGATCCCGCCCTGATCCCGGACCGCCCCACCCTGCTGTGCGCGAACTACACCTCGGTGGCCGCCGATCTCACGCGCGGCCTCGACGGCCTGGTCGCCGCCGGGATCCCGCTGGTGGGCGTGCTGACCCCGGAGCACGGCTACTGGGGTGCCGCCCAGGCCGGGGACAGCGACGGCGATGGCCGCGATGAGCGCACCGGCGTGCCGCTGCTGGACACGTACCGCCTGGATCCCCCCGCGATCGCCGAGCTGATCCGCGGCTCCCAGGCCGAGCAGATCCTGCTGGACCTGCAGGACATCGGCACCCGCTTCTACACCTACATGTGGACGATGTACGACGTGCTGTGCGCCGCGCAGGACGTCGGCATCCCGCTGATCATCGCCGACCGCCCCAACCCCCTGGGCCCCACGGTCCAGGGCCCGGGCCTGGAGGAGAGCTGCTCGAGCTTCGTCGGCCGGGTGGACATCCCGCTGCGCCACGGCCTGACCATCGGGGAGCTCGGCACCTGGTTCGCCCGCCGCCGCGCATGCGCAGACCTCGTGAGCGTGCTCGAGGCCCGCCCCGGGGCCGACGATGATCCGCTCGCGCCAGAGCGCTGGGTGATGCCCTCGCCGAACATCCCCACCCCCACCACCGCGGTCCTGTACCCGGGGCTCGGCCTCATCGAGGGGACCTCGCTCTCGGAGGGCCGCGGCACCACGCGTCCTTTCGAGCTGATCGGCGCCCCCTGGACCGATGCCCGCCTGGCCGCCGCCCTGCGGGAACGCCAGCTGCCCGGGGTGGAGATCCGCGAGGCGATGCTGCGGCCGATGTTCTCCAAACACTCCGGGCTCACGCTGCACGGCGTGCAGATCCACGTCATCGATCCCGCGGCGCTGGATCCTCTCGCCGTGGGCTTCGCGGTGATCGATGCGGCGCATCGCCTGTACCCCGAGCAGCCCATCTGGCGCGAGCAGACCGATCTGGTGCCGCCCCGGCCCGAGGGGCATCCGCCCTTCATCGACCTGCTGTGGGGCTCGCCGGCCCTGCGCCACGGCATCGACGCCGGGAAGGACCTCGCCCAGGTCCTCGCCGACTCGCCGCCCGCTCCGTCCCCGCAGGAGGATCTGCGGTGAGGGCGCGCACGATCCTCGCCGTCGGCGGTCATATCGGGGACATGGACCTCGCGGCGGGACCGCTGCTGGCCCAGAACGTCCTGGACGGCGGGCGGTCCGTGCTCGTGGCCCTCACGGCCGGGGAGCGTGGCCATCCGCGCCTGGGGCAGCAGGAGTACCGGGCGCAGAAGATCGCAGAAGCGCAGGAATTCGCCCGCGGCATCGGCGCCGAGTTCCACCTGGTGGGAGAGGTGGCCGATGGGGAGCTGACCGACGTGGAGCAGGCGGCCCGCGAGCTCGTGCCGCTGCTGCGCGAGATCCGTCCGGAGCTGCTGATCGCGCATTGGCCGCGCAGCATCCACACCGATCACACCTGCGCCTCCCACGCCGCCCAGCGGGCTCGACTGCTGAGCGGCCTGCCGGGCTTCGCGCCAGAGCTCGGGGAGCGCCACGGCATCGCCGAGCTGCTGTTCACCGAGAACTGGGAGGATGCCGAGGGCTTCACCCCCACCTGCGCGGCAGAGATCTCCGAGGACGCGTTCCAGGCCTGGTCCGCGGCAATCTCCGGGCAGGCCTTCGCGCGCGGGGAGACCTACGGCTTCCGCTACATCGACTACTACACGGCGCAGATGACCCTGCGGGGCTGTCTCGCGGGCCTGCCGCGCGCCGTGGCCCTCGCCGCCGACCCCACCCCGATGCTGGAGACGCTGCCATGACCACCCCGAGGATCTCGTCCCGCCCACTGCGCCCCGGTGATCTGGAGGCGATGGCAGAGCTGCTGGGCCGCTGCCTGCCCACCGATCCCGTCTCGCCGCGTCTGCTGCGCGACCGCGTGCTGCTGGAGCCCAACCATCGGCCCGGCGGCCTCCAGCTGGCCGAGTCCGGGGATGGCACGCTTCTGGGGTTCCTCTACGCGACCTGCGCCGAGGGCGGCATTCCCGCTCAGCCGGAGCAGGGGTACCTCACGGTGGGGGCAGTGGATCCCGCTCTGCCCGATGCCGGGGACCTCGCCGGTCGCCTGGTGGATGGAGCGCTCGAGCATCTGCGGGAGCGGGGCGCCCGGCAGGTGACCATCGGCGGGTATCCGCAGGGGTACTTCTGGCCCGGGGTAGACCGCACCGCCTGGCCCCAGATGCATGAGCTGCTGCTCGCCCACGGCTTCACCGCGCAGGGCGAGTCCGTGGCGATGCGCATCAGCCTGGATGGCTGGCAGATCCCCGAGCAGGACCGGGAGCTGCGCGCGCAGCAGGAGGCCGCGGGATACCGCCTCAGCCTCGCAAGCGCCGACGATATGCCCGAGACGATCGCCTTCGCCGCGACGCGTCTGGCCCCGGACTGGGCGACGATCCTGCGCGCAGCCGCCCCCGAGCAGGACGACGGCCGCCACGTGCTGATCATCCGCGCGCCCGACGGTCACGTGGTGGGGGTGTCCACCTACGGCTCGTATCGGGATTCGATCGAGCGGTTCGGTCCCTACGGGGTGGATGAGGAGCAGCGCGGCCGAGGGCTCGGGCGCACCCTGCTCAACGCCACCCTGCGCGCCCAGCAGGCCGAGGGCGCGCACACCTCGTGGTTCCTCTGGACCGGGGAGCACTCCCCCGCCGGGATCCTCTACAGGAAAGTTGGTTTCGAGGTGTATCGGCGCTTCACCACCATGCGTCGCGCCCTGTGACCACGGCGCTGACCGGAACCGTCGGCCGGCACCGTCGGTACTGCAGGTCACGAAGCGGTCTCAGTAAGTGTTTTACGGCACTATCCGTCGCGTAAGAAAATTACTATCGAGTCCACGCTGTGATGGGTGACACCTCAGCACCCGGCCGTGCACCGCAGCACGGCGACGTCGGCGGACCACCGCAGTTCCCCACTTCCGTCCCCGCCCCGGGGACCAGCCCCTCGGAAAGGACCATCATGCTCATCTCACGACGACGTGCGATCGCCGCCGGAGCCGCCGGCGCAGTGACCACCGCGGGTCTCGCCGCCTGCAGCGGCGGATCCGGTGGCGGCGGGGGCGGCACCGGGGGCGGCGGCGACAACCGCCAGCTGCCGCCGCTGACGCTCTACCCCGTCGGCGCCAACACCTTCCAGCAGAACTTCAACCCCTTCAGCCCCACCTCGCTGAACGGCTCGCGCTCCTTCGTCTACGAGCCGCTCATGATCTCCACCCCGATCCAGCTGGGCAACCAGATGCCGTGGCTCGCGGAGTCCATGGAGTACAACGAGGACGGCACCGTCATCACCTTCACCCTGCGCGAGGGTGTCACCTGGAGCGACGGCGAGGCCTTCGATGCCGATGACGTCGTGTTCAACTTCCTGATGATGCGCGACGAGCCCGCTACCAATACCACCGCCCGCCCCATCAAGGACGCTAAGGCCGTGGACGAGCTCACCGCCGAGGTCACCTTCGAGACCCCGCAGCTGGCCTACCGCGAGGCCATCGGCAATATCCAGATGCTGCCCGAGCACATCTGGAAGGACCTCGACCCCATCGAGGCGGTCATCGAGGAGCCCATCGGCACCGGCCCCTACGTGCTGGGCCAGTTCGGCGAGCAGCTGTACACCCTCACCAAGCGCGAGGACTACTGGAACGAGGAGGGCTTCCAGGTCCCCGAGCTGCAGTTCCCCGCCATCACCGGTGAGACCTTCGTCAACACCCTCGCCGCGGGCGATATCGACTGGGCTGGCGGCTTCGTCGCCAATGTCGAGGACATCTACCACAAGGCCGATCCCGAGAACCGCGGCACGTGGCTGCCCGGTGCCGGTGTCGTCTCTCTGATCCCCAACAGCGAGAACGAGCTGTGGGATGACGTGGAGCTCAAGAAGGGCCTGTCCCACGCGATCAACCGCCAGCAGATCTGCGAGGTCGCGATGCAGGACTACGTCAAGCCCGCGCATCCCACCGCGCTGCCCAAGCCCACCTTTGAGGACGCGATCTCCGCGGAGTACACGGATGCGGAGTTCACCTACGACCCCGAAGAGGCCAACCGCATCCTCGATGAGGCCGGCTACGAAAAGGGTTCCGACGGGATCCGCGTGGCCCCGAACGGTGACAAGCTCGACTTCACCGTCGAGCTGCCCTCGGACTGGGTGGACCTCATCGACGTCGCCACGCTCCTGGGCGAGCAGTTCGAGAAGGTGGGCGTCAAGCTCACCCCGCAGGGTGTGTCCCTCGAGTCGTACATCGAAAAGCGCGGCACCGGCCAGTTCGTGCTCAACCTGGGTGCCTTTGGCGCCGGGAACACCCCCTTCGACATGTACCGCTACATGATGAGCTCGGAGTACAAGGTGGACTCCGGCGCGGTCACCCAGAACTTCGGCCGGTACTACGACGAGGACGCCGACGCCGCCTTCGAGGCGTACTCGGTCGCCGCCGATGAGGACGCCCGCGCCGAGGCCATCGGCGACCTGCAGCAGATCATGGTCGAGCAGATGCCGAACATTCCGCTCTACCCGGCGCCGAACTGGTTCCACTACAACACCGAGAACTGGACCGGCTTCCCGAACGACGATGACCCCTACGCCCTGGGCGCACCGTTCCAGACCCCGGACCGGCTGCTGATCGTCCAGAAGCTCACCCCGAACGAGGGCTGATCACAGCCGACGGGTCGGGAGCCTCCCCGCGGGGCTCCCGACCCGTCGGCCCCCGTCCCCGCTGTCACCGCTTTCTTCGAAACGCCCCATCCCGACTCCCGCACCCGGAGGACCCGCAGTGAAGTATCTGTTGCGGAAGGTCCTGCTCTACACGTTCATCCTGTGGGCAGCGATCACCTTGAACTTCCTCATCCCGCGCCTCATGCCCGGTGACCCCGTCACCCTGCTCATGGAGCGGATGGAGGGACAGATCTCCCCCGACGCCGTCGCGGCTCTCACCGCCGCCTACGGCATCTCCGACGAACCGCTGCTGGTGCAGTACATCCAGTACATGGGGCAGATCCTCACCGGTGACTTCGGGCGCTCCATCACGTACTTCCCGGTGCCGGTCAGCGAGATCGCGCTGAGCGCCCTGCCGTGGACCCTGGGCCTGGTGGGCACCACCACTGTGCTGAGCTTCCTGCTGGGCACGGGCCTGGGCGTCATCCTCGCCTGGCGGCGCGGCCGGCTCTCGGACTACACCCTGCCGGCCCTGACCTTCCTCAACGCCGTGCCGTACTTCTGGATGGCGCTGCTGCTGGTGCTCGTGTTCTCCGTGAACCTGGGCTGGTTCCCGGTGGCGGGCGGTGCGGACCGCTTCCTGGTGCGCGGCTGGTACCCGGAGTACATCCTCTCGGTGCTCTACCACTCGCTGCTGCCGGCGATCACGATCATCCTCAGCTCCTTCGCCGGCAGCGTCATCGGCATGCGCAACATGACCGTGACCGTGCTGGGCGAGGACTACGTGACGATGGCCGAGGCGAAGGGCCTGCGCCCGCGCACGGTGCTGTTCACCTACGGGGCGCGCAACGCGATCCTGCCGTCCATCACCGGTTTCGCCATGTCGCTGGGCGCCGTGGTGAGCGGCTCGATGCTCACCGAGGTCATCTTCAACTACCCCGGGATCGGGTACATCCTGTTCCAGGCTGTGCAGGGCCAGGACTTCCCCCTTATGCAGGGCCTGTTCCTCATGATCTCCTTCACCGTGATCCTCGCGAACCTCCTCGCGGACGTGGTGTACGTGTTCCTGGATCCGCGCACTCGAGTGGAGGCCTGAGATGAGCCGTATCTCCCGTTTCATCCCCACCTCGGGCAAGGTCCGGGCCGGGCTCGTGATCGTCATCATCTTCGTGCTGATCGCGATCTTCGGGCCGATGATCACCCCCTACGGTCCGCGCGCCTCCGGTCCCGAGATCCTCTCCGGCCCATCCGCCAAGCACTGGTTCGGCACCACCCAGCTGGGTCAGGACGTCTTCTCCCAGTTCGTGCACGGCGCCCGGGTCTCCCTGCTGGTGGGCCTGTTCGCCGGGGTGTTCTCGCAGATCATCTCCGTGGTGGTCGGCCTGATCGGCGGCTACCTGCGCGGCATCGTGGATGACATCCTGTACATCCTCACCTCGGTGTTCCTGGTGATCCCGGGGCTGCCGCTGCTGGTGGTGCTCACCGGCTGGCTGCCCACCCAGGGCATGGTCTCCGTCGCGATCGTCATCACCATCACGTCGTGGGCGGGTGCGGCCCGTGTGCTGCGCGCTCAGACCCTCTCGCTGCGCAACCGCGACTTCGTCGAGGCGGCGCGTGCCACCGGCGAATCGCGGCTGCGGATCATCTTCGCGGAGATCCTGCCCAATGCCCTGCCCATCGCGGTCAGCGGCTTCATCTTCTCGGTGATCGGCGCGATCCTCGCCGAGGCCGGGCTGTCCTTCCTGGGCATCGGCTCGCTGACCACCACCAGCTGGGGCTCCATGCTGTACTTCGCGCAGAATGCGCAGGCACTGCGCATCGGCGCCTGGTGGTGGTTCATCCCGCCGGGCTTCGCGATCTCCGCGATCGGCGCCGGGCTGGCGCTGATCAACTTCGGCATCGACGAGTACGCCAACCCGCGCCTGCGCACCGAGCGCTCCCGGGCGAAGTCCGCCCGGCCCGGTCTGCTGGCCGCGGCGGGTGGCGGCAGCACCGAGGTCTCCAGCACCGCCGGCGGCGCCGAGGTCTCGGTGGAGACCGCCCCGGCCGGGGAGGCTCCCGTGGACGCCGAGGAGGTCGACCAGCACATCGCTCCGTCGATCCGCCCGGTGCAGGTGCCCGGCGAGCCGATCATCACGGTGGAGAACCTCGTGGTGGACTACCCCTCCGCGGAGGGCACCACTCGCGCGGTGGACGATGTGTCCATCACCCTGCATCGCGGGGAGCTGCTGGGCCTGGCCGGTGAGTCCGGCTCCGGCAAATCCACCCTCACCAACGCCATCACCCGCCTGCTGCGCAATCCCGCGAAGGTGGTCAGCGGCTCGGTGACCTACCACCGCGATGAGGAGTCCGGCGGCGGGGACGTGGACATGCTGGCCCTGGACCCCGAGTCGCTGCGGGCCATGCGCTGGACCGAGATTGCCATCGTGTTCCAGAGCGCCATGAACGCCCTGAACCCGGTGATCACCGTCGGCGCCCAGTTCGATGACGTGATCGCCAAGCATCGTCCCGATCTCAGCGCCTCCGAGCGCCGGGCGATCGCCCGGGACCGGCTGGTGAAGGTGGGGATCGACCCCGACCGCATCACCTCCTACCCGCATGAGCTCTCCGGCGGTATGAAGCAGCGGGTGGCGATCGCGATCGCCCTGGTGCTGGACCCGGACGTGATCATCATGGATGAGCCGACGACGGCCCTGGACCTGCTGGTGCAGCGCGAGGTGCTGGACCAGATCATGGCCCTGCGGGAGACCTTCGGCTTCGCAATCATCTTCACCACGCACGACCTGTCGCTGCTGCTGGAGATCTCCGATTCGATCGCCATCATGCAGCGCGGGAAGCTCGTGGAGTACGGGCCGGCGATGGACGTGTACACCGCCCCGGGCCACCCCTACACGCGGATGCTGCTGCAGTCGCTGTCCAACCTAGGAGCACAGCTGTGAACGTCCCGACCTCCGCGCCGGACACCACCCCGTCGGCCACTCCGATCCTGCGGGCGCAGAACATCGTCAAGGACTTCCGCGGTCCCCGGAAGGGCCTCGCCCGCACCACCTTCCGTGCCGTGGACGACGTCTCGGTGGATCTGCATCAGGGCCGGGTCACCGCCCTGGTGGGCCAATCCGGCTCCGGCAAGTCCACCATGGGCCGCATGATCGCGCAGCTCATCCCGGTCACCTCCGGGCAGATCCTGCTGCACGGCAAGGACGTCACCGGCATGAAGGGCGCCCGGTTCCGGCAGTACACGAAGACCGTGCAGATGACCCTGCAGGACCCCTTCTCCTCCCTGAACCCGGTGCATCGGATCTCCTACACGCTGGGCCGGGCCCTGACCATCCACGGCAAGGCCAAGGGCGCCGATGAGGTGGAGGAGAAGTCCCTCGACCTGCTGCGCAAGGTGAACCTCGATCCGCCGGAACGGTATCTGCACCGCTACCCGCATGAGCTTTCCGGCGGCGAGCGCCAGCGCATCTCCTTCGCCCGTGCTCTGGCGGCGGAGCCGGAGGTGCTGGTGGCCGATGAGCCGGTGTCGATGCTCGATGTGACGATCCGCAAGGAGATCCTGGACCTCATGGACGGCCTGCGCCGCACCGAGGACCTCGCGATCCTGTACATCACGCACGATCTGGGCTCGGCCCGCACTTACTCCGACGACACCCTGGTGATGCACCGCGGTGTGGTGGTCGAGCGTGGCACGAGCGCCGCGGTGATCGATGATCCGCAGCATGAGTACACGCAGCGCCTGCTGGCCGCCGCCCCGAACCCGCGGCGCCGCCGGGAGGGTGCGGCCGGCGGGAGGCACGCGTGATGGTGGCACGGATCGACGTCGACGGCGGCCCGGGTCGTACGGGGGCACCCGACGGGGCGCGTCAGACGGCGCGTGAGGATGAACGGCTCGCGGAGCTGTCCACCGAGAGCCAGGATGAGCGGCTCGCAGACCTGGACCGCCGCTCCACCATCGGCGTGCTGGAGGCCCTGAACGACGCCGAGGCGGAGGTTCCCGCCGCGGTGCGCCGCGCGCTGCCGCAGCTCACTGCCCTGGTGGATGCGACGGCGGAGCGGCTGCAGGCCGGTGGGCGCCTGCTGTACGTGGGCGCCGGCACCTCGGGCCGGCTGGGCGTGATCGACGCCGCCGAATGTCCGCCCACCTTCCATACCGACCCCGAGCTGGTGCAGGGCCTCATGGCCGGCGGCCAGGGGGCGATGTTCGTAGCCGTCGAGGGGGCGGAGGATGACCCTGAGCTCGGCGCGGCCGATCTCGCCGCGGTGGCGGTGGGCCCGCGGGATGTCGTCGTCGGGATCACCGCGAGCGGGCGCACCCCGTATGTGCGCGGCGCGGTGCGGGCGGCCCGGGAGGCCGGGGCGCTGACCGCCGCCGTGGTGTGCAATGCCGACAGCGTGCTAGCCACCGAAGTGGATATTGCGATCGAGGCCGTGGTCGGTCCGGAGGTGCTCACCGGGTCGACCCGTCTGAAAGCCGGTTCGGCGACCAAGCAGGTGCTGAACATGCTGTCCACCGCGGTGATGGTGCGCCTGGGCCGAGTGCATGGCAATCTCATGGTGGACGTGTCGGTGACCAATGAGAAGCTGCGGGCGCGCGCGGAACGTCTGGTCGCGACGATCACGGGAGCCGATGCGTCCGCTGCCGCTGCGGCCCTGCGCGCCGCGGATGACCGGGTCAAGACGGCCGTGGTGATGCTCGAGCGCGACACTGATCGGGCCGGGGCGGAGAAGCTGCTGGAGGCGGCCGGTGGTCGCCTGGGCGAGGTCATCGACGGCTGAGAGGAGGCCGGGATGAACATCCTGACCCGCATCAACGGGCTGCTGCCGGAGCTGCGGCCGGCTGAGCGACGGGTCGCCGATGCGATCTTGGCCGACCCCGGGGCGGTGGCCCGCGACACGATCACGGCGCTGGCCGATCGCTGCTCCACATCGGCGCCGACGGTGGTGCGCTTCTCCCGCCGCCTGGGCTTCTCCGGCTACCCGCAGCTGCGGCTGCAGCTGGCCAAGGACGTCGGGATGATGGAGGCGCAGCAGGAGGAGGAGATCCCGGAGGATCCCGAGCAGCCGCTGCTGGGCGTGGTGGCCCGCATCCGCAGCGCGAACGTGCAGGCGGTGCAGGAGACCGCGGGGACGCTCGACCTGGCGGCGCTGCAGCGGGCGGCTGCGGCGGTGGTGGAGGCGCGGCGGATCACGCTACTGGGCATCGGTGGCAGTGGGGTGGCGAGCCTGGACCTGTACCAGAAGCTCACGCGCCTGGGGCTGCCGGCTGCGCGGGTGAGTGAGCGGCATGAGGCCCTGACCGTGCTGGCCCTCGAGCGGCCCTCGGATGTGGTCATCGCAATCTCGGATTCCGGGGGGACGGTGGATGTCATCGAGCCGGCGAAGCTCGCCGCCGAGCGCGGTGCGACGGTCATCGCGATCACCAACCATCCCGCCTCGATGCTCGCCGACCTGGCCGAGGTGGTGCTGGTGACGGCCTCGCGGGAGTCCGCGCTGCGGCCCAGCGCCATGGCCTCCCGCACCGCGCAGCTGATGGCGGTGGACTGCCTGTTCGCCGCGATCACCGCGATCGATCCGCAGGCTACCGACGAGGCGCTGGACGCGAGCTTCCGCGCGATCGCCCGCCTCTGACCGGCGGACGCGGCCTCAGCGCATCCCGTCGGCCTCGGCGAAGGCCGCCTCGATGTCCGCCGGGTCGATGCGGTGGCGCACCACCAGCACGTACAGCAGCGTCGCCACGGCGATCGCGGGGATCCCCACGGCGGCGGCGATCATCATGCTGGGGCGCACGAAGATGGTGCCGAAGATCGCCGCGAGACCCAGCAGCCCCACCCCGGCGGTGATAACCCCGCCGGGCATGCGGAACGTGGCCCCCTCGGTGCCGCGGCGGCGGTAGGCGATGAAGGTGATGAGGATCAGCGCCCACACCGTCAGCACCGAGAACACCACGAGGCTCATCATGTAGCCGAACACGCCACCGACGCCGCTGAAGGCGAGGGTCGCGGCCAGCAGCAGACCCAGCGAGCTGATGGCGATGCCCACCAGCGGCACCCCGCGCAGGGTGGTCAGGGCCATCGGCTGCGGCGCGAGGCCATCGGAGGCCAGGGAGTGCATGATGCGGCTGCCGGCATAGAGGTTCGCGTTCGCGGCGCTCAGGGCGGCGATGAGCACCACGGCATTGGTCAAGTGCGCCGCGCCGGGCACCCCCAGCTGGTCGAACACCATGACGAAGGGGCTCGTGGCGAGGTCCTCGCCGGTGGTCGCGGCGGTCCGCCAGGGCACCAGGCACAGCACGATCGTGATGCAGGCGACGTAGAAGATGGCCAGGCGCACCACGGTGGTGCGGGCGGCGGTGCGGATGGAGCGGGCCGGGTCCTTCGCCTCCGCGGCGGTGATGGACAGCAGTTCGATGCCGCCGAAGGAGAACATCACCACCGACAGCGCGACCCACACGGCGGACCATCCCATCGGGGCGAAGCCCCCGTCGGCCGTGAGGTGGGTGAACCCGGCGGCGGGGGTGCCGGGCAGTCCGGTGAGCACCAGCAGCGCGCCCACCAGGATGAACACGACCACGGCGATGACCTTCACCGAGGACAGCACGAACTCGACGATCCCGAAGGAGCCGACGGAGGACAGGTTGATCCCGATGATCACCGCGGCGAACAGCAGGATCCCGGCCCACAGCGGGACTCCGGGCACCCAGTAGCCCAGGTACGCCGCGCAGGCGACGACCTCCGCGCCGGTCACGCACACGGTGACGATCCAGTACAGCCAGCGCGAGAGGTAGCCCCAGAACGGGGAGAGGTAGTGCGCGGCGAGGGTGCCGAAGCCGCCGCGGACGGGGTGCCGGGACGCCATCTCCCCCATGGCCAGGGCGATCGTCGCGGCGATGAGGGAGCCGATCGCGAAGGACACGATGACGGCCGGGCCGGCGATGCCGATCGCTTCCCCGGAGCCGAGGAACAGCCCGGTGCCCAGCGCCGAGCCCATGGCGATCATCGCCATCTGGCCGTGGCCCAGGGACCGGGCCAGGCCGAATCGGCCGGCGGTGGCGGGGGTCGAGGAGGTGGGAGCGGGGGTGTTCACCCGCTCGAGGATACGAGGTCGCGGCGCGGCGGGGGTGCCGGCGCGTTCGCGTGCAGGCCGCAGCCCCTCGCGTCAGATCTGATCGCGGTACGCGTCGATCGCGTTCTTGGCGTCCTTGAGGCCCGCGCCGGTGTGCTCGCGGTAGACCTTGATGGCCTCGATGTACTTGCCGTCCGCGACGAGACGCTTGCACTCGGACGCTATGCGGCCGGCACGGTCCTCGCGGAGCCGTGCGAGCTCGATCCGATCGAGGCCGGCGCGCCCACCGAGCTCGAGGACGAGGGACTCGAGGTCCCGCACCTGGGCCTGGAGCGCCCTGATCTGCTTCTGGTCCTGCTCACTGCGTCGTCCGAACATGGTCTGAGCCTATCGGAAGGCCCCGCGCACCATACCCGCCCTCCCGGCGCTCGAGCACCGCTGACGGCACGACGGACGACGCGGGAGCACCCACCCGGAGGTGGATGCTCCCGCATCGTCACGTGGAAGGCGGATCAGGCCTTCGCGGCGCCCTTGGCGGCCACGACCTGGACCACGAGGTTCGCGAAGATGTCCTCGTGCAGGCGCACGGTCGCCTTGTGCTCGCCCAGCGAGCGGATCGGGCTGGCGAACTCCACGGTGCGACGGTCGATGTCCTTGTCGAACATCTCCTTCACACCCTCGGCGACCTCCTTGGAGGAGACCGCACCAAACAGACGGCCGTTCTGACCGGCGCGCTCAGCGATGACGAGGGGCTTGGACTCCAGGGTCACCTTGAGCGCCTGAGCCTCCTCGAGGCTCGCGATCGCACGCTTGCCGCGGGCGGCGCGCATCTGGTCCAGCTGGCGCTGGCCGCCCTTGGTCCACGGGGTGGCGAGACCGCGGGGCAGCAGGAAGTTGCGCGCGTAGCCGTCCTTGACGTCGACGACATCACCGGCGGTGCCAAGGCCGGTGACCTCGTGGGTGAGGATGAGCTTGGTGGTCATGTGCTTCCCTTCCTCGCTCAGCGACCGGAGGTCGAGTACGGCAGCAGGGCGATCTCGCGGGCGTTCTTCACGGCCTTCGCGATCTTGCGCTGCTCCTGGACGGTGACGCCGGTGACCCGACGGGCGCGGATCTTGCCGCGGTCGGAGATGAACTTGCGCAGCAGCGCGGCGTCCTTGTAGTCGACGGTCTCCAGACCGGCGGCCTTCAGCGGGTTCTGCTTCTTCTTCGGCTTGCGAAGAACAGGCTTGGCCATCGTGGTGCTCCTTCTTTCTACGGGGAGCCCGGGCATGCACCCGGGATGGAATGGAATGGGGGATCAGAAGGGCGGGTCGTCGTATCCGCCCTGGTTGCCGCCGCCGGCCCACGGGTCGGCGTCGGGCTGGCCCTGCGGGCCGCTGTTCTGGTAGCCGCCGGCGCCACCGCCGTAGCCTCCCTGGCCACCGCCGGCGTTCCCGCCGCCGTAACCGCCCTGGCCGCCGCCGAAGCCGCCGCGACCGCCGCCACCGCCACGCTGCACCTTATTGGGCTTCGCGGTGGCGTAGCGCAGGGACGGGCCGATCTCATCGACGTCCAGTTCGATGGTGGTGCGGTTGTTGCCGTCACGGTCGGTGAACGAGCGCTGCTTGAGGCGGCCCTGCGCGACGACGCGGGACCCCTTCTCAAGCGACTCGGCCACGTTCTCCGCGGCATCGCGCCAGATGGAGCAGCGCAGGAACAGCGCCTCGCCGTCCTTCCACTCACCGGACTGGCGGTCGAAGGTGCGCGGGGTGGACGCGATGGTGAAGGACGCGACCGCAATGCCGGACTGCGTGAAGCGCAGCTCGGGGTCAGCGGTCAGGTTGCCGATCACGGTGATCACGGTGTCGTTCGCCATGAATGCTCCTCAGAAGGTGGGGGTGTCAGCAGCGGCCTGACGTCACTTGTCGTCCAGGCGCATCAGCTTGGTGCGCATCACGGACTCGTTCAGACCCAGCTGACGGTCGAGCTCCTGGGCGGTGCTCGACTTCGCGGTGAACTGCAGGACGATGTAGAGGCCCTCGGACTTCTTGTCGATCTCGTAGGCGAACTTCCGCTTGCCCCACACGTCGACCTCGTCGATGGTGCCGCCCTCGTTCGGGATCACCTGGACGAGCTTCTCGAAGGTCCCTGCGACGGTCCGCTCATCGACGGACGGGTCGAGGATGACGACCATTTCGTACTTGCGCATGTTCTGGTACCCACCTCCTGTGGTCTTTCGCGGCCACGGTCTCTCCGTGGCAGGAGGGTTCATGCCATCCGCTTCGCGGCGTCGGCGACGTGCGGAACGGACCGGCTCAGCCTACCGGGCCGGTGGGACATCGGCCACGGCGGGCGGGCGGGATCACACGGCAGCGCGCGTGGGCCGCCGGGCGCGGGGACGAAACGGGCGCCGACGCGACAGCGCAGGGTCACGTCGGCTTCGACGGGGAGCTCTGACCGGGAGCTCAGCGGCGTCGGCCGCGTCCGCTCATCGCCTGCTTGACCCGGGCGTACCAGCCGCCGGTGGCGATACCGCCGCGCACCCCGCCGCCGGCCACCACACCGGCGGTGCGGCCCTGCAGCTGCGTATGGCAGCGCTCGCACAGGTAGCGCCCCGTGATCGAGGTGTGGATGCGGCCGCGGATGCGACCCTTGCACTGCTCACACATGGTGGCCATCGTGCTGTGTCCTCTCAGCCAATGCCGGCAGCCTGTTCCTCGGCCGTCGGCTTCTCCGTGGGCTTACCCCGCCCGCCACCGCCGCGGCCGGGGTTATCGCCATTGCCCGGCGGATCGGAGGGCTGCTCCTCCGTGGGCTCCGGTTCGGGCTCCTCCGTGGGCTCCGGCTCGTCGGTGGGCTCTGGCTCCTCCGTGGGCTCCTCCTCGGTGGGCTCCTCCTCGGTGGGCTCCTCCTCGGTCGGCTCCTCCTCGGTGGGCTCCTCCGTCGGCTCCTCGCTCGGTTCCTCCTCCTCGGGAGGCGGAGCCTGGGTCGGCTGGGGCTGCGGGGAGGGCTGGCTGCGGCTGCGGATTTCGTTGTCCAGCGGGACCGCGGGCGCAAAGTCGATGAACTCCTGGCCCTCGAGCGAGCGCGACATGATCTGGCCCCAGACGCTGGTGGGCCAGGTGGAGCCGGTGATGTACTGCTCGCCGCCGAAGGGGGCCAGCGACTGCTCCGAGCCGTCCTCGCCGGGCTGGAACATGGCCACGGCGGTCACCAGCTGCGGGGTGAAGCCGACGAACCAGGCCGAGCGCATCTTCTCGGAGGTGCCGGTCTTGCCGGCCACCGGACGCCCGCCCATGATCCCCTCGAGCTTGCGGGCCGAGCCGACGGTCGGCGGCCCCTGCAGGGCCACAGTCGCATTCGTCGCCACGTCCTGGTCCATCGCGCGCTTCTCCTCCTTCTCGTGCTCGTAGCGGGAGGAGCCGTCGGGCCGGGTCACCGACTCGACGATGTAGCGCTCGCGGTGCACGCCTCCGGCGGCGAGGGTGGCGTAGACCTCCGCCATCTCCCCGACCGTCGGTGAGGCGGAGCCCAGCACATTGGCCGCGTCCTCGGTCAGGCCCGGGGTGTCCTCGGGCAGACCCAGCTCGACGGCGACATCCCGCGTGCGCTGCGGGCCGATCTCGAGGTTCAGCTGCGCGTAAGCGGTGTTGATCGAGCTGGCGGTCGCACGCTCCAGGGTGACGGTGCCGTAGGAGGCGTTGGCGAAGTTGTTGACCTCCCAGCCGCCATCGAAGGTCTGCGGGGAGTTGCCCTGCCAGAGCGAGTCCAGCGGGTAGCCGTCCTGCAGCGCGGCGATCAGGGTGAAGGTCTTGAAGATCGATCCGGCCTGCATCCGCGACTGGGTGGCGTCGTTCTGGGCCTGCTTCACGTAGTCCGGACCGCCGTACATCGCCCGGATCGCCCCCGTCGCGGGATCTAGGGTCATGGTGCCGACGCGATTGTTCTTGGGGCGGTCATCGGGCAGGTCCTTGATGGCCTCGACGCTGTGCTTCTGCATCTCCTTGTCGATCGTGGAGATGATGGTGAAGCCGCCGGTGTCGATCTCCTCCTCGGTGAAGCCCTGCTCCAGCAGCTCCTTGCGGACCTCCACGAGCAGGTAGCCCTTGGTGCCGCCCAGCTCGTTCTCGCTGCTGGGCTTGGCCGTCTCGGGGAATTCGAGGGCATCGCCCTCGGCGGGGGTCATCTGCTCGAGGTTCACCTGGCGGGTGATCACGCGATCCCACAGGGAGACCGCCTTGTCCTGATCGTTGGCGGGGTCATAGGCCGACGGGGCCGGGATCACGGCCACCAGCAGTGCGGCTTCGGCGTCGGTGAGGTCCTTCGCGTCCTTGTTGAAGTAGGCCTGGGCGGCTTCCTGCACACCGTAGGCGCCGCGGCCGAAGTAGATCGTGTTCAGGTAGCGGGCGAGGATTTCTTCCTTGCTCAGCTCCTGGTCGATCTTCAGCGCCATCACCATCTCGCGCATCTTGCCCAGGTAGGAGGTGTTGGTGCCGGTGTGGTACCGCTCCACGTACTGCTGGGTGATCGTGGAGCCGCCCTGCCGGGCGCCGCCGGAGAGGTTGTTGATCAGGGCTCGCACGATGCCGCGCGGGGAGATCCCGCGGTTCTCGTAGAAGGTCGAGTCCTCGCTGGCCACGACCGCCTGCTTGATGTTCTCGGGGATCTCGTCGGCGGGGATCTCGGTGCGGTTGATCTCGCTGAAGCGCCCCATCTCCGTCTCGCCGTCGGCGTAGTAGACGCGGCTGGACTGGGCGAGGGCGAAGTCGCTCGGAGCGGGCACATCGGTGTCGTTGTACAGCCACACGGCGAAGCCCAGGCCCGCCAGGACCATGAGCGCGAGCGCCCCGGCGATCATCCGCAGGGAGGGGATCCAGCGCCAGGGGTTCTTCGCCCCGGCGCGCGGGTAGTTCAGGAAGTTCTTCTTCTGTCGGCGAGCCGCAGCGGAGCGTGTGCCCGCGGCGCGTTTGCCGGTGCTCTGGGCGCGGGTTCCGCGGGAGGCGCCGCCGGCCGAGGCGGCGCGCTTACCTGTACGGCTGCTGCCCTTGGGGCTCTGCGCGGCCCGTGGGCGGGAGGACTGTCCGGAGCGCTGTGCGGAGGCACGGCGCACGCCGGCGGCGCGTCGCGCGCTTCCGGACGAGCGGCGGGAATCGCTCATGTCAGCTGTGCTCCTACGGGTCGGTGAGAGGCGGGCACGGCGGTGCCCAGTCCCTCAGTATGCGCACGCTGTGCACACGGGCGGAATGCTAGGGCGGCGAAACACACAGGGTGTGCACGTTCCATGCGGCCCCGCTCACATCGGGCCACGCCGGGCCGAGGGCACCGCCGCCTGCCTGGTCCCGCCCAGATTTCGCGCAGTGTCCTCACTGCGCGGAGCGGGCCTCCCACCAGGCACGCAGCTCCTGCTCGGCGCGCTCTGCGCCCAGCGGCCCATGCTCCATCCGCAGCTCGAGCAGATGCTTGTAGGCCTCGCCCACTTCGCGGCCCGGGGGGATCCCCAGCAGCTCCATGATGGCGTTGCCATCCAGGTCGGGGCGGATCTTCCCGATCTCCTCCTGCTCGGCCAGGTGGCCGATCCGGGCTTCGAGCTCGTCGTAGGCGCGAGAGAGCATGCGGGCCTTGCGGCGGTTGCGCGTGGTGACGTCGGCGCGGGTGAGCCGGTGCAGGTGCTGCAGGAGGTCCCCGGCGTCGGTGACGTAGCGGCGCACCGCGGAGTCGGTCCAGGGGTTATCGGCGTAGCCATGGAAGCGCAGGTGCAGCTCCACCAGGCGCGCCACCCTCTTGGTGGTGTCCTTGTCGAAGGTCAGGGCCTTCATACGCTTGGCGGTCATCTTCGCGCCGACGGTCTCATGGAAGCGGAAGGTCACCACCCCACCGGGCTCGAAGCGCCGCGTAGCGGGCTTGCCGATGTCATGCATGAGCGCGGCCAGGCGCAGCACCAGGTCGGGGCGCTCGCAGGGCCCGCCGGAACCGGCCGGGGATTCGAGGTCGATCGCCTGGTCCAGCACCGTCAGGGAGTGCTCGTAGACGTCTTTGTGGTGGTGGTGCTCGTCGATCTCGAGCTGCAGGGCCGGCAGCTCGGGCAGCACGTGCGCGGCCAGCCCCAGCTCGGTCATGAGCTCGAGTCCGCCGCGGGGGTGGGCGCCCAGCATGAGGCGCACCAGCTCCTCGCGCACCCGTTCGGCGGAGACGATGGTGATCCGTTCGGCGAGCTCCTCGATCGCATCGGCCGTGGCGTCCTCGATGCGAAAGCCCAGCTGGGAGACGAAGCGCACCGCGCGCATCATGCGCAGCGGGTCGTCATCGAAGGACTGCCGGGGGTCCACGGGCGTGCGCAGAAGGGTGCGCGAGAGGTCCTCGAGGCCATGGAAGGGATCCACGAGCTGCAGGGAGGGCAGGCGCACCGCCATCGCGTTGACGGTGAAGTCGCGGCGGGACAGGTCCCCCTCGAGCGTGTCGCCGTACTGGACGGCGGGTTTGCGGGAGGAGGGATCGTAGCTCTCGGTGCGGTAGGTGGTGACCTCCACTTTCACGCCGTCGCGGGACGCGCCCAGGGTGCCGAACTCCCGGCCCATGTCCCAGATCGCGCCGCCGCGGTTCCACCGCCGCAGGATCGCCTCGGTGTCATCGGGACGCGCGGAGGTGGTGAAGTCCAGGTCGGCGCTGCTGCGCCCCAGCACTGCATCGCGCACGGGCCCGCCCACAAGCGCCAGCTCATGCCCAGCGGCCTCGAACTCCCGGCCCAGCGCATGGATCTCCTCCGGCAGGGCCTGGAACATGGAGGCCGCACGGGTGCGGGCGGTGGCCAGGTCGGTCATGCGGGGTCCTCGTTCAGGTCGGGGCCGATGGGGTGCTGCGGGGAGAGACTGCGGTGGGGAGGCGGAGGTCTCGTGTGGCCTCCGGCCTCCTACGGTAGCCGCCGCTTAGAGTGGCCCCATGCCGTCCCCTACGCCGTCCGTGCGCCCGATGCTCGCGGCGCTGCTGACGGCCCTGCTGCTCGTTCTGGCGGTGCCGACGGGCCTGCCGGTGAGCCTGGTCGGCACAGCTCAGGCGGCACCTCCCCGGCAGGAGCCGGGCGCCCCGGTGCACCTGGACCTGGTGGAGCTCTCTCCCACGTCACTCGCCCCCGATGGGGTGCTCGAGGCGCAGGTGGAGGTGACGAACACCTCCTCGAAGCCGCTCACCGACGTGGATCTTGAGCTGCGCACCCGCGCCCCGCGGGTGACGGATCGGGCGCTGCTGGCGCAGTGGCAGGAGGACACCCAGCCCGATGCGGTAGGGGCGCCGGTGGCCACCTCCGCGGCGCACACCATCCAGCCGGGCGAATCAGCGGTGCTGACGGTGCGCACGTCGGCGAAGGAACTGGGCTATTCCCCTGAACCGTACTTCTGGGGGACGCGCCGGGTGTCGCTCACGGTGGTCAGCGAGGACCGTCCGCTCGCGGCGCTGCGCAGCTTCGTGGTGTGGCGGCCCGCGGACGCCGAAGAGGAGATCACCCAGTCGGTGCTGCTGCCCGTGACCAGCGCCGATGATGTTCCCCTGGCGATCCGTCCCGAGGTGGACTGGTGGCTGGATCCCGCGCTGCTGGAGGCTCCCGCCCGGGCGATGGATCCGACGACCCCCAGCGATGGCGGCGGCGAGCAGGAGACCGCGGACCCCCTCGGCACCGTGACCTACGCCCCGGATCCCGCTGCCGTCACGGCCGCCGAAGAGCTCACCGCTGCAGCCCCGGGGCGCACCATTCTCGCCCGGCCCTACGCCCAGGCGGATCTCGTGTCGTTGCAGCAGGCGGGAACCGGCCCGCTCACCGCGGCGGTGCAGCAGGCTGATGCCCGAGTCCGGGACCAACTGGAGGCAGATCTGACGGGGCCGACGACCGGCCTGCCGGCCGCGAGCGCCACGGCGGATCTGATCGATGCCCAGATTCGTGCGGGCGCGAAGGCCCTCGTGCTGCCTTCGGCGGTGCTGCGGGCGGATCCGGCGAGCAACACGACCCCGAGCTCGATCGGCCAGTACACCTCCGAGGCCGGGTCCGTCCCAGTGATCGCCCCGGATCCCGAGCTGTCCACCGAGTTCACCCTACTGACCGCTGAGGCGGACACCGAGCAGATCCGCCAGCGGCTGCTGGCGGAGACGGCGACGATCGCCTCGGAGTACACCGATTCCCCGCGTCACCTGGTCATCGCCCCCAGCGCTGAGGCGGGCCTGGATACGCAGGCAGCCGAGCAGGTGCTCGAGGCGATGCAGGAGGCCCCCTGGATCCGCGCCGGGCGCACCGACGCCCTGCTGGAAGCAGCCCAGCAGGAGACCTGGACCACGAGCCCGCTGGGTGATGAGGAAAATCTGCTGGCTCTGGGCAATGTGGGCCCCATCGATGTTTCGGCCGCGTCTCCCGCCCCTGAGGGGCGCTGGCAGCACATCGATCAGCGATCTCATCCGAGCCCGCTGGATCCGCAGCGCCTGCAGACCCTGTCCCGGACCGAGGAAGAGCTGGTGTCGCTGGGCGAGGTGATGGAGGACGAGACCGCCCTGGAGGAGCCGCGGCGGAAGATCCTGGAGGGCCTGGCCCGCCGATGGCGCACCGATCCGCAGGGGCATGCCCAGCACATCGAGGACGTGACGGAGCAGGTTGCCGCGCTGCGCGGGGAGATCGCGGTCGTTCCGGCGTCCGGCTACAACGTCATCTCCGATACCGCCGGGGTACCGATCACGATCACAAACCGGCTGGACACGCCCATCACCGTGCGCCCGCTGGTGACCTCGGACAAACCGCTCGTGCGCATCGCCCCGTCGGATCCCGTGGTGGTGCCCGCCGGCGGTCAGGTGGATGTGATGGTGGAGGTCGACGCGATCGCCAACGGATCGGTCACCCTCACCACGGTGGTGGCCACGGCCGATGGGCGGCCGCTCAGCGAGCCCGTGAGCACGCCGCTGACCGTGAATCCCTCCTGGGAGAACTGGACCACGTTGCTGCTGGTCATCGCGATGGGGGTGCTCGTGGTGGTGGGGGTGCTGCGAGCCCGCCGCGTCGGGTCGACCACCCGGGCGCCGGGGGTGGCCGGACCCGAGGATCCCGAGGAACTGGCCCGCTCCGGCCGCTCCACCCCTGACACCCACTCGAAGGAGACTCGATGAGCCGGACGATCCGCGTGCAGCATGTGCCGCGCCACCGGCGACAGGGCACACCCTCCAGCCGCTTCACGCTGCTGCGGGCCAGCGCCCTGATGGCGGCCGGTTCGCTCGTCTCACGCCTGCTGGGCTTCGTGCGGACCTTCCTGTTCGGTGCGATCCTGGGCGGTTCGATGTCGGCGGCGGCCAATGCCTTCAGCGCCGCCAACACCCTGCCGAACACGATCTGGCTGCTGGTGGGCGGCGGCACCCTGAACGCCATCCTGGTGCCGGCGATCGTGCGGGCGGTGAAGCGGCCGGACCGCGGCAGCGACTACATCTCGCGCCTGATGACGCTCGTGGCGGCGGTGTCGCTGGGGCTGACGCTGGTGTGCCTGCTGGCGGTGCCGCTGCTGCTGACGCTCACCAGCGGCCTGCTGCCCCCGGTGACGTATGCGCTGGCCGTGCAGCTGGGCTACTGGATGATGCCGCAGATCTTCTTCTCGGCGCTGTATGTCATGTGCGGTCAGCTGCTGAACGCGCATGATTCCTTCGGCCCTTACCAGTGGGCTCCGGTGCTCAACAATCTGGTGGGCATCCTGGGGGCGGGCATGTTCCTGGCCGCCTGGGGGACGGTGGGCGATCCGACGCAGTGGACGCTACCGATGGTCCTGGCGATGGCGGCGATCAATGTGGGGGGATCGGCCGCGCAGGTGCTGTTCCTGTTCTGGTACGTCAAGAAGCTGGATCTGCGGCTGCGGCCGCGCTGGGGCTTCCGCGGGCTGGGCCTGGGGAAGCTGGGCCGGATCGGCCTGTGGGCCCTGGCCATGCTGGGCCTGGGGCAGCTGGGGGTCTGGGCGTCCCGCTGGGCGACGGGAGGGGCGGTGGCCGCTGCCGAGCGTCTGCAGGATTCCCCGGAGCAGGCAGCGAACTATCCGGCGCTGCTGACGATGGAATGGGCGTTCATGGCGTTCATGATTCCGCAGGGGATCATCGCCGTGGCCGTGGTGACCGCCGCGTTCCCGGCGATCTCCCGCAGCGCGGCGGAGGCCGACCACAGCGCCGCTCTGGCTCGCTACCGCGAGACGAATCGTCTGCTGGCGGTGCCGATGATGCTGTCCACAGCCGTGTTCGTCGCGCTGGCCGCGCCGATCATGTGGGTGATCGGCGGTGGCACCGGGGAGATCGCGGCCCGCGCCAACGGGACCGTGTTGGTGGCGTACATGCTGGGGCTCGTACCGTTCGCGGGGCTGTACCTGGTCAAGCGGGTGTTCTACGCCTACGAGGATGCGCGCACGCCGTTCCTGTGCCAGGTGCCGATCACCGCGATCACGCTGCTCTCGGTTCCACTGATCCTGACCCTGGTGGATCCCCGGCATGCCGCGATGGCCGCGGCGGGCGCCACCACGCTCGGGAACATCGCCGCCTGGGTCATGGGCCTGTGGCTGCTGCGGCGTCTGGCCGCCCGGCATGGCGCCGGCACCTCCGGGACGGCGCAGAGTGCGCTGGTGTTCGTGAAGCTGGGTGGCGCCGCAGTCCTGGCCTGGGCCGTCGGGGCCGTTCTGGTGCGACTGCTGGAGGGGCCGATGTGGCAGCACCGCATCCTCGCCGTCGTGCTGGGAGCAATGGTGGCCGTGGTGATGACGGCGGTGTTCACCCTCGTGGCGTGGATGCTGCGAGTGCCGGATGCGCGGCGCCTGGTGAACATGGTGGGCCGACGGGGCAGGGCGCTTCTGCGCCGCTGATCCACGGCGACCTCGTAGCATGGGCGGACGTCGACTCCCACCCTCGACGGCCACAGCACAGAAGGATGGTCGGTGAACACGAACTCGCAGCAGGATGCCCTGTCTACGCGATGGACGCTGGAGGGCCGCATCCCCCTGTCCCGGGTGGCCGAGGGTGCCGAGTGGCGCCGGGCCCGGGTGGTGGATACCGACGAATCGGTGGTGCTGTTCATCGTGCGCGGCCAGGCCGCCGCGGAGACGGCCGATGCGGTGCGGCGCGCCTACCTGGTGGAGGATGCGCGGCTGCTGCCGGTGCGGGAGATCGCGGCACCGGATGATGAGCTGACGGTGGTGGAGTACCCGTTGCCTCCGGCACCGCCGCTGGCTGCGTTGCTGAGCAAGGGGGCGCTGCATCCGGAGACGGCTCGCGCGATCATCGGCGAGGCGGCCGCAGGGCTCGAGGTCGCTCGCCGACGCGGGGTGCGTCACCAGTTCCTGGATTCCAATCGCGTATTCGTGGACACCGCCTCCGGGGAGGTCGTCGTTCTGGGGGTGGGGGCCGAGGCGGCCTCGCATCCGGGTCTAGATCGGTCCCGGGAGGTGGCGTCGTTCCAGGACACGGCGGCGCTTGTGGCGCTCCTGTACCGGGCGCTGACGGGCCGCAGCCCGCGCCGCGGGGAGGGCGGGACGGTGCCGCGGCCCTCTGCGGTGACCGCGCAGGAGATCCCGCCGGATCTGGATCTGCTGTGCGATGCCGTGCTCAATGAGTCCTCTGATGACATGCCGGTGACCACGCGGTCTCTCATCGAGGAGCTGCGGCCGTGGCAGTCGATCCCGGTGACGCTCGAGGCCTACGGGTCGCGGCAAGAGACGGCGGCACAGCCGGTGGCGGGACCCACGGCGCCGGCGGCAGGAGCGCAGCCGGCTGCCGAGGCGCCGACGGCGCCCGCGGCTGAGCAGGGGCCTGAGGCAGAGCAGGGGCCCGAGGCCCCGCAGGAGCCCACGGCCCCGCAGGAAGCTGAAGCGCCGCAGGCCGCGGCGCCGCAGGGACCCGCTTCGGCACCGACGGGTCCGCCGCCCGCTGTGCCCGCTGCGGCAGCTGGCGTAGCCACGCTCGCCGGGGCCGCGGCCGCTGCTGCGGCATTGCCTGGCGCACCAGATGCGACCGGCTCCCCCCAGGAGAAATCGACGGACAGCACCGCGGCGCCTGGGACCGTGGCCGAGCACTCCACCGACGCGGCGCCGCCAGATCAGGATCCGGCAGAGGATACGGCTGCCACAGCTCCGCCGAGCCCGGCCGCGGAGGGGGCCGATGCGGCAGCCGCCGCAGAGTCCTCTCGCGCCGCGAATGCCCTGGTCCAGGAACTGCATCTGACACAGAAGCGCAGCAGCAGCCCGTTCCCGGGGCAGATGTCGATCTCTCCGCAGCAGCCCGCTCCCGCCAAGGATCCCGCTCCGGCGACGGACGCCAAACCAGATGCGACAGCGGACGCGGGAGCTGCCCCGGCGCAGACCACCGGGACGTCCGCCGCCACGGCTCCCACCGACGAGCCCCCGTCGGCCACCTCACCGGAGCCTTCCCCCGAGCAGCCACCATCGGCCACCCCTCTCGCCGCAGGCGGGGCAGCGGCGGCCGCCGCCGTGCCCTCCCCGCCCGCCACGCCGGCGGCATCTCCGGCGACGCCGCCCACTGAGGACGAGGATGACCCCACCCCGGCCGCCGCACCGGAGCCGTCGGGCCCGATCGTGGTGCACGGACGCGATCGGTCGGTGCTGGAGGAGACGGCACCGTCAGCCGCGTGGGCGGGCGGTCGCTCGTCCCTGCTGCGCGACGTCGTGGGGGTCGCCACCGATGCCGATGACCCGGACACCTTTGCGCTGGGCCCGCAGGATCAGGAGCGCCGGTCGCTGCAGTCCCAGTGGATCATCGCCGGTGGCGTCATCCTCGTGATGCTCGCGCTGGTACTCGCCATCACGACGGTCACCCGCGACCTGCCCTCGATCATCGAGGACCCGCTAGCCACATCGGAAGCCCCCAGTGAGGAGCCGACGGCGGACGAGGAGACCGGGGAGGCTCCGGTCGAGCCCACGGCCGAGGAGACCGAGGAGGAGCTGCCCGCGGCGCAGCTGGCGAGCGTCGAGCTGTTCACCCCGGGCGGTGACGAGGTCGACAATGCGGACCAGCAGGATCGGATCCACGACGGGGATCCCGCCTCATTCTGGTCCACGAAGTACTACGCGACTCCGGACTACGGCGGTCTCAAGGATGGAGTGGGGGTGCGCGTCCACCTGGCCGAGCCCTCCGAACTGAAGGCGGTCACGGTCACGACGGCCAAGAACACCGGCGGCACCCTCGAGCTGCGGGCGGTGAACGACGATGGCAGCCTCGGTGACGTGCTGACCAGCGGAAGCTTCGCCGGTGACGGCGAGGTGCGACTAGATCTGCCCGAGCCGCTCGAGACCGAGCAGGTCGCGCTGTGGATTCCTGAGCTGCCGCCGGACAGCGACCAGGCGGGGAACTTCCGCGCCCGTATCGCGGAGATTCGCGTCGAATGAGCGGGGTGCGTCCGCCGCGCCACCGGCCGGGCACGCTGCTGGGCGTGCCACTGCCCGTGGTGCTCGCGGCCCTGGTGATCTCCGGGCTGCTGGGAGTGCAGCTGGCCGGGGCGCTTCAGGAGTCCACGGCCGGCTCTGGACGCTCGGAAGCAGCGTCGGTGGATTCCGTGGACGGCGCGGGGAAGAATTCGGCTGGCCTGCCCGTTGTCACTGAGACAACGCTGGGCACGGAGGTGCAGCGGCTGGTGGATTCCGGCTCCATCCAGCCGCTGACCACGTTCGATGCGCCCGGATGCCTGCAACGGCTGGGCGTGCATGATTCGATCCTGATCATGGAGGAGGTCGCCTGGGGTGGGGACGAGACACCCAGCTGGCTGCTGGTGCATGGCCCCACCGACCGCGAGACCCTGCAGGCCGCGGGCGGCATCATCTCCGCCACCGTGGTGCTGCCGGGCTGCGGCGAGACCACCTTCGGGGCCGATGCTCCAGCGACCGAGGACCTGATCTGGTCCGGTGACGTCATGATCGGCTCACTCTGACCCCAGCCCCTGACCGCCCGTATCCTGTGGCATTCGTACCTTCGGCATTCGTACCTCTGGCACCCGAACCTTCGGCACCCGAGCCTCTGGCCCTTCCATCCCGTGAGCACCTACTGCGTCTGACCACACGCCCCCACCGAACCCACCCATCGTTCTTAGACCCGGAAGGACAATCCCTCCATGACCCAGCCCATCCAGGCCCTGAACATCCTCGGCACCTCGGCGACTCCCGCCGAGCCGCAGACCGCGCCGGTCGCCGCCGGGGAGCAGGCAGGCCCCATCCATGAGGTGATCATCGTCGGCTCCGGTCCGGCCGGGTACACCGCCGCCATCTACACAGCCCGGGCGGAGATGAAGCCGCTGGTGATCGCCGGGGCTCTGGATGCGGGTGGGGCGCTCATGACCACCACCGATGTGGAGAACTTCCCGGGTTTCCCGAGCGGCATTCAGGGCCCGGAGCTCATGACCCAGATGCAGGAGCAGGCCGAGCGCTTCGGTGCGGAGGTGATCTACGACGATGCCGTCGAGCTCGAGCTCGAGGGAGAAGTCAAGCAGGTGACGCTGGCCGATGGCACGGTGCATCGGGCTCGGGCGCTGATCCTCACCACCGGCTCGGCGTACCGCAAGCTCGGAGTGGACGGCGAGGAGGAGCTCTCCGGCAAGGGGGTGAGCTGGTGCGCGACCTGCGACGGGTTCTTCTTCAAGGATCAGGACATCATCGTGGTGGGCGGCGGTGACAGCGCCGTGGAGGAGGCGACGTTCCTGACCCGCTTCGGGAAGTCCGTGACGCTCGTGCACCGACGCGATGAGCTGCGGGCTTCGAAGATCATGGCGCGCCGCGCGGAGGCCGATCCGAAGCTGCAGATCCTGTGGAACACGGAGATCGCGCGGATCAACGGCACGGAGTCGGTGCAGTCGGTGACGCTGCGGGACACCGTGACCGGTGAGGAGCGCGAGCATCCCACCTCCGCGGTCTTCGAGGCGATCGGGCATCTGCCGCGCACGGATCTGGTGCATGGAAAGCTCGAGCTCGACGATGAGGGATACATCGTGTGCCAGGGGCGGGGCACCTACACCTCGGTGCCGGGCGTGTTCGCGGCCGGTGACGTCGTGGACCACACGTACCGCCAGGCGATCACCGCGGCGGGCACCGGCTGCCAGGCCGCTCTCGACGCGGAACGGTGGCTCGCGGACCAGGATGCTGAGGATTCCGCGGAAGCTCAGGGGACCGCGGCCCCGCAGGCGTGAGTGCGTCTGTGGCGGAAACCGAGGCCGACGACCGGGTCGTCGTTCTGGTCTCCGCCGACTGGGCGGGCCCGTCACGTCCGGCCCCGACGGTGCTGCGGGAGCTTGCGCGGCGATGGGGAGAGGGCCGACGCACTCTACTCATCGAGGATCCCGATGACGCCGTGCTCGACCAGCTGCAGGTCAATGTGCTGCCGACGTGGCTGCTGTGCGCCCCAGGAGAAGGTCCGCAGACGATTCCCGAACTCTCCGGCACGACGGGGAGCGGGGAGGACGCCGTGTGGGAGGGACCCTGGCAGGTCCTCCACCGACGGGATGGGGCGCTGCCGAAGCATGCGGTGGATGCAGAGTTCGGTCCGGGCGCAGCATGACAGGTAGCACAGCCCCGGGGCCGATGTCCGCACCGGGGCCGTCATGGGCGCACGCGGTATCGCGCGGAGGGCGGACGCGGTATCGCGCGGGGGGCGGACGCGGTGCCGCGCCGACGGCGCGTCACGGTACGTGCCCGGGTAAGGCCACCCTCCTAGCACCGCAGCCCTGAGCACTGCGGTGCGATTTTGTGGGCCCCGGCCAGACCGGGCACGAGGCTGCTGTCAAATCCACACCGCGTATCCCTGCGACGTGCTGCGATGCTCCATCCACAGCGTCTTCCACACTGTTATCCACAGTGATGGGAGGGCCTGTCCACACAGCTATCCACAATCGGGTGTGGACAGCTCTCGAGATGTTTTGTCCTGAGAACCTCTCGCACAAATGCCCTGACCAGTGCTGATGAACAGGTGTGGATATTGTGCTGCCGATCTGGTGACGCGGAAGTCCTTCGCTCATACACAGTTTCACGTGGACAGTACGGGCACACGAGAGCCACTTATCCACACTGCTGCGCACACAGTGTGCATGACAGCTCCCGAGAGTCCGAGAACTCTGAACCACCAGACGTCCGGCCGGCCAGCCGCTCAGGTGTATCGATCGTTGCATGCGCCGAGTGAGCATCTGTCACCGCACACACGCCGGGTGCCGGGAGCCAGAGCTGCACCGCGATCTCCCCTCTCCGGGGGAGGACAAGTTTCACACGAAACGCGACCCTGTTGCGGTCTCACCACGTTCCACAGGAAACCTGCCTGGCGCAGGGTTTCGTTGTACACCCGCAGTCCATCTCCCGTTCACACCGATCATCAGTGCAGGTCATCGTGGCATAGAGGCGAATTGTCGGCACCCTTGAGCCTGAGACACCGGATCGGTAGGTGCACCGAGGGCGACACCGTACTCGCCCGGCGCCTGCTCTGATGCTATGGACTATCGAGCGGGGCTGTCCGCAGAGGGCTCGGCGCTCGAGATCCGACTCTCTCAACCCGCCGGTGGTCCATAGAGGACCCATGTCTGGGGAGTGAAAAGGAAGTCGGTTCCCCGTGAAACCCGAGGCTAGACATCTTCCTGACGGTCCAACAATTTCTGTATCAATGAATGCTGCGGGCTTTTCTCCTCGGGGGCTCCCATCGCCCCTGCCCTCTTTCAGGTGCTCTTAGTCATCACGGAGACCGGTGACAGTCAGGCATGAACACCGCGCGAGCCTACCTGCAGGCCGGTTCCAAGGGTGACGCCCAGGGGCCGACATTCCCTCTGGCTCCTTGCGGTTCTTCTGGTTTCACGCGAAACCATGCCATGCAGCACAGTATGCGGCGTCGCGCGCCTTATCAGCGGCAGTGCCATCGTCTTCCGCGACTCTAGGGACCTGAGAGAGGGCCGAGCCGACATACTCCACAGTGGGTTTCATGTGAACCATTGGACCGACTGCTTCCACTCAGCTCCTCAGAGCGCAAGGAGGGTCAGGGGCACATACCAGTCCGCCCCACGCCCTGGGCTTGCGCAGCCGTCCTTCGCTAGACAGCACAGCGTTTCACGGGAAATGTCAACAGTCTCATAGCAGCTGACATCGATGAACCCCAGTAGGCATTCTCGTAGATCAACCTCTCAGGCACGCAGATCACGGGGTGCCCGTCGCGTGTCCCTGAAGGGTGTCTACCCATGCCCACGCTTCCTCAGACCCCACTGAGCGCGCGAGTGAGGCGTGACCACCCGTTACGCCACGTTGCACGGCATGTTTCCCGTGAAACTCCGTGCTGTGGAGGCTTCGTACCAATCAAGAGCACCATCCACTCCATATCAGATCGCCGTTGAGTCTGTGCTGCGGCGCACTCCTGTCCGTGCCACTACGGGATGAGCGGGGATCATCCTCTCGAGGGCCTCGGGGCGCAGTTTCACATGAAACAGCGCTGACAAACCCGCTCGCAGACCTCTTGCGCGGGAACCCGACACGCAGTGTGAACCCTCATGGCCCCTCGCATCAGTACCGCGTCGCCGACTGTTCCCGCTGCTGGGTTTCACGGGAAACACTGTGGAAACCCATCCCGACCGAGACCGTATTGACTGCGGAGACTTGAGGCTCGGGCCGGGACTGCTTCCTCACACAATGGCGACGTGCAGACGACGCCTGGGCTGCTGATGCACCACTCTCATGCATGCAGTCCGTGGAGTGATCGTCGAGCCGCCCAATCGCTGAGTTTCCCGTGAAACCTATCGGACGGGTGACACGCGTGAACTGTTGGATCCGCGAGATGCGCTCGACATAGGGCAGGGGCTCTTCGGCTGACGCACCGATACATCACCGCCATCACGGGGGATGGGGCGTACATGCGAGTCGATAATTCACAGGGTGCGTGAAATGGAGATCGTGTGACGCCAGATAGACGGACCAGGAACATGAGCTGCTCCTGGGTTCGCTTCGCAGGAGGAGCAGATGACGCACCGGGGCTCAGCGGCTCCAACTTGCGACCGAGGATCGTCATGCTGAACAGTTCGCCGCGGTCCCCGGGGAGTGCGTACAGCATGCCGAACGGTGCACGTTTCCCGTGGAACATGTCCACGTGGCGTCATCACCCATCGTCAACGCCAACATGAATAGCCAAAGCCGCGCACCGGCAGCCCATGAACCCCTTCCCGGCAGAGCATTCGCCCACGAGCGCACGCCCTCCGACTCCCGCGTTTCACGGGAAACATTTCGCGTACTCAGTCAGCCTGGAGCTCCAGGCGAGAGCGCGGATTGTCGCTATGAGGGAGGCCCCATCCTCCATGGTCGTTCGTTTTCAACGCATCGTTTCACGCGAAACATGGTGATGGCTCCGCATACGAAAACGCCCGACAACTGTGATCGGGGTGCGCCTTGAGGCGCGGCCGCTGGCGATCTTCTAGGTTTCACGGGAAACAGTGGGCACGGGCTCCCTGCAGCTCAGCCCCTTATGCACCGCTCTACGTCGCATCTAGCGGCCGGAGTTTCACGGGAAACTGTTGCTCGAACCTTCCCCCTACACACCGCCTCGTACAGATCACGACCCCACGAGGTAGACAGAGCCGCGTGCATTCAGCGGTCTCACCCACGCACCCGCACGGGCATTTTGTCACGCGGCAGAGAACTATCTGACAGCAGACCCACACGAGGTCCGAGAGGCTCACCGGCGGCCAGCGGAGGAGGACTCCACCCTCATCCAGGTCCACTTCGGGATCCGAGAGCTGAGTCGGCGCCGTAGCCTGCATCGATTTATCCACAGTGTTGTGCACATCAGTGGATAAGCACATCACGGGGTATAGCTGCAGGCAGACAGCAGCGTCAGACGAGAACCACCGCCGCGACGGGGTCCGGGCCTACACATTTACCTGACATATTTTGACGATAATGTCAGATCACCTGATGGGTTTCCACCGCCGATGATCCTCGGATCACCGGGCTCAGTTCACCAACACTCCGCAGCCCCTGCAGTGCCACACGGCGTACCGACACCGCGTGTCACGTCATGACGTCACGGGTCCTCACCCGTGGACGCGTCTCACTCCTGTGCGGCGTCGTCGTCGTCAGCACTCCCCTGGGGGAGCGGGATATCCAGTCCCATGCTCTCCACCAGGCGATCGAGGTCGTCGAGGTTCGTGAACTCGAGGGTGATCCGGCCCTTGCGCTTGCCCACATCGATCCGCACCGGGGTCTCGAGGCGGTTGGACAGCCGGCTCGTCAGGTCCACAACGTGCGGGTCATAGGTGCTGCGTCGCACGGGACGGGAGGTGGTGTCGCGGCCGCCGCGGGCCACGAGGCGTTCCACGGCCCGCACGGACAGGCCCTCGCTGACGATCCGCTGGGCGAGCTCTTCCATGAGCGCGGGGCTGTCGAGCGAGAGCAGGGCACGGGCGTGCCCGGCGCTGATCGCTCCGCTGGCTAGCCGGCGCTGCACCAGTGCAGGCAGGCGCAGCAGGCGAAGCGTGTTGGTGATCTGGGGACGGGAACGGCCGATGCGTTCACCGAGCTCGTCCTGGGTGCAGCCGAAGTCATCCAGGAGCTGCTGGTAGGCGTTCGCTTCCTCCAGCGGGTTCAGCTGGCTGCGGTGCAGGTTCTCCAGCAGCGCATCGCGCAGCAGGTCATCATCGCTGGTCTCGCGGATGATCGCGGGGATCGCGGGCAGACCGGCCCGGCGGGCGGCCCGCCAGCGGCGCTCACCCATCACCAGCTCGAAGGATTCACCATCCGCGGTGACGGGGATGGGCCGCACCACGACAGGCTGCAGCACACCGACTTCGCGCAGCGAGTAGGCGAGCTCATCCAGCTCGTCCTCATCGAAGAGGGTGCGAGGGTTACGGGGGTTCTCGCGGATCTCGTGGATCGGGATCTCGGCGAACTCCGCACCCGGCACGCTGACCAGTTCCCGCGGCTCGTCGACTGCCGGGGCCTCGCTGGGTACCTCATCGGTCTGCTCTGCGGTGACAGCGCTTGACGCGCCCGCGGTCGCGGTGCCCTCATCCGTCACCGCCGGGTCAGTGGGGCTCTGGGCTGCGCCGATGGTCTCCGCGAGATCCGTCTCCGGCGCCTGATCGACAGTCTCGATGCTCTCGGGCATCGGCTCATTTACCTGCTGGTCAGCGGTCGCGTCACTCGTCTTGGCGCTCGAGGGCTTCCGGGTCGAGGAGTTGCCCGGGGAGCTCTTCGCCGCGGGCTTCTTCGCGGTGGTCTTCCTCGCGGTGGTCTTCCTCGCGGCAGGCTTCTGCGGGGCCGTCTTCTTCGCAGCAGTCTTCGTGCTGGTCGAGGGAGCGTCGTCGGTCGTCCCCCCGGCCGAGGTCTTCGCCGCTGAGGTCGTTGTGCCGGAGCGCTTCGTCCCGGCGCTCTTCGATGCCGCACTCTTGCCCGTGCTCTTTGCCGATGTGCTCTTCGCTGCCGCGCTCTTCGCAGCCGTGCCCGTCCCCGCGCTCGTGGTCGTCGTGCGCTTTGTCCCGCCACTCGTGCGCGGCGCCCGGGTGCTGGCCTTCGCCGTGTCCTCGGCCCCGTCGGCCGTCTCCGTGTCCCCGCTGCTGCGGCGCCCCTTCGCGGTGGTCTTCGCGGTGCCCCGCCCTCGTCGCTCGGCGGCGGCCCTCGCCATGTCATTGGCGAGGTCTCGGCTGCTGGAGCGCCGCTGAGCTCGCTCCTCGGAGCGTTCGACCTGTTCACCGGAGAAGAACATGTCCACCGGGCGCGAGGAGCTGGAGTTCTCCCCGGCCGGGCGCGTGCGCGTGCGCAGCTCCGGCTCCGGAGCCGGGGCGGGAGAGCCCGCACCCGGGATGAGGGCGCCCAAGCCGCGTCCGAGTCCGCGCTTCTGCGTCATGCCGATGTCCTTCCGACGGGGTGAGCGGCAGCCGCGCGACGGTGCGCGGCATCGCCGAGGGGGTTCAGGGGGCGGTACGGGAGTTCAGCTCATGAGCAGCGGCGCGATAGGCGAGGGCACCGCTTGAGCTCGGATCGTACGTGAGCACGGTCTGCCCGTAGCTGGGGGCCTCGGAGATCCGCACCGACCGCGGGATCGTCGTCTCCAGGGTCTGCTCGGGGAAATGGTCGCGCACATCCTGCGCCACCTGCGCCGCCAGCCGCGTGCGGGCGTCGTACATGGTGAGCATGATGGTGGAGACCACCAGATCCGGGTTCAGGTGCCGACGGATCAGCTCGATGTTGTTCAGCAGCAGGGACAGGCCCTCCAGCGCGTAGTACTCCGCCTGGATCGGAATCAGCACTTCGCGGGCTGCGACGAGCGCGTTGACCGTCAGCAGGCCAAGGGACGGCGGGCAGTCCACGATCACGTAGTCCAGGCGGGGCAGTCCCTCATGCTCGCGCTGCTCAAGCAGTTCGGTGATCGCGTTCTTCAGGCGGTTCTCCCGCGCCACGAGGGAGACCAGCTCGATCTCCGCCCCGGAGAGGTTGATCGTGGCCGGAGCGCACAGCAGGCCCGGCATGTCCGGGACCTCCTGCATGATCTCGGCGATCGGGGTGGAGTCCACGAGGACCTCGTACATCCCCGGCACCTCGGCGTGATGCTCGATGCTCAGCGCCGTCGAGGCGTTGCCCTGCGGGTCTGCGTCGATGACCAGCACCTGCAGCCCGCCCATCGCGAGCGCCGCCGCGATGTTCACGGCCGATGAAGTCTTGCCCACCCCGCCCTTCTGGTTCGCGACCGTGATGATGCGGGTCCGCTGCGGCGCCTCGAAGTCCAGTCCCTCGAGCTGTCGCCGACGGGCATGATCGCGCGTCAGCTCCCGCATCAGCGGGGTGTCCTCCATCGCGCCGGGGCTGGTGGAGGAGTCGTCGCGCTTCTCAGCCACGTCCATCTCCCTTCCGGGTCGCCTCGGCACGGCGACGCACGTGGACCACTGTAGTGGGAACCTCCACCTCGCCGTCCCCGTGGGTCGTGATGCGCGGATCCTCACCGCCGAGCTTCGTGAGAACCTTGTGCGCCTTCTCGATCTCCTGCGCCGCTGAGGAGCCCTTCATGGCCAGCAGCTCGCCGCCGGGGGCCACCAGTGGCAGGGTCCAGCGCGCCAGCTTGTCCAGCGCCGCCACGGCCCGTGCGGTCACCGCATCGAACTGCCTTATCCCGTGCAGCTCCTCGGCGCGGGCGCGCACCACCTCCAGGCCCAGGCCCAGCTCGCCATTGACCTCATCGAGCCAGGTGGTGCGCCGCTGCATCGTCTCGATCAGAGTGATCTCAAGCTCCGGCCTCGCGATCGCGATGACCACGCCGGGTAGGCCCGCCCCGGAGCCGACGTCCGCCAGCGTGCGCACCTCAGGGCCGATCGCATCAGCCAGCAGCGCGCAGTTGACCAGGTGGCGCTCCCACAGCCGGTCCACCTCCCGCGGGCCGATCAGTCCGCGCTCGACCCCCTGCTGCGCGAGCAGGCGGACGAAACGCTCGGCCAGCGGCAGGCGGTCGCCGAGCAGACGCGCGGCAACCTGCTGCAGGTTCTCGGGGAGCTCGATCTGCACGATCAGGCGGAGGGGTAGATGACCACGTGACGGCCCTTGCCGTCGCCGTCGGACTCCGAGCGCAGCCCCTCGCGCTTGGCGACGTCGTGGACCACCTTGCGCTCGAAGGGGTTCATGGGCTTCAGCGGCACCGGCTGCCCGGTCTCCTTCGCCTCCGCGATCGCGTCATCCGCGAGGGACTCGAGCGACTTCTTGTGCTCGGCGCGGAATCCGCCGATGTCCAGCATGAGGCGGGAGCGGTTGCCGGTGCGGGTCTGGACCGCCAGGCGCGTCAGCTCCTGCAGGGCGTCCAGCAGCTCGCCCTTGGGGCGGTTCAGGCGGGCCAGCTGGTCCGCGCTGGCGATCTCCACGGAGGCGCGGTCGCCGTCCACGTCGATATCGATGTCGCCGTCGAGGTCCGCGATGTCCAGCAGCTCCTCGAGGTAGTCGGCGGCGATGTCGCCCTCCTCCTCGAGACGCCGCATGCGCTCCTGCGCGGACTCAACGGGCGCCGCTGGCTCAGCAGACGCTGCAGAGGCTGCGGAGTCAGTGAGCTCGGCGGGCTGCTCCTGGTCGCGCTCGTCGACCTCGGGATTGTCGATGGTGGTGTCGTTCATGGCAGGTCCTTACGGGGTGCGGGGTGTGCCCCCGGGGCGACTGTGCTCCCGGCGGGCACGGGGGTCACTTCTTGCGCTTCTTCTTCCGTGCACTCTTGTTCAGGGCGTTGCTGCCGCGCTGCGGACGCGGATCGGCTTCGCCAGCGGCCTCGCGGGCTGCCCGGCGCTCTTCGACCGCCTTGGCGCGGGCGGCGCGGGCGCGCTCGAGCTTCTCCTGGTCGGTGAGCTTCTTGCCGCCCTTGTTCTTGGCCGGGGGCTGGATGCGGATGGGCTTGTCCTCCACCGGCTCGGTCACGACCTTCTTGGGCGGGGTGAAGTCCAGCGGCTCCAGACCCTTCTTGGCGCGCTTGGCGTTGATCCGCTCGTGGCGGGCCTTCTCGGCGTCCGAGCCCGGGGTGGGGGTGGCCCGGATGACGATCCACTGCTGCACGAAGGTCCACACGTTGGTGGTGAGCCAGTAGACGAGCACACCGATCGGCATGCCCGGTCCCGTGATCACGTAGATGAACGGGAGCATGTACAGCATCATCTTCTGGGTGCCAGCCATCGGTCCCTCGAGGGCTGCCTGCGGCATGTTCCGCATGGTCAGCTCCTTCTGGGTGATGAAGGTGACCGCGCACATCAGGGCGATGATGATGCCGGCGACGATGCGGGTGGAGATCCCGCCGTCCCCGGGGCTCAGGAAACTGTCGGCGATGGTGACGTTCCCGAAGAACGTGGAGGCGTTGGCGCTGCGGGCCAGCTCCACGGTGAGCGGTCCGAAGGGGTCACCGCCCGCGGCCTGCGGGAGCTTGGTGTACAGCACCCGGAACAGGCCGAAGAAGATCGGCATCTGCAGCAGCACGGGTAGGCAGGAGGAGAACGGCGAAGCACCGGCCTCCTTGTAGATGGCCATGGTCTCCTCGGCCATCTTCTGCCGGGAATCCTGGTCCGTCTTGCCCTTGTACTTCTTCTGCACGGCCTGCAGCTCCGGGGAGACCATCTGCATGGCCCGGGAGGCGCGGATCTGCCGCACGAACAGCGGGATGATCAGGGTGCGCACCACGGCGGTAAGGCCCACGATGGACAGCACCCAGGTGATGCCGGCATTGGGGTCCATGAACACGGACAGCAGCGCATGGAACTTCACCATGAGCCATGCCACGGCCCACTCGATCGGATACAGGGGGTTCATCGGCCTGGTCTTCCTGCCGCACGGATGCGCATGACGTTCATGCGAGGTGTCGGCTCAGCATCGGGGTCTCGGACAAGGGTAGGGCTAGTGCGCCGGATGACGCAGTCGGCGTGGATTGCTCCACATTCCCGGGGCGGGCACGGGATCCAGTCCGCCGCGGGTGAAGGGGTTGCAGCGCAGGATCCTCCAGCTGGTCAGGAGCGTGCCCTTGAGCGCGCCGTGGATCCGCAGGGCATCCATCCCGTACTGGGAGCACACCGGGTCATAGCGGCAGGCGGGCGGCGTGTAGGGGCTGATCCCCACCTGGTAGGCCCGCACGGGCAGCATGAGGATCCGCCGCGGCAGGCGCAGCAGGGTGCGCAGCAGGCTCATCGGCTCCCCTTCCGCGCCGGGGTGGTCCCGGGGGTGGCCCCCGACCCCGTCCCAGCGGTGGCCTCGGACCCCGCGGCGGGGCGGGGTGCCTCCGCGGCAGTGCCCGTTCTGGACGCAGTGCCCGCTCGGGGGGAGCGACGGCCGACGGTGCGGCGCTGCAGCTTGCGCTCCGCGGAGGCGAGGGCTCCCTGGACGTCCTCACGCAGCTGATCGAAAGGCTGCTGGTCGATGCCGGGCAGGGCCCGGGCCACCACGCCGGTGCCGGCGGGCAGCTCGTCCAGCAGTGGCCGGATGATCTCACGCAGCCGACGGGTGACGCGGTTGCAGATCACGGCGTTGCCGATCTTCTTGGACACGACGAATCCCACGCGGGGTGCCTGCCCGTCCCCCTCTGGAAGGGGGCCGAGGTGCACAACCACGTGGGATCGGGCGCTGCGCACGCCACCGCGGGTGACGGCGCGGAACTGCTCGCTGCTGCGCAGCCGGTGGGCGGACCAGCTCATGGACGCACCACGACCCGGCGGCTCAGGCCGACTCAGGCGGAGAGCTCGGAGCGGCCCTTGGCGCGGCGGGCGTTCAGGATGGCGCGGCCGGCGCGGGTGCGCATGCGGGCGCGGAAGCCGTGCTTCTTGGCGCGGCGGCGGTTGTTCGGCTGGAACGTGCGCTTGCTCATGGTTCTCCTCGGTCGTGGGCACGGGTGTGCCCTCGCGGTGGTCTGTGGTCTGCTGCACGAACGGGACGTCCGGGCGCACCCGCCGAGGCGGGGCGGCTGCCGAGGTTCCCCGGAACGGGAATGAGGGAACGGGAATCAGGGACATGACCCGCAGCGCTGACCGCCCGAGTCTAGGTGGGGTGGTCGCAAGGGGTCAACGGATCCGCGCGCTCAACGGCCGGTTGTGGCCAGTTTCTCATCGTGCCCCCGGGGTGCGGTGCGCTGGTGTGACCGGTCATCCACAGCCGCGGTCCACATCACTGGCTGTTCTGTGGAAGATTGTGGAAAACTATCCCGACCACCTCAGACCCGTAGGGAGTGACCTCATGGCCGAGCCGAGCGCCGCCGAGATCTGGGACAGCGCCCTGCAGATCCTGCGCCAGGACGAGTCTGTCTCCCAGCGCGTGAACGCCCTGCTGACCCTCTCCGAGCTGATGGCCGTGGTGGCGGATACCGCGCTGGTCGCAGTGCCTTCCACCTCGTTGAAGGAGCTGCTGGAGAACCGCTATGCGGGCGCCCTGAAGGGGGCGCTGTCCGAGGCGACCGGCCAGGATATGCGCTTCGCGGTGACGGTCGATGAATCGCTGCTGTTCGATGATGAGGAAGATGCTGCCCCGCCGACTGTATCCGCGGCCCCACCTGCGCCACGTGCACAGGATGTGGACAACCCTGTGGACAAAGTGGAACGGGATATCCACAGAGCGGCCGAATCCGGTGCACCGGCCCCGTCAGTCCCCTCCACCGCCCCGGTGCTGCCGCCACGCTCCTTCTCCGCGGCCTCTGCCCCGGTGCCATCCCCCGCCCCCGCGCCGGTGGGTGAGGATTCGCGCCTGAACTTCAAGTACACCTTCGACACCTTCGTCATCGGCTCCTCGAACCGCTTCGCACAGGCCGCGGCTTCCGCCGTCGCCGAGACCCCCGCGAAGGCGTACAACCCGCTGTTCATCTACGGCGGCTCGGGACTGGGCAAGACCCACCTGCTGCACGCCGTAGGCCACTACGCCAAGTCGCTGTACCCGGACATCGTGGTGCGGTACGTCAACTCCGAGGAGTTCACCAACGAGTTCATCAACTCCGTGCAGTCCGGCCAGTTCGGCAAGGCCCAGGAGTTCCAGCGCCGCTACCGCGATATCGACATCCTCCTCATCGACGACATCCAGTTCCTGCAGCGCGCCCCAGAGACGATGGAGGCGTTCTTCCACACCTTCAACACGCTGTACAACTCGGACAAGCAGATCGTCATCACCTCGGATCTGCCGCCCAAGGAGCTCGGCGGCTTCGAGGACCGTATGCGCTCCCGCTTCGAGATGGGGCTCATGACCGACGTGCAGCCCCCGGACCTCGAGACCCGCATCGCGATCCTGCGCAAGAAGGTCGCGCAGGAGGACGCCGGGGAGGTCCCCCATGACGTGCTGGAGTACATCGCCAGCCATATCGCCACGAACATCCGCGAACTCGAAGGCGCGCTGATCCGCGTGCAGGCCCTGCACTCCCTGTCCCGTCAGCCGATGGACGTCACCCTCGCCGAGAGCGTGCTGAAGGACCTGCTCTCCCACGACGACGGCACCCAGATCACGGCCTCGACGATCATCGCGCAGACCGCCACATACTTCGGGATCTCGGTCGAGGAGATCATCGGCACGGGGCGTTCACGCCGCCTGGTCTCTGCTCGGCAGATCGGCATGTACCTGTGCCGGGAACTGACGGACATGCCGCTGATCAAGATCGGCGAAGAGTTCGGCGGCCGCGACCACACCACCGTCATGCACGCGAACAAGAAGATCAGCGAGCTCATGAAGGAGCGGCGCGCGATCTTCAACCAGGTCACCGAGCTGACGGCACGCATCAAGTCCTCGAACTCCGGTCGGAAGTGACGCGCATCCCTGTCACGGATGACAGGGCTGGTCAGACTACAGTTCTCCCCAGATGTGGATAACTCTGTGGACAGTGTGGACCGGCGAGCATCCGCGCAGGAGCCGATGTGTACGGCCGCGTGACACGAATCGAGCGCACAGCGCCGCTCATGCACAGCTCGCCCACGGTCTAAGCGACGTTCTCAACGTTCCATCCACGATCCGATCATGTGCTCTGACCAGCATGAATGCGGGTTGTCCACGGAATCCACAGCCGTGATGAAGAGGACTTCAGGTAGTTCAACGCAAAGGGTGTGGACGGATCGGCAGGTGCAGCGGCGCAGCGAGGGGCAAGGGAAGTCAAGGATGTGAGTCGGTGTGTCGCGAGCAGGTGCGAGAACCGGATACGCTGGGGCGCGTTCTGGCATTCGACCACTGCGAAGGAGTGGCAACGGTGAAGTTCCACCTCGACCGCGGCGTCCTGGGTGACGCCGTCTCCTGGGCCACCCGCACCCTCCCCGTTCGGCCCGCGATGCCGATCCTGCAGGGCGTGCGGATCGTCGCTGATACGAGTGGCGAACTGCAGCTGTCCACCTTCGACTACGAGGTCAGCGCGCAGATCCACCTCGAGGCCGAGGTCGAGGAATCCGGCGAGGTCCTGGTCCAGGGCCGGATGCTCTCCGACATCGTCCGCGCGCTGCCGAACAAGGACGTCTCCGTGGCTCTGGAGGGCACGAAGCTGCAGGTCCGTTGCGGCAGCGCCCGCTTCGCCCTGGCCACCCTGCCGGTCGAGGAGTACCCGCAGCTGCCGGCCATGCCGCCCGTGGCAGGCATCGTCGGCGCCGACGTGTTCTCCGAGGCGATCTCCCAGGTCACCGTCGCGGCATCGAAGGACGACACCCTGCCGCTGCTGACCGGCGTGAAGGTCGAGATCAGCGGCGAGACCATGACGCTCATGGCTACCGACCGCTACCGCCTGGCGCTGCGCGAGATCACCTGGAACCCCGCCACCCCCGGCACCGAGCTGACCGCCCTCGTGCGCGGCCGCACTCTGCACGAGGTCGCACGGTCGCTGGCCACCGGCGGCAGCGTCGAGATCGCCCTCGAGGAGGACGCCGCGGCGAACCTCATCGGCTTCGAGGCTGGCGGCCGCCGCACCACCTCTACCCTGGTCGACGGCGACTACCCGCCCGTGCGCCGCCTGTTCCCCGAGACCTCCGCGATCACCGCCGTGGTGGCGACCGGCCCGCTGATCGACGCCGTCAAGCGCGTCTCCCTCGTCGCCGAACGCAACACCCCCGTGCGCCTGTCCTTCACCGAGGGCCAGGTGGCTCTCGAGGCCGGCGCCGGTGATGACGCGCAGGCCTCCGAGGTGCTCGAGGCGAGCCTCGAGGGCGAGGACCTCGTCGTCGGCTTCAACTCCGGATTCCTGCTCGACGGCCTCGGGGCGCTGGGCACCGAGTTCGCGCGCCTGACCTTCACCGACTCCATCAAGCCCGCCGTCATGAGCGGCCAGGAGTCGCTCGAGGGTGAGCCGCAGACCAGCTACAAGTACCTCATCATGCCGATGCGGATCTGAGCGCGGGAGGTCACCTCTCCGTGCAGCTGACCGCCCTCGAGCTCACCGACTACCGCTCATACCCGAGCCTCACCCTGCCCATCGGCCCCGGCATCACCGTGATGGTGGGCCCCAATGGGCAGGGCAAGACCAACATCGTCGAGGCCCTGTGGTACCTCGCGACCCTCTCCAGCCACCGCGTCCCGCATGACGCTGCCCTGGTGCATCGCGGTAGCGCGAGCGCGATCATCCGCGCGAGCTTCCAGCGGGCCGGCCGACCCCTGCAGGTGGACCTCGAGATCACCCCGGGACGATCGAACCGCGCCCGATTGCAGGGCCAGAACGTGCCACGCCTGCGGGACCTCCTGGGCGAAGTGCGCGCCGTGCTGTTCGCCCCCGAGGACCTGGGGCTCATCAAGGCTGATCCGGAGGGCCGCCGACGATTCCTCGATGAGCTGCTGTTCGTCATCGCCCCCCGCTTCGCCGCCGTGAAGGCCGACTACGACCGCGTGCTCAAGCAGCGCGGCAACCTGCTGAAGCAGATGCGCTCCATGCGCCGCGGCGCCGCTGGCCGCAGCGCGGGCGGGCTCGATCCGGCCGAGGCGGCGGCGAGCACCCTCGAGGTGTGGGATCAGCAGCTGGCCCGCCATGGCGCGGAGCTGCTTCGCGCCCGGCTGCACCTGGTGAACCGCCTGCGCCCGCACCTGGGCTACTCCTACCTGCGGGTCGCGACCGATGAGGGCGCAGAGGAAGCCCTGGACCTTCCGCCCGGACAGCGCGGAGAGGTCACCTCCCCGGCCGACGCCGCCTACCGCTCCGCGATCCTCGACGAGCTCGGCGCCGGACCCGGCGACCTTCCCCCCACGCGCGAGATCCACGATGCGCTGCTGCGCATGCTGGGTGAGCGGCACGATGAGGAGATCGACCGCGGCGTGAACCTCGTGGGCCCGCACCGCGATGACCTCGAGGTGCGCCTGCACGACTTCCCCGCCAAGGGCTATGCGAGCCACGGCGAATCCTGGTCACTCGCCCTCGCCCTGCGCCTGGCCAGCTACGACCTGTTGCGCCTGGAGGAAGGGGACCTGGGCGACGGCGAACCCATCCTCATCCTCGATGACGTGTTCAGCGAGCTGGACGTCCATCGGCGGGACCGGCTCGGACGGATCATCACCGGGGCCTCCCAGGTCCTCATCACCACCGCGAACGACACGGACATCCCCGATTCCCTGCACGGGGAGATCCACGTGGTCGACGTGGAGCTGGGCCGAGCCGTCCCGAGGGACGGCGGGCTCTCATGAGCACCCCTCGTCCGGCGGCCCAGCGCCCGCGACTCGCCAACCCCTACGACCTCGGGACCTGGTCCGCCGCCGCGGCCGACGGCGACCAGCGCGCGGAAGATCCCGGGCATGCCGCTGCCGCGGCCACGCGCGGCCGGGACCGCGCACCGTGGCGGCCGAGGGCCGGAGCGGCGTCCGCAGCTCGCGCCGAGCGCGGCGATGACGACGCCGAACCGCTGTACGACCCGCCGGAGCTGCCGAGCGCCGCCGATCCCTTCGAGCTCGCCCGGCGGACCGTCAACCGCTCCCGTGCCGCCGCGCGCGACCGCGGCCTCTTCCCCATCTCTGCGAAGACCCAGGCCCGAGATCTGCGGGACCGCTCAGGGCGGGCACCCGGCTATTCGGGGTCCCGCCCCGATCCGCGCGACCCCCAGGACATCGAGTCGGTGCTGAGGAAGGTGCTGGGCGGCCTGGGATGGACCGAGGGGATGAACAGCGGCAGAGTGCTCGAGGAGTGGGACGAGATCGTGGGCGAGCGCCTCGCCGCGCACTGCAGACCGGTCTCCCTCGAGGCCGGGGTCCTGGTGGTGAGCGCCTCCTCCTCGGCCTGGGCGTCCCAGCTGCGGATGCTGACGCCCCAGCTGATCACCACGATCGAGGAGCACATCGGGTCCCACGTGATCTCCGAGCTCAAGGTCACCGGCCCGGCCGCCGCACAGCGCTCCTGGAAGAAGGGACGCCGGACCGTGACCTGGAGAGGACCGCGCGACACCTACGGGTGAGGTGGGGTGCGCGGCCGACGGCGCCGCACCGTCGGCGCCTGAAGCGCACCGGGGCGCTTCAGGCACCGCGGCCGCCCGGGGCCTCGTGCGTCGTCTCCGGCGGCCGGTCAGGGTGCCGCAGGGGCGGTCGAGGTGGGGGTCGTGGGCGAGGGGTCCTCCTGGACGCAGGGCCCGCCGCGCGCGAGCAGATCGTTGACGCTGATGAGGACCTCGGGTGCGAGGAAGGCCTCGGCATCGGCCGAGGAGGTGCGGATGCGCACCGTCGCCGTCTCCCCGGCCAGGAGGGTCACCAGCTGACGGTCGCATCGGGCGGAGGGATCCACCTTGTCCGCGAACACCATGACGTCCCGGACGGTGGACCGAGCCGTGAGCCGCAGCTCGACCCCGCCTTCGACCCGTGTGCTCGAGGCCTCGAGCGCGTCCGGGGCGAGGGCGGAGTCCTTGTCCGCGCAGAAGTGATGGACAGCCCGGTGCGGTGAGTCCGCGGAGGAGCAGACCAGGAGCTCCGCGGCGGGGTCCTCAGGGATGGTCAGCTCGGCGGGGAGCGGGAGCTCGGCGCTCTGGCGGGCCGGCACCTGGAGGGGTTCGGTCAGGGCATGCAGGACGGTCCCGTCGTGCCGCCGGCGCTCGAGGATCGCCGTGGTCACGAGGTCCTCGTCGGTGTCGTTGCCGATGCACAGGCTCCAGCCGCCGTCGCGGGGCTGGATGGTCCAGAGCACGGGAGCATGCACGGACCGCAGGGCGTACCAGAGCGGTTTGCGGCGGCCGCCGCCGTCCACGGCCGACCAGCTCGTCACGGGCCAGCAGTCGTTCAGCTGCCACATGATGGTCCCGCCGCAGAACGGCCAGTGGGAGCGGTAGTGGCCGATCCCGATCTCGAGCGCACGGGCCTGCATGAGCTGGGTGGACGCGAGGAAGTCGTCGAAGCTGGTCGGCTCCGGCAGGTGGTTCCGATAGGCCCGGCGCAGCTTCTGCTGTCCTTCGAAGGCCTTCTGGTGCGAGAGCATCACCGGCGAATCCTCGTCCAGCGGCCTCTCCGTGACGGCCTGGGAGATGGTCGCCCAGGTGGCGGGGGCCTGGAACCCGAACTCGGCGGCGAACCGTGGGGTGGAGTCGCGGTAGTGCACGGGATCGCCCACGACCGGGTCGTTCCAGACCCCCCACTGGTGGATGGTCCCGGAGCCGGGATCCTGCGGGTTCTCCACCCCGGGGCGGGAGAACGGGCTGGAGGGCGAGTACGAGCGGGTGGGGTCGAGCTCCTTGACCAGACCGGGCAGCAGCTCGTCGTAGTAATGGAGCCCCCAGCCGACGCCCTCCTCGATCTTCTCCGACCACCCCCAGGCCCGGTGGCCCACGAGGTTCTCATTGGAGCCGTTCCAGTGGATCAGCGAGGGATGCCAGGCGAGGCGGACGATCTGGTGCCGGGCCTCGGCCTCGATCTCGCGGCGCATGGGCTCGACCTCGGAGTAGGCGGCGCAGGCCAGGGCGAAGTCCTGCCAGACGAGGATCCCCTGTTCGTCGCAGAGCTCGTAGAAGTCCTCGGACTCGTAGAGGCCGCCGCCCCAGACCCGCAGGAGGTTCATGCCGGACTCGGCGGCGTCCTGGATCCGAGCGGCGAGGCGCTCCCGCGTGAGGCGGCTGGGGAAGCAGTCCTCCGGGATCCAGTTGGCGCCCTTGATCAGGACCGGACGTCCGTTGACCTCGGCCTGGAAGGACCGTCCGTGCTCGTCGTCCCGCTGCACGAAACCGGCGCTGCGGAAGCCGATGCGCGAGGCGCGGGAGTCCAGGACGTCGCCCGCAGCGCTGTGCAGCATCACCTCGAGGTCGTACAGCGGCTGTTCCCCGTATCCGCGCGGCCACCACAGCTGCGGGTCCTCGACCACGAGCTCGAGGATGAGCTGCTCATCCGTGGTCGCCGGCAGCTGGGTCTGCGCCACGACCGCGCCGTCCGGACCGGTCAGCCGTGCCGAGGCTCGGACGTCGGCCTGCGGTCCCTCCTGTGCCCGGACGACGGGGACGTCCAGCCGGACCTCGCCCTGCGCGCCGTCGCGGACCGTCACCTGCGGGCGGATCGTGCCGAGGCGGGCTGCTGACCAGGACTCCAGCTGCACCGGACCGGACAGACCGCTGGTGGTCAGCACCGGGCCCCAGTCCCAGCCGAAGTTGCAGGCCATCTTCCGGATCGCGTTGTACGGAAGCTTGTTGCCGCTGAACGGCAGCCGACCGTGCTGCGCCTCGAAGGCGCGCGCCGCTGCGAGCGGTGCGGTGAACTGCACCTCGAGGACGTTCCGGCCGGGCTGCAGCGCATCGGTCACGCGGAAGCGCCAGAGGCGATGCTGGTTCGAGGCCGTGCCGATCACGGAGCCGTTGAGCCGGAGCTCGGCGATCGTGTCGACCTCGTGCGCGACCAGATCGACCTCGTCGTCCGGGGCCGGGTCCCAGGAGAACTCCGTGCGGTACCGGATGCCGACCTCACCGGTCCAGCTCAGCGCGTGTTCGTTGTCGTCGACGTAGGGATCGTCGATGAGCCCGGCAGCGAGCAGATCGGTGATGAGGGTCCCCGGCACCTCGGCCGGGAGGTCCTGCACCTCGAACGGGGCGGGGCCGTCGGTGATCGAGATCGACCAGCCGGAGTCCAGGGGGGTGCGGCGCAGTGCGCTGGGCATGGGGAGTGCTCCTCTGAGCGGTGGGAAAGGGGTCGGCACGGATGACGGGGACGCAGCGGCAGCGCGCGAGGGTCAGCCCTTGATCGCCCCGAAGATGACGCCCTTGGTGAAGTGCTTCTGGATGAAGGGGTACACCAGGAGGATCGGGACCAGGGCCATCACGACGATCGCCATCTGGAGCGCGAGGCTGGCCGGGGGCCGGTAGCCCTCCACCCCGACCGGACGTGTCTCCGATCCCGGGAGGGTGACCCCTTCCAGCACGTAGGAGCGCAGCACCATCTGCAGCGGCCACTTGCTGCTGTCGGGCAGGTAGAGCATCGCGTTGAAGAACGAGTTCCAGTACCCGACGCCGTAGAACAGCGCCACGACGGCGACCACCGCCATGGACATCGGCAGCACGATCTGCCCGAGGATCCGGAACTCGCTGGCTCCGTCGATCCGCGCGGCCTCGAGGATGCTGCTGTCGATGTTCATGAAGAACGATCGGATGATGATGATGTTGAAGGCCGAGACCGCCCCGGGGAGGATCAGCGCCCAGTACGAGTTGATGAGCCCCAGGGACGAGACCACCAGATAGGTCGGGATGAGGCCGGCGCTGAAGAACATCGTGATGATGAAGACGAACAGCAGCGGCCGATGGAACAGCGAGTCCGTCCGGGACAGGCCGTAGGCGGCGAGCACGGACACGGTGGTCGAGATCAGCGTTCCGACGGTGGTGATGCCGATGCTGATGAGGATCGAGCGCGTCACCACACCGCCGCTGAGGATCGTCGTATAGGCCTCGAGCGTCAGCTCGCCGGGGATCAGCACCATCCCGCCGGCCGCGTTGATGGTCGCCTCGGTGGACAGCGAGGTGAGCACCACGGTGTACAGCGGGATGAGGATGAGCGCGCAGATCACGACGAGGGTCAGAGTCTTGGCGGTCTGCGTGAGGAGCGAGGGCTCCTCGTCCCAGACGGGTCGCGTGGAGCGGCGGCGCCCTCGTCGCGGAGCCGCTGCCGGGTCGGGGCGCATCTCGTCGGGCGCCTCGGTGGTCTGTGGGCCGAGCGATGTGCTCATCGAGCCTCCCGTCGGTAGATGCCGGACTCGCCGAAGGCATGGGCGAGCTTGTTCGCCCCGAGGACCAGGATGAGCGCCACGACTCCCTTGATGAGTCCGGCCGCCGCTGCATACGACCAGTCCCCGCCGAGGACGCCCTGGTAGTAGACGTACGTGTCCAGGACCTCGGCGGCCCCGGCGCCCACGGCCCCGCGCTGCAGGATCAGCTGCTCGAAGCCGACGGTCAGCGAGTCGCCCAGCCGCAGGATGAGCAGCAGGATGATGGTCGGGCGGATCGCGGGCAGCGTGATGTTCCACAGCCGTCGCCACTTCCCGGCGCCGTCCACGGCCGCGGCCTCGTAGAGGGCCGGATCGACGGTGCTGAGGGCGGCGAGGAAGATGATCATGCCCCAGCCCGCGTCCTTCCAGACCACCTGCGAGGTGACGAGGAGCAGGAAGGTGTCCGGGTTCGTCATGATCTCGAGCGGCTCGAAGCCGCTCTGCCGCAGCAGCCGGTTCAGCAGCCCGGCACCCCCGAGAACCTGCTGGAAGATCGTCACCACCAGCACCCAGGAGAAGAAGTGCGGCAGGTAGACGATGGACTGGATCGTGGTCCGGATCGCCGGGGACAAGATCGAGTTCATCAGCAGCGCGAGGATGATCGGCACCGGGAAGAAGAACACCAGCTGGAACGCCGAGATCGTGAGGGTGTTGACGACGGCGTTCCAGAAGCTGGTGCTCTGGAAGACCCTCATGAAGTTGTCCCAGGCGACGAACGGGCTGCCGGTGATGCCGGTGTAGGGGGAGTACTCCTGCCAGGCGATGATGTTCCCTGCCATCGGGATGTAGATGAACAGCACCACCAGCGCGATGGCCGGGGAGACCATCAGCAGCAGGGGCCAGTCCCGTGCGAGCCGTTTCCGGAAGGAGACGGTCCGCACGGGACGGCGGGTCTTCGTGGATGCCACGACTTCTCCGATCAGGACTCGCTGCGGATCTCTTCGAGGATCCCCTGGTAGTGCTCGCGCATCTCCTCGCCGCCGCTGTCACGCCAGTTCGTGACCGCGGCGTCGAAGTCGTCCATGGTCTTGCGGCCGCGCACGACGTCCTTCTCCAGATCCCACATGGGCTGGTCGAGCGTGGCCCACTGCACCGGACGCTGGACCTGGTAGCCGTAGAAGGGCCCCTCGACCATGAACTCGGTCTCGCCCTGCATCCACTCGCAGTACGTGGTGACGAAGTCGGGGTCCTCGAAGTCGTGCTTCTCGACGGCGGGGGCCACGAGGGTGGACAGCACGCCGGGATGCTCCTCGCCGAGCTGTTCGGTGGCGATGGGCTCACCGTTCTCACCGCGGGTGAAGTGGACGCCCTCCTCCCCGAAGTTGATGGTCTCCCACTCCTGGGTGCCGTACGGGGCGGCCAGGTAGTTCGCGATCCCGAGCAGCTCCTCGATGCGGGCCGGATCGTCGGACTTCTTGAGGAAGCTGAAGAAGTTCGCCGCATTGCCGGTGTAGCGGACGGGATCCCCGCCCGAGGCGGACAGCGCGGACATGGCCAGCTGGCGGAACTCGGGATTGGCCTGCTTGAGGCGCTTGTTGGCCTCGCCCCAGGCCCCCACCCCGTCGTAGTGGATCGCCACCTTGCCGGACTCGAAACGCTGCTTGGCGTCGCCGGCGTCCGCAGCGACGTCGGGGTGGACGTATCCCTTCTCGAACAGCTCGATCTGGAACTCGAGGGCGTCGCGGTACTCCTGGGTCTCCCAGCGGTACTCGAGCTTCCCGTCGCGCTCGCGCCAGGCCGGCGGCGCCCCGAACAGCAGGTTCGGCGCCGCGGTCGCGAGGTCGTTCGTGGCCCACTGGTTCTTGTCGGGAGCGGTGAGCTCCTTGCAGACGGTGAGGAACTCGTCGGCCGTGTGCGGCTGCTCGAGGCCGAGCTTCTCGAAGATGTCCGCGCGGTAGTAGATCGCGTCGGTCACGATCTCGCCGGGCACCGGGATGCCGTAGAGCTTGCCGTCGAACATCCCGAACCGCCAGGCCTCCGTGGGCAGCGCGGCGAGGTTGGGCCACTTCTCGATGGCGTCGCCCTTGAGGAAGTCGGTGAGGTCCTGGAAGAGGGCTTCGACGGCCTGGGCGAATCGCGGCGGAGGGTTCCAGCCGAAGACCGAGACCCAGTCGGCGACGTCGTCCGGAGCGGCGAAGACCGCGGACTGCCGGTCGATGTAGTCGTTGCCGGTGGTCATCTGGAACTCGAGCCGGGAGCCCAGGGCCGCATCGAGGGTGTCGGTGTAGGCGTTCTTGAGGTTCGAGGTCACCGCGCTCCAGGTGGGGACCATCGCGGTGAAGGTCTGACCGGTGCCGGGCGGCTCGGGAACGGTCTGGGGGCGCTCCGCGGGGTAGCTCAGGTAGCCGGGGGTCGAGCCGTTGACGCTGGGGATGTCAGGGGTGACGGCATCGCTGGGCACATGCGACGGCAGGTTGCTCCCATCGGTGACGGAGGCGTCCTTCGAGGTCGCGCCGTCGGTGCGGCATCCGATCGCCAGGGAGGACAGAGCGAGCGCACCGGTCGTCCCGAGGACTGTTCGTCGGCTCGGACGCGGGAGGGGGGAGAGGTGGGTGTTCGACATGGTCACTCCTTCGTGTGTCGAGGCCGTCGGCTCGTGCCCGGAACCCTCGCGCTGAGGAGGCGGCGGCAGACGTTTTCCGGTAGGTTTAACGCTAATCCTAGGTGTGTCGGATCGTACACGGAAGTGCCGCCGCCGACGAGCGTCTGGGAGACCGGACGGTCCATCGAGCTCAGATCGTTAAGGTGAGACCGGGGGAATGCGTGCACGTCAGGCGCGATCACCGGCGCGGAGCGGCTTCGACGTGGACAGGAGGGGATGACGTGGTCGGTCTGAGGGACGTCGCGGCACGCACGGGGGTCAGCGTCATGACCGTCTCCAACGTGGTCAACAACCGCCGCGACAAGGTCTCGGCCCAGACCTTCGAGCGGGTCCAGGCTGCCATCCACGAGCTGGACTACGTCCCGAACGCTCAGGCCCGCTCGCTGTCCGCAGGGCGCACCTGCATGGTGGGCATGATCGTGCGCAGGCCCCCGGAGGACGGGGCCGCGCTGCGCAACCCCCATGACGCGCTCCTGGTCGACGCGGTCGAGAGAGAGCTCAGCGAGGGCGGTCTGAGCTTCGTCTACGCGGCGCGGGACGATGTGGTCCAGGCCGCCCGGGAGATGGCGTCCTGGCAGATCGACGGCCTGCTCGTGTACGGATCGGTCGCAGAGGAGGTCGACGCCCTGGGCCGACTGACCTCCAAGCCGATCGTCTTCCTCGACAACCATTCGGCCTCCGCCGCGGTCGAGATCGTCGGGGTGGACGATCATCACGGCGGGGTGCTGCTGGGACGGCACCTGGGAGAGCTGGGGCATCGCTCGATCCTGTTCGCTGGACCGGTCCACGAGCGCCGCGGAGTGGTGGGCACCCGCCTGGCGGGACTGCGCCAGGGCGTCGCCGAGGGGACCGGAGCCGAGCCGGAGATCACCACCCTCGACGTGGGTGCGGACAGCACCGCCGTCACCGCCGTCGTCGACGAGGTGGTGCGGCATCCGGGGCGGTTCACCGCGGTGGTGGCCTTCGGCGATCTGCTGGGCGTGCCCCTGGTGGGCGCGCTCGCCGATGCGGGCGTGGTCGTCCCCGACGAGGTCTCTGTCGCGAGCTTCGATGACCAGGAGCACTGCACCTGGGTGCGACCGAGGCTGACCAGCGTCGGTCAGGACGCGGCGGCCAAGGGTCGGCTGGCGGTGCGGCGTCTGCGAGGGCTCATCGAGGATCCGCAGCAGCCCCATGAGGCCGTGCAGCGGCTGCCGATGGAGCTGTCGGTGCGTGAGAGCACGGGTCCTCGACGCAGCGGCCGCACCGATCCCTGACCTCCCGGATGCGCCAGAGGCGCCGTAGCGGGACGGAACTGCGTAGGGGAGTAGGGCCCCTTGGCGACCGCTCCGACAGATCGGTGGTGGTGCCGCGGCGCACCGCCTGTGCGCGTCTCTGCGCACCGTCGGCCACACCGCACTGCGGTGAAATAGGTCTGAGAGCGGATCTCCGGTAGACTCGGGGAGGTTCGGTCGACGTCGAGCGTCGTCCTTCGGGAAGCCCCCATCTGCTTCGCACTGCTGCGCCGCGAGCGCACGCGCGCGCGTGCGCGCGCGGGAGTCAGTTGGGGCGCGACCTCGGAACGGGGCCGGACCACCCCCGGCGCGTTCCCGTCCCGGGGGAAGCGGACTGCGAGGAGCACCATCTCGTGAGCGAGACCGACCACCCCATGCCCGAGGATGCCCCGGAGGCCAGCGGCGCCGCCCCGGTCCAGGACCACTACGACGCCTCGGACATCACCGTCCTCGAGGGCCTCGAGGCGGTCCGCAAGCGCCCCGGCATGTACATCGGCTCCACCGGGGAGCGGGGCCTGCACCACCTGGTCTACGAGATCGTGGACAACTCCGTGGATGAGGCGATGGCCGGCCACGGCGACTCCATCGAGGTGACGATCCTGCCTGACGGCGGCGTGCGCGTGGTGGACCACGCGCGCGGCATCCCCGTGGACATGCACCCCACCGAGAACAAGCCCGCCGTGGAACTGGTGCTGACCGTTCTGCACGCCGGCGGCAAGTTCGGCGGCGGCGGCTACTCCGTCTCCGGCGGCCTGCACGGCGTGGGCTCCTCCGTGGTCAACGCCCTGTCCACCCGCATGGAGGTGGAGATCCGCCGCCAGGGTCACGTGTGGCGCCAGGCCTACGAGCGCGGCGTCCCCGTGGCCCCGCTCGAGCAGGGCGAGAAGACAGACGAGACCGGCACCATCATCACCTTCTGGGCGGACCCGGAGATCTTCGACACCGTCGAGTACGAGTTCGAGACGCTCCGCAAGCGGTTCCAGCAGATGGCCTTCCTCAACAAGGGCCTGCAGCTGTCACTGACCGACGAGCGCGCCCAGCCCGCCGATGAGGACGAGGAAGACGTCGTGGACGTTGAGCTCGAGGCCGAGGGTGAGGCTGACACCTCCGGCCCCCGCACCGTCACCTACCGCTATGAGCGCGGGCTACAGGACTTCGTCGAGTTCATCAACGCCGCCAAGCGCGCCGAGGTGATCCACCCCGAGATCATCTCCTTCGAGTCCGAGGACACCTCCTCTGGAATCTCCGTCGAGGTCGCGATGCAGTGGACCGGCGCCTACTCCGAGTCCGTCCATACCTACGCCAACACGATCAACACCCATGAGGGCGGCACCCACGAGGAGGGCTTCCGCTCCTCCCTGACCTCGATCGTGAACCGCTACGGCCGTGCCCAGGGCCTCATCAAGGAGAAGGACGCGAACCTCACCGGTGAGGACATCCGCGAGGGCCTCACCGCCGTGGTGTCCGTCAAGCTCGAGGAGCCGCAGTTCGAGGGTCAGACCAAGACGAAGCTGGGCAACACGATTGCCCGCACCTTCATGGTCAAGGTCATGACCGACAGGCTGCAGGACTGGTTCGACGCCCACCCCGCGGAGGCGAAGTCCATCCTCATCAAGGCGCAGGCCGCCGCGGCCGCCCGCGAAGCCGCCCGCAAGGCCCGCGACGCCACGCGCCGCAAGTCCCCGCTGGAGGCCGGTGGCATGCCCGGCAAGCTGCGCGACTGCTCCAGCCGCAACCCCGCCGAATGCGAGATCTTCATCGTCGAGGGTGACTCCGCCGGCGGCTCCGCCGTCTCCGGCCGCGACCCCCGCACCCAGGCGATCCTGCCCATCCGCGGCAAGATCCTGAACGTCGAGAAGGCCCGGCTGGATCGCGCCTTGGACAACCAGGAGATCCGCTCCCTGATCACCGCCTTCGGCACCGGGATCGGCGAGGACTTCGATGCGACGAAACTGCGGTACCACAAGATCATCCTCATGGCCGATGCCGACGTGGACGGCCAGCACATCTGCACCCTGCTGCTCACGTTGCTGTTCCGCTACATGCGGCCGCTGATCGAGCTGGGGCACGTGTTCATCGCGATGCCGCCGCTGTTCCGTCTGAAGTGGTCCAACGCCCCGCACGAGTACGTGTTCTCCGATGCGGAGCGCGATGAGCGGCTCGAGGCGGGCCGCGCCGCCGGGCGCCGCATCCCCAAGGACAACGGCATCCAGCGCTACAAGGGTCTGGGCGAGATGGACTGGAAGGAACTCCAGACCACCACGATGGACCCCGCCTCCCGCACCCTCAAGCAGGTGACCGTGGACGAGGCCGCGAACGCCGACACGATCTTCTCCGTCCTCATGGGCGATGACGTCGAATCCCGTCGGCGCTTCATCCAGGAGAACGCGAAGGACGTGCGGTTCCTGGACATCTGACCCGTCGGCCCCGGTCGCGGCGCCCACCCTGGCGCGCCCCCGGGACCCCCTGACCCACCGGCTTCACCCGAAAGGCCCCAGCTCCCATGAGCGACACCCCGAACGAGCCCACCGACCCGACCGCGCAGGACGGCACCCCCGCCCCCGAGGAGAGCAGCCGCGCCGAGACCGCGGGCCTCGGCGGCCAGGACACCCCCGAGGGCACCACCGAGGTCAGTGCCGATGAGGTCGCCTCCCGCACCGTCACCCTCGTGGACCCCCTCGATGAGGGCGAGATCGACCGCATCATGCAGGTGGACCTCAACCAGGAGATGCAGCGCTCCTACCTCGACTACGCGATGAGCGTGATCGTCTCGCGCGCCCTGCCGGATGTGCGCGACGGCCTCAAGCCCGTGCACCGCCGCATCGTGTACGCGATGTACGACGGCGGCTACCGGCCCGACCGCTCCTTCTCCAAGTGCGCGAAGGTCGTCGGCGAGGTGATGGGCAACTACCACCCCCACGGCGACTCCGCGATCTACGACGCCATGGTGCGTCTGGTCCAGCCGTGGAACATGCGCTACCCGCTGATCCTCGGGCAGGGGAACTTCGGCTCCGCCGGCGATGACGGCGCGGCCGCCCCCCGGTACACCGAGTGCAAGATGGCGCCGCTGGCCCTCGAGCTCGTGCGCGACATCGAGCAGGACACCGTGGACATGCAGGGCAACTACGACAACACGGTCGATGAACCGGCCGTGCTGCCCGCCCGCTTCCCGAACCTGCTGGTCAACGGCTCGGCCGGCATCGCCGTCGGAATGGCCACGAACATTCCGCCGCACAACCTGCGCGAGGTCGCCTCCGCCGTGCAGTGGCTGCTGAAGAACCACGAGGCCACCAAGCCCGAGCTGCTCGAGGCGTGCCTGGAGCACATCAAGGGCCCGGACTTCCCGGGCGGCGCCACGATCGTTGGCACTCAGGGGATCGAGGATGCCTACCGCACCGGTCGCGGCTCGATCACGCAGCGCGCCGTGGTCTCCACCGAGGAGATCAACGGGCGCATGTGCCTGGTGGTCACCGAGCTGCCCTACCAGGTCAACCCCGACACCCTGGCCCGCAAGATCGCGGAGATGGTCAAGCTCGGAAAGCTCCAGGGCATCGCCGACATCACCGATGAGACCTCCGGCCGCACCGGCCAGCGCCTCGTGCTGACCCTCAAGCGGGACGCCGTAGCGAAGGTGGTGCTGAACAACCTCTACAAGCACACCCAGCTGCAGGAGAACTTCTCCGCGAACATGCTGGCGCTCGCCGGTGGGGTGCCGCGCACCCTGTCGATCGACTCCTTCGTGCGGGAGTGGACGAAGCACCAGATCGACGTGATCGTGCGCCGCACCCGCTTCCGCCTGAAGAAGGCCGAGGAGCAGATCCACATCTTCCGCGGCTACCTCAAGGCGCTGGATGCGCTCGATGAGGTCATCGCGCTGATCCGCCGCTCCCCAGACGTGGACGAGGCCCGCGTGGGGCTGATGGACCTGCTGGAGATCGACGAGATCCAGGCCAATGCGATCCTCGCGATGCAGCTGCGGCGCCTGGCCGCCCTGGAGCGGCAGAAGATCGTGGAGGAGCACGACCGTCTGCAGGCCCTCATCGAGGAGTACACCGCGATCCTCGCCGATCCCGCCAAGCAGCGGCAGATCGTCTCCGAGGAGCTCGATGAGATCGTCGAGCGCTACGGCGATGACCGTCGGACCAAGATCGTGCCGGACGCCGGGGACATGTCGATGGAGGACCTGATCCCCGAAGAGGACATGGTCGTCACCATCACCCGCGGCGGCTACGTCAAGCGCACCCGCGAGGACCAGTACCGTGCTCAGAAGCGCGGCGGCAAGGGGGTGCGCGGCGCGGCGCTGCGCGAGGACGACGTGGTGGAGCACTTCTTCACCACCTCCACCCACCGGTGGCTGCTGTTCTTCACCAACCAGGGCCGCGTGTACCGGACCAAGGGCTACGAGCTGCCGGAGGCGCCACGGGACGCGAAGGGCCAGCATGTGGCGAACCTGATGGCTTTCCAGCCTGAGGAGCGGATCGCCTCGGTGCTGGTGCTCGAAAGCTACGAGGACGCCCAGTACCTGGTGCTCGCCACCCGCTCGGGTCTGGTGAAGAAGACGCCGATGCCGGCCTTCGACTCCAACCGCACCGGCGGCATCATCGCGATCAACTTGCGCGAGATCCACACCGCGGAGGGCACCGAGATGGACCGGGTGATCGCCGCCCGGGCCGTGAACGAGGACGACCATCTGCTGCTGGTCTCCCGCAATGGCCAGTCCGTGCGGTTCCCCGCCGATGATGTGACGCTGCGCCCGACGGGTCGTGCCACCAGCGGCGTGACCGGCATGAAGTTCCGCCACGACGATGAGCTGCTGGCCATGGACGTGGTGCGGCCGAACACCTTCGTGGTGACCGTGACCGACGGCGGGTTCGCCAAGCGCACCACGATCGACGAGTACCGTCTGCAGGGCCGTGGGGGCCTGGGCATCCGGGTGGCGAAGCTGCCCGATGACCGCGGGCACCTGGTGGGCGCCGCCGTGGTGGAGGAGTCCGATGAGCTGCTGGTGGTGATGGAGAAGGGCCGCGTGGTCCGCTCCGAGGTCGCGCAGATCCCGCCGAAGGGCCGCACTACCATGGGCGTCACCTTCGCCCGTCCCGACAAGGGCGACCGGATCCTGCTGGTCGCCACCGGTCAGGAGACCGAGGTGGATGAGGAGGAGACCGAAGCACCGGTCATCGAGGACACCGAAGGCGCTGAGGATTCTGCCGGCGCTGAGGATGCTGACGGTGCGCAGAGCGGGGATGCTGTGGAGATCCCGGACGCACCCGGTGATGCAGACGGGTCTGCGGACTCAGACGCACTAGGCTCAGGGCAGGCTTCAGCCGAAGCCTCCGAGACGCCCGCCCCCGACGAGGAGTGATCCGTGAGCACCAGCGACTCCACGACCGCGAAGCGGTCCACGGGATCCCCTGACGAGACCTCCAAGCTGCCCGCCTACGAGGAGAAGTCCTCCGGTGCGCGCGGCGGGACCTCCGGGGCCGACGGGTCGGCGACGGGCTCGAAGGGGTCCTCCCGCACCGCGGCGACGGGCTCGAAGGGGTCTGCGTCGGGCGATGCCGGGCGTGAGGGATCCTCGCGCATGGGCAGCGGGAAGGGCTCGGCGTCCAAGGGCGCGAGCCGCTCTCCGGTGCGGTCCTCGAGCGGTACGGCCGCGGTGCCTGCGGAGCGGCGCGGGCCGCGGCGGGTGCGGCTGACGCTCGCGCGGCTGGACCCGTTCTCCGTGATGAAGCTGTCGTTCCTGGTGGCGATCGGGATCGGCATCGCCACCGTGGTCGCGGCGATCGTGCTGTGGAACCTGGTGGAGGCCATCGGCCTGTGGAGCCAGATCGAGCAGATCGGTCGCGACCTCAACAACGGCAAGCCGCTGCCGTTCATGGAGTTCTTCAGCTTCTCCAAGATGACGAGCTACGCCACCATCGTCGCGGTCGTGAACGTCGTGGTCATCACCGCGCTCGGCACGCTCCTGGCGTTCCTGTACAACCTGGTGGCGGCGCTGTTGGGCGGGCTGAAGATGACCTTCACCGACGACTGAGGCGGAGGGGGCCGGCCCGGCGCCCCGCATCTCTTCCGCGAAACGGCTGCGTTTCGGTGGAAACTCCTGGAGTATTCCCACCGAAACGCAGCCGTTTCCGCGTGGTGCGCGGGGGCGCTCAGCGCACAGTGAACTGCACCTGGTGCCAGCCGCTTGCGCCGTCCGGGGCGGGGCTGGCCTGCTCCGCGGTCTGGAGCTCACCGTCCCCGGCCAGAGCGCGCACGGTGGCGGTGTGGCTCCCGGGGGTCGCGTCCTCCCAACGCAGCGACCACTGGGTCCAGGTGTCATCGTTGACCTCGGCACCGAGCTCGGCGGGCCGCCAGTCACCGTCGTCGATCCGCACCTCCACGGCAGCGATGCCGCGCTGCTGCGCCCACGCGGTGCCGCCCAGCATGACGGCCCCCTGGTCATCACGATCCACGGTTGCGCGGCCTCGGGGCACGTCGATGCGGGAGGCGAGCTTGCTGGGCCCGCGCTCGGACCAGCCGCGGGTGGACCAGTAGGCGACGTCGTCCCCGAACCGCGTGACCTTCAGCTCCGTCAGCCATTTGGTGGCGGAGACGTAGCCGTACAGCCCGGGCACCACCATCCGCACCGGGTAGCCGTGGTCAGCGGACAGCGGGGCGCCGTTCATGCCGACGGCCAGCAGGGAGTCGCGGGAGTCGGTGAGGGCCTCCAGCGGGGTGGAGGCGGTGAAGCGTGGTGCGCGCGGTCATGTCGGTCTCCTTCATCGTGTTCGGCAGTGCTGGCGGGAAGCCTGGCACCGGGCGCCCCGGGGAGGGCGGCTCATGATGGGTTCGGAGCCGATGCCCGGATCGGATGGGAACGGATCGCACTATGTTTGTGTCAGATGGGCACGGATCGGCGGCTAGCACGGTGGGGCCGACGGGTCGGCTGCGTGCCTGTGACCTCGCGTACAAGCACCGTTTCCGGTTGGACGCAGCGCGGATCGGGCCGTAAAGTAGTGCGTCGGTGGTCGACACCAGGCATGATGGTGGTCGATGGCCCACGGGCCTATAGCTCAGTCGGTTAGAGCGCTGTCCTGATAAGACAGAGGTCGCTGGTTCAAGTCCAGCTAGGCCCACCCCGAGGATCGGAGGAACTCATGAAGAAGTTCATCACGGCCGCGGTGCTCCTGATCGGTACGTCCCTCGCCGGGATCCTCACCTGGCGCAAGGTCGAGGCCGACCGCATCCGCAACGACCTGTGGACCGAGGCCGAGAACGCCTTCGACAAGCAGGACGCCGAAGCACATAAGGTGCCGGTTTCCCGCTCCTGATCCGCACAGCACCACCACCCAGCGCCACTGGCGCGACGGGGCCTTGGCGCAATTGGTAGCGCATCTGCTTTGCAAGCAGAGGGTTAGGGGTTCGAGTCCCCTAGGCTCCACCAGAAACACCCCTGACCTGCAGTGATAGGTCAGGGGTGTTGTTGTGCGGGGTGCGGTCGGCTGGCCCGTCGTTACCAAGATCTTGCCTACGATTTTGGGGTAAGGGCTATGGTAGGTGCATGAGCGTCGCGACCCATCACATCTACCAGAGCTCTGACCTGGCTGGCTCTCGGCGTAAGGAGATCGTGGAGGCCGCCCAGCGGGGCACCACGCTGCTGAGAACCCCCAGCGGGGACGCGCTCGCCTTCCTACCGCGAGCTGAGCTGGAGCGACTCTCCCACATCCGTGACCACGCTCTCGGATTTGTCATGCTGGAGAGTGCTCTTCGGCGTCCACGTGCTGAGAGGCGGGCGACTGACTTCGGAGCCTGGGCATTTGCCTCCTCGCTGGATGAGGAACAACTGGCCGAGTTCCGCGATGAGGTGAGCGATGCGCTCATGCGGGCATTCTCCGGGGTTGACGTCGTCGACAGCCTGCTTGATGAGTGGCGGGCTACGGCCGCCTTCATGGCAGACGCGGACGCCGTCGCTGCCCTCGATGGAGGCATCGAGGGCTTCCACGAAGTGCTGCGGCCCGAGGAATCAGAGGACTGAGCACGTGAGTCCGGGAACCAACAGTGCCTACTCGCCCTACGCTCCCGCCCGCAGACCGGGTGGGAAACCGAGCGAGAAGCCGAAGTACCGGGTTCTGATCCACCACAAGTACCTGGCGCGCTGGGAAGTGTTCGTCGATCGGGTAGGTCTCGCGAACGCACAGCGTGCGTGGGACCACCTGGCGATGCAGCCCGGGAGCCCGCCTCCTATCGGCCAGTGCAGCAAGCTGCGGGGAATGGACAAGTACGCGAAGAACGGCTGGTCGCACATCTACCACTACGAGGCCAGTTCCATGGCCCGCATCGACTACCAGTTCCACCCGCGCATCCAGGTGACCGAGGGCAAGGAGCCGAGCCCCGTGGTTCGTATCCTCCGCCTGGACCTCGGCAGCCACTAGCCAGCGCTGTGGATCTTCGGTGAGATCCACAGTTCCCTCATTGTCTGACTGACCACGCTCCTACTGCAGCGAGAGTCTCAAGGCGGCATGCCGGTTCCTGAGCTCGCACCGCGGACGAATGTCGGGGGCCTGTGCAACGCTCATCGTGACCAGATCGCACGACGAGGGGAGCCCCGATGCCGCTGGCCGAGACCGCTGAATACTCCATCTCATCAGAGGTCCTTGAGCTGACCTGCCCGAACCGCTTCGGTTACGACAACCGCCACTGGGTCCAGTGGGCGTGGGCCGTGCTGGCGCGCGCCGGAGACGTTCCGCCCACAGTGGGCGAGGATGACGCCGATTACCCCCGGCACCTCATCACGATCATCGCGCTCTCCCATCTCAGCGATGTCTTCGGTGAGGTGGCTGCAGGGGTCGATGGCGACCTGGAGGTGAGTGTTGAGCCCGTGGGAGAGTTTCGCCCCAAGATCACCGTGATCGAGCTCGCTCGGTACTGCGAGCGTGAGGGTATTTACGCTATGGAATATCCGGAGACCGACTGGGGTCTCGTGCAGCAGGCTGTTCGCGTGCGGACCGGGGAGATCGCGCGTCGGCTTCGCGAGATTCTCGGCGTCAGCCGCCTCTTCACCGCTCTTATGGTCGCTGGCGAGTGCGCTCCCGACGACGAAGAGCGCGAGCCCGCCCCATCCTCAGAGCTCATGCTCACCGACGATGCCTTCGATCCCGCCATGGATGGTGTCGTGAACTACGACCTGACCCCGGACAAGCAACGTGCCTTCGAATGGCTGGAGGGCGGCCCCGACCTGGGCTGACGCGTGCGGAGTACTGCTCCCGAGGTCTCTCAACTCGAGCGGTCACGAGGTGGAGGTCATTGCTCGAGGTCCGCGAGAACGTCATCGATGCTGAACCGTTCCCCGGTGTCCTCAGCAATCGCCTTCCGCAGCTCACCCTCATCATGCACATCCTCGAGACGTTCGAGGATCGCCGTCCGCGCAACGTCGGAAACTGTCATGCCTTGAGACGCGTCGAAGCACCGGACGAGCGCGGCTACGAGAAGGCATCGGTCGCCGATATCCTGCGCGAGAGCAGCGTGACCAAAGGGGCGATGTACTTCCACTTTGCGTCCAAGGAGGACGTGGGCCGCGCCGTCCTGCTGCGCCAGGCGGAGATGGTCCAGGCGATCGACCCCGCGATCTCGAGCTGCCTGAGCGGAAGGTCGAATCCCCGCGGGAGCGGGAGCTGTGAGAGGCCCGCTGGATGCCTGGTGCGCCTGACCGAGATAGCCGCTGGCGCCCTACCCTCACCGTCAGCCCTTCTGGCGACCCTTGAAGCGGGGCTCCTTCTTGTTGATGACGTACAGGCGGCCGCGGCGGCGCACCACCTGGGCACCGGGTCGGCGGTGGGGTGTACCAAGGTTCTTGGACAGTCTTCTATGAGGAAGGATCAAGGACATGGCAGGAAGATCCAGGCGTAAGTTCAGTCCCCAGTTCAAGGC
>NZ_PNHL01000039.1 GCF_002871795.1 Brachybacterium sp. UMB0905 | reverse complement strand
ACCTGACTTGGACCTCTTTAGTGTGTCACTCGCTGAAGGACGTGTCGGGCGTCGTCGGTGAGTTCGGGGCTCGCGGTGATCTTTTGCCCGGCGATGGTGATAGTGACGTCCTGGAGGGGACGGAGTGTCCGGATGATCCGGCGGATGCTGAACCCGGTCGCTGCTTGGAGGTGTCTGGCGATCGCCAGGGCCGTGAACACGATGGTGAGGTGGGCTTCGATCGCGTCACGGGTGCGGTGGAACATGGGCCTGGCCTGCAGGTCTGTCTTGCTCATCCGGAATGACTGCTCGACATGCCAGAGGTCGTGATAGCTGGAGACCACCTCCGCCGCCGGCATCGTGGCGGCAGGAATGTTCGTGACGTAGCCCTTCAGCCCGACCAGACTTCGTGCCCGCTCGAGCGAGGCCGTATCGAGGGATCGGCCGCTCGCGGTGGTCTTCACGAATCTGGTCGACTTCACCGACGCGTCCCCGTCGATCACGGCTCGGGCCCGGTTCTCCTGCGCGGTGAGGGTGTGATTGTCGCGGGTGGCACGCTTGGTGCGGTAGCTCCAGATGGCACGCCAATAGCCGGGATGCTCCTCTGCGTCCCAGACCGGCTCCTTGCGGCGCTTCGTCGTGGAGGGTTTCGTGTTCCCGCGGCGGGGCGTGATGGTGTCGATCAGCTGCCCGTCCGTGAACGCGTCCCCGTTCCAATGGAAGTGATTGGCCAGGTCACCCGGGGCTTTCGTCTGTCGTGAACCGACGATGAACTTCAGGTCCGCTTCGTCGAGCTCGCGCAGGTTGGCCGCCGAGAGCATCCCGGCGTCCGCGACCACGACCATGTCAGCGAGGTCGTTCCGGGCCTGGAACTGGCGGATGATCGGGACGATCGTGCGGGTCTCAGCATGGTTCCCCTCGAAGCAGCCGATCTCCAGCGGGAACCCGCCCCGGTCCACGAGCAGGCCGACCACGATCTGCGGATCCACGCGGCGTTCCTTCGAGTAGCCGACCTTCCTCAGCGCATCCTCGTTCTCCGCCTCGAAATAGAGCGTCGTAACGTCGTAGAGCACCAGCGAGATGTCGCCGCTGGTCGCGGCATGCTCGAAGCACCTCGTCGCGATCTGGCCGCGGTAGTCGTTCGTGGCGATCCGGGCCAGGCAGCGCTTCATCGTCGAGCGATGCACCGGGTCGATCCCGACCTCCGCCAGCACTCTGGCGGAGTCGCTCATCGAGGTCGGCTCGATCAGGCGTGCGGCGACGAGCTGGAAGAATGCCTCATCACCGATCGCCGTGAACCCCAGCGCCGCCCACGCGGACTGCAGCGTCTCCAGCAGCAGCCGGGACTGCTTCGACGTGATCGTCGCGGGGCTCGTCGACGTTGCTGCCCCCAGGTCGAGGACGCCCTGACCAGCGTTGATCTTCTCCCGACCCGCCTCCATCAGGCCGGCGAGCTCGGCTTCGGTATGAGCCGACCCGAGATGCTCCAGGACCACATCCCGACGGTTCCGCCGCTCAGCAATCTGCACAGCCGTCGCCCCCGACGCCGTCCTCACCTTCCGCAGGAACACCACCCGCTTAGTGTGTCACTCCAGGCAGGCGCGAAGCGCTCACCAGCACCGATACACCCAAAACCCGCGTCGATACCCCAGAGAGGTCCAAGTCAGG
>NZ_PNHL01000038.1 GCF_002871795.1 Brachybacterium sp. UMB0905 | reverse complement strand
GAGGAGATAGCGGATCTCACCCAAGCGCTTGGCGAGGCTCACCTCGAAGCCCGCGTATGGAAGAAAAGTGCTGAGGGCCGCCTGGGCCCTTCGAGGACCTCGAGATGATCCGCCAGGAAGCGGGCATGTCGACCTCGAGGTTCTGCGAATTATTCGACATGCCCGAGCGGACCTGGCGTCGCTGGCAATCTCGCCACCGGGACGGTGAAAGCGTTCGCGGTCCGTGGCCCACGCCCGCACGCGATGCCGCCCATGACATGGTCATCGACATGGCGCAGAAACATCCCGCCTGGGGGCATCGGAAGATCTGGGCGATGACCAGATACGAGGGCGGGCAGGCCTCAGCGTCCACCGTCATGCGGATCATGCAGGACGCGAACCTCCTGCTGCCCACCAACTACCAGAAGCACCAACGCGACCTGGCAGGCGCCAGGAGAGCGGCGTTCGCCCAGACGCCCACCGGAGCGAACCAGGTGTGGCAGCTGGACTTCAGCGAGTTCGAAACCATTTCAGGGGGTGTGTGGCGCCTGGCGGGATGCCGCGACTACTGGAGCAAATACGAATACCCCTGGCATATCTCACCGACCGCCAATCAACACGACGCCATCGAAGCGGTCGAGCTTGCCCTTGCCGAGTATGAAGCACTGGCCGGAGCGCCGCTCATCGACTCCTGCAACATCTCGCCCGATGGCGAGATTGAGCCATGTCTCACTATTGTCACTGACAACGGTGGCCCATTCCGGTCGTTCAGGTTCGAACACTTTATCGCGTCACATCCCGAACTGCGTCACGTCCGCACCCGCGTGAAGTCTCCCGGGCAGAACGGTTCACGAGAACGCGGATTCGGATCCCTCAAGTACGAACGGCTCTACCAAGAAGAGATCCACGACGCCCTGGAGCTGACCCGCCACGCCGAGGAGTACCGGCTGGAGTACAACACGGTGCGGCCCCACGAGGCCATCGCCTGGAACCGGCCCCTGGACGTCCACCTCGGGCACGCCAGCCCCGACACCCCCAACTTTGCTGGCCCCATAATCCTGCCAACAACTTGACACGGGACACCCGAAGCCGTCCTCACCTTCCGCACGTAGGCCATAGAGCAACGCTACCCGTTAGTGCCCCACCCCACCCCCAAAACCACCCATCACCCCAGGTCACAGCCCCGCCAGACAGCCAACCCCAACTCGATGACCTAAGTCAGGAGGACCCGCAAGGACACCACGACCGGGATCTGGTGGGCGGCGAGCTCGGACACGAGCGGGTACATCATTTTTTCGGCAGGTTCGCCTGGGAGAGATAGGCCGCAGCCAGGCGGAGGACTCCGTTCTCCTGCTCGAGCAGCCGGATCCTGCGGCGGGCTGCGCGGAGTTCTTCGGCCTCGGCCTTGGTGGTGCCGGGCTTGTTCCCAGCTTCGATCTCGGCCTGGCGCATCCAGTTCGTCAGACAGGAGAAGCTGATCCCGAAGTCCTTCCCGATCTGCTTCAGCTGGGTGCCGGGCTCACGGTTCAGTGCAACGCCGACGACGTCCTCGCGGAACTCTTGGGGGCAGGGGGCGGGCATGGTGCACATCCTTCCCTGCGGTGGGGGAACACCACAGATCGTATGTCACCTACAAGCGCATCAGTCCCTCCGGAGCCGGGTGCGCAGAACGTGCGCTCCTTGGTCACTGCGAATCGCTTCGACCTGACTTGGACCTCTTTAGTGTGTCACTCGCTGAAGGACGTGTCGGGCGTCGTCGGTGAGTTCGGGGCTCGCGGTGAT
>NZ_PNHL01000037.1 GCF_002871795.1 Brachybacterium sp. UMB0905 | reverse complement strand
GGTCCGCTCGTACGCGCTGGGATCTTAGGTTCCGCGAAGTGGCCGTGGGGCACTGGACTGTGACCGACCGTTTATGGCGCACTCCGTGTCGAGCCTCGCGTGCTAAGAATGGGCGTGGACTATAGGCCCCTCACGCGTTCGGCATCCGACTTTCAACAGGCGATCAGTGCCGCGGATATCCGCGCGGTCACTCGCGCCGCGTTCGGCGGCAGCGCCGATGTGGTGTCTGCCGTCGAACTCGGCGGCGGCTTCTACAACAGCACCTTTAAGGTCGGCATCGGACAGGATCGACCGGTCATCCTGCGGGTCGCTCCCGAACCTGCTCGGCAGGCCCGCGCGGACCCGGAGCTGATGCGCAACGAGTACGCCAGCGTGCCGTACCTGGCGCCGGTAGCCGATCTACTACCTCGGAACCTCGCAGTGGACTTCACTCACCAGGTCATCGGCCGGGACTACTTGTTTCAAACGATGCTCGAGGGGGTCCCCGCAGCTACCGCCCTGAAGTCCTATCCCGAGCAGGTCCGGGGTGGCTTCTATCGAGAACTCGGGGCGGTCGCTCGCGCGATCCACGGAGTGCGCGGGCGCCAGTTCGGCCCGGTCGCCGGCCCGACGTACGAGCGGTGGAGCGATGCTCTGTTCGCCTGGTTCGACCGCGCTGCCGCCGACCTCACCGACCACGGGCTCGATGCGTCGGCTGTCACCGAACTGATGCGCATGGCTGATCGCAACCGTCAGGTTCTCGATGAGGTTCGGGAGCCGAGGTTGTTGCACGGCGACCTGTGGGTCGGGAACACGATGCTGGCTGCCAGCTCTCCGGTGCCGTCCATTTCGGGCGTGTTCGACTGCGACCGCACCTGGTGGGGCGATCCGGAGGCAGACTGGCCCATCTACCTTGCGCTGCGTAAGCCAGGCAGCGAGCGGGACGCGTTCTGGTCGAGCTACGGGAGAGTCCAGCAGACCGAAGAGGCCCGTTGGCGCGCGAAGGTGTACGAGGCCAAGCATGCCGCTGCGCTACTGCTTGAGTTCCACCGGTTCGGCCGGGAGGAGGAAGTCGAGAAGACCAACAACGAGATTCGCGACCTCACTGCCACACTGCGGGGCTGATCGCCTGAGCATCCGAGACCTATCTAGGCCAAGCCGATGACCCATCAACGACCGTTTATGGCGCACGGCCAGGTGAAGCGGTGCGGAGAATGATGCGGTGATCGCTCCCCGCTCTCTCACGAACCGGAGATACTTCGTCAGTGGACATCATTGAGGCTGCGACGAGATATCAGCGCGGGATCGAGCACGCCCAGAACTTGCTGGAGTTACATCGTCGGTCGGGGCAGGGGAAGCGTGGGCGCCGCCGGCTGGAGCACTCCCTGAACAGGGCGGTGGTGGTTACAACGGTCGCCACGTGGCAGGCGACGGTTCAAGACCTCGCTCGTACCATTCTCGACTCCACTCCCCCTTCGCCCGTCGATCCGAACAGGCAGCCGCACCTGATGATTGCGCAAGAGGTGCGAGGCAGGATTGGCAAGTTCAGCACCCCGAATGCTGAGAACAGCCGCGACCTCCTCCGGGCAGCAGGCTTCGATCCTCGACCGCTGTGGACATGGCAGACCCGCCCGGGTCGTTCGGACCCCGGACTCTGGAAGCCCACCGATGTTGAGTCCGGAATCTTCGACTGGCTGAAGGTACGTCATGCGATTGCGCACGGTGACCCGGAGCTGTCAGCAGTCAATGTGTTGGAGGTAGTGAGGCGCCCAATCCTGGCCAACAAGGATGGGCGGCCGGCACTCCGCCTCCGCGATGCTCAGGCATGTGTTGGGTTCTTCCATCGTCTCGTGGTTGCGACAGGCGACGGGGTCGCAGACCATCTTGGGGTCGCTGCACCCGCTTGGGAAAGTAAGTCGTCGGACTGATGTGTCGTGTGCTCCCCCTGGGGGACGACAAGCGACCGTTTATGGCGCAGAACTGCTCAGTCGAGGGCGCCTGCCCGACAGAGAGCCCACGGCAGTGTTTGATTGACCTATGTCGATTCGCGAGTCTCCGTTCTCAGCTATCCCTTCGGAACATCGGATCGCCGGGGACGCCCTCTGCTTCGCCGTGCGCGATACCAACCCCGTATCACCTGGCCACTCACTCGTGATCCCGGTGCGCGAGATCGCAACCTGGTTCGAAGCCACGCCGGAAGAGTGGGAAGCGGCTCTGCACGTCGTTGCCGCCTTGAAGGAAGAACTCGACGTGGCCCTCGCGCCCGATGGCTACAACGTCGGCTTCAACGCGGGAGAGGCAGCAGGCCAGACCGTCTTTCACGCGCATATCCACGTGATCCCGCGGTTCGAGGGCGACGTAGAGAACCCTGTCGGTGGAGTACGGCATGCTCCTGACTTGGACCTCTCTGGGGTATCGACGCGGGTTTTGGGTGTATCGGTGCTGGTGAGCGCTTCGCGCCTGCGTGGAGTG
>NZ_PNHL01000036.1 GCF_002871795.1 Brachybacterium sp. UMB0905 | reverse complement strand
CCAGGCCAAAACCGAAGAACACGCAGATCAAGCCCAAGCAGCTTGATCAACCGTCAACAACTTGCGGGCAAGCCCATTGCCTTTGAACTCCTGGCTCCCCTGGCGGGCCAGGAGTTCATCACGCTCAGCTCGGGCCTCCTCCAGAGACGTGAACAGACTCTTCAAGGCCTGATCGGAGTTCGCGGCCCGGCGTTGTGCGCGAGCCCGGGCCACGGACTCGTCAGTGAGCTGCGCAAAGAACCAACCCAACACGTGCGCTTCACCCTGTGCCGCGTCGATGACACACGCGATGTCGCAGTGACCGCGACCACGCTTACGGTTCGCCATGCACCGATAGGCGTACTGCTGATACTTCTCTCCCGAGGCCCTCCTCCGCGTCTTGTTGTGGCCGTACAACCGATCACCACACTGGCAGAAAACCAAGCCCGTCAGCAGCCACTCATGCGACCCCCACGGTCGACGAGTGCGTGAGGTCTTCGCTTCCTCCAACCGCTTCTTCACCCGTAGCCAAGTCACCCAGTCACAGACGGGCTCTTGTGAAATGACCGGGTCACCTTTCGCATCACGCGCGATGTAGTCAAGCAAGTTGAGCTTCACACCGCGCTGATGCTCGGGCACCTGCCGCATCCGGTAGCCCACCATGCGCGGCGAAACCAGAGCACGATAGATCGTCGCTTCGTAGATCGGCGCGCCCTTGGCTGTAGTGATGCCGTACTCGGCCTTCCAGTAGTCCGCGATGCGTGCCAAGCTCACGCCGTCCAACACCAGTTCCACTGCACGCTTGAGAGCTGGATGCTCTACTGGATGAGGCACAAGTCGCACGCCGGTGCGGCCCTGTTCATCGGTCACCCGGGGACCTGGTATCCAACCAAGTGGCGGCCTTCCGCCATGATGGAAGCCCGCCTCGGCCAGGTGCCTCTTGGCAGCGAGCTGCCGCTCACTCATCGAGTCAGTCTCGACTTCCGCCATAAGAGCCTTGATCCCGGTGATCAACTTTGCGCCAGCTGTCGCCGTGTTCAGTTCCTGGTCACTGTCCTGGTGCGAGACCAAGTACACGCCAGCCTTCTGACACTGACCGATCCACTCGATGCACTTGGAGGCAACGCGGTTCGTCCGGTCCAGCTTCCAGAACGCCACCGCCTCGACCTTGCCAGCCTGGATGTCTTGATTCAGCTGCCGCCACCCCTTGCGATTGCGCACCGCGGAAGCACTTGCCGAATCGTTGTCGATGTACTCCCCCAGCACCGTCCAGCCACCTTCAGTGTTCAGCTTGCGGAGCAGATCGAGTCGCTGGCGTTCAATCGCGTCGGCGCCATCGCGGTGGTACTTCGACAGACGTAGGTAGAGGTAGATGCCCCGGGTGCCCTCAACAGGCTCCTCTGGACCGGTCTGGGTGAATGCCGGGTACACGACAGTTCGGGTCGCGCGTCCGGGACGTGGGTTCGCGGGTCGGTCGGTGATGGTCACGGTGCCTCCTGTGATCAGGAGGTGTACTTTCCATCACCGGACTCGTCCATGGGGAGTACTCCCCATGGGCCCGGCTGTGCCCTGCTCCGCCACCACCTACGATCGGTGGCATGAGCGAGCACGGTTCGTATCTGCCCGGCGGCGGAGGGCATCAGACGGGGCCTGACCCGTCGGGAGCGGCGGATTCCGGGTTCACCGCGGCAATGTCCCGCAATGAGCTGTTCGCCGATCTGTCCCTGCCGCGGCTCGAGCAGGTGCTGCAGCCTGGGGAGCGGGTGCTGCTGGCGCTGCCGGCGGTGGCGAGCGAGACCCCGAAAGCGCTGATCGTCACCGACTCCCGGGTGGTGCTCGCGCAGGTGACAGGACTGCGGAACCGACCGAAGACACTGCGCAGCGAGCCAGCTGGGCGGGTACGCCGCATCAGCTTCGGCGGCGGGGCGTTCTCGCGGGTGCACATTCACGTAGACGGGGCACGGGACATCCGCATGATGCCGCACCGCAAACACGATGCCGCCCGGTTCACCCGCGAGTTCGAGCAGCTGCTGCACGGTGGGGCGCCGCGCCCCTGAGCCGCACCGGCGCGGTGGGTCGATGCTCACGGCGGCGAGGGTGAGTGCCGGTTCCGCCTGTCTCCGCCACGGCCCTAAGGTGCTGTGTCTGCTACTTTCACGACACGCCGACGATCGACCATCGTGACCTGCGCAATCATGTGAGTGCCGTGCTGCGCCAGGTCGCAGCCGGGGCGCACGGGACTGCTGCACGGTTAGGTGACATCTGATCTGGCTTGCCTTCTGGGCGGCCTGGAGGAATGTGCACCATGCCCGCTCCCTACCCTCAGGAGTTCCGCGAAGACGTCGTGCGAGTGGCCCGGTCCAGTGAGGACGGCATCACGATCGCGCAGATCGCGAAGGACTTCGGCGTCCACGAGATGACGCTCCACAAATGGGCTCTTCACAGATGAGGGTGTAGGGACCGTCGGTGCGGCGGTGCCGGGATAGGCGTCGAGGTCCCCCGATGATGGAAGTTCCTAAGCTCGCCATCTGGAAGACCTCGACGTGCTCAACGCTACCTTCACCACGCCCGATCTTGATACTTTCTGCCAGCTCGACCGGCTGGGCCTGACCGTGACCGGGCAGCGGATCGAGCCACACCGATCGGTGCTGGA
>NZ_PNHL01000035.1 GCF_002871795.1 Brachybacterium sp. UMB0905 | reverse complement strand
GCCTTGAACTGGGGACTGAACTTACGCCTGGATCTTCCTGCCATGTCCTTGATCCTTCCTCATAGAAGACTGTCCAAGAACCTTGGTACACCCCACCCGAGACCGAGGCGCTGATGTACACCACCCCCACCGCCCACCGCATCGCAATCTGAGGCCCCCATGACCACCCCCATCCCCCGCCACCGAGGAGACCGCCCGATGATCCGACAGCGAGCACTCACCACGATCGCGATGGCCTCCCTCCTCGCCCTTCCCCTCGCCGCCTGCACCAGCAGCAACGGCGAGGAGGACCCCACCACGACGGCCACCAGCCAGGAGGCCCCACCCACGGCCGACCCCGCCGACGCCACACCCCAGGAACGTGTCGAGGCGTACTTCGAGGCCTCGGATGCAGCCGCGGCCGATGGCTGGAAGGACACCAGCTACGCAGATGACTTCCTGATCCCCGAGCTCGCGGAGAAGCAGAAGACGGACGACGCAGATCGTGCAGAGTCCGGGGCCGTCATCACGGGGGAGCGCAAGCTGACCAACTGGACCGTCACCGAAGAAGAAGACACAACCGCCACGGTTGAGTTCTGCGACGACGGCACGGGATTCGAGGCGACCAAGGATGGGAAGCCCGTTGAGATCAACAACGCGAGTCTCAAAGTCGTCGGCCAGTTCAAGCTCGTTCGCGAGTCGAGCTCAGAGCCGTGGATGATCCAGCAGAAGGGCTACTACGACGAGGAGACGACATGCGACGCGCACTTCGCCGGCTGACTGTTGGCACCGCAGCAACATCGATCGCTCTCCTGTCCCTCCCTCCCGCCTTCGCAGAAGGGGGCGTTGACCTCGACCTCGGTGACGATGGTGGTAGTGCGAACGTCAAGGTCGAGGTGAAGGACCCTGGTAACGGGGGCGGGAAGTCCTCTGGTGGGGGTGGTAGCTCGTCCGGCGGGGGGGAAGTCGTCGGGCGGCGGCTCCTCGAACGGGGGGGAGCAAGTCCTCTAGCGGCGGCGGGAAGTCCTCCGGAGGCGGCAGCAGAGGGGGAACCACCTCCGTCAGCAGCGGTGGCCGGGCCAGCGTCGGGAACTACTCGAGCGGGTCTCCGTCCTCGGTGTCCTCGAGCCGCCCGGACAACGTCGAGATCCTCGACGACGGCTCCCGAGCCACGTACCAGCCCGACGGAGCGTACTTGCAGGGGCAGAACGGGGGACCCACCGCCTTCTTCGACGGCATGGACCAGGGCCAGCCCGAGCCTGCGGATCCGGCAGCGCCGGCGGCTCCCGCTCCGGATCCCGCGCCTCAGGAGGGCGGCGAGCCAGCCGCTCCTCAGGTGGATCCCGCCGAGCTCGCGCAGACCGCGGTCTCCCAGATGGGGCTGGAAGCCCCGGAAATCGCCTCGACACCGAACGACACCGAGACCCTCGGCGCCGTGGGGCTGCCGGTGTGGCTGTGGGTGGCCAACCCCGGGGAGACCACGACGGGTCCGAACACGACCAGCGCCTCCGCCGGGGCGGTGACCGTCACCGCGACGGCCAAGTTCACGGGCATGTCGATCGACATGGGCGACGGCACCACGATCGAGTGCGACGGACCCGGGACCGAATACCCCGGCACCGGAATCGACCCCTCCCCCGACTGCGGCCACGTCTACGAGCAGATGAGCGATGAACAGCCCGATGGGCTGTATACCGTGAACATCACCGCGCACTGGGGCGTCGAGTGGGAGTCGAACACCGGTGAGACCGGCACGATCCCCGTCGAGCTGACCACGTCCAAGCAGCTGCGCATCGGCCAGTACCAGACCGTCGTCACCGACGTGTCCTAACCACCCTGACCTCCTGGGAGCACCGATGAACGTCACCGACCCGATCACCAGCGCACACCTCGGATTCGGCGAGCCGACCGGCAACCGCAGGGAGGCTGTCACCACGGTCCGCCTGACCCATGCCAGCGGCCAGATCGAGGACGTGTCGCTCACCGAGGAGGTCACCCAAGTCGGGCCACTCGAGGGTCTCCTCCTGCTCACCGATCGAGCCACAGATCAGGGCCAGGGGTTCCCCTTCACCTACGAGGCCACCAAGGACCTCACCCTCGAGGACTTCATGGATCCACGGCCCCGGCCGGCGAGCTGATCCATCCGACCAGAGACATCCAGTCCAGGCACGCTGATAGGAGAGCACGATGCCCGAGAACCTCGACATCAAGGACGGGCCCACCTGGGGTGTACCAAGGTTCTTGGACAGTCTTCTATGAGGAAGGATCAAGGACATGGCAGGAAGATCCAGGCGTAAGTTCAGTCCCCAGTTCAAGGCCGAGGCAGTCCAGCTGGTGATCCAGTCCGACCGGCCGATCGTCGAGGTCGCTGGCGAGCTGGGGATCATTCCCGGCACCCTCGGGAACTGGGTGAACAAGTACCGTGAAGAGAATCCCGAGCCCGAGAAGAAGCTGACCCCGTCAGATCATGCCCGGCTCGCGGAACTGGAAGTCGAGAATCGTCGGCTCCGGATGGAGAACGAGTTTTTAAAAAAAGCCGCGGCCTTCTTCGCCAGGGAGCAGGGCTGAACGAGAAGTCAGCCCTGATCGAGGCGGAGAAGGACACCTACCCCATCGCCTGGATGTGTCGCCAGCTCCAGGTGCCCCGTTCCACGTTCTACGCCTTCAGAGACCGCACCGACCAGGTCACGGCCACCCAGGAGCGGCGCGAGCTGCTCAAGGACGAGATCTCCCGCGTCTTCGCGGCCCAGAACGGCACGGCCGGGTGTCGGCGCATCACCGCCCAGCTCAACGAGGAAGGGCATCCCTGCTCGGTGGGCCTGGTCGCCGCGCTGATGCGCGAGTTGGGCCTGGCCGCGATCCAACCCCGTGCCTGGCGCAAGACCACCGTCACCGACGAGCACGCGCCGGTGCATCCCGACCTCGTAGAGCGCAACTTCGCCCCCGACCAGCACGTTCCTGGGGAGGTTCTCGTCGGTGACATCACCTACCTGCGCACCGGCGCGGGATGGCTCTACCTGGCCGTGGTCATCGATCTGGCCACCCGCATGATCGTGGGCTGGCAGATGGCCGACCACATGCGCACAAGCCTGGTGATCGACGCGCTGGCCATGGCCCGCACCCACGGCTACGCAGCACCCCAGGCAGTGTTCCACAGCGATCACGGCACCCAATACACCAGTCAAGAATTCGGAGAATACTGCATTGAGAACGGATTCACGCAGTCCATGGGGAGGACCGGAGTGTGCTGGGACAATGCCGTCGCGGAGAGCTTCTTCTCCTCGCTGAAGAACGAGATGTATCACCACCACGTATTCTCTGAGCATCGTCGGGCACGATTCGCGATCGCCGACTACATCGAGGCTTTCTATAACCGCGCCCGCCTCCACTCATCGCTCGGCTACCGCACCCCCGCCAAGGCGTGGACCGAGCAGACCACCCCCACCACCCTCCCAG
>NZ_PNHL01000034.1 GCF_002871795.1 Brachybacterium sp. UMB0905 | reverse complement strand
AGTAAGCCCTATTCTTCCAGGTCAGGAGCACCTTTCCGCGTCTACGACCACCCCTCGGACACCTCAACGATGAAAGCCCGAGGCTAGGACTGAGGCGCGTCAGACGACGCGCCGCGCCGTGGTGCAGGCCGCGGCCCGGCTGTTCGAGGAGCGCGGGTTCCTCGCGACGACTGTGCGCGACATTGCCCGAGAAGCCGACGTGAGTGTCGGGACCGTCATGGCGGCTGGCGACAAGGAAGCTCTACTCGTAGAACTCTTCGACGGCCTCATCGAGGAGCGCCAGCAGCTTGCTGACACGCAAGTCCTCGGTGGCAACGTCTGGTGTGGCACGGACGCAGTCGCCGTGGTGGAACCATTCGTGGTGCTGTTCGAAGAGCGTCGTGACCTTGCCCATGCCTACGCCTCGATCCTGGTGAGCGGGTGGGGTGTGTCAAGGATTTCGGACAGTCGATGTGTTCTCCGGTGGTCAGGCGACCACTGGGAGGGTGGTGGGGGTGGGGGTGCTCGTACCGGCGGATCGGTTCGCCCGTGGCCCGGTCGACGTAAGACAGCCGGTTCAGGCGTGCCGTCGTGAGGATTCGATGCACCGTCGAAGGGGCGATGCCGAGTCGGGCTGCCAGCTGAACTGGCCCTTCCCTCAATCGCATTCGCAGGCTGACGCACCGCTTCGTCACCGTCTTCGGGGTCTCGTTCGGCGACGTCTTCGGGCGCGACGTGCGGTCGTACATGGACTCGCCGACGAGGTAGCGGTCGACCCACCGCTTCACGGTCGGCCAGGAGACCTGGAAACGGGCGGCGACCTCGCTGATCGGCCACCCGTCCTCGACGACGAGTTTGGCGACCTTCAGGCGATGGCGGGGAGTGAGGGCGGCGTTTTGGTGAGACATCGGTGTCCTTAGATGCGCTGAGGGGCTCATCCGGCGCGGATGAGCCCCTCAGCGGGTTGGCGGTGGTCAGTGCTGGTCGTCGGCCCGGTGCGCGAGGGCCTGGACGAATTCGGCGATCTCCTGGGGGTTCTGTTCGGCCATGAAGTGGCCGCTCGTGGTCGCCTGGTAGGTGAAGTCGGGCGCCCAGGCGCGCCACAGCGCGGAGGCGTCGAAGCCGAGCTGAGAGCCCCAGTCCTGGGAGATGGCGGCTACCGGCATGGACAGCTGGACGCCTCGCTCGCGGTCGGCAGCGTCCATGTCGAGGTCGATTCCCGCGGTCGCTCGGTAGTCGGCCACGATCGAGTCCGTGGACGCGATCGATGCCTGGACGTAGTAGTCCCGCTCGGAAGGCGCGAACGTATTCCCAGCGGGGTCCCAGGCGTCGAGGAACGAGGAGTAGAACTCGTGGGCGACTGCAGCGATCATCTTCTCGGGCATCCCAGCGGGCTGGGCCATGAGGTACAGATGCCAGGCCACCTTGGCGTTCACGCCCTGCAGAACCGACCAGGTGTCGAGGGTGGGCAGAACGTCGAGGATGCCGAGGAAGGCGATGGACTCGGGGTGATCGAGGCCAGCGCGGACGGCGACGAGCGCGCCGCGGTCGTGGCCGACGAGGCCGAAGCTGTCGAATCCGAGCTCGCGGACGACAGTGATGATGTCGTTGCCCATGGTGCGCTTGGAATACGTGTTGACGTCCTGGGCGGCCGGCTTGTCACTGTCCCCGTAGCCGCGCAGGTCCGGGACGATCACCGTGTACTGCTGGGCGAGCAGTCGGGCGACGTGACGCCACATGTAGTGCGTCTGCGGGAACCCGTGAAGCAGAACCACGGCCGGGCCCTCGCCCCCAACGGCGACGTTGAGGTGGACGCCGTCGGCGCCTGCGATGCGGCGGTAGGTGAAATCGTCGATGGTGAAGCTGGTCATGAGAACTCCTGGGACGTTTCGGCAGCGGGGATGCTGGCGAGTTGGGTGGTGGGATGGCCGGAGAAGATCCCGGCAGGCAGCCCGGAGTAACGGTGCGAGACCGTTAGGGCAGGGATCACCAGCGCATCGATGAGGGCTTGCAGGTATTCGTCGGTCACGGCGAGCCCGTTGGCCCGCCGAAGAAGCAGCACCGAGCCGACGATCTCCTCGTACGCGAAGGCGTTGGTCCCGGCAGGTAGCTCCCCGCGTGCGACGGCGGCATCGATCACATGCTGTGGCAACCGGGCGCCAGTCGGACCCGTTGCTTCCTCGATGGCGTCGCACAGGTCGGGATCTTCCAGGCCGGCCTGCAACAGCATGAACGCGGTCCCGGTGTCTGCCGAGCGCATCGTCTCGGCGAGCCGCCGCACGAGCGCGAGGAGATCGTCGCGCAGGCATGCCCCCACGGGAATCGGTGTCGATGCCTGCCGGGCGGGGCCATCCTTCACCGCGGCCAGCACCATGTCCCGCTTCGAGGGCCAGCGCCGGTACAGCGATGCCTTGGAGGTCTGGCATCGGCGGGCAACGGACTCGAACGTGACTGCCTCGAACCCCTGCTCACCCAGAACCTCGAGTACGGCAGCAGTGATCCGACGGTCGAGGTCCGGGTCGCGCGGGCGGCCCCGCACAGGCGCGGTTCCATTATTTCGATACGACACGGTCCGTATCGTATACAGTCACCGCCGCTTGATCAACGTCCCCGGTCAGTACACCTAGCGGTAGTCATGCGCGCGCTCGGATGGTTCACCCCCGGCGCCGCGGCAGCGTCCGGGGTCATGTGGCACGCGATGCCCGGCGGCAAGGACGAGGGGGCGCGACGTGCCACCGAGGTGCACGCCATGGCGAAGCAGCTGGGAATCTAGCCCCTGCGCCATTAACGGTCGATTTTGACGCGCGCCTCGCTGATGCCTGGACCCTAGGGTTCTCACATGACGACTATCGAGCCCTACCGCCCTCTCCCGCCACAGGACGAGGGGGTGCGGTACGAGTACGGCCCCCTATCCTCCCCGGGCCGCCACCCGGCCGGGGACGTGCGGAGCTTCGAGGTCACCGATCCGCGGCACTTCCCGGGAACGACACGCCGCGTATGGGTGCACACCCCGGCAGGCCATGACTCCACGGTTCCTGCGGCCGTGATGGTGTTCAACGACGGCTGGTGGTACCTCGACCCGGACGGCGACGTGCGAGGTGGCATCGTCCTGGACAACCTCGCCAGTGGTGGCGGTATCCCTCCCGTGGTGGGGGTGTTCGTGGACCCCGGCACCTTCCCTGGGGCAGAGAACCCGAAGAACCGGAACCACGAGTACGACGCCGACACCAGCACCTACGCGGACTTCCTGGCCACCGAGGTGCTACCCCTTGTCGCCCAGATGCATGCGCTCACAGACGATCCGGCTCAGCGGGGTATCTGCGGGGGAAGTTCCGGTGGCGGCGCGGCCTTCACCGCTGCCTGGACCCGCCCGGACGTATTCGGGAAGATCATCGCGCTCAACGCGAGCTTCGCCCAGATGCCCCACGGCAACCCCTACCCGCGTCTCCTCGCGGAGGAGGCGCAACGCCCCCTCCGCGTGTTCCTGCACGCCGCCCACCGTGACCTCGGGTGGAACCAGCGGCAGATGAACTGGTTCGCCGAGAACCTCGAGACCGCGGCCGCCCTCGCCCGCGCCGGGTACGACATGCGTCTCGTAGTGGGGGACGGCCCCCACAGTCCGAATCACGGGGGCGTACTCCTTCCGGAGGCTCTGCGCTGGCTTTGGCGTTGATAGCGAATCGCCACCGCGCCACCCACTCAGGCCCGTGCCACAAACGGTCGTTAAGGGAGATCGTTGCCACTGACGATGGACCTGATGACCGGCAGCGACCCGCGGGCCGCTTGGTTCGCCTCATCGACAATGACCGTAACGTTCACCAGCTCAGCGCCAGATTCTTCAATCAAGCGCCGCGCCGCCACCGCCTGGCTCCCGGTCTCCACCCAGTCATCAACCAGTGCGACTCGAACGCCGGGGCCCAAGTGGTCCGTCCTGGCCGAAAGCTTCTGGGTCTTGCCGCGGTAGTCCGGGGCGCTCTCCACGGTGGCCGTCTCCCCCGGGAACATCGCATCGCCCTTGCGGATCGGAGAGAAGCCGACACCGAGTGTCAGGGCGACCATCGGTGCGAACACGAACCCGCGAGCCTCGATCCCGACGATGAGGTCCGGGGCATCCGCCAAGCAGAGCCTCGCGAGCTCGGCCACGATCGAGTTGAGTGAGTTCCCGTCGCGCAGCATGCTCCAGGTGTCAGCGTCACCGTCAATCCAGCGGAAGTGGCCGAGTACGTTGTCGGCGGCAAGAGCATCAGCAGTCATGTCGCAAGGCTAGCGGCGGCTCTAGGCACTGGCCACGGAAATTATGAGCCATAAACGGTCGGTTGCGCTGGGATAGCGTCCAGCCATGAACGTTGACACGATTACCGCCTGCACAGAGCCCGAGCTACCGAGCGCCGCCGACGTCGCATCGCTTTATGCGGCCGTCGGCTGGACCGCCTACACGCGAGACCTCGACGCGCTCATGAGTGGTCTACGCGGTTCACTCCGGGTCGTCGTCGCCCACTCTGCCCGGTCACTCGTCGGACTGGCGAGAGTCGTTGGCGACGGCGCGACGATCTGCTACCTCCAAGACGTGCTCGTGCACCCCGACGCTCGCAGGCAGGGTGTGGGTGGACAGCTTGTCCGCGAGGCCTTCGCCCCGTTCGGCGCGGTGCGTCAACATGTCCTCATCACCGACGAGGAGAACGAACAGAAGGCCTTCTACGAATCCCTTGGTTTCGCACAGCTCGGTGAAGGGGTCCCCGGACGGGCGTTCGTGCGGTTCGCCGCTTGAGGCAAGCCCCCACCACCATTGCGCGTGAGCCCATTGCAGGCCCGCACCATAAACGGTCGGTCACAGTCCAGTGCCCCACGGCCACTTCGCGGAACCTAAGATCCCAGCGCGTACGAGCGGACCCGCGACCATCGCGCGGGTTGAGCCCTGCCCTCGACCGGGGGCCCGGCCCATAGCTCCATCGCCCTAACCTCTTGGGAGAAGGGCAGGGCCCCATCAACAGCGCGCGCTGCCGTTCGCAGAGCGGCAACGGGGGCCCCGGCTCCGACCGTAAGGTGCGGGACGATCTGCGCCAAGGGAACGTCCCCCGAGTATGGCGGATGCTCGGGAAAAGCCGAGGCCACATCGAGAGTCAATGCGTGCACCTCCTCGGGCGCCTTGACCTCGACGAACAACACCTGATCGCCAAACCAGGCTGTTCTGATGCCCTCCACGTGCAAGCAGACGTGCTCGCGACCGATTCGGGCGAGCCGTTCGTGGTCTGCCTCGCTGATCTCTTCAAGAGGCTTGAAGGGGTAAACGACCGTGAGGTGTGCGGGGATACCGTCCGCGGCAGACCGATCCAGCTCACGACGATGCTGCCTGACTACCGGCTCCGCAGCGGGCACCGCCAGCAGAAGCACGGTCTCGGTCAGCTGGTCGCCACTCTCCATCATGCGCCGAGGTTACC
>NZ_PNHL01000033.1 GCF_002871795.1 Brachybacterium sp. UMB0905 | reverse complement strand
CGACCCCGCCGCCGACTGGGCTATCTCACGCCCACCGAGGCATTCGCTCGACTGCTCGCCGGCGAGCCCCATGTTGCTTCGACGCCTTGACATCGCCGTGGGGTCGCCTACGCTAGTGGGCATGTTGTTCTACGGCACTGCTTCGCTGCGTCTGCGCAGCCGCTAACGGCGGAGAGCACCCTCCACAGGTTGTTGCTCCCGCCCCCGGTGATCACGGCCGGGCGGCTCTTTCAGCGTGCCCGGCTCCGCAACAACCACGGAGCGAACAGTGCCTACCTATCGAGGTGGCCGTCATGAGCACGGCCAGAACTTCCTGACTGACCCATCCACCATTGCCACGATCACCCGGCTCGTGTCCGCCACCGAGGGCCCGATCATCGAGATCGGCCCCGGTGACGGAGCACTCACCTCGCCGTTGGCCCAGCTCGGGCGACCGGTGACAGCCGTCGAGATCGACACCCGGCTCGCCCGACGCTTGGCCCCACGGCTCCCGTCGCACGTGGAGGTCGTCGCCGACGACTTCCTGACCTACCGGCTTCCCACGTCTGCGCATGTGCTCGTCGGCAACCTGCCGTTTCACCAGACCACGGCCATACTGCGCCGCATCCTGCACGCACCCGCATGGACCGATGCAATCGTGCTCGTGCAATGGGAAGTCGCGCGGCGCAGAGCGGGCGTCGGCGGTGCCACGATGATGACGGCGCAATGGGCGCCTTGGTTCGAGTTCACGCTGCACAGTCGTGTTCCCGCTCGCGCGTTCACCCCGCGTCCGGGAGTCGACGGCGGAATCCTCACCATCCACCGTCGCGAACATCCGCTGCTGTCCCCGACACGGCGACGCCAGTTCCATGCCCTGGTCCACCGCGTCTACACCGGCCCCGGCCGGGGGCTCGCCCAGATCCTCGCGCGCACCACCTCACTCGGGTCACCACAGACCGCACAGGCATGGCTGACACGCCACGGCATGACCGCTGCAGGACTCCCGAAGGACATGCCCGTCGAGGCATGGGTGGACCTGTTCAAGACCACCGGTTCTTCACCGCCTGCACACCGTGCGCGGACGCAGCAGGTGAAGTCGAGGAGACGCCGTCGATGACCATCGCAGCGCAGCGCCAGGCCTGCGTCTGCAAGGAAGAGATCGGTAATTATCGGCACACTGCGATCTATCGGGCGATCTCTCCCGAGGACACGCCGGTGACCAACGCAGTCTCCCATGTGGTGTGGTGGCCGGACACGTTGATCGAACAGAGTTGCTGCATGGCCCCAAGGAGGCGACAGGATGCATACCTGGTACGGATCGGCAGCCCCGTTACCTTGCTGGTGACCCCGTAGGGCGGGGTTACGGTCGCCGGGCCCGGCATGACTTACTGCCCCTGTCGCACGAATGATCCGGGGGGGTGTTGTCACCGGGCCTGGTGGCGCCAGCCGACCGCTGATAGGGACACGGCCCAGCAATGAGGTCTCTTCGTAACGTGGGTGCCGGCAGCTGACGCATCACCAACCATGGCGACCGTCGCTTCGATGCAAGGATGGTGGTCATCATGGAACAGATCGGCTTCGACATCTGGTGCGGGTTGGACGTGGGCAAACAAGCCCACTACGCCTGCGCGCTGGATACTGCCGGCAAGAAGGTCTTCGACAAGCCTCTGCCGCAAGACCAGGCCAAACTCGAAGACTTGTTCACCAAGATCCAAACCCATGGACGAGTGCTGGTGGTCGTGGACCAACCGAACACGATCGGCGCGCTGCCAATTGCGGTCGCGCGCTCGATGGGCATCACGGTTGCCTACCTGCCCGGGTTGGCGATGCGACGCGCCGCCGACCTCTACCCCGGCAACGCGAAGACCGACGCCCGTGACGCGTTCATCATCGCCGACACCGCCCGCACGATGCCCCACACCCTGCGCCGCGTCGACGCTGGCGAGGAAACCCTCGCCGAACTCAAGGTATTGGTCGGCTTCGACGAAGATCTTGCGGCCGAGGCGACGCGGTTGTCGAACCGCATCCGAGGCCTGCTCACCCAGATCCATCCCGCACTCGAACGCGTTGTCGGACCGAGGTTGACCACCAAGCAGGGCTTGGCGGTGATCGAGCAGCTCGGCGGCCCGCAAGGCATGGCAGCCGCATCGAAGTCCAAGCTGCTGCGCATCATCACCAAGGCCTACCCCCGCAACGCCCCACCCTTCGCCGACGCCATCACCACCGCTCTCGGCGAGCAGACCGTCGTCGTTGCTGGCACGGCTTCGGCAGAACAGGTCCTGCCGAAGCTGGCCGCGTCGTTGCGTCAGGTCCTGGACCAGCGCGCTGAGCTCGCGGTCCAGGTCGAGAAAGTGGTTGATGCTCACCCTCTTGCCGAGGTCCTGACCTCGATGCCAGGCGTCGGGGTCAGGACCGCAGCACGGATCCTGCTCGACGTCGGCGACGCCTCACAGTTCCCCACCGCCGGCCACCTGGCCGCCTACGCCGGCCTAGCACCAGTCACCCGACGCTCCGGAACCTCGATCCGCGGCGAGTTCCCCGCACGATCCGGAAACAAACACCTCAAACGAGCCCTCTTTCTGTCCTCATTCGCAGCCCTCAGATCCGACCCCATCAGCCGGGCCTACTACGACCGCAAACGCGCCCAGGGCAAGAAGCACAACGCCGCCCTCATCTGCCTCTCGAGACGCCGGTGCGACGTCCTGTTCGCGATGATCAAGAACCGAGAGCCCTACCGGGCTCCCGCGCCGGCCCCAGACCCCTCACCAATGCCCCTCGCTGCTTGACAAGAACATAGGGACCCCCAAGAGCGGAAGGCCAGCCTTGACACTGCACCAGAAAAGGAATTTGGACTCGACCGCGCCGCTTCTCTGAGCAGAGGAACTTACGTTGAAGTGTGCTCAACGGGGTCGTTAGCCATGAGCGGGAGGCGAACGTTTTCCTGGCACATCTGCCAAGCCACGACCTGGGATCGTGAACTCACATTGAGCTTTCTGAAGAGGCGTCGAATGTATGTCTCGACCGTGCGCTCGCTTAGCCCAAGTCGCACCCCAATCTGATAATTAGTTAGACCCTGAGCGACGAGACGGGCAACCTCTTGTTCTCGTGGGCTCGGCGCAGCATGCGCCCCAGCTTGACGGCCGTCAAGGGAATTCGGTTCTAGGCCGAGGGAGACAAAAGCTCGATAGTGATCCTCGAGGGCAACAATAACTTTAAGTTCTTTGAGTTCGGCGAGTGCTTGACGTCCGCGTTTTTCAGAGAACGTGAGGAGTGGAAGCAACGCAGTCAGTCGAAACGGACTGCCTGAGATGCTCGCGGCGACCGCCACTGCGACGGCATCATCTGAGAGTCCACCAATTTCGTCCACCAGTTTGAGACCCAAGCCGACGCGTTCTCGCATGCAGTCAACCACCGCGCAAATACGGGGCCAGTCAAATTCCTCGCCCTCGTTTCGCCTCATGCACTCTGTAAGAGCATCGCAAAATGGCTCTAGGTTAACGAGACCCTTGACCTCAGAAACTCTCTTAGAGGCTGCTGCACGATGAAAACGCTTCGTCACAATCGGCCCTTCCAGTGCCGCTATCCGAGGGTTCCCCAAGAGAAGATCGTGCGTTGGTCCTGCGTTCGCGATCCGGAGCCGCAGATTGACGTAGACCCTTGCGCACCACAGCTCAGGCTCGGTGAACGCTCTTCGCTCCACCGCACAGCAGCTCGCGGGTTCGAGAGCTTCGTGCTCGCGTCGGCAACAGTCCCCATGCCGCATACATACAGGCCAACCCGTATCATTGTCAACCATAGCCCCGTCCGTGCATTCCCGGACTACAACTGTGCCTTGCCACGTACCTACGGTGAGAATGCGAGAAATCGCAGCTCCGACTTTCCGGGCGAACAGCGTCCGGAGGAGTACAGATCAAGGAGGTTGAGTCATGCGTCTCACCAGCACCGAAATCGCCGAGCAGCGGACGCTCGCGCACAACGACGACGCCGGCGTGCAGATGGTGGTCCCTGCGGGCACCACTGGCACCACGACCGCCGCGGTCGTCACCGTCGACGACGAGTGAGTCGACGCCACCGTTGACACGCTCGCACCCGTGCGGGCGCGCCAACGGAGTCGGCCTCTGGGGGCGGTACTCGCTCCCAGAGGCCGATGCCCCGGCACATGTGTCGCCGAAGGCTGGCAGAGAACTTAGAGGAGGACATATGCCGGACAGATTCACTCGTGAGACAACGAGCCACGCAGCACAAGACTCCGCGGAGGCAGACAACGGCCCTCGCCTGTCGTCATCTGAGCTGAGGCATCTCGCCATCAACAACGGCTACAAGACTTGGCAGCCGTCCATTCAGTCAACCGGACTACGCTCATCTGAGTTGACACATCGAACCCTGGGGCAGGGGCCGAGTAGCCGAATCGCGGAACAGTACCTACTCGCTTCCCGAATGGTGCGAGGCGACGTGAGAGTACAGATTTCCACACGCCCCTACTTCAACGATGACGGCCTGCGAACAGTCTCACTCATCGGCCAGGAAGATGCTCATCCCGACGATGTGGTTCCTCTTCCGTCTCCACAGGCCATAGACACGACTCTCGGTAGCGCTGTCGCGGGACGACGCAGCCGCCGCTCCTTCGCATCAGAAGAGATGTCCCTCCAGCAGCTCACCGACATCATCGGGCACAGCATCGCTGAAACCGGACGGGCCCGCGTAGAACTCAGCGACGGCGGCCAAGTCCAGTTCCCTCTCTATGCGGCGGCCAACGGCGGGGGCCTCAGACCGATCGACGCGTACGTACTGCCCCTACGGGTCGAGGGCCTGGCCCCGGTCGTTCACCGGTACGACAAGCGACGTCATGCACTGATACGCACGCCTAATGCTGGCGATGCGGCACGCATCGTTGACACCTGCATCTCCCCACCCGACCAGGATCACCTATCGCGCGCCTCAGCCGTCTTCATTCTTGCTGGTCGCCCGTGGCGGTCGATGCGGAAGTACGGAGCCCGGGGGCTGCGGTTCCTGTTTGTCGAAGCCGGACACGTTGCCGCGTCCATGGGATTGGCCGCATCCGCACTCGAGTTGGGAGCCGTGGAGTGCGGAAGCCTGTGTGACGATGAGGTGCATGACCTTCTCGGCATCGACGGGCTTTTTGAAACCTATATTCATTCCGTCATTGTTGGGAGGAGAACTTCGTGAGCACGCAAGAGAACAGTTTTTATGGCGTCAAGAACCGCTACTCGGTGGTCGTTCATGATGTCAACCGGGTGGAGTTCCGACAGGGGGTCTGGAACCCGACCTCCACTACACTGACCGACGACTCGGAGTCAGGCAAGCTCGTCTCCACCATCGAATTACTCGACGGTAAGCACACCATTGGTGAGATCGCAAAGGGCGATGTCAAGGCGTCGAAGCAACATGGGGCTCGCCGGCGAGCAGTCGAGCGAATGCCTCGGTGGGCGTGAGATAGCCCAGTCGGCGGCGGGGTCG
>NZ_PNHL01000032.1 GCF_002871795.1 Brachybacterium sp. UMB0905 | reverse complement strand
CCCGCGCCATCCGCACACTCCACCGATCAGACCCCCGCCGACCGGAGGTGTTGCTTCGACGCTATGACACCACCCACGGACCGGGGCGAGCTGTGGTCTATTGAGCGCGCTCTGTCCGGGGTTTTCTCCGATGGTGAGTGGGGTTCCTTGGCTGTCGGTCAAGATGGGGTGGAGTTGTCTTGCCCGGTCCGGATTGATGGTGAAGTGAAGGTCACTACGAACCTGGACGCTGGATATGTGGAAGCACAGATCCCGCTGTTCTCAGCATCCCCGTTCCTGTACGGGGATGAGCTGGTGGTGTATCAGCATCCGATTGGTACGGGTGTGGGGCTCGAATATGCCCTGTATGGGCAGCGCGTGAATCCTGCTGGTGAACCGGTTCTCTCATACGGCACGGCGGTGGACACCCAGGACCCGATCAGCAATAGCGGGAACGCGGTCGCGTACCCGCAGGTGATCGTGACGGGGGACTTCCCCAGCGGGTTTCAGGTGAGCGCTGGTGGCCGGTCGGTGGTGTGGCCTCACGCAACTTTTCCGGGTGCGCCGGTGGTGATTGACATGAGTGGCAGCATCTGGGTGGGTACCGAGAATCAGACGCACCGCGCGGGGCTCAGGCAGTGGATTAGCGTCCCGCCTGGGGCAACGGTTTTCCCAGAGTTCACGCCGTTGCAATTCGGTACCGGATGGGCGGAATGGCATATCCGCCCGACCTACATGTGAGGAGACATTATGGGTGCATTGGGTAAGGCCCCGGACGCGGCGGGTAACGGGCTCACGCCGCTGGAACATCGCCGGTTGATATGGGCGGATTATCATTCCTTCGGAATTGTCAAGGGCTGCGAAGTCTCCGGCACCGCGGGTATGGCGTACAGGGTCAGTCCCGGCAAGGTCGTGATGGAAACGTCGAGGGCGAACCGGGAAGCGGTCGAGGTTCCTGTCCCCGCCGTGGAGGTGGCGACTCTCCCCGCCCCCACATCCGGGTCCCGCACGGACTATGTGCTCGTGGATTCGGATGGTCAGGTGCATGTCCGGCAGGCGAACGACGAGACGATGTTCGCGTTGTCAGTGCGGGCAGTTCCAGCGGGGGTGACGGCCACAACGGCGACAACTGCGCGGGTGGATCGTGATCATGCGGTGTCGATGTTCGGGTCGCTGGGTGTGATTGACCGGTGGGATGAGGCGCTGGGGCATCGGGTGGCGATTCCGAATGAGCGCCGGACGATCAAGACGGGCCGGTTCGTGCTGCCAGCTGACCGCAGGTTGATGTTCGATTTTCGTCATTCGGCGTGTGAGGCCGGGTATACGGACCCTATCCGTATGCCGATGTCGGCGGAGCCGACCGGAGCGACGCTGTACACCCTATCTATCGACAATCAGGTGAAGGCGAAGCTGACGTTCTACCACTCGAAGATGTGGGAGACGAAGACGGATGAGGTGGATTTCTGGGTGACTGCGGGTGAGCACACGTGGGCGCTGCAGCGGGAGCGGTGGATCAGCACTGGTACGGGTGCGATCACGCTCGGGAACGGAGACTCGGATATCCCGCCGTCGTATTGCAAGATCGTGGATCAGGGGTCGACTCGGTGACGTGGCGGGTGTATCTGGGCCGGTCGATGACGGGTGAGCTGGGCGCGGAACTCGATGTGTCCGCCGGTAGTGTGGCGCACACGTTGAATAGTCACGATGAGGTTAGCGTGACGTTCTCCCGCGCCTCCCTTGACGGGGTTAGTCGCGAGTGGTGGTCGTACCGGTCTGGCTGTCTCGTCGTCACGTACGCGGACAGTGTGGGGGTGGAGCGGATCGTGTCCGCTGCCCCGATCAGTGATGCGCCGCAGGAGGACCGGCAGGCCGGGACGGTGACCCTCGCCGGGCGGGGGCCGTCGTGGCTCCTGGAGGACCGTGTGGTGCTGCCCGCGGAGCCACACGGTGACATCCGCAGGGGTGTGGTCGCGCTGCGTGGGCTCTCGTTTCGGGGGCTCGTGTCAGAGGTTGTGCGGCTCGCGCTTGCGAAGGCTAACGGTGGCCTCCCGGTGGTGCTGCCTGGCCCGGTGAGGGGACGCAGGGAGCGGACGTATGAGGCGTGGAATGTCAGCAATAACGGGGCGTGGAAGCGGATTGTGGAGATGACGGAGGTCATCGGTGGCCCGGACGTGCAGTTCCGCCCCCGTTGGGCCAACGATGAGCGGACCAGGTTCGAGTGGGTGCTGCTGGTCGGGACGGACGCGCAGCAGACCCTCCCTCAGGACCGGACGGTCGTGTGGGATGCGACGGCGGCGCGTGGTGATGTCGCCGCGATGGCTGTCACCACGAATGCTGACGATGTGACCCACCGGGTGTATGCGACCGGGGCGGGTGAAGGCGCGGGGGTTGCGTTGCAGCATCGGACCGCGCGGGAGCTGCCCCGGTGGATGCCGCTAGTGGAGCGGGTGATCTCTGACGCGGATGTGGAAGATACCGCGAGTGGTCGTGCTCTCCTCGCGTCGAAGGCCGCGGCGGCGGTCCGCCTGGATGCGATGGACCAGATCGACCTGACCGTGAATGCCGATCCCGTGGGCGCGCCGATTGGCACATGGTGGTGCGGGGAGCTAGTTCGTGTTGTCGCTGACGGCTGGCTGTCGGTGCCTGATGGTGACCACGATCTGCGGGTCATCGCGACACGCTACGAGCTGGGGTCGGATCTTGTGCAGGTGCAGTGCCAGCCCGACATGCTGGGAGAGGAGCTTTCATGGTCGGCCGACGGAATCTGAACCCTGACCCGGCGGGTGCTCTCGCTGACCTGATGCGCCGCCTGGACGCTAAGAGTTCGCAGCGCCAGACCGTCCCCGCTGGTATCAAGGATTTGGGCGAGAGCGGGAACGTGACGTGGACTGGGGTCGAGGGCCGGTTCACGTCGGTTCGCGACCTGGACGCAGACCTGGGCGAGGCACGGGCGCGCCTGGACGAGGCGACCACGAAGCTCCAGGAGGCGGAAGCTCGCCTTGCCGAGGCTGAGGCTGAGGCGGAGCGGACGGGTCAGCGTCTGGACGAGATCGAGACGACGGATCTTCCCGCTGTGCGGGAGGAGTTGGCGGCGAGGGCTGAGGAGGCGGCGCAGGATCTCGCGGAGCTGGAGGAGCGTCTGGCGGACTTTGCGACGGACGAGGCGCTTGACCCCATTCGTGATGCTCTGACGCAGGCGCGCGATGCTGTGACGGCGGCGCAGTCTACCGCTGACAAGGCTGTGACGGCGGCTAATGCGGCTAGCCAGGCGGCGCTTGAGGCGGCTGGCATCGCCGCGTCCAAGGGGCGCACGATCATTCAGGAGACCGAGCCGCAGGGCGAGGATCGCAACGCGGCGAACATCTGGATCAAGCCGGTCAAGGACAATCCTGACACGGAGGTCGAGGAGCGGGCGACCACCTACGTCTACCTTGAGGAGTCGGACGAGTGGGTGCCCACCACCTCGGATGAGCTTGCTCAGGCGGCGCAGAACGCGCTGGACGCCCGCGAGGCGGCACAGCAGGCCCAGCAGCGTGCCGATACTGCGGTCGCCAATGCCAGTGCCGCACAGGCGAAGGCAGAGGCCGCGCAGCGCACTGCGGATCAGGCGACGCTTGACGCCCGCGGCGCGCATAACGAGGCCGTGGCCGCGCGAGAAGCGGCGGATAGTGCGCTGGAGCGCGCCACGTCCCCTACGGCGAACATGATCCACAACGGCAACGGCGCGCTCGGTATGGAGAACTTCGAGATCCGCAACAGCTGGTCTCGCTATCCAGACGATGTCCCAACGGGCGCGCGGGCCTCGTTTGGGATCGAGGTCCCAGGCGGCGCGTTCATGGATCGAGAGATCGCCATCGACCCGTCCCGTAAGTACAAGATGAGTGCGACGGCCCGGCAGGCCAACCCGGACTATAAGCCTGGCCCGGATCGGCTCTACATGGCGCTCTCGCCGGTCGATTCGGATGGGCAGACCATCTCCACGGCGATGTATGCGCGCTGGGCAGATACGCTCACCACCTTGGCTGAGCCGCTGGAGGCCGGGGATACCGAGGTGGTGCTCGCCTCATCTGCCAACTGGAACAATGCAACGCCGAACAGGGTTGTCGCGCTCTACGACTACACCGACGGATCTGGCAAGCACTGGGGGACCGAGTACACGCGACACATCCCCAGGTTCTCGTCGATTTCTGGCACGACCGTCACCCTCTCAGCCCCATGGACTGGACGCACTTTCGCGGCTGGTACCCCCGTGGGGCAGGGGCTCTATGGCGGCGCGTATATGTACCCGCTAGTTCCGATGGGGATCCCCCACGAGTGGACCCCCTATGATTCGCAGGTCGTTGGTGGGGTGCATGACGGAAACGGCGCAGTTGCCACTACCGCTTTCCCCGCCCCTACGGCGTCGGTTCGCGCCGGGTTTCTGTTCAACTACACGGGACAGACGGAGAGCCGCCACAGGGTCGCCAACATCGGGTTCTTCGATGTGACAGATGCGGTGGCCGCAGAGGAGGCCGCAAAGGACGCTCAGGCTCGCGCCGATGAGGCGTACACGGAGGCGGCGAGCAAGGCTACGCCAGAGCAGGCCCAGGGCTACGCACAGGCTGCGGAAGAGGCGGCGAAGGCGGATGCCAAGGCGAAGGTCGAGGCTGCGGAAGCTCGTGCCGCACAGGAGGCCCTGCGCATCGCCAAGGCCGAGGCCGAGCGCGAGGCTAGCGAGGCTGAGGCGGCGGCCAAGGCTTACGCCGACCTGATCGACACCGGCGCGTCCGAGGCCGACATCGAGGCTGCGAAGCGCTACGCCGAGGAGCAGGCCGAGCAGGCCCGCATCGCGGCAGAGAAGGCCGCAGCGGCTGACGCTACGGCGAAGGCTGAGCAGGCCGAGGCCAACGCAGCGGCTGACGCCAAGACCAAGGCCGACAAGGCCCTGGCAGACGCGAAGGCAGATGCCACGGCCAAGGCGAGCGCGGCAGAGAAGGCCGCGAAGGCCGCTGCGGCAGCGGACGCGAAGGCGAAGGCGGACGCAGCCGAAGCTGCCGCTAAGAAGGCCGCGGCGGCCGACGCGAAGGCCAAGGCGGACGCTGCACAGGCGGCGGCAGAGGCGGCTGCGGCGACCGTCGCCAAGTCTGAGGCAGGGGCGGCTCGCACTGCCGCGGAGGCGGAGGCTAAGCGTCTCGCCAGCCTCGCGGAGCAGGCCGCCAAGGCGGCGGCAGCGGCTGATGCAACCGCCAAGGCCGACCAGGCTAAGGCTGACGCTGCGGCCGATGCCAAGGCCAAGGCTGACAAAGCCCTCCAGGATGCCCTCGCGGCTCTCGCCACGGCGCGTGGAGAGATCACCGCCGAGATCAAGGCGTCCGCCAACGGCAAGAACTCCATCACCATCTCCACTTCCGCGCCAGGCTCTACCAAGGGCGTGGTGGCTGGCGACACGTGGTGGAGAGTGGACGGCTCGGGGCAGATCTTCGGGCAGTGGCGCTGGACCGGCTCCGCCTGGAGCGCGGTGCAGATCCGCTCCGAGGTCATCGCCAACCTGGATGTCCACAAGCTCCAGGTGACCGGCTCCGCGAAGATCGCCGAAGCCGTGATTGACAAGCTGTTCGCGGAGACTTTCGCCGCCCACAAGATCACCGGCTCAGAGCTGCGCATCGCTTCGGTGAAGCCTGACGGCACGCTCGCTGACGGCTCGGTGGCCGCGGTGACGATCAAGGACGGCGCGATCACGACGCCGAAGCTCACCGTCACCGAGGACATGTCCGCCGCTATCGTGAACGCGATGTCGGTGGGCACGAAGAAGCTTGTTGTCACCGAGGAGGCTGTCCTCAATCATGCGACGCTGACCTCGGGCTTTCATCGTTGAGGTGTCCGAGGGGTGGTCGTAGACGCGGAAAGGTGCTCCTGACCTGGAAGAATAGGGCTTAC
>NZ_PNHL01000031.1 GCF_002871795.1 Brachybacterium sp. UMB0905 | reverse complement strand
GCCTTGAACTGGGGACTGAACTTACGCCTGGATCTTCCTGCCATGTCCTTGATCCTTCCTCATAGAAGACTGTCCAAGAACCTTGGTACACCCCAGAGTTCTATATAGCTAAGTTGAAGCTTCGAGGCTATCGTCGTGCCATGTCCGTCGATGAGCTGTCTGCGAGTGCCCAGAACTATCTGAAGGCGATCTGGGGGTTGTCCGAGTGGAGTGACGAGCCAGTGACGTTGAAGCTCATCGCGCAGCGGACCGGTGTTGCCCTGTCGTCCGCTTCGGATGCGGTGCGGAAACTGACTGAGCAGGGTCTTCTGTCTCACGCGAGGTATGGCTCGGTCGAGTTGACGGAGGTCGGTCGTTCGTACGCGCTGGTGATGGTGCGGCGGCATCGCTTGATCGAGACGTTTCTGGTGGAGACCCTCGGGTATCGGTGGGACGAGGTCCACGAGGAGGCCGAGCAGCTCGAGCACGCCGTCTCGGACTTGATGGTGGAGAGGATCGATGACGTTCTGGGTCGCCCCCGGCGTGACCCGCACGGTGATCCAATCCCTGCAGCGGACGGAACAGTGACCGTGCCTGATGCGCGGCGTCTCACCGACGTCGGAGCGGAGGGCAGGTTTGTGGTCGAGCGGATCTCGGACACGGACCCGGCGATGTTGCAGTTCTTCGAGTCCCAGGGCATCGGAGTCGGGGCCACGCTTGTGGTCGCGGCGGGAGCGCCGTTCTCCGATGCGCTGGAAGTTCGTTCTGGAGAAGTGGGCTCGCCAACGTTGCTGGGACGCTCTGCGACAGATGCCCTCTACGTCTCTGCGGGGCCTACCTGATCCTCACGCCGGCGAGCCGTATCGCGTCGATACCGGCGAGCTCCGACCTTCTTGCTGAGCAGGCCGTGCTTGGGACTGATGAGGTAGACGAGTGCGAAGGCGCATCCCTGGGTGAGGACGACGAGGCCGCCGGGTGAGGCGTCGACCCAGTAGCTGATGTAGATCCCGACCACGGAACAGAGTGACGAGAGGGCCGGCGCGATCACGAGCATCCGCCCGAAGCGGTCGGTGAGCAGATAGGCCGTCGCTCCGGGAATGATGAGCATCGCGACGACGAGCACCACTCCCACGACCTGGAGAGCGGCAACTGCGGTCAGCGCCAGAAGACCCAGCAGCAGCGCGCCGAGGAATCGGGGAGACAGGCCGATCGCGTGGGCGTGTGTCGGGTCGAAGGCGTAGAGCGTGAGGTCGCGGCGTTTGAACACCAGGGTGACAAGAGCCACGGTAGCCAGGATCGCGATCTGGACGAGGTCTGCGCGGGAGACGCCGAGGATGTTGCCGAAGATGATGTGGTTGAGGTCGGTCTGGCTGGGTGTGACCGAGATCAGAACCAGCCCGAGGGCGAAGAGAGTGGTGAAGACGATGCCGATGGAGGCGTCCTCCTTCACGCGGCTCGTCCCGCGGACGAGCCCGATCATGCCGACCGCCAGGAACCCGAAGACGACCGCGCCGATGGCGAACGGGACACCGAGGATGTAGGCAATGACGACTCCGGGGAGGACGGCGTGAGAGACGGCGTCCCCCATGAGCGACCAGCCGATGAGCACCAGCCAGCACGACAGCAGTGCGCACACCACGGCAGCGATCACGGTCGTGACGAGCGCACGGGTCATGAAGTCGTAGGAGAGCGGCTCGAGGAGCCAGTCGAGCGGGGTCATGCGGCACCCTCCTGCTGCAGAACGTCCAGGCCGAAGGCGAGAGCGAGCCTCTCGGGTGTGAGGGCCTCTTTCACCGGGCCGTGGAAGAGGATGGTTCGCAGCAGCAGCACGGCGTCGTCGGCGAGCTGCGGCAGAGCATGGAGGTCGTGAGTGGAGACCAGGACGGTACGGCCGTCGTCAGCGAGTGCGCGGAGAAGATCGACGATGGTGGCTTCGCTGCGCTTGTCCACGCCGGCGAAGGGCTCATCCAGCAGCATGATCCGTGCGTCCTGGGCGATCCCGCGGGCGACGAAGGCGCGCTTCTTCTGCCCGCCGGAGAGCTGGCCGATCTGTCGATCGGCGTACTCCGTGAGCTCCACCCTCTCCAAGGCTTCGTCCACAGCGATGCGGTCAGCGGGCCGAACTCGGCGCGTGGCGCCCTGGTGGCCGTACCTTCCCATCATCACGACGTCTCGGACAGAGACGGGGAAAGCCCAGTCGACGTCCTCGCTCTGGGGGACGTAGCCGACGAGTCCTCGCCGCCTGGCCGGCGCCGGCTGCGCGCCATTCAGCAGGACGCTGCCTGCGTCAGGCCGGACCATGCCGGTGATCGCCTTGAACAAGGTGGACTTCCCGGAGCCGTTCATTCCGATCAACCCCGTCACCGCACCCGCCCGCACCGCAACAGATACGTCGTCGAGGGCGAGTACATCGCCGTAGCGGACGGTGACACCTTTGACATCGATCGCCGCTGTCGTCATGAGTCCTCTCCGGTGAGTCCCGCAGTGATGGTGTCCGCATCGTGGCGGATCAGATCCAGGTACGTGGGCACCGGGCCGCCTTCCTCGGAGAGCGAGTCCACGAACAGCGTTCCTCCGAAGCGTGCATTCGTAGCACCCACAACCTGCTGCATGGGGTCGTCGGAGACCGTCGACTCGCAGAACACGGCGGGGACCTCGTTCTCGTCGACGAACTCGATCGCGGAGGTGATCTGCTGCGGGGTCGCCTGCTGCTCGGCGTTGACGGGCCAGATGTACTTCTCGGTCAGCCCGGCATCTCGGGCGAGGTAGGAGAATGCGCCCTCGCAGGTCACCAGCGCTCTCTGGCTGGTCGGAAGACTTTCGAGCTCGCCCGTCAGGTCATCTTGGACCTGCTGGAGCTGCTGCTTGTAGGTCTCCCCGTTCCTCTCGTAGTCCTCAGCGTGTTCCGGGTCGAGATCGCTGAACGCCGCGACCATGTTGTCGACGTACACCTGCACGTTCTTCGGGCTCATCCAGGCGTGCGGGTTGGGCTTGCCAGCGTAGGCGTCCCCCGCGATGTCGATGGGATCGATCCCCTCCGAGACCACGACATGAGGCACATCGACTTCCTCGACGAACTGGCCGAACCACACCTCCAGGTTCAAGCCGTTGTCCAGGATCAGGTCGGCATCCGAGGCCTTCCGGATGTCTCCCGGCGTCGGCTCGTACCCGTGGATCTCCGCGCCAGGCTTCGTGATCGACTCGACCACGAGGTGGTCGCCCGCAACATTCTCCGCGATGTCCTCCAGCACGGTGAACGTCGTCAACACCACCGGCTTCTCTCCGTCGTCGGCAGCATCCGGCCTGGCTCCAGCGGAGCAGCCGGTGAGCACCAGCGCCGCACTCGCAACGACTGCGCCGAGCGCAGCCTTCCATCGTCCTCGCATGTGCATCGGCGACCTCTCTTCGTTCACGGCCACAGGCGTGGCCACTTCCGGACCCTCAAATCGTATGGTTCGGTATGCCGAAGTTACAAACCCGGCGTGGCGTATGGCCGAGGGCTGCCAGGACTGATATCACTACATGTGTCACCCCCGCGGAGTGCAGACCCAACATCTAGTAGTTCAAGGTCAGTCGGATGGGACGACGACGAAGGAGGGATCGATGACGGCAGGCATCGAGCGCGCAGCACCGGGACTCGGAACACGTGACCTGACGCCACAGGAGTCAGCAGATCTCGTGTTCTTCTCCAGCGTCTCCGAGAACACGCTGCGCTTCGTGGAGAGACTGGGGCGGCCTGCGGTGCGGATCCCGCTCCGACCCCGCATCGAGGGGATGATCCGCGTATGCCGCCCCTTCGTTCTGGTGGTCCCCACCTACGGCGGCGGCGAGCAGGCCGGGGCCGTACCGAAGCAGGTCATCGCCTTCCTCAACGATCCCGCCAACCGTGCGCTGCTGCGCGGGGTGATCACCGCAGGCAACACCAACTTCGGCGAGCACTACTGCCTCGCCGGCCCAGTCATCTCCCGAAAGTGCGGCGTCCCAGAGCTCTATCGCTTCGAACTCCTGGGCACCCAGCGCGACATCGAGCGCGTGAACGAAGGGCTCGACCGCTTCTGGGCACGAACCGCCACGACGAACGACAAGAACAACGAACAGAGGAGAACAGCATGACCGCCACAACAGCCGTAGAAGGCTCCATCACCCCTCCGGCATACCGACACGACCCCAGCGCACCGCTGCGTCCGATCAACTGGAACCGCGTGAGCGACGAGAAGGACCTCGAGATCTGGAACCGCCTGACCGCGAACTTCTGGCTGCCCGAGAAGGTGCCCCTGTCCAACGACCACCAGGCCTGGCAAGCACTCGCGCCCCATGAACGAACCCTCACCATGCGGGTCTTCACCGGCCTTACCATGCTCGACACCGTGCAGGCCACCGTCGGGGAGATCTGCCAGATCCAGGACGCCCGCACAGAGCACGAGGAAGCCGTCTACACCAACATCGCCTTCATGCAGTCCGTCCACGCCCGCTCGTACTCCTCGGTGTTCTCGACCCTGACCAGTACCCGAGAGATCGATGAGGCCTACCGCTGGGCGATCGGAAACGACCTGCTTCAAGCGCGATGCAAGAAGGTGCTCCAGTACTACTACGGGCCCGACCCGTTAAAGCGGAAGGTGTCCTCCACCCTGCTCTCCAGCCTTCTGCTCTACGCCGGCTTCTACCTGCCGCTGCACTTCTCCGTGCACGCCACCCTGACCAACACCGCCGACATGATCCGACTCATCCTGCGCGACAAGGCCGTGCACGGCTACTACTCGGGCTACAAGTACCAGCGCGGCCTCGAGGCTCACCCCAACCGCCGCGACGAGATGAAGGAGTTCACGTACACCCTGCTCGAAGAGCTCTACGACCTTGAGCTCGACTACTCAGGCGAGCTCTACGAACCCCTCGGCCTGATGGGCGACGTCGCCGCCTTCGTGCGCTACAACGCGAACAAATCCCTCATGAACCTCGGCTACCCGGCACGGTTCACCGCCGAGGAGACGTCAGTCAGCCCAGAGATCCTCGCCGCCCTCGCCCCCAGCGCCGACGAGAACCACGACTTCTTCAGCGGAAGCGGATCGTCGTACATCATCGGCAAGGCCGAGCACACCAGCGACGACGACTGGGACTTCTAGGCACGCAGACTCACCTGTCGGACGCGAAGCGGTACCGCGCATGCCCCGGATCGCTACGACCCGGGGCAAGCACTCAGCGCAGACCGTGCTGCGACAGACCTGAACCCGTCCGCAGGTCTGCCGCAACGGCTCGCCTGGCCACTCGCACTCAGATCGAATGCCAGCGTGAATCGTCCGCACATCGAGAACCTCCCTCAGGCTGCCCCCAGTATGGGGCGAGGGGAGGGGATCCGCGAGGTTACTCGATGCCGAAGCGCTCGAAGAACAGGCGCATGTTGTCGTCACGGTCCGCGCGGAGTGCCTTCTCACGAGCTCGCCACGACGGATCGACACGGTCGGCGTACTCGGCCGATTCCGCATCGCTGAGGAGGAGGCACGAGGTGTCCCCCTGAATCATCTCGGCGACGTCGTTGATCTTGTAGTTGTACCAGCTGATCACTGCCAGGTTGCCTTTCGACTTCCTCATCAGGTGGTTCGAGACCTCCCCGTTCTCGTCGACGAGGATGTCCTGGCTGATGACCGGGGGCTCCTTGGTCCGGGCCAGCAGTGGGTGGGCGACGTAGCCGTTGTCCCGAGTGAACTCGTCCGACCAGCGGTTGCACAGGGCGTTCGTCGCGGGGTCCTTGAACAGCTCGGCGGACAGGCTCTCGGCGAAGTTCGTCATCGTGCTGCCCGTCGTCCAATCGCCGACCTTCAACGGGATCGACAGGTGCATGAACTGCTCAGTGGAGCGTCGGAAGATCCTCCCCGAGCGCACCGTGCGCGCAAAGGTCGCCACCAGGATCAGATCGCGGCCGTGCCCGATCGGGTACGTGACGATCTCCTCGCGAGCAAGCGCCCAGGTTGGGGTGTGTCAAGGATTTCGGACAGTCGATGTGTTCTCCGGTGGTCAGGCGACCACTGGGAGGGTGGTGGGGGTGGTCTGCTCGGTCCACGCCTTGGCGGGGG
>NZ_PNHL01000030.1 GCF_002871795.1 Brachybacterium sp. UMB0905 | reverse complement strand
GCAGTCCGCCGCACCCATGCCGCTGCTCTCCGCGATCGCCGCCCGCACCGAGCGGATCGAAGTGGGCACGGGCGTGATCGACATGCGCTACCGGCTGCCGCTGTTGCTCGAGGATGAGGCCGCTTGGCGCGCCGGCCATCGGGCGGCCTGGATCCCGACCTTGCTGTGCGCGGTCGCGTTCGTCGTGGGAGCGGTGGGCGCGCTCATCCAACGTGACGTGGAGGGCGTCCCGCGGTGGAGCGTCGGTGGCTGCATCGCGCTCGGCTTCCTCGCCCTCATCGGTTCCGCCTGCGCGATGGTGGGAGCGAAGCGGGCCGCCGAGCGGCACTGACTCCGCACTCCCCCGAGGCCCCACACCCCGGCACCTCTCTGCTGCGCGCACCCGGGCGCGCCCCTGTGTCCCACATCCCGGTGTGAGTATGATTCTCACTCGCCTCTAGAGCCTGCGGCGAGCAGTCGATATTAGGTTAGCCTTACCTAACTAGAAAGATATCGCGTTGCCCTCCACCGCCACTGTGCCCAGCACTCCACCCTCCGCCACCCCGCCCAGCAGCACCTTCACCGCCACCCCGATCCGATCCGCGTATTCCATCGGCGCTGATCCCGATCAGCCCCTGGGAGGCCAGCACTGCCTGGGCTACGTGGAGTTCGGCGGTAAGCGGCTGGACCCGGCCGTGCTCGAGGCCGCCGTCCCGCACCTGCACCGGCACCCTTCCTTGCGGGCCGTCATGCCCACCCCCGAGCATCTGATCGACCACAAGACCAAGCCACTCTCGCTCGTGGTCAACGATCTGCGCACCGCCCCGACCCCGAGGCGCAGCTGGAGCAGATCCGCCAGCAACTCGCCTGCTGCCACGCGCTCGCCGACTACCTCGCTGACATTCCCACCCCGGTTCCCACCCCAGGAGGCACCTACCGTGAATGAACCCCGTGCGGGCACGCAGCCACTTTTGCGGTTGCTGGCGCCCGTCGCCGTCCCCGTCATCATCGCCATCGTGCTGCAGATCGGCGCCGCCGTTGTCTCGGTCATCCCCTACCTGGCGATCCTGCGGCTGAGCCGCGCGCTGCTGGCGCAAACCCCTGATCCGCAGGCCGCCTGGGCGCAGGTCGGCTGGTTCCTCGGCGCCATCGGCTTGCAGACCCTACTGGGCTCCCTCGCGCTGCTGCTCACACACTTCGCCGATGTGGAGCTGCAGGCACGGATGCGCCGCGACCTGACCGACACCCTCGGCCGGGTGCCGCTGGGCTGGTTCGATGACGCCGGCTCCGCGCGGGTGCGGCAATGCGTACAGAACGATGTGGACTCCCTCCACCACCTAGTCGCCCACAGTGTGGTGGAGGCCGTCGCCGCGGTGTTCACGCCGCTGGCCGGGGTGGCGTTCTGCTTCTGGGTGGATTGGCGGCTGGGGCTCGCCGCCCTCGCGCCGATGGTGCTCTACTTCGCGATTTACTCCCTGCTGGCTCGCGGGGACATGCGGGAGATCATGGCGCGGATCGCCGCGGGCCTTTCGCGGGTTAGCGCCGCCATCGTCGATTACGTCGGCGGGGTCGCGGTGCTCAAGGTGTTCGGCCGCGGCGGGGAGGGCTCGGCCCGCTTCACCCGCGTCTCCCGCGAGTTCCGCACCGAGTTCTCGGCCCTCGTCGGCCCGCAGATGAAGATCCAGTCGATCGCCCTGCTGGCCCTCGCCGGGCCGGCGGTGGCGCTGATCTGCCTGGGCCTGGGCACCTGGTTCACCGGCGCCGGATGGACCGCCCCGGGCGAGGTACTGGTGGTCACCATCGTCGCCCTGCTGCTGCCCAGCACCCTGTACACCGTCGCCGCCGCCACCCAGGCGCGCGGGGAATCCCTCGAGGCCGCCGCCCGGATCACCGCCCTGCTGGATGAGCCGCAGCTCTCCGAACCTACCGAGCCGGGCACGCCGAGGGGCCACGACGTGGTGATCGAGCACGTCGACTTCTCCTATGTGCCGGGCCGCAAGGCGGTCGATGACGTCTCCCTGACGGTTCCCGAGGGCGGCACCCTCGCCCTGGTGGGACGATCCGGCTCGGGCAAGTCGACGCTCGCCACGCTGCTAGCTCGCTTCCGCGACGTCGAGGCCGGCGCGATTCGCATCGGCGGCATCGACGTGCGCGAGATGAGCCCGGAGACCCTGCGCCGCACCGTCGGCATCGTGCTGCAGGACGTGCAGCTGCCCGCGATCAGCATTGCCGACAACCTGCGCCTGGGCAGCCCCTCCGCCACCGACGAGCAGGTGCGCGAAGCCGCCACGGCCGCCCGGATCCACGAGCGGATCATGCAGTTGCCCCGCGGCTACGACTCGGTCGTGGGCGAGGACGTCCGCCTCTCCGGCGGGGAGGCGCAGCGCGTGGCGATCGCCCGCACCCTTCTGATGGACACCCCGGTGCTGGTGCTCGATGAGGCGACCTCCGCCACCGACCCCGAATCGGAAGTGGAGATCCAGCAGGCCCTGGCGCGGCTCACCCGCGGCCGGACCGTGGTGGTGGTGGCGCACCGGCTGTCCACCATCGTCGACCTGGACGCCATCGCCGTCTTCGAGGAGGGGCGGGTGCTCGAGTACGGCACCCATGCCGAGCTCGTCGCCCGTGGTGGGGCCTATGCCGCGCTGTGGGCCGATTACCAGGGGGTGGCCGCATGATTCGCGCGCTCATCGACATCGGCGGCCCGGCCGCCCGCCGCGACATGCGGCGCTTCCTCGCCTTCGCCATCGCCCATGGCATCAGCCAGGGCGTGGCGCTTGCCGCCATGGTCCCCGTGCTCGCCTCGCTGTTCCACGGTGATATGCGCGCAGCCGGGATCTGGTTGCTGGTGCTGGCCGCCGCCGCGGCCATCCATGCCTTCCTGGTGGTGACCTCCACCCGGATCGGCTTCGCCGCCTCGATGAAGGTCATCGAGACCATGCACGATCGGCTGGGCCGGCACGTGGTCCGGCTCCCGCTGGGCTGGTTCGAGCCGCGGCAGACCGCCCGCATCTCGCACATCGCGGTGCGCGGCACCATGTTCGTCGCCCAGACGGCGATGGACATCCTCATCCCCTTCGTCGTCAACATCGTCACCCCGGCGACCATCACGGTGGTGGCCTACGCCTTCGACTGGCGTCTAGGGGCCGCGCTCACCGTGGCAGCTCCCCTCATCTATCTCGCGGCGCTGCTCGCGGGGCGCGCCACCGCCCGCGCGGAGGACCACCTGCACGACATCGCGATCGACACCGATAACCGGCTGCTCGAGTTCGCCCGCAATCAGGTGGCCCTGCGGGCCGGTGGCCTGCGCGGCACCGACTACACCCCCTTGGCCGAGGCCATCGAGGCGCAGCGCCGGGCGGGCCGCCGCTCCCTGTGGTCCCAGGTGTTCGGCCAGGTGCTGCAGGGATTCGTGGTGCAGGCCGTCTTCGGTGCCCTGGCGGGCCTCGCCGTGCTGTGGGCGCTGGGGGGAAGCGCCGACCCGGTGCTGATGGTCGCCATGATCGGGCTGATCGCCCAGTTCACCGGGCCGCTGCGGATCCTCGCCGATCTGGGCACCGCCCTGCACCGGGCGGGAACCGAGGTCGGAGAGGTGCGCGACATCCTGACGCTGCCGACGCTGCCGGAGCCGGAGACCTCCCGGGGCACGCCCCGTGACGGAACCATCGAGCTGGACGGTGTCCACTTCCGCTACGGCGAGCGCCCGCTGCTGAACGACCTGGACCTGACCGTCCGCCCCGGCGAAATGACCGCCCTGGTCGGTGCCTCGGGATCGGGCAAAACCACCATCACCCGCCTGGTCGCGCGTTTCCACGACGTCGATGCCGGCGAGATCCGCATGGGCGGCATTCCCCTGCCCGAGCTCACCGAGGCCGATCGGATGCAGCACCTCTCCCTCGTCTTCCAGGACGTCTACCTCTTCGACGACACCTTGGAAGCGAATATCACGCTGGGGAACCCGGACGCCGATACCGCCGCGATCCGGCGGGCCGCCGAGCTCGCGCGGGTCGACGAGATCGCCGCGCGACTGCCCGAGGGCTGGCAGAGCCGGGTGGGCGAGGGCGGCAAGCTGCTCTCCGGCGGCGAGCGGCAGCGCGTCTCCATCGCCCGCGCCCTGGTGAAGCAGGCCCCCGTGCTGCTGCTCGATGAGGCGACCGCCGCCTTGGACCCGACCACCGCCCGCGCCGTGCAGTCCGCTCTCGACGCCCTGCCGAAGCAGACCGCCATGCTGGTCATCGCCCATCAGCTGGACACCATCGCCCGCGCCGACACCATCGCCTTCCTCGAGGGCGGCCGCATCGTCGAGCAGGGCAGCCACGCCGAGCTGCTCGAACGAGACGGCCGCTACGCCCATTTCTGGCGGCAACGCGAACAGGCCCAGGGCTGGCGCGTCGCCGCCGATTCCTGACGACCAACGATTCCCACCCCTGCACACAAAGGAAACACCTTGAAATTCACTCCCAAAGAGCTCATTGCCCTGGGCATTTTCACCGCCGTCTATACCGTCATTTACATGGCATTCAATATGCTCGGGGCGGTCGCGCCGATCCTGCAGCTGGTGGGCGCCACGCTCGCTGCCCTGCTGAACGGCATCACCTTCATGCTCTTCCTCACCCGCGTGCGCCACGCGGGACTGATCACCCTGATGGCGCTGCTGCTGGGCATCCTGGTGACGATCGCCGGCCACCACCCCATCAGCATCGTCACCGCCCTCGTGGCGGGAATCGCCGCAGACGTCATCGCCTCCCGCGGCGGATATCGCGCCACGGTCCCGACCGTGGTGGCCTATGGCGTGTTCAACCTGTGGGTGTCCGGCGGTTACCTGCCGCTGCTGTTCATGCGCGATTCGGTGCTCTCGGAATATCGCCGGCAGATGGGGGATCAGTGGGCCGATGCATTCAATGCACTGTTCAGTCCTGCGGTCATCATTTTGCTGATCATCGGCACCGTGGTGGTGGGCATGATCGGTGGGTGGATCGGTCGGCGTGCGCTGTCCAAGCATTTCGAGCGTGCCGGACTGGCCTGACGTGTTCGATGTCCGGTCCCTCGTCTTCACGGTGGTCACCCTCGACGCGCTCGTCCTCGCCGCCCTCCCCCGCCGCATCGACCTGCTGGCGCTCGCCGTCCTGATGCTCCTGCTGCTCGCCTACCGGCTGTGGCGTCAGCTCTTGGCACTGGTGGCTCTGGCAGTGGTGTTGCTGGGCGCCGCCTGGTTGCTCAGGTTGGGCAGCGGTCCGGTGGTGGGGGCGCTGGGGATCGCCGTGCTGTATCTGTGGCGGTACTCCCTGGCTGGAGCATTCGGCTGGTTCCTCATCACCCGGGTGAGGCCCACCGAATTCATGGCGGCGATGACCCGCATGCGCATCCCCCAGTTCCTGGCGGTACCCATCGCGGTGGTGCTGCGCTTCGTGCCCACCGTGCTGACCGAGGGCCGGGCGATCATCGATGCCATGCGCATGCGCGGGCTGCTCGGCGGTCCGCTCTCGGTGCTGCGCCACCCCATCCGCACCGCGGAATACCTGGTCATTCCGATGCTGGCCGGGGCGGTGCGGGCCGGTGACGAGCTGACCGCCTCGGCGCTGTGCCGCGGTTTCGGCTCCCCGGGGCGGCGCACCACCATCGTCCAGCTGCATTTCGGGGTGGCCGATGTGGCGCTGATGCTCGTGACGGTGGCGGTGGCCGCCTACGGATTCGGGGTGGGGCTGCGATGAGCGAGGCCGTACGGCTCAGCGGGGTCACGGTGCGCTACCCCGGCAGCACGGATGAGGCACTGCGCGACATCGACCTCACCCTCCATGCCGGGGAGGTGATGCTGGTGACCGGCCGCAGCGGGTGCGGGAAATCCACCCTCACGGGCCTGGTGAACGGCCTGGTGCCGCATCTGCACGCGGCCGAGATCAGCGGCGAGGTGGAGGTGCACGGCCTCACCCCGGCCGAAGAGGAACTGCATCAGATGGGGCGCGTGGTATCAACGGTCTTCCAGAACCCTAGGACCCAGTTCTTCTGCGCCGATTCGACGGCGGAGATGGCCTTCGCCGGGGAGAACGCCGGGCTGGAACCGGATCTCATCCGCCGGCAGATCGCTGCTGTCACCGAGAGGTTGTCGATGACCCGCCTGCTGGGGCGGCCGGTCTCGCAGCTCTCGGGCGGCCAGAAGCAGCAGGTGGCGATCGCCGCCGCGGCGGTCAATGATCCGCAGCTGTATGTGCTGGACGAGCCGACCTCGAATCTCGACGATTCCGGGGTCGAGGCGGTGCGGAGGCTGCTGGGGCACCTGCGGGAGGCGGGCTCCACCGTGCTCATCACCGAGCATCGGCTGGCGTTCCTGCGCCGGCTGGTGGACCGGGTGGTGGTGCTCGATCGCGGGCGGATCGCGATGGACGTGCGGGCCGCGGAGTTCTTCGCGCTCGACGATGAGCGGCGGCGTGAGCTAGGCCTGCGCCGACTGGCGGAGGAGGCGGGATCAGCGTCGCCGGCGGGCGCTCGGAGCGCCGCGGAACAGGGCACTGGCAGCCTCGAGGTGGAGGGGCTGTCCTACCGCTACCGTCGCGGGCTTCCCCCTGCCCTCGTGCTGGATCGCCTGCATGTCCCCCGCGGTCGCGTCACCGTGGTCACCGGACCCAATGGAGCGGGGAAGTCCACCATGGTACGGGTGCTGTCGGGGCTCGCCCAACCGCAGCGCGGCACCATCCGCCTGGACGGCAAGCCGCTCGATCGGCGCGCGCTACTGGCTTGCAGCCACGTGGTCATGCAAGACGTGAACCGGCAGCTGTTCTCCGACACCGTGGAGGGCGAGCTGGTCACCGGTGCCGGGCACCGGCAGACCGAGGGGGTGCTGGAGGGGCTCGGGCTCGACGGCATGGGCGAGCGGCATCCCATGTCGCTCTCCGGTGGGCAACGGCAGCGCCTGGCGGTGGCGACGGCGGTGGCGGCAGAAGCCGACCTGGTGTTCTTCGATGAACCCACCTCCGGGCTGGACCACGACGGGATGCTCGCGATCGCACAGCTCGCCCGGCGCCTGGCGGATGACGGCCGGGTGGTCGTGGTCGTCACCCATGATCAGGAGCTCGCCGCGGAGTGCGCCGATGTGGTGGTGAGCGTCGGTCGGTGAAAATCCGGGTGCGCGTGAGTGCGGTGCAGTCCGTCTCTGCGGGGATCTTGTCGGCGGCAGAGCGTGAGCGGGCGGCAGGGTTCCGCCGCGAGGCGGACCGCGCGGCGTACGTCTGCGCGCATGTCTTGTTGCGCGCGGAACTGAGCCGGGCGGATCCGCTGGCCGAGCCGGCCCAGTGGGAGTTGGACCCGCGCCGGCCCGGCCGCGTGCCCGGGCACCGCTGGCGGTGGACGGTGAAGGAGCCCAGCATGCCCGCACCGCAGACCTCTACGACGAGCTCGGCGAGGAGCTGCAGTCCCTCGCACCCCCTCCTCGACCTCGGCGGCGAGCTCGCCTTCGACGGTCCCGTCCGCACCGTGAAGTGCTACGAGGACAATTCGCTGCTGAAGTCTGTGCTGTCCACGCCCGGGGAGGTCGCGGTCCTGGTCATCGACGGGGCGGGCTCCCTGCGCCGCGCCGTCATGGGCGACATGATCGCCGCCCTCGCCGTGGAGAACGGCTGGTCCGGCGTGGTGATCAACAGCGCCGTGCGCGATGTCGCGGTGCTGCGCACCCTTCCGCTCGGGATCAAGGCCCTCGGCTCCAACCCCCGCAAGTCCACGAGGACCGGCCAGGGGTCGGTCGACGTGCCCGTGGAGTTCGGCGGGGTAACCTTCCGGCCGGGTACCCGGCTCGTCGCCGACGAGGACGGGGTGCTCGTCGAGCGCTGAGCCCCCTGGCGGCTGTCGGACCCCGGACCTACGCTCTCCCCGAGCGCCCGGCAACTAGCCGGCGCCGACGCCGAGGAGGACGTCCGCCATGCCCGCTGCACTGCACCCCTACCTCAACTTCGACGGCAACGCCCGCGAGGCGTTCGAGTTCTACGGCGAGGCCCTCGGGGCCACGCCGCAGTTCGCCACCTTCGGGGAGTTCCAGGCGGTCCCCGAGGGCGACCTCCGCGCCCTGCTCGAGGCCGAACGCACCCGCACCCACGAGCGGATCGAGGCGCTCCGCCGCGACCACGCCGCGATCCT
>NZ_PNHL01000003.1:218455-287394 GCF_002871795.1 Brachybacterium sp. UMB0905 | reverse complement strand
CGACCCCGCCGCCGACTGGGCTATCTCACGCCCACCGAGGCATTCGCTCGACTGCTCGCCGGCGAGCCCCATGTTGCTTCGACGCCTTGACATCGCCGTGGACTCAGCAAGCATCCCCATGGTGATGGTTCTACCCGTGCGGTAAGACGCCGTCGCGAACGAGCCATGACTGAGTCGCTCAACGTTCTCAGCACGAACACCAACGCCACCTATCCACCCGGTCAACTCGGAGAGGAGCCACCCCTCAGCATGACCGTCATGGTCATACTGCGCCGCGAAGCGACTCCCCTCCGGTGTTTCTAGGACCGCGGTAATCATGCGAACACCACCCTCCGGGCCTCGTGCATCATCGACTCAAACTCGCGCCGCATACGATGCTCAATCTCGCCATCCAAATCGATCTGCTGAGGCGAATAATGGAAATGCTGACCGCCCCCGCCATTGCTAGCAATAGCCGTCAGTGCCTCCGACTCACGCGGCGGCAGTATCTTCTCTGGACGCCGAGTCTTGTTCGCAATCACCGACAGACCAGGTGGAACTTCCCCGCCCTGGTCGTACAGCGTCGGCCGCACCAGGCCGCCTTCGGCGTAACCTCCGGGCCTGTCGTAGGCCTTTTCAAGGTTGCCGTAGCGGGCCATCGCGTACCTGATCGACGCGAGAATGTTCGACAGCGGATCCCAAATGTCCTTGTCGTATCCCGGCCGCGCATACGCCCTGAACGTCGGGTCTATGACCTGCATGAGGCCCTTCGACGGCACACCGTTACGGGCGTTGACGTCCCAGTTGTTGATCGCTCGGGGGTTGAAGCTGGATTCCTGGTTCATGCGCCGCATGAGAGACGCCAGGCGCTTCGGGCCGAGCTGGCCCTCCATCTGGAGCGCCTGCGTTGCTACCGGAGCCCACCGGGTATACCCGGCCGTGGCGTCCAGCTTGTCCGACGCCCAGTCACCCAACTCCGTGAGCTTCCGCGACGCCCAATCGACCGCGCCACCAATCAGCTTCTGCGGCACCTCGAACAGCATGTCGCCGAACGGCGTCGAACCGACTCCCTCGCGAACCTTGGACTTCAACGAGTCCCACAAGCCCTCAAACGGGTTCCACAGGCCACCACCATCATCATTCGCGCCAGTCCCTGCGACACCCGCGCCCTGCAGGTAGGGCGCGGGGTTCACGTAGGAGCCGTCGCGCGCGATGGAGAAATGAAGGTGCGGCCCCGTCGACCGGCCCGTGTTGCCGGGCCAACCGATGATCTGCCCCTTCGTCACCCGCTGCCCCAACTGCGCGCCGAAACGCGACAGGTGATGGTAGCCAGCGACGATGCCGGGCATGTTCGTCTGCATCGCGATCTTGTTGCCAGCCGGGCCGGTGGTGGTGCGAGACACAATCGTCCCATCCGACACGGCGAGCATCGGCGTCCCCACAGGCGTGGGGAAATCCATGCCGCCATGTAGTCGACCCCACCGCATCCCGAACCCAGAGTTCGAGGCGAAATGCCCGCGGAACGGCTTCACCCAGCCACCCGACGCGTACCCACCCAGAATGCCTTCCAGGGCACGCGCGCCACGGCGATTCAGATCATCCAGGAACCCTGGCGCGTTACGCCGAAGATCATTCTGCGACTCCTTGCGAATCACGAACTCATCCGCATGGACAACACCAGCAGGCTGATACTTCGAGCCCGGGCCAGTCCACCCGCCAGCGGCCCAGCCGACCGAGAACTTCTTCTCGTCGATCGTCCCGACACCGAACGTACCCGCGACCGTGTTGTACTTCTTCACGATCCCGTCACGGATGATGTCCTGGACAACAAACTTGACCGGAGCCTTCGCGGTGTCCCTGATCTTCTCCCAGGACTTCTTCACCGAGTCCCGAAGGCTGGTGAATGCATTCTTCACACCACCGGTCACCCGATCAAACATCGGCTTGATCGTGTCGCGGAACCACGTCGCAACCGGATTAATCGCCTTGTCCTTGATGAAGGCCCAGGCGTTCTTGATGCTGTCCCGCATCGTGTTGAAGCCATACTTCAGATTCCCGATCACGTTCGAGACAATCGGCCACGCCGTGTTCTGGAACCACGACACGACGGCGTTGATCGACCACTTGATCGCCGACCAGTACAGCCCCAGTGCCACCTTCAGCGCCGCGAAGTACTTCCCAATCCAGCCGATGACTCGCTGAATGATCGGCCACGCGGCGGCGATCAACCAGTTCACGACCACCGAAATCGCGGCCTTGATCCCAGCCCAAGCTGGCTTCAACGCGTTGTTCCACAGCCACATCGCAGCGCTGGCGATCGCATCCCACGCTCGCTTGATCAACGGCCACGCAGTGTTCACGATCCAGCCAGTGACCGCCCCAATGACGGTCTTGATACCGTTCCAGGCCGGAGCGAGCACGTTCTTCCACAACCACAACGCCACAGGGGCGATCACGTTCTGGAAGTAGAACTTCAGCATGTCGATGTAGAGCAGCACCGCAGTCACGACAACCGCGATAACCGTCTTGATGCCCTGCCAGGCAGGCTGCATCACGTTCTGCCACAGCCACATCGCGGCCGCACCGATCGCAGACCATGCGGCCTGCAGCCCCGGCACGAGAGTCCCCGTAACCCAGTCACCGACCACAGCAATCGCCGTCTTGATCCCGTTCCAGGCAGGCAGGATCGCGGAGCTGTACAGCCACAGCGCGCCAGCAGCGATCCCGTCCCAAGCGGCCTGCAGGTAGGGCAGGGCCGTGTTCATGAACCAGTCCACGACCGCGGCGGCGGCGTTCTTGGTCGCGCCCCAGATCCGAGTCCAGAGCTTCTGCCCCGTCTCCGTCTTCGTGAAGAAGTACACGAGCCCCGCTGCGAGCAGCGTGACGCCCGTGATGATCAGCCCGATCGGGCCGGTCGCGAAGCGGATCGCCGCGCCAAGCATCCGAGTCGCCACAGCAGCGGTCTTCGACGCGATGGCGCCGGCCTTCGTCGCGATCGTGCGTGCACGCTCAGCGAGCGTCGCCCGAGTTGTCGTCGCGGTGTTCGCGCTAGTCGCCGCGGTGAGGCGGATCTCCGCCATAGTTGCCCGTTCCCGCGCGACCGCGGCCGCGAGAGACGTGACATTGCGGGCGATCTGCACGGGTAGTGTCGCAAGGTCCGCGGCGCGCTGCGCAGTGACCGCCGCGGTCACGCCCTGCGTCGCGACCTTGTACGCCGCAAACCCCGCGATGAGGATAGGAAGCAGCTTAACGACGGTGTCGGAGTGCTCCGCGAGGAACCCCATTGCAGACCCGAGGAGCTCCAGCCCCGACGCCAAAAGCGTCGGCGACGCCGCGCCGATCTGGCTGAGTGAACCGCCGATCGATGACAGAGCCCCGCCCGCACCGCCACTGAGCGAACCGAAGAAGCCGCTAACGCTCGTGAAGTCGATCCCCGACACGAATCCCTTCACGCGCTCGAAAAAGTCGAGCACCACCTGGGGATCGAACGTGTCAATCTTCGAGACCAAGCCGTCGAAGAACCCCTCGATCCCGACTGTTGCTGCAGGGGTAAATGCCCCGAACAGTTGGTCCAGAACTGGTCCGAGCTTTTTGGTTACCGCCTGCACGGTTGCTTGAATGCCCTGAGCGCCAGCCTTCACCATCGGCATGAACCGGGTGGCGATATCAGCGCCGAGCTTCGAGAAGCTCGTGAGCATGTTCGCGATCGAACCGCGGGTTGTGTCGCCCATCGCGGTCGCAACGCCGCCAGCTGCCTGGCGAGCAGCCTGCTCGAAGGTGGCGAAGTCGATCTCGCCCTTCGAGGCCATTTTCTTGACCTCGTCCTGGGACTTACCCAGCTGATCACCGAGGGCCTGCCAAATCGGGATACCGCGCTGCGCGATCATGTTGATGTCGCCCGTGTACGCGGTGCCGACAGCGGCGACGGTGTTGAAGATCCCGCCGATCTCCTCCATCGGAGCCTTCGCGCCCGCGGCAACGTTCGCGACGGTCTTCATCGTCTGCTCTAGCTGCTCGCCCGGCTTGATGCCCGCGGCGACAGCTCCGGCGGCAGAAGTCGCGGCGGCATCGAGGCCGAAAGCTGTGCCCTCGACGCTGGCGAGGGCGTTGCCCATGATCTTCTCAACAGACTCGGTGTCGTGTCCGAGCCCTCGCATCATCGCCTGTGCGTCCTCGATGCCGAGCGCTCGGTTGATGCCGCCCTTCAGAGTCAGGCCTGCGATAGCGCCAGTGATGACCCCGCCGATCTTCAGCCCGTTCTTCAGCGTCGACGTGATCGACTGCCCGAGCTTCGACCCGATGGACCGACCGGCCCGGTCCGTTTCCGCCATGACTGCGGATCCGGCGAGCTGAGACCCGATGTTGCCGCGAACCCCCTGGATCGTGGGGATCAGACCGATCGCGGCGGTCGCGATGACAGGGTTGCCTCCAACGACCATCGGGCACCTCCTGGTATGCAGAGAGGAGGCGACACCGTTACATGGCGCGCCTCTCTACCTGTCGTCTTGCTTCGATAGCCCGCTGCCGACGCATGAACTCCTGCGCCTTCGCGTCCGCGGTCGACGCCTTCGCCTGCACGTCACCGACGAACGGCGGCGGCTCCTGCATCTGCGGGGGGTTCTTCCCCTTCGAGCCGTCCTCGGTCTTCCGCCACTCGAGCCGCTCGACGCGATTCTTGACGGCGAGGAGCCCGTGATACTCGTCGGACCACGCCCTCGGTCCGCCTGTCGCCTGCCAGACGCGCGACCCTGCGGGGAGTTGCGTGGCGAGGACCGCGGCTCGGCGGAGAGTGAGCCCGCCGCGCCACAGGTCCACCAGATCTATGCCGTACTCTCTGGCGAGGTCGGCCTCTAGCTCCTCCGGGAACTCCGAGAGGACCCAGAGGAGGCCGGTCAGTTTCCCTGACCTCCCGCCTCCATCAGCTCGGCGAACAGGTCGCCCATCTTCTCGGGGGAGACGAGGCCGGTCTCTTCGTCACGGGCGAGGTTCTTCAACTTCTCGCGATCCGCGCTGTCGAGGAGGACGTCGAGCATGAGGGGCAGGATCCCCTTCATGGAGTACTCCATGAACTCGTAGTCCTCAGAGACCTTCTGCTGGTACGCCTCGACGTGGACGGTGAACGTCTCGCCCCGCAGCTCGACGACGATGTCGCCCTTCGCCGCCTCGGCCTGCAGCGCCTTCACCTTCGCGCTGGTGGCCTTCTTCTTGTCGCCGGGGGTCTTCGCGCCCGCGGCCTTCGCCTTCTCGGCGGTGGTCTGAGACATGGTGACGGTCCTTTCGTGACGGTCCAGATAGTGGTCGTGACGGTCGAGAAGAGAGGGGGTGGTGCTGGGCGCGGACCGTCACGCACGCGCCCAGCACCGGACAGGCAGAAGCTCCCGCCACCACAGAGAGTGGAGAGAGCTTCGAGTTCGAGTAGCGGCAGATCAGCCGCCGGAGACCTCCGCGACCATCGCGGGATCGTTGGTGAGGATGTCGTAGCCGCCGTACACCGTCACGGTCTGCTCGTACATCGTGATCTCCGAGTTGGACGCGACCTCCTCGGGCCGCTCACCGGTCTCCCCGGAGGGGATGAGGTAGCGGTACCAGATGTCGCCATCCCACTTGTCGACGATCCACGAACGACGGTCGTTCGACTTCTTCGCACCCGACACCTTGATGCGGGACACCCTGCCCGTGGTGGTGTGCTCCTTAATGTCGTGGATCAGACCGAAGGTGAGGAGGGTCGTCTCAAGCGCGGTGAACGTGAACGTGTCCTCGCTCGTGGTGACCTTCTTCCGCACGACACGACCGCCCTGGTGACCGTTGAAGGTCTCGACGTTATCGTTGTGCGCGAAGTTCAGGCCGCCATCGGACAGCCAGCCCACGTTCTCGTGGTTCTCTGGGATGACGATGTTGTCGACGGACGGCATCACGGCACCGTGGTCGCCGACCCACACGGAGTCGAGCTCACCACCGTAGATGCGGGCGTTGTCGGGGTTCAGCCACGTCGCCTCCGTGGCAGTGGTAATCGGAACGCTCACTTCGAGGCCTCCTTACCGGCGGGAGCGGGCGCCACCTTGGCGGCGTCCTTTTCCTGGATCTTGATGGAGCCGCGACCCGCCAGCAGTCGCGCGAGCTGCGCATTGAGCTGGACCTTGTCACCGGCCTTGTACTTCTTCCCGTCGATCTCCTGGTTGTGGGAGACGACGGCATTGACCTTACTGTCAGCCATCACTGGCCCTTCCTGTGCGTACCCCGCAGGTACACCTCGTGAGTGAGGACGTAGCGGGGTGTGGATGAATCGGAGTCAGGAGAGTCCATCGGTGCCGAGATCTCCTCGACCCGATGCACCTTGACCCCGGAGAGAGTGACGCCCCGGAGGGCGAGCATCGCGGCGCGCACCTGCTGCGCGTCCGCCTGCGCGTCGATCTTGCTTTTGGCCCAGCACTCGAACGTCAACCGGGCGACGTCCGTGACCCCGTTGGCGAGGAACCCGCCCGTGCGGATCGTCCGCACGAACCTGTCCGGCCGAGTCGTCGGAATCGTGGTGACACAACGCAGCCCCGTCGCCTCGGAGAGATGAGCGTTGACGAGGCCCTGCGCGTTCGCGAACCCCATCGCTCACCACCTCATCTGGTCACGGACCCGCATCAGGGTGTGATTCCGGGCGTTGTCGCGAGCGGCCTCAGGAGTCTCAGCCGTGACACGACCGAGCGCGCGAGTCCTGCCGACCTCAACGGTCGACTCGTACCCGCGCCCTGCAGCCCTCGCGGCTACGCCCGTCCGCCGAGCAAGCTCGTCCTGCACGCCCTTCGACTTCAGCAGCTTGTCGATCTCGCGAGAGTTCAGCTTCACGTCGACGCGTCGCGCCATTAGCCAGCCACCTTCTCCGCGTTGATCTGCACGCATCCGATGCTGAGGCCGGGACGCCGGACACGCCCGAGCACGCCTTGACGTCGCGCCGGATTCGACCGGGCGTCGTAGATCGCGACCTCGCCAACGACTCCCCATCGACCCTCGTAGCCGGGGATCTCGAGCTCATCGTGAGCACCGACCCGCGTCGACTCTGGGGCGAGGATCGTCAGGCCAGTAACGACCAGGGACCGGTTCGCGTCCCCCGGCTCCTCCGAGGTGCGCGGGTAGATCGAGGTCACCTCTAGCTCGTACGGCTCGCCAGGAACCTTAATCTCGTCGCCCATCTCGTCCACGCCGGAGGTTCCGGCGGGATGGACGGTCACGGTCAGCGCCATGTGTCCACCGTCCTCGCCACGCGCCGCCCCACCCCCGTGATGCTGAGCATCTTCCGATGCTGGGCAGTGAGGGTGAGTGTGCCGGGGGAGTCGCCGCCGTACGTGATCGACCCCGACGCGGGGCCGTTCGACTCCTGCACGGTCCGGATCCCGCCAGGGTTGGCGAGCTTGCCGAGCACGAGATCGATCTGCACGTCCTGTGGGGCCTCGGCGTCAACGACACCGTCACGGATCCGTGCGGCGAGTACGGCGAGGGGAGCCTCGGCGAGGATCGCGCGTCGCGCACGATCCAGCCAGTAGCCCAGCACGCTAGGTTTGAGACCGTCAGTGACGCTCTCAAGGTCTGCGGAGGTCAGGTCGTCGGGCGTACCCCAGGTGATGCTGTCCGCCATTACGGACCCCCCTTACTTGGTGGAGGTGCCCTTCCGCGGAGCGGCCGGGGCCTTCTCCTTCGGAGCGGGCTTCTCAGAGGCGAACACCTCGCGACGGACACCCTTCGCGTCCGCCTCCGAGATGTCTTCGCCCGCGAGGCGGACCCGGCCACCGATCAGCACGTTCTCGATCAGCTTCGGCATGTCAGACCACCTTCAGGGATGCCGACAGGTTCGCATTCTTCAGGATCGGGAGGAACGTCGAGTCGGCCTCCACCACCGTCTTACCGGCGATGCCCTCGGTGTCCCACACAGCCGCGACCGCACCCGGCAGCTGACCACTGATCGCGGAGAACTCCGGCTTGAACGCCGACTCGGTGAGACCCCAGATCGTCGACCCGAGGTCGCTGGCCTGCCCATCGGTGTAGTCGGGCACGAGGATCAGGTTGTCCTCGGGCAGGAGTCGGGACTGGCCGATCTTCGCGTTGTACCGCACCAGCTGGGGCAGGTCGGAAGACAGCAGGATCTGATTCACCTGGTCCAGCGTCGCCGGACGGGACGTGTCCCCAATCTTCGACGCGAACTGTGCGTGGTTCAGGAACGCGTTGATCGCCTTGGTGGACGCGAGAGCGTAGGCGGGGCGGACGCCGCCGGACTTCTCTTCGTAGATGTCCACGAAGTCGGACAGCTGCGCGAGGGCATCGGACCCGTCAGCGTTCACGAGCTGCGCAAGGGTTGCGGTCAGCTCCGGGTCACGCCCGAAGTCCTCGTCCAGCCCAAAGTTCGCCTGATCGATGAACGCCTTACCAGTCGCGAGGACGGTGGCGCGCTGCCGTCGCGCAGCATTTGCGATGGCCTGCGCGACCTTATCGGCGGCACGCAGGATCAGGTTCGCGTAACCCTCCCCACCGGCGACACGGGACAGTAGAGCATCGGACTCGGACACGGGAATGCGGGAGGAGAACGCTACCAGGTCGATGGTGCGACGCTTCCGGGCGGCGAGGTCGAGCGTCCCAGGCTGGGCGTCCCAGTCGCGGGCCTCAGCTTCGGGGGTGACCCCGGCCTCACCGACAGCGAAACGCACGTTCACGTTGTCGATCAGCTGGTCGGGGAGAATTCGCGCAAGCGGGTCCTGCTCGGTGTATGACTCCAGGCGTCCGCGCACGAACCCGGTGATCTCAGCGGGGGTGAGGTGCTTAGTGTTCAGTGCCATGGTCAGGCCTCCTCGACGATGATGTGGGTCAGCGCGGCCGCGGGGGCGGCGGTGAGGACTGCCTGAGCGGCCAGGGAGAGGCGGGAGCGGCGCACATGCGCCTGCCGCATCACGGCCACGTTCAGGGCACCCTCAGCGTCGGTCACACGGTCGGAGACCGTGAACCCCACCTGATCGGTCTCACCGATCACGGGGGACGCCTCATCTGCGGTGTAGATAGTGGCGGTGCCATCCGCGGCGATAACGACGGGGGACAGTGCGGGCACGGTCCCGTCCTTAACGTCGGCGGTGGCCTTGAAAGTGGTTGCAGTGTCGAGCCCAAGGAGGGATGCCAGGGCCTTACGGCTGGGCGTGCCCCCCAGGGTTTCTTCCTTGATAGCCATCAGATGTGGCCCTTCCTATGAGATGTGGGGTTGTTCAGGGGCGGAAGTTCTTCGCGGCTTCGCGGCCTGCCTCTAGTGACCCTCCGGGAGTTCCGCTAGTGGGTCGAAGGTAGGGCCCCTGTGCGTCGCGGTTGAGGTTCTGAATGATCCTGTCTGCCACGGCGTTCATTTCGTCCTCAGTGTCGCCTGTGACGAAATCAGCCCACTCGCTGGGCACGTTCTTCGAGGCCAAGACCGACGCGCGCAGCTGGGCGCGGGTCTTCTCGGCCTCGTAAGCCTTGGTGGTCTGTTCGAGCTCGGCGATGCGCTCCTGCGCCCGCTGCAGCTCGGTCTTCTCGGCGTCCTCAATGTCCTTGAGTCGCGCTTCGGCGTCTTCAGCGCGCTTCTTCATCTGTGCTGCGCGCTGCCGTTCTGCCCTGAGTGCCTTCAGGCCCGGCTCTCCGAGCGGTTCATCATCGCTAGCCGGGGTCTTGTCAGTGTCAGGGGTATCGTCGCTGGTGGGGCCGGTGCCGTCATCGGGGGTGTCAGCAAACATGAGCGCCCCGGTGCCCTGGAGGAAGTTCAGCAGTCCAGTATCCATCGCGGATTCCTTTCGGTTGTGTGTCGCACACGGGGGTTAGCGTGCCCCGTATTTCTCTCGCAGCCGCGAGAGGGTTAGTTGTTGCAGGGTCGGTAGTTCCCTGCGTCGCAGTGAGCCGTGCCTGCGTTTCTGGGCAGATAGAGAACCACCCGCGGCTGAGGCTCGCGCCCATAGTTCATTGTCGAGCCGGGTCTGTTCTTTCCGTGCCCACTGCTCGGCGTCGAGTGTTTGATGTTCGTAGTCGTCCCACAGGCCTTCTACTTCATCGGGGATATCCCAGCCTGGAGACATGATGATGGGGCGGCACCGGCAGTTCCCGTGGTATGCGGAGTCTGGCCATTCCCCATCCCAGTGCTGTGTAGCTGACATGAACCGGCACCACGCACAGGCGTTGTCTCGCGGTACGCGACGCCCGTACACCCCATCGATTTGCCCGACGCTCTGTTGCACCGTCTCACGTCCCACGTTCGAGACCAGACGGGTAGTGCCTTGCACAAGGCGGGGCACCACCTCATCCGCCACGAGAGGGAACACCACATCGGTGAGAGCCCATTTCAGGACCGGCTCTAGCGCCACCGACGTGATGGCAGCGGGAACGGGCTCGAACAGGGATGGTGCTAAGCCCGCGCCACGCTGCGCATCCCGCACATACCCCATCGCCGCGTCCTGCGACGCGAGCGCATAGGACGACAGGACCACCGGCGCAGATTCCGCGACGAAGTCGAAAACGTCAGGGGTGTCGGGTGCGCTTTGCATCAACAGGACGGTGGAGTGCGCTGCGGCATCGGAGATGTCGTCAACATCCCGGCCCCACCGCTTGAACGCATCCCAGGTCACACCTCATCGCCTGCCTTACGTGCCGCGATCAGGGGTGCGACCTGCGGGTGTTGACGGGCCGCTAGTGCCTGCTCAGCGATGGCCTGCTGTGCCTTACGGCGCTCCGCTATCCGGTACGCCTCAGCGAGACGCGTAGCGGTGGTCCGTGAGTACCCTGCGGCCTCGTACGTCACGACCTCCCCGGGGATGACTGCGCCCGCGTTCACGAGGGACGCCAGTGCCATCCGCTGCGAGTACCTGGTGGTCATCGCCGGGTCCCGTAGATCCGTGGCTAGCGCCTCCAGCTCTTCAGGGAGCCGGGTGCTGTTTCGGTCCATGAGCCACAGGTCATGTACCAGGTCCACCGTCGGGATGCTGAGGTCACGCCCAGCCTCGTCGGCGAGGTCGTTCAATTCCCCATCAGCGCGGTCGATAGCGTCCGCCGATGACGGGTTATCGTGGATGACTCCAAGCTTGTCCGGGGACAGCTGCGATTCGGCCGCGAACATCATCGCGGTCATCCGCAGCTGCTCCATGTGGGGCTGCTGCGACCCAATCTGAACCTGACCGATCTTCGACTCCGGCGCACCCTCGACCGGTGCACCATCTTCGTCGCGCTCATAGTCCAGAGCGAAGAACCGCGCCATCCCCGATTTGAACTGCTCCGCCACATCGGGCGGAGTGTTCACGCCATACAGCTGCGGGTACCCGTACACCTCACCGTTCATCTCACCGCGCAGGAACGTGCGTGCTCCGGATCGGGTGTACGTCATCATCGGTCGGGTGATCCGGGACTGCCCCCAGGGTTTGTCTAGCTGGGGGAGGAACCTGAACGGGTGGAACGTGACACGGCCCGGCAGGTGCTGGTAGCGGCGGACCTCCCAGTTCGCTCCGAGCGTCGGCCGGTCCAACTGGATGATCTGCCCGGGATAGAACACGGTCACGGACTGCGCGCCGAAATGACCCCACTGCTGCACAGCGAGCCCCACACGGAGCCGTCCCGGCCGGGCGGTGTCCCATAGCCCGGTAGCGTCCCGCGCGGAATACGCTTGCACCTGCACCCCGTCAGGGGACTTCACAGCCCCCATGAACGCAACCCCGTAGATCAGCATGGACTGGACACACATCTTGTGCTGCTGGTAGAAGCCGGTGCGGCGGAACTGCGGGTCGAGGTCCTGCCACCGGTCAACTGCCCCGGGGAGCGCGAACCCGTCCAGCTGGATTCGGCGCGCGAGAGCGTCCACAGCGGTCGCGTTCCACCCGAGAACAGACGCGTACTTCTCGAACTCCGGCGGGATTGCCATTCCCATGTTCACGAACGCTTGCTCGGCGTTGTAGAACACGAACCGTTCCCGGTTCCTATCCGCTACCCGGCGGAGCTGCTCGCACATCAGTGCGATGTCATGGTTCTCGTCGTCGCTAAGTTCAGCGATGCGGGGGATGTTCACGATACGGGCCGGTTCATGGGAAACATCCACCATGGGGCCGGGGCCGATACCGAGCATCATCTAATCACCGCCGTTCTCCGTCTCGCAGGGATTTGCCTACGTGCTCTACCCGCTCCAGCTGATACGGCATCCAATCTAGCTTTCCACGCCATAACCGCGGCGTAGGCGGCATCGATCTTGTCTGGCGAATCGGGATACGACTTGTACAGCAGGTAACCGGATCGAGTGCGTCGGCGGCGCGCGTTCAACATGTGCCGGATGAGAACAGTGGAACCATCGAGGGAACAGTCCCCGTTGACGATGGCGGAGCGCAGCTCTTCCAAGAGCCGCGGCACGTTACCGTCCTTACCTTTCGGCCAGTAGCTCATAGGGGCGTCGCGCTTCGCGTGGACACGGAGTTTCTTCCCGTACTTCGCTTCCCACTCCGATACCTGAGATGTCCACCCGTTCGGATCCGCGTAGAACCCGACCACCGTGTACTGCTCAAACACTTCACGCACCCGCGCATCGACCTCAGCAACCGGCACGTACCAGTCCGTCGCGTTTCGCGGCTGCTCCCACACATCCAAGACGAACAGGTGAGCGTCGGAGACACGACACCCGATCAGCGCTGTAGCGTCCGCTATGCCCTTAGCGCGGCCGCGGGACCCATCGAAACCGACAGTGATCGGGTCATCCGGAGAGACAATTTTCTCTACGTCCACGACGGCGGTTAGCTCGGGCCTGGTCATCCACGAATCCGACGCGGCGACCACCTGGTTCAGGTAGTCGGCGCGCGCGACCTGAGGGTCTTTCGTGAGGTCCCAGAACGATTGAATGCGAGCCTCTAGGTCCGCGTGACCAGGCGGGCATGCAGGGTCATGGATCAGGCACCCATCAGGGTGCTGGGAAGCGTCCCCATAAGCGATCCGCAGGCCGAGAGTTAGGGACTCCCGGTCAGTGACGTCCGTGTCGCCCGGCGCTTCACGGTGATCGTAGTAGAGGCCATCGGCGACCGCCTTGCCCTCCTGGATCATCGACCAGTAGCTCGCTGACTCCTCAGCCACCGAGTTCTCACCCGGAATAAACGCGTTAGGCGTCTCCAGGTACGCACCCCCACGCTTCGCCGTATTCGCGTCAATCACCTGATGGAGCCGCTGCCCACCATTCGACGAAACCCATTCCTCGGTCTGATCGAGGACACAAAAGTCTGCGCGAGCACCCTTAATGGTGCGTGCCGAAGTGGTGACCATCTCCATCCGGCCCGATGGCAGATTGATCCGGTCACCCAAGATCTCCACACCCCGGTAGTTGTCCACCACGGGGCCTTCCATCATCTCCTGCAGCGCAGAGAACGTGTTCCTGGTCTGCGTCTCGGATGTCGCCGCAACCTGCACCAGTGGTGTTCGCACCTCAGACCACGGCTTACCGACGGGCTGCCCGTCAGCGTCCCACCCATCGAATATGACAGGTCCGAGGCCCTCAACGGCCATGAGCGCGGCAGCGAAAGGGGACTTGCCCCAGCCGCGAGGCCGCGAGAGGACGCCGCGCCGGTAGGTGCGTCGTCCCGTGTCGGGGTTGATCCGGTAGAAGTTCAGTACGAACTCTTCCTGCTCGGGGTACAGCAGGAACGGGCCGGGCTCTAGTCCAGCGTCGGGCTGGGCCAGGTTCTCGGTGATCCAGTCGATGACCTGCCATCCGAGAGATGGGAAAAGGTCACCTTCGAGGGGTTTCCATGGCATCCACGGTCATCCCTTCACTAGCTATTCTCCCGATGCTTTTTGCGCCGGGCTGATGACGCTGATCTTCGCCCGCCGTTCACGGGCGGAACTCGTCTTCGTGGGCCGCTTCGAGTCCGCCGCGTCCGCGTCCGCGAACTGCATGCGCAGACGCGCGCGGTCTTCGGGGGTTGCCCCGAACTTTGCGACCCGGATCCGCAGCTCGGGTAGCGCGCTGGTGTCCCCATTCCCCCACAGCATCGCGTGGAGAATCGCGGTGTCCAGGAGGAACGCCCAGTCGGTGGACCCGAAGTGCTCCGCTTGTGGGGAGTCTCGCCACATCGCCCACCATTCCCGGGTTTCATCGGGCCAGGGCATGGAGTCCGGGAGGTCCGGCTGCTCTGCTTCCTCGAAACGAAGAATCGTCGTCGGGGTAGCGTCAGTGTTCCGGCGCACCCTCTTAGAGGGATCCTTAGGTGCTGGTCCACGGCCTGCCATTGATACTCACCCCTAACGTTGTCACGAACCCGACGATGACGATCGCGAGAGGCTCGCGGATGTCCGTCCAACACGGATGCTCCGCGTAGTCGTACCTCCGCGAGTGGTCTTGGTGTAATTCAGAGCTGATGCCAGAGCGCGACGCATAGTCATTCCTTCATATCGATGTTCAGCAGCCGGGCGAGATCCCGGCCGCGAAGATACTTGTCACCATGGAGCCGCTTCTTAGCTCCGATGGCATGCAGGAACGCTTCTTTCTCGGCCCGCGACTCGAAGCACACGGCGAACCAGTATTCGGAGTCGGTGGCGTCACGTTTCCGCTTATCCTCCGCCTTGCGGCGCTGGATGTACGCGGATTCAAGCGCGTGTAGTTCGGCTGCCGAGTCGACCTCGGCGTTGTCGGAGTACTGGACACCATCAATCGGCGATGGCGAGTCGCCGCTGATCTTGAACCCGCCGCCGGTACCGAACCCGGCCCCCTTGAACTCAAACGCCATGGCGAACCAACTCCATCTCTGCCAGCGGGAACCAATCGAGCACTCGCTGATAGTCCCGCGGCCGGTGCGCACGCATCGGCTCAAGGAACCTCCGATCAATCCCATCGAAAGACCGGCCGAACATCTCGTAATCGGGCGGTAGCTGCCATCCGTGACGGTCCAGACATGCGGACCATTCCGCCTTCACCCAATCGTGGATCGGGGAGACCTTCCCGGTGCTCGGCTTCATCACGCCGTGCGTGACGAGCGCAGCGCGACGGTACGGGGAGTCCGCTGCCCGCACCCCATCGGCGACCCATGTGTCAGGGTCTAGCCCTAGGTCCATGCGGATGACCTGCCAGATCTCTTCATAAGTAGGTATCGGCAGGTCGGCTGCTTCGATGATGGCGCACCGCTCGGGCGGCTGGAATATCAGCGCGTTCAGCATCCGGTAGAGGGATGGGTGTGGGTACCGGTGCACCCTCATACCGAGCTTGCCCTCGGCGTATGAGAGCCCTTCTTCTACGAACTCCAGTGTGGTCCCCGGCTCCCGGCCGGGGATCAGATACAAGTGCGCTAGGCGCACATCTACCCCCGCTTCGATGAGCGCAAGCGTGCACGCGATGGCATCTTTCCCACCACTGAAAGCGACCAGGACGGGCCGACCCTCAGCGGCGAGCCGCTGCCTGACCTCTGCGGACAGCGGCTGCCCCTTGACGATGGTGGTCACTGATCTCTCCCATCGATGATGAGAACCCCAGCGGGGTGCCCGGGCGCGTGGATCATCACAGCTCCATCCCCAGCTCGCGAGCCTTCGCCCGCGCGTACCCGGCGACGGCAGCAGGCTCAGTACGGCCGCCCACGAGGATGCACCAGTCGTGCGCACCGGTCGCGAAATCATGAAAGTGCATGCCGAGCATGTCAGCGATGTGCTCAGCGATGCGCATCGCGAGCCGCTCCGCATCATCCACGCTGAGCCCCTCGGCGCGGCCCGCCTCGCGGTACCACTCCTGCAGGACTTCCAGGGTGTCGATGAGGCCGCGTAGCCCGACCTCCATGGCGAGATCGGTGGTGTAGTCCTCGAACTGGTCGAAAAGCGTGTCGCCGGTGAGCATCGCGCTCCCCCTTCTGTAGATGCCCTAGCCTCGCACTAGGAGGTGCCTATAGGATAGACATAGGCGGGCGGGCAACGCAAGCGGTAGCGGAGTTGACGGCCCGCCGTAGAGGGTCTAGGATCTAGGCATCGCCGGAAGGGCGTAGAGGTCACCACAGGGAGAGTGGCCCACACCCCCGGCGCACCACCACCCATCACGGATCACCAAGGAAGGACCCCCCAATGAGCACCACCGACTACCGCCCCCGCCACGCCGGAACCCCCATCGCCCCCGCCGCAGAGCTGTACCGCCACGCCATCCGAATCACCCTCGGCCGCACCCCCACCCACAAAAAGGACAGCCGGTGAACCACACCGCCGCCTAACCAACCTACCGGGGCGGGGTCACCAGCGCCCCGCCCCACCAGAAAGGACCACGATCATGAGCAAGCTCATCGCAACCGCCGCCACCAGACTCGACGCCCTCTACGACACCCACGGCGTGGACATTTTCGAGATGTTCGAGGACGGGGAGGGCGATCACTTCGCATGGCTCCCCGCCGAGAATCCCACCATCGAGGACCGCGAGATCGACGAGGAGACCGGCGAGGTCATCGACCCCGGCCAGTGGGACATCGACGAAGCCGACGACATCCTCACCGCCCACGGCTACCGCCGCACCCAGCCGTGGCAGTGCGACCGGCTCGGTGACTCAACCCAGTCATGGGCCGAGATCGAACAGGTGAGCCCGTGACCACACTCCGCAGCATCATCCGCGAAATCACAGCAGGCATCATCGACGGCATCACCATCGCCCTAGAAGAACTGACACACCCCAAACACCAGCGGGACGACCAGCAGGACGACTAGCATGCCCCACATGGACCCCCTCGTACGACTAGCCATGTGGCGCGAGCTCAACACTGACCGAGAAACAGCCATCCAAGACGCGCGCGACGCAGGGCACACCTGGGAGGAAATCACCACAGCCAGCGGCCTATCACGCGCCATGGCAATGCGAATCCTCCAGCAACGCCGAGAACGCGACCAGCAATAACCCCCGCAAGCGCCCGCCAACCTCCACCAGGTCGGCGGGCGCTTCACTACGCAACCGCCCAGACCTGTACGGAACCCGAGCGACTAGCGACCCCGCCGCGCTCTGGGTGGGGGAGGGGAGGGGATGGTGCCCCCCTGGCCTGCGGTTTTATTTGAGGCCGGGGTGGGGTTCGGGCTTGCGTTTCCAGCGGTGTTGTCCGCGGCGCGCTTCGGCTTGGGTCTTGTCGTTGTGGCAGGTGCGACAGGCTCCTTGGCCGTTGGCGGGGTCGAGTTCTGCTCCGCCTTCTGCGACGGGGATGATGTGGTCGGCTTCGTTGACTTGTCCGGTGCATCGTGGGCCGCGGATCTGGCAGTGCTTGTCGCGCGCCTTGATGGTGCGTTCCCATGCGATCTGCTGTGATCGGGTGGCGGTGCGTTTGGTGGGGTACTCGGTCCAGTTCACGCCTTGCTTCCTTCCGTTGTGGCCGCTGGCTACGCTTCACTCATGGGGTATCGAGAGTGGCGTGAGCGACAGCTCGCGAGGGTTGATGCGATGCAGGCGCGTGCGGATGAGCGTGCTGTGAGGGCTGAGCGGCGTGCTGAGGTCGAGTCGGCCAAGGCTGAGCGCGCTTCGGAGTCCACATTGTCGTGGGCTGAGTCGCGTGCTCGTGCGCTTGGTGAGGATCACGAGGATCTGGCTGCTCGGGCTTCGGCTCTCGGGATCCCGCTGCCGTCTCCTGATCGGCGGATGCGGGGCCGCGGTCTTGCGGCGTTGGGTGAGTTGGTTGTCCGCGATGGCTCCGGTGTTGAGGGCGGCACCGTTGATGCGTACGAGGCGTGGCGGGACCGGATCATCGTGGAGGAGTCGATGGCCGCGAAGGTGGCTCGGGGGGAGTCTTTGTCGTTGATGGACCGTGCGGCGTTGAAGGCTGCTCGGTTCGGGTCGAGGTAGGTCGGGGGGAGTCGGCTCCGGAGTGGGGGCTGTGAGGTAGCAGGGGGTCTGCTGTTCTGGGCCCTGGGGTGTCCCCACCCCGGGGCTGTCTTGGCTTCCGGGGTGGGGGTTCTGCGCTGCCGCGTTTGCCCTCTTGGGTGCGCTTCGCGGTGCGCGTTCCGCGAGCGCTGTTTCGCCTGTGGGGCGCTTCGAGCGGAGGGTTCGGGTGCCCGGGTCTTCGGCCCGTCGGTCTCGCCGGGCACCTGGCGGAGAGTGTGGGGGTCGAACCCACACGCCCTCGGGGGGCTTGCCGCTTTCAAGGCGGTTGCCGTCGCCATCTGTCGGCTGGACTCTCCGTGCCGTGGTCGTCCCTGCTGGCGCTGGGTCGGTGGTCACGGTCTTGGCGCATGAGTAAAGCCCCGGCCTGTGTGGCTCGGGGCTTCGGTTTCGGACCCACTTCGGGGTCAGGTCTAGGTTGCCATGGTCAGGCGACCGACGCAAGTCGGCGCGCCCAGTATTCGCGGAGGTCGGCGACTATGTAGGTGCGGTCGTCTGCGCGGTCGGGGGTGGGTCTGCCGTGGTGGCGGTCGTCCTTGAGGCGTTGGGCGATTCCGGGCCAGAACCGGTCCGCGTCTCGTGCTGTGAGGCGCAGCTCCGGTGGGAGGTCGTCGCGGGCGTTGATGCAGTCGAGTGCCCCCCGCATCGTGTCTTCCTCATGCTTGGGTTCGTTGCCGGTGAGGCGGGCGAGTCGCCACCAGAGGGCGGTGAGGTCTTGTTGCCATTCCTCGGCCCAGGGGGATTCGAGAATGCGTGGTGTTGAGTCCCAGTGCCAGCGCCAGCACTCTTCCCAGGAGCTGGGGGAGGGTTGCTCCGTGATGGTCTCCATCCACTCTCGCAGGATCTGGTCTGGGTGGGGGAGGTCGTCGCCGTGGTCGGCGTCGGGTGCCCAGGGTCCGAGCATGGCGAGGGCGTCACCGCCGGGGATTCGGTTGGTGGTGCCTCGGATGCCGGTGAGGTCCATGGCGTGGCAGGTGATGGTGAGCATGACGTCGGAGAGCTGGCCGCGCCAGTGGCGGATGTCTTCGAGGCGATCTCGCATGGTGCCGATGAGTTCAAACGAGGTCACGGGGTGTCCTTTCGCTGGGCGAGGGTGGCGCGGATTTGGGCGATGTAGGAGCGGGCCCGGTCGGGGTCTACGGGGCCCGCGTAGTCGCACTGGGTGCACGAGTGCCGCCACTCCGACGGGTGGGCCTCGCACGCCTTCTCCGCAGGGATCAGGCGGCGAGCACGGGCCCGGACCCAGTCGGACACATCCGAGGGCCGAAGATGCCAGCGGCGCGAGCCACGAGAGTCGGCGGGGACGCCGTGCTTCTCGAAGTGCTGCCGAGCCGCATCTAGCCCCTCCTGGGGAAGACCTGCGAGAGCGCGATGCCAAGACGTGAGCCGGTCGCGGTTCGCGGCGCGCGCATGCGCGGTCTGCGCTTTGTCACCGCCGAGCTGCCACGGCTCCACGAGGCGAGCGGCGATGAGCTGGTTGACGTAGTTCGTCAGCCATTGACCGTCGACTGCTGTTCCCTCCCACTGGATCACGCCCGTGGTCCCGTCTGCCGCGGTGACGAGTTCGGTGGGTGTGGTGGGGATCGTGTCGAGTGCGGCACCGATCGGGGTGGGGTCGTTCATTGGGGGCCTCCCATCGCTTGCATGTCGAAGTGGGCTTGGACGAGCGCCTCAGCGGAGGCGGCGTCTCGGTTCTGTCGTTGTTGGTTGCCTCGGGGTGGTTCAGCGCGGCGGAGCCAGTTGTTGAAGGCGAGGTCGTGGTTCTTGTAGGTGCGGCCGGTCGCTCCGCACCAGTCGCGGAACTTCTCGGCTTCGAGCTCTACGTCGACGTTGCGCTCGGCGGCGATAGCCGCGTGCTTGTCGGTGGGATGCCAGTCGGTGGGGAGCTGGGTCGCTCGGCGTTTCCCCCCGGACCCCCCTTCCTCGCTAGAGGAAGGGGGAGTTGGAGTAGGAGTAGGAGTAGGAGTAGGAGTAGGGGGGGAGACCAAACCAGGCCCAACCCCAGGGGATAGGTTTGGGGTAAACCCATCCCCAAACCCATCCCCAACGCTTGCCCTAACCGTGGGGGTAAACGGGGGCAGATCCTTAGCCGAAATGGAGGGCTGAGCGAGGACGTCCAGGACCCTCGAGTCCCCCCAGCACGCGTACTCGGGATGAGCTTCGCGCTGCCTCGCGAGCTCGTGCACGATCACACCCCGGAGGTCGTTCGATGCGGTGCGGGTGTACGCGTTCGCCATCGACACCGCGAGGCGGGGCTGCTTGAGCACCCCGTCGTGCTTCACCCAGGACCGGATGAGCACTTCCTCGGTCTCTTCGTCGATGACGATGTACAGGCCGGCGGACAGCTCCGCGGCCGCCGCCTCGATCCGTTCGACGGTCAGGCCGCGTGCGAAGGGGGTGAGACGGTTGGGACGCCAGTCCACGACGCCCGCATAGGAGAGCGTGGGGTGGGTCAGGAGCATGTAGTAGAGGTGCTGGGCCTCTGGGGTGAGCTGCCGGTGGTCGGCGTCGTTCCAGATGCCCCTGTTGATGTACGCGCGATCGCTCGCCACGTGGCCTCCTCTCAGAAGGGGATGGTGGAGTAGTCGGTGAGGGTGACGAGGGCACGGATGTGCTTCGGGGGCACTCGTGCATCGACGCCTTTGTGGTAGACGAATGGGCCGGTCACGTGGTGGTAGTCGTCCTCATCGAGGATTCCCATGGTCACCAGCTCGTCCACGCAGCCTTTGAAGGTGTCGGTGAGGTTGGTGGGGTCGTAGCGGCCTCGGGTGCGCTTCGTGATGCCGATGAAGATGGTGGCGGTCCCCATGGGAGCCAGGCCGTGGGCTGCATCGCGGGTCAGTGCCCGCATGGTGTCCTTGGTGCGCTTGCGTCGCCAGATCGGGGCGTCCCGGTTGGAGCCGATGACTTCGGATTGGGGGATGGTGAGGGTGAACTGTCGCGGCATGGCGTCCTCATGAAAAAAGCCGCCACTCGGGCGGCTTGTGGGTGGTGGTGGGTAGGGTGCCGGGATGGATGACACCGATAGGGCGATTCTGGATTTGGAGTCGCGGACGTTCCGGTTTGCGGGGGTGAAGTGGCAGGCAGTCCGGGCTATGGGGTTGACCCGGACCGCCTACCTGGTGCGGTTGAATCGGCTGCTCGACACGCGGGAGGCGGTCGAGTGCGCGCCGGGGACGGTGAACCGGCTTAGGCGACTCCAGGGCCGGTGACGGGCTCCCAGGCGTGCCTGTAGAGGACGGTCATCGGGTGCTCCTGTCTGCGCTGGTGGTGGTCACTGCTCATCGGGGGCCTCCTTCTTGATCAGGTCGGCGCGAGCGCGCAGTCGGGTGATGCTGATGCCGGAGTGGCCGGACAGGCGTAGTACCGGATCGTCCGCCGCGTCTCGGAGCGCTTCGGCCTGCGCGCGCTTCACGGCGGCTTCCATGAGGTTCACGAGGTCGGCCACGACATTGTCTAGGCAGTCGCATCGCCCGTAGAGGTCGGGGAGCTCGCACCGCCAGCCGTGGATGCCGTCGCCGTACTCTTCGGGGCGGTCCGTGAGCCCGACCTCTTCGAGGTAGGTGCGTACCTGCTCGGCCAGGTTGGTGTTCGGGGTTGTCATCGGGTGGGGTCCTCTCCTCGGGCGCGGCGGGAGGCAGGCAGGGCGGCGCGGTAGATGAGCCGCCCATGCCAGGGCAGGGAAGTGAGCATCTCATCGATGCGGGCCTGGATCGGGCGGACGGCCTCCTCTGTCCCGGCGCGGCGTAGGTCGTCAATGCTCGGATCGGTCACGGGGCCTCCCCGGGGATCGAGTAGTGGGTGTCGCGGTAGTGCTCAGCGGCGGAGGATACGCTCCCCCAGAGGTGGTAGACGATGTCCATGGACGCGATGGTGCCGCGCGCTCGCGCATAGTTCGCCAGCCCGTCGAGTGCTTCACGCGCCCCGTCCCGGCGGATGCGGGCGTCATGCGCGGCGAGCCAGCGGTCGAACGCGGCGACACCCTCCTCTAGCGGAATCCCGCAGTACTCATCGAGCACACCCGCGAAGGGCCCGCGCACGGCCTCATCGCTCGGCACGTACTTATCGGTGCTCATCGCTATCTCCTGTCTCGTACTCGGTGGCGCGGCGCTTGAGGTACTCGTGCGCGGTATCTATCGCGTGGTCTCCGGCGTGGTCGTAGTCCTCGGGGGGCAGGCCGATTCCGAGCCTGTTGGGCCATTCGCGTTCTAGGTCTCGTCCTGCTTCCCTGAGCACTTCTGCCTTCGCGCGCTTTACGGCGGCGTCCACGATGGGCATCACTGCGGCGGCGATCTGTCGCCACTCGTCGCGCTCCTCGTCTCCTCGCCGCTCCCATTCGGGCTGCACGTCCTCGGGGCCGTAATACTCGGCGTTGCCGTAGAGCGCGATGGCGATCTGCTCTTGGAGGTCGGTGTTCGGGGTCGTCATCGGGTGGGGTCCTCTCGGGGGCAGTGTTCGCGGATCCAGGCGTCCCGCTCGTCAGGCGGGAGTACCGCGACTCGCCACGCCTCATGGTTCGGGCAGACCGGCCCGGTGAGGTCTTCGCCGGACCAGTCTGGGTAGAGGGTCGCGTCGTCCCCGCTCGCCTCCATGCCATCGCCGGGCCAGATAGTGCCGCAAGCTGGGCACATCCACTGGCTGTCGTCCAGCTCGGTCTCGACGTCGCACGCATCGCAGACGGGGTAGCCGGGGTGGTTCAGCGCCGGGGCCTCGGCTAGGCGGGTGTAGTCGTTGCTCACGTCATTCCTCCTCGTCTCGTCGGGCGGCACGGGCGGCGGACAGAGCGACCCGGGCGTAGTCGCGGAACATCGCCGCCATGACCGGGTATCGGTCCGGGTTGAAGTTCTCGTCCATCGCCAGTGCGGCGGCTTCGACCTCGGCTTCGGACGGCTCCTGCGCGGCGCTCACGATCCGCAGCACCTCGCCCAGGGGCGCGCTGACCCATGTGAGCCAGCCGTCCTCGTCCTCGGCGCACTCGGTGTAGCCCGCGTCTGCGAGTCGGTCCGCGATGTGCTCCTCGTGTGAATCCATGAGGACGGATTCGTCCGGCTCCTGGGCGGCGAGGTAGCGCCGCGCGGCTTCCCAGCCGTCCGCGTGCGCCTCGCCAATCCGGTCTCGCACGGTGCCAACGTTCATGCGCGGCGTCCTGGCGTACTCGCGCGCGGCGGTGTTCGCGGCGGTGGTGAAGGGGTCGGTGGTGGTCATGATGCATTCTCCTTCGGGGTGAGGCCGACCTCGGCCTCGGGGGTCCACCCGCCCGTCCGGAGCAGGCCTTCGGCTTCCTCGCGGGTAAGAGTGACGTTCCCGCGCTGGTCGGGGGTGATGGTGAAGCGGACGCGGATGCCGCGCTTGTCGGTGCGGGTCCAGGTGCTCACGGCACCTCCCGGTGTTCGGCGGGCCGGTCCAGGCCGACCTCGGCCAGGGCGGCGAGGATCTTCGCCTCGGCGGTAACGAGCGGTCTCGGCGGACGGACACCCCATCCGCGAGGTGCCGTGAGTTCCCGTTCGAGAGCGGTGGCCTCGGTGTCGGTGAGGCTGACTCGGATGTGCTTCACGGCTGCTCCTCGCCGACGACACGGACGCCGCGAGAGGCGAGGAGGTCCGCAATCGCCTCGGGCTCGACGGGCGGTCGGAAGTCGCCCAGATTTTCGGTGAGCAGACGCTCGATCTCCTCGGCTCCGTCGGGCCGCTGGGGCTTGGTGAGCGCGGCGGTGAGGGCTGCGCGGATTCCACCGACCCACGCCCCGGAGGGGTAGATCGCGTTGTACGCGAGGCGCGCTCGCTCGACCATCTCGTCGGTGGCCGTGACGCCGTGCGCCACGGCGGCGGCGAGGTGCTGGTCAGCAGTCATGTGCTGGTCAGCGATTGCCTGGTCCCGCTCCTTCACGACCTTCGTGACCCGCTTGTCGGCCTCGTCCCGCTGCCGCGCGGTCGTGTCCAGGACCGTGCGGAGGTGCTCGACCTCCTGCTCGGCCTTCTCCGCGCGCGCCTCGGCCTGGTCGGCTCGTGCCCGCGCCTCGTACCGCTGATGCCGCATCTCATTGAGTTCGTCCAGCAGGCCGATGTACCGCCAGTGCACGTCCTTGTCGGGGCACTCGGAGCGCTTGGCCTCGTCCCGCTCCTGCTCGGCCTTCTCCGCGCGGGCGATCTCCTTGGAGAGCGCATCGCTGTAGGTCTGCGCCTCCGTGTTCAGCTCCTCGATCTGGGCGTCAGCCTTCGCCAGCTCGGCCCGCGCCTCATCACGCTCCCTCTGGTAGCGCATCCCCTTGCTCGGTGAGGGGAAGGAAGTTTGGAAACCTCCGGTCCATTCCAGCTTCTCGATCTCGGCTGCAGCGTCCGCCAGCTCCTGCTCGGCCTGTTCGAGGGCGTTGAGTAGGGCGATGATCCGTGCGGCGTCGGTGATGTCGTTGATGGGGGAGCTGTTGGTGATGACGTGCTCGGCCTCGGTCCGCCAGGCGGTCAGGTTTTCGGGCGAGATGGTCATGAGGCCTCCTTCGATCGGATCAGGCGGGTGCACTGCGTGTACGGGGTCGGGGAGCCGTTGATCTCCGACCACTTGAGCGAGGGCCGGTCCCCCTCGACGTTCCAGGTGATGACCACCCACTCGCCGGGCCGCTCGAACCGGGCGGCGACGGCGAACATGTGCTTGAAGTTCTGGTCCACGGACACAGACCAGCCGTTGCGGAGCGCGTCCGTGACGAGACGCGGGAGAGCGCGGGGGATCATGCGTCGGCCCCCACATCCTCTAGGTGCTGCTGGAACAGGTCGCCCACGGACAGTTCCGACCCGCCCGCGGAGCCCTGCGACCCCATCTCCTCACCGCATGTACAGCGGGCCCAGGATTCACCCGGCTGCTCTAGTGTCTGAGGCCAGGTGCGGCAGGCCTCTAGTTCGTGCATGGTCTCGGTGATGGGGGCACCGAAGCCGTCGTAGTTGATGGTCATGCTGTTCTCCTGATCGGGGTGACGGTGCCGCTGCTGGCGGCGGGCATGTCGGACAGGTCAGCGATCAACGAGAGACGGTTTTCGCGGGTGACGGGGAAACGCCTGGTCACGCCCTCCGGGTCAACACCGAGGTCGCGGAGCAACTGGCGGGCACCGAACTTCGCGCCGTTCTTCCCGGACAGCGGAAACGTGTCCTCATGCGGTGAGGACGCGGTGAGCATGACCCTGCTCGTGTCCGGGTCCCACGCGATCTCGACCTGCGCGGGCTTCCCGATCAATTCCCACGCCGCAGTGTTCAGCCCAATCGTGTGCTGCTTCGAGATGGTGATCTGGGGGCCGGCGGCGCAGTAGCCGCGGCGGGACGGGTTCTTCTTGATCTTGATGAATGCCATGAGGGGGTCCTTTCAGATGGGGGAGTTGCCCGGTGGCGGTCTGAGCGCTGAACCGTCCTGGGGTCGGCGTCACCGGGCATGAAAAAGGCCCCGCCGTGTGGCGGAGCCTCGGTCATGCGTTACTGCTGGTCAGCCTCAGAAAGGCGGCGAATCCATGGGGTCGCCGCCGCTCGCCCACGGGTCACCCTGCGGGGGAGCGGACTGGCCCTGATGGCCGTAGCCGGACTGCTGGGGCGGCTGCTGGTCGGTCTTCGGGATGACCTTGAACCGTCGGATCGTGAGGGACGGCTTGGAGCGCTTGTCGCCGTCCTTCTCCCACTGCTGGGTCTCGAGTTCGCCGGTCACATACACCTCGACGCCCTTCATGAGCTGCTGTCCGGCGCGCTCGGCGGCGTCCTCCCAGGTGGTCCCGTCGATGAAGAACGTCTTGTCGTTCTCCCACTGGCGGGTCTGCTCGTTGTACTTGGACTTGTTGAACGCGAGTCGGGTCTGCGCGACGGCCTTGCCGGACTGCGTGTAGCGGATCTCGGTGTCGGCGGTGACGCGGGCGATGTCAGAGATGGTGGGCAGTGCCATTAGGCGCTCTCCTCGGTGGTGTTGGTGGTGTTGGCGGCGGCGTGGATCGCATCGAGCTCGGCCTTGGATGCACCCTCGTCACGGCGCTTGAGCCAGTGCTCGCGGTACTCGTCCTCGGTCTCGAGCTTCGGGACCGTGAACGTGGGTTCCGGCGCGGTGAGGGGCTGCACGGTGTGGGAGCGCTTCTTCCCCCGGGTCACGGTGAGGGCGAGCTTGAGCGGCTTCGGGATCCCGGTCATGTGGGAGATCTCGATGCCGCCCACGACGTCGCCACCGAACTTGATGTCGGGGTTGCGGTAGAGAGTGATGGACCCGCCCGCGTACTTGTCCCCGTCCGGCCCCCACGCTGCGACGAGCACGCGCCGCATGGACTTCGACGGCTTCCACGGGCGGCCCGGCGACTCGACCAGGTGGATGTTCACGGGCTGCTCGGCGTTGCCGCGTGCGACCTTCTCGATGGTGAAAGTGCGTGGCCCGGTGATGAGATCATCCGCGTTGAGCTGATCACTCTTCGGGGCGATTGTCTGGGAGAGGTCCATGTCAGATCACGATGTCCATTTCGATGACGGGGCATGTCGGCATGCCCTTCGTGGTGTGCTGGTAGAGGCCAAGCGCCTGCTCGGCGTAGGTCTCGTAGGTGTCGAGCGCGGCGAGGATCGCTTCCTGCCAGCGCTCGTCGGCCGTGACGCGCTTGATGTACAGCGGCATCCCGGCGGAGAAGCTTACGTAATCGATCCACGCGCGCCCGGAGACGAGCAGCCCGCATTGGAGCTGGGCGTAGTTCTCGGGCGGCACCGCGTCGGCGAGGATCGTGTGGAGGTGCTTCTTGTGGCGGCGAGACTTGATCTCGATCAGCCCGTCGTCGCCGACCAGGCCGTCCGGCGAGTAGCCGAGGCGATGGCCGTTGATCGTCGCGACCATGAAGCCGAGCTCGTCCACGTCCTGGCCGGTGTGCTCGGCGTACAGGTCGCGGGCGAACGGCTCCTCGTCCTGGCCGCGCTGCATGTCGAACGTGGTGAAGATCGACTCGACAATACCGGTGATCCGCTCAGCGAGCAGCGTCTCCATCACGGCACGGGCGGTCTCCGACTTCGACACCTGCACCTTCGCCGGGGTGATCAGCTGCCCGACCACGGACGCAGTCAGGATCCCGGCACGCACCTGTAGCCACTCGTCCGAGCCCTGCTCTAGCTCGCCGTAGATTGCGAGGCTCATCGCTTCACCCCGGCGGATTCCCAGAGGTCGAATCGCTCGCGCCAGCCATGGAGGGTTGCACGCTCGCCGTTGACGCTGACGGCGGTGTCGACGCGGGTCATGCGGACCCATGGCTGGGTGCGTGCAATGTCAGCGTTGCACACCTTGTCGATGGTGGATTGGTTGATGAGGGCGGGTGTCATGTCTTTACCTTTCGTTCGCGGTCTACCGCGCCGACTGCGCGGTTAGCGGTGGGGTCCCGATAGGTGGGTTTCCCGCGTCTAGGTCGCACGTATGCGGCGCGGTAGGGGTTGTTGCGGTCCGGTGTGCGGGGCTCGGGCTCCGGGTCGTCGAGGGCGGCAAGGAGACGCGCGAGACGATCAGTCATCGCTTCGGTCCCCATTTGATCCACGCGGCGGTGACGCAGAGCGCCGCGCCGATCCCGATGGCGGCATACGTGGCGAGGATGCCGAGAATTGCGATGAGGTCCATGAGGGTGCTGGTCATGCTGCTGCCCCTTCGCGCGACATCCACTCGTCCAGGTCTTGGACGCGGATGACGTACTTCCGTCCGATGAGGCGGGCGGGGAGGACATTGCCCTCGGTGCGCTTGATGGCCTTGCGGAGGTAGTCCTCGGAGAGAGGGACGATGCTGGTGGCTTCGCTGATCGTGGCCCACTGCGTAGTGGTGGTGTTCATCGGGTGACCTCCCAGACGGTGGATGCCCAGCCGGACGGCATGCGGACGCAGATCACTTCGCCGCCCTGCTCGTGCTCATGCACGAGTCCGGCGTCGACAAGTTCGGCACGTGCGGTGCGGAGGCGTTGCGGGGACTTCGGCCGCATGAGGCCCTTCTGCACGTAGGCGTCGTGGAGGATCTGGATGCCGTGGTCGTGGAGCGGCCCGTGCTCGGTGAGGATCTTCAGCACGTCCTCCCGGGCCGTCGACCGGCGTGCGACAGTCGCGGCATCATGCGAGGTGTGCGGGTCGGTGAGCCTGGCCCGCATCTGGTCGTGGATCGGCGTGACAGTCATCGCTGAGCCTCCTCCTTCCTGTGTGTGGGGGTGCGGCGGCTGGGGGTCCACAGCGCCTTGTGGAACTCGACGCGGCGAGGGGTGCCGCGATGCGTCGGACGACGGGACATGGGGCCTCCAAAAAGGGGTATGAGAAAGCCCCGCCACCAAGCAGGTGACGGGGCAGGAATGACGGGGGTTCAGATCTGGTCGAGCGCCTCACCGAGCGCCTCATGCAGGGCGCGGGCCTCAGCCGGGGTGAGACGCCACGAGTACGCGCCGGGCGGGATCGTGTTGTGGACGTCGAGGTCGACGGCGACCGCGCCCATCGGGCCGTCGGTGATGGCGCGGGCGTCCCCGTTGATGGGGAAGTCGAGGGGCCACAGGACCTGGCGGGGTTCGGTAGTCGTCATGCCGCGACCTCCAGCTGGCCGGTGCGGAAGCGGCGGAACAGCATGTCCAGGCCCTTGCCGGTGATGCGGACCTGCGGTGCGGAGGACTCGCGGCGCTCACCGGTGGTCTGGTCGGTGAAGATCCGTGCCTTGGTGACGAATAGGCCCTGTTCGATGTAGCGCTGGTAGGCGTGGGGTCGGCGCTTGGCGTCGCGGTAGAGGTAGCCCCAGTCGACGAGGAGGCGCACGAGGCGCTTCTGGCCGATGCTGATGACGCCCTGTTCGAAGAGGACCTTGGCGGCTTCTTCGTAGGACCAGGAACCGGCGGAGGAGACGATCTGGTCCCAGGCGTCAGCCTTGGGCTGCTGTTCGGCGACGGTGGCTTCGAGTGCCTTGATGGTGCGGTTTGCTTCGAGGACGGCGCGGGCCAAGAGTTCGGGGCCGGTGAGTTCGCGCGGGGTGCCGTAGGTGCCGGTCTTCCGGATGGTGGGGAGCACCTCGGTGGTGACCCAGCGGCGGAACGGCTTCGCGGACGGGTTGTTGGATCGGAGGAGCACCGTGTACAGCCCTGCTTCATTGACGGTGGTCATCTGCTGCTCACCAGAGGGGGTGCGCACAACGTGCGCGCCCCTGTCTTCGGGGTCGAGCATGCGCGCAAGGTCCCTGCCTCGCGTGCCGAGAACCAGACCGACGTCGGCCAGGACGAACCATGGCTCGCCATGGTCGTCGGTGATGGTGCGTACGTTATGCCCCTCGTAAGCGAAGGGTGTAAGTTCGTGCATGACAGAACCTCCGATTCTGTTGTCAACTGCGTTCGCCCCGGTCCCTCGCCGGGGCGTTCTGCATTCCTGCGTGCCCTGCCACCTCGCGAGGGTGGGTGCCCGGCTGGCCGGGTCAGGGCGGGTGCACGACGGGACCTACCGTCGTGACTCCCAGCACGGCTCGCCGTTTCCTGCCAGAGGTGTGCACCTCCCCGCCTGCTCGGGGCCTCTCGTGGCGTGTAGCACGGCCCTATCAGGGGTAGAGCAGTCGTGCCGTATCGCTTGCCGTGGGGATATGAAGTTGTCAAACAGCTGGCGGACACCGTCACTGCCTCTCGGCAGGTCAGGGCCTAGTGACTGGCCGATTAGGCGGTCTGCCTGGCGTAGCGCGACACACTAAACACCTGGGTGGCGAACAGTGAGCCGTTGGGCATATCAAGCGACTCCTCGATGGCGTCCGCTACCTCCACGCTGGTGGTGTTGCGGGTGGCCATGTTGGCGTTGCGGAGATGTCCGATCTGAGCGCGGGAGACGTTGATGTCCCGGCGCTCCTTCGCGGTGCGCGCCTTGCGGCGCAGACGGAACGTCACCTCATCGGCCAGGGAGGCGTTCGAGAATCCGCGGCGCTTCATCGTGGATGCGAGCAGAGTCTTGTCTCGGACGACTGCCCGCTGGTCCAGTACCTCGATCATCATGTCCACCCCTCCTTCCTGATGTGTGGTGGTGAGCGCTACGCTACACGCCTGTAGCCAAGCGCGCAACACTACACAGGCAACTATTTTTGTCTGGCCTGGTCAGAGACAAATAACAGCGGTGAAAGTTGTAGCCGTAGCGGCTACCCTTGGGCTGGACTGTGTCTCCGTACGACGACAAGGTGTGCCTCGTGAGCGAGAACAACGATTACCTCCGCCCCTGGGCATCCGACATGCTCAAGGTCGGGGCAATCGACAACCGGGGCAACCCGTCCGAACGGGCGCTGGCGAAGATCGCCGGAGTCTCCAACGCGACGGTGTCCCGGGCCTTGAAGGGCCTGCAGACCCCTGGCGCGCCGACGGTCGAGAAGATCGCCCGTGCACTGGAGGTCACGCCTGATGAGGTGTGGCGACGGCTCGGAGCGGAACGGGATCAGATGGACCCGTACGAGCCTCCGTCGGAGTCCGCGTTTCTCACTCACCGCGAGCGGAAGCTCGTGACCGAGATGATTCGCGTACTCGTGGAGGGCCGCCATGTCCAGCCTGCTGCAGAACCCAGCACCATCGAACAGAACGACGCTTTGGCGGATCGCGCTGTCTCTGATGGCGCAACAACTCTCCCGGACTTCTATGGCCTCGCGGCGTCCCGTGGTGAGCGGGCGATGGACCGCCTCGACCGCGAAGCGGACGGGCTGGGTGAGGAGTCGCAGGAGCCGGGGGGAGGTGCAGCTCCGTGAGCACATCGATCGACCGGCTATTCAATGGTCGCCCTCTACCGAAGTTCCCCGTCCCCGATGGGTTCGCAGACATGAAGGGCGTCGAGGTCTTCGTGGATGAGACGGGGGACCGCGGATGGACAAGCGATTCAAGCCCGTGGTTCGGGATGTGCGCGGTAATGATCCCGCAGGAGTCGGTCCCCCAGATGAGGGCCACTGTCCGAGGACTGCGGGCGGAAATCGGCACAACCAAGCCCCTGCACTGGGTTGAGCACTTTCGCAAGCCCGCACACGAGGGGCGGCGAGATATGGCCTCCCGCATGGTTGCGGCGATACCTGATGTGAAGGTGGTTTATGTCGTCGCCGACAAGGCAACGATGGTGGCCTCGGAAGAGCTCCGCCGAAACGGCGCTCTGTTCTATCACTGGACCATGAGGCTGCTGCTGGAGCGCGTGGCGAACGCCCTTGCGGAGTGGGATGGCGGGGCGCGGCGAGGTGTGGTCAAGCTTGGTGCAGTGAAGGGGATGGACCACGGTGAGAGTGTCAGGTATCTAGCTAATGTGCGACGTCAGGAGCATGCCTGGGATACCCCATGGAAATTCATGGCATGGCCACCAAAATGGGTTGGGACGAACGAATACGACGGTGTGCAGGTCGCTGACCTTTACCTAGGCATGCTCCGGTGGGCTATCGAGCGAGGCTCCGATGATCCGAATGAAGCGCGGCATGTCCTTCGCCATTGGCATCAGCTCAGATGCAGTAGTAGGGGAGGAATTATGGGGTACGGCGTGAAGGTTCATGGCGACACGTCGTTCTTGACCTCGCGTGACTGGTGGGTGTCAACGAACTAGCCCCTGAGGAGAGGTCCGGGGGCCACTGCCCACCTCGGCGGGTGGGAGGATCCGGTTGCCCGGCTCCGGCCTTGTCCGGCACCTCTCCTCAGAGGCTAGTGCGCTTCGACCCCCAGCCCTAGCGCTCCGATCGGAGGCACGCGCACCATACGGCGACTATTCGAGACCGGGGGTCTCGGTGCCTCCATCTTGCCCTAGCAAGGCCTGCTCTGTCCAACACTTTCCAGCACTCCCCAGTGGTTCCCAGCACTAGCCAGCATCTCCCCTGATCTGTCAGACCCTGCCCACATGATGCTGGGCATGGTTCATCCGTGGCGGGTCTTCAGGGACGAATGGCCGCGCGTCCACTTGCGCACAGCTTCGCTGCCGGGTGATCTGCACGCCGTCACTGACGGGAGGGTGGTGTGGATGCATGATCGTCTGCTGCAGGCGGAACGCAGGTGCGCGATCATGCACGAGATGGTGCATCTCGAACGGGGGGACACGGGGGAGTGCACGCCTGCTACCGAGGCGGCGATTGATCGTGAGGTGGCACGCCGCCTGGTGCCGCTCGCGGCCCTGCAGGACGCTCTGGCGTGGTCTGATGATCTGCACGAGGTTGCGGATGAGCTCTGGGTGACGCCCCGGATTGTGGAGGCGCGGATCGCGTCTCTGCGGCCCGCTGAGGTTGCGACTATCGCGCAGCTCATCGCTGACACTCGTGGGGCGTGACGTCAGGCCCCGAGCTGCAGTGCCTCCGCTACCCCGTCGAGGGCCTGCCTGAGCATGGTGACGTCGGTGTGCATGTAGGCGCGGGACGAGATGATGCTGGAGTGCCCCAGGATCGCCGTAATCACCTCGGGTGGGACACGGAGTGCCAGGAGGAGTGTCGCGGTGGTGTGGCGGGCCTCGTGAAGCTTGTAGGGCCGTCCGGACGGGTGCGTGATCCCCGCGTCTGCCTGCAAGGCGATCCACTCGGCAGTGTCGGTCTTTTCGTCCCGCTCCACGAGATCGTCGGTCCACACGAATCTCGCATCCGGTGCGAGGGCGCGGCGCTCCCGTAGTGCGGTCACCATCCACGGGACCAGCGGGATGATGCGCCGCCCGGAGCGGGTCTTGGGGCGCACGAGATGCCACCGGCCACGGATCTGCTCATGCTCATACCCGGCCGGGACACGGAACCGGCGCTCCGGGCAGTCCGCACCCCGCTTCCCCCCACAGGTCCCGTCGCAGCCGTGCGCGTAGGGGAGGGGTTTCAGCTGCCAGGACACATCGACGGTGCCGGCGTCGAGGTCCACGGCATCCCATGTGAGGCCCATGCACTCCGCTTGCCGCATGCCCTGCAGCAGGGCAGCGGCCCACCGTGACCTCATAGTGTCGGGTGCGGCCCGCAGCAGGGCAGTCGCGTCCTCGAGTGGGATGGAGGTGCGGTCCACCTCCCCGCGGCGGGGGTGCGGGGTGGCGAGCGCCGGGGCAGGTACATGATGGCCTTCCTGGACGGCGGCGGCGAGGATGTGGAGTGTGACAGCGTGGATGCGGGTGATGGTGGTGTCCGCGCGCCCCGCCTTCCGTGCCGCGCCCGTGACTTTGCGGACGTGCGCGGGGGAGAGGTCGGTGAGGCGGGTCTTCCCGATCTGGGGGACGATCCACTGCCGGACCGCTGACCGGTCTGCGATGTAGGTGGACGGGGCGACCTGCTGCTCGTGCATGGTCAGCCATTCGTCGGTCCACGCCTTCACGGTGGTGCGGGTGTTGAGGCCGACGTCATCCTTGAGGTTCTCTTTGAGGGTGGCGAGCTTCTTCTCGGTCTCGCGCTTGGTCTTGCCGGAGACGGACTTGTAGCGGCGTGTGCCGTTGGCGGTGTAACCGACGTCGAGTCGTCCGATCCAGCGGCCATCCTTGCGCTGGTAGACGGTGCCCGTGTAGACGGGTCTGCGCTGCGCCACGAGGTGCCTCCGATTGTGTTCATCTGTGTGTTCACGCCCAGCATATGCCAGGCGTATGCACTACCCGTGTTCGTGCAGGTCATACGGTGAATCGGCTATCTGTCACGCTATCACACCCATTCACTCGTAATGAATAGGTCGCGGGTTCGATTCCCGCAGGCGGCTCCGCAGGTCAGACCCCGTTTTCCTCCGTGGAAAGCGGGGTCTTTGCTGCAGTGGCGCCTGGCCTCTGCGGATCTGCGCTGCGGGTCTGTACCCGGCCTTCCCGATGCGACGAGCGATCGGCCGGTATCCACGCAGCGGTGCTCACTCTCCTTCCGGTCCGGGCGGCACGGCGAGCCCGCGCTCGAAGGCGGTCAGGGCGATCTGCAGCCGTGAGGTGCACTCCAGCTTGGTCATGAGCGAGGAGACGTGGGATTTCACCGTCGACTCGGACAGCGACAGCGCCCGCGCGATCCCGGCATTGGACTCTGCCGCGCACAGCAGTGCGAGCACATCGGCCTCGCGTTCAGTGAGCCCCAGCTCGGCGAGCTCCGCGGGATCCGTCCGGGTGGGCGCCGGGTGCGTCGGCGCGAGGGGCTGGGCGGTCAGCCGCGCCGCCAGATCCGGGGTGAGCACCGTGCCCGCATGCGCCCCCGCGGCCCGCACCGCCGCCGCGAGAGCGGAGGGACTGGTGGACTTCAGCAGGTAGCCGCTCGCACCCGCGGAGATCGCCTCCCCGACCTGCTCCTCATCCCCGAACGTGGTCAGCATGACCACAGCCGTGCCGTGGTGCCGCGAGCGCACCAGACGCGTCGCGTCGATCCCGTTCATGCCCGGCAGGCCGTGGTCCATGAGCACCACATCCACCGCCTGCTCGTCCAGCAGACGCAGCGCCTCCTCGGCGGTTCCGGCGCTCGCGGTCACCGCCAGATCCTCTTCACGGTCGATATAGCTGCCCAGCGCCTCCCGCACGATCGGGTCATCGTCGCAGATCAGCACCGTCGTCGGTTCTGCGGTCATCGGCCTTCCCCTCCCTGCGCCGGTCCCTTCCCCGGCACCTCGTCGACATGCGCCCCGGTGGCCTCCGCGGTGCATGGCACCTGCAGATGCGTGAGGAACAGATCGCCCTCGCGCGTGGTCTCGATCGCGCCGCCCACCGCATCCAGTCGCTCGCGGGCGCTGACCAGCCCCAGCCCGCCGGGCGGCACGGTCTCTGGTTTGCTGCGCACGCCATTGCGAATCGCCAGCTCCAGCATCCCCGGCGCAGGCTGCGGCTGCTGCTCCACGAACACCGCGATCGGCGTGAGCGGGCAGCCGTGGCGCAGGATGTTCGCCTCCACCTCCCGCAGGCAGCGCCCCAGCACACCGTGCGGGGAGATCTGGCAGTTGCACTCGCCCTCAATGCTGATCTGCAGCGTGAAGCCCTCGGCGCTCAGGCGGCGGCGCATCGCCTCCAGGGTGGTGGCCAGGCTGCAGCAGTCGGCGTCAGTGGTGGGGGCCGATGGGGCAGCGGGGGGTTCCGCGAGGCGCAGGGACTGCAGCAGCTCGCGCAGCTCCTCGGTGCCCTCGCGGGCGGTCTGTGCGATATGGCCGTAGCGTTCGGTGTCCTCGGCGTCGATGCCGGGACGGCCCCCGGCCTGCTCGGCGAGCATCACCACGCGGGTCATCGCCCGCACCCCGGTGTCATGCAGTTCGCGGGCGATCGCGCGGCGCTGCTCGGCCAGCTCCTCGATGCGCCGTGCCCGCTCCGCGGCGGCATGCAGCACCAGGCCGCGACCTGATGCACCCGCGAGCATGGCGATGACCTGCAGTGCGATCCACAGCATGGCCTGGGAGACGATGAACTCGGGGGCGGAGCCCAGCAGCACGGACGTGGCCACGGGCGGCACCACGTGCCACAGGGCCATGGTCATCGCCATGAGGATTCGGCCATGCGCGGCCAGCGCGGCAATGGTCACGGGGGAGGCAAGCACCCCGGAGCCCAAGTGGGTGGGGGCGTTGCCGATGCCGAGCGTCAGGACGCCGCCGACGATGATCGCGCCGATGAGCGGGTGGCGCAGCGACAGGCCCGCGCCAATGCTCAGCGAGACGGCGATCAGCACCGCGATGCTGCTCTCGGCGCTCGCGATCGGCACGGAGGCCACGAGCAGCAGGAACGCCACCAGCAGCCCGGTGATCCAGTGCCCCATGACCTGTGGGGGCCGCACCCAGCGGCGCACGGTCCTATCGGCTCCCGTGCGCACCGCTGCAGATCTCCCGGGACCCGCTGCGGCGCGCGGCCCGGCACCCGGCTGTGCCACCTGATCAGCGTACACATCGACGGGGTGCTTTCCGGATGCGCGTCCATGTCGTAGCGCGGAGTCGAGGTGCGCGGGTGTCTGTCGGCCCGCTTGCGTCCCCATCCATGGTCCGAAGCGTTTCTTTGACTTTATCCAGAAAAGTGCCTATGGTGGGGCCATGACCAGCACGGAGCACGCTCACGCTGAGCAGATCGACCACACCGCGGCCCTGCGCGGCGTGGGTCTGCGCGTGACCGCTCCGCGGCTTGCGACGCTCGTGGCGGTCGAGAACAACCCCCACGCCGATGCGGACACCATCGCCCGTGCCGTGCGCGAGAGCCTCGGCACCGTGTCCCGGCAGGCCGTGTACGACGTGCTCCACGCCCTGTCCGATGCGCAGCTGCTGCGCCGCGTCGCCGTCGGCGGGCGGTCCATGCAGTACGAGCTGCACCGCTTCGACAACCACCACCACCTGGTGTGCCGTGAGTGCGGGCGCCTCGAGGATGTCCCCTGCGCCACCGGTCACGCCCCGTGCCTGACCGCCTCGGAGGACCACGGTTTCGAGATCGAAGTGGCCGATGTGATCTACCGTGGGATCTGCTCGGACTGCCGCGCGAACGCCGCGGACGACCAGGCCCCCGTCGGCCCTTCCACCCCGCAGACCCCCTGAGGCTGCTCCGGCGCCCCAGGGTCCATCCACCTTGTCCCACCTGCTGACCAGAACCTGTCATCACCCCTGACCAGAGGAGAACGGCATGACCACTTTCGATCCGCAGAAGCCCTCCACCACGGAGTCCGGCGCGCCGCGCCAGAACGATGCGCACTCGCTGAGCCTCGGCGCCGACGGCCCGCTGCTGCTGCACGACGTCGCGCTGGTGGAGAAGCTCGCCCGGTTCGACCGTGAGCGGATCCCGGAGCGCAGCCCCCACGCGAAGGGCTCCGGTGCGTTCGGCGAGCTCGAGATCACCGAGGATGTCTCGCAGTACACCAAGGCGAAGGTGTTCCAGAAAGGCACCAAGACCCCGATGCTGGCCCGTTTCTCCACCGTGGCCGGTGAGCTGGGCTCGCCCGACACCTGGCGCGACGTGCGCGGTTTCGCTCTGAAGTTCTACACCCAGGACGGCAACTTCGACATCGTCGGCAACAACACGCCGATCTTCTTCCTGCGCGACCCGATGAAGTTCCCCGACTTCATCCACTCCCAGAAGCGCATGCCCGACTCCGGTCTGCGCAGCCCGAACATGCAGTGGGACTTCTGGACCCTCTCCCCGGAGAGCGCCCACCAGGTCGCCTACCTCATGGGTGACCGCGGCCTGCCCAAGACCTGGCGTCACATGAACGGCTACTCCTCCCACACCTACATGTGGGTCAACGAAGCCGGCGAGAAGTTCTGGGTCAAGTACCACTTCCTCACCGAGCAGGGCATGGAGTTCCTGACCAACGAGGAGGCCGAGAAGATCGCGGGTGAGGACGCGGACTACCACCGCCGCGACCTGTTCGAGTCGATCCAGAACGGCGACTTCCCGTCCTGGCGCGTCGAGGTCCAGATCATGCCGTACGAGGACGCGAAGACCTACCGCTTCAACCCCTTCGACCTCACCAAGACCTGGTCCAAGAAGGACTACCCGCGCATCCCCGTGGGTCGCTTCACCCTGAACCAGAACCCGGTGAACCACTTCGCGCAGATCGAGCAGGCGGCGTTCTCCCCGTCGAACACCGTCCCCGGCACCGGCGTCTCCCCGGACAAGATGCTGCTGGGCCGCGTGTTCTCCTACCCGGATGCGCACCGCAACCGCCTGGGCACCAACTTCAACCAGCTTCCGGTCAACGCGCCGATCGTGCCCACCAACTCCTACGACAAGGAGGGGGCGATGCAGTTCTTCCACAGCGGCGATGCGCCGGTGTACGCCCCCAACTCCTACGGCCGCTCCTACCAGGGCGACGCCGAGCAGGGCCCGGTGGACAACGGCTGGGAGGCCGACGGCACCATGGTCCGCGCGGCCTACACCCTGCACGCCGAGGATGACGACTTCGGCCAGGCCCACACCCTGGTGCGCGAGGTCATGGACGATGCGGAGCGTGAGCGCCTCATCGACACCGTCTCCGGCATGATGGCCGATGTCGAGGAGCCGGTGCTCTCCAATGTCTTCCAGTACTGGAAGAACATCGATCAGGAGGTTGGCGAGGCCATCGAGAAGAAGGCTCTCGAGGGTCGCGGCGACGACGTTCCTGGGGCGTGAGCCTGAGGGCTTAAGAGGTGCGGCCTCGGCGGTGTCGCTGAGGCCCGCACCTGAGCCCGATGCCTGCGCCTGATGCGCGACGCATGATGAGGCCGGGGCACCGCGCGGTGCCCCGGCCTCATCATGTCTGGGTGCGGGCCGGCCCCAACCGAGCCGATCCGGCTACGTTTTCGTGGGAATGAGGGTGCTATTCCCACGAGAACGTAGTGGTCTTGCGGGAGGTGGTGGCGGGGGCGCATCCTGCGGGAGGTGGTGGCGGGAGCGTCGCCGACCGAGCTTCTGCTCAGACGACGAGGACCTCACTGGGCGCGCCGAGCAGGAGCTTCTGCACCGTCAGGCCCAGCAGGTGTCGGGCGAGGTCGTGGTGGCGCCGCACCCCGAGCACGAGCAGCTCGGCGCGCTCCTCCTCAACCACGCGCAGCAGCACGTCGGCGATGTCATCGTCGGTGTGCTCCTGGCGGAACGCCACGCGTACCCCCGCGCCGCGCAGATGCTCGCGTGCGATGTCGATGTCCTGGTCACCGGCATGCCGCGGGTCGGTCTCCACGCCGTCGCGCAGCACATTGACCACCACGAGCGGCCCCCCGCGCTGCTCGGCCTCGGCGCGCGCGGCATCCAGCGCCCTGTATCCCACGTCGGTGGGGATGAATCCGACGACGACGGCCATGGCAACTCCTGGACTGCGCTGCGGGCGGCGGCCCGGCGACTGTGCACGGTACGGGCCGATCCTACTGGCCCCGCGGCGTGACCTCGCGGCCCATCGGCCCGCTCAGCCCCGCGCCGCCCGCGGGGCCCTCAACCTTGCCTCTCCCGCGGGGCCCTCAGCCCCACACCGCCTGCGGCCCGCTCAGCCCCGCGCCGCCTGCGGCCCGCTCAGCCCCGCCCCTCCCGCGGCCCGTTCGGCCCTGCCTCGGCCCGCCGCTGCCCGGACAGCGCCTGGATCTCGTCCATGATCCGCGAGGTCAGCACCCGTCGGCGCGTCCCCTTGGCGGCATCCGGCGCGACGTCCGCGGGATCGATGGGCGTGCCCACTCGCAGCGTGATCGCGCCGCGGTCCGGCAGCAGGCGCGAGAACATATGTTCGGTGCCCTTCAGCCCCACCGGCAGCACGGGGCAGCCCGATTCGAGCGCGAGCCACGCCGCACCCTGCTTGCCCGGATGCAGCAGCCCGTCCTTGGACCGCGTGCCCTCGGGGTAGATCGCGAAGGCATGCCCCTCGCGCAGGATCTCCAGGCCCTTCTGCAGCGCCCCCTTGCCGGACGCGAGCTCCTGACGGTCCACCGGCACCGCCTCCACCGCGTTGAAGAACCAGCGCAGCACAGCCCCCGTCGGCCCCTTCTGGGTCCACAGACTGTCCTTGGCCACGAACCGGATCCGCCGCGGCAGCAGCACCGGGATCATGAACGAATCGATGTTCGCCAGATGGTTGGAGGCCACGACGAACCCGCCCGTGCGCGGCACGTTCTCCAGACCGCTGACGCGCGGGCGCCACAGGCCGTGGACGATAGGGCGCACCAGCTTGCGGGCGCCCCAGTAGAAGCTATGCGACATGGATCCTCCGAGAGTCGGTCCTCCAGGGGGTCACGATAGTGCCCGCAGGCTCGGCCGCGACAGCGCGCTCGCTGCAGGGACCGCGCAGGTGAGGGGCATGGGCGGGCCCTGCCGTGCGGAGGTGCATGTGGTAGAACAGGCGTGCGCCGAGACCGAGGAGCATCGATGGCCAAGACCCTGAACATCGCCGTGATCGGCGCCGGAACCATGGCCCAGGCCGTGCATCTGCCGGTGCTGCGCCGACGCTGGGACCGGTTCACGGTGGCCGCCCTGGTGGATCACTCGCCGCGGCGCCGCCGCGAGGCCTCCGACGTGTGGGGCGTGGCCGAGGAGAAGCGGTACGAGACGGTCGCGGATCTCATCGCCGCGGTGCGTGTCAAGGAGATCACGGTCGATGCGGCGCTGCTGTCCACCGACGGACTGCATGCCCAGGATCTGCTGGCCCTCATGCGGCGCGGCATCCCCGTGCTGGTGGAGCCACCGGTGGGCTTCTCCGCGCAGGAGATTGCGCAGGTTGCGGATTTCGAGCGGATGACCGGTCGGCCGCTGCTGATGCTCGCCTACCCGCAGCAGTACGACGACTCGGTGCGGGAGATGGGCGAGGTGATCGCCCGCAAGGACGTGCGGATGGTGGACCACGAGGTCCTCATGCCTGCCAGCCAGCCGCTGTTCGGCGCCGCGAAGGTCACCAGCTCCGCGTACGACCTGCCCAGCGAGAAGCGCTCCCAGCGGCGCAAGGATCTGCAGGCCGCCGTGGAGGCCGGCTCTGGGGAGGGGGCGACGCAGCGCGACCGCGACCTGTACGTCAAGGGTCTGCTCACGGGCGTGGCGCACCAGCTGGCGGTGCTTGAAGCGGCCTACGGGCCGCTGGTGGAGCTGTCGATGGCGCGGCACTGGCCCAAGGGCGTGATCCCGGGGTCGATCGAGCTGCTGGGCGAGCTTGAGGGTGGGGCGCGGGTGCGTCTGGTGTGGCACTACCTGCCGTTCGCCCCCGAGTACCGCGAGACGGTGCAGGTGCTGTCCGCGCGCCGACGCCTGCAGCTGGACCTACCGGCCCCTTCGCACGGCGACCGCCGCTCCACCCTCGCGCTGCGGGAGAAGAAGTCCGGGGTGGTGCAGGAGACCACGACGGTCGCGACCAACGGCTCGGCCGAGGCGATGTGGGAGGCCTTCCACGCCTTCGTCGAGAAGGGCGAGCCGCCGATTGCCGGCACCAGGCAGGCCCTCGCCCAGGTGGAGCTGCTGCGGGAGGTGCTCGCGCGGATCGTCGAGGCCGACGGCCGGACGATCGACCCGGAATCCGACGAGGAGGGCACCGAAGAGGCGGCCGGTGCGGCAGTGGCCGGTGAGGCGGATGCGGCCGAGTCGGCTGCCGGGGCCGACGCGGCGGATGAGCCGGGCGCGGGCGAGGAATCGCGTGCGGCCGACGGGGCTGGTGCCGCGCAGGTCTCCGGGGCGAGCTCCGCGCTCGCCGGGGCGCGGATGACGGTCGACGCGGAGCCGGCGGACGCCGCGCGGGAGGAGCCGACGGAGGCGGCGGGGGAAGAGCCCGCGGTGTCTGTGGATGCGGGGCTCGTGGCGGAGCCCGCCGAGCCCGCAGAGGCGGCGACGACCGCGGACCCGGCGCCGTTCGTGGAGCCGGATGAGCCTGCGGCTGGGCCTGCTGAACCCGTTGACCGCGCTGCGGCACCGACCGCTGAGCAGCCGGTGGTCGACGCGTGGACCCTGGAGGACGCGGACCAGGCCGCTGCCCCCGCGGACCAGGCCGCTGCCCCCGCGGACCAGCCTGCCGCCCCTGCAGACCAGCCCGCGGACCCGGAGCCGGGGCGCGACAGTCAGGCCTGAGCCGAGTTTGCGCTCGCGCCCCTTCCACGAACGGCACTCTCCTGACCGGCCGCGTGCAATATGCAGGCGGCCGGTCATCTGTGTCCCGTTCGTGGAATCAAGTCGGCCCCGGTCTGCGCGGCACCGCCCACCCCCACCCCCGCGACACGCCGCGCCATGCCGACGACACGCCCGAGATCCATCTCATCCCGCGCCGTTTCAGCCCCGCGGATCACCACCGCGCGGCCCGCGTCATCCACCGCCCGGCACCGCCGCGAAACCGCTCATCCACAGCCTGCTGTGCATGTCCGAGCGTCTTTCACGCACGGGGGCGCCGGACTGTCCCCAGCCGTCCCCGACTGTCCACATCCCATCAACAGCGCGCTGTGGATGACATTGTTGTAGTTCAGTACATCTTGTGGTCGCTCGACCCACCCACCACTAGGTGTAGTGTTGGGCCCGTTGCGGCGAACCGGGCCTCCCGGGAGCCTGAAGCGTCCCGGGAGACCCCGGAAGCGTGCAGGTCCGAGGCCATCGGGCGTCGCAGCAGCGGCCTTACGGGCCGCACCCGGACAACTGCATCACCCTCCCAGCCGACGCCCGTCGGCGCCCCTCCCGAAAGGCACCTCCCCGTGGACATCACCGTGTACTCCAAGCCCCTCTGCGTGCAGTGCGACGCCACCAAGCGTGCGCTGAACAAGGCCGGTCTCGCGTACGACGTCGTGGACGTCACCGAGGATGCTGAGGCCCTGGCCCGCATCAAGGCGCTGGGCTACATGCAGGCCCCCGTGGTCATCACCTCCCAGGACCACTGGTCCGGCTTCCGCCCGGACAAGATCAAGGCCCTCACCGCGGCGGGTGTCGCGCAGCGCACCGCCACCGCGATCTGAACCGCGCCGGGAGCGCAGGGTCATGGCGAAGCTCGTCTATTTCTCCTCGGTCTCGGGCAACACCAAGCGATTCATCGACAAGCTGGGGGTGCCCGCTGAGCGCATCCCGCTGTACCCCAAGGACGATCCCCTCGTCGTCGACGAGGAGTACGTCTTGGTGGTGCCTACCTACGGCGGCGGCAACGGCCGCGGCGCCGTCCCCAAGCAGGTCATCAAGTTCCTCAACGATGAGCACAACCGGAGCCTGATCCGGGGTGTGATCAGCGCCGGGAACACCAACTTCGGCGAGGCCTACTGCCTGGCGGGGGACATCATCTCCGCGAAATGCCAGGTCCCGCACATGTACAAGTTCGAACTGTTCGGCACGTCCGTGGACGTGTCGAAGGTCCAGGATGGATTGGAAGAGTTTTGGCGACACTGACCGAGATGCCCCCGGCAGAGCACCACAAGCGGCTCGACTATCACGCGCTCAACGCGATGCTGAACCTGTATGGCCCGGACGGCCAGATCCAGTTCGACAAGGACCGTGAAGCGGCGCGGGAGTACTTCCTCCAGCACGTCAACCCCAACACCGTCTTCTTCCACTCGCTGCGCGAGAAGATGGACTATCTCGTGGAGAACGAGTACTACGAGAAGAACGTGCTGGATCAGTACGACTTCTCCTTCATCGAGGACCTCTCCGAGCAGGCGTACGCGAAGAAGTTCCGGTTCCCCACGTTCCTGGGGGCCTTCAAGTACTACACCTCGTACACGCTGAAGACCTTCGACGGGAAGCGCTACCTGGAGCGTTTCGAGGACCGCGTGGTGATGGTCGCGCTGACCCTGGCGCGCGGCGATGAGGCGCTGGCCCGCCACCTGGTGGAGGAGATCCTCTCGGGTCGTTTCCAGCCGGCCACCCCGACGTTCCTCAACGCCGGCAAGGCGCAGCGTGGCGAGCTGGTCTCCTGCTTCCTGCTGCGCATCGAGGACAACATGGAGTCGATCGGCCGCTCGATCAACTCTGCGCTGCAGCTGTCCAAGCGCGGCGGTGGCGTGGCGCTGCTGCTGAGCAACCTGCGCGAGTACGGGGCGCCGATCAAGCAGATCGAAAATCAGTCCTCGGGCGTGATCCCGGTGATGAAGCTGCTGGAGGATTCGTTCTCCTACGCCAACCAGCTGGGTGCCCGCCAGGGCGCGGGCGCGGTGTACCTGCATGCCCACCACCCGGACATCCTGCGCTTTTTGGATACCAAGCGTGAGAACGCCGATGAGAAGATCCGCATCAAGACCCTCTCGCTGGGTGTGGTGATCCCCGACATCACCTTCGAGCTCGCGAAGAACAATGAACCGATGTACCTGTTCTCCCCGTACGACGTGGAGCGCGAGTACGGCAAGCCGTTCGCCGATGTGAACGTCTCGGAGCTCTACCGCGAGATGGTGGACAACCCGAACATCTCCAAGAAGAAGATCCGCGCCCGCGACTTCTTCCAGGTGCTCGCCGAGATCCAGTTCGAATCCGGCTACCCGTACATCATGTTCGAGGACACGGTGAACCGGGCGAACCCGATTCCGGGCAAGGTCACCCACTCGAACCTGTGCTCGGAGATCCTGCAGATCTCCACGCCTTCCACCATGAACGTGGACCTCAGCTACGACCAGCTGGGCCGGGACATCTCCTGCAACCTGGGCTCGCTGAACATCGCCAAGGCCATGGATTCCCCGGACTTCGCCCGCACCATCGAGACGGCGATCCGCGGCCTCACGGCGGTGTCGGACACCTCCGACATCGAGTCCGTGCCGACGATCGCCGAAGGCAACCGCAAGTCCCATGCGATCGGCCTGGGGCAGATGAATCTCCACGGCTACTTGGCGCGCGAGCGGATCCACTACGGCTCCGAGGAGGGCCTGGACTTCACGAACATGTACTTCTACGCGGTGACGTATCACGCGATCCTCGCGTCGATGCACATCGCGAAGGAGCGCGGGGAGACCTTCGACAACTTCGAGAACTCCGCGTACGGCACCGGCACGTACTTCGACAAGTACATCGATGAGGTCTGGGAGCCGCGCACCGAGCGGGTGCGGGAGCTGTTCGCGAACGCCGACGTGCACCTGCCCACCCAGGAGGACTGGAAGCAGCTGCGCGAGCAGGTGATGGAGCACGGCATGTACAACGCCTACCTGCAGGCGGTGCCGCCCACCGGCTCGATCAGCTACATCAACCACTCCACCTCCTCGATCCACCCGATCGTCTCCAAGATCGAGATCCGCAAGGAGGGCAAGATCGGGCGGGTGTACTACCCGGCGCCGTACATGACCAACGACAACCTCGAGTACTACGAGGATGCGTACGAGATCGGCTACGAGAAGATCATCGACACGTACGCCGAGGCCACGAAGCACGTGGATCAGGGTCTGTCGCTGACGCTGTTCTTCAAGGACACGGCGACCACGCGCGATGTGAACCGGGCGCAGATCTACGCCTGGCGTAAGGGCATCAAGACCCTGTACTACATCCGCCTGCGGCAGATGGCGATCCAGGGCACCGAGGTCGAGGGCTGCGTGAGCTGCATGCTCTGACTGGCACCCCCCCCATCGGCCGACGGCACCCCCACCGGCCGACACCAGGGCCCCGCAGCATCCCGGGAACGGGATGGTGCGGGGCCTTTGTCATCGCGGGGCGTCTTCTCCCGCCGCCTGCTCCGAGCGGTCGACGGAGAGGTCCGGTTCTGATGTGATGCGGCAGCCCGTGGGGTCGACCGCGGGGATGCCCGCGCGCGGGTCCCTCGGTGCCACCTCGTTCTCACTCCGCGCGCCGTCGGGGTCACGACCGGCTGGCCCGACGGCACCTACCGGCCCTGGGATTCCGTGCGGCGTGACGCGAGGGCGGCATTCCTGCATCGTGTGCACACTAAGGGCCTCATCTCGCCACCCCGCCCGAAGCCCGCCCTCACTCGTGAAACGGGCTCTTCGCAGATGAGGGTGTAGCGGTCGGTGGCGGGGTGGGCGAGTCGGTGCGGGGGTAGGCGTCGATGTCTCCCGATGATGGAAGTTCTGACGCTCGCGATCTGGAAGACCTCGACATGCCCCACGCTTCCTTCTCGTCCCTTGATCTCGATGCCTTCTGCGGCCTGGACGGGCTCGGCCTCACAGCCACCGGCCAGCGCATCGAGACGGGCCAGACAGCTCTGGAGTGCCGGGTCCTCGCGGAGGATCAGTGGTGCCATCGCTGCGGCCGGGCCGGAGTTCCTCGCGGCACGGTCCTCAGGCCTGACTCAGGTCATAGGGCCGGTGCAGGGGATATGCAGAATCACTCCAGACTCCGGTAGTAGGTTCCTACAGCATCTGTTCGGCAGCGCACCACAACCAGCGCGCGGGCTCTTGCCGCTATCACCCTGGAAGGGAAGTTTTGATGTTCGTAGGGAGAGCCTGGCGTTACTGTGTCCGCAAACCGGTGAAAACAGTCATCATCTTTGCTGTTCTGGCCATCATGGCCACCGTGGTTATGGCGGCAAGCGCCGTCACTCGTTCAGCCGACCACGTGTCGAACGAGATCGAAGCAAAGACCGGCCGCGGGTTCGTCCTGGAGAACAACCCCCAGCACAATCTCGGAACACCACGAGGCGCCGGCACCGTCAAACCCGCTGACATCGACAAACTCGCGGGGCTGGACGGCGTGGAGGCGCACGTGGCCCGGCAGAACGTCACCGCTGACCTCGTGGGCGCGAAAGTGCAGAAACTCGACCACGACGACTACGACAAACAGCGTGAAGAACAGTTCGGCAACGCCGTCAACGTGTGGGGTGTGAACAACAGCGAAATCGACAACAACTTCCGCAGCGGCACACTGAAACTCACCCAGGGCCGCCACCTAAGGCCGGACGACAAGAACAAAGCCGTCATCCATGAAGACCTCGCCAAAGCCAACAACCTCGGCGTGGGCAGCAAACTGACACTGAAGGGCAATAAGTACGACGTCGACAACGAACGCCAGTCCACAGAAGAGGTCACCACCGAAATTGTTGGCCTCGTATCCGGCGACAATCCCCGACCGGCAGCAACGCGCAATGAGCTTTTCGCCAACACCGTGTTCACCGACCTTGAAACCACACGCGCGCTGTACAAGTTCACGCCAGGCAACGAGATCTATCAGGACGCGAATTTCTTCATCAGCAACGACGCCGACCTCGACGAGGTCACTCAGGCCGCGAAGGAGCAGGGCATCGACTGGCAGAACTACCAGATCTCCCCATCGGCCCAGTACCTTTCGGGCATCACCGGAGCTGTTGACGGCATCAAGAGCATCATGCGCAACACCACCGTTGCCGCCACCATTTTCGCCGCCACGGTCGTGGCTCTGGTCCTGTTCCTGTGGCTGCGCGAACGCAACAGGGAAACCGGCACGCTGCTGTCGATCGGCGTGACTAAGACCTGCATCGCCGCACAGTACTTCACCGAAATGATTCTGATCGCCGTACCGGCGTTTATCGCCGCCTACTTCGCCGCCGGCCGATTCGCCCAATGGATGGGCGACACCACCCTAGCCAGTGTGAACAAGTCGGCAGCGCAGGACATGGCTCAGGCCGGCCAGTTCGGTGCTGACATGGAATCCTCCGCGTCAGCCCAAACACTGGAGAACCTGACTGTGGGCCTGACGTCTGGCTCGGTCATCCAAGCCGCAATTATCTGTGTTGCAGTCATCGCCTGTGTCGTTGCCATCACCACGGTGCCGATGATGCGCAAGAGCCCCCGCGAAATCCTGGTGGACGCCACATGAGCAGCCCATGGTCGCGCGCAATCCGATGCGTCACCCGCAAACCCACCCGCACCCTGCTCATGACGCTCATCATGACCGTGGTGTTCACAGCACTCGTCGCCCAATCCGGCGTTCGCTCCACCATGGCCGACGTCAAAAATGCCATCAACACCAACATCGGCGCCGGATTCACGGCGGTCGGGTCAACAGGTGAGCCCGGTAAACCGGGTGACGAGGTGGAGCCCGGCTCAGGTGAGGCACCTGGGGCGGGGGAGAGCCCGGCCGCCCAGCCGGGCGGCACCTCGCGAGATTCCGCGGGAATCGATCGGGAGGTGGCTGAGCGTTTAGCAGCCCTGCCCCAGGTGGCGCGGCACAGTCTTGAGGCGGCCTTCTTGGCCCGGCCCGAAGGTACGCAGCCGGTGCTGGGTGCCAGTGGAGTTCAGTTGGACCCACAGTTCGCAGGTGACGTCAGTGTGACCGGAACCAGCGATTCCTCGCTCAACCCCGCATTCCAGGGCAAGCTGTACCAGCTCGTCGAAGGGGAGCACGTGGGCGCGGACGAAGGTTTGCAGGCTGGTGCGGGCGGTGATGCAGGGAAGGCCGGCGCTGGGAAGGCCATCATCCACCGCGCGTTCGCTGATCACAACAAACTCGGCCTGGGAGATAAGCTCACGCTTAGCAACGAGGGTGACAAAGTCACGGTCACGGTTGCTGGCATCCTTGAAGGCAAAACAGACAACCCTACGGGCCTTCCGTCCGGGGCATCCGAGAACCACATTTTCATGGATCTTGCATCGGCGCAGAAGCTGGGCGCACCCCTGACTACGGGCCGCTATTTCACGCAGAACGCGCAGCAGCTGCCGGAGGCGCTCGCGGCTGCTGGGCGCATCGCACCGGAGCTGACGCTGGAGGACAATTCCGCACAGTTCGCACCCGTACTCCAGGCGATTTCTGGCGTGGACCGGCTGCTGGGAATCCTGCTGTTGGGCCTGTGCGTGGCCGGCGCGTGCATGCTTACACTGGTGAGCACTTTCTGGGCGCGCGGACGGATTCACGAAATCGGCATCCTTTTGTCTCTGGGTAAAAGCAAAGGCAATATACTGTCGCAGTTCGCAATTGAAGCGAGTATTTTCACCGGTGTGGCCGCAGTCATTGCCGCAGTGGCCGGGACGGTTCTTTCCACTCGGTTGGGGCAGGCGGTCTTCGCCCAGGTGGGTGGGGAGACGCTGTCGTCGATTCAGCCGAGCATGGGTGCCGGTCATGTTGGCCTGGCGTTGGTGTTGGGAGCCGCCATTGTTCTTATCGGAGTGTCTGTGGGAGTCCTGCCGCTCGTCATGCAGCGCCCCAAACGAATTCTTGCAAAACTCAGTTAGGAAACATCATGGCCATCATGCAGCTTGATCACGTCAACTTCAGCTACGCCAACTCTGTCAAGCGGGTGCTCAGCAACGTCACCTATCACTTCGAAGAGGGCACGTTCTACTCGATCGTCGGTTCGTCCGGTGCGGGCAAAACTACGATGTTGAACCTGCTGGCTGGACTCGATGCGCCCAGTCAGGGGACGGTTCGGTTTGGCGGCGATGATATTGCCGAAACCGGGTATACCCGCCACCGCAAAGACCAGATTGCGCTAGTGTTCCAGAACTACAACCTCATCGACTACCTGACACCTCTGGAGAACCTGCGCCTGGTCAACCCCAAGGCCAGCATTGACGACCTCACCCGGCTGGGCATTGATGCCGCTGCTGCGAAGAGGAATGTGCTTGCGCTGTCTGGTGGTCAGCAGCAGCGAGTGGCCATCGGCCGCGCGCTGGTTTCCTCCGCACCGGTCATCTTGGCCGATGAACCCACCGGCAACCTCGATGAGGAAACCGCCGAAGGAGTCATCGAGATTCTGCGGGATGCAGCCCATGAGAGGGGCAAGTGCGTCATCGTCGTCACCCACTCGAAACAGCTTGCACGATCAGCCGACGTCACACTGCGCCTAGAAAAGCGCAAACTGATCGAACGCAAAAAGGCCTGACGGACGAGATAGGGTTATGGACAACGCCTCGTCAATACAAAACGGTGGCGGCACTTCTTCAGGGCTCTTTTCGGTTCGTGGTGATGGGGAGCGTCGCGTCGTTGGCGTAACACGGCTCGTGGTCCTGTTGTGATGGGTGTTGTCAAGACATCCACATTCCAGTGGACCACGAGCCTGTGTATGAGGGTACTGGTTCGCAGCGGGATGCTGCGAGCACGATCTTCAACCTGCCCAACTACCGCGTTATCGACGCCGTCGACCTGCCCGATGGTGGCCGACGGGCGGTGGTCGTCTCGACCGTCCGGCCGGGCTGTCCGTCCTGCGGGGTGCTCGCGACGAAGGTCCATTCCAGCCGGTCACAGCGGGTTCGGGACATTCCCGGCTCTTCACAGATGGCGGTGTAGTTCGGTTCTGAATCCTCCGGTGTCCAGCAGCGATCGGATGACGTAGTGGGCGAGGTTGCGGTAGCCCAGCGCGGTGCCGCGGAGGTGCTCGAGCCGGCCGTTGATCGCCTCCGTGGGGCCGTTGCTGGTGCCGGGGTGGTCGAAGTAGGCCAGCACGTCCCCGGCCCGGTGTTTCAGGGTCCGACCAAGGGTGATCAGCTCTTTGAGCTGCTTGGGTACTTCCTCGGTGAGGTCGTCGATCACTGCCTGCAGAGCCTTCTTTCCCGCGGCGCGGTCGGGGTGACGATACGCGGCGACGATGCGCTGGTAGAGCTTCGACCTCGACGTGCGCATCGCTGGCGAACGCGGCCCTCAGGCGGGTGGTCTGCTTGTCGGTGAGCAGGTCCGCTCCGGTGTGCAGTACTCGGCGGATTCCGTAGAGCGGGTCTGCGGACCGGCCACGATGACCGAGGGGTGCCTGCTGGACGCGTTGGCGGCTTTGATCGACCTTCTCGCCAGCCAACGCGACGACGTGGAACGGGTCCATCGCTGCGGTCGCCTCGGGTAGCTCCTCGGCGGTCGCGGTCTTGTAGCCGGAGAATCCGTCCATCGCAACGACCTCGACTCCGTCCCGGAACTCTGCGGTTTGAGCATCGAGCCAGGTCTTGAACACTTTCTTCGAACGTCCCGGAACCATGTCCAACAGTCTGGAGGGGCCGGTGCCGTCGCGGATCGGAGTCAGGTCGATGATGACGGTGACGTACTTGCTGCCCCGGCGGGTGTGGGACCACACGTGCTCGTCCACGCCTATCACGCGGACGCCGTCGAGCCGGGCGGGGTCGTTGATCAGCAGTTGCTGGCCAGTGGTCAAGATCGCGTCGTTGACGGTGTTCCAGGCAACGTCGAGACCGGTGGCGATACGAGCGACGGACATGCGATCGATGACTACGCCCTTGAGCGTCCACAGTGTTGCGTGCCGGGAGAGCACGGCACGGGGCCCGGCTGCGGCCGTGGTGTCCTGACGCCACACGCTGCGGCAGTCCGGGCACCGATGCCGGCGCACTCTGAGCTGCAACATCGTTGGTCGCCAACCCAGCGGGACGTGGGCCAGGCGCCGGATGACAGTTCCTCGGCAGACGCCCTGCTGACCGCACCGGTGGCACCAGTTGTCCGGTTCGATCACGCGACACTCCAGCACCGATCGGTGTGGCTCGATCCGCTGCCCGGTCACGGTCAGGCCCAGCCGGTCGAGCTGGCAGAAAGTATCGGGATCGGGCGTGGTGAAGGTAGCGTGGAGCGCGTCGAGGTCTTCCAGATGGCGAGCTTAGGAACTTCCATCATCGGGAGACCTCGGCGCCTATCCCGGCACCGCCGCGCCGACGGTCCCTACACCCTCATCTGTGAAGAGCCGTGAAACGGTCAGCGCTGAGGTGTTCCGGCTGGTCAATGTGGAGCGGAAGAAGGCAGGGGTGTCTCCGCTGGAGCGCAACAGCACGTCGGACCGGATCGCAGTGGACTGGTCGGAGACCATGGCGCGGACCGGGGATTTCATGCATCGTCCGAACTTCACCTCGCAGTACCCGTCCGGGTGGCATGCCGCCCCGGGGAACATCCTCATGCGTAGTGCGGGATCCGGCTCGGCCACCGGGTTGGCTGCCGCGATGGTGCAGCAGTGGATGGGGTCTTCGAGGCACAGGCAGAACATCCTCGGGGCCAGCTATACCGACCTCGGTGTGGGCGTGGCGCAGAGCTCCAAGGGCTCCTGGTACGCGACGCAGAACTTCGCCGGGCACTGAGAATCTCGCCCGGTCGCGAGCGCTTCGCTCGGCACGGGAGGGATGGGGCACCGCTGCTGGATCAGGGGCGATGCCCCGGACCTTCCTTACGCCGACGCGTTCTCACGCTGGAGAATCCGCCGCACGTACGTGCCCGAGTAGCGCCGCACGCTGAGCGCGAAGTGCTTGGCACCCTCCAGGGCATAGCCATGGAACAGGGACCGCGGCCCCGAGTAGCGCATCATCTGCTTGTTCCAGGCGCGTTCCGCGGCGATGAAGCAGTGGATCTCGCATTCGGCGCAGAACGGCTTGGGATCCAGGGGGCAGAACACGCGCCGCGCCTCCCCGTAGGCGAGATGGTCGGAGCACTCCTGGCACAGGGTGGGCACACCGTGGGCCTGCACCCCGCGCAGCCCCGGATCGTCGTACACCCCGGCGGTCACCGCATGGGATTCGTGGGGCCGACGGGGGAGCGTGCGATGGTTCCCGTCGCAGTTCACGCGCACGAAGAACGCGAGCGTACGGATGTCCTCGCGAATCTCGGGACGCTGCACCTCGCGCAGATACCGCGGGCTGGGGCCGCGCTGACGATCCGCCCGCGCACGGTCCGCGGTGCGGGAGCGGACGGGAGGGGAGGCGGGATCGGGCAGCGGCGTAGCGGTCATGGCCGCATCCTAAACGCTTTTCACGACATCGGCCCGGGATGTGTCAGGTCGTCAGCTCGTGGGGTGTCCGACTGTTCCGGGGGGTGTGCCGGTGTCGTCCCGGCGCGCGAGCGCCGCCGTCAGCCCTGAACCTCAGCGGGGACGTTGGTCCCGCCATCGGCTGCGAAATCTCCCGGCCGCCACAACATGTCGTGTCGCGGGCGTGTCGCGACCCCTACATGTAGTGGCCGCTTCCTAGCGTAAGCGTGACATCGAATGCGGTGGCCGCGACGGGCCCAGGCCCCGTCTGCTCTCCCTGCAGCGCCCGCAGCCTCATCCGCAGCACCTCACCAGGAGAGAACCCCATGACTGCCTCTGTCTCCGCGCGCCCTGCCCCCGAGACCGACGCTGCCGCCGCGCGCCCTGCCCCCGAGACCGACGCTGCCGCCGCGCCGAACGCTATCGCCGGCACCCCGGCCCGCCGTCTGATCGACCCGGTCGCCACCGTCACCGAGTACACCTCGCGCGCGGACTGGCGGGTGAACGCGAACGCGAACCAGGGATACTCCGTGGGCGGCCTGATCCTCAACGCCGCCGGGAAGATGATGGCGAACTACTGGCTGGATGAGGTGTTCAGCCCCGAGGCCGGGCAGGCGCACCGCGAGGGCGACATCCACATCCATGACCTGGACATGCTCACCGGCTACTGCGCGGGTTGGAGCCTGCGCACCCTCCTGGAGGAGGGCTTCAACGGGGTGGCCGGCGCGATCGCCTCCCGCCCGCCGCAGCACTTCGGCTCCGCCTGCGGCCAGATCGTGAACTTCCTGGGCACGCTGCAGAACGAATGGGCCGGAGCGCAGGCCTTCTCCTCCTTCGACACCTATATGGCGCCGTTCGTGCGCAAGGACCAGCTGAGCTATGAGCAGGTGCGTCAGCACATGCAGGAGCTGATCCACAACCTCAACGTCCCCTCCCGCTGGGGCTCGCAGTGCCCGTTCACGAATCTCACCTTCGACTGGACCTGCCCTGAGGATCTGCGCGAGCAGTACGCCCTGATCGGCGGCGAGGTGTTCGAGGTCCCCTACGGCGAGCTGCAGGCGGAGATGGACCTCATCAACCGCGCCTACCTCGAGGTGATGATGGACGGGGATGCCGATGGCCGTGCCTTCACCTTCCCGATCCCCACCTACAACATCACCCCCGATTTCGACTGGGAGGGTGAGAACGTCGAGCGGCTGTTCGCGATGACCGCGAAGTACGGGCTGCCGTACTTCCAGAACTTCCTGAACTCGGACCTGGATCCGGGGATGATCCGCTCCATGTGCTGCCGCCTGCAGCTGGATCTGCGCGAGCTGCTCAAGCGCGGCAACGGCCTGTTCGGCTCCGCGGAGCTGACCGGATCGATCGGTGTGGTCACCGTGAACATGGCGCGGCTGGGCTACCTGCACGCCGGGGATGAACCGGCGCTGCTGGAGGCGCTGGATCATCTGCTGGAGCTGGGGCGGGAGACCCTGGAGCGGCGCCGCGCCACGGTGCAGGAGCTCATGGACGGCGGGCTGTACCCGTACACGAAGCGGTACATGGGCCACCTGAACAACCACTTCTCCACCCTCGGCGTGAACGGCATGAACGAAATGGTCCGCAACTTCACCGCCGACGCTCACGACCTCATGGACGATCACGGCCAGGCGATGTGCGTGCGGATCCTCGATCACATCCGCGAGCGCATGGTCGAGTACCAGGAGCTCACCGGGAACCTCTACAACCTCGAGGCCACCCCGGCGGAGGGCGCCACGTACCGGTTCGCGAAGGAGGACCGGGCGCGGTTCGCGGACATCCTCACCGCCGGCACGCCGCAGAACCCGTACTACACGAACTCCTCGCAGATCCCGGTCGGCGCCACCGAGGATCCCTTCGAGGCGCTCGAGCGGCAGGAGGAGCTGCAGGGCAAGTACACCGGCGGTACCGTGCTGCACCTGTACATGAACGAGCAGGTCTCGAGCCCCGAGGCCTGCAAGGAGCTGGTGCGTCGCTCCCTGACCCGCTTCCGCCTGCCCTACCTGACGATCACGCCCACCTTCTCGATCTGCCCCGTGCACGGCTACCTGGCCGGTGAGCACCACGTGTGCGAGCGCTGTGGGGAGGTCTGCGAGGTGTGGACTCGCGTGATGGGCTACTTCCGGCCCGTGGCCTCGTTCAACATCGGCAAGAAGGGCGAGTACGCCGAACGCACCTTCTTCACCGAGCAGGCCGCGGCTGCGAGCACCGTCGAGCTGTGACGACCCTGCCGATCGCGCCGGACCCCGGGGTACGTGAGCGCCCCGGGGTCCGCCCCGTCGGCCGCACCCCCGGCCGCGCCGACGGCCGCGCCGACGGCCGTGCCCCGGTCAGCGCCGAGGACCTGCGGATCGCGGGGATCGTGCCGCTCAGCACCGTGGACTGGCCGGGGAAGCTCGCCGCGACCGTGTTCTGCCAGGGCTGCCCGTGGCGCTGCACCTACTGCCACAACACCGCGATCCTGGATGCCACCGCCCCCGGCACGGCATCGTTCGCGGACCTTGAGGCGCTGCTCGCCAGGCGCCGCGGGCTGCTCGATGCCGTGGTGTTCAGCGGGGGAGAAGCCACGATGCAGCACGCCCTCATCCCCGCCGCACAGCGGGTGCGGGAGGCCGGTTTCGCCGTCGGCCTGCACACCGGCGGCGCGTTCCCCACCCGGCTCAGCGGCCTGCTGGGTATCACGGCCGACGGGCGCCGCGTCGCAGCACCGCTCGTGGACTGGGTGGGCTTCGATGTCAAAGCCGCGCCGACGGGGTACGACGACCTCGTGGGCCGCGCGAACGCCTGGGAGCGGGCCCACCGCTCCCTGGAGATGCTGCTCGCCTCCGGCGTGGAGCATGAGCTGCGCATGACCGTCACGCCGGCGCTGCTGGACCAGGTCACACAGGTGGTGGGGGCTGTGTCCCGCGCGGGCGGGCGCGCCCTCGTGCTGCAGCAGGCCCGACCGGACGGCGCTGCGGAGGACTTCGCCGCGCAGCTCACCGCACTGAAGGACTGGCCCGCTCGCTTCGCGGAGGTGGCCGAACAGGCCCGCACGGCCGGGGAGCGCTGCGGAGTGGAGGTCAGCGCGCGGGCGGGGTGAGAACAGCTGCGTCGGCCGGTCAGTCCTCGGGGCCCTGGAGGATCACAACCTCCCGATCCCCCACGGGCTCGTCGAGGTCCAGCGGGGCGAACCAGTATGAGCTGCTGTATCTCCCGGTGCAGTCTCCGCTGCCCTGATAGTCGAACTCCGGGGTGCCGACGGTGATGCGCACCGTCTTGGCATCCTCCTCGACCCCGAGCGGCAGACCCCGGCAGGAGTCCGCATGCGCGATCCCGTCGAGGTGGAGCAGGAGGTCTGTGCTGTCCGGCACCGTGGAGAGGTAGGAGGGGAACTCAGCGTTCGAGCGTTCGGCGGGCGGCACGGAGAGATCCCAGATCTCGAAGGCGTACTCGGGAGTGCGCGCCGCAGTGTCCACCGCCGTCCACGTGACAGTCACGGCCTGCTTGGGATCCCGCTCGATCTCGGCATCGCGCACCAGGTAGCTCTCCGACAGCAGCATCACGCCGCGCTCGCCCATCTCCGACGCCTGGGCGCGCCGTAGCACCAGATCGCTGAGTTCGGAGAAGTCCTCTTTCATCTCGTCGAACAGCGGTTCCATGGCCTCCTCGCGCTGCTGCATCTCCTTGAGGGTCTGCCGCTCCTCATCCGCCTCCCCGGCGTTGCTCGACTAGTCGGCCAGCGACATCAACGCCATGCCCCCGAAGAGCAGCAGCGCGAGGATCGCGCCCAGTCGCGTGATGAAGAAGGACGCTTCACTGGGCTCTACCTTGTCCGGGTGCCGGTACTGCCAGGAGGCCAGCGCCCACCACACGCCGCGCGGCGTGATCGCCGTCGCCAACAGCAGCAGCATGATGATGGTCAGTCCCAGCACCCGCATGGCATCCCCTGTTCTCCAGCGGACCGCGCATGTCCTGTCGGCCCGATCGTGGCCGGTAGCTTAGGAGCTGGTCGACGCCGTGGCGATGGGGAGATCTCCCCGTGGATCAAGCTTCCCGTAGGTCATGCGCCGCAGCAGCTTCTCTGCCGGGCCGCGCATGCCGCGGGTGTGCAGCAGCCAGGCCAGCGGCAGGGACAGCAGCCACACCCCGATGGCGATCGCGATCGCCGCGGTGGTGCTCAGGTGCGGGCCGAGTCCCAGCCCCCAGCTGGCCATGAGCGGCACCAGCACCACGGACTGGAACAGATAGAACGTCAGCGAGCGCTGCCCCACCGCGGCAATCACGCGTGCCAGCAGCGGCGGGGTCACGCCCGCTGGCGGCGCCGGATCCGCGGGGACGCCGACGGCGCGCTCAGCCGGGGTGAGCGCGAGCTGCTGCGCGGCCCGCTCGGCGCGCAAAGCCTTGCGCTCCTGCCGGGACATGGCGGCACGATCCGGGCCCCCATCGGCCACCTCGCTCGCGACCTCCGGCCGCCTCTCGAGCCGCTGGGCCAGCAGAGCGAACGCTGCCGCGTACCCGACGCCGCAGGCCACGCCGCCGAGCGTGTTCAAGGTCGCAAAGCCCCAGGATGCCTCGGGCGCCAGCGGGATGAGGCCCAGGATCAGCAGGGCATCGGGCAGGCCGGTCAGCCAGCCGATCGCGATGCCGCCGATCATGATGCGGCGCAGCGTGCGCACATGCCGCCACGGCTCCTCGAGCAGGCGATGCCGGGCGGCGATCCAGCCCAGCAGCAGCGGCAGCGGCACGGCCATCAGTGCGGAGGGCAGCAGGCTGGTGCCCCACATCAGCAGCCGCAGCCCCATGCCGGTCAGGTACGGGGAGGCGTAGGCCCAGTCGCGGAAGGTGTCATTTCCCCAGGCGGCCGGTCCCGTGGTGGGGGCAGCGGCCCCCTCGGGCGCGAACACCGTGAGCATGATGGCGCTGAGGATGCTGAACAGGGCGAAGATCGCGGAGATCCCGGCGAGAACGCAGACCCAGATGACCAGGGTGCGGGTGCGCCGACCGAAGAAGATCCACACCATCAGCAGGGCCGCGATCCCGTAGGCGCCGAGGATGTCGCCGTAGAACAGCAGCGCGGCATGCAGCAGCCCCAACAGCAGCATCGCCCAATGGCGCCGTCGCAGCATCACCCGCACCACCTGCGGAGAGATCCCACGACCCAGGCGCGAGCGGTGGAACTGCACCATCCCGTAGCCGAACAGGAAGGCGAACAGCGGCATCGCCCGATGGTCCACGGCGATCGTCATGACCGCCTGCACCGCGGTGTCCAGCGGCCCGTGTGCGGGCACATGCGGGGTCATCCCGACGGTGCCCTCCTGCCCCCACAGCAGCCACGAGACGTTCGCGATCGCGATGAGCACGAGCATCAGCCCGCGCGCGAGGTCGGGCGCGAGGGACCGCGCAGGGGCGGTGGACAGGGAGGTCTGCGCGGGCGGATCAGAGGGGGCGGGGGTGGCCGACGGGGTGGCAGCGGGGGAGGGCATGGCATGAACCTATACGCGGCTGCTGACCAGGGGGACAAACTTTCGTCGGCCCTGTGCATCGCATCGATGAACACGGGCGGCAGGAGCGGTCTCCTTCGTGCTGCGGCCGGAATACCTGGAGTCGGAGAGCCGGACCGGCCGGGGTCAGAAACAGCTGTGGGACGCTACAGACGTGAACGTCGCGCCTCTGCTCATGCTCCTGATCGCTGCCCTCGCGGGGTGTGCCGGCGTCGTGCTGGCGCTTGTCTTGGCGTGGATGCGCCGACGTGGTGCCTCGCAGTGGTGGGTGGCTAAACCGCTGGTCGACTCAGAGTTCGCCAATGCACCGGAGCGCATCGTCCTGCTGATCCTGCCGCTTGCGGCGCAGACCCTCATCGTGGGCGCGCTCGCGGTCCTCGCGGCGGCTCTCGCTGCCCTGCTGGGCGCCCCCACGGCCCTGATCAACGGCCTGCTGCTGGGTGCTCTCGCCCTCGAGGTCGTGGTCTGGCTCGTGATCGCGATCCCTACGGCTCACAGCTCGGTGCTGCCGCTGTGGATGTATCCCGCGTGGCTGCGTGGACAGCGAGCCGCGGACCGCGAGCGGTTCCAGCGCGAGGCCCGCGCGAGGCGCGCACGCCGCTGAGCAGCGGGGATCCCGCGGGTGGCGGGTTCAGCGGCGCGGGGTCATGACCGAGGTGATCTGCCGCGACATCTCGGTGGGGTCGATCCCGACGAGAGTTGTGGCGAGAGCACTGCGGTCCGCCCGGAGATAGCGGCCGCGCAACATGAGGATCTCCGTCGCCGTCAAGCCCGAGGCGCCATCGCGCTCCACCCGAACCGCCCGAGTCTCGGCATCCTCCAGCTCCTCTGCATCGGGTGCCGGGACAGACGCCGCCACGGTCATGACCAGCTACATCTAGTCTGTTGCGTCAGAACATTAGGGCCATCCGGCCAGCCCTGCGATGGGGAGGACTCCCCATACGGTCTGGGCCAAGGTGGTGAGGTGCCATTCCCGGTAGGCCTCGCCCCGAGGTGACCACCTCGACACCGGCGCTGGGCGAGCCCCGAGCCGGCTACCACTGCCGCGGCCTAGACTGGCTGCGACCCCGCCCGCCCCGTCGGCCCCCTAGCGTGCGCCGACGCCCGGGCCCACCCGTCGAGCGAGGCAGATGTGAACTCCGACCACCTGAAGACTTCCGTCCAGGCGATCAACTGGAATCGGATCCCCGACCCCAAGGACCAGGAGGTGTGGGACCGCCTGACCGGCAACTTCTGGCTGCCGGAGAAGGTGCCGCTGTCCAATGACATCCCGTCCTGGGGCCGGCTCACCGAGCAGGAGCAGAACCTGGTGATGCGCGTGTTCACGGGGCTGACGCTGCTGGACACGGTGCAGGGCACCGTCGGCGCGGTCTCGCTGATCCCCGACGCCGTCACCCCGCATGAGGAGGCGGTGTACACCAACATCGCGTTCATGGAGTCGGTGCACGCCAAGTCCTACTCGCAGATCTTCTCCACCCTGGCGAACACCAAGCAGATCGACGAGGCCTTCCGCTGGAGCGAGTTCAACGAGCCGCTGCAGAAGAAGGCGAAGATCGTCATGAGCTACTACCAGGGCGATGATCCGGAGAAGCGGAAGGTCGCCTCCACGCTGCTGGAGTCCTTCCTGTTCTACTCCGGCTTCTACCTGCCGATGCACTACTCCAGCCACGGCGAGCTGACGAACACCGCGGACATCATCCGCCTGATCATCCGTGATGAGGCCGTGCACGGCTACTACATCGGCTACAAGTTCCAGCGGGCCGTGGAGAAGTCCGATCCGGCGCGCCAGCAGGAGCTCAAGGACTACACGTACGGGCTGCTCATGGAGCTGTATGACAACGAGGAGGAGTACACCGAGGATCTGTATGACCCGGTGGGCTGGACCGAGGAGGTCAAGACCTTCCTGCGGTACAACGCGAACAAGGCCCTGATGAACCTGGGCTACGAGGCTCTGTTCCCGGCGGATCAGACCGAGGTGAACCCCGCGATCCTTGCCTCGCTGTCCCCGAACGCCGATGAGAACCACGACTTCTTTTCCGGTTCCGGCTCCTCCTATGTGATGGGCAAGGCCGTGGAGACCGAGGACGACGACTGGGACTTCTGATCGCCGCGGCGATGCGTTGAGCGCCCGGGTCCGCGATGGCGGGCTCGGGCGCTTCCGTGTGTAGAGGGCCGATGGGGGCCGTGCCTGTGCCCCTCACATGACCGTCCGGCACTAAAGGCCCGGGCCGAAGGGGTCACCGTGTGATAGGGCCGCTTTGACCGCTTGGTCGACGTTCTGACCAGCGGTGTCGGCCCGGATTCCCAGTTCGCCCACGAGCCTCGGGAGAATGTGATTGCACGATTGACCTCTTCCCCCACGAAATGGAGCAATCTCATGGGCCTTCTTGGACTGATCATCTCCTGGATCATCATCGGCGCCATCATCGGCCTGCTGGCCCGCGCCATCATGCCCGGCAAGCAGGGCATGGGCCTGGGCATGTCGATCATCCTCGGTGTCATCGGCGCGATCGTCGGCGGCTTCATCGGCGGCCTGCTCGGTGGTGACGGCGTCAGCGGCATCATGAACAACCCCTGGAGCGTCGGCACCATCCTGCTGGGCATCGTCGGCGCGATCATCGTTATGGTGATCTACGGCTTCCTCGCCAAGCGCGCCTGATCCAGGCACACCCACGCATCGCGTGAGGCCTGCGTGCCTCACAGCATGCTCGCGGCGGCGCCGCATCGGAGCGATCCGGTGCGGCGCCGCTGTCTTATGGCTGGTCTCTCTACCGCGGCACGTCTCACCGCGGCACGTCGGCGGTGCGGCGCCCGGCGTCCTCGACGGTGAATCGCCCGGAGGACCAGCGGGCCACATCGGCCTCGAAGGAGGGCAGATCCGTGGGCTCCAGCAGCACGGTCAGCAGCGCCGAGCGCGTCCCGTACTCGGTGGGCTCCACGGTCGCGCCAGCCCCGGCGGCCCAGAGCCGAACGGCGTTCTCCGCGATCCCGACGTCGGCCGGGGACACCTCGACCTGGGCGACCATCTGCTCGGTGCGCCGCAGCAGACGCGCCTGGCCCACAGCCTGCTCCACGCCCGCGGTGTAGGCGCGCACCAGCCCGCCGGCCCCCAGCTTCACGCCGCCGAAGTAGCGGATCACGATCGCGAGGACGTCCACGAGCTCCGCGTGCAGCAGCGCCTGCAGCATCGGCATCCCGGCGGTCCCGGCAGGCTCACCATCGTCATTGGAGCGGTGCACCAGGGCGCGGTCGGCCCGTTCGGCGAGGACGAGCGCGGTGCAGTGGTGGCGGGCATCGGGGTGCTCGCTGCGGGCGGCACGGACCAGGGCGTCAGCCTTCTCTACGTCCTCGACGCGGTGCAGTCGGGTGATGAAGCGGCTCTTGCGCTCGATCAGCTCGGTCTCGACGTCGGCGGCGAGGACGAGGGGATCTGGCATGGGCGCGAGTCTATCCAGGGCGTTACGCTGGCCGCGTCCGCGCCCACCGGCGCGCTCTCCCCGACCCACAGGAGTCACCGTGTCCCAGCAGTTTTCGCCTCAGCCCGCCCATGGCTACACCGGAGCTCCGCCCGCGCCGCGCAAGAAGTCCAAGGCCCCGAAGATCCTCATGATCCTGGGCGGCGCCATCCTGGCGCTGAGCGTGATCCTGGGCGTGGTGCTGGCCGTGGCCGGCTTCGGGAATGTGGCCAGTGGCGCAGGAAAGCTCCAGGTGCTCGAGAGTGGCTCCGGCACCTACAGCGCTGAGGCCGATGAGTCCCTGCAGTTGTATGTCGATGAGGGCACACCCGCGCCCTCGTGCACGGTGACCGCACCATCGGGCGAGGCGGCAGCGCCGGGCACCGCCCAGTCCAGCGAACTGGGCACGGGGGAGCGCACCTGGGTCTCCTTCGACTCCTTCACGGCCACGGAGGCCGGCGATTACACGATCGACTGCGGCGGCACCCCGGTGGCTGTGGGCCCGCCGGTGTCCATCGGCGGGATCTTCGCGGGCGTCGGCGGTGTGCTGATGGGCGTGTTCGGCGGCATGCTGGGTTTCCTGCTGCTGCTCGTCGGTGTGATCCTTCACTTTGTGAGCAAGAAGAAGGCCTGAGCGCACAGGATCAGCGGCCGATGGCGCGCGGAGCGCTCCGTCGGCCGTGGGCCGTGGCCGGTGTGCTGCGCCTCTCGTGCTACGGGAGGCTGCCGCGCCGGTAGGATGATTGGGCTCGCCCGCGCGGCGAGCCAGGGCCTCTAGCTCAGTCGGTAGAGCATCGGACTTTTAATCCGCGGGTCGTGGGTTCGATCCCCACGGGGCCCACCGCAGGTCAGACCGGAGAAGTTTCCCCTAGGGGAAGGTCCTCGAACCGGATTTGACAGCAGCTTTGACAGCAACGCGGCTGTGCAGGTTGAGTCGGGGGCCATCGCTTCCTGGCGACATGGAGGTCGAGCATCTGCAGGTCGGCTCAGTGTTGATCGATTCTCCGAGTCTGACGGCATTCGCTGTGAGGTACCGGTATGGTCGGGTGCATGGACTGGCGTGATGACCGGATCGGTGCTGCACGACGAGGCGAGAACCCAACGGTCCTGGCAGAACTCAGCGTCGGCTACGCGGTTATCGGTGACGTGCAATTCCTGCCCGGATACTGCGTGTTACTGGGCAAAGACCCGACGCCCTCCGCACTGGCAGATATGCCGCGTCTCGAGCGGGTCAAGTTCCTCGCTGACGCTGACCTCCTCGCGACCGCAGTCGAGAGAGCATGTCGCTCCCTGGACCCAGCATTTCGACGAACCAATCTTGAGGTGCTCGGCAACACCGACGCGATGGTCCATGCCCACGTATGGCCGCGATATGAGTGGGAGTCAGCGGAACTCCTCACTCGTCCCGTCTGGCTCTATGAGGCGGACCGCTGGCGTGACGCATCGACAGCGTTGGGGACAGAGCGCCCTGAGTTGCGAGGACGAATCGAGGCGGAGTTGAAGACGCTCGTGAGGGAAGATTACCTCCAAGTTACCGAGCAGTTCTCCTAGGCAATCCTGAGCTACCCTGGCCGCTCGTTAGGGAGTAAGAACGTAGGCGTTGCTGGTGAGGGACGCAAGCTCAACGGTCCAGGCCCGGGGTCAGCATTATTTGGGCTCTTCACAGATGAGGGTGTAGGGACCCATCGGCGCGGCGGTGCCGGGATAGGCGTCGAGGTCTCCCGATGATGGAAGTTCCTAAGCTCGCCATCTGGAAGACCTCGACGTGCTCAACGCTACCTTTACCACGCCCGTTCTCGATACTTTCTGCCAGCTCGACAGGCTGGGCCTGACCGTGCCCGGGCAGCGGATCGAGCCGCACCGATCGGTACTGGAGTGTCGCGTGATCGAACCGGACAACTGGTGCCACCGGTGCGGTCAGTAGGGCGTCTCCCGAGGCACCGTCGATTGCCCGGCTACAAAACCGCGACCGCCCAGGAGCTGCCCGAGGCGACCGCAGTGATGGACCCGTTCCACGTCGTCGCGTTGGCTGGCGAGAAGGTCGATCAGTGCCGCCAACGCGTCCAGCAGGCAACCCTCGGTCATCGTGGCCGGTCCGCAGACCCGCTCTACGGCATCCGCCGAGTACTGCACACCGGAGCGGACCTGCTCACCGACAAGCAGACCACCCGCCTGAGGGCCGTGTTCGCCAGCGATGCGCACGTCGAGGTCGAAGCAACCTGGGGCATCTACCAGCGCATCGTCGCCGCGTATCGTGACCCCGACCGCGCCGCGGGAAAGAAGGCCCTGCAAGCAGTGATCGACGACCTCACCGAGGGAGTACCCAAGCAGCTCAAAGAGCTGATCACCCTTGGCCGGACCCTGAAACACCGGGCCGAGGACGTGCTGGCCTACCTCGACCACCCCGCCACCAGCAACGGCCCCACGGAAGCGATCAACGGCCGACTCGAGCACCTCCGCGGCACCGCGCTGGGCTTCCGCAACCTCGCCCACTACGTCATCCGATCACTACTGGACACCGGAGGATTCAAAACCGAACTACACCGTCATCTGTGAAGAGCCCCGGAGGGCAACGTCATCGACACCGTGACCGTCACCGTGGCCGGTGAGAAGGAGCCTCCGGCCCCGAAGGACCCGGACTCGAAGAAGCCCGCTCCGGGTCAGCCCACTCCGGGTCAGCCCGCCCCCGGCGGCTCCGGCTCGACGCAGACGCCCGCCCACCCCGGCAAGCCCAGCGGCCCGCTGGCGCGCACCGGTGTGGAGGCGGCCGGTCTCGCGGGCCTGGCCGCGGCCCTCCTGGCCGGCGGTGCCGCGCTGGTGAGCCGTCGCCGTCGGGACACCGAGCAGGAGTGAGCTCACCCAGCTGACCCTGACCGGCCCTGATCGGCCCTGACAACGGATCCCCCGTCTCCATCCGTGGAGGCGGGGGATCCGTCATCTGCAGGGGAGGCGCCAGGCTCACGCCCCGTCGGCCGACGGGCACGGCTTGATCATCGCGCAGCGGGGAGCGGCGCCGAGCCCCGGCAGCCCCGCCTCCCGCTGCATCGTGCGGGTGAGACCCGGCCCCCACTGTTCGGCAGGCAGAACCGCGTAGCCCAGCCGCGTGTAATACGGGGCGTTCCACGGGACGTCCACGAAGGTGGTCAGCGTGGTCGCCGGGCACCCCTGCGCCCTGCCCCAGTGCTCCACATGCTCCAGCAGACGTCGGCCCAACCGGTGCCCAGCGTGCTCCGGCGCGACGGACAGCTGGCCCACATGCGCATGCCCATCCAGCAGCTCGGCTGTCACGAAGCCCGCGAGCGTCGTCACGCGCTCCAGTACCCACAGCCGGCCCTCCCGGGCCAGTGCCTCCCGGCGCCCCGGATCCGGTGGGTCCTGCGCCAGCTCAGGCAACCCGACCGTGCGGAACACCTGGTCAGCCTGCGTCTCGATCTCCACCACTCGGGGGATCTCGGCCAGGCGGGCGGGGCGGATGCGCAGCTCAGTCATGCGCTCACGATCCCACGCCTACGCTGATCCCATGACTGGCGAGCCCGCATCACCCCCGCTGCTGTGCCTGGACCTGGGCACCTCCGCCGCGAAAGCCGCGCTCGTGGACTGTGATGGCCGCACCCGCGCCGTCGCCACCCGCGCATACCCGACCGCGACCACGCCCGATGGCGGTGCCGAGCAGGATCCGGGGGACTGGCTGCGTGCCACCCGGGAGGCGATCGGTGAGGTCAGCGCCGCGGCAGACACCGCGCCCCCGTCGGCCCTCGCCATCACCGGGCAGATGCAGGACCTCATCCTCCTGCCCGCCCCGAGCACCCCGCAGACCCCCGCGATCCTGTACAGCGATACCCGCGCCGTGATCGAGGCCGAGGAGATCCACGCGCTGCTCGCCGGGCAGGGCGCCGACTGGGATGCCCTGACCGGCAATCAGCAGGACGCCACCAGCTGCGCCGCGATGCACCGCCGCCTGCGCCGCACCGACCCCGCCACCGTGAAACGCTCGCGCGGCCTCGTGTTCGGGCCTGCCGGTTTTCTCGCGGACGCCCTGGGGCTCGGCGCCTGGTGCGACCCCACCACCGCGTCGACCACCGGGCTGCTCGATGCCGGGACGCGCCGCTGGTCTCCTGCCGTGGCGCGGGCCGCCGGAATCCCGCAGGAGCATCTACCCCGTCTGACCAGCGGATCCGCGCAGACCATCGGCCGCACCGACGCGCGGGCCCAGGATCTGCTGGGCCTTCCCGCGGGGATCCCTGTCGTTCTCGTCGCGGGGGATGCCGGCGCTACCACCGCGGGGATCGTCGGTCTCGCCGCCGGGGAGGCCTACGCGTACATGGGCACCAGCGGCTGGGTCGCCTCCGTGGTGGCCGATGCGCCCGTGGGCTCGGCGCGGCACAGCGTGGACGTGTCCCACCGGCTGCTGCTGGAGGCAGACGGATCAGGGCGGCGCTCCCTGCGGATCTCCGCGCTGCTCGCTGCGGGGGCCGCCGCTTCGTGGGCGCGTGAGGCATTCCTCGGTGGGGCTTCGACGTCGCAGGCCGATGGCCTGCTGGAGCAGCGGGAAGCAGAGTGCGGGAGAGGGCCGACGGGCCTGCTCGCCCTGCCCTCGATCCACGGCGAACGCTACCCGGTGCGGGACGCCGAGCTGCGTGCGGCCGTGCTCGGCATGGACGCCACGACCCGCGGCCCGGACGTGTACGCGGCGGTGCTCGAAGGGGTCGCGCATGCGATCGGACACGCCCTCGCAGGGGTCGACGGCGCCGACGGGGGCGAAGGGGCCGACGGGGGCGCGGGGGTGCTCGCGGTGACCGGCGGGGGAGCGGCATCGGCCCCCTGGCGGCGGATCCTCGCCGACGTGACCGGACGCCAGGTGCGCGCGGTGCCGGAGGCGGATGCCGCGCTGCTCGGAACCGCGCTGCTGGCGGCCGAGGCACTCGAGCTGCCGCATCGGATCCGCCCGCTCGCCGAACAGGCTCGGTCAGGCGGCGTGGTGGTGGAGCCGGAGGCGCGCGCGGTGCAGGGGCATGCGCGGATGCGCGCGGCACACCGGGCGCTCTACGGGGCGGCGGCTGACGTGATGGCGATGGTGCCGACGGGGGAGTGACACGTCGGGCCGGTGACCTCGGGAGGGGCGAGCTGTATCGGCGCCTATCGCTGCACACCTATGCAGCGTGCGCTTGCTGCCCTGCGACGATCCAGTTCCAGAGGTTGTCGGCCGGGGCGGCGGTTCCGACGAAGTGGCCGCCGAGCTCGAGCATGAGGTGACCGACGAGGTGGCTCAGACTCGCGAGGGTCCAGGCGAGGGCGCGCGGATCGCTACCCGCCGCAGCCGCCGCGCCCGTGAGCTGCTCGGTGAGCGGCCTGGGAACCTCGGGCACCGCATCGACGAGCTCGAGAAAGGCATCGGCAACCGCCGCGGCCGGCTCAACCGTCTCAGTCGGCGCGGCATAGCCGATCACGGGGGTGCCGTAGAGCAGCTGAAAGTCTTGCGGATGCTCGAGCGCCCACGCGCGCAGCCGGTTGGCCCGCCGCGTCCAGGCATCGCCGCCCGCGGCCGGTTCGGCATGCAGGGCCGCCGCGAGGTCGCGGTAACTGCCGATGAGCAGCGCGGTGAGCAGAGCATCCCGGTTGTCGAAGTGCTTGTAGACCGCCGATGGCGTGATGCCAGCGCCGCGGGCGACGTCACGCAGCGACAGCTCGCTTGCGCCGGCCTCGCGCAGGCGTTCGCGGGCGACGCTGAGCAGCCGGTCGTGGGTGAGCTGTTTCGCCTCGGCGCGGGTGGTCATGGGGGCAGTCTAGCAAGTTCGGTGAACGCTGTTCACCCAGTGTGCTACCGTCACGTCAGAGAACGGTGTTCACCCAATTGGAGTCTGTCATGGCCGCGACGACCTCTCGCATCCTCGCCGGGGTGTCCGGCGCCGCCTTCGCCGCCTTTCCACTGCTACGGCCGTGGGATGACAAGCTCGGCGACGTCACCGAGATGGCACACGCCTTCGCGTCGCCGCTGTGGCCGCTGTCGCACGTGTCGGGAATGGTCGGTTGGGCGGCACTTGCCGGGGCGATCGCGACCAGCGTCCGCCGGGGCTGGTGGACGTGGGTTGCTCCGGTCGGCGTCGCCGCGCTGCTTCCCTATTACGGCGTCGAGGCGTTCGGGCTCAACGGCCTTGCGCGCACCGCGCTCGAATCCGGCAACCTCGACCTGTTGCAGGCCGAGTCCGTGATGCGGAACAGCCCGCTCCAGCTGAGCCTCTTCGCCGCCGGCCTCGTGCTCGCCGCCGCCGGGACGATCGGCTGGGCAATGATGACCCCCGGCCGCGCCCGCTGGTTCGCCGTCGCCACCGCTGTGCTGGTCGCTGCCTACCTGCCGCAGTTCTTCACTCCGCCGGCCGTCCGCACCGCCCATGGCATCGCTCTCGCCCTGGCTCTGTTCGGCGTCGCCGCGTGGTCTCGCCGCACCCGCGCAGGTGCGCGTGGCGCCGAATGATGGCCGGGATGGCGGTGGCGGTGGCTGTCGCGCAGGGTGGTGAAGGGGTGAAGTGTCGGCCGACGGGTCTGTGAAATGCGCGCATTCGTGAGAATTTGTCGGCGCGTTTGTGGAGGATAGGTCGACCGGGTATCGGTGCAGGTCAACGGGAAGGTTGGGGGAGGGGAGCCCGCTTATCCACATTTTCTCGTCGGGTCTTTTTCACGCCGTCATGCCCTGCCAGGCTGGGGGCATGACGACTCCACCGCCCCTGCAGAACGCCAGTGCGCAGCTCGCGCATCCGGCGCTGCTGGACGTACTGCGCGAGTCCGGGCCGGCGGGACTCGCGCTCCTGCTGGGGGACGTCGCACACCTCGCCGTCCAGCTGGCCCGAGAACCCGGGGACATGTTCGCCCCCGCCGAGTACAGCCGGGATGACGTCGTCGCCGTGCTGCAGGTGCTGTATAGCCTGCGCGGCGCGGTCGATGCGCTCGAGGCCCGCGCCGCAGTGGCCTTCGCCGACCGTACGCGCCAAGACACCCTCGAAGCCGCCCGCGATGCTGACCCCGACGGGGATGAGCAGGCCGCGGGCAGTGATGCGGCACTGCTGAAACGGGCCGATGCGGTCACCCGTCGCGACCTGTCGCTGCTGACCCGTCGGTCCCCGGCCGCCGCCGGCTCCACCCTGGCCGGGGCCCGCCGACTCGTGGAGACCATGCCAGAGATGCTCGGGATGCTCGCCACCGGTCACCTGCGCTCTCGCGACGCCTACGGCATTTCCACGGCTTCTGCCGCGCTCGACCCCGCGCAGCGTCGCGAGGTGGACCGCATCCTCGCTCAGGGCGCCCCGTGGATGGAGGGTGCCGGGACTCGGCAGTGGCGGCGCGCCGTCGACGCGATCGTCGGAGAGATCGACCCCGACGGTGCCGCGACGCGGCATCAGCGCGCCCGCCGCACCCGCCACGTCACGCTCAGCCCCGGAGAGCACGGCATGGCGACGCTGCGCGCCCACCTCTCGGCCGTGGACGCGACGCTCGTGCGCAAACGCCTGCACCTGGACGCGGAGCGGCGCCGCGCCGACGGGGCCCGCGACGGCCACGGCGCGCTCATGGCAGACGCCCTGGTCAGCACGGTGCTGGGGCGGGAGGATGCCATGGACCCCGTGATGCTCGACGTCGGGGTGATCATCACCGACCGCGCCCTGCTGGACCCCGGCACCGGAGACCTCGCCCAGATCGAGGGCTACGGTCCCGTGCCCGCCGAGGCGCTCCGCGAGGACTTGCGCAGCCACCTTGAGATACCCGAGCCCGGTGACCCCGAGCCCGGGGACCCCGATCCGCTGGGCGCCGAGGGGCCGCAGCTACGCGCCGTACTGCGCCGGCTGTATACCCACCCGACCTCCGGTGAGCTCGTGGCCCTGGAATCGCGGGCCCGCTTCTTCCCACCCGCCCTGCGCCGCTTCCTCACCTGGCGCGACGGCACCTGCCGCGCCCCCTACTGCAACGCCGCCGTGCGCCAGCACGACCACATCCACCCCGCCTCCCGCGGTGGTGCGACCACTGCCGACAACGGGCAGAGCACCTGCGCGCTGTGCAACGGCAGCAAGGAGCACGACAGCCGCCGCGTCATCCGCCTGCAGGACGCGGCGGAGCATGCGGGCCTGGCCGGGGAAGGATCCGAGGACGGGAGCCGAGCCGGGAAAAGGGATGGCACCGGGAATCGGGTCGGCGCCGGAGATGGGGACGGCAACGGAGATTGGGGTCAGTCGGGGCACCGCGTGGCCTGGACGGGCCACAGCGGCCGCACCATCATCTCCTCGCCCCCGGCATTGGACGCCAGCGTCCGGCATCGGGTGCCGGAGGAGGTGGTGGAGGCTGAGGTGGCGGAGGCTCGGGCGGCGGGCT
>NZ_PNHL01000003.1:23391-218143 GCF_002871795.1 Brachybacterium sp. UMB0905 | reverse complement strand
TATCGACCCACCGTGGTAGCTCGGGACGGACGCTTCGTCGCGCACGGATCAGGAGCGATAGCCTGCGGGACAACTCCGCTGCGCCTGCTCGCCACCACCCGTGAAGGACCCCGATGACCGACGCCACCCCCGCCCCCAATACCGCAGCCCCCGACCCCGCTGGCACCGCCTCTGCTGGTACCGACCCCGCCGACAGCGCCGCCACCACTGGCTTAGCCCCCGTCGGCCCCGCTGACCCCCGCCCGCTGCGCGCCGGGGTGATCGGTCTGGGGTGGGCTGGGCAGCAGCACCTGGCTGCCTACGCCGCTGATCCCTCCGTCGAGCTCGTGGCGCTGTCCGCCATGGAGCAGCATCTGCTGGACCGCTTCGGCTCCGAGCATGACGTCCCGGGTCTCTACCAGGACTGGCAGCAGATGCTCGCCGAAGCCCGGCTCGACGTCGTCTCCATCGCCACCCCCACGTTCCTACATGCCCCGATGGCGACCGCCGCACTCGAGGCAGGCGTGCACGTCCTCACCGAGAAGCCGATGGCGCAGACCGGGGACGCCGCCGCCAAGATGGTCGAGGCAGCCCGCCGCACCGGACGCGTGCTGGACGTCTCCTTCAACCACCGTCGGCGCGGAGACGTCACGGCGCTCAAGGACATCGTGGACGCCGGTGTGCTCGGCTCCATCTACTACGCCAAGACCGGGTGGATCCGCCGACAGGGCATCCCCGGGCTCGGCACCTGGTTCACCAAGGCCGAGAGCTCCGGCGGCGGCGCCATGATGGACATCGGCATCCACATGCTGGACATGACCCTGCACCTCATGGGCGAGCCCGAGGTCACCGCGGCCTCCGCGAGCACCCACGCCGAATTCGGCCCCAAGGGCCGCGGCGGCTCCGGCTTCGGCGTCTCCGCCGTGGAGGAGGGCGTGCCCTTCGAGGTCGAGGACCTCGCCACCGCCTTCCTCCGTCTCGAGGGCGGGGAGACCGTGCTGCTGGAGGCGTCCTGGGCCCAGTGGATCCCGCACGACCTGTGCTACGTCACCCTCTACGGCGACGAGGGTGGGGCCACCATCGAATGGGGCGCGCCCACCGGCCCGAAGATCACCGTGTGGACCGAGGTGGCCGGCACGCCCGCCGAGCTGCACCCCGCCCCCGGCGAGGACCGCGGCCACGCCGGCGCGATCGCGGACTTCCTCGCCGCGGTCCGCTCGGGTGAGCACGCCGCGCATGACGGCTCCCTTGCGCTGCGGCGCGCCCGCGTGATCGACGCCTGCTACGCCTCGGCGCGCGAGGGCCGGGAGGTCCCCGTCGCCGGGGTGGAGAGGGCCGACGGAGCGGAAAGGGCCGACGGGTTGTGACGAACAGCCTCGCGACGCTCCTCAGCCTCGGCTGGGGAGCGTCTTCGCGAGGAACGCCACCGTCTGCTGCCAGGCGGCCTCGGCCGCATCGGCGTCGAACAGCCCCGGATGCGGGTTGTCGAAGGCATGCCCTGCGCCATCGTGGAGGCGGAACTCGACCTGCTCGCGCGCGCCGTCGGCGGTGACCGCCGCACGGATCTGCTCCACCATCGGCATCTCGATGAACGCATCTGCGGTCCCGAAGTGATGCAGGCTCGGCACATCCACGATCTCCGCGTGCTCCAGCAGCTGCGGCAGCGCGGACCCGTAGTAGGAGACCAGGACCGACGGTGGCCGCTGCTCCCGGATCGCCGCCGCCGCGGTGGAGAAGGCCAGGCCGCCGCCGTAGCAGAAGCCCAGCAGGCCCACCCGCTCGGAGTCCACCACGCCATGGGCCCGCAGCGCCGCGAGCGCCGCAAGCGCATCGGCCTCCGCCCGATCCCACGGCAGCGCCTGCGTCAGCGCCATACCCTCCCCGAGCCAGGCCTCGAAATCCTCGCCGTCGGGCACCCCCACCACCGGCGGGTCCAGGCGCGCGAACAGCTGCGGGGCCAGCACCGCGTACCCCAGGGCCGCGAGATCGGCGCAGCGCTGCTGCACATAGTCGGACAGCCCGAAGATCTCCTGCAGCACCACGAGACCGGGCACCGGCTCCTCGAGGTTCTCCGGCAGCCACAGCAGGCCGGGCAGGTCGCCGTCATCGGTGGGGATCAGCAGCGTCGTCGCATTCACATCGCGAGCCTACCGCCCTCGCTCCCGCCGCCCCCTCGCCGCGCCGCGCTCAGGCGAACAGCGCCAGCACGTACAGCGCGAACAGCATCAGATGCGCCGCCCCGTGCACGGCCGTCACCCGCGGGGAGGCCGCCGAGATCGCCGCGAGGGCGAACGTCACCCCGAGCAGCAGCAGATTCGCCCCGGACTCCGCGAGCACCACCGGCGCGGCGGTCACGAGCCCCAGCAGCAGCACCGTCGGGATCGTGAGGGCGTACGTGGACACCAGCGCCCCGTGGCACAGGTTCGCCACGCGCTGCACCTCGCCGCCCAGCACCGCCCTCACCGCCGTCAGCGACTCCGGGGTGAACACGATCATCGCGATCAGCAGCCCGGCGAGCGCGTGCGGTGCCCCCAGCCGGGACAGGCCATCCTCCACCAGCGCCGCCATGTGCTCGGCCAGCAGCACGATTGGCAGCACCGTCGCGACCAGCAGGCCCGTGCGCAGCAGCAGCTCCGCGCGATGCTCCCGCAGGACGGTGCGCAGGGGCGGGCGGGCAGGCGCATCCACCGCTTCCCGGAACTCCACCTCCTGGAACTCCGCGGCCTGCGCCCCCATCTGCCGCCACAGGAACAGCGCGTACAGCCCCATCGTCAACGCCGCGACTACCACCGCCTGCACCGACCGGAACTGCCCCGCCTCCCCGATCTGTGCGGGCAGGGCGAAGGCCGTCGCCCCCAGCAGCACCAGCAGCACGAGGTACGCCGAGGTGCCCACCCGCTGCAGCGCCAGCTGCCCCTGCCGCAGCCCGCCGATCAAAAGGCACAGCCCCAGCACCAGGTTCATGATGATCATCGACACCGCCATCACCGAGTCCCGCGCGATGGTGGCGCTCTGCCCTGGCCCCAGCATCACCCCGGCGATGAGGATCACCTCGATCACCACGATCGAGAGCGTCAGCACGAGCGTGCCGTAGGGGTCGCCCAGCCGCTGCGCGAGCGCCTCCGCCTGCGCGACCACGCCGCCGGCGGCGATGACGATCACCGCGACCACGGCCCCGAACAGCGCGATGAGCGCCAAGCCCGGCAGAGGGCCGACGAGAGCGGGTGCCGCATGAGCCAGAGCGAGCACGGCGCCCCACCCGATGAGCAGCCGCGTCAGCGCGGGACGGTCCAGGATGCGGCGCAGCGCCGCAGCGAAAGACGGTGCACCCGGGGCATCAGGCGGGGTCATGCGGTCCTCCTCGGAGGCCGTCCTCCCCGGTCAGCGCGCCGCGGGTCGTCCCGGGCTCGGGCGCGCCCCCAGCGGACGTCGCCATGGATACCGTACGACGGCACGCCCCGGCCGGTCAGGTCCGGGTGAGGGACCTGACCGGCCGGGGTCGGCAGCCGACGGGCTGCGCCGTCACGGCGCTGCGGTGTCTCGTGGGATCAGATGTCGTGCGGGCTGCCGATGCCCACCAGCAGACCGTTGTCGTTGTCGACGTAGGTGCCTGGTGCGACGACGATGTCCCACACCGAGCCCTGGCCCTCGAGGTCGGCAGCCAGGACGATGCGCGTCGGGTCCCCCTGGCCCGCCGCGGCCTCATCCTCGCCCGCACCCGTGCCGGTCCCTGCACCGTCCCCGGACTGCTCGCCCCCACTGTTGGACTGCCCACCGTCGCCCGTGGACTGCTCAGCCTGCTCGGCCGGAGCATCCTCCTCCTGGGCAGCGGTGTCGGTCCCGCAGGCTGCCAGTGACAGCAGCGCGGTCGAGGCGGCCAGTGCCAGCGCGGCACGCGAACGTCGTGCGATGTGTGCTGTGGTCATGGCTGTTGTCCCTCCTCAGCGACTCGGAGACGGCGTTCCCGTCGTGGACCGAGCCGCGGCGGTCCGTGACACACGGGGCCAAAGGGTCAGGGGGGCAAGGAATATTCATGACATCGCTGCGGTGGCTGGGTGAAGATTCTGTGCACCGCGCGGAGACCTCAGGGAGGAGCGCACGTCGGCGCCCAGAAAACGCTGGTCAGCGCCCAGAGATCGCTAGTCAGCGCCCAGAATCGGGGCGCCGCGGGGCAACGTGGTCGCCGTGGGCGCGGCGGTGCTCCTCATCGAGCGCGTCCTCCTCCGCGGCGCTGTCCGGGACGCTGCCGCGCCGTCCCAGCGCGATGCCCAGGCCTGCGCCCACCGCAAGGCCCACCAGGGCGCCGAGGAACAGGTTGTCCACCACCACCAGGCCGATCCCCATGCCCAGGATGAAGCCGATCATCATCCCGAAGGGCAGCCACGTGGCGTCGAAGCGTCGCCGCTGCGGGGTCGAGCGGGGCTGCGGCGGGGGAGCGGACGGGGAAGAGGTCATGCCAGGAGGGTAGTGGGAGTGCGCCTCACCGCAGGTGCGCGAGCCGCACCCGCATGCGTCGACTGGCCTTGTTCAGCCCGACCACATCGACCTCGGTGCCGTGGCGGTGGTACTTCTCCGTGATCGCATCCACGGCCGCCACCGTCGAGGCGTCCCACAGGTGGGAGTTCGACAGGTCGATCACCACGTGCTGCGGGTCCTCCGCGTAGCGGAACATCATGTACAGGTCGTTCGAGGAGGCGAAGAACAGCTCGCCGTCCACGGTGTAGCGCGCCACCGCGGTCCCGTCGGCCCGCTCCTCGAGGGTGCGCTCCACGTGCACCAGGTGCGCCACGCGCTGTGCGAAGGCGACCATCGCCACCAGTACGCCGAGCACCACGCCGACGGCCAGGTTGTCGGTCGCGACCGTGCCCACCACGGTCACCACCATCACCGTGGTCTCGGATTTCGGCATGTAGGCGAGGGTGCGGGGGTGGATCGAATGCCAGTCGAAGGTGGTCACGGACACGAAGATCATGACGGCCACGAGCGCAGCCATCGGGATCAGCCCGACGATGTCGCCGAGGGCCACCACGAGGATCAGCAGGAACACGCCCGCTAGGAACGTGGACAGGCGCGTGCGGGCGCCCGAGGCGCGCACATTGATCATGGTCTGGCCGATCATCGCGCAGCCGCCCATACCGCCGAAGAAGCCGGTGACGATGTTCGCGACGCCCTGCCCCCAGGACTCGCGGGTCTTGTCCGAGCGGGTATCGGTGATGTCATCCACGAGCTTCGCCGTCATGAGCGATTCCATGAGCCCCACGAGCGCCATGCCCAGCGCGTATGGCGCGATGATCCGCAGGGTCTCGAGCGTGAACGGCACATCGGGGATCAGCAGGGTGGGCAGGGAGCTGGGCAGCTCGCCCTTGTCGCCCACCGTCGGCACCTCGATCCGCGCAGCCACCACGATGATCGTCAGCACCACGATCGCCACCAGCGGCGCCGGCACCGCCGTGGTCAGCTTGGGCAGACCGAACACGATCAGCAGGCTCAGCGCCAGCAGCGGATACACCAGCCACGGCACCCCCAGCAGCTCCGGCACCTGCGAGAGGAAGATGAGGATCGCGAGCGCATTGACGAAGCCGACCATCACCTGCCGCGGGATGAACCGCATGAGCTTTGCCGCGCCCAGCAGCGCGAGGATCACCTGGAATACGCCCGCCAGGATCACCGCGGCGATCATGTAGTCCACGTCGTAATCCCGCACGAGCGGGGCGATGACGAGCGCCACCGCACCGGTCGCGGCGGAGATCATCGCCGGCCGACCGCCCAGGATCGCCGTGGTCACCGCCATGGTGAAGGAGGAGAACAGTCCCACCCGCGGATCCACGCCCGCGATGATCGAGAACGCGATCGCCTCCGGGATCAGCGCGAGCGCCACCACCAGGCCGGCCAGCACCTCGGTCTTCAGCCACGCGGGACGGCGCAGGGCCGCCAGGACGCTCTGGCGCTCCTCCGGGGTGGGGACGTGCGCGGGCGGTGTGGTGGGCGCGGGGGCGGCAGGCACAGAAGACTCCTGGGAGAAGAGACGGGGCCGACGGCGGCAGGCGGAAAAGTAGAGGAGCGACCGAGAAGCGGGTCAGGGCAGGGTGCAGCGACGGCAGGAGCCGACGGTGGCGGGGGAGAGCAAACCTTGACGCGATGAGAAGGTTCAGCACCACCTTAACCGCTTGTTAGGGTTGCGCCGAGAGCCCAGCCCCGTGCGCTTGCCCACATGGTGCTGACCTGTCCGAATACGAGGGGTCGGGAGGGTGCGCGAGGACTCGAGGAGGAGCCCCATGAACATGCACATCGGCCAGTTCGCCGAACGCACCGGGCTGTCCTCCCGCACACTGCGGCACTACGAGGCCATCGGCCTGATCCCGCCCACCGGTCGCACTGAGGGAGGTTTCCGCCTCTACACCGAGGAGGACCTGCGGCGCTTGATGACCATCCGACGGATGAAGGCGCTCGGCTACTCCACCGCGGAGATGGGCGAACTGCTGGAGCTGCTGGATGTGCTCGAGGATGAGGCGGCCGATGGGGAGCGTCGCCAGCAGGCCCGCGCCGCCCTGGAGGCGCGGCTCGACGACGCCCGCGAACGTCGCGAGAAGCTCGCCGCCCAGGTGGAGCGAGCCGATGAGTTCCTCGGGATCCTGCAGGAACGCCTGGGCTGAACGGGCGGTGGGCTGAACGAGCAACGGCGCGCCGCACCGCTCGGTGCGACGCGCCGTCACGCTGCGCTCACGCAGAGGTCACCTCATCCGCGGGACTCACTCCACAACGTCCTCGACCGAGATCCCGATCAGCAGACCGTGGTCATAGCCCACCCAGGTGCCCGGGGCGACCTTGAGATCGACCTCCCGGCCGTCGCCCGTGCTCGCCGTGCAGTCGGCCACCTCATAGCCCTTCGCACTCAGGCCGTCCTCGCAGGTGACCTTCTTCCAGTCCGCTGTCTGGCGCGCATCGATCAGGGCAGTGTCCGAGGTCAGAGCATCGAGTGTACGCTGCCCCAGGTCCTTGGCGCTGATGTCCTCCGCGAGGGCCATCGAGCCCGTGCGGTTGCCGGTGAACATGACGTCGTCCATATCCAGATCGTCCGCGGCGTCCGCGGGGAAGCCGCCGCCGCGCACGAACAGCACGCCCCGGCCCGCGCCCGGCCCGCCGTCCACGGGCACCGAGACCGTGTAGGCCGTCCACGGCACCTGCTCGGTATTGGCCTCACCGTCCGGGGTGTTCGGGTAGGCGCTGCAGACGACCCGGGACCCCGGGCTGAGCGAGAGGTCGTTCTTGCAGGTCGCCGCACCCTCGGCGTCCTCCCCGCCGATCTCGGCAGCCAGCGCCGCCGCGAGATCATCGGCCGCCCATGGCGCACCGCTGCCCTCGCCGCTAGTCACATCGGCGGTCAGCGCCACAAAGGGGCGCTCCTCGACCGGGACCTGACCGCCGGCCTGATCATCGACGTCCCCGTCGTCACCGTCGGCGTCGTCGTCCGCATCATCGGCATCCGAATCGTCCGTTGCGGCGGAGTCATCAGAGCTGTCAGATTCATCCGAGTCGTCAGAGTCGTCGCGGTCATCGGTGTCCTCGCCCGTGCCGCCCTCCTGCTCCTGCGCGGGCGCGGGGTCCTGCGTGGCGGGCTCCTCGGGGGAGCCGCCGCAGGCGCTCAGGCCCAGCAGGGCAGCAGCAGCGGCGAGAGTCAGGACGCGGCGGGTGCGCTGCGTCGTGGTGGTCGAGCTCATGTCGTTCCCCTTCGGGCGGCACGGGGGCGGCGGTTCCACCCGGGGCCGTGCCGTACGAGCGCACACTGTGCCAAGTGGCCGTCAAGAAAGTCAAGCCCAAGTAAAAGGTGCAGGCTGTTCCGGCGATTCGTGGCGGGTTTCCGGATGGTGAGGGGGGTTGAAGTGGGCGTGCTGCTCGAGGTGCCGCTGTCCCGTGCGGACCTCGCGGGTCTCGCCGGGTCCACTGCCGAATCCGTCTCCCGCGTCATGTCCCGCTGGAAGAAACAGGGCCTGAGCGACTCCGGGCGACGCTGGACTGCCCTGCGCGACCGCACCCAGCTCGAGCAGATCGCCGCGGCCGCCGACTGATCCCGTCGGCGCGAGACATCACAGCCGCCTCCCGGGTGCCCGTTGATAGCCTGAGCGGGCGCCCCATGGGCGCGCACCACCAGCTCCTGCCGCCGACCCCCGAGGTGCCACATATCCCATGGAGTGCGCTGAACGCCCCGAACCCGATCCTTTCCGGGCAGGTCGGCGGTGAGCACCACGACAGCCATCGGGTTCGTCCTCCTGGGCGGGCTGGCCATCCTCGCGCTCATCGCGGCCAACGGCTTCTTCGTGGCCCAGGAGTTCGCCTACATGTCGGTGGACCGCAACCGCCTGCGCACCGCAGCGGAGAGCGGTGACGGCCGCGCGCAGGCCGCCCTGAAGATCACCGAGCGCACCTCCTTCATGCTCTCCGGCGCACAGCTGGGCATCACCGTCACCGGCCTGCTGGTGGGCTTCGTGGCCGAGCCCTTCGTCGGCGAGGGTCTCGGCGCGCTGCTGGGAGATGTGGGCGTGCCCGCCGCGGTCTCCGTCACTGTCGGCACCGTCCTCGCGCTGCTCATCTCCACCGTGGTGCAGATGATCTTCGGCGAGCTGTTCCCCAAGAACTACACGATCGCCGCGCCCATGAAGTCCGCGCTCGTGCTGGCCCGCCCCACCCGCATCTACCTGCTGCTGTTCGGCTGGATCGTGCACTTCTTCGACTGGTCCGCCAACAGCTTCCTGAAGCTCGTGCGGATCCAGCCGGTGGAGGACGTGGACTCCTCCGCCACCGCCGAGGACCTCGAGCACATCGTCGCCACCTCCCGCGAGACCGGGGACCTCACCGATGAGGAGTTCCTGACCATCGACCGCATGCTCGACTTCCCCGAGCAGGACGTCGAGCACGCCATGATCCCCCGCACCCGCGCCGACGTCGTGGACCCCGAAACCACCATCGGCGAGGTCCGCACCCTCATGGCCACCGAGCACACCCGCTACCCCGTGATCGACGAGGAGCACAACCCCGTCGGCGTGGTGCACATGCTCGATGTGATGAGCACCCCGCACGCCTCCGATGAGCCCGTCACCGTGATCATGCGCGAGCCCTGCGTGCTGCCGGAGCTCATGAGCCTGCCCGATGCCGTCTCCGAGCTGCGCCGCCGCAGCGAACGCCTGGCCTGCGTGATCGACGAGTACGGCGGCTTCACCGGACTGCTGTCCATGGAGGACATCGCCGAGGAGGTCTTCGGGGAGCTCGTGGACGAGCACGATGACGAGGAGGAGACCGAAGAGATCACCGCTGCCGGGGAGAACACCTGGATCCTCGACGGGGACGTGCACGTTGACGAGCTCGAACGGGCCATCGGCTCCGACCTGCCCGAGGGGGAGTACGAGACCGTCGCCGGGCTGCTCATCGCCGAGTACGGCTCCCTCCCGGAAGAGGGGCAGACGCACGATGTGGAGCTGCCTGCCCAGGGCGAGGATTTCCTCGAGGACGATGAGCCCGAGGCCCGCCTGCTGCGCCTGACCGTCCAGGAGATCGACCACCACGTGCCTTCCGTGCTGCGCGCCGAGCTCATCGAGCCCGAACGGCCCGGCGATGAGGACGCTCGCGAGACTGACGAGCGCGACGAGGCCGGCGAGGGCGACGGGCGCGGTGAGGCCGGCGAGGCCGACGGCGATAGGGGCCGCGAGCCGCGCGCCACCGGATCCGTGGCCGTCGACGGGGAGGAGACTCGCTGATGCCCTGGTTCCTCTCCCTGCCCCTGTCCGCGCTGATCATCGTCATCTCCGCGTTCTTCGTCATCATCGAGTTCGCGCTGCTGGCCGCCCGGAGCTCCCGCCTCGAGGAGGAGGCGGAATCCTCCGGCTCGGCCCGCGCCGCCCTGCGCGCCCAGAACCAGCTGACGATGATGCTCGCCGCCGCCCAGCTCGGCATCACCGGGGCCACCTTCGCTCTCGGCGCGGTCGCCAAACCCGCGGTGCAGCAGCTGCTGGGGCCCGTGCTGGAGGCCATCGGCCTGCCCGCCGCCGCCAGCTACGCGGTCTCCTTCGGGATCGCCCTGTTCATCGTCACGTTCCTGCACCTCGTGGTGGGGGAGATGGCCCCGAAGTCCTGGGCGATCGCCCACCCCGAGACCGCCGCGAAGCTCGTCTCCCCGGTGGGCAACACGATCGTCACCGTGCTGCGCCCGCTGCTGAGCTGGATCAACCACATGGCCAACCGCCTGGTGTCCCTCGCCGGGGAGGAGCCCGTGGATCGCGCCGTCGCCCGCGGATACGACGCCGATATGCTCGCCACCCTCGTCCAGCACTCCGCCGCCCAGGGCGTGCTCGATGAGACCTCCGGTGATCAGCTGCGCACCCTCATCAGCCTCCACCAGACGAGCGTCGGAGACATCATCGCCCCGCGCACCGTCCGGCCCACCGCGGTGGCGCCGGATGCGACCGTCTCCGACGTCCAAGAGGCCGCGCGTCGATCCGGCCACTTCCGCATCCTGCTGGAACCGCCGCCGCTGGACGGGCCGAGCACTGCGGACAGACCGGGCACCGCGGATGGGCCGAGCACCGCGGACGGGCACCGTGAGGTGCGCATGGTGCATGTGCGCGACACGCTCCTGGCCGACCCCGCCACCCCCGCCGCGGACCTCGCGATCCAGACACTGCAGCTGCGCGAATCCACCACGATCATGGAAGCCGTCGAGCAGATGCGCACCCAGCGCCGCCTGCTGGCCGTCGTGGTGCCCGATGACGGGCCCGCCCGCATCCGCGGCGTGGTCACGAGCGAGGACCTGCTGGAGCGGATCTGGCCCTCGGTCGAGCAACGCCTCGCGGCCGAGCGGAAGGCCGGCTGAGCTACGCCCTCCGACGCAACTTACGCTCGCGTAAGATTGGCGCGTGAGCACACCGACGCACCCCTGGACCCGGCACTACCAGCAGGGCGTGCCCGCCCAGATCACTCCGCCCACCACCTCGCTCGTGGAGATGCTCGAGGACGCCGTCTCCCGCGGCGGGCGCCGCACCGCCCTTGAGTTCTTCGGCGCCACGACCAGCTACCGCGAGCTCGGCCAGCAGGTCGAACGCGCCGCCCAGGGTCTGCTGGACCTTGGCGTGAAGCCGGGGGACCGGGTGGCGCTCATCCTGCCCAACAGCCCCCAGCACCTCGTCGCGTTCTACGCCGTGCTGCGCATCGGCGGCGTCGTGGTGGAGCACAACCCGCTGTACACCGCACCGGAGATCCGCCACCTGTTCGAGGACCACCGCGCCGAAGTGGTCATCGCCTGGGACAGCGTGGTGGACAAGGTCCAGGCCCTGCCCGCGGACATCACGGTGCGGCACATCGTCTCGGTGAACCTGCTGGAGGCCTTCCCGTTGGTGAAGCGCCTGGCCCTGAGCCTGCCGATCCCGTCCCTGCGGGCGAAGCGCCGCGCCCTGCACACCCGGGTGCGCGGCACCGTCCCGTGGTCGAAGCTCCTGGCCGGAGGGCGGATCGCCCGGAAGCACCCGCGCCCGGGCCTCGAGGACCTCGCGGTCATCCAGTACACCTCCGGCACCACCGGACGGCCCAAGGGCGCGATGCTCACCCATCGGAACCTGTACTCCAACGCCCTGCAGGGCGCCGCCTGGATGATCGAGGCGCAGGACGGCCGGGAGACGATCTACGCACTGCTGCCGATGTTCCACGCCTTCGGCATGACGCTCTACCTCACCTTCGGGATCCTCAAACGCGCCCGAATCGTCCTGTTCCCGCGGTTCGACGTGGACATGGTGCTCGATGCGTGGAAGAAGTCCCCGGCCACCGTGTACTGCGCGGTCCCGCCGATCTACGAGCGCACCGCCGCCCGCGCCAAGGAACGCGGCGTGGACATCTCCTCGGCGACGTACTGCATCTCCGGCGCGATGGCTCTGACCGACCGGATCGTCGAGGACTGGGAGGAGGTCTCCGGCGGCCTGCTCGTGGAGGGCTACGGCATGACCGAGGCGTCCCCGGTGCTGCTCGGCAACCCCTTCGCGCCCTCGCGCCGCACCGGCACCATCGGCATCCCCTTCCCCTCCACCGACATGAAGGTTGTGGACCCCGAGGATCCCAGCCGTGAGGTGGAGCGCGGTGAGCAGGGTGAGCTGATCGTCGCCGGACCGCAGGTGTTCCGCGGCTACTGGGAGAACCCCGAGGAGACGGCCCGCACCCTGCTGCCCGGCGGCTGGCTGCGCACCGGGGATGTGGTCACGCAGGACGCCGACGGTTTCACCACCATCGTGGACCGCGCCAAGGAGCTGATCATCACCGGCGGCTTCAACGTCTCACCCACCGAAGTGGAGCACGTGCTGCTCACCCACCCCGCGATCGCCGAAGCGGCCGTGGTGGGCATCCCTCGGGCCGACGGGGGAGAGGAGGTCACCGCGGTGATCGTGGTGGCCGACGGGGAGGACGAGCCGAGCCTCGCCGACCTGCGCGCCTTCGCGAAGGCGCAGCTGGCCGCCTACAAAGTGCCCCGCGCGCTGCACGTGGTGGACGAGCTGCCGCGCTCCCTGCTCGGCAAGGTGCTGCGCAAGCAGGTGCGGGATCAGCTGACCGGGCAGTCGGCCTGAGACCGCTGCCCGTCGGCCCGTATCGGGTACCTTTTGCGCAGGTGGCCAGCGTCGGCCGCCGCCACTCCGCCCTCTCGTCCATCTCCCCTGTGAGGACCCGCCATGGCCACGCCCGAGGATCGCTGGAGCTCCGCCTACGCCGACGGGGTGCGTCGGCGCGGCCTGGACTATCCTTCCGGCTCGCTGATCGACGAGTTCGAGAAGGCGGTGCGCACCTACGGTGACAAGCCCGCCCTGGACTTCTTCGCCCGCCGCACCAGCTACGCCCAGCTCGGCGAGCAGGTCGAGCAGGTCGCATCGAGCCTGCACGCCCTGGGCGTGGGCCCCGGGTCCACGGTCGCGCTGCTGATGCCCACCTGCCCGCAGCACGTCGTCGCGTTCTACGCGGTCCTCGCATGCGGCGGCACCGTCGTCGAACACAACCCGCTGTACCCCACCCAGGAGCTCGCGCCGCTGTTCGCCGACCATCGAGCGGACGTCGCGATCGTGTGGAATGCCGCCGCGCAGACCATTCACGACCTGCCCGCGGAGCACCGGCCGCACACGATCATCGCGATCGACCTGCTGGAGGAGATGACCTGGGCGAAGCGCCTGCTGCTGCGCCTGCCCATCGCTAAAGCCCGCCAGTCCCGCGCTCAGCTGTCTCAGCCCGCCCCGGAGGGGACGCTTGACTTCGCGGACATGCTGCGCGGCGCCGCAGAGTCCGTCCCCGCCGCGAACCGGCCCGCGAATGAGGACGTGGCGCTGCTGCTGTACACCTCCGGAACCACTGGCCGCCCCAAGGGTGTGCCGCTGACCCATCGGAACCTCCTCGCGACCACGACGCAGGCCATCGAATGGGTGACGCCGCTGCAGCCCGGCAAGGAAGTTTTCATGGCCTGCCTGCCGCTCTTCCACGTCTTCGGCTGCTCACTGTCGATGAACGCCGGGCTGACCGTCGGCGCAATGCTGCACCTCATCCCCAAGCCGGAGACCGGGCTGATCTTGGACGCGATCCGGCGGCGCACCCCCACCATGATGATCGCCGTGCCACCGCTGTTCGACCGCGTCGTGCAGGGAGCGCACGAGCGCGGCCAGTCCCTGCAGGGCATCCGCACCGGGATCGCCGGGGCGATGTCCCTGCGGCCCGAGCTCATCGACGCCTGGGAGTCCGCGACCGGTGGGCTGCTCATCGAGGGCTACGGCATGACCGAGTGCTCCCCGATCCTCGCCGGCAACCCGGTGGACGAGACCCGCGAGGCCGGGGCGATTGGCCTGCCGTTCCCCGACACCGACCTGCGCCTGGTGGACCCCGATGACCCCTCGCGCGAGGTCGAGCCCGGACAGCCCGGGGAGATCCTCGCCAAGGGCCCGCAGGTGTTCGGCGGCTACCGCGACCGGCCCGAGGAGACCGCCGCCGCGTTCCACGACGGCTGGTTCCGCACCGGCGACATCGCCGTCATGGCCGACAACGGGTTCCTCCGCATCGTGGACCGCCTCAAGGAGATGGTCATCACCGGCGGTTTCAACGTCTACCCCTCCGAGGTGGAGGACGCGATCCGCGAAGAGGGCTTCTTCGAAAGCGCCGTGGTGGGCTGGGTGGACGAGAACGGCTCCGAAGAGGTGATCGCCGCGATCGTCACCCCCGACGGGGCGCTGCCCGACGTCGAGGCGCTGCGGCAGCGGCTCAAGGAACGCATCGCCGCCTACAAGGTGCCGCGGCGGTTCCATGTGCTCGCCGAGCTGCCCCGCAACGAGATGGGCAAGGTCCTGCGCCGAGAGGTGCGGACGCGGCTCGAGGAGTTCGAGAAGCGACGCCGAGAGGGGTGAGCGCGGCTACAGAGATGACGTTGCAGCTCTCCGCGGAGGACGAGCGGACACTCGCGTGCTTGGCCGATGCCGACGCGGTCACGCCGCAGGAGGCAGTGATCCGCGCGATCCACGAGGCCGCGGCACGGCGCGGCGGTGACGGGAAGGTCGCTGCTGCCTCGGCGCGCGCTCGGGAACGGTATGCCGAGGTGCTGGAGCGATTCCGCGAGACCGATATCACGCACTGACCTGGTCTTCCGCCAGTGCCCCCGAGACGATTCGAACGTCCGACACCCGCTTTAGGAGAGCGGTGCTCTATCCCCTGAGCTACGAGGGCTGATGGGCCGCCGCCGACTTACACAGTGCGCAAACCGGGCGCGGACCGGGGACCATCGTACCGCCCGTGGCAGGATCGACCTATGTCCAGCGCAGCACAGCAGTCCGCTCTTCACACCGCCACCGTGATCCTCGCCGGCGGCGCCGCGACCCGCCTGGGCGGCACGGAGAAGACCCGCATCGCCGTGGCCGGGGCGAGCGCGCTGGAGCGGGTGCTGCGCGCGAGCCCCATCGGCCCCCGGGTGGTGGTGGGACCGCGCGCAGCCGACGGGGACCAGCTCGCCGCCCGGCACGATGCCACCTTCGTGGTCGAAGACCCGCCGCGCTCCGGGCCCGCCGCGGCACTCGCTCGCGGCCTCGAGGAACTGTGCGAGCTCTCGGATGCGGCGCCCGTGCTGCTGCTCGCCGGAGATATGCCGCTGCTGCGCCCCGAAACCCTCGCGCAGCTCGCCGACGGCGCGCGGGCCGGGGGGGTGCATGCCCTCATCGATGCTGCAGGCCGCACCCAGTTCCTCACCGCCGCCTGGCCGCTCGGGCGCCTGCGCGCCGCGCTCGAGGCAACCCGCGGCGCCGATGGCGGATGGGCGGGTATGAGCATGAAGCGCCTATACGCCGAACTGGGCTCGGACGAGCTCACGACCCGCGCGGCGACCGGCGCGGAGGACGCGGACATCGACACCGCCCGCAGCCTCAGCGAGGTCCGTGCCGCCGCCGGGCCGCGGGTCGCGATCGCGCAGATCGAGGTGAGCGAGGCCCCGCACCTCACCGAGCAGCGGATCCGGGAGGCCGCCGCCCGCGCCGCCGAGGGTGGAGCGCGGCTGCTCCTGCTGCCCGAAGCGGTCCTCACCCCCTTCGGCACCGACCTGCACGAGGCTGCTGTGACGCGCGGCGAGGCGTTCGATGCGCTCCTCCAGGAGCTCGCCGAGCAGCATCAGCTCGTGATCGTCGCCGGATCCTTCACCCCCGCCGATGCGGGCCGCGTCCACAACACCGTGCTGGTGCGCGGCCCTGGCGGCACCCCGCACGCCGAGTACCGCAAGATCCACCTGTTCGATGCCTTCGGCAGCGGGGAATCCCGCACCGTCGCCCCCGGCGATCAGCTCGTCACGATCGAGCTGGACGGCACCTGCTTCGGCATCGCCACCTGCTACGACATCCGCTTCCCCGAGCAGTTCACGGCGCTCGCCCGCCGCGGCGCCCACGCGATCCTGGTGCCCGTGGCGTGGGCCGCCGGCCCCGGCAAGCGTGAGCAGCTCCAGCTGCTGCTGCGCGCCCGCGCCCTGGATTCCACCAGCATCATTCTCGCCGCCGACCAGTCCGCGCCCGAGGGCTACGACGGCACTGCCCCGCGCGGCATCGGTCACAGCGCCGCCATCGGTCCCCTGGGGTCTGTGCGTGCCGAGCTCGGGGCGGACCCCGGAATGCTGCTGGTGGACCTGGACCTCGCCGAAGTGGCGCAGGCCCGCCGCGCCCTGCCCGTGCTCGAGCACGCTGTCGAGATCCCCAGCAACCTCGCGTAACCTGCAGGAATGACCCCGCAGCTGATCCGCGTCGTCGGCCCCCGGACACCGCTGGCCTCCGTGGCCGGGGACCGGCGGCCGCGACCCGCCCTCGCCCTCAGCCTGCTGCTTGCGGTGCTGCTGGCGCTCGTGCTCGCGCTGCCCGCACCCGCCCGCGCGCACGACACCCTCATCAGCACCGATCCCGAGGACGGCGCCTCCCTCGAGACCAGCCCCGAGGAGCTCACCCTCACCTTCTCCGGCGACCTGCTGGACGTCAGCCCCGTCGTACGGATCACCACCGAGGACGGCACCCAGCTCGCCGACATCACCCCGCAGGTCGAGGGACCCGCCGTCACCGCCGCGCTCGAGGACCCGCTGCCGCGCGGCACCCACACCGTCGCCTGGCGCGTCGTCTCCGGCGACGGCCACCCCATCGAAGGGTCCTTCACCATCACCGTTGAACAGGGTGAGGAAGCTCCGGCCGGCAAGGGGGACGACGGGGCTGCGGGCACCGAAAGCTCTGACAGCGGCGACGGCAACGACGGCGCCGCTGCCGGTGGCGACGGTGACTCGGCCGACGGGGCTGAGGCGGGCGGCTCCGGTGCTGAGACGGGGGAGTCCACGCCCGGCGCGGGGGAGTCCTCCGATGCCGGGGGCCTGTCCGTGCCCGTCCTGGGGCTGATTCTGCTGGTCCTCGTGGGCGGAGTCATCGCCGCGGCGCTTGGCATCCTGCGCCGCCGCAGCTGAGCCGGGGGCCGCTGGGCGCGAGCCCGCGCATGACGAAGCCCCCGACGCCGCAGCGCCGGGGGCTTCGTCGAATGCTCAGAGAGCCGACAGGATCACTTGTCCTGCTTCTTGTCCTGGCCGCCGAGGCCCAGGTGGTCCTTCGCGGCATCGGAGCCGCGGTCGATGTGCTCGTCGTGCTTGCCGCCCGTGCGCTCCTTGAGCTGATCGGAGGCGGTGTCGATGCCCTTCTCGACCTTGTCCGGGTTGTCGTCGGCGAAGCCCTTGGCCTTGTTCAGTGCGTCGTCGAAGCCCATGATCATGTCCTTTCGTTCGCGTGACCACCCCGGTCGGGGCGACGCAGTCACCGTAACGATGGGCCTCTCGTGATTCAACCGTGACCTGGGTATGACCCGCACGGGTGCGCGAAACTGCGCGGAAGCGCCGCAGCTGACCATGATCTGAGCAATACTCGCTGCGTGAGTGCGAGCGGTCCCGCGTCCCCGAACAGCCCCACACGCCCCACCGGCCCCACAACCCCCGCAGAACCAGCCACCCGCGGCATGTCCCGCAGCGCCCGCTGGGACCATGTGCTGACGCAGCTGTCCGCCACCCGGCAGCTCTCTGTCTCGCAGGTCGCCGCGGAGCTCGGCGTCAGCGAGTCCACGGTGCGGCGCGACTTCGTGGAGATGGAGCGCGCCCAGCTGGCCCGCCGCACTCACGGCGGCATCGTCGCCGTCGACGTCGCCTACTCCCTGGCCGCCGGGCCGCGCAAGGCCGATGAGACCGCCGCCGCCCGTGAACGCGTCGCCACCTGCGCCGCCGCCCTCGTCGAGCCCGGGCAGATCATCGGCGTCAACGGCGGGCGCAGCACGAGCTCCACCGCCCGACGCATCCTCGCCCGCCCCGACCTCGACGCCCGCGATGGACGCCCGGGCCTGACCATCGTCTGCGCCGCGCTGAACATCGCCACCGAAGCGGTGCTGCGCCCGAACGTGCGCACCGTCGTCCTGGGCGGTGTCGCTGAGCCGTACTCCTTCGAGCTCACCGGTCCGCTGGCCACTGCGACCATGCGCGACCTGTGGCTGGACACCATGTTCGTCGGGACCGTAGGGCTCGATGTGAAAGCCGGGCTCACCTGCAACTCCGAGGCCGAAGCCGGGGTGACCCGCACGATGATCGGCCACTCCCGCCGCGTCGTCGGCCTCGCGAGCGCCGACAAGGTCGGGCATCGGGCGCTCGCCGGGATCTGCCCCGTAGCGCTGCTGACCGACCTGGTCATCGCCGGGCCCGTCCCCGCGGACCTGCGCGAGCACCTCGCGGAGAACTCCGTGCGGCTGCACGAAGTGTGAGCGCGCGGGGCCCTGTGACGAGGACCGGAAGCAGTCCCCGGCACGCCTGCGCTGGTGGGGGCCGCTGTCCCGGTAGCGTGAGGCGCCATGTGGAGTTTCCTGCGCGGCAAGAAGCGTGCCGAGAAGCGCGCCGAGTCCCCGGCTGAGCCGACGACGCGGCGCGAGGACGCCCTGTCCGCCCTCGCCGCGGAACGCCGCGAGGTCGCCGCTCAGCGCGAGCGCGAGCAGGCGCAGGCCGACGAGACCGAGCGTGCCGAGCGCACTGGTCGCGCCGCCCGGAAGGGCCCCCGCGGTGAGACGGCTGCCGATGTGCCGCACAGCGACGTCGATGTGGTGCTGGATCCCCACGCTGAGGACGTCGGCGCCGGGATCGCCCCCGAGCAGGACGAGGCGGAGCTGCTCGCCCCGCGCCTTGCGGACCGCCCCCTGACCCGTGAGGACCGAGTGGCCGATGCCCTGGATCGCTGGGCCCAGCAGATCGCCGGTGACGACACCGCCCCGTCGTTCCTCACCCAGATCCGCGGCGCCGGTGTGGTGCTGGACCTCACCCACTCCCATCCCTCCGGGCTCGCCCAGCTGCTGGCCGGCCGCGGCCCCACCCGCCTGTCCTCCCTGGTCCGCGAGGTCGGGGCGCTCGCCGACGCCCGCGCCCACGCCCGCACCATCCGCGAGATCGCCGAACGGCACGCCGAAGAGGTGGGCCTGACCACCTGCCACCTCGGCATCGGCGAGGCGATCTGGCATCCGGCCGACGGATCCGAACCGATCCACGCCCCCGTGCTCGTGCGCCCCATCACCCTGCGGCTGCGGGGCAACGCCCGCGAGGACGTGGACCTCGAGGTCGACGCCACCGCGGACCTGAACCCCGTGCTGCTGCGCGCCCTGCGCGACTCCGGCGTGGCGGTCGATGCCCGCGCGCTGCTGGGCACCACCGATGGCCCCCACGGCTTCGACCCCACCCCGGTGCTCGACGCCTTCCGTTCGCTCGGCCAGCCGCTGCCCGGCTTCACGATCCGCCACGCCCTCGTGGTCGGGAACCTCATGGACGCCGCCGGTTCTGTCGCCGCAGATCTCGCCCACGACCAGGAGGACTGGGCCGCCAGCGACCTCATCGCCGCCCTCGCCGGGGACGCCGAGGCCACCGCCGCGCTGCGCGAGAAGCGCGAGCAGGCCCAGGTGGAAACCGTCCCGGAGGAAGAGCTCGTCGCGGCCGTGGACCCCGAGCATCGCTCCGTGCTCGAACAGGTCCTCACCGGGCAGGACCTCGCCGTGCCCGTCGCCCCCGGCACGACGGGGCTCGACCTCGTGGTGGACCTCGCTGCGGAGCTCAACGCCCGCGGCCGCAGCGTGCTCATCGTCTCCCAGCGCCGCCGCAACCTCGCCCAGCTGGTGCGCACCGCCCAGGAGCGCGACCTCGATGAACTGGTCTTCGACCTCTCTCCGGACCCATCGCTGCAGCGCAACGCCTCCGCCGCCCTGCTGCGCAGCCTTCGCCGCGCCGGCACCCACGGCCTGACCGACGCCGACGCCGCCCCCGCGGAGCTCACCGAGAGCCGCGACATCCTGGTGGGGCACGTCGAGGCGATGCACCGCCAGCAGGAGCCCTGGGGTGCATCCGCGCATGAAGCGATCAGCGCCCTCGCCGCCCTGACCCGCCTGCACCCGGCCCCGCGCACCGCCGTGCGTCTGCCCGCCGACGTGGCCGCGAGCATGGTCGGCTCCGAGCGGGAGCGCTACGCCGCCTCCCTGCGCGAGGCCGCTGAGGTGGGTGTGCTGACCGCGGGCCCGGAGACCAGCGCCTGGTACGGCGCGCCCATCAGCTCCGACACCCAAGCCGCCCGCGCCGAAGAGCTCGTGGATCAGCTGCATGAGGAGACCCTCCCGCGGCTGCGCCGCGCCTGCGCCGCCGCCGGCAGCGAGCTCGGGCTCGCCGAGCCCACTACCCTCGAGCAGCTGCAGCGGCGCCTGCGCCTGCTGGACCGCGTCCAGGGGCTGCTCGCCACATTCCAGCCCGCCGTGTTCTCCGCCCCCGTGGCCGATTTCGTGGCCGCCACCGCGGACAAGCAGTGGCGCGAGGAGCACGGTGTGACGATGGGCTTCGGAACCCGCCGCCGCCTGCGCAAACAAGCCCAGGCTCTGCAGCGCCCCGCCGCGCTGTCCCCGGACCTGCACCGCGACCTGCTGGAAGTGCGGGCCGTAGACGCCCAGTGGCGGGAGGCCACCGCCCCCGCCCCCGGGGAGCGCAGCAGCCGCCCCAGCGTCCCGAAGGACCTCGAGGCCGTCCACCGCGCCGCGCAGAACACCCAGAGGATCCTCGATGAGCTCGCGGTGCTGCTGGACGGCACCGAGATGGGCACCGACCTCGCGAGCACGGAGCTGGAGGAGCTCGAGCGCCGCACCGCCGCACTTCGCGATACCCGCGAGGACCTTGCGACCCTGCCGCGCCGCACCGAACTGCTGCGCCGCCTGAGCTTCGACGGCCTCGGAGAGCTGGTCGAGGACCTGCGCTCCCGCCGCGTCCCGCGCGAGCAGGTGACCGATGAGCTGGAGCTCGCCTGGTGGCGCAGCGTCCTGGAGCTCATCGCGGGCGCCGAGCCGACCCTCTCCCAGTACGACGGCACCTCCCTGTCCCAGGTGGCCGAACGGTTCCGCCGCCTGGACGCCGAATACCTCGCGGCCTCCTCCGCACGCGTGCATGCCGCCGCCGATGAGACGCGCGTGGCGACGATGAAGGCCTACCCGGACACCTCCCGTTCGGCGATCGCGGAGCTCACCCGCTCCTCCACAGTGTCCATCCGCGACCTCGCCGCGAAGTACGAGGACATCCTGTTCGCGGCCCGGCCCGCCTGGCTCGCCTCCCCGTACCTGGTGCCGCAGGTCATCCCGCGCGGACGGCACTTCGATGTGGTGATCGTGGCCGACGGGGGCCGTCTTCCCACGGCCGCCGCGCTGCCCTCGATCGTGCGCGGCACCCAGACCATCGTGGTGGGCGATGTCCTCGAGTACGGCGGCGAGGAATCCGCGAGCGTGCTCGAGGACATGCTGCGCATCGCCCCGCACCATGAAGTACGGCGGGACCCGCATCCCGCCACCGAGGGCATGCGCGCCTTCGCGCAGCGCCGCGGTCTGGTGGGCCCGATCCGCACCGTGCCCAGCCCCGTCGGCCTCGAACAGGACCGCCTGCTGGTGGTCGAGGACGCCCGCGGCCCCGTCACCGAGGGCCGGGACTACGTGGAGAGCACCGAGGCGGAGCTGCGGCGCGTCACGGACCTCGTCATCGAGCATGCCCGCACCCGGCCCGAACGCTCCCTGGCGGTGCTGACCATCACCGAACCGCATGCCCGGCGCCTCATGGAGCGAATCATGCACACCGTCGCGGTGATCCCGGCGCTGCGCGAGTTCTTCGACCCCGCCGCGACCGAGCCCTTCGTCGTGGTGCCCGCCGCACAGGCCGCCGCCGTCACGCGCGATGACGTGATCATCTCGCTGGGCTTCGGCAAGACCCCGCACGGTCGCGTGCTGCACAACTTCGGGCCGCTGTCCTCGCCGAGCGGCCGCAAGGCCCTGGCCACGGTGATCACCCGCGCCCGCGGCCGCACCACGCTCGTCTCGGGCCTGGCGGTGCAGGAGCTGGACCACGCCCGGCTGCGCACCGACGGCGCCCGCGACCTGCGAGCCCTGCTGTGGGTGCTGCAGGGCGGCGCGGATGTGCCCGTGGTGCCGCAGGTGGCGCAGCTGTCCGGGGAGGACACCGAGGTGGCGCCACCCGTGGTGGAAGAGGCCACCCCCGCGCCGGAAGACGAGGAGCCGACGGGGACGGAGCCGGAAGCGGTCGACGACCCCGCAGCGGGCAGTGAGCCCGCCGAAGCGCCGGATGCGATGTCCGATGCGGACCTCGATGCCGCGATCGACGCTGTCCTGGCCCGCAAGACCGCGGGCCCGGTCGCGGAGGACGCGGACGAGGGTGAGGCGGCCGAGGAGCCGGCGGACGCGGACGCGGCGCAGCCTGCTGCGGAACCGGTGGCGGACGCTGCGCCGACGTCGGACCCGGAACCGGCTCCCACCGAGGACTCCGCCCCGCGGCCGCTCGAGACCGACGCCCTCGTCCACGACCTCGCCGACCGCCTGGCCCGCCTGGGCCTGCTGATCGAACGCGACTTCGGCACCGGGGAGGACCGGATCGAGCTGGCGCTCGGACACCCGGACCTGCCCGGCCGCCTGCTGCTCGCGGTGGACACCGACGGCGATCACTACGTCGCCACCCCTAGCCAGCGTGAGCGCGACCGCCTGCGGGCGCAGCGCCTCGAGGAGGCCGGCTGGGCCACCGAGCGCGTGTGGTCCTGGGCGCTGTTCATCGACCCCGACGGCGAGGCCGAGCGGATTCGCCGCGCCCTGGACCGGGCCCTGCGCCTGGTCGAGGCCGAGGAGTCCACGAGCTCCCCGTCGGGCGTGGGCACCATCCGCCACCGCCTGCCGCGCCCGCAGATCCCCGCCGGCCACCCCCTGTCCTTCTACTCGAGCGAGGACTTCGACGCGGTGGTGGAGTACATCTGCTCCGACGGCCGCGCCCGCCTCGAAGAGCACCTGGCCACCGAAGTTCGCGCCTTCCTGGGCTTCGAGCAGCGCTCCGTGCTGCTGGACGTCTCGGTGTCCTCCGCGATCCGCCGCTACCAGGAGCGGCAGTGACACGGCCGACGGGGGAGAGGCCCCGTCGGCCCTCCCGTGTGGTGATCTCCTCTCTCACCGGCAAGCCGATGGACTGGCCCGCAGAACCCGACGAGGATGAGGCTGGCGCCCCGCGCCGCACACCGACCGCCGATGATGCCCGGATCACCCGGGAGATCCCGCCGCACTGGGGAAAGGGCCGATGAGCACCGAGAACACCACCGCCGTGACCGCCCCTGAGGAGCAGCCGGCGCCGCGCCGCAGCCTGCTCGGGAATCTCGTGCGCGGCGCGCTGATCGGCCTGGTGGAGACCGTGCCCGGCGTCAGCGGCGGCACCGTCGCCCTGGTCACCGGGATCTACGACGACCTCATCGCCTCCGGTCACCACCTCACGTCCGCCGCGAAGAACCTTGTGCTCGGCCCGGATCGGGTGGCCGGAATGCGGCAGAGCCTCGCCCGGGTCTCCTGGCGCCTCGTGATCCCGCTGGTGATCGGGATGGCGCTCGCGGTCCTCACGATCGCCGGGCCGATGGCGCACCTGGTGGAGACCTATCCCGCGACCATGCGCGCGATCTTCTTCGGCCTCGTCGCCGGGTCCGTGCTGGTGCCGATGCGGCTGTCCGGTGGGGCCTGGCGCGCGAAGGAGCTGGGACTGTTCGCCCTCGGCGTCCTCGGCGGGCTGGTCTTCACCTCCCTTCCCGTCACCTCCCTGGATCCGAGCCCGTGGATCATCGCCCCGGCCGCCGCGATCGCCGTGTGCGCGCTCGTGCTGCCCGGCATCTCCGGGTCCTTCATCTTGCTGAGCCTGGGGCTCTACCAGCCCACCCTGCAGGCCGTGGACCAGCGGGATCTGGGGTACATCGCCTGGTTCGGGCTGTGGGCCGTCATCGGCCTGATCGTCATCGTGCGGGCGATGCGGTACATGCTGGTCCACCACCACCGCGGCACCATGGTGGTGCTTGCCGGGATCATGATCGGCGCGCTGAAGAGCCTGTGGCCCTGGCAGGACGAGGGCGGCGGCCTGCACGCCCCGGGCGGGGACTGGCTGCTCATGCTGGGTCTGGCTGTCGCGGGCGTGCTCGCGGTGCAGCTGCTCGTGGTGCTCGAGAACCGGATCGGCAACCACAGCGCGTCGTGAGCGCGAGCCCTACCCTGGGAGCATGAACACTACCGACACCCCTGACAGCCCCGCTGCCGACCTCCCGGACCTCTCGCGCCTGACCGTCGCCGTGATCGGCGCGGGGAATATGGGCGGGCCCGTGGTCACGAGCATGCTCGCCGCCGGGGTGCCGGGGGAGCGGCTGCGCATCGCGAACTCGACGCCCGCCTCCAGCGAGCGTGCCGCCCAGCAGCTCGGCGCCACCGCCGCCGCCTCCCGGGAGGAGGGCGTGCAGGGGGCCGATGTGGTCGTTCTCGGCGTGAAGCCCTACCAGGTCACGGGCGTCCTCACCGAGCTGCGCGAGCACTTCGGCGCGGACACCCTCGTGCTGTCGCTCGCCGCCGCCGTGACGCTTGATCAGATGGCGGGCGTGCTCCCGGACGGCCAGCCGATCGCCCGCGCCATGCCGAACACCCCCATCAGCGTGGGGGAGGGCGCTGTGGGCCTGATGAGCACAGGCCTCACGACCGCGCAGCTCGAGCTGCTGCACGCCCTGTTCTCCCGCGCCGGCGTAGTCGTGGACATCACCGAGGACCAGGTCCACGCCTTCATCGGCGCCGCCGGGTCGCTGTCCGCCCTCGTGTTCGCCCTCATCGAGGCGATGACCGATGAGGCCGTGCGGGAAGGCCTGAAGCGGGACCTCGCCTCGCAGCTCGTGCAGCAGACCGTCCGCGGCGCCGCCACCATGCTCATCGAATCCGGCACCCACGCCGCCGTCGCGAAGAACGGCGTCTCCAGCCCCGGCGGCACCACCGTCGAGGCTCTCGCCGAGTTCGAACGTCAGGGCGTGCGCGGCGGTATCGCCTCGGCCATGGCGGCGTCGATGGAGCGCTCCCGCGAGCTCACCGGCGACTGATCGAAGCCGCCCGGCCCTCGTCGGTCACCTGGTCCCGGGGCATCCGTCCCCGTCGGCCCCCGCACTCACCCCACCTGCGAGAACCGCTCGATGAGGTCCGTGTGCCCGGAGACGATGAGGATGTCTTGCGCCGCGACCATCGTGGGCGGCTCCGCGTAGGTGAAGTCCTTGCCCGGTGACTTGACGCCCACCACCGTCACGCCGTACTTCTGGCGGATGTCTGATTCGGCGAGCGTCATGCCCTGCACCGAACGCGGCGGACGCATCTTCACGATCGCGAAGTCATCATCGAATTCGATGAAATCCATCAGGCGCCCGGAGAGCAGATGGGCGGCGCGACGCCCCGCATCGGCCTCTGGGTACACCACGTGGTTCGCGCCGATGCGCTGCAGGATCTTCCCGTGCGCGGCGGAGATCGCCTTCGCCCAGATCACCGGCTTGCCGAGGTCCACGAGGTTCGCGGTGATCAGCACGCTCGCCTCGATCGTGGTGCCTACCCCCACCACGGCGTAGGAGAAGTCTGCGGCACCCACCTGCTCGAGCACCTCGAGCTGCGTGGCATCGGCCCGCACCACGTGGGTGAGCTGCCCGGAGTACTTCTGGACCAGCTCCTCATTGGTGTCCATCGCGAGGACCTGCGTCCCCAGCTGCTCGAGGGTCAGGGCGATCGAGGTGCCGAAGCGCCCCAGTCCGATCACGAGCACACCGTTGTCGCGGGCACTGCGGGGCATGGTCCCTCCGAAAATGTGTCGAGGACGGTCACGGTACCGCGCGAGCGCGCGGGCGGGAATCAGGGCCGGGCCAGTCTACGGTCGGGGCCGATGGGGCACTGCCCGGCAGGTGCTCACCCCACGATCGGCCGCTCCTGCGGCAGCTGCACCATCCGCACCCGGGAGCGCACCGCGAGGGCCGCCCCCAGGGTCATCGGCCCCAGCCGCCCCACATACATGCACGCGATGAGCACCACCTTCGCATCCGGCGGCAGATTCGGGGTGATACCCGTGGACAGACCCACCGTGCCGAAAGCACTGAGGGACTCGAACAGGGTCTCATCCAGCGAATACGGCGTCATCCGCAGCAGCAGGAACGTCGCGGCGAACACCACGGCGGTGGCGAGCACCAGCACCCCGATGGCCTGGCGGATCGTCTCATGCGGGATGCGGCGCCCGAACACCTCCACATCGGGGTTGCCGCGAATCTCCGCCCAGATCGACAGGATCAGCAGCGCGAAGGTCGTCACCCGGATCCCGCCGGCGGTGGATCCGGAGCCGCCGCCGATGAACATCAGCAGCTCCATCAGCAGTCGCGCCTCCCCGGTGAGAGCGCCGATGTCCAGGGTCGCGAAACCGCCCGAGCGTGGCATCACCGTGGCGAACAGGCCCGACATGAGCTTGACCTCCACCGAGCGGTCGCCGATTGTCGCCGGGTTCGTCCACTCCATCGCCAGGAACCCGACGTACCCGATCACTAGCAGCAGGCCCGTGGTGACCAGCGTGAGCTTGGCGTGCAGGGACCAGCGGCGCGGAGTGCGCAGCTTCTTGACCAGCACCAGGATCACCGGGAAGCCCAGCGAGCCCACCATCACCGCCAGCGCGATCGGGATCGTGAAGAACGGATCACCCAGATACTGCTCGGTGCCCGCTGGCTCCGGCACGAAGCCGGCATTGTTAAAGGCGCTGATGGCGTAGAAGAACCCCAGGAACAGCGACTCGCCGATGCCGTGCTCGGTGACCACCATGTACGGGGTCAGCGCCACGAACGTCGCCATCTCGAAGGCGGTCGAGGTGATGAGGATGGTGCGCAGCACCCCGCCCACCTCTGCGAGCCGCTCCGCCCGGGTCTCCTTGGCGGTGTGGACCCGCTGCGCGAGCCCCAGCCGGTGCATCACCGAGATCGACAGCAGCGAGGCGACCGTCATCAGCCCCAGGCCGCCCAGCTTCATCGCCGCGATCAGCACCACGAGCCCGAAGGTGGACCAGTGGCTCGCCGTATCCACGGTGGTGAGGCCCGTTACGCAGAAGGCGGAGACCGCCGTGAACAGGGCATCGACGAAGGCGGTGCGCTCCCCGGAGAGGGTCGCCGCCGGCAGGGACAGCAGCGCCGTGAACACCGCGATCATCAGCGTGAACACGACCAGCGCCGCCCGGGCCGGGGTGAGCTTCGTCCATTCCCGCCATCGGTCCTGCTGCCGCTGCTTCATCCTGCTGGACGCTGAGCGGGGCAGGCGCTGCCGGGTGGGGCGCTGCTGATGCTCCAGCCGCGTGTGCTGGTGATCCGACATCGGCCGCCCCTCCTGTCCCACGGTGCCGTTCCTGCGCTTTATCGCCCCTGCGCTGGGCAGCCACACCCCCGCAGGTGTGGTCCACTGTTCGCGCGGCAGTCTACGGCGAGGTCTCGGCCTGGGTACGCTTCACGGCATGCCCGCTGCTGTGCCTCCCACCACCTCGGCGCCGTCCCCGGCCGCCGCCGATCCCGGCTCCACGGGGATCGTGTGGGATGAGGCGCTGCTCGAGTACGACTTCGGGCCCTTCCATCCGATGGCGCCGATCCGCCTGCAGCTCACCCGCACGCTCGCCCGCAGCGCCGGGGTGCTGGAGCGTCCCGGGATCGCGGAGCTGCCCGCCCCGGTGGCCAGCGAGGAACAGATCGCGCTGGTGCATGAGAAGGAGCTGATCGCCGCCGTGCAGCGCGCGTCCGCGCATGAGGGGCCGCTGACCGCCGCGGACCGTGCCGAGCTGATCCGCTTCGGCATCGGCGGTGATGACGTCCCGGCCTTCGCGGGCATGCACACCGCGAGCGCCCGCATCGTCGGTGGCGCGATCGCCGCGATCGACGCGATCCGCGCCGGGCAGGTGCGCCGCGCCGTCCACATCGCCGGCGGAATGCACCACGCCAAACCCGCCTCCGCCTCCGGCTTCTGCGTCTACAACGACGCCGCCGTCGCGATCCGTCACGCCCTGGATGCCGGGGAGCAGCGCGTGCTGTACATCGACGTGGACGTCCACCACGGTGACGGCGTGGAGCGCGCCCTGTGGGATGAGCCGCGCGCGATCACCCTGTCCCTCCACGAGACTGGCGCGCAGCTGTTCCCCGGCACCGGCTTCGTGCAGGATCGCGGCGGGCAGGGCGCCCTCGGCTCCGCCATCAACATCCCGCTGCCCCCACGCACCACGGCCGACGGGTGGGTGCGGGCCATCGGCGCGACCGTCCCCGCGCTCGTGCGCGCCATCCGCCCCACCCTGCTGGTCACCCAGCACGGCGCCGACACGCACCGAGCCGATCCCCTGGCCGACCTGACGGTCACCCTCGAAGCGCAGGTGGCGGTCATGCAGATGCTGAGGGATCTGGCCGACGACGTCTGCGGCGGGCGCTGGCTTGCGCTTGGCGGCGGCGGATACGCCGTGATCGACGTGGTCCCGCGCTCCTGGGCGCAGCTGCTCGCCGTCGCCACCGGCGAGGCACTGCCGCTGGACGCCCGCCTGCCGGAGGATTACCTGGTCGCGGCGGCGCAGGCCCGCGCAGAGCACGGCCTCTCCCCGGAACCGGGACTGGTCATGATGGGCGATGGTCGGCCCCTGCAGGTGCGGGACTGGGAGCTCGGATTCGACCCCGAGGACGAGCTGGACCGCATGATCCAGGCCGCACGTCGCGCCGCCTTCCCCGAATGGGGCCTGGACCCGTTCCTGGACTGAGCCCTGCCACAATGGGCCTGCGCCCCGCCCTGGGGCGCGGCCTCACGGAACGGGGGACCCCATGACCGAGCAGACCGACGCCGCCGACACCGCGACCCCTGCCGTGCTCGACACCTTCGCAGAGCACCTGCGCACCCTCGAGCTGCCCCTGCCGCTCGAAGGCACCGAGCAGGCCCGCGACGAGGCCCGCGCCGCCCAGGCCCAGCTCGCCGACCACGTCATCCCGCGCCTCGAATCCCTGGACGCCCCGCTGCTCGTGGTCATCGGCGGCTCCACCGGTGCCGGCAAGTCCACGCTCGTCAACGCCCTCGTCGGCCGCTCCGTGAGCCGTTCCGGTGCCATCCGCCCCACCACCCGTCGGCCCGTCCTGCTGCACCACAGCGCCGATGAGCCCTGGTTCACCGGTACCCGCATCCTGCCGGGCCTCGCCCGCGTGCATGCCGGGGCGGCGGGGGACGCGGAAGCGCCCCGCCCGGGCGACACCACCGGCGACCACGACCCCGCCACCTCCCTCGAACTCCACGCCGAGGACGCGATCCCCCAGGGCCTTGCCCTGCTGGATGCCCCGGACATCGACTCCGTCGCCACCGGCAACCGCGAGCTCGCCCGCCAGCTGCTGCGCGCCGCGGACCTGTGGCTGTTCGTCACTACCGCCAACCGCTACGCGGACGCCGTCCCGTGGGAGGTGCTGCGCAGCGCCGCCGCCACCGACGTCACCGTCGACGTGGTCATGAACCGCATCCCCGACCGCCCGGGTGTGGCCGATGAGCTCGCCGCGGACCTGCGCGGCATGCTCGAGAAGCAGGGCATCGACGTCGAGCACCTGTTCCTCGTCCCCGAGACCGAGCTCGAGGCCGATGGAATGCTCCCCGCCCGCTTCGTCACCGAGCTGAAGGACCACTTCGCCCACCTCGCCGCCGACTCCGGGGCCCGCGGCCGCATCGCCCGCCGTACCCTTGCCGGGGCCGTCGACTCCCTGGCCGCCTCCGCCGGGGAAATCGCCGCGCATGCCGCCGCCCAGGACCAGGAGCGCACCCAGCTCAAGGAGCAGGCCATCGCGGCGTTCTCCGGGGCGCGCGAGCGCATCGACGACGCCCTCGGTGACGGCTCCCTGCTGCGCGGCGAGGTGCTGGCCCGCTGGCAGGACGTCGTGGGCACCGGCGAGTTCATTCGCGGACTGGAGGGCCTGGTGGGCAGGGTCCGCGACCGCCTCACCCAGGCCCTTGGCGGTAAGCCCGCCCCCGCGGTCGCCGCCGAGCAGGCCCTCGGCACGGGACTGGTGCACGTGGTGATCGATGAGTCCGCGCGCGGCGCTGAACGCGCCGAAGCCGCCTGGCGCTCCACCCCCGCCGGACGGTTCCTCGCCGAAGGGCAGGACCTCGGCCGCATCCCCGACGGCTACGCCGAACAGGTCGCCGCCTCGATCCGCGCCTGGCAGGGCGATGTGCTCGAGCTCGTCCGCGCGGAAGGCTCCGACCGCCGCACCAAGGCCCGCCTCATGTCCCTCGGGGTCAATGCCGTCGGCGTCGCGCTCATGGTCGTCGTATTCACCTCCACCGCCTTCATCCCCACCGGCCTGGAGGTCGGTGCGGGGGCCGCGACCGCCGTCGTCGGCCAGAAGCTGCTGGAGACGATCTTCGGCGACGACGCTGTGCGAAAGATGGCGAGAATCGCCCGGGAACGCCTCACCGCGCGGCTGGATGCCCTGGTCGCCGAACGCTCCGGCCCATTCCTGGACCGTCTCGAGGAGCTGGGTGAGCCCGGCGCGGGTGACGCGCTCGCCGAGGATGCCGCAGCGCTCGCCTCCCTCGCCGCCCGGATCCGGGAGGACGCATGAACACCCGCCCCAGCAGCACCGAGCGCCGCTCCCGCCGTGGCGGCGTGAGCCTGCTCGAGCGCATCGACGCCCTCGAATCCGTGACCGACGCCCTGGAGGGTGTCGCCCCGAGCGGCGCCGTGGACAGCTCCCGCGAGGTCCTCCAGCGCATCGACCACCGCCAGGCGCTCTCGGCCGAGCACACCGTCATCGGCCTGTTCGGTGCCACCGGATCCGGCAAGTCCTCCCTCACCAACGCCCTCATCGGCCGCGAGATCACCCGCGCCGCCGTGCGCCGCCCCACCACCTCCGTGCCCGTCGCCGCGGTGCTCGGCGAACACGACAGCGACCCCCTGCTGGACTGGCTCGAGGTCGAACAGCGTCACCACCTCGACGCCGAGAGCCCGCTCGCCCGCGCGGGCGCGCCGCGCCGCCGCCTCCGGCTCCGCGAGGCCGAGACCGCACCACCCGGACTGATCCTGCTGGACCTGCCGGACCTCGACTCCGTGGAGAGCGCCAACCGGCACATCGCCGAACGCATGACGGGCCTGGTGGACGTGCTCGTGTGGGTGACCGATCCGCAGAAGTACGCCGACGCGGTGCTGCACCACCAGTTCGTGCGCCCCTTCGCCGGGCACGACGCCGTCACCGTGCTGGTGCTGAACCAGATCGACCTCGTGCGCGAGGACGAACGCGAGGCCGTGCTCGAGTCCCTGCGCTCGATCGCCCGGGCCGACGGACTCGACCAGGCCCCGGTCCTCGCGGTCTCCGCAACCACAGGGGAGGGGCTCGAGGAGCTGCGCGAGCTGCTGATCGGCATCGCCCGCAGCCAGGAGGCGAGCGCCGCCCGCCAGCGCGCCGATGTGCGCTCGGCCGCCGAGCAGCTGCAGCAGGCCGCCGACCCCGCCGGGCTGCCCGAACGCGCCGCCCCCGCCGACGTCGATGCCCTCGTCGACGACCTCGCGACCGCGGCCCGCGTGGAGCCGGTCGCGCAGGCCGTCGGCGCCTCCTACCGCATGCGCGCCGCGCGGCGCGTGGGCTGGCCGCCCGTGCGTTGGCTGCGCGGACTGCGCGCCGACCCGCTGCGCCGCCTCGGCATCGGACAGGAACGCGACGGCGAAGGCCTCGAACGCACCTCCCTGCCCGCCCCCGATGCCGCTGCGGCCGCCCGCGCCTCTGGAGGGCTGCGCCGCTTCGCCGATGAATCCTCCGCCGGCGGCGGGGACGCCTGGCGCTCCGCCGTGCGCCGCGCCGCCCGCACCTACGAAGACGAGCTGCCCGACGCCCTGGACCAGGCGGTCGCCGAAGCGGACCTGCGCGCCATGGACCGCTCCTGGTGGTGGCCGCTTCTGGACATCCTGCAGTGGCTTGCGCTGCTCACCTGGGTGGTGGGGCTCGGCTGGCTCGCGCTGAACACGCTGCTGATCTCCCTCGGGGTGCCCCCACCGCCGATGCCGATGGTCGAAGAGCTGTGGATCCCCCTGCCGCTGCCCACGGTGCTCATCGTGCTGGGGATCGCCGTCGGGATCCTGCTCGGCACCGCCGGAGCGGCGATCGCCGCGCTCATCGGGGCGGCGCACCGGCGCCGCGCCCGCCGCGTGCTCACCGCCCGGGTGCGGGCGGTCGCGGAGGATCTCGTGGTGGATCCGGTGGATGCGCAGCTCGCCCGCGCCGCCGACGCTGCGAGAGATCTCGCACTCGCCCGCGGGTGAGGTGCGGGGCGGGCGTGTAGAATCGTGGGTCGACCGTGGCGCCGGACCCGCACGCGCATCGTGCGCCGTCCGCGGGGCCGCGCACTCCAGATCCGCTGACCATCGCAGGCGGCCGCCTGCAGAACTGAGGCACCTATGGGCTCTGTCGTCAAGAAGCGCCGCAAGCGCATGTCGAAGAAGAAGCACCGCAAGCTGCTGCGCAAGACCCGCCACCAGCGCCGCAACAAGAAGTGAGCAGTGGCGTGCCCTGTGCGCGCCGCGCATGACGAAGGGCTCCTGCCGGATCCGGCAGGAGCCCTTCGTCGTCGCTGGGCGTCGTGGGGAGGTGGGAGTGTGTCAACCGCGCCCGAGCAGCCGCTTCCACCAGGGCCGATGCCGCAGCGCCGCCCGCAGCGCCTCCGCCTCGACGCGGTACTTCGCGTGGATCTGCCCGTCGATGATGATCACCGGCACGTCATAGTCGAAGCGCTCGCGCAGCTGCTCGTCCGCGTCGATATCACGCACCTCCACGGTGGTCCCGGCGCGATCGGCCTCCGCACGCACCACAGGCAGCGCCTCCTCGCACAGGTGGCAGCCCTCGCGCGTGAGGTAGAGGACCCGGGCGTCGGGGTCGGTGGGGCGGGGGAGGCGCTCGGTGCTCATGGCCGGGACTCTAGCGGGCATGCGAGCGGGCCGCCCGCAGCATGCGGACGGCCCGTCGGCGCCCCGTTGGGGCGACAGAGCAGATCAGGTGGTGCTCATCAGGCCGCGGTGGGAGCGGTGAACTCCACCTCGATCTGGATGCGCACCTCATCGGAGACCAGCACGCCCCCGGCCTCGAGAGCGGCGTTCCAGGTCAGCCCGAACTCCTTGCGCGAGATCTTGGTGGAGCCGGTGAAGCCCGCGCGGTAGACGCCGAAGGGGTCGGTGGCCGCGCCCTCGTACTCGTAGTCGACAGTCACGGACTTGGTGACGCCGTGCATGGTGAGGTCACCGGTCATCGAGCCATCCTCCATCTTCGTGGAGACGAAGGTGACGGTGGGGAACTGCTCGGCGTCGAAGAAGTCGGCGCTGCGCAGGTGGTTGTCGCGGTCGGCGTTGCCGGTGTCGATCGAGGCGGTCTGGAGGGTGACGTTCACCGCGAGGTCCTTGCCGCCCTCGCCGACGGTGAGCGTGCCGGAGGGCTCGGTGAACTGGCCGCGGACCTTCGAGATGCCCGCGTGGCGAACGGTGAAGGCAGCGGAGGTGTGGGTCGGGTCCAGGGTCCAGGTGCCGGGGGTCAGGTCGCTCATAAGATTCTCCGTGATCGATGGATTGTTCTCGGGGCGCTCCGGGCTCGTGGCCCGGGGTCACCACCGTCTTGCTTGAAAGATAAACTAATCTCGGGCAGGATGGCAACTGCAGAACGAGCCAGACTCAGGAAAGCGTGATGTGCGTCATGAAGTCAACGCCGAGCGGTGAACAGACCCCGCCCCAGCAGCCCGCCCCGGACCGCCCCTCCACGCCGGAGGACCTGTGGCTGAGCCCCAGTGAGCAGGAGGCCTGGCGCATCTTCCTGTACGCCACCACGCGACTGTCCGATCGCTTCTCCGAGGCGCTGCAGGCCGATCCGCAGATCGACCTCGCCCTCGGGGAGTACGAGATCCTCGTGCGCCTGTCCGAGGCCGAACGCGGCTTCCTGCGCATGTCCGAGCTCGCCGACCAGGTCGTCCACTCCCGCTCGCGCCTGACCCACACCATCTCCCGCATGGAGCGACGGGGCCTGGTGGAACGGATTCGCTGCGCCGATGACGGCCGCGGCCGCCAGGCCCAGCTCACCGCCGCCGGCCGGGAGCTGCTCGAGCGGGCCGCCCCCGTGCACGTGCGCTCGGTGCGTGAGCTCCTGCTGGATGTCATCGGCCACGACGATTTCCTCGAGCTGGGCCGCATCCTGGGCCGTGCGATCGACCCCGATGCGCCCGTGGGCGTGGGATCGCCCACCGCCGCTGACCTCCACCGCTGATATGGAGGTTCGATTGGTACCGTGAGGCAGCTCGGCGCCCGGCCGGGCCGCAGCAGCACGGGATCAGGAGGAACGCGCCGATGACCGCGACGACGGTTCACCTCGTACGCCACGGCGAGGTCCACAACCCCGAGAAGATCCTCTACGGCCGCCTGCCCGGGTACCGCCTCAGCGAGCGCGGCGAGCAGATGGCGCAGCTGGCCGCCCAGCACCTGGAGGGCCACGACATCGCCCTCGTGCGCGCCTCCCCGCTGCTGCGCGCCCAGCAGACCGCCGCGCCGATCGCCGCCGCCCACGGCCTCGAGGTCAGCGCCGATCAGCGCCTCATCGAATCCGGCAACCATTTCGAGGGCCACCGGATGGGTCACGGCGAGGCCCGCTTCAGCGACCCCCGCAACTGGCGGTACTTCCTGAACCCCTTCCGCCCCTCCTGGGGTGAGCCCTACCGCGAGCAGGTCACCCGCGTGATCGCCGCCGTGCAGCAGGCCCGCGCTGAGGCCGAGGGCCGCGAGGCGGTGCTCGTGCTGCACCAGCTGCCGATCTGGCTGACCCGACGCAGCGCCGAGGGTAAGCCGCTCGTGCACGACCCCCGTCGGCGCCAGTGCGGCCTGTGCTCGGTGACCAGCCTGCGATTCATCGGCCCCCACCAGTCCGGCGTGGACTACGCCGAGCCCGCCGCCGCCCTGTACGCGGGGGCCGTGGACGCCACCGGGGGGAAGCTCACGTGAGTCCCCAGCCCACCCGTCGGCCCGCTGCTCACCTCGCCCATCCAGCCCGGCCCGCTGCGCGCCCGGCCCGGCCCGCTGCGCGGCGCAGCATTCTCGCCGTCGGCCTGGCCCTGCCGCTTGGCGCGGTGCTGGCCGCGTGCGGCTCCGACACTTCCGAGCGCTACGAATCGGGCTACGTCTCCGGCGACGGCGTGGCCACCGAGATCCCGCCCGCCGACCGCGGGGACGCGGTCGACATCACCGGCACCACCTACGACGGCGAGGAGTTCTCCGCCGCCGATGTGCGCGGCGAGGTGCTCGTGCTGAACGTCTGGTACGCCTCCTGCCCGCCCTGCCGCAAGGAAGCCCCGGACCTGCAGGCCATCCACGAGGACTACAGCGCGCAGAACGTCGTGATGATCGGCGTGAACGTGCGCGATGACGCCGGTCCCGCGCAGGCCTTCGAGAAGACCTACGGCATCACCTACCCGTCGATCCCCGACGAAGGCGCCGAGATCATGTACGCCCTGCGGGGCCAGGTCGCCCCCAACGCCGTGCCCTCCACCCTGGTGATCGACCGCGACGGCCGCGTGGCCGCCCGCATCTCCGGCGCCATCGACCCCTCCGTGCTGCGCACCATGATCGACACGGTGATCGCCGAATGATCCTGGCCGACGAGGGGATCGGCGCCGCGTTCCAGGCCACGGCGCTGTCCGGCTCCCTGCTGCTGGCGATCGCGGTGGCCGCTGCCGCGGGCCTGGTCGCCTTCCTCTCCCCGTGCGTGCTGCCCGTCGTGCCCGGCTACCTCGGCTATGTCTCCGGGCTCGCCGGGCAGAGCGCCACCGCCGCAAGCGGGACCGTCGGCGCCGGTGCCCGTCGGTCCGCCGCCAACGCCCGCCCGCACTCCGGGCGCATGGTCGCCGGGTCCGCCCTGTTCGTCGCCGGATTCACCGTGGTGTTCATGCTGCTCGGCGGGTTCGCGGGCACCATCGGCTACCTGCTGCAGGAACATCAGGTGTGGATCAACCGCATCGCCGGCGCGATCGTGATCCTCATGGGCCTGGTGTTCCTCGGCGTATTCCCGGGGCTCGGCGCGAACCGGCCCGTGACCTCCACCAAGCCCGATGCAGGCCTGTGGGGCGCCCCGCTGATGGGCCTCATCTTCGGCCTCAGCTGGACGCCCTGCATCGGCCCCACCTACGCCGCGATCGTGGCGCTGTCCCTGGATGGCGGCGGCAGCGGCGCGGCGCTGCGCGGCGGCATCCTCGCTCTCGCCTACTCCCTTGGGCTCGGAATCCCCTTCGTGCTGTTCGCCCTGCTGTTCGACCGGGCGCTCGGGCTCAGCCGCAAGCTTGCCCGGCACCGTCGGACCATCGGCCTGCTCTCCGGCGCGCTGCTGATCGCCATCGGTGTGCTGCTCATGACCGGGGTGTGGGCGCAGTGGATGGCCGCCCTGCAGGGCATGATCGCGACTTTTGAACCGGTGGTGTGATGACGGGCAAGAAGCAGCAGACCCCCGGCGGGGCGGGGGAGCACGAGACGCAGGGGCCGACGGGACAGCGACCCGCGGAGCCGACGGGGCCGCAGACAGCGGAGCCGACGCAGGAGTGGAGCAGCAAGCCGGAGGTCGATGGCGCGGGCGTGAACGCCCCCGCGCTCGGACTGCGCGGCACCCTGCTGTTCCTGTGGCGGCAGCTGACCAGCATGCAGACCGCCCTGATCCTGCTGATGCTGCTGGCGATCGCGGCGGTGCCCGGATCGCTGTACCCGCAGCGCGGCGTGAACCCGGCGCTGACTGACCAGTTCCTGGCCGAGAACGGCCGCTGGGGCGAGATCCTCGATGCGCTGGGCTTCTTCGAGGTGTTCTCCTCCCCGTGGTTCTCCGCGATCTACCTGCTGCTGTTCATCTCCCTGATCGGCTGCATCGTCCCGCGCGTGGGCGTGCACCTGAAGCAGCTGCGCGCGAGGCCCCCGCGCACCCCCTCGCGGCTGCGCCGCTTCACCGGCTACACCCGCACCGTGCTGCCCGCTGAGCAGGCCGAGCAGGTCATCGAGGCCGCGCAGACGCGGCTGCGTCGGACCCGCTACCGCACCGAGATCCGCGAGGAGCGCGGCGGCGCCCGCTCCGTGAGCGCCGAACGCGGGCTGCTGCGTGAGAGCGGGAACCTCATCTTCCACATCGCCCTGGTCGGGGTGCTGGTGTGCATCGCCGGCGGGCAGCTGACCACCTATCGCGGCCAGGTCACCATCATCGAAGGCGATAGCTTCTCGAACTCCCTCACGCAGTACGACTCCTTCACCCCCGGCGCCTGGTTCGACCCCGCAGACCTGCCGCCCTTCCGCGTCACCCTCGACGACTTCCGCGCCACCTACGTCCAGCCCGGCGAGGCCGGGACCGTCGGCGAACCGCGCTCCTTCGAGGCCGACGTCGTCGTGACCGAGGAGGACGGCGAGACGATCTCCCGCACCGTCCAGGTCAACAAGCCCCTGCACCTGGACGGCGCGTCGATGTACCTGCTGGGCAACGGCTACGCGCCCGAGATCACCGTCACCGACCCCGAGGGCACCGTCGTCGCTGAGGGCCCCGTGATCACCGTGCCGATGGGGGATACCGGCTACACCTCGCAGGTGGTCATCAAAGCGCCCGATGCACGCCCCGAGCAGACCGCCGTCGTCGGCTTCTTCCTGCCCACCGGCACGATCGACGAGAAGGGCCCGCACTCCCTGTACCCCGACGCGCTGGATCCGCAGCTCGCCCTCACCGTCCACCAGGGCGACCTGGGCCTGGACTCCGGGATCCCGCAGAACGTGTACGAAGTGGACCTCGAGACCCTCACGCCCGTGGTCGGCGAGGACGGCAATCCCGTGCTGATTCGGCTGTACCCCGGGCAGGAGTACGAGCTGCCCGACGGCACCACCGTCAGCTTCGATGGTCTGCGCCGCTACGCCGCCTTCGACCTCGCCCACAACCCCTTCGAGGCCTGGACCCTCGGCTTCGCGCTCGCCGCCACCGGCGGGCTGATGCTCTCGCTGTTCATCCCGCGCCGCCGCGTGTGGGTGCGGGTGCGTCCGGGCGATGGGGGAGCGGTGCTCGAGGTGGCGGGTCTGGCCCGCAGTGATGACCCCGCTCTCGCCGATGACGTGCGCGCGCTGGCGGCAACGCTCGCGAGGGAGCAGGATAGGACGAATGGCTCCCGGCCCGCGCCCGCGGCCGATGACACCCCCGGAGGAGATCCCTCGTGATCAACCAGCAGCTCGCCGAGGTCTCGAACCTCGCCGTCGTGCTCGCGATCGTGCTGTACGTGCTCGCACTCATCGGCTTCGCCGCCGACCTTGCGGGGACGTCGCAGCGCCGCTCGGATGCGCGCCTGGCCGCGCAGGACCGCGCCGAGGCCCTCGAACGGGAGACCGTCGCGGCCGGTACCGGTGGCCGCGGGGGCGGGGTGGCCGGGGCCGATGGGGGCAGCGCGGCCGTCGGCGGTGGTATGGCTGTTGGCGGTGCCGGGGGAGCCGGGCGTGATGCCGGGGTTGCTGTGTCGGGCGGCGCCGATGTTGTTGCGGCGGGCGCTGGGGCCGTGTCAGGCGCTGGTGCTGCGTCGGGGGATGCTGGTGCTGCGTCGGGGGATGCGGGTGCGCGGCAGGGGATGTCTGCGCAGCGCTTCGCCTTCCTGCTGGTGTCCGCGGCGACGCTCATGCACCTGCTGGGCGTGATCACCCGCGCCACCGCCACGCAGCGGGTGCCGTGGGCGAACATGTACGAGTTTGCGACCACGTCCACGGCCGTGGTGACTCTCGCCTTCCTGGTCTTCAGTATCAAGCGTGTCGAGCTACGGGCGCTGGGCACCTTCGTCGTCGGTCCGGTGCTGCTGGTGCTGCTGCTCGCGCAGACCGTGTGGATCGTGCCGGCCGCGCAGCTGACCCCCAGCCTGCAGAACTCGCACTGGATCTACATCCACATCGGCGTGGCGATCATCTCCACTGCCCTGTCGATCCTGGGCGCGGTGATCGCGGGTCTGCAGCTGCTGCAGGCGCGGCATGAGCGGGCCCTCGTGGAGCAGGCGCAGGCCGGGCAGGAGATGCCCGAGCACTGGGGCCGCTTCGGGCATGTGCTGGACCGGCTGCCGTCCTCGACCGTGCTGGAGACCCTGAGCTTCCGCATCCACTCGGTCGCGTTCGTGTGCTGGACCTTCACCCTGATCTTCGGGTCGATCTGGGCGCGCGAGGCCTGGGGCCGCTTCTGGGGCTGGGACCCCAAGGAAGTGTGGACCTTCATCATCTGGGTGATCTACGCGGCCTACCTGCACGCCCGCACCACCGGCGGCTTCCGCGGCTCCCGCGCGGCATGGCTCGCGATCGCCGGCTTCGTGGCCGTGGTCTTTAACTACACGATCGTCAACACCGTCATCAACGGCCTGCACTCCTACTCCGGGCTCTGAGCCGCAGGGCGCGCAGAGGCCGGCCGGGGCTCTGAGGGACGCGCGCTCAGCGTGCGTTTGTGATGCGCTCCTGACCGGTGCGGGGCCTCGTGCCGCCCCTCATCCCCGTCAGCGGATCCGGCTACGTTTGCGTGGGAATGAGCGTGCTATTCCCACGAGAACGTAGCGGTCTTGGGCGGGAGGTGCGGGGTGCTTCACGGCGAGCCCCGGGGCGCGGAGCGGTGCGGGCGTGTCAGCGCTCGGGGGGCGTGCCGTCTTCGCCGTCGTCCTTGCGGCGCTCCTGCTCCTGACGCATCCGTTCGCGGCGCTCGCGGCGGATGTCCTCATCGAGCTTGCGCAGGAAGTCAGGATCCTCGTCGGGAGCCAGGGGCCCTTCGCGGCGCGGCCGATGCCCGCCACCGCCCCCGTCGGCCCGTTCCTTGCCCGCGACCAGCCAGGTGATCGGCCCCACCCAGGGCAGCAGAACCACCAGCAGAATCCACGCCCACTTCGGGATGCCGCGCACTTTGTCCTCGGGGGTCTGGACGCAGTCGGCGAGCGCGAACACCGTGAGGGCCACGGAGAGCACGGGCAGGACGACGCGAAGCATGTCCCGAGTGTAGGCACTGCACCTGGGGATGTGCGCAGAGAGCCCCGGGCGGCGTGCGCGGGGCTGGGCGCGGAGGCGGTGGGTGAGGCGTGGGCTCGGCCGATGCGCTGGCCCGCGCCGAGCTCGCAGATTCCATGCCGCAGCGGCAGATACCCTCGACCTATGCGTTCGTTCCTGCTCTACGCCGTGATCCGCCTTGCCCTGTGGCTGGCGCTGTGGTGGCTTCTGGCCGAGCTCGGTGTGGGCCTGGCCCTCGCCGCGGTGCTCGCGGCGGCACTGGCGATGCTGATCTCGATCCTCTTCCTCGCACGTCTGCGGGAGGATGCGGCGCAGCAGTGGCGGAAGGCCGATGAGCGCCGTGCCGCGGGCAAGGAGCAGCGCGATGAGGACGCCGAGTACGAGGACGAGTTCCTGGATGCCGAGGACCGGGTGGACGCCGAGGACCGGGCTGACGAGAGCCGAGGGCGCTGAAGAGCTCTGCCTCCTGTGCGCAGACCGCTGCGTTCTCGTGGGAATGCGGGGGCTATTTCCACGCAAACGTAGCCGTTTCTGCTTAGGGGTGGGGCGCGAGGGGCGAGTATGCGGCTGGCCGCGCCCCCGGGGGTCCGCGCCCCCGGGGTTCAGAGCACGAGGCCCAGGAGCAGCAGCAGCGAGTAGACGAGCTCGAGCCGCCCGGTGGCGCCGAGCACCGGGATCAGGTCCCGTCCCCGCGCCCCGCCCAGCACCGCGCGGACCGGCCCGATCGCGAGCGGCAGCGCGGCGAGCACCAGTAGCGTCGGCCAGTGCTCCACGAACAGCGGGATGAGCAGCACGAACGGCCCCAGCACGGTGACGGTATACAGCGCCCGGGTGCCCTGCTGCCCGAGCCGCACCGCAAGCGTCCGCTTCCCGGCGAGCTCATCGGTGGGGATGTCGCGCAGGTTGTTGGTGAGCATCAGCGCCACCGCCAGCAGCCCGATCGTCACCGACACCAGCAGCATCACCCAGCTGGGCTGCTTCGTGATCGCGAAGGCGGTGCCGTTCACGGCCACGAGCCCGAAGAAGATGAACACGAACAGCTCGCCGAGCCCCAGATAGCCGTAGGGCTTCTTCCCGCCGGTGTAGAACCAGGCGGCGGCGATCGCGGCAGCGCCCACCAGCAGCGCCCACCACATCTGCGAGATCACCACGAGCACCACGCCGAACACCCCGCCGAGCGCGAGGGACAGCATCGCCGCGCGCTTCACGGTCGTGGGGACGGCGGCGCCGGAGCCGGTGAGGCGGAAGGGCCCGACCCGGTCCTCATCGGTGCCGCGGATCCCGTCGGAGTAGTCGTTGGCGTAGTTCACGCCGATCTGCATCGCAAACGCCACCAGCAGGGCGAGCAGCGCTCGCGGCAGCACGTGCCCGAGGTCGATGCCGCCCTGGCTGGAGTTCAGCTGCCAGATCGCGGCGCCGGTGCCGGCGGCGACGGGGGCGAGAGCCGCGGGGAGAGTGCGGGGGCGGGCGCCCTGCACCCACTGCGACAGGCTGGCCATGCTGCTCCTTCTGCGACGACGCCCCGAGTGTACGTCGGCCCCGGAGCGCGCCCATCTCGGTCACGAGCGCTCCCCACCCGGGCAAGGTGCTGCGTCAATCCCGGCTGCGCTCGGCGGCGATCCGGCGGGCCGCGGCGCGGTCCACCTTCCCGATGCCCAGCAGCGGCAGCTCCTCCACCACGTGCACGCGCCGCGGGATCATGTGCGGATCCACGTCCGTGGTGCGCAGCGCCGAACGGACCAGCGAACCGGCCTCGGCGGGCACCGCCCCGGGCTCGAGGACCACGAGCGCCTCCACCCGCTGCCCCCACTCGGGATCCTCGACGCCCACCACCACGGCAGCGCGCACCAGGCCGCGCAGCATGAGGGAGCGGTCGATCGCGCGTTCCACATCCTGCGGCTGCACCTTCAGCCCGCCGGTGGTGATCACGTCATCGGCGCGGCCCAGGACGGTCAGCGCCCCGTCGGCCCCCACGATCGCGAGGTCCGAGGTGCGGAAGGTCCGACGGGCCCCAGCACCAGTCCCGACGGCCCCAGCGCCAGTCCCGACAGCCCCGGTCCCGGCCCCCGGCGCGAGACTGAAGTCCGAGGTGTCCGCGCCGCCGCCGTCGGTGAGGTACCCGGTGGCGAGGGTGGGGGAGCCGACGAGGAGCCGTCCGGCGCCCTCGGCGTCGGGGCGTTCGACGGTGAGGGTCACGCCGGGCAGGGGCTGGCGGTCGTAGACGCAGCCGCCCGCGGTCTCGGAGGAGCCGTAGGTGGTGCGCACGGGGATGCGCTGCCCGCGGGCGCGGCCCAGTACTTCCCGCGGGGTCGCGGCGCCGCCCACCAGCACGGCGGCGAACTTCTTCAGCAGGCCGCGGGCGCGGGCGTCGGCCCCGGTGGCGCCGGTGACGATGCGGGTCAGCTGCGTGGGCACGAGCGAGGTGAAGGCCGGCAGACCGGCCGTGCGGGCCTGCTCGAGGGCCGGTTCGGCGAGGGCCACGAAGGCGGTGGCGTCGAAGTGTCCGCGCAGGTCCGGCAGCACCCGCGGCAGGGCGGGGGCGTCGAGCCCGAGCACCTGGGCGGTGCGGTGGGCGCGGGCGATGACCTGCACTCCGGCGATGTGGGTGGGCGGCAGCAGCGGCAGCCAGAACCCGTGCCCGCGCGTCTCGGCGGCGGTGCCATCGGCTGCGAACACCGCAGCGGTCGCGTCCTGCGAGGCGAGCAGCGCCTCCCGGGTGAGCGCGACCGCTTTGGCGAGGCCCGTGGACCCGGAGGTCGGGACCACGAGCGCGGTCTCCTCAAACCCCTCGGGCAGCTGGGCGGGTGGGGCGAAGGTGCCCAGCCACAGCCGACCCGTCCCCGCCATGACCTGGCCGATCGCGTCCGCGTGGGCGGTGAGCGAGGGAGCGGAGGCGTCGTAAGGCTCGGGCTGCAGCCAGGGCAGGCCCGTGGTGGTGTCGGTCATGGCGCTCAGCCCTGCGGGTGGGGGAAGTCGGTCCAGTTCGGGGCGCGTTTCTCGAGGAATGCATCGCGCCCCTCCTGCGCCTCATCGGTCATGTACGCCAGCCGCGTCGCCTCCCCGGCGAAGACCTGCTGGCCCATGAGACCGTCGTCGGCGAGGTTGAAGGCGAACTTCAGCATGCGGATGGCCTGCGGGGACTTCGTGGCGATGACTGACGCGATCCGTAGCCCTTCGTCCTCGAGCTCGGCGTGGTCGACCACGCGATTCACGGCGCCCCAGTCGTAGGCGTCCTGGGCGGAGTACTCCTCGGCGAGGAAGAAGATCTCCCGCGCCCGCTTCTGCCCCACCTGCTTGGCGAGGTACGCGGAGCCGTAGCCGCCGTCGAAGGAGCCGACGTTCGCGTCGGTCTGCTTGAACCGCGCATGCTCGCGCGAAGCGATCGACAGATCGGCCACCACGTGCAGGGAATGCCCCCCGCCGGCGGCCCAGCCGTTCACCATCGCGATCGTCACCTTGCCCATCGTGCGCATGAGGCGCTGCACCTCGAGGATGTGCAGGCGCCCCGCCGAGCGGGTGCGCACGGCGGCGGTGTAGGCGTACTCCTCGGCGGCGTCATACTCATAACCCGACTTCCCGCGAATGCGCTGGTCACCGCCCGAGCAGAAGGAATGCCCACCATCCTTGGCCGACGGGCCATTGCCGGTCAGCAGGATCACCCCCACCCCGGTGTCCAGCCGTGCGTGGTCGAGCGCCCGGTACAGCTCATCGACTGTGTGCGGGCGGAACGCATTGCGCACCTCGGGCCGATCGAAGGCGATGCGCACCGCAGGCAGGTCACGCTCGGTGCGCTCCCCATCGGGAGACTCCACACGCTCCACCCCGCGGTGGTAGGTGATATCGGTGAACGCTGCGCCGCCATGCTCGGCGGCGGGGATATCGCGCCAGCGAGTCGGGTCGAAGGTGTCGGACACCTTCTGCGGCAGCGGGCTGGTGGGCGGGGTGGCTTCGGGCATGGGGCCAGGGTAGTCGGGACCGGTTCCCGCCACGTTCGCCGGTGCCCCGCCCATGACCCCGGTCATGGGTCAGGGCCGACGGGGGGCGTGCAGATCAGGACCGTGGACACAGCAGCACACCACGCGACCCGCATGGACGGTCCGGGCCCGGCAGCTGGCGCGGCTTCCACCGCCCGCGGCTTGTCGCGGAGTGAGCACGTCGGCGGGTGGGGATGCGGAGCGAGGGCTAGTTGACCACCCTGATCTGGTCAGCGTGGTCAGCTGGCCGTATGCTGGTGATATGTCAACTCAGGTGAATATCGCCGAGGCCAAGGCGCGTCTCTCGGAGCTGGTGTCGAGGGCAGTCCAGGGAGAGGAGATCACCCTGGCGCGGTCGGGTACCGCAATGGCGCGGATCGTTGCGCTGGAGGAGCCTCCGCGGCGTGAGCTCGGTCGGCATCCCGAACTCGCCGTAGATCGAGCGCTTCTCCTCGCCCCCATGGACGAGGACGAGCTCGCGGAGTGGGAGTGAGGTGATGGACCTTCTTCTCGACACCCATGTCATTTTCTGGATGATGGCCAGCCCTGACGAGCTGTCACCCTCTACCCGTTCCGTCCTCGAAGACCCGAGCAGCAGCTTGTGGGCCTCCAGCGCCAGTGCTTTCGAGGTCTCCCAGAAGGTTCGCCTCGGAAAATGGCCCCAGGCTGCACCGCTGGCATGGGCGTGGACCGAACGTCTGCACGACTACGGCATCGAGGATGTCCCCCTCACCGCGCAGGATATGGCGGCTGCAGGCAGTATGAACTGGCACCACCGCGACCCCTTCGACCGCATGCTCTGCGCACAGGCGGCACGTCGCGGCCTCACGCTGGTCAGTGCGGACGAGGTGTTTCAAGAGGTGCCGGGCCTTCGCTGCATGACGCCCTGAACGCACCGAGGTGGACGCTGGCCCTGTAGCCCAGACGCCTCAGCGCCCGGGCCGTAGCGCCGCGATGACCAGCGCGCCGAGCATGACCGCTCCGGCGGCCACCGCGGTCGCCGCACCCCACGGCGCCCCGAAGATTGCGGCGAGCCCCGCCCCGGCCAGAGCGAGCAGGCACAGCGCTGCGCCCAGACGGCCGAATACCGGCGCATGGAACACCCCCGCGAACGGCAGGAAGTGCGCCCCGACGGCCAGCACGATCAGGGCTGGCTGGATCGCCGCAGGCTCCTGGTCGGCCACCTGCGAGAGCAGCAGCGACAGCGGGCGCGAGAGCAGGAACAGCGCCACCATCCCCAGCATCGCAAGGCCGTAGACCATGCCGGCCCGCGGATGCGGCGCAGGCAGCTCCGGCAGACCTCGCCGCGCTAGGAACACCGCCCAGACGGTCGCAGCGGCCAGCACCACCCACGCCACCAGAGCGAGCATCGGCCATGGCCCCGGCAGCGCGCCCCGATTGGCAAGCATGAACAGTGATCCACCCACCAGGCCGACGATGCTGCCGGTCACCGAGGGGTGCAGTGGCTGATCGAGCCCGCGGCTGGTAGCGGCGGAGGAGCGGGCACGGGCAGGGGAGTCCACGGAGGTCATGCGCAGCATCGTGGCACGAGCCTCGTGCTCTGGACCCATGACGGCTGTCATGTCGAGACCGTGCGGAGGGAATCGACCTCTTAGCGGCACGTGCCCTGCATATTGCATGCGGCGTGCCGCTCAGAGGTCGAATTCCTCCACCTCGGCTACTGTGCACTCATGCGCAACGGGGTCCGGGCGGCGTATGCCGAGCGCGCCGCGGAGTACACCGCGCGCCTCGGCCGCATCGACGCTACCTCCCTGATCGACCGCTCGAGCATCGAAGACTGGGCCCGGCAGGTGGATGGTCCGATCGCGGATGTCGGCTGCGGGCCAGGCCACTGGACTGCGCATCTCGCCTCGCGTGGCCACGACGTGATCGGCATCGAACCGGTCGCCGAGTTTCTAGCCCTCGCGCAGAGTGCCTATTCGGACGGAGCCTTCCGAGCGGGCACCGCCGCGACCCTCCCCACGGCGGCATTCGACGGGATCCTGGCCTGGTACTCCCTCATCCATACCCCACCGCCCGAGCTGCCTGCGCAGCTGCGTCACCTGCATCGCGCGCTCCGGCCCGGCGGGCAGATCCTGCTCGGCATGTTCGCAGGAGAGCGATGCGAGCCCTTCGACCACGCCGTGACCACCGCATATTTCTGGCCACCTGCGCAGCTCTCCGACCTGCTCGAGCAAACCGGCTTCACGGTCTCCGTGGTCAGGACCCGGCAGGACGTTGGAGTTCGACCACATGTTGATCTCGCTGCGCACCGCTGACGACCGCCAGCCCGCCCCCACTCCACCCCGACTACCCTGGCCGGATGCAGATCCCTGGCTCGCTCCGTGACCTCGGCATCGACCGCGCCCACGCCTGGGCAATCCCCATGACCACGCGTTTTCGCCGCATCGAGGTGCGTGACGGCGTGCTCCTGCACGGCCCGGCCGGCTGGGCCGAGTTCTCTCCCTTCCACGACTACGAGGCCGAAGAATCCGCCGCCTGGCTCGCGGCCGCGATCGAGGACGCCACCACCGAGCGCCCGCAGCCCCAGCGCACCGCCATCCCCGTGAACGCGACCGTCCCGGCGGTGGGCCCCGCGCTCGCCGGGCGCCTGGCCCGCGTGGGCGGGGCGAGCACCGCGAAGGTCAAGGTCGCCGACCCCGGCGGCTCCCTCGCAGAGGATCTCGACCGCGTGGCCGCCGTGCGCGAGGCCCTCGGCCCCACCGGGAGGATCCGCGTGGACGCCAACACCGCCTGGACCCTCGACGAAGCCCGTGACGCCCTGCCGCAGCTGGACCGCGCCGCTGGGGGACTCGAGTACGCCGAGCAGCCCTGCGCGGACATCGCCGACCTCGCCGCCCTGCGCCGCGCGCTCGATATCCCCATCGCCGCCGACGAATCGGTGCGCCGCGCTGAGGACCCCCTGCGCGTGGCCCGCGCCGAGGCCGCCGATGTACTGGTCATGAAGGTGCAGCCGCTCGGTGGGATCCGCCGCTGCCTCGAGCTCGCCGAGGAAGCGAACCTGCCCGTCGTCGTCTCCTCCGCGATCGACTCCAGCATCGGCCTCTCCGCGGGCCTCGCCCTCGCGGCCGCGCTGCCACAGCTCGAACACGCCTGTGGGCTCGGCACCGCCTCCCTGCTCACGGGGGACCTGACCGCGCAGCCGCTGTTCGCCCGGGGCGGCGAGCTGCCCGTCGGCCGCCCCAACCCCGACGAGGACCTCCTCACCCGTCACGCCGCACCGCCCGCCCTCGCCGAGGCCTGGGAGCAGCGCCTGGCCGCTTGCGCGCAGGTGCTCGCGCGATGACCGCGCTGCCGACGGGGATCTGGTGGGACTGGGACTACTGCGTGATCCTCGACTGGGACGACGCGACCTTCGAGCCTGGCCCCACCCTCCCAGACCCGCCGCCCGTCGAGGACGTGCTGCCCGCCGAGCTCCGCGCCCGCATCCACCGCTTCGGGGAGGAGATGGAGCAGCACTACGGCGACGCCTTTTGCGAGGACCACGTGCCACCGCCCGTTACCTTGTGAGTGCCCCGATGGACGGGGTCTGGTCGCTCGGCCGGGTATGGCTTTGTTGCCCTGCCATCCATGGTCCGGGGGGTGTTGCCGCCCGGTCGAGAGACACGCGTTGACCGCTGATAGGGACACGGCCCAGCACTGCTGAGGTCTCTTTGTAACGTGGGTGCCGGCATCGGGTGTCATGACTGCGACCAGCGATGATGCTCCAAGGAAGGACAGCATCATGAACACACGATTCATGGTCGTCGTAGGGCTCGACGTCGGGAAGACAGCTCACCACGCGTGCGCACTCGACCCGGAGGGGAACAAGCTGTTCGACAAGCCCCACACGCTTCGCCAGGTCGACCGAGACAACGAAGTCCTCTCCGCGCTCAAGGTCCTCGCGGGCTTTGACGAGGACCTCGCCCACGAGACCACCCGGGCACTGAACCGGATCCGATCGCTGCTGACTCAGATCCATCCCGCGCTCGAGCGCGTCTTCGCCGGCGGCAGTCTTGCTACCGGGCTCGTGCTGGACCTGCTGGAGAAGTTCGTCGGCCCCACCGGGCGCAAGACCGCAGATCGGGCCAGGGTCCTGCGTTTCGCCCGTTCTCATTCGCGCCGCGATCCCGAAGCGCTGATCGACCAGATCTTCACAGCGCTCGCGGAGCAGACCGTCATCGTGCCAGCGACCGCGGCAGTGGAGCTCGTGATTCCTAGAGTCGCTGGTCAAGTGAAGGAACTGAAGGAGCAGCGGGCAGTGGTGGCGAGGGAGGTCGAGGCCATGCTGGAGGACTTCCCTCTCGCAGGGGTCTTGATGAGCACGCCGGGGATCGGCATTCCCCCACGCTCCGCGCGGGAGGTGCCCCCAGACCGCCGCCCAGATCCTCATGGCCATCGGCGACGCCTCCGCTTTCGAGACCCCAGGACATCTGGCGGCGTATGCCGGGATCGCGCCGGTCACGCGAAGATCCGGCACCTCGATCCACGGAGAATTCCCCGCCAGAGCGGGCAACAAACGACTGAAGAACGCGCTGTTCTATTCAGCCTGGGTCGCCTCGAACCACGACCCGATCTCCAAGGCCTACTACGATCGCAAACGCGCTGAAGGTAAGCGCCACAACGCCGCCGTGATCTCCCTGGCCCGCCGCCGCTGCAACGTCATCTTCGCGATGCTCCGCGACGGCACCTACTACCAGCCACCGACCACCGCCCCTACCCCCGAGCCGGCCGCTCTCGCGGCTTGACTCGGAACATAGGGACAGCCCCTACATTCCGAGCCGATGCAGGTGTTTGGGGTCCCGCTGCCAGTCCCGCGCCACGTTGACCCTCAGATCCAAGTAGACGGGAGTTCCGAGCATCCTTTCGATGCCGGCGCGGGCGTCCTGCCCGATCTTGCGCAGGCGCGCACCCATCTTGCCGATGATGATGCCCTTCTGGCTGTCCCGCTCCACGTAGAGCGAGGCCCAGACGTCCACGAGCGGCCTGGCACGAGGACCCCGTGCGGCCGGGAAGTAGCAGGCGGGCCGTGGCCGGCGCGGATAGGACACCGCCCGCCCCGGCAGGAAGCCGGGGCGGGCGAAGAAGATGCCACAGGGATTCAGTTGATGTAGAACGGTGCCTGACGCGTGATGGTCTGCGTCTGGCCGCTGGGCAGCCGATAGGTGACCTTGCGGACGGAGACGGCGGCGGCCGCGAACTGGGTGGACATATTGGTCAGGCCCTTGGCGGTCGCGTGGTAGGTCAGCCTCGGGGTGGCACCGCCGCCGGCACTCTGCGGGACGTAGGTGTGCGGGTGCTTACCGTCTGTCACGCCCGTCGCGAAGAGGTAGCTCTTGCACGTGCGGTCCGAGTTGTAGGTCGGGGCGGGCAGCAGGGAGGCCGGCACGACGCCGTTCCGCGTGGCGGCCGTGTAGGTGAACTCCCACGCCTTGCTGACCCCGAACGTGCCCGTGTAGTTGGGGTAGTTGTTCTTGAAGGCGGTGGCGTACTGGCTGAAGTCGTAGTCGAACCAGTTGCGGGTCATGGCCCCCGTGGCACCGTTGGCCGGATTCCACACCTTCGCGATGGGCTCCTTCGCGAGCTGGTAGAAGCTGATGTCGGTTTGGCTCCGGGTGGTCCCAGCCGCCGTCCATCGGCACCCGGTGATGTTCTGGTAGCTGGAGTTGCACTGATTCTTGGAATCCTTGACGTGGGAGTTGCCGAGGTCGTAGAAGCCCGGCCCCCGGCCCTCGTTCACCGAGTCATCGCGGGCCATGAAGATGAACGACTGGGTCATGCTGACGATCTCGGCGTCCGCGGGGATGTTCATGACGTTCATCCACGTGCCGACGAAATCGAACACCTGCGTGGTGTCGCGGGAGTTGTTCTTGCCCCAGTCATAGGTGAGGTCCGCGTATGCCTCGATCTTCGGCGTGCAGTTCGAGGGGCTGACCGCATAGGCCGGGGCAGCGACGGCGGTGGCCACGGCCGGGACGGCCCAGGCGATGCCGGCAGTGATGGTTCTGCGATCGATCGAGCGCGTCTGCTCGTTGGCCAAGGGGGACCCCTCCTCGAGGTCTGGAGTGACTGGTGGTCGAGATCTGAAGTGAACTGTGAACGAACTGTTCAACATTCAGCTCGGCTTCAGAGAGGCTACCACTGAAGCGCCCTGGGTTTTGTTCCGTGGTTAGACGGTCGCTGGCGCGGTCGTCGTGGTGTGAGTGTAGGACGCTTCGACTTCTGCGGGGGTGCGGTAGCCGAGAGCTTCGTGGAGGCGGTCGTTGTTCCACCAGTGGACCCAGCCCATGGCGGCGATCTCGACGGTCTCGGTGGACTCCCAGATCCGCTGGGAGTGGATCAGCTCGGCCTTGAACAGGCCGTTCACGGTCTCGGCCAGCGCGTTATCGTACGAATCGCCGACGGATCCGACCGAAGCGGTGACCCCGGCAGTGATCAGCGCATCGGAGTAGGCCAGCGAGACATAGTGGGCTCCTCGATCGCTGTGATGGATCAAGCCGTTCTCGCTGCGGACTGCGCCGCTGGTCAGCAGTGCGTGCTCTAGCGCCAGGAGCGGCAGGCCGTAGGTGTGGAGGGTCACAGAGACGGCCCAGCCGACGATCTTGCGGGTGCACACATCAGTGATGAACGCGACGTAGCAGAACCCGGCGAGGATCCGCACGTAGGTAATGTCAGCGACCCACAGGCGGTTCGGCTGCTCCGCAGTGAAGCGGCGTTCGACGAGGTCCGGGCGGGCATCGGGCACCTGGGCAGGTCGTGTGGTGACTGGTTTGCGGCCACGCCTCACTCCCTGCAGGTCAGCTGCTCGCATGAGGCGGGCGACCTGGTCACGGCCACGTCCCAGCCGGCGCGGCGCATCGCGTGGTGCATCTTCCGCACCCCGTAGACGCTGTAGTTCTCGCTGTAGATCCGTCGGATCTCCGGCAGGAGCACTTCATCCCGCAGCGTCCTGGCAGAGGCTGGACGCGCCTTGGCGGCCCGGTAGCCGCGGGAGGTGATGAACCCACATTCTGTCGCGCTGAGCACGCGGCAGATGGCCTCGACCCCGAACTGATCACGGTGCTCGTCGATGAACCGGATCATCTCGTCGTGGGGCGGTCGAGTTCCGCGGCGAAAAAGCTGAAGCCTTGCGCAGGATCTCGTTCGCGCGGCGCAGCTCGAGGTTCTCCTTGCGCAGCTTCGTGATCTCCTCGGCCTCAGCGGTGCTGAGGCCTGGGGCTTCGCCACGATCGATACGTCCCTGCTTCCACCAGTTCCGCAGCGTGTGGGGCGAGATGCCACCGAGGGCTTCGCCCACGGCGGTGCAGGCGACCCAGCCGGAGCACTGCTCGGTACGGATGCGCTCTTTGATGAGTTCCAGGGCTCGGGCCTTGAACTCAGGACTGTACTTCTGGGGTATGTTCCGATTCTCCTTGAGGAAATAGATCGGAACAAAACCCCGGACGCTTCAATTCCCACTACCCTGGCCACCATGCCGGACCCGCACCGCTCCGCCCCACAGCCGCTGTCCGTGACCCCGGTCGCCACCGGCTCCGGGGCGGTGGATGCGGCGGTCGTGCTGTGGCGGACGCTCGCCGCGCTCGGGGTGCGCCATGCCGTCCTCGCGCCCGGCTCCCGTTCCGCGCCCCTGGTCTATGCCCTCGCCGACCCTGGTCGGAAACATCCGCTGACCGCTCACGTACGGATCGATGAACGTGCCGCCGCGTTCACCGCCCTCGGCCTCTCCCGCGCCGACCGGGCGCACCCCGCGGCTGTGGCGACCACCTCCGGCACCGCCACCGCGCACCTGCTGGCTGCCGTCATGGAGGCCCACCACTCCCGCATCCCGCTGCTCGTCCTCACCGCGGACCGTCCTGCGGAGCTGCGTGGCACCGGCGCGAACCAGACCACCGCCCAGACCGAGCTGTTCGCTCCCTTCGTGCGCCATCGCGTGGATCTGCCCGCCCCGACCGCCGCCGAGGCGACCCCCGCTGAGCTGCGCACTATCGCGAATGAGGCCGCCCGCGCCGTCGCCGCCGCGACCGGCGAGCACCCCGGCCCGGTGCACCTGAACCTTGGGTTCCGTGATCCCCTGGTGCCGACGGGCGGACGGATCCCCACGGCCGACGGGGCGGGCGTACCTCCGGCCGACCCCGGACGCGACCCCGCAGGCGGCACCACGGGCCCCTCCTCCCCGATCACCGTCACGCGGCGCATCCCCATCGGCCCCGCCCAGCCCGTGGAGATCCCCGTGGACGCCCGCACCGTCGTCGTGGCCGGGGACGATGCCGGGGATGCCGCCCGGGCCTTCGCGGCCGAGCATCACCTGCCGCTGCTGGCCGAGCCGAGCTCCGGGGCCCGCGGCGGCGACGGCGCCCAGCTGGTCCCCGCCTACCCGCGCCTCCTCGCCGAGATCATGGCGGCCCAGGAACAGGGCCCCGTCGATCCGTTGCGGCCCCGCCGCGCGATCGTCTTCGGGCACCCGACGCTCTCTCGCCCCGTGCTCGGGGGCCTGCTCGCAGCCCCGGACGTCGAGGTCATCGTCGTGGATCCGCACCCCACCTGGAACGACGCCTCCCGCACGGCCGCGCTCGTCGTCTCCGCTGCGACCGCCGCCCCCGCGAACGCCACCGAACACACCGAACGCACAGAGCACCTCACCGCCTGGCAGGACCGCGGCCGCGCTCTCGCCGCCGATCCCGCCGACCTGCCCTGGCAGGTCCGCGCCGCTCTCGCTGTCTGGCACAGCGCCACCGCCCAGGACACCCTGGTCCTCGGCTCCTCCTCCCTCGTCCGCGACCTCGAGCAGCACGCCGGGGCCACGCCCGCGCGCGTCATCGCGAACCGGGGTCTCGCCGGGATCGACGGCACCATCGCCGGCGCCGGCGGGATCGCCCTCGCGCGAGCCTTCGCCCACCCCGACACCCCCGGCCACCCCGACTCCAGCGCCGCCCCCGAGATCCCTGGCCGCACCCGCGTCCTGCTCGGGGACCTCACGGCGCTGCATGACCTCACCGGCCTGCTCATCGGCCCCGACGAACCCCGCCCTGACCTGGACGTGATCGTCATGGACGATGGTGGTGGCCGTATCTTCTCGGGCCTTGAGCACGCCGCCGCCCCGCCGGAGCTGCTGCGCCGCTTCTTCACCACGCCGCATGGCGCCGATATCGCTGTCGCGGCCCGCGCCCTCGGCGCCCAGCCCGTGCGCACCACCGCCGAGCAGCTGCCCGACCAGCTGGACGAGCCCGCCAAGGGCCTGCGCGTGCTGGTCGTTCAGGAGAAGACCAGCCAGAACCCGTCCCCGGCACAGCCGACTCTGTTGAGATAAGGAGCATGACAGCTCCGCAGGACAACCCCAGGGAGGCCGCCACCCCGGCGCTACCTGCTCAGGGCGCTGCTCCGCCCGCCTGGCACGCTCCCACCACGGCCCCTCCCGCTCCCACCTCGCCACCCCCGGCTCGCCAGCCCCGTCGCGGTCCCGGCTGGCTGGGCACGATCAGCCTGGTCACCGCCGGGATGCTGCTCTCCAGCGGCCTCACCCTGGGAGGGGTCATCGCCTACGACCAGCTGCTGCCCGAGAGCGCGGAGCCGTCCGCGTCCGCGAGCGCTGACCCCGCTGCTCCGGGCCCGGTGGTGCAGCCTGCGAGCCAGCAGGGCTCCGACTGGGCCGATGTCGCCCAGCAGGTCTCCACGAGCGCCGTCGCGATCCTCGTCGCCGGCCCGGACGGCACCAGCCAGGGCACCGGCGTGGTGCTCGATGACAACGGGCATGTGCTGACGAATGAGCACGTCGTCTCCGGCGGCACCGATGTCACGATCAGCACGAACCAGGGCCGCAGCTACCCGGCGCGGATCGTCGGCACCGACCCCAGCACCGACCTCGCCGTCATCCAGGTCGAGGATCCGCCGGCCGAGCTGACCCCCGCCACGTTCGCCGACTCCTCGACCGTGGTCGTCGGCCAGGAGGTGATGGCGCTCGGCACCCCGCTGGGCCTCAGCAACACCGTCACCACCGGCATCATCTCCGCCGTGAACCGGCCGGTCAGCGCGAGCGGCGAGAAGGGCGACGGCTCGGACACCGCCTACACCTCCGCCCTGCAGACCGATGCCGCGATCAACCCCGGCAACTCCGGCGGTCCGCTCGTGGATGCCGCCGGGCAGGTCATCGGCATCAACACCGCGATCGCCGCGATCCCGCACCAGTCCGGGCACTCCGGCAGCATCGGCCTGGGCTTCGCGATCCCCTCCAACACCGCCCTCATGATCGGCGAACAGCTCGTGGAGGACGGCACCGCCCGCCACGCCTTCCTCGGCGTGACCAGCTCCGATGGCAGCGGCGAGAGCGAGGGCGTGGGCTACCGCGGCGCGGAGGTCGCGGCTGTGGAACCGGACAGCCCCGCCGCCGAGGCCGGCGTGCAGGAGGGCGATCTGCTGATCAGCATGGACGGCATCCCGGTGGACGGCGCTGGCGCCCTCACCGGCCTCGTGCGCGGAATGCCCATCGGCTCCACCCATGAACTGCAGCTGGTGCGCGACGGCGACGTGGTGATGCTCGAGGTCACCCTGGCAGAACGCCCCACCTGATCACGGGCCGACGGGGGTAGCGCGCCGCTTCAGCCCGCGCGGTCCCCGCGCAGCGCCCGCAGCATCGGGCGTGTCTTGGCGAGCACCTCCGCATGCTCTGCGACCGGGTCCGAAGCCTCGACGAGCCCGCCGCCGGCCTGCAGCACCGCTTCGCGTTCCCCGGTCAGGTGCGCCATCCGCAGCGCGATTGCCCACTGCCCGTCCCCGCGCGCATCCATCCAGCCGACGGGGGAGGCGTAGCCGCCGCGGTCGGCCGGTTCGAGCGCGGCGATGATCTGATCCGCCTGCTCCCGCGAGGTGCCGGAGACCGCGGCCGAGGGGTGCAGCCGCGCGGCGACATCCAGGCTCGTCACCCCCGCGCGCAGCTGCGCGGACACATCGCTGGCCAGGTGTTCGAGCCCCGGCAGACGCAGCACGAACGGCTCCGGGCTGACCTCGAGCTGCGCGGCCAGATCCTCCAGCCGGGAGGTCACCGACTCCACCGCGTACAGGTGCTCGGAGCGCTCCTTCGCATCGGTGCGGAAGGCCCGCCGATCCGCCTCCTCGAGCTCCCCGTCATCGGCCACCGGGCGGGACCCGGCCAGCACCCGGGAGAACACGCGCCCGTCCTGCGTCTGCGCAAGCATCTCGGGGCTCGCCCCCACCACGTCATCGAGGAAATACACCCAGGTGGAGGGGTAGGCGCGCGCCAGGCGGGTCACGAGCAGCGCCGGGTCGAGCGACTGCGGACTGGTCGCGGTGATCCGCTCGGAGAGCACGACCTTGTGCGCCTGCCCGTCCCGGATCCGCGCAATCGCCTCGCGCACCAGCTGCTGATACTCAGCGGGCGTATGCGCGGGCTCAAGCGTGAGCTCTCCGGTGTGGGCCGACGGGGGAGTGCCGGGCGGGGGCGTGCCCGAGGGGACAGCCCCCGAGGGGACAGTGCCTGACGAGGCAGCGCCCGTGGGGACAGCGCGCGCCGCAGCGTCGTCGCTCTCCTCCTCGGCCGGGGCGGCGGGGAACAGGTCCTGCCAGGAGTCCGGGAGCGTCGGCTCCTCCTCGATGCCCACCACCGTGAGGAATGCCTCGCCCTCGATCACCCCCAGCACCGCCTGCGGCACCGTGAGCCGGGAGGGCCGCGGCGAGGACGCGGCATAGGAGAAGCTGCCCAGCGCAATGAGGCCGCTCGCCCGCGCACGCACCTCGTCATCCACCCGCGCACGGGCCGCGAGCTGCGTGAACGCCGCGCGGGCGGCCGCGAAACGCTGCTCACCCGTCGTGCGGACCGACCACGCTGAGCCGAGCGCCACCATGCCCTGCCCGTGCCGGATCCACGCCGCGGAAAGATCCGCGGGGATATGCGCGAGCAGGTCCACCGGCTCCTCGATCCGCACCGTCCGCACGTGCAGCTGGACCACGCTGCCGCCCGTCTGTTCCTGTCCCGGCGCAGCATCGCCCCCGGTCAGGGCAGCATCGGCCACTCGCTGGGCGGCGGGGTCGCGGGGAGCGGCAGGGGAGGGGGACATCCGGGCCATTATGCGCTACCCCGTCGGCGCCGGGGGTGGTGCGGCGCCGCCCGCGTGAGGCGCGCCCTGCTCGGCAATGCGCTCGAGCGCCCCGGGAAGGTGCGACCATGGACCGGCGCCCCTCTGACGGGCGCGGGGGCCGACTTCCCACGACCCCCAGCCGGACCGAGGAGCAGTGCGTGAGCAACAGCGCCCAGAGCATCGCCACCCCCGTGGTCCGCGGACTCCTCGCCGCCCTCACCACACTGGGGATCGCGATCGCCGTGGTCGTGGTCCCCGCGCTCGCCGCGCAGGTGGCCGGCACCGCCTCGACCGCCACCGCGCTGGATGCGATCATCATCGCCCTGAACGTCCTGATCCTGGGGCACGGCGGCGGGATCGTGCTGACCACCGGGGTGGTGGACGGCGCCGTGACCCTCACCCCCATCGGCCTGCTGATCCTGCTGCTGGCCCTGTCCGCGAGAACACTGCGCGGGGTGGGACGCAAGCTCGTGCCGGTCCGGGACGACGGGATGCTGCGCCACGGAGCCCTGCGCGATCTCGGCGTCGCGCTCGGCGCCTACGCCACCGCCTATGCGAGCGGTCTGGCGGTCCTCGCCGCGATGGGCCGCTCCGCGGACACCTCCCCGCTCGTGCCCTCAGCGCTGGTCTCCGGGGCGATGGTCGCCGTGCTCGGCGGGCTCACCGGCCTGCTGTGGTCACTGCGCCGAGACCCCACCGATGAGCTGCCCGGGGTGCGAGTGCTGGACCTGCTGCCCTCCCCGTACGGCGAGGTGGCCCGCGCGGCCCTCATCACCCTGGCCACGCTGCTCAGCCTGGGGCTCGCGACGATGCTCGTGCTCATCCTGCTGGCGCTGCCAGCGCAGGCCGCGCTGTTCGAGCAGCTGCAGCCCGGGATCATCGGCGGCATCGTGCTCGCGCTGCTGCAGCTGGCCCTGCTGCCGCTGCTGGCGATCTGGGCGCTCGTCGTGCTCGTGGGCGGCACCGTCGGCGTCGGCACCGGCACCGGGATCTCCCTGGACGGCGCGCAGACCGGCGTGCTGCCGGCCCTGCCGATGCTCGGCGCCCTGCCCGGCCCCGGCGAGTTCCCCGCCGCCGCCTGGGCGCTCATGCTGCTGCCCGCGATCGCGGTGGGGCTCGGGGCGGCGCGCCTGGTGCGGGATGTCGCCGAGCTCGAGCAGCGTGACCGCCTCACCGCCTGGATCGCCTACCCGCTCGTGATCGTCGTGGCGCTGCTGCTGATCGCGGGGCTGTCCGGCGGCGGCATCGGCGAGGACCGCCTGGCCCACGTCGGCCCGCAGGTGGGCACGATGCTGCTGCCGCTGCTGGGCATCGCCGTGCTCGGCGCCGGGGCGGTCTACGGGGTGCTCGGCACGCCGCTGATCCCCTGGACCCGCCGCGCGGTCGACTCCCTGCGCGAGCGCGTGGAGCGCGCCGAGCAGGAAGAGCGTGGCGAGAGCCCGCGGGAGCAGGGCACGGCGGCAACAGCCGGTGACGGGGCCGACGGTGCGGCCGAGTCAGATGCGAGGAGTGCTTCCGGCTCTGCCGGTGCGGACACGGATGACGCCGCGGACACGCACGACGCGGGTGTGGAAGCGAACCCGGGCGAGGACGAGGCGGACCTCTGGTCGACCGCAGACGTGGATTCCGAGTCAGCTGATGAGGAGTCCCCCGCGGAGGATCAGCGCTCAGCCGCCGAAGACTCCTGAGAACCACTCGATGATCGAGTTCTGCGCCTGGTCGTTGCAGGCAGCGCGGGCCCGCTCGGTGATCGCGGTGTCCAGACACTGCTCGTACTCGGACATCGGCCCGTAGAACACGATGCCCATGCCGGTGCCCGCGATGATCAGCAGGGTCGCCGGGATGCCCAGCAGCACCGCGAACAGGGCGGTCCCGATCCGCCCGTTGCGCAGGGCGCTCACCACGAGCATCACCAGCAGCACGAGCGCCACGAGCGCCGCCGCTCCGGCCAGCAGCTTCCAGGGCAGAGAGGCCAGCGACAGCAGCCAGGCGCTGAGCATGGCGATCACCATCCCGCCCAGCAGTCGGCGCTGGCGCGTCAGGGAGGTGTCGTCGGGTCGCTTCGCATCGGGTTCGCTGTTCATCACCACCCATTGTGCCGCGCCTGCCTGGATGCGTCCTCATGACCAGCGGCGCACCCCGCTCAGCCCGTACCCTGACGGGGTGAAGCGCACCCCCATCGTCGTTCTGATCTCCGGCACCGGCTCCACCCTCGCCGCCCTCCTGGACGCCTCGCGCGAGGCTGGCTGCCCTTACGAGGTCGTCGCCGTGCTCGCCGACACCGATGCCGCCGGCCTCGAGCACGCCCGCGCCGCCTCGATCCCCACGCAGGTGGTGCGCCTGGCCGACCATCCCGACCGCGCCGCCTGGGACCGCGCGCTCGCTGCTGCTGTCGTGGCGCATGAGCCGCAGCTCGTGGTCCTCGCCGGGTTCATGAAGCTCGTCGGCGCGCCGCTGCTCGAAGCCTTCGGCGGCCGGATCATCAACACCCACCCCGCCCTGCTGCCCTCCTTCCCCGGCGCCCACGGGGTGCGCGACGCCCTGGCCCACGGTGTGAAGGTCACCGGCGCGAGCGTCATCGAGGTCGACGCCGGCGTGGACACCGGGCGGATCCTCGCCCAGGTCCCCGTCGAGGTGCGCGAGGACGACACCGAGGCGACGCTGCACGAGCGCATCAAAGCCGCCGAACAGCCCATGCTCGTGGACGTCGTGCGCCGCCTCACCGCCGCGCACTGAACCACCCGGCGCGCGCTGGGCCGTCGGCTGCCGGTGCGCTGAACCAACCGCTGGGCGCTGAGCCACCCGGCGCGCGCTGAACCGTCGGCTGCCGGTGCGCCGACGCACCCCACCCGTCGGCCCCGTTACGATGGCCGCACACGACTGGCGCAGGTGGGTGACCACCGGGGAGTGACGCGCGCGCATCGACCGCCTGGGTGCCGCGCAGGACATCCGCCCGCAGCACACGAGCCGACACCGCCCGTGCAATCCCTGTGATTCGACAAGGAGCCCCCTGTGACCACGCCCGATCGCCTTCCGATCCGCCGCGCCCTGCTGAGCGTCTTCGACAAGACCGGCATCGCGGACCTCGCCCGCACGCTCCACGCCCAGGGCGTGGAGATCGTCTCCACCGGCTCCACCGCCGCCACCATCCGTGAGGCCGGTGTGCCTGTGACCGACGTCGCCGAGGTCACCGGCTTCCCCGAGATGCTCGACGGCCGCGTGAAGACCCTCCATCCCCGCATCCACGGCGGGATCCTCGCCGACCAGCGGCTTGAGGACCACCGTGCCCAGCTGGCCGAGCACGACATCGCCCCCTTTGAGCTCGTCGTCGTGAACCTCTACCCCTTCGAGGAGACCGTCGCCGCTGGCGGCACCGACGCGGAGATCATCGAGAAGATCGATGTGGGTGGGCCGACGATGGTGCGCGCCGCCGCGAAGAACCACGCGAGCCTCGCCGTCGTCGTCGACCCCGAGGACTACGCGCTCGCCGGCCGTGCCGCCGAGGCCGGGGGCTTCACCCTCGCCGAGCGGCAGGAGCTCGCCACCACCGCCTTCAGCCGCACCGCCGAGTACGACCTGGCGATCAGCGACTGGATGCTGAGCCTCAGCGACCCCGCCGCCGCGGATGAGGACGAGGACTGGGAGGACGGGGGCGAGGAGATCAGCCCCACGCATGTGCTGGACATGAGCGATGAGGACGCCGCCGTGATCGGCATGCGCACCCTCCGCTACGGCGAGAACCCCCACCAGCGCGCCCGCGTCGCCATCATCGACGACGACGATCCCGGGCTGGCCGGCGCCGAGCAGCTGGGCGGCAAGGAGATGAGCTACAACAACTACGTGGACGCCGACGCCGCCGTGCGCGCCGCCTACGACCACCCCGAGCCGTGCGTGGCCGTGGTCAAGCACAACAACCCCTGCGGCGTCGCGATCTGCGCCGACGGTGAGGACATCGCCCTCGCGCATGCCCGCGCCCACGCCACCGACCCGCTCTCGGCCTACGGCGGGGTGATCGCCGCGAACCGGCCCGTCACCGTACAGATGGCCCAGCAGATCAAGCCGATTTTCACCGAGGTGATCCTCGCCCCCGGCTACGCGGAAGAGGCGCTCGAGATCCTGCGCGGCAAGAAGAACCTGCGGATTCTCCAGCTCTCCGGTGCGTACGACCGCGCCGTGGAGATTCGCGAGATCTGGGGCGGGACGCTCGTGCAGGACGTCGATGCTCTACAGGCTGCGGGCGATGATCCGGCCACCTGGACCCTCGCCGCGGGCGAGGCAGCCGATGCGCAGACCCTCGCGGACCTCGCCTTCGCCTGGCGCTCCGTGCGGGCCGTGAAGTCCAACGCGATCCTGTTGGCCTCCGGCGGTGCGGCCGTCGGCATCGGCATGGGGCAGGTCAACCGCCTGGACTCCTGCCGCCTGGCCGTCGAACGGGCCAACACCCTGGGCGAGCACGCCGAGGGTGAGGCTGCCCCGGAGCGGGCGCGCGGCGCGGTCGCGGCATCGGATGCGTTCTTTCCCTTCGCCGACGGCCCCGCGATCCTCATCGAGGCCGGGGTGCGGGCGATCGTCCAGCCCGGCGGCTCGATCCGCGACGGCGAGGTCATCGCCGCCTGCCAGGACGCGGGCGTGACGCTGTACTTCACCGGCACCCGCCACTTCGCGCACTGACGTCGGGCTCTGGTCCCTCCCTCGCAAATGTCAGCTTCCGAGGCATGTTCGTCGCCAACATGCCTCGGAAGCTGACATTTGCGGGAAAGGCCGGGCCGCGGTAGCAAAGGCCGGGCCGCGGCGGGCAAAAGCCGGGCCGCGGCGGGCAAGGCGGGGCCGCGGCACGCGGTCGCGTCGGGCCCTCTGTTCACCTGACGGCCACGCGCGGCCTCTAGAGTTGAGGCATACGACGCCGTAGCGAAGGAGTGGCCGTGAAGATCCCCGACAACCAGAGCCTGCGCGAGTACATCGAGCATCTGCGCGAAGAGGGCTACTCCGTCCAAGACGGCCACACCCCGGACCCGGATCTCATCGACCCGCAGGGCAATCCCGTCTACACCTGGCAGCAGGGCTACCCCTATGACACGCGCATGGACCGCGACGTCTACGAGGTGGAGAAGTACCGCCTGCAGGTGGAGCTGCTGAAGTTCCAGTACTGGCTCGAGGACAACGACCAGAAGGCGATCATCATCTTCGAGGGGCGCGATGCGGCCGGCAAGGGCGGCACCATCAAGCGCTTCACCGAGCACCTGAACCCGCGCACCGCCCGCGTGGTCGCCCTGAACAAACCCTCGGACCGTGAGCGCGGCCAGTGGTACTTCCAGCGCTACGTCCAGCACCTGCCCACCGAGGGCGAGATGGTGCTGTTCGACCGCTCCTGGTACAACCGCGCCGGCGTCGAGCGAGTCATGGGCTTCGCGACCCCGGATGAGTACGAGACGTTCATGACCCAGGTCCCGCACTTCGAGCGCATGCTGGTGGACGCCGGCATCCACGTCACGAAGTTCTGGTTCTCCGTCTCCCAGAAGGAGCAGCGCACCCGCTTCGCGATCCGCCAGCTGGACCCGGTGCGGCGCTGGAAGCTCTCCCCGATGGACCTCGAGTCCCTGGACCGCTGGGAGGCATACACCGAGGCCAAGGAGGAGATGTTCCGCCGCACGGACAAGAAGTACGCGCCGTGGACGATCATCCGCTCCAACGACAAGAAGCGCGCCCGCATCAACGCCATGCGCTTCTTCCTCTCCCAGTTCGAGTACGAGGACAAGGACCACGAGGTCGTCAGTACCCCGGACCCGAAGCTCGTGATGCGCGGCAAGATGGAGGAGGCCGACGAGTGACCTGCGCGGCCTGAGCCGTCGGGCCTTCGGTCCCGGCCACGGGGCGCCCCGTCGGCCCTGGTCGCCTGAGCCCTGATCCACCGATGGTGTTGATCGGGGCTGAGATTGGCTTGGTGTTGTGTTTGGATCGGTGATCTCGGGGTGGCGGGCGTGAGGGGGCTGCTGGCCTGGACCAGCTTTTCCACTGCAGGGTCTCCGGTTGCGCCGTTTCGGCAGGATGGTCAGGACGCTGTTGCTGGTGGTGGGCTGGTTGCGGTGTTCCAGAGCCGGGTCCACTGGTGCTGCCAGGGCCGGGCTTCTGGCAGGTGTAGCACGAGGCGTCGTGCGCGGTGAGCGATCCGGCCAGGCAGACTGATGAGCCGCTTGCGGATCGTGGGGATCCGCGCTCTGGCCATCCCGGCAGCGTGCGCGGTAGCGCGCGAGAGATTGAAGGCCATCACCGCGATGCTGAGCCAGGCCTGGTTCGCGGTGAACTTCCCCGAGGGCAAGTGCGCGAGGGGTCTATCCTTCAGCTCCGCGATGACTTGCTCGATCACCGCGTGATGACGATGCGTTCGATCTGCTTCCACGGTGGTCAGAGTCGAGTTGGTGATGAAGCAGTGGTAGCGATACGTCTCGAACAATCCCTCCTGACCAGCAGGAGCTTGCCCCAACCGTTTGACCCGCCGCAGGGACTGCTGCACGGGTAGGTGACATCTGATCTGGCTTGCCCGTAGGGCGGCCTGGATGGATGTGCACCATCCCCGCTCCCTACCCCCAGGAGTTCCGCGAAGACGTCGTGCGAGTGGCCCGGTCCCGTGAGGACGGCATCACGATCGCGCAGATCGCGAAGGACTTCGGCGTCCACGAGATGACGCTGCACAAATGAATCCGCCACGCCGATATCGACGACGGCAACCGCCCCGGCAGGACCCGGGAGGAATCGACCGAGCTGCGCGAGGCCCGCAAGCAGATCCGGCTGCTTCAGCAGGAGAACGAGGTACTCCGCCGCGCCGCCTACCTGTCCCAGGCGAACCTGCCGGGCAAGGTACTACCCGCTCGTGAGTGAGATCGCCGTCGACGGCATCCCCATCACGATGTCCCTGCGGGTCCTGAAGCTCCCCCGCTAGCCGTACTACCGCTGGCGCCACCAGCAGGTCACCACCTCTGAGCTGGTGGAGGCGTACCGGGCGAACGCCCTGCTGGACGCCCGCGTCGACGACCCCGAGTACGGCTACCGGCTCCTGGCCAGCGAAGCGCAGAACGCTGGTCAGCGCATGTGTAAGCGCACCCCGTGGCGGATCTGCCGGAACAACCAGTGCTGGTCCGCGTTCGGAAAGAAGCGTGGGAAGAACGGCAAGCGGCCCCGCCCGTCGGTGCACGATGACCTCGTGCGGCGGGACTTCACTGCTGATGACGTCAACGAACTGTGGCTGACCGACATTCCCCCGCTGCGCGCTCCGCGCATCATCGCAGCGGGAGGTGCCCCCTCCGAACACCCCACGGGCGAGGGCAAGCTCTACCTCTGCGCCATCAAGGACGCATTCTCCGGCCGGACCGTCGGCTACTCCATCAGCGACCGGATGAAGGCGCGTCTGGCCGTGAATGCCCTGGACAACGCTACTTCCCGCCGGGGTGACGTCGCTGGGTGCATCGTGCATCCAGACCGCGAATCTCAGTTCCGATCACGGAAGTTCGTGCACGCCCTGAACCGTCACCACCTCATCGGATCGATGGGGCAAGTCGGTACCGCCGGGGACAACGCCGCGATGGAGTCCTTCTTCGCCCTGCTCCAGAAGAACGTCCTGGACCGCAAGCGCTGGCGGACCCGCGAGGAGCTGCGGATCGCGATCATTACCTGGATCGAGCGGACCTATCACCGTCGCCGACAGGCCCGCCTGGGCCGATTGACCCCCATCGAATACGAGACTGTCATGAACCCGGCCGTGAGCCTCGCGGCCTGACAGCCCAACTGTCACCTGATCGTGCGGCAGTCCCGAACACGCAGATCAAGCCCAAGCAGCTTGATCAACCGTCAACGACTTGCGGGCAAGCCCACTGACTGGTGACTAACATCACGCGCTGTTATTGTCGAGAGTCCAGTGTTGTCAAGTCCTCATCGGAGAGGAGGTGCCGCAGTGATCGACCTGGAGAACATGATTGAAGATGAAGACACCATCTTCGCCCCCGGCAATGAAAGTTGCCTGAACGCGGGCTGCCGCCCCTGACCCTCTGAACCAGGCGGGTCGACCTCCCATGGTCGGACCGCCGTTCGGAAAGGCAGACATTATGCATTCACAGTTCACGATCCTGTCCAAATCGCTATTTGAACAAGATGGCGTGCGGTACCGAATTGCCCACAATACCAAGACTCAGTCGTTTAAGGCAGTAAGCACCGAGCTTCTCTCCGGATGTATCAACCGAGCCCAGTATGACCGCCTGACCTTACGTGAGCAAGCATTCCTCGCCGATGCGGGGTTACGGCCCCTAACTAATGATGAGCGAGACCATGAGGTACGCGAAGTACTCGATAACCAGCTCAAGGCAGGGCTCAACAGCCAAACGGTATCGATGGTGATCATGCCAACATCGCAGTGCAATCTTGGGTGCGAGTACTGTGGCCAGCAGCATTCTGCCGGGAATATGCCGAATCCGATAGAAGATAGGGTGTTACGTCGACTCGAACATCGCATAAGCCGATCCCCGGGAGCCACTGAATTCCGTGTCAGCTGGTTCGGCGGCGAGCCGCTCCTCGGAATTCGCTCTATCCTGCGTCTATCCAGGCGAATCACTGAAATTGCCGCTGAGGCGAATCTAACATGGGTGTCTCAAATGCCCACCAATGGCCTCTTGCTGAGTCCAAAAATAGCACACACCATGTATGGCGACGCTAACCTCAGGTTCGCCGAGGTAACAATTGATGGGCCCGAGAATATACATGATCAAAGCCGCCCACAGAAGAATTCTAAGCCGGGGACTGACTATCAATCAATCGTTTCTAATCTGGCGTACATCTGTTCTAACATTAACAAGTTCAAGGATCTCCGCCTGTCAGTCCGGGTGAATGTACACGAGGGGAACGTCGACTCTATCGAAGACCTACTGCAGGATCTCGCAGACAGAGGGCTGAACGCCCCAGCCGTATCGTTGAACATCGTTCCGGTCTACGATTGGGGCACCGACACCGCGGTTGGAAAGATTGACCGGAAGGAGTTTGCAGAAAAACAGCTCGTGCTTCTTGACTATGCACGTACACTACATTTCCGGTTCTCCCTCTTCCCTCGTAGTCTTGTTGGAGCTGTCTGCACCGCAACAGACCTGGACAAGGAGGTTATCGGCACCCGGGGACACGTCTTCACTTGCACCGAACAGCCGCTCGCACCGGGCCTAGACCCGGAACGTTCCGTTGGTCATGTACTTAGCCTTGATCCTAAGAAGCCGCGGCCTCGCGGGGACTACGACGACTGGGTCGAAGCTGGCATCAACGGTGGCGTATCGACATGTCGCCGTTGCCCCATTCTCCCAATCTGTGGCGGAGCTTGTCCCAAACAATGGTTTGATGGCAACGTTCCATGCCCTCCGTGGAGATATAACATGCCTGAGCGCCTTGACCGGATTGCGCCGATGGGTGGTCTACGCGCCACGTCGGAGTAGGGGGAGGAACTACACTATAGAGCGAGATAACCGATTCAGCGGGGGTAAGATGGCCACCCATAGCGAATCTCACCGTCGAGATTCTTCCCACGGTCGACGTGATCTTCGACAGGTCCCAGGATACGTACCATGGTTTATCGGGGACAGTTTTACTGAGTTTGGCAGAGCAATTTCTGTCATAACCGTTCCACTCTTGGCTCTAGCGGTCACCGGATCCCCGATGATGGCTGGGATTATTCAAGGTGTAGTAACGCTAGCGGCCCTGCTTGTAAGGGTACCGGCCGGCATGGTCGTTGACACTGTCGACCGCCGTAAAATTGTGTACTTAATGACGTCGCTCGCAGCGGTTTCATATGGCGCATTAGCTCTAGGGTTAGAGGTAGGGCTGGTCAATACCGCTTCACTGATCCCACTGCTTGTTTTCGCCGGCATCGCACTCGCTATATCTAATGCAGCCGTAAACGCTATACTAAAGAGCATACTCCCCCCGCAGCTCTTTCCTTACGCGTCATCTCTAGAGGAGGGCCGAGATGCGGCAGCGTCGCTCGCGGGCGCCCCTGTGGGAGGCTTCCTGTTTGCATTTTCGCAATCAATCCCATTTGCGCTTACGGCGCTTGGGAATATTGTCACGATCGTGTCAATCAAGCTTATACCTCAGGATCTGCATCCCACGAGGGATGAATCGGAAAAACGCTCAAAGCTGGAGCCGCAAGGCGAGCAGGTGGGTCGCCTGGCGGGCATGTTGGTAGGGTTCAAGATTGTCTGGGGAATTGCCGCCCTTCCTACGTTGATACTGGCTGTGACGGTAGGCAACTTGGGGTTCAGCGGGCTCTTCACTACGATCGTATTTTCATGGCAAGAGAGGGGTGTTGTGTACGCTTTGATCGGGGGACTGGGGACCGCGACCGGCATTGGTGTTATTATCGGATCATTCTTTGCCGGGTCGGTTGCTTCGAAGATTCGCGCATATCCAATTGCGACAACAGCGCTGACCCTATCTTCCATCGGAGCCCTCGGGGTTTCCTTCTCAACAGGTAGTGTCATTCTTACTCTGGCCGCATTCGCTGTGGTAGTATTTCCGTTTCCTTTCCTTAATGCCGTGCTTGGGGCGTACAGTGTTGCCTCTATCCCCAATAAGTACCAAGGTCGGGCGGGTGCTGCAGCGGGATTATTAGGGTCCGCGGCTGCGCCTCTTGGTCCCGCACTAGCCGGAGTAGGTGTAGAGTTTCTGGGCCAGTTCGGTGCTGCCCTAGCCTTTGCAGGTTTCTTGGCGGCTGGGGCCATTATCTGTTGGGCATCGCCGGCACTGCGTCGTGTAGCGGCCGCCACGGAATGGGGCGATGAAGCCTAGCCTCGATGTTTCTTCGGGTTCGGGAGCTGGGTTGGGTGGCGTTGTCCCGTGTCAAGTTGTTGGCAGGATTGTGGGGCCAGCAAAGTTGGGGGTGTCGGGGCTGGCGTGCCCGAGGTGGACGTCCAGGGGCCGGTTCCAGGCGATGGCCTCGTGGGGCCGCACCGTGTTGTACTCCAGCCGGTACTCCTCGGCGTGGCGGGTCAGCTCCAGGGCGTCGTGGATCTCTTCTCGGTAGAGCCGTTCGTATTTAAGAGATCCGAATCCGCGTTCTCGTGAACCGTTCTGCCCGGGAGACTTCACGCGGGTGCGCACGTGACGCAATTCGGGATGTGACGTGATGAAGTGCTCGAAGCGGAAGGAGCGGAACGGGCCACCGTTTTCAGTGACGATGGTGAGACATGGCTCAATCTCGCCATCGGGTGTCATGTTGCAGGAGTCGATGAGTGCCGCTCCGGCCAGTGCTTCATACTCGGCAAGGGCAAGCTCGACCGCTTCGATGGCGTCGTGTTGATTGGCGGTCGGTGAGATATGCCAGGGGTATTCGTATTTGCTCCAGTAGTCGCGGCATCCCGCCAGGCGCCACACACCCCCTGAAATGGTTTCGAACTCGCTGAAGTCCAGCTGCCACACCTGGTTCGCTCCGGTGGGCGTCTGGGCGAACGCCGCTCTCCTGGCGCCTGCCAGGTCGCGTTGGTGCTTCTGGTAGTTGGTGGGCAGCAGGAGGTTCGCGTCCTGCATGATCCGCATGACGGTGGACGCCAAGGCCTGCCCGCCCTCGTATCTGGTCATCGCCCAGATCTTCCGATGCCCCCAGGCGGGGTGTTGCTGCGCCATGTCGATGACCATGTCATGGGCGGCATCGCGTGCGGGCGTGGGCCACGGACCGCGAACGCTTTCACCGTCCCGGTGGCGAGATTGCCAGCGACGCCAGGTCCGCTCGGGCATGTCGAATAATTCGCAGAACCTCGAGGTCGACATGCCCGCTTCCTGGCGGATCATCTCGAGGTCCTCGAAGGGCCCAGGCGGCCCTCAGCACTTTTCTTCCATACGCGGGCTTCGAGGTGAGCCTCGCCAAGCGCTTGGGTGAGATCCGCTATCTCCTCCTCGAGCTGTTTCTCGCGGCTGCTCGGTTTCGATTTCCCGGCAGCTACGCCAGAGCGCCCTCCTTCGAGGAATTGTCGTTTCCAGTTACCTACGGACTGCTCGGAGACCTTCGCGCGGCGAGCAGCCTCTGCGACAGTCACCTCGCCTGCCAGGATCGACAGGACGATACGGACCTTCTCCTCCACTGCAACGACGGGTGGTCGGGTCATGATGATCAGACTCCTTCAGGTAAGACCCGCAACTAACGGACTCTGCCACACAGTCTGACGCGGGACACCCGGCACGCGGATGCAAGGAAACAGGGAAAACGCGGCGGCGGCGGGCTACCGCCCCGCGAGCTCAGACCGTGTCCTGCACCGGGGCTGGCTGCTCGTGCGGGTAGCTGCCGGACTCTCCACTGTCCGAGGGCAGGTCCGCGAGCACCGGGATGGAGCCGGTCGCGGTGGGGCGGTACGGCTTGGTCATGGCCTCGGCGGACAGCAGCGAGTTCAGATGCGCCTCATCCAGCAGCCCGGCCTCGAGCACCAGCTCCTTCACCGGCCGGTTCTCCACCAGCGCCTTCTGCGCGATCTCCGTCGCCGGGGCGTAGCCGATCACCGGCACCAGTGCGGTGATCAGGCCGATAGAGCGCGAGACGTACTCCTCCAGCCGCTCGGTGTTCGGCGCGATCCCCACGATGCAGCGCTCGGTGAGGGTCTGCATCGCCCGGGTCATCACCCGCGTGGACTCCAGGATGTTGAACACGATCACCGGCTCGAAGGCGTTCAGCTGCAGCTGCCCGCCCTCCGCCGCGAACGTCACCGTCAGGTCGTTGCCGATCACCTCGAAAGCCACCTGGTTCACGACCTCCGGGATCACCGGGTTCACCTTGCCCGGCATGATCGAGGAGCCCGGCTGTACCGCCGGCAGGGTGATCTCCCCGAAGCCCGCGCGCGGACCGGAGGACAGCAGTCGCAGGTCATTGCAGATCTTCGAGATCTTCACCGCGATGCGCTTGAGCACCCCGGAGAAGGTCACGAAGGCGCCGGTGTCGCTCGTGGCCTCCACCAAGTCTCCGGCGAGCACGAACGGCAGCCCCGTGATCTCGGCGAGCTCCTTGACCGCCAGCTGGGCGTAGCGCGGATCGGAGGTGATACCGGTGCCGATCGCGGTGGCGCCGATGTTGATCTCCTGGAACAGCCGCGCCGTGCGGGTCAGGCGCTCCACATCCTCACTGATGGTGGTGGCCCAGCCTGTGAACTCCTGGCCCAGCGTCATCGGCACCGCATCCTGCATCTGGGTGCGGCCCATCTTCAGCAGGTGGGAGAACTCCTCGCCCTTGGCGCGCAGCGCCGAGATCAGCGAGTCCATCGACTCGGCCAGCGCCGGGAAGGACAGCAGAATCGCCAGGCGCACCGCCGTGGGGTACACGTCGTTCGTGGACTGCCCCAGGTTCACGTGGTTGTTCGGGTGGACGTACTGGTAGTCGCCCTTCTCGTGCCCCAGGATCTCCAGGGCCCGGTTGGCGATCACCTCATTGGCGTTCATGTTGGTGCTGGTGCCCGCACCGCCCTGGATCATGTCCACGGTGAAGTGCTCGTGCAGGGCACCGTCGGCGATCTCCTCGCAGGCTTGCTCGATGGCGCCGGCCACCCGGTCGTCCAGCAGGCCCAGCGCGTGGTTCGCCCGGGCTGCGGCCCGCTTCACCTGGGCGAGCGCGATGATGAGCTTCGGGAAGTGGGACACCGGAACGTCGGTGATGCGGAAGTTCTCCATCGCCCGCAGGGTCTGCACGCCGTAGTAGGCGCTGGCGGGAACGTCACGGTCACCCAGCAGATCGTGCTCGGTGCGGACCGGTGCGGGAGCGGAACCGGGGCTGGTCATCGGAAGGGTTTCTCCTCGAGATCGGTGTGGGTCGGCGGCACTGCCGACCGCCGACCAGCCTAGCGATCCCGCGCCACGACCACGGCCCGACGTAGCATGGTCCGGTGCGCCGGACACGATCACCCTTCACCCTCCGCGCCGCCTTCCAGAGACAGGCGGTGCTGATCGTCGCGCTCCTGGTGCTCGGCGTGATCGTGCTGATCGGCGCGCTGCACTCCGCGCCGCTGGCCGGGATGCTGCTGAGCCTGGAGCTCGGGGTGCTCGCGCTGCTGCGCGCCGTGCTGCCGGTGCGGACCGTTGGCGCCCTCGCTGTGCGGTCCCGCGCCCTGGACGTCACGGCGCTCGCGGTGCTCGCCATCGCCATCGGCGTGCTGTCCACCTCCCCGAACCTGTGAGCACAGCGGTCCGGCCCGCTGACCTGGCGCTGTGACCTTTCCGGTGTGCGCCCAGGCTGTCCGCCCCGCGCAGCGCTGTGGAAGGATCGACCCGTGCCCACCGATTCCGCCCGGCTGCATGCCGTGTTCGACCTCGCCATGAGGATCGGCGAGGGCCTGCTGACCAACGGTGCGGCCGCCTCCGAGGTCACCGCCACCGTGCTGCGGGTGACCAGCTCCTCCGGACTGCGCAATGTCTCCGTGCAGGTCACCTTCAACGAGGTGACGATCTCCTATCTGGCCGACGAGTCCGCGACTCCCTTCACGAGGGTGCGCTCGGCAGGGGAGCGGGTGCAGAACTTCGCGCGCCTGGCCGCCTTCGAGGACGTCTCCCACCAGTACATCGGCGGCCAGCTCGACCTCGCCGAGGCGCGGCAGCGCGCCGCCGCGATCCCGCAGGAGCCCAGCCTGTACCGACTGCCGCTGGTGATCGTCGCCTTCGCGATGATGGGCGGCGCCGCAGCACTCGGCTTCGGCGCCGGCAGCCTCGTCGTCCTCGCCGCGACCCTCGCCGCCGGGATCCTCATCGGCCTGGGTGAGCTGCTGGCCCGCTGGTCCATCCCCCCGTTCTACGGGCAAGCACTGGGCGGATTCATCGCCGTGAGCATGGCGGTGATCGTCGCCCTGCTGGATACCACCGCGAACCCATCCATCGTCGTCGTCTCCTGCATCATCGTGCAGCTGGCCGGACTGTCCTCGATCAGCGCCGTGCAGGACGCCGTCACCGGCTGGTACGTCACCGCCGCTGGACGGGTCCTCGAGACCCTCATGCTCACCGTCGGCATCGTCGCCGGCGTCCGGGCCGGCATCCTCGTCGCCGACCTCATCGGTGCGGACATCTCGGTGACCGCCTCTATGCCGCTGACCCTCACCACCGCGCTCGTCGTCGTGGTCTCCGGGGTGGGGATCGGGCTCGGCTTCGGCATTGGCACCCAGGTGCCCGCCCGGCTGCTCGTGATCGGCTCGGGCATCGCCGCGCTCGCCGCCCTGCTGGACCACCTGCTCGTCGCCGGGGTGGGGCTCGACCGCTCCTTCTCGGTCGGGATCGTCGCGTTCATCACCGGCATCCTCGCCACCGCCCTGTCCGATGTGCTGCGCGCCCCCGCCCTCGCCTTCGTCATGTGCGGGGTGATCCCCCTGGTGCCCGGGTCCCGGATCTACCGCGGCCTGCTGGGCCTGGGCGATGACCTCTCCGTAGGGGTCTCGGAGCTGCTGGTCGCCGGGGAAGTCGCGGTGGCGATCGCCGCCGGGGTGGTGCTCGGCCAGCTGGTGGCCGCCCGCATCATGCCGCGCTTCCGCCGCACCGCGATCGCCTACACCCCTGCGATCTCCGCGCCGTTCACCACCCTGCGCCGACGCCGCAGCTCCCTGGGCTTGGCGCGACGCCGCAGACGTCCTGGGCCGGCCGTGGCGGAGCCCTCTACGATGACCTCCGAGATGACAGCGCTGTCTCCGGCCATGTTCGAAGATCCCGCCCTGCTGGCGGACCTCGACCCGCCGGCCGGCTTCGAGGACCCGCCCGGGCCGCGCGAGCAGCGCGAGGAGCACCCATGACCACCACCGCCCTGCTCGCCACCGGCGGCTACTCCACGAGCGACCGCGGCCGCGGCCCCGGCATCGCGCTGCTGCGCCTGGAGATCCGCCCCGCCGGCGACGGCCCCGCCGTGACCGCGCAGACCCTCGCCACCGTGGATCTGCCGAACCCCTCGTTCCTGCTGTGGAGCCCCGACGGAACCCTGCTGCACGCCGTGCTGGAGACCGAACCCACCCGCGTGGTGACCCTGCGCGTCAGCCCGGACGGCACCGCCGCAAAGGTGATTGCGGATCTGCCGATCGACGGCTCCGGCGGCTGCCACCTCGCCTACGGGCCCGGTGGGCCCGGTGGCCGCACCCTCGTCATCGCCCAGTACGGCTCCGGCTCCGTCGCCACGATCGCCCTGGACGCCGACGGGGTCCCCACCGCGCAGATCGACCTCGATGACCACCGCGAAGGCCGGGATCGCGGCGCGGACATGGATCCCCACCCGCACCAGGCCGTGGTGCTGCCGGGGACCGACGTGATCGCCGTGCCGGACCTGGGCCTGGACACCGTGATGCTGTACCGCCGGGCCCCCGGCGGCGGCATGGACCTGGCCGGGGAGATCGTGGTGGGCCGAGGCACCGGGCCGCGCCACCTCGCCGCCGATCACGAATCCCAGCAGCTGCACATCGCCGGGGAGCTCTCCGGCGCCATCGTGACCGCCCACCGCGAGGACGACGGCCAGCAGCGGGGCACAACGAGCCTGCCCGTCTCTCGCCACCGCTGGGGCGTGCGGTCCGTCGTTCCGGCCAGCAGCGCGGAGGGTCCCAACGCCCTCAGCCACATTGAGCTCACGGCCGATGAATCGCATCTGCTCGTCGCCAACCGCGGACCGGACTCCCTCTCGCTGCTGTCCCTGGCCGGGATGCGCCCCAGCCTGGTCGCCGAGACCCCGGTGGGGGAGCACCCGCGGCACTTCACGCAGATCGGTGACCTGGTGCTCGTCGCGGCGCAGGAGGCGGATCGCATCGACGTGCTGCGCCGCAGCGAGGGCACGCTCGAGGTGGCCGGGGAGCCGATCCCGCTGCCATCGGTGGCCTGTCTCACCGTGCGCCCCTGAGGGAGGGATGGTCTCGGGGCTTTCGGCCGTGGTGGCCTAGAATCGCTGGCCTCACCCGGCGCTCAGCACGCCCTATATCCCTGACCGTGGTGAAAGGAATCCCCGTGACCTCTCAGACCCCTGCGACCAGCGCCCCCGCCACCGCGGAGAACACTGTGGCGCTGTCCGCCGCCCCCGAGCGCACGGAGGCCGCCGAGCGCGTGCACGCCATGTTCGTGGAGGCCTTCGGCTATGAGCCCGATGGGGTGTGGTCCGCCCCGGGGCGGGTCAACATCATCGGTGAGCACGTGGACTATCAGGACGGGCTGTGCCTGCCGATGGCGATCTCGCACCGCTGCTTCGCGGCCGCCGCCCGCACCCCCACGAACCTGCTGCGCCTGCGCTCCGCCCAGGAGGACCAGATCCTGGAGATCGACGCGACCGAGCTCGAACCCGGCGCGATCACCGGCTGGCCCGCCTACGTGGCCGGGGTGCTGTGGGCGCTGCGCTCCCATATCTCCGGTGCCACCACCCGGGGGATGGACATCATGATCAACGGGCAGGTGCCGCTCGGGGCGGGGCTGTCCAGTTCGGCGGCGCTCGAATGCGCGGCCGCGGAGGCGATCGAGTCGCTGCTGACGCTGGGCACCACCCCGCTGCAGCGCGTGCAGGCCGCGATCACCGCGGAGACCGACTTCGCCGGTGCCTCGACCGGGGGCCTGGATCAGTCCGCGTCGGTGCTCTCCCGTTCCGGGCACGCCCTGTTCTTGGACTGCCGTGACTTCTCCACCCGCCTGGTGCCGTGGGATCTCGCCTCCCAGGACCTCGCCCTGCTGATCACCGACACCCGCGCCGAGCACTCCCATGTGGATGGCGAGTACACGGCTCGCCGCGCCGATTCCGAGCGCGCCGCCCAGGAGCTGGGCGTTCAGACCCTGCGGGATATCGAGGTTGAGGGGGACCAGGAGCTGCAGGAGCGCCTGGCGGCCATCGCCGACGAGACTGTGCGCCGCCGCGCCCACCATGTCATCACGGAGATCCAGCGGGTCAAGGCATTCGATGCGCTGCTCGAATCCGGCACCGTGCGTGAGCATGTCGCGGAGCTCGGCGCCCTGCTGAACGCCTCCCATGACTCGCTGCGCGATGACTACGAGGTGACGGTCGAGGCGCTCGATACCGCAGTGGATGCGGCCCGGGCAGCCGGGGCCCATGGCGCCCGGATGACCGGCGGCGGTTTCGGCGGTTCCACGATCGCGCTGGTGGAGGCTGATCAGGCGCAGAGCATCGCGCAGGCGATCGCCGCGGCCTTCGCTGAGAAGGGCCTCGACGCGCCGGAGTTCTTCCTGGCCCTGCCCTCAGAGGGTGCCGGTCAGGACCGCTGAGAGGCGGGGGCCGGGCCTGCAGTGTCCGTCGGCCCCTCCAGCCACTCCCGCACCCCGTTGAGCAGGCGCTCCTTGACCTCCGTTGGCGCGGCGGAGATGCGGATCGACGCGGCCGCCAGCTGCGCGAGCTCCGCATCGGAGAAGCCCATCCTGCGGGCGATCGCGTACTGATCCAACAGGCGCGAGTCGAACAGCAGCGGATCATCGGCCCCGAGCGCCACCTGCGCCCCGGCCTGCACGAGGGCGCGCACCGGTACGTGGTGCGCCTCCTCGACCACGCCGAGGGAGGCATTGGAGGCCGGGCACACCTCCAGGCCGATCCCCGCCTCGACCACGCGCTCCAGCAGCGCCGGGTCCTCCGCGGAGCGCACCCCGTGGCCCAGCCGGTCCGGCTGCAGGGAGTCCACGACCTCGCGCACGTGGCGGGGCCCCAGCAGCTCCCCACCATGGGGGACCGACAGCAACCCGGCATCCTTGGCGATGCGGAAGGCGGGGCCGAACTCCGCGGTGACGCCGCGCCGCTCGTCGTTGGACAGCCCGAACCCGATCACCCGACCGGTATGGCGCGCCGCGAGCCGGGCGAGGGTGCGGGCATCCAGCGGATGCCGGGTGCGGCTGGCAGCGATCACCAGGCCGATGCTCACCCCGGTCTCCCGCTCGGAGATCTCCGCCTGATCCAGCAGGATCTCGATCGCCGGGGTCAGCCCGCCGACGAACGGCGCATAGCTGGTGGGGTCGACCTGCAGCTCGAGCCGCCCGGAGCCCTCGGCCCCATCATCCTGCGCGGCCTCATGCAGGATCCGCCGCATCGCGGACTCGGAATCCACGACGGCGCGCGCCGCGTCATACAGCCGCTGGAAGCGGAACCAGCCGCGCCGAGTGGCCTCCACCTGCAGGGCCGTGCCGTCGGTGAGGCCGCGCGGCAGGCGGATCCCGCGCTCGCGCGCGAGCTCCTCGAGGGTGCTCTGCCGCATCGAGCCGGTGAAGTGCAGGTGCAGATGTGCCTTCGGCAGCGCTGCGAGGTCCCGGCCCGGACCTGCCGGGGTGCTCACTCGCTCAGCAGGGCGATGACCCGGTCGATGCCCTCGATCAGCTCGTCATCGCCGAGCGCGTAGGAGAACCGCAGATGCCCGGGGGCGCCGAAGGCCTCGCCCGGCACGGCGGCGACCTCCGCCTCCTCGAGGATCACGGTGGCCAGCTCGCTCGAGCTGTCCACGCGGCGGCCCCGGATCTCGCGGCCCAGCACCGCGGAGACATCCGGGAAGGCGTAGAACGCCCCGCTCGGGGTGGGCACCGAGAAGCCCGGCACCTGCGCGAGCTTGTCGAGGATCAGGCGGCGACGCCGATCGAAGGCCTCCCGCATCGCCTCCACGGGCTCCGTCGGCCCGGTGAGGGCGGCAAGGGCCGCGCGCTGGGCGATGTTGTTGACGTTCGAGGTGAGGTGGGACTGCAGGTTCGTGGCCGCCTTGATGACGTCGGTCGGGCCGACCATCCAGCCCACGCGCCACCCGGTCATCGCGAAGGACTTCGCCACCCCGCCCAGGATCACGGTGCGCTCGACGAGTTCGGGCACGGCCCGCAGCACGGAGGTGAAGGGCATGTCCCCGTAGGTGAGGGCCTGGTAGATCTCATCGGTGACGACCCACAGCCCGTGCTCGAGTGCCCAGCTGCCGATCGCGGTGACCTGCTCGGGGGTGAGCACCGCGCCGGTGGGGTTCGACGGGGAGCACAGCACGAGCATCCGGCTGCGCTCGGTGCGTGCGGCCTCGAGCTGCTCGACGGTGGGCACATACCCCTGTTCGGCGCCGGCCAGCACCGGGACCTCCACCGCGCCGGTCTGGCGGATCGCCTCCGGATAGGTGGTCCAGTACGGGGCCGGCAGCAGCACCTCATCCCCGGGATCCAGCAGCGTCGCGAAGGCCTGGAACACCGCCTGCTTGCCGCCGTTGGTGACGAGCACCTGCGCCGGCTCGATGGGCAGGCCGCTGGTGGAGCCGACGTGCTCGGCCAGGGCCTCGCGAAGCTCCGGCAGGCCCGCGGTGGGGGAGTAGCGGTGGTTCTTCGGGTCCCGCGCCGCGGCGACCGCGGCCTCGACGATGTGCTCGGGGGTGGGGAAGTCCGGCTCCCCGGCGCCGAAGCCGATCACGGGACGGCCCGCGGCCTTGAGCGCCTTCGCAGTGGAGTCCACGGCGAGGGTGGCAGAGGGCTGGATCGCGCTGATCCGCGCGGAGATCCGACGCTCGGCAGAGGGCGCGTCCGCGGGAGAGGCGGCGGGCTGCGGGGCCGAGGCGTCGAAGTGGTCGGTGGTGCATGCGTCGTCGGTGCTCACCTGCCAATCCTCGCAAAACCGGCGGCGCGGTGCCAGCAGGTGCGCGGCCGCGCCGTCCCATCGGCCGGACCGGCGCCGCAGTCTGGGGCGGCCGATGGGACGGTGCCGCTGCCCGCGAGCCCCCGCGCCGCTCCCGGGAAGACCCGAGCCCCCATACGCCGGTCCCGGCGGGGCTGAGCCCCCGCGCGCCGCTCCTGGCGGGCTGAGCGCCGGGGGATGAGAGATGTGATCTGCTGCCGACCGATTCGCACGGCCGCCCCGGGGCTTGTATGCTGTTCGCTGGCCCGAACGGCCCGCGCCCTGATCCACCCGATCGGCACGGACCTGAGGTCTCACGGGTTCCTCCGTGAAGGGCAGTGGCGCAATTGGTAGCGCAGCGGTCTCCAAAACCGCAGGTTGCAGGTTCGAGTCCTGTCTGCCCTGCCGAACCGGTCGGCTGATCCGGCCGGGACGAGGCCGCACCACGAGATCACGACCAGATCGGAAACCGCACCTGTGACTTCCAGCCAGAACACCCAGGCGACGCCCACCGGCGACGCCCCGGGCTCCGGGTCCTCGAACCCGTTCCTGGCGATCGGGCTGTTCATCCGCCAGGTCATCGCCGAGCTGCGCAAGGTCGTCGTCCCCACCCGCAAGGAACTCGTGACCTACTCGTTCACGGTGCTGCTGTTCGTCACCTTCATGATCCTTCTGATCTTCGGCCTGGACTCGGCCTTCGGCTGGCTCTCGCAGATCGCCTTCACGGCATCCTGACGCCCGCCGCACCGCGTCCCTCCACGACACCAGACCACCGCCGCCAGGAAGGCAGGTTCCGCCCCGATGAGCGATACGAGCTCCACCCCCGAGGAGTCCTACCAGGACGTCGATGATTCCCTGAGCTTCTCCTCCTCCCCGCAGGCCGAGGCCGAGCAGTCCGCTGCCCCCGAGCCCGCCCCGGAGACCGTCGAGGTCGAGGAGCAGGCGGAGGTCGCGGAGCCGGAGACCCCGGGCGACAACGAGACCGCCGATGGCACCGACGCTCCTGAGTCCGCCGACGCGGCTGATTCCGCTGAGGCGTCTGCGGTGCCCGCCGCCGAGGAGGAGCCGGAGGAGGATCCCCTCGCCGAGCTGCGCATGCGCCTGCGCTCCGCCCCCGGCGACTGGTACGTCATCCACTCCTACTCCGGGCACGAGAACCGCGTGAAGACCCAGCTGGCCACGCGCATCGAGACCCAGGACATGGAGGAGTACATCTTCGAGGTCCAGGTCCCGATGGAGGACGCGACCGAGGTCAAGAACGGCCAGAAGAAGATGGTCCGACGGGTCCGCGTGCCCGGCTACGTGCTGGTGCGCATGGACCTGACCACCGAGTCCTGGCGCGTCGTGCGCGACACCCCGGGCGTGACCGGGTTCGTCGGCAACGCGACCGATCCGACGCCGCTGACCTTCGATGAGATCTACTCCCTGCTGGCCCCCTCCGTGGGCCTGCCGGAGAAGAAGCGTTCCTCCGGCGGCTCTGCGAGCAAGCCCGCGGCCGCGCAGAAGATGCCCGATTTCCAGGTCGGCGAGTCCGTCACCGTCATGGACGGTCCCTTCGAGACCATGCCCGCGACCATCGCGGAGATCCACACCGAGGCGCGCAAGCTGCAGGTGCTGGTCTCCATCTTCGGGCGCGAGACCCCGGTCGAGCTCGCCTTCGACCAGGTCGCCAAGATCTGACCCGCCGGACCCGGCCCCGTCGGCCGGATCCATCCCGGGTTTCGGGCGGTGCGCGGCGGACCCGCCGCGCGGTAGGGCCGAGATCACGCGTGATCTCCCTCGACGCCGCCCCGATGTGCAGGTAACGTCGAACCTCGGACTGTGCCGCGCGCTGCGCGGGACCGTCCAGCCGTGGGAGGAGCGCCTGATGAGCTCCGCCCGAACCACACCACAGTAAGGAAGAGCAATGGCTCCCAAGAAGAAGATCGCGAGCGTCATCAAGCTCCAGATCCAGGCCGGCCAGGCCACGCCTGCGCCGCCCGTCGGCCCTGCGCTCGGCGCGGCCGGCGTGAACATGATGGAGTTCGTCAAGGCCTACAACGATCGCACCGCGGATATGCGCGGCAACATCGTGCCGGTCGAGATCACCGTGTACGAGGATCGCTCGTTCACCTTCATCACCAAGACCCCGCCGGCGGCGGAGCTCATCAAGAAGGCCGCTGGCCTGCAGAAGGGCTCCTCGACCCCGCACACCGACAAGGTCGGCAAGATCACCCAGGCGCAGGCCCGCGAGATCGCGGAGACCAAGATGCCTGATCTGAACGCGAACGACATCGAGGCCGCGGCGAAGATCGTCGAGGGCACCGCTCGTTCCATGGGCATCACGGTGGAGGGCTGAGACAGATGGCATTCCGTAGCAAGGCGTACAAGAACGGCGCTGCCCTGATCGAAGAGGGCCGCACCTACTCCCCGCTGGACGCGCTGCGTCTGGCCCAGAAGTCCAACCCCGCGAAGTTCGATGCCTCCGTCGAGGTCTCGATGCGCCTGGGCGTGGATCCCCGCAAGGCGGATCAGATGGTGCGCGGCACCGTCAACCTGCCCAACGGCACCGGCAAGACGTCCCGCGTGATCGTGTTCGCGACTGGTCCGCAGGCCGAGGCCGCCCGGGAGGCGGGCGCCGATGAGGTGGGCGACGACGAGCTGATCGAGAAGGTCGCCGGTGGCTGGACCGACTTCGACGCGGCCGTGGCCACCCCGAACCTCATGGGCAAGGTCGGCAAGCTGGGTCGTGTGCTGGGCCCCCGCGGCCTCATGCCGAACCCCAAGACCGGCACCGTCACCATGGACACCGCCAAGGCCGTGTCCGACATCAAGGGCGGCAAGATCGAGTTCCGCACCGATCGCGCGGCGAACCTCCACTACATCGTGGGCAAGGTGTCCTTCACCGATCAGCAGCTGGTGGAGAACTACGTCGCGGCGCTGGATGAGATCCTGCGCCTGAAGCCGGCATCCTCGAAGGGCCGCTACATCACCAAGATCACCGTGTCCACGACGATGGGCCCGGGCATCCCGGTCGATGTGAACCGCACCCGCAACCTCCTGGAGGACACCGACGAGTCCTGAGACTCCTCGGTTCCTCTCACGGCGCCCCGTCCACCCCAGCGGTGGGCGGGGCGCCGTCGTATGTGGCATCGGAGACCGATGCGTCCGCGCACAAAACGGTTAAGTCCGGGATATGAGTCATCATGGTGGTTTCGGGACCTTTGGGGTAGAAGTCGCGCTCGGGAACCGGGACCCTGTATGCGCCGGAGCAGAGAAGCTCCGCGCGCCTCCGGGGGACGCACAGGGACCGCTGGGGGCGAAGACGTGCCTGGAAGGACCATCTCCCCATGACCCAATCCCGACCCCCGATGCCCACAGAGCCGCCCTCTCGCCAGGGATCGGGTGGCACCGGCACCACCGCCCTCGGACCCGATGGCGTCACCGAACCGCGGATGCGCTTCGCCCCCGACACCCTGCGTGACGGTCCGTCGGCGGAGGACAGGTCCTTCATCGGCCATCCCGGGGGTCTGCCGTGGATGCTGCAGGTGGAGATGTGGGAGCGCTTCAGCTGGTTCGGCATGCGCGCGATCCTGCTGTACTTCCTCGTGGACACGGTCGCCAACGGCGGCCTGGGGCTCAGCACCACCGCTGGCCAGGTGGTCGTCTCCGCCTACGGCGCAGCCGTGCTGCTCATGACGATCCCCGGCGGCATCTTCGCCGACCGCATCCTGGGTCCGTGGATGTCCACCCTGGTCGGCGGCTCCATCATCATGACCGGCCACGTCGTGCTCGCGATCCCGATGGTCGCCACCTCCTGGGCGGGCCTGATCCTCATCGCCGTGGGCACCGGCTTCATCAAGCCGAACCTCTCCACCGTGGTCGGCGGGCTGTATGACCAGGACGATCCGCGCCGCGACACCGGCTTCATGTACTTCTACATGTCGGTGAACGTCGGCTCCCTCGTCGCACCGTTCATCGTCGGCGCGCTCCGCCACGCCTTCGGGTACCACATCGGCTTCATCGCCGCTGCGATCGGCATGGCGCTGGCCCTGATCTCCTTCTGGTACGGCCGCAAGAAGCTCTCCACTTTCGCCTACACCGTCCCGAACCCCCTCAAGCCAGGGGAGGGGAAAAAGCTGCTGGGCCTGGCGGCGCTCATCGCCGTGGTCGCCACGGTGCTGGTGGTCCTGTTCCAGCTGCTGCTGGGGGAGCTGACCAGTGCGATCGCCTGGGCGCTGTTCCTGTTCGCCCTCGGCACCGCCGGCGTCTACTTCGTGACCATGGTGAAGAGTCCCAAGGTGACGCCCGAGGAGCGGGTGCACCTGGGCGCCTTCGCCCCGCTGTGGGTGGGCAACGTCCTGTTCGTGCTGATCTTCGAGCAGGCCGCCGGGAAGATGGCCACCTTCGCCCTGGAGCACACGGACCGCTCAGTGCTGGGTCTGTTCGACCTCACCCCCGAGGCGTACCAGTCCTTCAACCCGACGTTCGTGCTGATCCTCGCCCCGATCCTGGGCTGGCTGTTCCTGAAGCGGCAGGGGCGCTTCCCCTCCACGGCGCAGAAGTTCGCGATCTCGCTGGTGATCATCGGCATCTCGGCGCTCATGATGGGCTACGGGTTCAGTGCTTTCCCGGGCGGTGCGGCGCTGGCCCCGTTCTGGTTCCTCATCGCCGTGTTCTTCGTGCAGACCGTCGCGGAGCTGCTTATGAACCCGGTGGGGCTGTCGGTCACCACCAAGCTCGCTCCGCGCCACTTCGCCTCCCAGACGATGACGCTGTGGTACCTCGCCCCGGCCGTCGGCATGGGCCTCACCTCCGTGGTCATCCAGCTCATGTCCGGCTTCTCCGACGGTGTGTACTACGCGGTCCTCGGTGGTGTGACGCTGCTCGTCTCCCTGGGCATGTTCGCGATCGCCCCCTGGGTGCAGTCCAAGATGGACGACGTGGAGACCCGACACGATAAGAAGGCCGACGAGGAGGCCGTGTCGGTCGAGGGCTGATTCCCGCGGAGCCTTGAGTCCTCAAGGATCGTGAGGCGTCCCGTCCACCCCGCGGTGGGCGGGACGTTGCACAGTCGCCCCGTTCTTTCGCTGTGCGGCATGATCAGGTCATGACGCTCATCGGAACGCTCGAGCTTCCCGGCGAGATGGAGGACCCCCGGGCGATGCGCTGGCGACGCCGTGTGTTCGGGCCACGTCTGATCGACGGCCCTGTGCGTGGCATCGCGCTGCTTCTCATGGTGTTAAGCCTGTTGCCCACAAACTTCGATCAGCCCGGCCCGCTGTACGCGGCGACGGTGGTTGCCTGCGCGGTACTCACTCTGCTCGGGGCATGGTTCCCTGGCACAGTTGCGCTGCTCTCCACGGCCGGATTCATGGGAGAGACCCTTCTGTTCCCGGCATCACTGGGAAACTTTTTTCTGCCGCTGATCGTGTCCGGAGCCGTGGCGTTAGTGCATCAGCGGTGGGGCGCCATGACCGGTGCTACAGCAGGGCTTGGCCTGGCCACGATAGTCCAGACCTTCACCTGGCCGGATCCTGCGTCGAGTCCGCCCGTCTGGGGTGACTGGGTGATCTGGCTCTTGGCCATCACCCTCGCGGGAGGAGCTCTGCTTCTCCAGATCCATCTCGATCGCGCTGTCGCCCACGCAACAGACTCTGCCGTCGAGGCAGAGCGTCAGCTGGAGCTGATTCGGCTCCAACACGCTGCTGACACGCACGACACCGTCTCGAATGCCCTGATGACCCAGAAGGCGATCATCACCGTTCTTGCCGGCTCTCCTCAGTCCACAGTGGACCGCCAGATCCTGGGAGAGCTGGCTCTGGTGAACTCGCGGGCGCAGCTGGGTCTTCGGCAGCTCCTCGCACGGATCCACGGCACCCGGTCGGCTGCGAGCCCTGTCGATCTGCTGCGGGAGATCGAGCGCACGATGCTCACGATCCGCTCCAGCACGGAGGCCGCTGGGTACACCATCCGCAGTACCATGAGCATCGTAGGCATGCCGGTATCGGCCAGCTTCGTCGATGAGGTTCAGCTGATCCTCTTCGAGTTGGTGACGAACATTCTCAAACACTCCGGGTCGCCCGATCGGGCCACCCTGGAAGTCTCGACCTCGTCCGGGTCACATGGCCGGGAGCTGATCCTCGCCACCTCTAATCCAGCATCGCCCCGAGATGATCTTCCTGCGGCCCCGTGGTCGATCGAGCATCGCGCACGACGTCTCGATGGCGCCTGCACCATGGCTCAGCGGGATCATTGGGTCCACGTGCGCGTCACGATCCCCCTCAAGTGCCAGTCCGATCATCCTGAAGCTCATCCGTGCAGATGATGCGCTCCGACTACGTAACCGATCCAATGCTTCTATGGGAAGGACGCTGCTCATCATTCTATGCTCCGTACTCTTAGTGTTCGGGGTGCCCTCTGGCCGTACTGAGGTTCTCTCCGGCGAAGCACATATCAATTCCGTGGCCATCGCTCAGCATCCCGATGGGCACGAGATTCGGTGTCAGCTCTGGCGCTTGTTCGACCACGCGCGGTACGCCAAGGAGTGCCTATGACGGTGAATCCGCGCCCGGGAGAGAAGGACGTCGTGCGGGTCCTGATCGTGGACGACGACACATGGACCGCACGCGCACTGGCCCAGACCATCACCGCCTCCGGTCAGATCGAGATCGTCGCGCATGCGCACGAGGGCACTGCTGCGGTAGAGCTGTTCCGGATCCATCGGCCTGATGTGGTCCTCATGGACGTCTCCATGCCTCGCGGCATGAACGGCATCGATGCCACCGAGCGCATGATGGGCAACGATGCCGAGGCCAAGATCATCCTCATCACGACCTCATGTCCCAGCCCGGCGCTGCGCCGTGCCCTGGCCTCAGGAGCGCTCGGAGCTGTGGCCAAGGACGCCCCCGCTGATGTGCTCGTCGACGTCGTGCTCTCCGTCGTGGCAGGACCGTCGTCTGCAACGCTGCGAGAGCAGACGGCCGAGCTCCTGCACGCGGTCGATGCCTCCACTGGTACAGATCACCCGGTGCCGCGCCTGACCGCCGCGGAACTTCAGACCCTGCAGTTGCTGGCCCGCGGCTGGAACTACGAGGAGATCGCCGCCCACCTCGTCGTCAGCGTCAACACCGTGAAAACGCACACCAGCCATCTCCGCCAGAAGCTCGACGCACGCAACCTTCAACAGCTGCTTGTCACGGCTCGTGCGTACCGATTCATCGACCTGCCCTGACCCCGCCGGGCGGTAGTTCATTCGCACAGATGATGCCGCGGCTCTGAGCCTCAGTGACGATGTGGATGCGAGCCGACGATGGCTCGCATCATCACCGAAGGAGATCCTCGATGAAGAACCTCACGACCAAGGCAATCCTTACTGCGACCGGAGCTCTCATCGTGCTGGGCGGAGGGCTCAGCTCCGCGAGTGCTTACACGTCCTACCTTGCTGATAGTGCGGGCCGAGCCGATGTAAGCAGCACGCGCACGTCCTACTCCGTGAAGGACACCAAGGGAGATGGGAATCGGGTCTACGGCGACTTCTGGCTCAACACCGGCGCCAAGCGCCAACTGGTGACGAAGGCGTACAACCAGACCGTCTCCCAAAAGCTCTCTGGTTCAGAGAAGGTAGCGTCCTTCCGGGCGTGCCTGGATCGTCCCGTCGAGTTTGATACTTGCGCCAAGCGACAGTACATCTGATCCCCACTCTCGCCACGCCCGCCTCGGCAGCGCCACATGGCCGAGGCGGGCGCTTCCCCACTACGTACTTCCTTCACGAAAGTCTCTTCGCCCATGCTCGAGGTTCATCAGCTCGTCATCGCCTACGGTCGGCGCACAGTCCTCTCCGGTGTTGATTTCACGCTTCCAGCAGGTGCGTCGGCAGCCGTGCAGGGCCGTTCTGGAAGCGGAAAATCCTCTCTGCTCGCTGCGATCCTCGGCATGGTGACACCGTCCTCGGGGGACATTACTGTCAACGGCGAGTCGGTGATCAGAATGCGCTCGGCGGCGCGGCGAGATTTTCTCCGGCACACCGTGTCCATGGTCTTCCAGCACGGTGAGCTCATCGATGAGCTCGAGCCGTCGGAGAACGTCGAGGTTGCGGCGCTGCTCGCGGGGCAGAGCCGCAACGATGCCCGTCACAGTGCAGCGCAGCTCCTGAGTGATCTCGACGTGCAGGCCACCGGGATCCTCACACGAGATCTTTCCGGTGGTGAGCGGCAGCGCGTCGCCGTGGCCAGGGCACTCATCACGAAGCCTCAGCTCGTCCTCGCCGATGAGCCGACCGGTTCTCTCGATGCCGAGTTCCGGGACATGGTCGGTAACCTCGTGCTGTCGATACCCGAGCGGTGGGGCAGCTCTGTTCTCATGGTGACGCACGATCCGGACCTCGCGGCTCGTGCCGATTCCTCGTATCGCGTTGTGGCGGTTCCAGGAGAGTCCTCGCGGTGGGAGGCGGTTGCATGAGCATCGGCCGAAGCACCCCTCAGGCGGCCACGATGTTTCGCCTTGGGTGGCGGGGGGACGCCACACACTTCGAGCGGCGTATCGCCTCGGCGATGATCGCGCTGGCCACGGCTGCGATGGTGCTGTCCACAGGGTTCCTCGGGATCATCTGCGCGACGTTTCAGGAGCGGCTCGAGACCGACCACAGCCGTATCGCAGATGGCTGGTTCTCCGGTGAGAGCGCCACGGCAGAGGGAGCACGGTGGCGCATCGTCGCTGACGCGGTCGAGGACCGATGGGTCGACGTCATCATCGTCGTCCCCGAGGAATCCACTCCCCTCCCTCCCGGGCTGGAGGCCTGGCCGGAGCCCGGGACCGTCGTGCTGTCACCAGCACTTGCCGCTCATCCTGATGGTGCAATCATCGCCGAGCGCTATGGAGTCTTGTCCCAGCAGCAGGTACAGGCAGAAGGTCTCGTCTCACCCCAAGAGCGCATCGCATATGTCCGACCCAGCGCTGCAACCGAGCAGCAGACCTTCGGTTACTCCGTTTCATCGTTCGGCATGCCTTCCCCCGTTGAGCTGACCAGCGAAGGGCTGACCGGCGGCCCCGCGCGCCAACGGGGCATCTGGAACATCACCATCGGTTTTACGCTCGGCGTCATCGCCCCCGCCCTGTTGTTCATGGCCATCGCATCACGCACCGCATCCGCGCGACGCGACCAGCGGCGGCAGATGCTGCACATCCTCGGCGCGGGGCGCAGGGAGGATATCGCCTTCCTCCTCGGTGTCTTCGCGGTTCCCTTCACGGTAGGCATCGCGAGCGCGGGGGCAGTCATCACTGCTCTGATGGTCTTTGATCTCTACATCCCGATCGGCCGCTACACGATCCAATCGGCGGATCTGCGGGCCCATCTGCTGTGGGTGATCGGCGCTGTCCTCCTCGGCGCGAGCATTGCCGCTGCAATGCTGCTCGGGTTGAACCAGCTCCGACGGCACCGTGGCACCCGCCCTCGGTCCTCCCAGCGTCCGGACAAGCTCCGGCAGATGCTTCCGCTTCCGCTTGTTGCCGTGGCGATGATCATCGCGTGGCTGAACACTGGTCGATGGGAGCTCAGCGCCCTGCGGCTGTTCGTCACCTACGGCGGCATAGCAGCTATTGCCATCTGCCTTCCCGGGTTCATCGGCATCATCACCTCGCTCGCAGCACGTGCCCTCGCCGCGTGGGGACAGCGATACGGCATCGTGAGCGCCCTGGTCGTAGGACGCCTCATGATGGCCGATCCGGGAGCGGTGCGTCGCCTCAGTGCCGGCATGGCCCTGGTCATCATCCTCGTGGCCCACCTCATGACGCTCGGCACCATGACCACCTCGACATTCAGGGAGGCCGCTGCCCTGCGCGACCGCTTCGGGGACTCCCTGCTGGTACTGGACATCTCCCGCAGCGGTGATGAGGCGCCGCAGCTCGTGGATGATGCGCTCTCGGGCAACGGTGATGTCATCGCCGTGATGACCCACTACGGGAACTCCCCGAGCGACCCGGTCCGCGCAACGGTCACCGGATCCTGCGATGCGCTGACAGCGCTCGGCCTGCCGTGCACCGATGGTCCGCTGGAGACGTCGGACCAGGTGGATGACGACAGAGGACGCTGGATGCTCGGTGGCATCGACGAGGTGCAGATCGCCGTGGGCAGCGCCTGGGATATCTCCCCCGATGGGGAAGCGCCCGCAATCTATGCCGTCTCACTGGACGGCGAGGATCTTCCCCGCGAGGAGATCGCGATTGAACTGTCCCAGCAGGTGCTGCCCCGCCCCGAGCTGTCGAACATCGGCGAAGAGTGGCTGCTGGGTTACTGGACCGGCTACGACAGCCTCTACCGCTGGCACCCGTTGATCGCAGTAGTGGCAACAGTGCTGCTGGCGCTGGCGATCTCCGGTGTCGTGCTCGGGGACTCCGATGGAGCATCGGATCGGCTCGGGGTGCTGAGCATGTGGGCACCCGGGCCGGGGCTCTCCCTCGGGGTCGCAGTCGGTCGAGTCCTGATCCCGCTCTTGGCTGCCATCGTCACCGGCGGTGTCACCGCCTTCGCCACGACGTTCCCCTACACACTTCCACCCTTCAACGGATTCCTCCCGCCGGGATACTTCCTGGCCACCTCGGTGCTGCCGGTGCTGGCGGCACTGGTCATGGCCTCAATCGCGGCCCTCGCGCAGCACCGAGCCCTGCGTCGATGGCGGCCCGGTGCGTCGTCTGCGTGAGCCATCCCGGTGGCACTCCGCCCAGGAGACGGCAATGCCCCGACCCGCATCATCGAGATCACGGACGAGAGGTCAAGCCGCTGTGCGCGGCTGACCGCACTCAGCGAAGGGCCCCGCACCGATCACCGGTGCGGGGCCCTCCCGTCAGCTGCTCGGCTGCTCAGCGACTCACGCCTTGCCCTGCTCGCGCTCGCGCTCGGGGTCCACGGAGTCCACGAACTCGGCGGTGTCATCGGCGCCCTCGGCATCGCCGGGCAGCGCCTCCTCGATCGCGACCGCGGAGGCGGTGGTCGACGGCGCTGCGACGGTGCCGCCGGTGCGCTTGGTGTACCCCACCTCGCCCTCGAAGGCGTCCATGATCAGCTCCTTGAGCTCGATCACGAGCGGCTCCTTCGGGTTCGCCGGGGTGCACTGATCCTCGAAGGCCCGGTAGGCCAGCTCGTCGATGACCTCATCCAGGTGCTCCTGGGTGGCGCCGTTCGCCTTGAGGCTCAGCTCGATGCCGAGGTCCTCGGCCAGCTTCGTCACCTCGTCGATCAGCGACTGCACACCCTCCTCCGTGGTGGAGGCCGGGAAGCCCATGAAGCGCGCGAACTCGGCGAGGTCCTCATCGGCTTTGTAGCTCTCGTACTTCGGGAAGATCGCGTGCTTGTACGGCTTGGTGGCGTTGTAGCGGATGACGTGCGGCAGGAAGATCGCGTTGGTGCGGCCGTGGGCGATCTCGAACTCGGCGCCGCACTTGTGCGACAGCGAGTGCACGATCCCCAGGAACGCATTGGCGAAGGCCATACCGGCCATGGCGGAGGCGTTGTGCATCTTCTCCTTCGCCTCCATGTCATCCTCGAGCACCGCCTTGCGGAGGTTCTCGAAGATCAGCTGTCCGGCCCGCAGCGAGAGCCCGCGGGTGTAGTCCGAGGCCATCACCGAGACGAACGACTCGATCGAGTGGGTCAGCGCATCCAGGCCCGAATCCGCTGCCGTGCGCCGCGGCACGGTGTCCACGAACTGCGCGTCCACGATCGCGACCGACGGGGTCAGTGCGTAGTCCGCCAGCGGGTACTTCACGTGGGTCTCGGAGTCGGTGATCACCGCGAACGGGGTGCACTCCGAGCCGGTGCCCGAGGTGGTCGGGATCGCCACGAACTCCGCCTTCTGCCCCAGCTTCGGGAAGCGGTAGGTGCGCTTGCGGATGTCCATGAACTTCTGCTTCATGCCGAAGTAGCTGGCCTCGGGGTGCTCGTAGAACAGCCACATGCCCTTGGCAGCGTCCATTGCGGAGCCGCCGCCGAGCGCGATGATGCAGTCCGGCTGGAAGTCCCGCATCCACTGCGCGCCCTTGAACACGGTCTGCGAGGAGGGGTTCGGCTCGACGTCGGAGAAGATCGTCCAGGCCACCTCCTGCCGACGCTGCTTGAGATGATCGATGAGGATGTCCACGTAGCCGAACTGCACCATGCCGGGGTCGGTGACGATGAAGACCCGGTTGATCTCCGGCATCTTCTGCAGGTACTGCACCGAGTAGCGCTCGAAGTAGGTCTTCGGGGGCACCTTGAACCACTGCATGTTGTTCCGCCGTTCCGCGATCCGCTTGACGTTGATGAGGTCCGTCGCGCTGACGTTGTGCGAGACGGAGTTGTGGCCGTAGGAGCCGCAGCCCAGGGTGAGTGAGGGGATCAGGCCGTTGTACACATCGCCGATGCCGCCCAGGGCGCTGGGGGAGTTGGCGACGATGCGGCAGGCCTTCATCCGCAGCCCGTACTGCCGCTCGATCGCCGCATTCTGCGTGTGGATCACGGCGGTGTGGCCGAGCCCGCCGAACTCCAGCATCTTCGTGGCCTTCTCGAAGCCCTCTTCAGGGCCGGAGACCGTCATCATCGCGAGCACCGGGCAGAGCTTCTCGCGCGAGAGCGGGTGGTCCTCGCCGACGTCCTCGATGCGGGCCAGCAGCAGCTTGGTGCCCTCGGGAACCTCGATCCCGGCGCCGCGGGCGATCTCGGCGGCGCTCTGGCCCACCACGGAGGCGGCAATCCCGCCCTTCTCGGTGACCATGAAGTCCTCGAGCTTGGCGCGCTCGGCGTCGCTGAGGACGTGCGTGCCGTACTTCTGGAACTCGGCCAGCAGCTGATCGGCGATCTCCTCATCGACGATGATCGCCTGCTCGGAGGCGCAGATCATGCCGTTGTCGAAGGTCTTGGACATCAGCAGGTCGTTCACGGTGCGGGAGATCTTCGCGGTCTTCTCCACGTACACCGGCACGTTGCCGGGGCCCACGCCGAGCGCGGGCTTTCCGGTGGAGTAGGCGGCCTTGACCATGCCGGAGCCGCCGGTGGCCAGCGTCAGCGCTACGCTGGGGTGGTTCAGCAGCGCGTCGGTCGCCTCGAGCGACGGCTCGGTGATCCACTGGATGCAGTTCTCCGGGGCGCCGGCCTCGACCGCGGCCTCGTGCATGATCCGTGCGGCGGCGGCGGAGCACTGCTGGGCGCTGGGGTGGAAGGCGAACACGATCGGGTTACGGGTCATGATCGAGATCAGGCACTTGAACATGACCGTCGAGGTGGGGTTGGTGACGGGGGTGACCCCGGCGACCACGCCGACGGGCTCGGCGATCTCGGTGATGCCCTTCTGCTTGTCCTCGGCGATGACGCCGACGGTGCGGTTGTACTTGATCGCGTTCCAGATGTATTCGGTGGCGAAGATGTTCTTCACGCACTTGTCCTCGAACAGACCGCGGCCGGTCTCCTCGACGGCGAGCTTCGCCAGGGGCATGTGCTGGTCCACGCCGGCCAGCGCCATGGCGTGGACGATCGCGGTGATGGTCTCCTGATCGTAGGAGTCGAAGGCCTTGAGCGCCTCCTGGGCGCGGGTGACCAGGCCGTCGATCGTGGCCTGCGTGGGTGACGGCGAGGTGGTCGTGGTATCGGCGTTGCCGGTCATGATCTCGTCTCGGTCCTTGCCTGGTTCGGCGGGAAGCCCCTCCGGGTGGTGGGGCCGACGGCTCTGGGTGTCCGTCAGGTATCACGGTAGCCAGGGCCGACGGGGCGCGCCACCCCCTTGAAGAAACTTCGACAAAAAGGGTGTTTATGCAGGTCAGGGTTGCGCGTAGGGGGTCGGCGGTGGTGGCGTGGGGTGGGCGTCGGCTCCCGGACCTCGCGGATCGGCGATGACTTGGCGAAAGTGCCCCAAGTCTTTCGTCCCGCCCCGACCAGCGGATTCGATGATGTGATGAAGCCTGGGGGAGGAGCGGCGTTCCCGCGAAGTCGCAGCGCGCCGGGATCGTCCGGGTGGTCGCCCGAGGCGTAGCGGGGACGAGAGTCCCTTTGCGTCACTTCGACAACATGGCGCGTGAGGGACATCACCGCCGATGGGGGATTGCCGGGCGCCTCCTGGGTCGCAGAGCTCCCTGAATCGTGACGCCCCCTGGCTTGTCGCGCCCGCGGCGCCGCGGTGCTCGCAAGGTGTGACGCATTCCGCCGCTGACCCCGTGGCGCAGCGTGGTTCCCCTCGGCTACTGTGGAGCCACCGAAGACCGCCGGTCGTCGCCCTCGACCCCGAGGGGGACCGAAGATCTCCCGCACGGGATGGCCTGCGCAGGTGATGAAGCGACCCCCGCATGGTCGCACCCGCCCGACTGCTGTCGGCGTGCGGTGCCGCCGTGCCCTGTGGCCTCGACACCTGCGTGTCGAGGCCTTTCTCATGTCTGGGCGCCCTTCACCCGGTGGCGAGAGACCTCTGGAAGGAGGGCCATGGCGAACCCCGAGAAGGCGGCCGCGGTCCAGGAGATCGTGGAGCTGTTCCGCGACTCCGACGCCGCCGTCATCACCGAGTATCGCGGCCTCAGCGTGGGGGAGCTCCAGCAGCTCCGTCGCGCGCTGGGTTCCGAGACGACCTACGCCGTGGTGAAGAACACGCTCACGGAGATCGCTGCCCGCGAGGCTGGCATCGACGTCTTCGACGGCACGCTCAGCGGGCCGACCGCCATCGCCTTCATCAAGGGCGAGCCGGTGGAGCCCGCGAAGGCTCTGCGTGACTTCGCCAAGGATCACGAGAAGCTCGTGGTCAAGTCCGGCTACTTCGAGGGCAAGCTGCTCTCGGAGCAGGACGTCCAGAAGCTCGCGGACCTCGAGTCCCGCGAGGTGCTCCTGGCCAAGGCCGCCGGCGCCATGAAGGCGTCGATGTCCCAGGCCGCCGCAGTGTTTGCGGCGCCGCTGTCCAAGGCAGCGCGCACCGTGGACGCGCTGCGGGCGAAGCAGGAGGCCGCCTGAGCCCCGGCTCACGGCCACCGCATCCACAGCCGCAGCGCTGTTCCCGGTCGCTCCGACGGAGCGGCCACCGCTTGACCTGGCGCACCCGCGCCACGTGACATCGGGCGCACCCGCGCCGTTCAACACCGCAGGGACACAGGTCCCACGACAGGAAGGAACGCCATCATGGCGAAGCTCAGCAACGACGAGCTCATCGAAGCTTTCAAGGAGATGTCCCTCATCGAGCTCTCCGAGTTCGTGAAGCAGTTCGAGGAGGTCTTCGAGGTCACCGCCGCTGCCCCCGTGGCCGTCGCCGCCGCTGGCGGTGCCGCTGCCGGTGGCGACGCCCCGGCCGAGGAGGAGAAGGACGAGTTCGACGTCATCCTCGAGTCCGCCGGCTCCGCGAAGATCGCCGTCATCAAGGAGGTGCGCGGCCTGACTTCCCTCGGTCTGAAGGAGGCCAAGGCTCTGGTGGACGAGGCTCCCAAGCCCGTCCTCGAGGGTGCCAAGAAGGAGGACGCCGAGGCCGCCAAGGCGAAGCTCGAGGAGGCCGGCGCCACCGTCACCCTCAAGTGATCGACCGCGCACGTCACCGCGTGCGCCTCACCTGAGGGCGGTATCTCCGCCAACTCATCGGAAGGGCCGTCCCGCATCTGCGGGGCGGCCCTTCCGCCTGTCTGAGACCTTTTCGTGACTTTCGAAATATGAGAAAGCTCTGAGAGAACTCTGAGTGAACTCTAGGCTGGGCCGGGACTTCAGTCCCTCCGATCTTTCGGGAGCTTTTCGTGCCCATCAGGCCCCTGCGTCGACTCTGCGCCCTCAGCGGCGCCCTCCTCCTCGGAACCCTGGGCCTGGGCGTGACCGGCGCCGCCGCGGACCCCTCCCCGCCTCCCGAAAAGCCCGGCATCGGCGCTGCACCGGCGGGCGGCACCCCCACCATCCCGGACGCCCTGGATGCGGCGCCCGTGCAGGTCATCGTCCTGCTGCGCGACCAGCCCACGCAGCTGTCGCTCGCCGCCGAGAAGGACCGCCTGCGCACCCAGCAGCAGCTGCTCGAGGACTGGTCGAGCACCTACGGCCTGCAGGTGGATCGCCAGTTCGGCTACCTCGTCAACGGCTTCTCCGCCACCGTCCCCGGGGACCGCCTGGCCGATCTCTCCCTCGAGCCCGAGGTTCTCTCGGTGCGTCGCGAACGCATCTACGAGCGCACCGAGCACACCGCCCGTGACACCCACGGCGTGCCCACCGCGTTCGGTCAGCATGACGTCGACGGCACGGGCATGGTCGTGTCGATCATCGACTCGGGCCTGGACCCCAGCCATCCCGCCATGCGCCTGGATGACTGCGGTGCTGCCGCGATCCAGCGCATCAACCCCGCCGCCGACGCCGGCTTCACCTGCAAGATCCCCGACGGGTACAACTACGCCGACGAGAGCTACGAGATCACCGATGCCGTCGTCGACGCACACGGCCAGCACGTGGCCGGTATCGTCGGCGCCAATGGCTCCCCGGGCGAGCAGCCCGGTGACTTCGCGACCACCGGCGAGCTCGACGGCGTGGCTCCCAACGCTCAGCTGCTGGCGATGAAGGTCTTCTCCAACTCCGGCGGCGGCGCGAAGGACTCCGACATCGTGGCCGCCATCGAGGACTCCGTGAAGCTCGATGCGGACGTCATCAACATGTCGCTCGGCTCCTCCAACGGGCACAAGAACGCCTCGGACGCCACCTCCCTCGCGATCGAAGCCGCCCGTGAGGCGGGGGTGCTCACCGTGATCGCCGCCGGCAACGACGGCCAGAACTTCTCGCCCAGCGGCTCCGCGGACGACGCTCTGGGCCTGCTCGACGACGGCACTGTCGGCGCTCCCGGCACCCAGGGCTCCGCGCTGACCGTCGCCTCCCTCGACAACGCCGCCATCACGCAGCTCATGGCGTACGTGAACGATGACGCCGAGGGCATCCCCTACTCCCCGGCGACCGGCGAGCATGACGGCGAGCCCCATCCGCTGGTCGACATCGGCTTGGCCGAGCCCGCGGACGTCGAGGGGAAGGACCTCAGCGGCTCCTACGCCCTGATCCAGCGCGGCGCGATCGCCTTCTCCGAGAAGTACGCCAACGCCATCGCCGCCGGCGCCGAGGGCGTGGTCGTCTACAACACCGAGGATGCCCCCTTCGGCATGGCCGGTGTGGAGGACCAGACCCTTCCTGGCATCACCCTGACCGGCCCCGTCGGCGAAGCGCTCGCCGCGCGGGTCGCCGCCGGCCCCACCACCATCCGTATCACCGATGAGGTGGGTGTCCTCCCGGGCGCCGACGGCCTGGCCGCCTCCTCGTTCACGTCCTGGGGCACCACCCCCACCCTGGACTTCGAACCGGAGATCGCCGGAATCGGCGGCAACGTCTACTCCACCTACAACGACGGCACCTACGGCACCAGCTCCGGCACCTCCATGGCCTCGCCGAACGTCGCGGGCCTGAGCGCCCTGCTGCTCGAGCACCTGGCGGAGACCCGCCCCGAGGTCACCGGCGCCGAGCGTGTGGATCTCGCGACCGTCATGCTCATGAACACCGCGCAGGTCCCGGTCGAGGAGTCCGGCGTGCCCACCTCGCCCCGACGCGTCGGCGCGGGCCTGGCCCGGATTGACCTGGCGTTGGATTCCCAGGTCATCGCGACCGTCGACGGCGAGGGCGCGGCCGCGCTGCGCGAGATGGACGGCCCGCAGACCTTCACCGTGACCCTCACCAGCACGGGCAGCGAGGACCTGCGCTTCACCCTGCCGCAGGTTGACGTCATCGCCGAGACCAATGAGCCCGGCGCTGCCACCACCACGCGCGTCTCCGGCGGCAGCGTGAGCACCCCGGATACCGTGACCGTCCCCGCCGGCGGCACGGCGACCGTCGAGGTGACCGTCACCCCGGAGAGCACCGACCCCCACTTCCTGGGCGGCTGGGTGCTGTTCGAAGCGGCTGATGCCCAGCAGCCTGATCTGCGGGTTCCCTTCCTGGGCTTCGCGGGGGAGTGGAACGCTGAGCCGATTCTCCTGCCCGCCGGCGAGGACCTCGCGGATCTGGGCGTGCAGACCGAGCTGCTCACCAGCTGGGCCGGGCAGACCCTCCCGCTGCGCAGCGAGATGGGCGAGTTCTGGCTCTCGCCCAACGGTGACGGCGATATGGACACCATCGCCGCGAACCTCATGCTCCTGCGCAACGCCGCCGAGGCGCGCTACACCGTGCTGGATGCCTCCGGCGAGGAGGTCACGGTGATCGGTGAGGAGCAGGATCTGCGGCGGCCGCTGCTGGGAGACTTCGCCGCGGTCGAGGACCCCCGCGCCCTGCAGTGGACCGGCTATACCTTCGACGGCATCACCTGGGACGCCCAGGAGGCGGACTTCGTCGCGCTGCCCGATGGTCGGTATACCTACCGCGTCAGCACCCGGCTGTCCGAGGATCAGCCCTGGCAGCACGTGGACCTGCCCTTCGGGATCGATGCAACCGCCCCGGTCATCGAGTTCGGCGCCTATGAGGGCGGTCAGCTGCCCTTCACCGTGATCGAAGACGGCTCCGGCGTTCTCGCCGCGCCCACGGCCACCGATGCCGCGGGTCAGGAGCTGCCCGTCACCGAGACGCCCGATGGCGGCTACGTCATCGAGGTCGAGGCCCAGCAGGCCCCCTACGTGACCGTCTCCGTGCTCGATGCCGGATTCAACCTCGGGGTGGGCACGCAGGTCTTCGAGCCCACCACCCTCATCGTCGACAGCGCCGAGCAGTTCGCGGCAGCCCCTATCGGCCCCGGCTCCATGCTGGTGCAGGACGGCACCCTGCTGCTGAACGGCTACGTCTCCTCCGATATCGTCGAGGTGCGCGTGGGCGAGGAGGTCGTGGATTCCTCCAACGGCCGGTTCCGCGTCGGCGTGCCCCTGCGCGAGGGGGAGCAGGAGATCCTCGTCGAGGGTCTGGGCGCTGATGGTCAGGTGCTCCAGGAGCAGAGCGTCACCGTCACCTATGACTCCACCGCCCCGGTGCTGGAGATCACCGCGCTCGAGACCGACACCGACGGCGGCGCCATGATCAGCGACGATGGCACCGTCACCATCGGCGGCACCGTCACCGATGAACGGGAGGGCGCCGAGCTCACCGTGAGCGCGGGCGATCAGACCGTCGAGGTCGGTCCCGACGGAAGCTTCGAGATCACGGTGACGCCGGCGGAGGACGCCGCGGCGATCACCCTCGTGGCCTCCGACGGCGTGAACAAGGACGCGACCGCGATCCCGCTGTCCGGACGCACCCCCGCCCAGACCTGGGAGATGCCCACCTTCGAGGGCGTCGAGTTCCTGCCGGAGGTCGGCGCGATGTTCGTGCCCGGCGACACCCCGGACATCGACGCCTCCGGTGAGGTGCTCACCCTGCACGGCACCTTGCCCGGCGGCGGCACCCTCACCCTGACGCCTGGCAACCGCGTGGGGGAGGACGGCTCCTACCGTGACCCCGCGCCTATCCCCGCGCAGATCGCCGAGGACGGCAGCTTCACCGTGGACGTGCCCGTGGCGACCGGGGAGAACCACGTGCGCATGGTGATCACCGATGCGGATGGCACCGTGCGGTACGACCGCGGCGTGGCGATCTACGTCGATGTGGTCGCCCCGAGCCTCACCGTCGAGGAGCCGACGCTGGTGGGCGGGACCCTCTACACGAACGCTCCCGACGTCCACTTCGTGGGCACCGCCTCCGATGACGGCTGGGGCTATGCGCTGAGGCTCAACGACTCCACCGTCGTGGAGCGCATGGACTTCTCCAGCCCCGGCGAGATTTCCAACCGGCGCGAGTTCTCCACGGACCTCACCGTGGCCGACGGCGACACCCTGCTGCTGCAGTTCTCCGACGCCAACGGCAACGTCCTGGTAGGCCTGATCCCCGTCGTGCTCGACCAGGACGCCCCCACCGTCGAGATCGAGGGCGTGCAGGACTCCGAGGTCCTCGAGGATCGGCCCGAGCTGGAGATCGCCGCCCAGGATCCGCACCTGGCGAGCCTGCAGGTGATGGTCGACGGCACGGTGGTCCACGAGGCAGTCACCGAGCTGGCCACCACCGAGCACAGCGTCGAGGACGCCCTGGTGGACGTGCGCGACCTCGAGCCGGAGGATGCGGCCGACGGAGAGGCTGAGGCTGCGGCCGATGCTGCGGCGGCGGCCACGGCCGAGGACGCTCCGGCAGAGACGACCGCGCCGGAGAAGGAGGCCCCGGCCGCGATCTTCCGCGCGAGCGGGGCCCGCACCGCGGCGGCGCAGGAGATGCTCGAGGCCACGGTCACAACCGCGGATCTCGCCTCCGGCGAGCACGTCCTGACGGTGATCGCCACCGACCTGGCCGGCAACACCACCACGGAGGCCCGGGCCTTCACCCTGCGTGAGGTGCTCGAGCTCAGCGGACCTGAGACCGTGGAGCTGACGATCGACCGTGAACTGCTCGGGGAACAGGCTGCGCTCGCCGAGCAGGTGCTCGAGGAGTTCACCGCCACGCTCGATGGCAGCGCCGAGGCGGCCGACGAGGCCGGAGTGCAGATCCGCCTGGCCCCCGGCAGCGTCCTGCGCGACGGGAAGCAGACCGTCACCGTGCTCGCCACCCGCCCGGATGGCGGCACCGTGGAGGCAGAGGTCACGGTGAGCATCGAGCTGACGGTGCGCACCCTACGCGATGGCGACGTCACCGCGACCTCGACCTTCCGCAGCGATGACGCGCTGAGCGCGAGCATCGAGAACGCGGAAGGGGGAGCGCGGGTGCTGACCCTCAGCACGCTGCATGCGCCGCTGACCGCGAAGATCACCGTGCCCGGTCAGAAGGGGGAGCGAGTGCTGCGGATCCTCGCCGACGGCACCCGGATCCCCGTGCGCTCGACCCTGAAGGACGGCACGCTCGTCTTCGAAGGGCCCTCGAACGGCACCTACCTGCTGCTGCCGCCCGGAGCGCCCTCCGACAGCGGTCCGCAGCAGCCGGGCGCACCGGGACAGAACCCCGGTCCTGGCGCCGGTGGGCCGGGCGCCGGTGACCAGGCGCCGGGCCGGTCCGGCGGACCCCTCGTGCGCACCGGCACCGAGGCGCTCATCCCGCTGCTGGCAGGGGCATCCCTGCTGCTGGCGGGGGCCGGACTGCTGGTGGCGCGCCGCCGCCGCTGATCCGGGCGGAGCCCGCTGAGGCACCGCAGCTGACCGCAGGCGCGCGGACGTCGACCCCTCGACGTCCGCGCGCCTGCTTGACGCCCAGCGTGAATGGGGTCATGATTTTCCCCGTACGGAGCTCCTCCGACCCCCTCCGGTCAGGCCTCAGCCGCCGGTGAGAGCGGGGAGGCTCCCTGCACAGCCCCGCGCCAGACATATAGCGGTCGACGCGGATGGAACTGTCGCTGCGGCGACCCTTGTGTCCATCCGCGATCTTGTGTATCGTCGGTCCTTGCGCTGTGCGTCCGCCCGTCGGTTCTGCTGCTCCGTACGTCGTGGCCGGTCCTCGGACCTGCTCGACCGCAGATCCTGCTCCACCGTCCCGACGGGCTCTCGCCGCGCCTGGGATTCCGTCATCGGCCTGTGGAAGGACCCCCCTTGGCTGCCTCGAGCACCGATCTCACCACTGACATCGCACTTCGCACCGCCTCGCCCCGCGTCACCTTCGCGAAGCTCGGCGACCCCATCGACGTCCCGGATCTGCTGAGTCTGCAGACCACGTCGTTCGACTGGCTGCTCGGCAACGAGCGCTGGCAGGAGCGGGCGGCGGCGGCCGCCTCTGAGGGGCGCGAGGACGTCCCCCAGACCTCCGGTCTCGCCGACATCCTCGAGGAGATCTCCCCGATCGAGGACTTCGCCGGGAACATGGCGCTGTCCTTCCGTGACCACACCTTCGACGACCCCAAGTACTCCGTCGAGGAGTGCAAGGAGAAGGACCTCACCTACGCTGCTCCGCTGTACGTCATCGCGGAGTTCATGAACAACGAGACCGGTGAGATCAAGACCCAGACGGTCTTCATGGGCGAGTTCCCGCTCATGACCGACAAGGGCACCTTCATCATCAACGGCACCGAGCGTGTGGTCGTCTCCCAGCTGGTCCGCTCCCCGGGCGTGTACTTCGAGGAGAGCATCGACAAGACCAGCGACAAGCACATCTTCTCCGCGAAGGTGATCCCCTCGCGCGGCGCCTGGCTCGAGTTCGAGGTCGACAAGCGCGACCAGGTGGGCGTGCGCATCGACCGCAAGCGCAAGCAGTCCGTCACCACGCTCCTGCAGGCCCTGGGCATGTCGCACAGCGACATCCTCGAGGAGTTCGGCGAGTTCGAGTCCATGCGCTCCACCCTGGAGAAGGACCGCATCACCTCCACCGATGAGGCTCTCATCGACATCTACCGCAAGCAGCGTCCGGGCGAGCCGCCCACGCGCGATGCGGGCGAGGCGATGCTGAACAACCTCTACTTCAACCCCAAGCGCTACGACCTGGCCAAGGTGGGGCGCTACAAGATCGGCAAGAAGCTGGGCCTGGAGGGCTCGCTGTCCGAGTCGACCCTGCGCCTGCAGGACATCGTGGCGACCATCAAGTACATCGTCGCGCTGCACGACGGCATGAGCGAGTACACCTCCGCCGACGGCCGCACCGTGCGCGTGGAGACCGACGACATCGACCACTTCGGCAACCGTCGTATCCGCGCCGTGGGCGAACTGATCCAGAACCAGGTCCGCACGGGCCTGTCCCGGATGGAGCGCGTCGTGCGCGAGCGCATGACCACGCAGGACGTCGAGGCGATCACCCCGCTGACCCTGATCAACATCCGCCCCGTCACGGCGGCGATCAAGGAGTTCTTCGGCACCTCGCAGCTGTCGCAGTTCATGGACCAGAACAATCCTCTGTCGGGCCTGACTCACAAGCGTCGCCTCTCGGCGCTGGGCCCCGGCGGTCTCTCCCGCGACCGTGCGGGCATGGAGGTCCGTGACGTCCACCCCAGCCACTACGGCCGCATGTGCCCGATCGAGACCCCCGAGGGTCCGAACATCGGCCTGATCGGCTCGCTGGCGACCTTCGCGCGCATCAACCCCTTCGGCTTCGTGGAGACCCCGTACCGCAAGGTCGTGGACGGCCGCGTGACCGATGAGATCGTCTACCTCACCGCAGACGACGAGGACCGGCACGTCATCGCCCAGGCGAACGCCAAGATCGACGAGGACGGCCGCTTCCTCGAGGACGAGGTCCTCGTGCGTCTGACCGGCGGCGAGCCGGACCTCGTGGCCACCTCCGAGGTGGACTACATGGACGTCTCCGCCCGTCAGATGGTCTCCGTCGCGACCGCGATGATCCCCTTCCTCGAGCACGACGACGCCAACCGCGCCCTCATGGGCTCGAACATGCAGCGCCAGGCCGTGCCGCTGCTGCGGGCCGAGATGCCGCTGGTGGGCACCGGCATGGAGCGCCGCGCCGCGGTGGACGCGGGCGATGTGGTCGTGGCTGAGAAGGGTGGCGTGATCGAGGAGCTCAGCGCCGACCTCATCGTCGTGATGGCCGACGACGGCACCCGCCAGACCTACCCCATCGGGAAGTTCCAGCGCTCCAACGCCGGCAACTCCTACAACCAGCGCGTGCTGTTCGACGAGGGCGACCGCGTCGAGGCTGGCTCCATCCTGGCCGACGGCCCCTCCACCGACCAGGGCGAGCTGTCCATCGGCAAGAACCTGCTGGTCGCCTTCATGTCCTGGGAGGGCCACAACTACGAGGACGGCATCATCCTGTCCTCGCGGATGGTCCAGGATGACGTCCTCACCTCGATCCACATCGAGGAGCACGAGGTCGACGCCCGCGACACGAAGCTCGGCAAGGAGGAGATCACCCGAGACATCCCCAACGTCGGCGACGACGTGCTGGCGGACCTCGACGAGCGCGGCATCATCCGCATCGGCGCCGAGGTCGAACCGGGCGACATCCTGGTGGGCAAGGTGACCCCGAAGGGCGAGACCGAGCTGACCCCCGAGGAGCGCCTGCTGCGCGCTATCTTCGGTGAGAAGGCCCGCGAGGTCCGCGACACTTCGCTGCGCGTCCCGCATGGCGAGTCCGGCACCGTGATCGGCGTGCGCGTGTTCACCGAGGAGGAGGACGGCGACATCCTCCCCACCGGCGTGAACGAGATGGTCCGCGTGTACGTGGCGCAGAAGCGCAAGATCACCGACGGTGACAAGCTCGCCGGCCGCCACGGCAACAAGGGCGTCATCGCCAAGATCCTGCCGGTCGAGGACATGCCGTTCCTCGAGGACGGCACCCCGATCGACATCATCCTCAACCCCATGGGCGTGCCCGGCCGTATGAATATCGGCCAGGTCATGGAGACCCACCTGGGGTGGGTGGCGAAGTCCGGCTGGGATCTGGAGAAGGACGATCCGATCGCCGCGGACATCCCCGAGGCGGCGCTGCACGGCGAGGCCGGCACCCCGGTGGCCGTGCCCGTGTTCGACGGTCTGACCGCCGAGGAGGTCACCGGTCTGCTGGGCACCTACCGGCCCAACCGCGACGGTGAGCGGATGATCAAGGAGGACGGCAAGGCCCGTCTGTTCGACGGTCGCTCCGGCGAGCCGTTCCCGGACCCGATCTCCGTGGGCTACATGTACATGCTCAAGCTCCACCACCTGGTGGACGACAAGCTGCACGCCCGCTCCACCGGCCCGTACTCGATGATCACGCAGCAGCCGCTGGGCGGTAAGGCCCAGTTCGGCGGCCAGCGCTTCGGCGAGATGGAGGTGTGGGCCCTGGAGGCCTACGGCGCCGCCTACGCCCTGCAGGAGCTGCTGACCATCAAGTCCGATGACATCTCCGGCCGCGTGAAGGTCTACGAGTCGATCGTCAAGGGCGAGAACATCCCCGAGCCCGGCATCCCGGAGTCCTTCCGCGTGCTGCTCAAGGAGATGCAGTCGCTGTGCCTGAACGTGGAGGTGCTGTCCTCCGACGGCATCGCCCAGGAGGTCCAGGAGAGCGACGAAGAGGTCTTCCGCGCCGCGGAGGAGCTCGGCATCGACCTGTCCCGCCGGCCCCACGAGGGCGTCGGCTCCATCGAAGAGGTCTGAGGGACGGTGGACCGTCGGCCCACCACCGCGCGCCGACGGTCCCGACCCCACGACCCCTGTTCCCTCAGACCCTCATGACTTCCGATCGAGAGAAGGACACCTGTGCTCGACGTCAACACCTTCGATGAGCTGCGCATCGGCCTGGCCACGGCCGAGGACATCCGCGGCTGGTCCCACGGCGAGGTCAAGAAGCCGGAGACCATCAACTACCGCACCCTGAAGCCCGAGATGGAGGGCCTGTTCTGCGAGCGCATCTTCGGTCCCACCCGGGACTGGGAGTGCTACTGCGGCAAGTACAAGCGCGTGCGCTTCAAGGGCATCGTGTGCGAGCGCTGCGGCGTGGAGGTCACCAAGTCCTCCGTGCGCCGTGAGCGCATGGGCCACGTGGAGCTCGCCGCCCCCGTCACCCACATCTGGTACTTCAAGGGCGTGCCCAGCCGCCTGGGCTACCTGCTGGACCTGGCGCCGAAGGATCTGGAGAAGATCATCTACTTCGCCGCCTACATGATCACCGACGTGGACGAGCAGGCTCGCCACGACGACATGCCCGATCTGCAGGCCCGCTTCGACCTGGAGATCAAGGAGCTCGAGAACGAGCGTGATGCCGCGATCAACCAGCGCGCCGTCTCCGCAGAGAAGGACCTCGCCCAGCTCGAGGAGGAGGGCGCCAAGGCCGATGCCAAGCGCAAGGTCCGCGACTCCTCCGAGCGTGAGCAGGCGCAGATCCGCAAGAAGTACGACCAGGAGATCGACCGCATCACCCGCGTGTGGGAGCGCTTCAAGGGCCTGAAGGTCGCCGATCTCGAGGGCGATGAGCAGCTGTACCGCGCTATGAAGCTGCGCTACGGCACGTACTTCGAGGGCGGCATGGGCGCCGAGGCGATCCAGCGCCGTCTGCAGGACTTCGACCTCGAGGCCGAGGCGGTGGCGCTGCGCGAGACGATCGCCAGCGGCAAGGGCCAGAAGAAGGCCCGTGCCCTCAAGCGCCTCAAGGTGGTCTCCGCGTTCCTGACCACCACCAACTCGCCCACTGGCATGGTGCTGGACGCGGTCCCGGTGATCCCGCCGGACCTGCGCCCCATGGTGCAGCTGGACGGTGGCCGCTTTGCGACCTCCGACCTCAATGACCTGTACCGCCGCGTCATCAACCGCAACAACCGCCTCAAGCGGCTGCTGGATCTCGGGGCGCCCGAGATCATCGTGAACAACGAGAAGCGCATGCTGCAGGAGTCGGTCGACTCCCTGTTCGACAACGGCCGCCGAGGCCGTCCGGTGACCGGCCCGGGCAACCGCCCGCTGAAGTCGCTCTCGGACATGCTCAAGGGCAAGCAGGGCCGCTTCCGTCAGAACCTGCTGGGCAAGCGCGTGGACTACTCCGCTCGCTCCGTGATCGTCAACGGCCCGCAGCTGAAGCTGCACCAGTGCGGTCTGCCCAAGGGTATGGCGCTCGAGCTGTTCAAGCCGTTCGTCATGAAGCGCCTGGTGGAGCTGTCGCACGCGCAGAACGTCAAGGCCGCCAAGCGCATGGTGGAGCGGGCCCGCCCCGAGGTCTGGGACGTGCTCGAGGAAGTCATCACCGAGCATCCGGTGCTGCTGAACCGTGCGCCCACCCTGCACCGTCTGGGCATCCAGGCGTTCGAGCCGCAGCTGGTGGAGGGCAAGGCCATCCACCTGCACCCGCTCGTGTGCGCCGCGTTCAACGCGGACTTCGACGGCGACCAGATGGCTGTGCACCTGCCGCTGTCCGCGGAGGCACAGGCGGAGGCCCGCATCCTCATGCTGTCCTCCAACAACATCCTCAAGCCCTCTGACGGTCGCCCGGTGACCATGCCCGCGCAGGACATGGTGATCGGCCTCTACCACCTGACCACGGTGCGCGAGGACGTCGAGGGCGCGGGCCGGGCCTTCTCCTCCGTGGCGGAGGCGATCATGGCCTTCGACCGCGATGAGCTGCACCTCAACGCTCCGGTGACCATCCGCTTCGGGGCCGATGAGATCGTGCCGCCCAAGGGCTGGCAGGCCCCCGAGGGGCATGGTGAGGGCGATCCGTACATCCTGACCACGACGCTGGGCACCGTGTACTTCAACGAGACCCTGCCGGAGGACTTCCCCTACGTGGAGGGCCAGGTGGGCAAGAAGCGCCTGGGCGGGATCGTCAACGACCTCGCCGAGCGCTACGACAAGGGCCAGGTGGCCGCGTCGCTGGATGCGCTCAAGGCCTACGGCTTCTCGTGGTCCGGCCGCTCCGGTGCGTCCTTCGCGCTCTCGGACGTGGTGGCCCCGCCGAACAAGGCGGAGATCATCGCCAAGTACGAGGCGAAGGCCTCGCAGGTGCAGGAGAACCGTGACCTGGGTCTGGTCTCCGAGGCCGAGCGCAACATGGAGCTGATCGACATCTGGACCGAGGCGACCAATGAGGTCGACCAGGCGATGCGCGAGAACTTCGACTCCACCAACACCATTTTCCGGATGGTGGACTCCGGCGCCCGTGGCAACTGGATGCAGATCCGTCAGATCGCCGGTATGCGCGGCCTGGTGAACAACCCCAAGGGTGAGATCATCCCGCGTCCGATCCTCTCCAACTACAAGGAGGGTCTGTCGGTGCTGGAGTACTTCATCGCCTCCCACGGCTCCCGGAAGGGCCTGGCGGATACGGCGCTGAAGACCGCCCAGTCCGGCTACCTGACCCGTCGTCTGGTGGACGTGTCCCAGGACGTCATCGTGCGCGAGGACGACTGCGGCACCGCCAAGGGCCTGGTGCTCCCCATCGCGGTGGAGGAGGCCGGGGCTCTGCGCGCCCATGAGCACGTGGAGTCGACTGTCTACGGGCGTGTGCTCGCCACCGCCGCCGTGGGCGAGGACGGCTCCGAGGTGGCTCCGGCCGGCGCCGAGGTGGGCGATGTGCTCATCGAGCAGCTGGTCGAGGCCGGTGTGCGCGAGGTCAAGGTCCGCTCCGTGCTGACCTGTGACTCCGCGGTGGGTACGTGCGCTCAGTGCTACGGCCGATCCCTGGCCTCCGGCAAGCTGGTGGACATCGGCGAGGCCGTCGGCATCGTGGCGGCGCAGTCCATCGGTGAGCCCGGCACCCAGCTGACGATGCGGACCTTCCACTCCGGTGGTGTGGCCAGCGCCGAGGGTGACATCACCCATGGTCTGCCGCGTGTGCAGGAGCTGTTCGAGGCCCGTACCCCGGCCGGTTTCGCGCCGATCTCCGAGTTCTCCGGCCGCGCCGAGATCGAGGAGAACGACAAGCAGCGCAAGATCACGGTCACCCCGGACGACGGTTCGGACCCGGTGACCTACACGGTCTCGCGCCGCGTGGCTCTCCTCATCGAGGACGGCGACCACCTCGAGGTGGGCCAGCAGCTCACCCAGGGCTCGATCGACCCCAAGCAGGTGCTGCGCGTGCTCGGCCCGCGTGCCGTGCAGCAGCACCTGGTGGACGAGGTCCAGAAGGTGTACATCAGCCAGGGTGTGGACATCCACGCCAAGCACATCGAGGTGATCGTGCGGCAGATGCTGCGCCGCGTGACCGTCATCGAGTCGGGGGACACCGAGCTGCTGCCCGGTGATTTCGCCGAGCGGGTGACCTTCGAGCGGGAGAACCGTCGGGTGCTCGCTGAGGGCGGGAAGCCCGCCTCCGGCCGACCGGAGCTGATGGGCATCACGAAGGCGTCGCTCGCGACCGAGTCGTGGCTGTCGGCGGCCTCCTTCCAGGAGACCACCCGCGTGCTCACCGAGGCCGCCCTGAACCGCAAGAGCGACCAGCTCATGGGGCTCAAGGAGAACGTCATCATCGGCAAGCTGATCCCGGCGGGCACCGGCCTGTCGCGGTTCCGCCGCATCGCGGTGGAGCCCACCGATGAGGCGAAGGCGCAGATGTACCAGGTGCCCAGCTACGACGAGCTGGACTTCTCCGGCTTCGGCACCACCGGTGCGGTGAACCTCGACGACATCGACTACGCGGACCCGTTCCGGACGGACTTCCGCTGATCCAGCGGCGCTGCGGCGCCCGCTGACCGCGCACGGGCGGTCCCACCGCTTTGGTGGGGCCGCCCGTGTCGTTTCTGCCGCCCTCTGGGTCCGGCGGGCCGCTGTCGTGTTCCTGTGGGCTGTTGCCGTGTTCCGACGGGCCGCTGCTGCGCATCGCAGCGCCCTGTCCCGACGGCGCGTGCCGCCCCGGACCGCCGCGCAGCGCGCTGTGAGCGCCGTACAGCGTGACCTGACCGCCACGCAGCGTGGCCTGACCGGCGCCCGGCGTGAGCTGTGCGGCATCGACGGTCAGCGGACGGTAAAGACCCCTGTCAGCCTTGACCAAAGTCTGGGTGTTTCCCTTACGCGCGCGCCCGATCACGACGACGATGGAGAACGTCTGCCGCACCGCGACCTTCCCGCAGCGCCTCCTGGCTCCCCGGCCCCGAGCGCGCGCTCGCACCGCGGCGACGGGCTCCTGGAGGGTCCGGACCGGATTGACGTGCTATCGCCGCGCCGCGCGCGGCAGGGAAACAGGTGGAACAGTGAAGAAGTCCCCGTGGATCATCGGCGCCGCGGCAGCCTGCGTGCTGGCCGTCGGCGGTGGCGGCACCGCGTTCGCGATGTCCGACGAGGCCCAGATCGACGTGTACGGCGAGCTCAGCTCCGCGCGCACGTTCTCCCAGACCACGGTGCGTGACCTGCTCGCCGAGCAGGACATCGAGGTCAAGGACACCGACCTCGTGCTGCCGGGCCTGGACGAGACCGTCACTGACGGGATGCAGATCCAGGTCATCCACCGCAACGCCGTGACCGTGACCGTGGACGGGCAGGACACCGAGGTGCTCACCACCGGTGACACCGTGGCCGATGCCCTCGCGGAGATCGACGCCGAGACCGAGGGCGCAGCGATCACCCCCGCCGTCGAGGCCTCCCTGGATGAGGCCGCCGGCGCCGTCGAGGTCGTCACCCGCAAGACCGTGACCTTCAAGGGCCAGTACGGCCAGGACACCTTTGAGGTGGCCGCGCTGACCGTCGGCGAGGCGATGGAGAAGGTGCTCGGCGACATCGAGGACACCGACACCGCGAATGTCCCGCGCGATGAGCTGCTCGAGGATGGCGCGACCTACACCGTCAAGCGGGTTCGCTCGACGAAGCGCTCCGAGACCGAGGAGATCCCCTTCAAGACCAAGACGGTCGAGGACGGCGATCTCTACGTCGGCGAGAAGCGGACCACCACCGAGGGCAAGGTCGGCGAACGCAAGAAGGTCATCAAGGAGACCATCGTCGACGGTGAGGTCACCGAGTCTGAGGTGCTCTCCGAGAAGGTCGTCGAGAAGCCCGTGACCCAGGTGGTCGCCGAGGGCACCAAGCAGCGCCCGGAGCCCGAGCCGCGCGAGGAGCAGCGGCCGCGCCAGAACACCCAGTCCTCCCGCTCGAGCGATCGTGACTCCTCCGGCGGCAACACCGGTGCCGCGGCCCCGGCCGAGCCCTCCGGCAGCGTCTGGGATCGCCTGGCGCAGTGCGAGTCCGGTGGCAACTGGTCGATCAACACCGGCAACGGCTACTACGGCGGACTGCAGTTCAACCGCGGCACCTGGCTCGCCTATGGCGGCGGCCAGTACGCCCCCACCGCGAACCTGGCCACCCGCGAGCAGCAGATCGCGATCGCCAAGAAGACCCAGGCCGCGCAGGGTTGGGGTGCCTGGCCCGCCTGCACCGCGCGGCTCGGCATCCGCTGAGCGGACCTCACACCTCACCACGCCACGAGCGCGTCGCAATCCGCGGCGCGCTCGTCGCATGTCGGGGGAGGGGTGCATGGCGGGAGAGGGATGTATGTCGGGGAGGGGCGCTGTCCGGCCCGCCGGACGCGAGCGTGTGATCTGCGTCGGATGCCCACAGAAGCTTTGACCCCGTCGAGAGCGTCTCACTAGACTGAACGTTGCGTCCGGAGTGCCCTCTGGTCGTGACCCGGGACCCATCGTCCGCCCGCCAGGTTCATCCCTGGGCGCGGTCGAGGGGGTCCCCCGCGAGGAGCGGATCCTCGCGGTGTGCCCGAATACGGGCGGCAGGCCGGACCCGGCCCCCGCCCCCGGGCGCCGATCACGGTCCTGCGGACGCCCGGCAGGCGCCATCGTCTGACGGGCGGGTCGTCCCGCAGAAGCTCCCGGGTCCGGGAGCGGCGAGACGGGTCGCCGGCCGCAACCGCGGTCGAAGAAGGTGATCCCCCGGTGCGAACAGCATCGTGGGCCGACGAGGAAGAGAATCAGTGCCGACTATTCAGCAGCTGGTGCGCAAGGGGCGGGACGCCCGGTCGTCCGCCTCCAAGACGCCGGCGCTCAAGGGTTCGCCCCAGCGCCGTGGTGTCTGCACCCGTGTGTACACCCAGACCCCGAAGAAGCCGAACTCCGCGCTGCGCAAGATCGCGCGTGTGAAGCTGTCGACCGGCATCGAGGTCACCGCCTACATCCCCGGTGAGGGCCACAACCTCCAGGAGCACTCCATCGTGCTCGTGCGCGGCGGTCGTGTGAAGGACCTCCCGGGCGTGCGCTACAAGATCGTGCGCGGCGCGCTCGACACCCAGTCCGTCAAGGGCCGCCAGCAGGCGCGCTCCCGCTACGGTGCGAAGAAGGAGAAGAAGTAATGCCTCGTAAGGGCCCCGCTCCCAAGCGCCAGCTGGTCGTCGATCCCGTCTACGGCTCGCCGATCGTCACGCAGCTCATCAACAAGATCCTCCTGGACGGCAAGAAGACCGTCGCCGAGGGCATCGTCTACGACGCGCTGGAAGGCGCGCGGGCGAAGAACGGTCAGGACCCGGTCGTGACCCTCAAGAAGGCGCTGGACAACATCCGTCCCTCGCTCGAGGTCCGCTCTCGCCGTGTGGGCGGTGCGACCTACCAGGTGCCGATCGAGGTCAAGCCCGGTCGCGCGACCACGCTGGCGCTCCGCTGGCTGGTGGGCTACGCCCGCGCCCGCCGCGAGCACACCATGACCGAGCGTCTGATGAACGAAATCCTCGACGCCTCCAACGGCCTCGGCGCCGCTGTCAAGCGCCGCGAGGACACGCACAAGATGGCCGAGTCCAACCGAGCCTTCGCGCACTACCGCTGGTGAGCACACGGTGGGGCCCGCACTACGGAGCGGGCCCCACCGATCGCCCTCCGGCTGCTCGATCACCGTTCTCCAGAAAGGCTTAAGCCCGTGGCACTTGAAGTGCTCAGCGACCTCAAGAAGGTCCGCAACATCGGCATCATGGCTCACATCGATGCCGGTAAGACCACTACGACCGAGCGCATCCTCTTCTACACCGGCGTCAACTACAAGATGGGCGAAACCCATGACGGTGCCGGCACCATGGACTGGATGGAGCAGGAGAAGGAGCGCGGCATCACCATCACGTCCGCCGCGACCACCTGCTACTGGCACGACAACCAGATCAACATCATCGACACTCCCGGCCACGTGGACTTCACCGTCGAGGTGGAGCGTTCGCTGCGTGTCCTGGACGGCGCGGTCGCGGTGTTCGACGGCAAGGAGGGCGTGGAGCCCCAGTCGGAGACCGTGTGGCGGCAGGCCGACAAGTACGACGTGCCCCGCATCTGCTTCGTCAACAAGATGGACAAGCTGGGTGCCGACTTCTTCTTCACCGTGCGCACCATCGTCGATCGCCTGGGTGCCAAGCCGCTGGTGATGCAGGTGCCGATCGGTGCGGAGAGCGACTTCCGCGGCGTGGTGGACCTCGTGGAGATGAAGGCCTACGAGTGGCCGGAGACCCTCGAGGAGGACATGCCGGTCATCAACGCCAAGAAGGGCGATGCGGCGCTGGGGCAGTGGCAGCGGGAGATCCCGATCCCTGCTGAGCTCCAGGACACCGTCGATGAGTACCGCTCCAAGCTGGTCGAGGATGTGGCCGAGAGCTCCGAGGAGCTCATGGACAAGTACCTCGAAGAGGGTGACCTCTCCATTGAGGAGCTCAAGGCCGGCATCCGCAAGCTCACCGTGAACTCCGAGGCGTACCCCGTCTTCTGCGGCTCCGCCTTCAAGAACAAGGGCGTCCAGCCCATGCTCGATGGCGTCATCGACTACCTGCCGTCGCCGCTGGACGTGCCGGACATGGAGGGCCACAAGCCGGGCGATGAGGAGGCCACCCTCACCCGCGCCGCGGACTGGAACGAGCCGTTCTCGGCGCTGGCCTTCAAGGTGGCCAGCCACCCGTTCTTCGGCTCCCTCACCTACGTGCGTGTCTACTCCGGTCAGGTCAAGCAGGGCGAGCAGGTCCTGAACGCCACCACCGGCAAGAAGGAGCGCGTGGGCAAGCTGTTCCAGATGCACTCCAACAAGGAGAACCCGGTGGAGGAGGCCTTCGCGGGCCACATCTACGCTTTCATCGGCCTGAAGGACACCACCACCGGTGACACCCTGACCGATCCGACCCAGCCCATTCAGCTGGAGTCCATGAGCTTCCCCGAGCCCGTGATCTCCGTGGCCATCGAGCCCAAGACCAAGGGTGACCAGGAGAAGCTGGGCGTGGCGATCCAGAAGCTCGCCAAGGAGGACCCCACCTTCCAGGTGCAGCTGGACGAGGAGACAGGCCAGACCGTCATCCGCGGCATGGGTGAGCTCCACCTCGACATCCTCGTGGACCGCATGCGCCGCGAGTTCAACGTCGAGGCGAACATCGGCAAGCCGCAGGTCGCCTACCGCGAGACCATCAAGCGGACGGTGGAGAAGTTCGACTTCACCCACAAGAAGCAGACCGGTGGCTCCGGCCAGTTCGCGAAGGTCCAGATCACCTTCGGCCCGCTGGAGGACGCCGAGGATGGCGTGTTCTACGAGTTCGAGAACCTCATCACCGGCGGCCGCATCCCGCGCGAGTACATCCCGAGCGTGGACGCGGGCATCCAGGACGCCCTGCAGTCGGGCGTCATGGCCGGCTACCCGGTCGTGAACGTGAAGGCCTCCCTGATCGACGGCGCCTACCACGACGTCGACTCCTCGGAGATGGCCTTCAAGATCGCCGGCTCCATGGCCACCAAGGAGGCTCTGCGGAAGGCCAATCCGGTCCTCCTCGAGCCGCTCATGGATGTCGAGGTCCGTACTCCGGAGGAGTACATGGGAGATGTCATCGGCGACCTGAACTCGCGTCGCGGGCAGGTGCAGTCGATGGAGGACGCGAGCGGGGTCAAGATCGTCCGTGCTCTCGTCCCGCTGTCGGAGATGTTCGGCTACGTCGGCGACCTGCGGTCCAAGACCCAGGGTCGTGCGATGTACACCATGCAGTTCGACAGCTACGCGGAGGTCCCCTCGTCCATCGCCGAGGAGATCGTCGCGAAGACCCGGGGCGAGTGAGGACTCGGGGGCGGCAGGTCCCAGGTGCCACGAGGTACCCTGTGGACCTGCTTCCCTCGGAACCCCGTCGGACCGGCACCTGAGCAGGCGCCGCCCGATCCCGATCCAGAAGTACCACCAGTAGAAGTCCTAGGAGGACACCACTATGGCGAAGGCCAAGTTCGAGCGGACCAAGCCGCACGTCAACATCGGCACCATCGGTCACGTCGACCACGGCAAGACCACGCTGAGCGCCGCGATCTCGAAGGTTCTGTACGACAAGTTCCCGGACCTCAACGAGAAGCGCGACTTCGACACGATCGACAACGCGCCCGAGGAGAAGCAGCGCGGCATCACGATCAACGTCTCGCACATCGAGTACGAGACCGACAAGCGTCACTACGCGCACGTCGACGCCCCCGGCCACGCCGACTACGTGAAGAACATGATCACCGGTGCGGCCCAGATGGACGGCGCGATCCTCGTGGTCGCCGCCACCGACGGCCCCATGGCGCAGACCCGTGAGCACGTGCTCCTGGCCCGCCAGGTGGGCGTGCCGGCGCTGCTGGTCGCCCTCAACAAGTCCGACATGGTCGATGACGAGGAGATCCTCGAGCTCGTCGAGATGGAGGTTCGCGAGCTGCTGGGCTCCCAGGAGTTCGACGAGGACGCGCCGGTCATCAAGGTCTCCGCGCTCAAGGCCCTCGAGGGCGACGAGAAGTGGGTCAAGTCCGTTGAGGAGCTCATGGAGGCCGTGGATGAGTTCATCCCGGACCCGGAGCGCGACATGGACAAGCCCTTCCTCATGCCGATCGAGGACGTGTTCACCATTCAGGGCCGCGGCACCGTGGTCACCGGCAAGGTGGACCGCGGCAAGCTCGCCATCAACTCCGAGGTCGAGATCGTCGGTCTGCGCGCTCCGCAGAAGACCACCGTCACCGGCATCGAGATGTTCCACAAGCAGATGGACGAGGCGTGGGCCGGCGAGAACTGCGGCCTGCTGCTGCGCGGCACCAAGCGTGAGGACGTCGAGCGCGGCCAGGTCGTCGTGAAGCCCGGCACCATCACCCCGCACACCGAGTTCGAGGCGCAGGTGTACATCCTCTCCAAGGACGAGGGTGGCCGCCACAACCCCTTCTACTCGAACTACCGTCCGCAGTTCTACTTCCGGACCACCGACGTCACCGGCGTCATCACGCTGCCCGAGGGCACCGAGATGGTCATGCCCGGCGACAACACCGAGATGACGGTCGAGCTCATCCAGCCGATCGCCATGGAGGAGGGCCTCGGCTTCGCCATCCGTGAGGGTGGCCGCACCGTGGGCTCCGGCCGCGTCACCAAGGTCATCAAGTGACCTGGCGGGGGTGACCCCGCTGCCGTGAGGCAACCGCTCAGCGTCCGCTGAGCCGAAGGGCCCCGATCCGGGAGACCGGATCGGGGCCCTTTCGCATGTTCAGCCCGGGCCGTTGGCGCAGCGACGCCGCAAGCGCGTATGCGCCCGAGGTCAGGGATGCCGACCTCAGAGGTGCCGAGTGCGGGGCGGGCTCAGTCGACAGCGGAGCGAGGGCAGCTCGGCGGAGGCGTCAGCTCTCGTGGGGCGGCTGCGGTGCGCGCTGCTCGGGGGCCGACGGGGCCTGAGACTGCTGAGACCGCGACTGCTGCTGCGGCTGCGGCGACTGCTGCGGGTGAGACGGCTGCTGCGGCTGCTGCGGGGACTGCTCAGCGGGCAGGCCGTAGCTCGGGCGAGCCGGGCGATCCGTCGGGGTCGGTGCCGGGGCGGGCATCTGCGGCGGCACCGGAGACGCGCCGGTCGAGGCCAGGAGCTGCCGGGCCTGCTCGGCGTGCTTGTGCTCCACCAGCAGCTCGTACTGCATGGGGATCGTCGCGGTCATCGAGGTGAAGTCGCGTTGCCCGCGGGTGAGGGCATAGGCCACCACCTGCCACAGGGTGAAGAAGATGACGCCCATGATCATGCTGGAGATCAGCGGCAGGAACGTGCCGGGGTTCAGCAGCATCAGCAGCAGGCCCAGGAACAGCCCCATCCATAGACCCGACAGCACACCCTGGCCGATCACCCGCCCCCAGGTCTTGCGTCCGGTCACCCGCTCCATGAGCTTCAGGTCGGTGCCGACGATGAGCGTAGACTGCACGGGGAACTGGTTGTCCGCCAGGGTGTCCACGACCGACTGCACCTCCTCATAGGTGTTGTACACGCCGAGGGAGCGCGGATATTCGAGGTCGTACAGCCGAGCGGTCAGCGGCGAGGCGGCTGCCGGGGAGGAACGCGGTGTCTGGCTCATGGGACTCACGGTATCGGAGGCCGCTGCCCCTGACTGGAAAGCAGCCGAACCCCTGTTCCCACGCGCAGAACACGGACTATTGTGCGCCAGAACCCGACACCAGCGCAGCCCGGGGCCTGCTGGCGATGAGGGGACTGTGCGGCCCGCTCGCGGTCTGGTCCGAGCGCAGAAGAGTGCGCGATCGTGACACGGCTGAGACGGACCTGCGCAGTTCCGGGCACCTGTCCGGCGTACAGTGTCTCCGACAGCTGACCGGGGCGCCCCGCGCTCGGGTCCCTTTCAACGATGAAAGAGGTTCTGATGGGCACTGAGCAGGACGACACCACCATGCCCCTGACCCCGCTGGATCGCCTCGCAGCGTCCCGCCGGCGCTTCCTCGCGCTCGCCGGGGCCGGTGCAGGCGCCAGCGCCCTAGCCGCCTGTGCCGCCGGCGGCGGCGGTAAGGATTCCGAGGGAGGCGGCGGCGTTTCCGAGGGCGGCGGCGAGGTCTCCGAGGACAACCCCTTCGGCGTCGACGGCTCCGCGCCGCTGGAAGTGGTCATCTTCAATGGCGGCTTCGGCGACCAGTACGGCAAGGACGCCGGCAAGAAGTACAAGGAGATGTACCCCGAGGCCGATGTGCAGGTCAACTCGACCGTGGACATCCAGCCGGAGCTGCAGCCCCGCTTCGTCGGTGGCAACCCGCCGGACCTGTTCGACAACTCCGGCGCGCAGGCCATGAACTCCTCCGCCCTGATCTCCGAGGGGCAGCTCTCCACGCTCGATGCCCTCATCGAAGCGCCGTCCCTGGACGGCGGCACCGTCGGCGATTCCCTGCTGCCGGGCTCGCTGGATCCGGGCACCTATTCCGGCAAGCTCTACTCGCTGAACTACGTGTACACGGTCTTCGCGCTGTGGTACTCCGCCAAGCAGTTCAACGACATGGGCTGGGATGCGCCGGTAACCTGGGATGACGTCATGACCATCGGCGAGCAGGCCAAGAGCGAGGGCATCAGCCTGTTCGCCTTCGGTGGCCAGAACGCGGCGGACTACTACCACACGCTCGCGCTCGGTATGGCCGTCAAGCAGGGCGGCATCGACGTCGCCAAGAACCTCGACAAGCTCGACGCCGGCGCCTACGAGCAGGACGCGGTGGTGCAGGCCTTCGACGCCATCGAGGACGCCGTGAAGGCGGACTTCTTCCTCTCCGGCGGCGCGGGTATCAAGCACACCGAGGCCCAGGCCCAGTGGGTCACCGGCAAGGCGGTCATGTATCCCTCCGGCTCGTGGATCGAGAACGAGCAGAAGGGCGTCACGCCCGATGACTACGAGATGACCGGATGCCCCGATCCGCAGCTCGGCTCGGACTCCTCCTTCCCGGCTGAGGCCATCCGCGGCACCGCGGGCGAGCCCTTCCAGGTGCCCGCCGACGCCGCGAACGGCGCCGGTGGCCTGGAGTTCCTGCGCATCATGCTCTCCAAGGAGCAGGCGCAGAACTTCGCCGAGCTCACCAGCTCCCTCACGATCGTCAAGGACTCCGTGCCCGAGGACGCCTTCGGCTCCACGGCACTGGCCTCGGTGAACTCGATGATCCAGGACGCCGGGGACAACATCTACACCTGGAACTTCACCGACTGGTACGGCCTGGGGCCGGACTTCAAGCCGATCTGGAACGAGTTCCTCAGCGGCAAGATCGATGCTGCCGAGGTCCGCTCCCGGTCGCAGGAGGTGCTGGATCGGGTGCGTGAGGACGATGGCATCGAGAAGTTTGACGTCGCCTGATATGACTGCGCCCGCTCCTACCGTGGCGACGCCCTCGGCCGGTTCGGCTGCTCCCCGCAGCCGGGCCGGCCGTCGGCCGTCGCCCTCCCGTCTGCTGTTCTTCGCGGTGTTCCTCGGGATCCCGCTGCTGATCTACATCATCTTCGTGGTCTCCCCGTTCCTGCAGGCCTTCTACTACTCGATGACCAACTGGCGCGGGGTGAGCGCCAACATGGACTTCATCGGCCTGGAGAACTATCGGAGGATCTTCGCTGATCCGACGTACCTCAAGGCCCTGACGAACAACCTCATCCTGCTGCTGGTGCTGCCCACGATTACCATCACACTGGCCTTCGCCCTCGCCGTCATGGTCACGATCGGCGGGGACTCGCGCGGCGAGATCCTCGGCATCAAGGGCTCGAACGTGTACCGCGTGGTGAGCTTCTTCCCCTACGTGCTGCCGGCGGTGGTCATCGGCATCCTGTTCGCCTTCATCTACTCGCCCTACGGGGGCCTGCTGAACGGTCTGCTGAACATTCCGATCCGGCTGCTGAATGCGCTCGGGGTGGACATCGCCCCGGTCGGTCTCGCGTGGCTGGGGGAGGAGAAGCTGGCGCTGGGAGCCATCGTGGCGGCGGTGGTGTGGTCCCTCGTCGGTTTCTACATGGTCCTGTTCGTCGCGGCCATCAAGGCGATCCCCTCGGAGATGATCGAGGCCGCGCGCTTGGACGGCTGCGGCAGGCTGCGCATGGCCGTGCAGGTGGTGCTCCCGCAGATCCGGGAGAACGTCTCCACCGCGGTCGTATACGTCGGGATCATGGCGCTGGACATGTTCGTGTACATCTCGGTGATGACCCCGAGCGGTGGCACCGACAAGAGCACCGAAGTGGTCTCGCGGTACCTGTACGAGACAGCCTTCTCCCGTTCGCAATTCGGATTGGCCTCTGCGATGGGCGTGGTTCTCGCGCTGGTCACCATGCTGATGGCGGTGATCGTCCTGTTCGGCACTCGGCGGAAGGATGACGCATGAGCACTGCCACCAGCACCGATCCGCGGATGCGCGCGGAGGAGATCACCACCCGCGAGCACCGGCGCAGCACCGGGGACCGCGTCTTCTCGACTGTGGCCCATACGATCCTGATCATCTGGACCCTGATCGTGGTCCTGCCACTGATCTGGACGTTCTACAGCTCGTTCAAGACCTCCGGGGAGATCCTCACCTCACCGTTCACGCCGCCGAGCGCCCTGAACCTGGACAACTTTGTCACGGCCTGGACCGAGGCGGGGATCGGCCGGTACTTCTTCAACACCATCATCGTGGTGGGCGGAGCGCTGTTCCTGGTCATGCTGCTGGGGGCCATGTGCGCCTACGTGCTGGCGCGCTTCCAGTTCCCCGGCCGCCAGCTCATCTACTACGGCATGATCGCGGGGCTCACCTTCCCGATCTTCCTGGCCGTGGTGCCGCTGTTCTTCGTGCTGCAGAACATGGGGCTGCGCGGCACCTACATCGGGCTGATCCTCACCTACGTGGGTTTCGCCCTGCCGTTCACCGTGTTCTTCCTGTACGCGTTCTTCCGACAGTTGCCGGAGGAGATCGCTGAGGCGGCTGCGATCGACGGCGCCGGAGATTTCCGCACGTTCTTCCAGATCATGGTGCCGCTGGCCGTCCCAGGCCTGACGAGCGTGACGATCTTCAACTTCCTGGGCCTGTGGAACCAGTACCTGCTGCCGGTGGTGCTGAACACTGACAAGGACAAGTACGTGCTCGCCCAGGGGCTCAAGAGCCTCCAGGCCCAACAGGGCTATGAATCGGACTGGGGCGCGATGTTTGCTTCGGTGACGATCACGATCCTGCCGGTGCTCATCGTGTACGTGATCTTCCAGCGCCAGCTGCAGGGCGGGCTGGGACGCAGCACGAACAAATAACCCCTGCGAGAGGTGCCGGAGAAGAGGGGGAACCCCAGCGGGAGGCCCCCGAAAGGAGGGTCCGACGGGTCCGGGCGCGCGGCGCACCGCCGCCCGGACCCGTCGCCATGTGACAGGCCGCACCCGGCCTGCTCTTGTGGGCCCTCGCGCGCCTCTGGCACACTGGACGAGTTGTCTGCGCGGGCCGTCATGCCCGGTTCCGTTCCCCAGCGGCCAGCGGTCGGGGGAATGATCACCGGATGAGGTCCGTCCCGAGGATGCGAACCACGCCCCACGGCGAGGATCGCGCATCGTCAGAGGGAACCAGGTGCAGACGCAGCCGAACCTCGGCGGCCCCGTGCTGGGCTCATGCGCCCCAGCGAGGTCGACACGCCCGTCCTCGGGTGTGGGGGAGAGGCTGCATTCATGCCAGACGAGAAGAGAGACAGGACGCCATGGCGGGACAGAAGATCCGCATCCGGCTCAAGTCGTACGACCACGAGGTGATCGACAGCTCGGCGCGCAAGATCGTCGAGACCGTGACCTCCGCGGGTGCGACGGTCGTGGGCCCGGTGCCGCTGCCGACCGAGAAGAACGTTTTCTGCGTCATCCGGTCGCCGCACAAGTACAAGGACTCCCGTGAGCACTTCGAGATGCGCACGCACAAGCGACTGATCGACATCGTCGATCCCACGCCCAAGGCCGTGGATTCGCTCATGCGCCTCGATCTGCCGGCGGACGTCAACATCGAGATCAAGCTCTGAGGGTGGTGGACATGAGCAACGAACTGACGGGCCAGCGGGCCCTCCCGGTGACCGGCGTGCTCGGCACCAAGCTCGGCATGACCCAGGTCTGGGACGACAACGGCAAGCTCGTGCCGGTGACCGTCGTGCAGACCGGCGGGAACGTCGTCACCCAGATCCGCTCGGTCGAGACCGACGGCTACGACGCGGTGCAGATCGGCTACGGCCAGATCGATCCCCGCAAGGTCTCCCAGCCGCTGCGCGGCCACTTCGAGAAGGCCGGCGTGACCCCGCGTCGCCACCTCGTGGAGCTGCGCACCCCCGACGCGACTGACTACAGCGTCGGCCAGGAGATCGACGCCTCCGTGTTCGCGGCCGGCCAGAAGGTCGACGTCGTCGGCACCTCCAAGGGCAAGGGCACCGCGGGCGTCATGAAGCGCCACGGCTTCGCCGGTGTGGCGGCCTCCCACGGCCAGCACCGCAACCACCGCAAGCCCGGCTCCATCGGCGGCGCCTCCACCCCCGGCCGTGTCTTCAAGGGCATGCGCATGGCGGGCCGGATGGGCGGCGACCGCACCAGTGTTCAGAACCTGACCGTTCACGCGGTCGACGTCGAGAAGGGCCTCGTGCTCGTCAAGGGTGCCGTCCCCGGCCCCAAGGGCGGTCTCGTGCTGGTCCGCTCGGCCGTCAAGAGCCCCGCGAAGGAGGCCTGAGACCGATGGCAGAGAACCTGACCGTCGACGTGCTCGATCCGGCCGGCAAGAAGTCCGGCACCGTCGAGCTGCCCGCGTCGATCTTCGACGTGCAGACCAACGTCCCCCTGATCCACCAGGTCGTTGTCGCCCAGCAGGCGGCGGCGCGCCGGGGCACCCACAAGGCCAAGACCCGCGGCGAGGTCCGCGGCGGCGGCAAGAAGCCCTGGAAGCAGAAGGGTACCGGCCGCGCCCGCCAGGGCTCGCTGCGCGCCCCGCAGTTCGCCGGCGGTGGCACCGTGCACGGTCCCGTGCCGCGTGACTACTCCCAGCGCACCCCCAAGAAGATGAAGGCCGCCGCCCTGCGCGGTGCCCTCTCCGACCGGGCGCGCAATGGTCGCGTCCACGTCATCTCCGCGCTGCTGGACGGCGACGTGGCCTCCACCAAGGCTGCCCGCCAGACCCTCTCGCGCGTCTCCGATCGTCGCCACCTGCTGGTGGTCGTGCGTCGGGACGACGACCTGGGGGCGCTCAGCACCCGCAACCTGCCCACCGCGCACGTGCTGTACGCGGACCAGGTGAACACCTACGACGTCATGCTCAGCGATGACGTGGTCTTCACCGAGGGCGCACTCGAGGACTTCGTGGCCCAGGCGACCCTGTCGCTGCCCACCTCCGCCTTCGCCGCGGCGAAGGCGGAGACGACGGCTGAGAAGGCTCCGAAGGCCGAGAAGAAGGCTGACGCGAAGGCCGCCGAGAAGGTCGAGTCGCCCTACGGCGAGGGCTCCGCGGCTGCGCTGGCCGACGGCTCCGCGCCCGAGGGCTACACCATCAAGGGCAATGCGGACTCGATGAAGTACCACACCGAGGACTCTCCCTGGTACGGCCGCACCAAGGCCGAGGTCTGGTTCGCGACCGAGGAGGCCGCCCAGGCCGCCGGGTTCGTGAACGCCGTCAAGGAGTCCACCTCGGCCGATGAGGAGGAGTCGAAGTGACCTCGCTGAACAAGGATCCCCGCGACGTCCTGCTGGCCCCGGTGGTCTCCGAGAAGAGCTACGGGCTGATGGACGAAGGCAAGTACACCTTCCTGGTGGCTGCCGACGCGAACAAGACCGAGATCAAGATCGCCGTCGAGAAGATCTTCGACGTGAAGGTCGACTCGGTGAACACGATCAACCGTCAGGGCAAGGCGCGTCGCACGCGCTTCGGGATGGGCAAGCGCAAGGACACCAAGCGCGCCATCGTGACCCTGACCGACGGAGCCATCGACATCTTCGGAGGGTCGGTCGCCTGAAGCGGCCGAGATCCGAGGAGCCGAAGAGAGTCTGAGGGAAACCCACATGGCAATTCGTAAGAGCAAGCCGACCACTCCCGGTCGTCGCGGCTCGAGTGGCGCCGACTTCGTCGAGATCACTCGAACCACGCCGGAGAAGTCCCTGGTGCGCCCGCTGTCCAAGAGCGGCGGCCGCAACAACAAGGGTCGTATCACCTCCCGTCACCGGGGCGGTGGCCACAAGCGTGCGTACCGCATGATCGACTTCCGTCGTCACGACAAGGATGGCGTCAAGGCGAAGGTCGCGCACATCGAGTACGACCCCAACCGCACCGCCCGCATCGCGCTGCTGCACTACATGGACGGCGAGAAGCGCTACATCCTGGCCCCGGCGCGGCTGCGCCAGGGCGACTGGGTGGAGAACGGCGCCGGCGCGGACATCAAGCCCGGCAATAACCTGCCGCTGCGCAACATCCCGCTGGGCACCGTGGTGCACGCCATCGAGCTGCGCCCCGGTGGCGGTGCGAAGATCGCCCGCTCCGCCGGTGCTTCCGTGCAGCTGGTCGCCAAGGAGGGCCCGTACGCGCAGCTGCGCATGCCCTCCGGGGAGATCCGTAACGTGGATGCCCGCTGCCGCGCCACCATCGGTGAGGTCGGCAATGCCGAGCAGTCCAACATCAACTGGGGCAAGGCCGGCCGCCTGCGGTGGAAGGGCAAGCGCCCCCACGTCCGCGGCGTGGTCATGAACCCCGTCGATCACCCGCACGGTGGTGGCGAGGGCAAGACCTCCGGTGGCCGTCATCCGGTCTCGCCGTGGGGTCAGCCCGAGGGACGCACCCGCAAGCCGGGCAAGGAGAGCGACAAGCTCATCGTGCGCCGTCGCCGGACCGGCAAGAAGCGCTGATAGGGAGAAGCCGAAACCATGCCTCGCAGTATTTCCAAGGGCCCGTTCGTCGACGACCACCTGCAGAAGAAGGTGGACGCCCAGAACGAGAAGGGCACCAAGAACCTCATCAAGACCTGGTCGCGTCGTTCGGTCATCACCCCGGACTTCCTCGGCCACACCTTCGCAGTGCACGACGGCCGCAAGCACGTCTCGGTGTTCGTCACCGAGTCGATGGTCGGCCATAAGCTCGGCGAGTTCGCTCCCACGCGGACTTTCAAGGGCCACGAGAAGGACGACAAGAAGGGCCGCCGCCGCTGACCCCGTGTCAGCCCGGCAGCACGTCCCGACATCCAGAAGAAAGCAGGACAGCAATGGAAGCCAAGGCGCAGGTGCGGTACCTCCGCATGTCGCCCATGAAGGCTCGCCGCGTTGTGGACCTGATTCGTGGCAAGAGCACGGCCGAGGCCCTGGACACCCTGCGGTTCGCCCCGCAGGCCGCCAGCGAGCCCGTCCTCAAGCTCGTCGAGTCCGCGATCGCCAACGCGCGGGTGAAGGCAGATCAGGCGGGGGAGCGCTTCGATGAGCGCGAGCTCGTCGTCTCTGCCGCCTATGTGGACGAGGGTCCGACCATGAAGCGGTTCCAGCCGCGAGCTCAGGGTCGTGCCTTCCAGATCAAGAAGCGCACCAGCCACGTCACCGTGGTGGTCGCTCCCGCGAACAAGTAAGGGGAACCGAAGTATGGGCCAGAAGGTCAATCCGAACGGGTTCCGCCTCGGGATCACCACGGAGCACACCAGCCGGTGGTTCGCCGACTCCTCGAAGGAGGGCCAGCGGTACCGCGACTACGTGAAGGAAGACGTCGCGATCCGCAAGCTCATGTCCGAGGGGCTCGAGCGCGCCGGCATCTCCAAGGTCGAGATCGAGCGCACCCGTGATCGTGTCCGCGTGGACCTCCACACCGCCCGCCCGGGCATCGTCATCGGGCGTCGTGGCGCGGAGGCCGAGCGGCTGCGCGGTGAGCTGGAGAAGCTCACCGGCAAGCAGATCCAGCTGAACATCCTCGAGGTCAAGAACCCCGAGGCCGATGCGCAGCTGGTCGCCCAGGGCATCGCCGAGCAGCTCGCCGCCCGTGTCTCCTTCCGCCGCGCCATGCGCAAGGGCATCCAGTCCGCGCAGCGCGCCGGCGCGAAGGGCATCCGCGTGGCGGTCTCCGGCCGCCTCGGCGGCGCCGAGATGAGCCGCAGCGAGTTCTACCGTGAGGGTCGCGTGCCGCTGCACACCCTCCGCGCGAACATCGACTACGGCTTCCACGAGGCCCGCACCGCCTTCGGCCGTATCGGCGTGAAGGTGTGGATCTACAAGGGCGACATCACCGCCAAGGAGCTCGCGGCCCAGCAGGCCGCCCAGCAGGGTCCCCGCTCCGGCGGTCGCGGCCCGCGCGCCGAGCGTCCCCGCGGTCGTCGCAACGAGCGCAACGCCAACGCCCGTCGGGAGCGCAACGAGGCTGCCAGCCAGCAGTCCGCGCCCGCCGAGCAGGCCGCGCCCGCACAGCAGTCCGGAACGGAGGCCTGAGCGACATGCTGATCCCCCGCAGGACCAAGCACCGCAAGCAGCACCACCCCAGCCGCAGCGGCATGGCCAAGGGCGGCACCGATCTCGCGTTCGGCGACTACGGCATCCAGGCGCTCGCGCCGGCCTACGTCACCAACCGCCAGATCGAGGCGGCTCGTATCGCCATGACGCGCTACATGAAGCGTGGCGGCAAGGTGTTCATCAACATCTACCCCGACCGTCCGCTCACCAAGAAGCCTGCCGAGGTCCGCATGGGCTCCGGTAAGGGCTCGGTTGAGTGGTGGGTCGCCAACATCAAGCCCGGCCGCGTCCTGTTCGAGGTGGCCGGCGTTGAGGAGGAGGTGGCTCGCGAGGCGCTGCGCCTGGCGATGCACAAGCTCCCCATGAAGTGCCGCATCCTGAGCCGAGAGAGTGGTGACATCTGATGGCAGCGACCAAGCTCACCGCCGATGAGCTCGACAAGCTGGACGACGCCACGCTGGCCGACGAGCTGGCGAAGGCGAAGGACGAGCTGTTCAAGCTCCGTTTCCAGTCCGCGACCGGTCAGCTCGAGAGCTCCGGCCGTCTGCGGTCCGTCAAGAAGGACATCGCAAGGATCTACACGATCCTGCGCGAGCGCGAGCTGGGCATCCGTCAGGCCCCCGGCGACGCCGAGTGACCCGGAGCGAGGATTCGTACATGACTGAGAAGACCGCCAACACCGAGGTGGAGACCCCCGAGGTCGAGGAGCTCGACAAGGAGGGCGCGCACGCGTCCTCGTCCGAGCGCCCGTACCGCAAGACCCAGCGCGGCTACGTCGTCTCCGACAAGATGGAGAAGACTATCGTCGTCGAGGTCGAGGAGCGTGTGAAGCACGCCCGCTACGGCAAGGTGACCACCAAGACCAGCAAGTTCAAGGCGCACGATGAGGAGAACACCGCCGGCGTCGGCGACCGTGTCCTCATCATGGAGACCCGCCCGCTGTCCGCGTCCAAGCGGTGGCGCCTGGTGGAGATCCTCGAGCGCGCCAAGTGATCCGGCTGCGGTCCGCGTGACCGCACCGGAAGCATGACGGGCCGGTCCTCCCGCACGGGAGGGCCGGCCCGTCGACGTTGCACGGGAGGGCCGGCCCCGTCGGCGCTGGGGGAGGGCCGGCCCCGTCGGCGTTGGGGGAGGGCCAGCCCCGTCGGCGTTGGGGGAGGGCCCGTTGACGTAGGACATCGCGGGCCTGCCACCTGCCCCGTCCACTCCCTCGTGTCCGTCTGTCATTGCGCCACGCCGTCTACGCCTCGCGAGTGCACCGATTCGTGGCGAAAGTGAGACGTATCGGTGTGCTCGGCTGGGTTATCCGGTGTGTCGGTGTCGGGGGAGGGGTTGCTCGTCGACGTGGGTGATTGCCTGTCTGCCACCCGCCCCGCAGAGGCTGGGCTTCCTCCGCACCTGTCAGGTCCGCAGGCATGTTCGTGCTTTGCATGCCCCGGGATCTGACATTCGCGATCCGGCGGTTCTGTGACTGGTGGTTCAGCGGTCCGGCTGCTGATGTGGTGCGGTGGCGCCTTTCAGCTGCCGAGAGCGATGAGCAGCGCGCCCGCCAAGGCGTCCTCCGCGCGGGGTGCGGGCACCTCCCGGGTTCTGCCGTCGGTCTCCAGTTCGACGACGAAGCCCCCGTCGGCCTCCTGCCGCAGCGTGCGGAACCGCACCCCGAGTGCCTTGCGCAGCTGATCCTCCCGCGGAAGCCAGATCGCCTCATCCTCCTCCACGGAGTCCAGCGCCCACTCGGTGGTGCCGTTGAAGCGGAACACCCGCCTGCCGTGCCGGCCCAGGTCCTGCTCGATGACCATGGAGGAGAGCATCCACACCTCGTCCCGCAGCTCCTCGGCGTCGATCGCGAAGAGGTCCCCGTCCGCCGGATCCCAACGGAGTCCGGCCGCCTGCAGCCGTCGTGCAACGTCGATGTCGATCATCCCGTGACGCTACCCGTTGCGCTGGCGCCCACGCCACGCCGTGGCCGCGCTTCGAGTGCACCGATCTGTGGCGATAGGGAGACGTCTCGGTGTACTCGTCGACGGATGCCGGCGTGTCGCAAGGGGAGGGCAGGGCTGAGCGGCGGGGGTGCGGGCCAGGGGAGTGAGCGCTGGGGCGGGGGTGCGGGGGAAACACGCCTCGGGGGAGAGCAAGCACACATGCATCGGCCCCAACCTCGGGGGTGACATCCACGCACGTCCCCCGTACGATTGAACGGTTGCCGGAACGCCATGCTCTCCGTGCGGTCCGACCGCGCAGGGGGCACCGGGGTTCCGCGACAGGATCCGGTACCACCAGATCCCTCCTCACCGGAGACCTCGCACATGAGGCGAACGCCCCGCGTTCAGCACGCCAGTGCCTGAGTCCGGTCGAGGATTTTTCGGTGCCCGGAGCCCGTCGACGGCAGCGCCCGCGTCGGATCCCGATCCGGGGGCGGCCGGGCACGGTCCAGATTCCGTTCCGCCAGGCTCGGTCCCCGCACACGGGGGAAGAGAACCGGCGAGACGATAGGAGAACGAGTGATTCAGCAGGAGTCGCGACTGAAGGTCGCCGACAACACGGGTGCCAAGGAGATCCTCTGCATCCGGGTTCTCGGTGGCTCCGGTCGCCGTTACGCCAGCATCGGCGACACCATCGTGGCGACCGTCAAGGACGCCATCCCCGGTGGAAACGTCAAGAAGGGCGACGTGGTCAAGGCCGTCGTCGTCCGCACGTCCAAGGAGGTCCGTCGCGTCGACGGCTCCTACATCCGCTTCGACGAGAACGCCGCAGTCATCCTCAAGACCGACGGCGAGCCGCGCGGCACCCGTATCTTCGGCCCCGTCGGCCGTGAGCTGCGCGACAAGCGATTCATGAAGATCGTCTCGCTGGCACCGGAGGTGCTGTGACATGGCAAAGATGAAGATCAAGAAGGGTGACCTGGTGCAGGTCATCACCGGTCGCACCAGCGATGCCGACAAGGCCGCCAAGCGCGGTCTGGAGCCGGGCGACAAGGGCAAGCAGGGCCGTGTCCTGCAGGTCTTCCCCGACACCCAGCGCGTGCTGGTCGAGGGCGTGAACCGTCGTACCCACCACCTCAAGCCCACCCAGGCCGGCGGCGCCGGCGGGATCGAGCAGCGCGAGGCCCCGATCCACGTCTCCAACGTGGCGTTCGTGGACCCCGAGGACAACAAGCCGACCAAGATCGGCTACCGCGTCGAGACCGTCGAGCTCGAGAACGGCCGCACCAAGCAGGTGCGCGTCCGTTACGCGAAGCGCTCCGGGAAGGACATCTGAGATGACCGAGACCCAGACCCAGGCGCCCACCCCGCGTCTGAAGACCAAGTACAACGAGACCGTCCGTCCGGCTCTGACCGAGCAGTTCGGCTACAAGAACGTCATGCTCGTGCCCGGCCTGACGAAGATCGTCGTGAACATGGGCGTCGGCGACGCCGCTCGCGACTCCAAGGTGATCGACGGCGCGATCAAGGACCTCGCCGCCATCACCGGCCAGAAGCCCCAGGTCACCAAGGCCCGCAAGTCCATCGCGCAGTTCAAGCTGCGTGAGGGCATGCCCATCGGCGCCCACGTCACCCTGCGCGGTGCACGCATGTGGGAGTTCCTGGACCGTCTGCTGTCCACCGCCCTGCCGCGCATCCGCGACTTCCGCGGTCTGTCGCCGAAGCACTTCGACGGCAACGGCAACTACACCTTCGGTCTCACCGAGCAGGTCATGTTCCACGAGATCGACCAGGACAAGATCGACCGCGTCCGCGGCATGGACATCACGGTCGTCACCACTGCGAAGACCGACGACGAGGGGCGCGCGCTGCTCAAGGCGCTCGGCTTCCCCTTCAAGGAGAACTGATATGGCCAAGACTGCCCTGATCAAGAAGGCGGAGCGCAAGCCCAAGTTCGCGGTCCGCGCGTACACGCGGTGCCAGCGCTGCGGTCGCCCGCACTCCGTGTACCGCAAGTTCGGCCTGTGCCGCGTGTGCCTGCGCGAGATGGCCCATCGCGGCGAACTGCCCGGCGTCACGAAGAGCAGCTGGTAAGGACTACCGCCACAGGTCCTCGGCCCACAGGGCACGGGGAAACCAGGTGAGGAAGAAGCAACAGACATGACCATGACCGATCCGATCGCGGACATGCTCACGCGGATCCGTAACGCCTCCGGGGCGTACCACGAGACCGCGTCCATGCCGTACTCGAAGCTGAAGGCCCGCATCGCGGACATCCTCAAGGCCGAGGGCTACATCCTGGGCTGGCACGAGGAGGAGGCCGAGGTCGGCAAGAACCTCGTCCTCGAGCTGAAGTACTCCGACAGCCGGGAGCGTGCGATCTCCGGGATCCGCCGCATCAGCAAGCCCGGCCTGCGCGTGTACGCGAAGTCGAACAACCTGCCCAAGGTCCTCGGCGGCCTGGGCGTGGCGATCCTGTCCACGTCCTCCGGCCTCCTGACGGACAAGCAGGCAGCCCAGAAGGGTGTGGGTGGGGAAGTCCTCGCCTACATCTGGTGAGCGGGAGAGGAGAACACCGAATATGTCCCGCATCGGACGCCTGCCGGTCGCAGTGCCGGCCTCTGTCCAGAACGTCACCATCGAGGACCGCACCGTGACGGTGACCGGTCCCAAGGGCGAGCTCAAGCACGTGGTGCCGGCTCCGCTGACCGTCGAGCGCGGCGAGGACGGCTCCATCGTCGTCAATCGCCCCGACGACGAGCGGGAGTCCAAGGCCCTCCACGGCCTGACCCGCACGCTCATCAACAACCTGGTCCTCGGCGTGACCGAGGGCTTCACCAAGAAGCTGGAGATCGTGGGGACCGGTTACCGCGTCACCGCGAAGGGCACGGACCTCGAGTTCGCCCTCGGCTTCTCCCACCCCGTCGTGGTGAAGGCGCCCCAGGGCATCACCTTCGCCGTCGAGTCGCCGACCAAGTTCTCGGTCAACGGCATCGACAAGCAGCAGGTGGGCGAGGTCGCCGCGAACATCCGCAAGATCCGCAAGCCGGAGCCCTACAAGGGCAAGGGCGTGCGGTACGCCGACGAGGTCGTGATCCGCAAGGCCGGAAAGGCTGGTAAGTGATCATGGGGTACGCACTCAAGCACACCAAGGGCAACCGCGGCTCCAAGCTGCGCGCTCGCGGTCGGCGTCACCTGCGCGTGCGCCGTCGCGTCATCGGCACCGCCGAGCGTCCGCGCCTGGTCGTCACCCGGTCCTCGCGCCACGTGTTCGTCCAGGTCGTCGACGACTCCCTGGGCAAGACGCTGGTCTCGGCCTCCTCCATGGAGGCGGATCTGCGCCAGTCGGACGCCACCAAGACGGACAAGGCCCGCACCGTCGGCGCCCTGATCGCCGAGCGCGCCAAGGCCGCCGGGATCGAGTCTGTCGTGTTCGACCGCAGCGGCAATAAGTACCACGGCCGTGTGGCCGCCGTCGCCGACGGCGCCCGCGAGGCCGGTCTGGCACTGTGACCCCCCGGACCCAGGACGAGAAGAGGATCTGAAATGGCTGCACAGCAGCGTGGCAATGGTCCCGCGGCCTCCGGCCGGCGGGATGACAACAACAACGAGCGCGGCGCTCGCCAGAGCGGCGGGCGTCAGGGCGGCCGCGGTCGGGACCGCGGTCAGGACGCCGATAAGTCGGCGCTCCTCGAGCGCGTGGTGAAGATCAACCGCGTCTCCAAGGTCGTCAAGGGTGGCCGTCGCTTCTCCTTCACCGCCCTCGTGGTGGTCGGTGACGGCGATGGCACCGTCGGCGTCGGCTACGGCAAGGCCAAGGAGGTGCCCGCGGCGATCTCCAAGGGGGTCGAGGAGGCGAAGAAGAACTTCTTCCGCGTCCCCCGCATCCAGGGCACCGTCGTGCACACCGTGCAGGGGCACGATGCGGCAGGCACCGTTCTGCTGCGTCCGGCCGCTCCCGGTACCGGTGTGATCGCCGGCGGTCCGGTGCGCGCCGTGCTGGAGTGCGCGGGCGTGCAGGACGTGCTGTCGAAGTCCCTCGGCTCGACCAACGCGATCAACATCGTGCGGGCCACCGTGGACGCGCTCCAGCAGCTCGAGGAGCCCGAGGCCGTGGCCGCGCGCCGTGGCCTGGCGGTCGAGGACGTCGTCCCGGCGCCGCTCCTGCGAGCCCAGGCCGAGGGTCGCGCCGCGGCCCGTGCGGAGAAGGTGGGTGCCTGATGCAGATCAAGGTGACGCAGATTCGATCCGAGATCGGCGGCAACCAGAGCCAGCGAGCCACCCTGCGCGGCCTCGGCCTCAAGCGCATCGGTGACACCGTGGTGAAGGAGGACCGCCCCGAGATCCGCGGCATGATCCGCGCCGTCACCCATCTGGTGACGACCGAAGAGGTGGACTGACATGAACAACACTGACAACAGCGGCGCGCCGCTGAAGCTCCACGACCTGCGCCCCGCGCCCGGTGCCAAGACCGCGCGCACTCGCGTGGGCCGTGGCGAGGCATCCAAGGGTAAGACCGCGGGCCGCGGTACCAAGGGCACGAAGGCCCGGTACCAGGTTCCGCTGGGCTTCGAGGGCGGCCAGATGCCGATGCATATGCGCCTGCCCAAGCTGCGCGGGTTCACCAACCCGTTCCGCGTTGAGTACCAGGTCGTGAACCTCTCGACCCTGCAGGAGCTGTTCCCCGAGGGCGGCACTGTCACGGTAGAGGACCTCGTGGCCAAGGGCGCGGTGCGCAAGAACCAGCCCGTGAAGGTGCTCGGCTCCGGCGACGTGAGCGTCAAGCTCGATGTCACCGCGCAGAAGTTCTCCGCCTCGGCGGAGCAGAAGATCGCGGCGGCTGGCGGATCCGTCACCATCGCGTGAACCACTTTTGACGGGGCATCGCGGCGCGGATAGTGTGCGCCGCGGTGCCCCGTCGCCGTACCGGGGCCGGTCCGTCGGGTGCCTGTATGTCACGGCCCGAGGGAAGATCGTGACGAGTGCGATCTCGACCGCGGACCTCCAGGAGGGAAACTGGTGAACGCAATTGTGCGCGCGCTGCGCACCCCTGAGCTCAGGGCGAAGATCCTCTTCACCCTCGGAATGATCGCCGTGTACCGGCTGGGCGTGTTCGTCCCTACGCCGGGGTTCGACGCCACCAACGTCCAGCGCTGTGCAGATGCCGCGCTGGGCGCGCAGAACGGCAGCGTGCTGGGCATGGTGAACATGTTCTCCGGCGGGGCGCTGCTACAGCTGTCGGTGTTCTCGCTGGGCGTGATGCCGTACATCACCGCGTCGATCATCGTGCAGCTGCTGCGCGTGGTGATCCCGCGGTTCGAGGCGCTGCACAAGGAGGGCGCCTCCGGCACCGCGAAGCTCACGCAGTACACCCGCTATCTCACGATCGGACTGTCGGTCCTACAGGCCACCACGATCATCACCCTGGTGCGCTCGGGCAACTTCTTCGTGGGCTGCAATCTCGAGCTGGTGCCCGATCAGTCCGTGCCTACGCTGCTGCTGATGGTGCTGACGATGACCGTCGGCACCGTGCTGATCATGTTCATGGGCGAGATGATCACCGAACGTGGCATCGGCAACGGCATGTCGCTGATGATCTTCTCCTCGATCGCCGCGTCCTTCCCGACCGCCTTCGGTCAGGTGTGGATGCTCAAGGGCTGGATGGTCTTCGGCCTGGTGCTCCTCGTGGCGCTGGTGGTCATGGTGGGCATGGTCTTCGTCGAGCAGTCCCAGCGCCGCGTGCCCGTGCAGTACGCCAAGCGCATGGTGGGCCGACGCATGTACGGCGGCACCTCCACCTACATCCCCATCAAGGTCAACCAGGCCGGTGTGATCCCCGTGATCTTCGCCAGCTCGATCCTGGCGCTGCCGCAGATGGCCTCGAGCTTCGGTGACCCGAATGCCGCCTGGGTGCAGTGGATCAACCAGCACCTGGTGATGGGCTACAGCTTCTCCTGGGTCTACGCCGTGGTGTTCGTGGCCCTGATCATCTTCTTCGCGTTCTTCTACGTCTCCATCACGTTCAACGCGGAGGAGATCGCCGACAACATGAAGAAGTACGGCGGCTTCATCCCGAATGTGCGCGCAGGCAAGCCCACTGAGCGGTACCTGCGCTACGTCATCAATCGCATCCAGTCCGCGGGGGCCGTGTACCTCGCAATCATCTGTCTCATCCCGCTGCTGGCCCTGGTGTACCTGGGCACCTCGCAGGACTTCCCGCTGGGTGGCGCCTCGCTGCTGATCATCATCGGTGTGGGGCTGGACACCGTGAAGCAGGTCGACGCCAAGCTCCAGCAGCATCACTACGAAGGGATCCTCCGGTGACCACCACGTCCGATGCCTCCAACGCTCCGCAGACCGCCGACGGTCGCCCCCGCGCCCGCCGTCTGCTGATCGTGGGCCCGCCCGGCGCCGGCAAGGGCACCCAGGCGGCGCGCCTCGCACAGGAGCTGGCCATCCCCGCGATTTCCACCGGCGACATCTTCCGCGCCAACGTCTCGGGTCAGACCGAGCTGGGGGTGCTCGCGAAGTCCTACATGGACAAGGGCGAGTACGTGCCCGATTCCGTCACCAATGACATGGTCCGCTCCCGCCTGGATGAGGACGATGCGCGGGACGGCTTCCTGCTGGACGGCTACCCGCGCACCCTGGATCAGGTCGAGGCGCTGGACGGGATGCTCACCGAGCTCGGCACCGAGCTGGACGCCGTACTGCTGCTGGTCGTGGAGACCGACGCGGTGATCGAGCGTCTGGTGGCCCGCGGTCAGGAGCAGGGGCGCAGCGATGACACCGAGGAGACGATCCGTCGTCGCCTCGAGGTGTACGCCGAGCAGACCGCCCCGCTGATCGACGTGTACGACAAGCGCGGCCTGGTGCGCCGCGTGGATGGCATGGCCTCGATCGACCAGGTGACCGCGTCCCTGCGCGATGCTCTCGGCGCCTGATGGGGCTGCGTCCGGAACGGGTGGAGCTCAAGACCCCGGAGCAGATCCACCAGATGCGTCGCAGTGGGCTGGCGCTGCATCAGGTCCACGAGATGCTCGCCGAGCAGATCCGCCCCGGGATCACCACCGACCACCTCGATGATCTCGCGCATGAGATGATCCGGGACCTCGGCGGCACCCCGAACTTCCTGGGGTACATGGGTTTCCCGGCCACGCTGTGCATCAGCGTCAACGAGGTCGTGGTCCACGGCATCCCCGGCGAGCAGGTGCTCGAGGAGGGGGATCTGGTCTCGATCGACGGCGGTCTGATCCTGGATGGCTGGCATTCCGATGCCGCCCGCACCCATGTGGTGGGCGAGCCCCGCTCGGTGGCCGATGAGGATCTGGTGGAGGTCACCCGGGATGCGCTGTGGACCGGTATCGCGGCGCTCGCGACCGCTCAGCGGGTGGGCGATGTCGGCGCGGCGATCGAGGACTTCGTCGCCGACGCCGCCGGGGATGCGCTCTCGCATCTGGAGGGCTTCGGTGGGCACGGGATCGGCACCGCGATGCATCAGCCGCCGGATGTCATGAACTACCGCACCCGCTCGCGCGGCCCGAAGGTCCGTCCCGGCATGTGCCTGGCGATCGAGCCGATGCTGATCCAGGGCTCGGGAACCTGGGAGCTCGACGAGGATGACTGGACGGTGCGCGCCACCGGTGGCGGTCGCGCTGCCCATGAAGAGCATTCGGTGGCCGTCACCGAGCAGGGTCTGCTCGTGCTGACTGCTGGGGATGGCGGCGAGGAGGAGCTGGCGCGGCGCGGAGTGCGCGCCGCCCCGGACCCGGTGGCGGGGGAGTGAGGGTCCGACGAGGGAGGTTTCGGGCCTTGAGCTGCCCCGCGGGAGTGACCGGCGTCATCGTACGAGGCCATGGTCTTGCTGACCGTGCCCGTGTAAGCTGATTCATCGGGTGTGCTCCGCACGCGCGGCGTCTCTGGGTGAGTCTGTGGGCTCGCCGGATGGCCCGTCGATGGTCCAGCGGCAGTGCCGCATCGGCATCTGATGGGAGCAGCACCCTCACCGCCTCGTCACCTGGCGTCGCGGTGTGCAGGACCTGATAAGTCAGGAACTCAGCAACGCGGAACTCAGCCTCCGGCCCCGGAGGCGAGAGATTGGGGAGGCATGGCGAAGAAGGACGGAGTGATCGAGGTCGAAGGCACGGTCACGGAGGCGCTCGCGAACGCGCGCTTCCGCGTGGAGCTCGACAACGGGCACATGGTGCTCGCGCACATCTCCGGGAAGATGCGCCAGCACTACATCCGCATCCTTCCCGAGGACCGCGTGGTCGTCGAGCTGAGCCCCTACGACCTCGATCGGGGCCGCATCGTCTACCGCTACAAGTGATCGTCCCGGGAGAAGGAACGCAATGAAGGTCAAGCCGAGCGTCAAGCCGATCTGCGACAACTGCAAGGTGATCCGTCGCCACGCGCGCGTCATGGTCATCTGCTCGAACCCCCGTCACAAGCAGCGTCAGGGCTGATCGACGAACTGTGAGGCCGAGGGCCGGCGAGGTACGAGCCGTCCCCGAGGTCGAACGGGAGGAGATCAGCACAGCGAGCAGGGCTGATTGCCCCGCTGGTGTGACCCTGCCGCCGCACCGGCGGCAAGCCCTTCGGGGCACCTGCCCGCTTGCGGGCACATAACAGAAGAGACGATTCCACCGGCATCAGCCGGCCACCCGCAGGACGGAGGCTGCGGCGCCCGGGAGGCATCCCAGGGCGGGGAGTCGGATCAGGCCTCCGAGACAGTAGGAGAATCTGCACATGGCACGTCTGGTGGGAGTCGATCTTCCGCGCGAGAAGCGCCTCGAGGTCGCCCTGACGTACATCTTCGGCGTGGGTCGCACCCGCGCCCTGGAGACCCTGGCCGCGACCGGCGTCTCCGGCGATAAGCGCGTCCGCGAGGTGACCGACGAGGAGCTCGTGAAGCTGCGCGATCACATCGAGGCGAACTACATGGTCGAGGGTGACCTGCGCCGCGAGGTCGCCGCTGATATCCGCCGCAAGGTGGAGATCGGCAGCTATCAGGGCCTGCGCCACCGCCGCGGCCTGCCCGTGCGCGGTCAGCGCACCAAGACCAATGCGCGCACCCGTAAGGGCCCCAAGCGCACCGTCGCCGGCAAGAAGAAGACCCGCTGATCCCCTGAGCGCTGAGCTCGGCCGCTTGATCCGGCTCGAGCCCGCAGTCACTTCGCGCCGCTGAGGGATCCGGCGCATCCGCAACCCACCAGAGGAGTTCTGCCGCATGGCAACCAAGACCCGCCAGGCCGCGGCCCGCAAGCCGCGCCGCAAGGACAAGAAGAACGTCGTCAACGGCCAGGCCCACATCAAGAGCACGTTCAACAACACGATCGTGTCCATCACGGATCCGACCGGTGCCGTGATCTCCTGGGCGTCGGCCGGTCAGGTCGGCTTCAAGGGCTCGCGCAAGTCCACCCCGTACGCCGCGCAGATGGCCGCTGAGGCCGCCGCGCGCCGGGCGCAGGAGCACGGCCTGAAGAAGGTAGACGTCTTCGTCAAGGGCCCCGGCTCCGGCCGTGAGACCGCGATCCGTTCGCTGACCGCGACGGGTCTCGAGGTCGGCTCGATCCAGGACGTCACCCCGCAGCCGCACAACGGCACCCGCCCGGCCAAGCGCCGCCGCGTCTGATCGCGTCATCGGCCGTGACGGGGCCCGCCCCGTCCCGGCCTGCCGTGCCGGACGGGGCATCGCCGTGTCCGGGACGGACCAGACCATCTGTCATCTAGGCCCACCGCCCCCCTTCTGAGCGTCATATGGCGGACGTTCGCTGAAAGGATCCACCAGTGCTCATCGCACAGCGCCCCACGCTGACCGAAGAGGTCGTGTCGGACAACCGCTCCCGGTTCGTCATCGAGCCGCTCGAGCCGGGCTTCGGCTACACCCTCGGCAACTCCCTGCGCCGCACCCTGCTGTCCTCCATCCCCGGTGCCGCGGTCACCTCGATCCGCGTCGACGGGGTGCTGCACGAGTTCAGCACCGTGCCCGGCGTGAAGGAGGACATCACCGAGGTCATCCTCAACATCAAGAACCTCGTCGTCTCCTCGGAGAACGATGAGCCGGTCGTGATGTACCTGCGCCGCGAGGAGGCCGGGAAGGTCACCGCCGCGGACATCACCCCGCCCGCCGGTGTGGAGATCCACAACCCTGACCTGCACATCGCGACCCTGAACGACAAGGGCCGCCTGGAGATCGAGCTGATCGTCGAGCGCGGTCGCGGCTACGTCTCCGCCCAGCAGAACAAGGGCATGGACGGCGAGATCGGCCGGATCCCGGTCGATTCGATCTACTCGCCGGTGCTGAAGGTGACCTACAAGGTCGAGGCGACCCGTGTGGAGCAGCGCACGGACTTCGACAAGCTGATCGTGGACGTGGAGACCAAGCCCGCGATCTCCCCGCGGGATGCGGTGGCCTCCGCCGGCAAGACCCTCGTCGAGCTGTTCGGTCTGGCCCACGAGCTGAACCAGGAGGCGGAGGGCATCGAGATCGGCCCCTCGCCCACGGATCAGGCTCTGGCCGCGGATCTGGCGCTGCCGATCAACGACCTGAACCTCACGGTGCGCTCCTACAACTGCCTGATGCGCGAGGGCGTGCACACCGTCGGCGAGCTGACCTCTCGCTCGGAGGCGGACCTCCTCGACATCCGCAACTTCGGCCAGAAGTCCATCGACGAGGTCAAGGCGAAGCTCGCCGAGCTGGGGCTGTCGCTCAAGGATTCCGTGGGCGGGCTGGACCCGTCGGCCATGGACTCCTACTCCGACGACTTCGGCGACCAGTACTGACCTTCATTTCCACCAAGGAGAACGACCATGCCTGCACCCACCAAGGGCGCGCGCCTCGGAGGATCCCCCTCGCACGAGAAGATGATCCTCGCGAACCTCGCCACCGAGCTGTTCCGCCACGGCGCCATTCGCACCACTGAGACCAAGGCCAAGCGGCTGCGCCCGCACGCCGAGCGTCTGATCACCCAGGCCAAGAAGGGTGACCTCGCCTCCCGTCGTCGCGTCATGCAGACCGTGCGTGACAAGGGCGTCGTGTACACCCTGTTCGAGGAGATCGCCCCGACGTTCGCGGAGCGTCCCGGCGGCTACACCCGCATCACCAAGGTGGGTCCCCGTAAGGGCGACAACGCCCCGATGGCTGTGATCGAGCTGGTCACCGAGGAGTACTCCCCGAAGCAGGCCGTGGTGAAGGAGGCTGAGGGCGCGGCGAAGAACGCGGCCAAGGCCGACGCTGCTGAGCCCGCGGAGGAGACCCCGGCCGAGGAGACCCCGGCGGAGGAGACTCCGGCAGAGGACACTGCGGAGGAGCAGAAGTCCGAGGACTGATCGGATGAGCTGCTGACAGCTGCGCGTGAGGCCCCGGCACCGGAAGGTGCCGGGGCCTCATGCTGTGCGGGGGCTGCGCGGCGGGCCGGCGGCTGCGGCGCTAAGGGATGTCGTCCCGCCGGGCTGATGGGGTGTGGCGACCTCACCCCCACGCGGAACGACGTGGGGCGGGTCATCCGGGATTCGAACGGTTGTTGCAGAATCTTTGCCTAGCACCCGAGACCTGGTGCCTATGGTGGACGCGTTCGCGCTGTGCCGTGGACACTCTGTAGCTTCCCCGCTTCCCCAGGAGATCCGCGATGTCCGCCTCCCTCCGCCGTCCCCTGCCCGATGCATCCGGCCGCACACCGGATCTGCGTCCACGGCGCCGCTCCCTCCTCGCCGGCTCAGCCCTGGTGGGTTCCTCCGTGGTCACCGGCGGCGGCACCGCCCTGGCCGATGGTGAGGAGGATGCCCCGGTCAGCGGTACGGAGGATCAGCCGTCGTCGGCCGCCGGAGCCGGCACGCAGGCTGCCCAGCCGCGCACCACGACCATCGCGCTGCGCGAGGCGGAGCATATCGAGCGCGACGGCCGCCTGGCTCGCCACATCGTCGGGCATCCGGCCGCTCTGGTGGGCGTGACCTGGGAGGAAGGCGGCGTGGAGCCGACCGTCTCCGTGCGTGGCCTGCAGGTGGATGGGGCCTGGAGCCCCTGGCATGACCTCGAGGTCGCTGTGGACCTGGACACCGGCGTGCGCTCCAACGGCACCGAGCCGGTGTTCTTCGCTGATGTCACCGAGGTGGAGGTGATCGGTGAGATCGACGGTGAGGATGTCACCGAGGCGCTGAACGCCCACCTGATCGACTTCCCCGATGATCCCAAGCAGGCGCCGCTGGAGCTAGATGAGGGGGCTGTCTCTGCGGAGGATGCAGCCCAGGAGCGCAGCGAGCAGCCTCCTGCCGAGGGCGAGGCGGCCACGCCCTCTCAGGAGCCGCAGGAGCGCCTCACCGAGGAGACCGCCCCGGCCGAGGAGACCGGTGAAGGTGAGGACCCGGCGGATGCGCCGGCGCCCTCCGATGGCGGCGGCGCGACCGGCGCGACCGTGGGCGGCGGGGGAGTAGGGGCCGCGCGGCCTGCCCTCGGGCCGATCGTGCCGATGTCCCTGGTCCCGCGGGATCTCGGTATCCCCGGGGCGCCGCGGATCGTGACCCGCGCCCAGTGGGGCGCCGATGAGCGAGCCGCCCGTTCCAGCTCCACCAGCTCTGCGCTGCAGGCGGTGGTGCTGCACCACACTGCCGGCACCAACAACTACTCGCCCTCGCAGGCCGCGCAGCAGATCCGCGGGATCTTCGACTATCACGTGCGCACGCTGGGCTGGGCGGACATCGGCTACAACGTGCTGATCGACCGCTACGGAACGATCTACGAGGGCCGACGGGGCGGTCTGACCCGCAACGTGAACGGCGCCCACGCGCTGGGCTTCAACACCGGCAGCTTCGGCATCTCCGTGATGGGGGATTACTCGTCGCTGGCGGCCAGCGCGGTGGCTCGAGACTCCGTCATGAAGGTCGCGGCGTGGAAGCTGCTGTCGACCTTCCGCAGCGATATCCACGAGAAGTCGTCGTGGCGCGTGAGCGTCAATGGCACCCGCTGGAGCAGGGGCACCATGGTGAGCATGCCCCGCTTCTTCGGGCATCGGGACGTGAACCTCACCTCGTGCCCGGGCAACGGGCTGTACTCGACGATGGACAACCTCCGATGGGGGATCCAGTCCCGGATGAATTCCGGGTGGCGCCACCACCTGCGAGCCTTCGTCGCCGCCGGCGGTGAGTCCGCGCTCGGTACCGTGCTCACCTCGGCGCAGAAGGAGGGCGGGCTCACCATCACGCGTCTGACCAAGGGCATCGTCGTGTCGGGGCCGAAGCTCTCGGCCCGGGCGGCGACCACAACGGATTCGATTCGGCGCAGCTGGCGGCCCAGCTGGGGGCGCCCGCTGGCCGACGTCCGCGGGCAGGACGGACGGTACACCCAGCCTTTCGACAACGGCCTGGCGATCCGGGAGGGCGGGCGCAACAGCTTCATCACTCGCACCTTTACGGACGTTCCGGCCACTATGCAGTTCTTCGAGGAGATCGAGGAGCTCGCGGCCTCGAAGATCACCACCGGGTGGTCCGATGGCACCTACCGCCCGCACCTGCCGATCGCGCGTGATGCCATGATCGCGTTCATCTATCGTGCCAAGGGCTCTCCCGCGTACACCCCACCGGCGGTCTCGCCCTTCCGGGATGTCTCCCCACGGCGCACGTTCTACAAGGAGATCTGCTGGGCCCACAGCCAGGGGATTGCCGAGGGCTGGTCCGATGGGACGTTCCGTCCGCTGGATCCCGTGGAGCGTGGCGCGTTCGCAGCATTCCTCTACCGGGTCTCGCGCGCCACCTCCACCTCCACGTCCAACCGCTTCTCTGACGTGCCCTCCTCCCACCAGTTCGCCAAGGAGATCACCTGGATGGCGAACCTGGGCATCACCACGGGGTGGCGCGACAAGACGTTCCGCCCCCGCGCCGGGACCAAGCGGGACGCCATGGCAGCCTTCATCACCCGCTGGCTCGACGCGACCTGAGGCCTGCCGCGACGGAGCCCCGAGCCCCCGAACGCGCTGACGCGGGCAGTGCCTTGTGCGCGGTGGGACGTGACAGGATGAGCCTCGGGCGTCCGGGCTCCTCATCCCGAGAGCCCGCCCCGAGGGAGGATTCATGCGCGTAGCGCTGCTGTGCGACGTGGACCAACGCGTTTACCACGTCGGTGATGAAGCGATCTTCACTGCTGAGGAGCAGCTGCTCCGGGCACGCGGCCACACGGTGGTGCGGTTGTCACGTCAGGAGAAGACCGGGCCGGGCCAATCCCCCGAGCGCCCGGAGATCCCGGCGCTGGTTTTCCCCTGGCCGCTGGAGGATCGCACCCGCTACCTCGCCGAGATCCGGGCTGTGCTCGATGGTCGGCCCGAGGCCCTGGACGGCGGGGACAAGCTGTTCGGCTTCATCGAGGCGATGCGTGACGTGGACGCTCTGGTCATCGGCGGGGGAGGGGGCCTGAACTCCCGCTATGGCTGGCTGCTGTCCGAACGGCTGGCCACCGCCCTGGTGGCCCGCTCCCTCGGGCTGCCGGTGATCCTCAGCGGACAGACCCTGGGGCCCGAGCTGATGCCGTCGGACCGTGCGCTGCTCGGGGAACTGCTGGAGCTGTGCACGAGCGTGGCGGTGCGTGACATGGCCAGCCTGCGCCTGGCCCGGAGCTTGGTCCCGGAGCATCCGCGACTCGGCCTGATCCCCGATGACGCCCTCGCCCTGGTGGCGGACATACCACAGCAGCGCAACGTCATCTCCGTCACCCTCGGAGCAGACCCCGATCCGCTGGAGCGCGAGCCGTACCTGCAGATCGCTGCGACGGCTCTGGCGAGCCTGGTGAGCCGCACGGGCGCGAGTATCGAGCTGCTTGCACATATGGCCGATCCCGACGACGGTGGGGGAGATCTCGCCCTGCACGAAGAGCTCGCAGAGCGACTCGACGGGGAGGTGGAGCTGCTGCCCCTGCTGCGCGATGTCGACGCGGTGCAGAAGGTCGCCTCGGCCCGCTGGGTGCTGACCACCCGCTTTCACCCCGCGGTGCTGGGAGCGGCCACCGAATCCGGTGTGCTCGCGCTCCCGCTGAACCATTACGGACGCATCCGCACAGAAGGCGCCTTCGAGACCCTCGGGCTCCGTGACGCGACGGTTCCCTGCAGCGCCCTGTGGGACCCGGTCCTGCAGACTCCCTGCCGGGCGCTGATCGACGAGCTGGTCGACGCGGTGGTCGCGGACTCCGAGGGCGAAGCACAGACCCTGCGGGAAGGGCGCCAGGCCGCCCTGGAGCGTCAGCGGTCCTGGTGGCACCACGTCGATCAGGTCCTGCGCAGAGACCACGACCGCAAAAACTGCCCCGGCCTGCCCGAGATGCTCACCGAGCAGCCCGCCGCCCGTCCCCGCTTCACCGGGGAGCTCACGCAGCTCCTGGCCCCCTATCGGGCCCCCGATACCGAGGCTGTGGAGCCCTCCGCCCCGCCCGCACCGGCGGTCGCGATCATCATGCGCACCCGCAACCGGCCCACGATGCTGGACCGGGCGCTGCAGGACGTCATCTCCCAGAGCCGCCAGGACTGGGAGCTGGTCATCGTCAACGACTGTGGTGACCGGGCGATCGTCGAAGAAGTGGTCGATCGGTACGCCGAGCTCCTGGCGGGACGAGCCCGCGTGCTCCATCGCACGCACAGCACCGGGATGGAGCAGGCCAGCAACGTCGGGATCGCCGCCTCGAGCGCTCCGCTGCTCGTCATCCACGATGACGACGACACGTGGAGCCCGCTGTTCCTGCAGGACACCATCGCCGAGCTCGAGGCCCGCCCCGAGGTGGACGCGGCGGCGGTGCAGATCCAGCTCGTCTATGAGCGGGAGATCAGCGCGGGAATCGTCGAGGAAGGCGGTCACATCCATTGGGGACAGCTCGATGAGGTGCGGCTGCTGGAGATGATGCAGCTGAACCGCACGGTCCCCATCGGCGTGCTCTACCGGCGGAGCCTGCATGAGGCCGTCGGCCCCTACGACGAGAGCTTCCGTGTCGTGGGTGACTACGAGTTCTACCTGCGTGCGATCGCGCTGCGCCCCTTCGCCTTCGTGGATCGTCCGCTCGCGCAGTGGCGCCATCGCCTGGTCGCCCACGGTGACTCCGCGAACTCGATGTACGCCCAGGACGCGTTGCATATCAGCGCTGATCGCAGACTGCGCGACAGGGCGCTGCGGGAATGGACCGACCAGCATGGGATCGGCCTGCCCCTGTTCATCGCGCACACCGCCGACCGGCAGAGCGAACAGCTCCAGGAGATGCTCGCAGACCTGACCGTGCGCCTGGAACGCATCGAAAAACATCAGCTCCAGCAGCATCAGGCGCAGCACTCGGCTCCCTCACTGCGCAGGGGCGCCCGCGAGGTCCTGGCCGCCGGCGCACATCACGGTGCTCGCGTGGCTCGCCGAGTGCTGCGGCGGCTGCGGGGCTGAGCTCGACCGCAGCGGCCTTTCCCGATTCCGCCGGGGCTGGCCGCTGTGCCTGCGTCCCGCCTCAGCCGAAGTAGCGCGGCAGCGTGCCCTCCCGCAGCTCCCGCAGCTCCGCCATACCGAACTCGCCGACGCCCTCGATCGCGAGGGCGTCTCCGCCGGTTGTGCCCAGGCGCAGCATCGGCACGCCATGCTCCGCGGCCACCTGCTGCAGACGCTCGACCTTCTCTGACGGCACCGCCACGACGGCGCGGGCCTGCGATTCGGAGAACAGGGCCGTGAACGTATCCACGCCATCGCGCGCGGTCAGCACGCCGAGGTCCACCTGCGCGCCGACGCCGAAGCGGGTCACGCACTCCACGAGGGTCTGGGCGAGACCGCCCTGGGAGAGGTCATGCGCGGCGCTGCCCAGGCTCTCATCGGCCGCGGTGATCAGCACGCGGGCGAGCGCCTTCTCCGCCTCGAGGTCCACGCGGGGCGGCAGACCGCCCAGGTGCTGGTGCATGACATCGGCCCAGGCGGAGCCGGAGAGCTCTTCGCGCGTGGTGCCCAGCAGCAGTACCTGCAGATCATCGTCCTGCCAGCCCGTCGGCACGCGGCGCGCCACATCGGCCAGCACGCCCAGCACGCCGACGACGGGGGTGGGGTGGATCGCGGAGTCGATCAGCCCCGGCTCTCCGGTGGAGTTGTAGAGCGAGACGTTGCCGCCGGTGACCGGCACCTCGAGGGCCTCGCAGGCCTCGGCGAGACCGCCGATCGCCTCGACGAGCTGCCACATCGGCCCCGGATCTTCGGGGGAGCCGAAGTTCAGGCAGTCCGTGACCGCCAGCGGCACCGCCCCGGTGGTGGCGACATTGCGGTACGCCTCGGCGAGGGCCTGCTGAGCACCGGTGCGCGGGTCGAGCTTCGCGTAGCGACCGTTGGCGTCCGTGGAGATCGCGATACCGCGCCCGGTGCTCTCATCCACGCGCAGCACCCCGGCGTCATCGGGCATGGCCAGCGCCGTGTTGCCGCCGACGTACCGGTCGTACTGGTCGGTGACCCACCCGGCGGAGGCAAGATTCGGGGAGGCGATCAGGGTGCGCAGCGTCGCGGCGATCTCCTCGGCGCTCTCCGGGCGGGGGAGGTCCTCCGCGCGGTCGGCCTGCAGCGCATCCTGCCAGTCGGGGCGAGCGTAGGGGCGGTCGTAGACGGGGCTGTCCACAGCCACGGTCATCGGATCCACATCCACGATCCGGTGGCCGTGATGATCGATCGTCAGCCGCCCGTTGCCGGTGACCTCGCCGATCACCGCGGCTTCAACATCCCAGCGCGCGGCGATCGCCAAGAACTCCTCGAGCTTCTCCGGCGCGACCACCGCCATCATGCGCTCCTGCGACTCGCTCATGAGGATCTCCCCGGCGTTCAGGGTGGGGTCCCGCAGCAGCACCTCCTCGAGATGGATATGCATGCCGGAGCCGCCATTGGCCGCGAGCTCGCTGGTGGCGCAGGAGATCCCGGCCGCGCCGAGGTCCTGGATGCCCTCCACGGTGCCGGCCGCGAACAGCTCCAGGCAGCACTCGATGAGGACCTTCTCCATGAACGGGTCGCCCACCTGGACGCTGGGCCGCTTGGCCGGGCCCTCGTCCTCGAAGGTCTCCGAGGCCAGGATCGACGCGCCGCCGATGCCGTCGCCGCCGGTGCGCGCGCCGAACAGCACCACCTTGTTGCCGGCGCCGGTGGCGGAGGCCAGGTGGATGTCCTCATGGCGCAGCACCCCCACGGCGAGCGCGTTCACCAGCGGGTTGGTCTGGTAGGCGGCATCGAACACGGTCTCCCCGCCGATGTTCGGCAGGCCCAGCGAGTTGCCGTAGCCGCCGATCCCGGAGACCACACCGTGCACTACGCGGGCGGTGTCCGGATGGTCCACGGCGCCGAAGCGCAGCTGATCCATGACCGCGACCGGCCGGGCGCCCATCGAGATGATGTCGCGCACGATGCCGCCCACGCCGGTGGCCGCCCCCTGGTAGGGCTCCACATAGGAGGGGTGGTTGTGGGACTCGACCTTGAAGGTCACCGCCCAGCCGTCGCCGATGTCCACCACGCCGGCGTTCTCTCCCATGCCCACCAGGAGCTTCTCGCGCATCGCCTCGGTGGTGCGCTGCCCGAAGGTGCGCAGATGCTTCTTGGAGGACTTGTAGGAGCAGTGCTCGGACCACATCACCGAGTACATGGCCAGCTCCGCGTTCGTGGGTCGGCGCCCCAGGATCTCGCGGATCAGCGTGTACTCGTCCTCCTTCAGCCCCAGATCGGCGTAGGGCTGCGTCTGCTCCGGGGTGGCGGCGGCATGCTCGACGGTGTCCACCTCCGCGGCGGCGGCAGAGGAGGCGGCGGGGGAGTGCTCAGCGGTCATCGCAGCAGGTGATCCGTTCTGGTGGCGAGGTACGGGGGTGCCGATAGCGCGGCCCCCACAGTCTACGGCGGCGCGCGGCGCGCCCGGTGGCACCGGAGGTGGCGGAGGGCACAGGGGGCGGCAGTGGGCAGGGGCCGACGTGATCTGTGCGCCGTCGGCCCGCCGTGGAGGGCTGCTTCGTCCCCCGCCGGGCCTACAGTGAGGTCTCTGCCCGGGACGCCCCGGGCATCGGAGCAGCGCCGCGGTGAGGAGAGAAGAGCTCGTGGTCCAGGAGATGTTCATCGCCGTGGAGGGCCCCATCGGCGTGGGGAAGACATCGCTCATGCACGCGGTGTCTGAGCGCTGGGGGCTGCGCGAGCAGCCCGAGATCGTCGGGGAGAACCCGTTCTTCGCCGAGTTCTACAGCGATATCCAAAAGTGGTCCTTCCAGACCGAGATGTTCTTCCTCACCAGCCGCTACACGCAGCTGCGGGATCTGCGGGGCCGCAGCGCCGGAGTGGTCAGCGACTACAACATCCACAAGAACCTCATCTTCGCGCGGCGCACGCTGGGCCCGGAGGAGCTCGCGAAGCTCGAGGCGGTCTACGACATCCTCGTGGACGGTCTGCCGCAGCCGGATCTGACCGTGATCCTCGATGCCCAGCTGCCGGTGCTGCGCCGACGCATCGAGCGGCGCGGACGCGAGACCGAGCACCTCATCACCGACCGGTACCTGCTGGATCTGCGCGAGGACTACCACGACTACGCCGCCTCGCTGCGGGAGAAAGGGCTGCGCTCGGTGGAGATCGACACGACCACCATGGACTTCGTCTCCCGCCCCGCGGACCTCGAGAGCATCCTGGAGACTGTGCGCGCCGCGGCGGAGCTGGGGCAGCACCGCCTGGACCTCACCGGACGCAAGGGCGCCGACGATGACACGGCCGATGCGCCGCAGGCCATGCAGCGCAGCGGGGAGGAGGAGCGATGAGCACCGAGCAGAACCCAGAGCAGAGCACTGCGCAGAGCCCAGAGCAGAACACTGAGCAGAACGAGGCTCTGGAGCTGCCGGATGCCGCCGGCGGCGTCCCGACCGATGCGATCATCACCATCGCCGGCACCGTCGGCATCGGAAAGTCCTCGCTGACCGCGGCGCTGGCCGAGCGGCTGGGCTTCAAGACCTCGTTTGAGTCCGTCGACGGCAACCCGTACCTCGAGCGCTTCTACGACGACTTCGAGCGGTGGAGCTTCCACCTGCAGATCTACTTCCTGGCTGAGCGCTTCAAGGAGCAGAAGCGCATGTTCGAGTACGGCGGCGGGTTCGTGCAGGACCGCTCGATCTACGAGGATGCCGACATCTTCGCCGCGATGCACGCCGAGCAGGGCACGATGAGCCCGGAGGACTACCGCACCTACACGGAGCTGTTCGCGGCGATGGCGATGACGCCGTACTTCCCGCCGCCGGACCTGCTGATCTACCTCGAGGCGGATCTGGACGAGGTGCTCGCGCGGATCGCCCGGCGCGGCCGCTCGATGGAGGTCGAGACCGACGTGGACTACTGGCGGCACCTGCACTCCCGGTACGAGCAGTGGATCAGCTCGTTCACCGCGTGTCCCGTGGTGCGGGTGGACGTGCGCGACTATGACCTCCACGACGGCCTGCACACCCTGGACCCGCTGGTCAGGGCGATCGGCCGCACCATCCGCACGCACCGGGCGATGGATCCCCGCCCGGGGCTGTGGTGAGAGACCGGAACCTCAGCGGCGCCGGGCGCGCCCGCCACCGCCGCGGCGGGCCTGCTTCTCGCGGTCCCGCAGCGCCTTCTCACTGACCGGAGCGTCCGCGCTCGCTCGCTGCGCCCGGTAATAAGCGGCGGCCTCCTCCTGCCGCTGCTGCTCCCCGCCGAGGGCGATCGGGGCGCGCACATGCCCGGGCCGGATGTCGAAGGCCTCCACGAGATCCAGCACATGGGGGCGCAGACGCCAGAGCAGACGGCGCACATCGGCCGAGATCTGCCGCCCACGCTGGGCCGAGAGCTGGCCCGAGAGCAGGAACCACGCCAGGTCATCCTCGATGAGCGTGAGCCCGAACAGGTCCCGCACATCGGTGAGCACCGTGCGGCTGCCCGCATCCTCGATCGCCGAGATCCCGGCGGTGAAGGCCCGCCAGCGCACCAGGTCCGCATGTGCCCGGGCAGCATCGAGCATCTCCACCTGATGCTTGTTCACATGCGCGGCCGCATCGGCCGGGCTCATCTTCGCGGCCGGCCGCAGGGCGAGCGCTACCTCCTCGACCTTCACGCGGGCCCGCGCGGCCAGCACCTCTTCCTGGAACTCCGCGGAGCGCAGGGAGTCGAAGGCGCGCCGACGGTCGCCGCGATCGGCGATCGACTGCGAGAGATCCGCCCAGGGGGTGTGGCGCCGGGCCAGCACCTCGGCGCGCTGGGCGATGAAGCGGCCGATCCCGGCGCGGTCCACGCTCTTCAGCTCGCTCGTGTAGTCGGCCAGCAGGCGCTTGGCCACCAGCTGCAGCAGCACCGTGTTGTCACCCTCGAAGGTGGCGTACACGTCGAGATCCTGATGCAGACCCACCAGCTGGTTCTCCGCCATGAAGCCGGCGCCTCCGCAGGCCTCCCGGCATTCCTGGATGGTGTCCAGGGCCAGGCGGGTGGAGGTGGGCTTGAGCGCGGCGGCCAGGGTCTCGAGGTCCTCGCGGCCTTCGGGGGTGTCACCGCGGCCGGAGAACACGTCGTCGAAGGCCTGCAGCAGCTGCTCGTGGGCGAAGGCGCCGGCGTAGGTGGCGGCGAGCCTCGGCAGCAGGCGGTGCAGATGGGCCTGGTAGTCCATCAGCACGGTCTCCTGCGTGGGGTCCGCGGCGGTGAACTGGCGGCGCTGCGTGGCGTAGGTGATCGCGATGTGCAGGGCCAGCTGGCAGGCGCGGTTCGCGGCGCCGTCCAGGGACACGCGTCCCTGTACGAGGGTGCCGAGCATCGTGAAGAAGCGTCGGCCAGGGGATTCGATGGGGGAGGTGTAGGTGCCGTCGGGCGCCACATCCCCGTAGCGGTTCAGCAGGTTCCGCCGCGGAACGCGCACGTGGTCGAAGGCGAGGCGTCCGTTGTCGATGCCGTTCAGGCCGCCCTTCTCGCCGTCGTCCTCGCTCGAGACCCCGGGCAGCAGCTCGCCGTCGTCATCCCGCACCGGCACGTAGAAGCAGTGCACCCCGTGGTCCACGCCGCGGGTGATGAGGCGCGCGAACACGGTCGCGGCCTTCGCGTGCAGGGCGGCATTGCCCAGGTAGTCCTTCCAGGCGGCGCGGAACGGGGTGTGGATGATCCACTCGCCGTCCTCGCCGCCCTCAGGGTCGAAGGTCGCGGTGGTCGCCAGGGACTGCACATCGGAGCCGTGGCCGATCTCCGTCATGGCGAACGCCCCGGGGGTCTTGAGGCTCATCGCATCGGGCACCCAGCGCTTTTGCTGCTCCTCATCGCCCAGCTGGATGATTGCCGAGGTGTACAGCCCCCACTGCACACCCGCCTTGATCTGCAGGGAGGGGTCGGCGACCACGAGCTCCTCGAAGGCGGAGACGTTGGCGCCGTTGTCATTGGGGCCGCCCAGGTGCTCGGGCAGCATCGGGAAGGAGACCTGCTCCTTGGCCAGCAGCTGCATCTGTTCGAAGACGCGCTCACGGTGCTCTGAGATCGTCACATCCAGCGGGCGGTGCAGCTCGGGCCGGGCCGCCCGCTCCCGGGCGGCATCGCGGGAGGCGGCCCAGCGGCCCTTCAGTGCGGTGGAGACCAGATCCGGGTCCAGGCGGGGGCCATCCGGCGGCGGCAGCGGGATCGGGCCGGTGGGGGTGGCGGAGACGAGCGGCGCATCGGAGGTGCGGGGGGAGCGGGCATCGACGGTCATGGGGTCAGTCCCTTCATGAGCCAGGTGACCAGATGGGTCACGAGCTGATCGGAGGTCAGGCGGGCGGTAGCGGGGTCGGGCCGGCGGGAGGACTCCTCATCCGCTGTCATCCAGGTGTCCACGGCGCTCTCCACGAAGCCGACGGCCCCGTGCGCCCACACCTGCGGGGCGGGCGTCCCATCGGGCAGGAAGGAGGCGACCAGGCGCGAGATCGATTCCAGGAAATGGTTCAGCCCGTCGCTGGGCCGGGTGATGAAGCGGTACACGCCGGGGGAGCGGCGGGCGGTCTCGACGTAGGCGAAGATCATGGCGTGGATGCGCTCGGCCGGTTCGGGCTCGCGCCCCAGCCGCTGTTCGAGCTCCTCGAGCTGCGCGATGAGCTTGCGGTGCATCGAGGCCAAGATCGCCCGGCCCAGCTCGCGCTGCAGATGCGCCTTGTCCTCGAAGTAGCGGTAGACGATGGACTTCGAGGTGCCGGAGGCGCTGGCGATGTCTTCCATTGTCACGTCCGGTCCGCGCTCATGGATCAGGTGGCGGGCCACATCCAGCAGTGCGGCCCGCCGCTCCTCACGGTGCTGGGCCCAGCGGGCGGAGCGGCCGTCCACGGGGGCTTGCGTCGTCGCATTCACGCGACCTACGGTATCAAGTACTCCCGGTTCTATGTAAAGTGTCCGACGGGATCCGACGGGATATGACCCGCTGCGGCGGGTTCGAGGGCCGCTGCACCCCCGACGGGCAGTGCCGTCCCCCGCGGCCCAGGGACGCACTCCGACCGCGACCGCACTGACCACCATCACACCGACCACGACCACGCAGATCACGACCACGCCGACCACGAAGAGGTGCCCCACCGTGACCGAGACCCCGCGCGACGCCCTGATCCTGGGCGGCAACCGTATTCCGTTCGCCCGCTCCGGCGGCCCCTACGCCGGAATCTCCGAGAAGGACCTGCTCACCGCCGCCCTCGAGGGGCTCGTGGCCCGTTTCGGCCTGCAGGGCGAGAAGCTCGGCACCATCGCCGGAGGCGCCGTGCTGAAGCTCGCCGCAGACCTCAACCTCACCCGCGAGAGCGCGCTGGGCACGCCGCTGGATCCCCGCACCCCCGCCGTGGACATGTCCAAGGCCTGCGCGACGGGCCTGGAGACCACCGTGCACGTGGCCGACGGGATCCGCCTGGGCCGCTTCACCTCCGGCATCGCCTGCGGCGTGGACTCCGCTTCCGACGCCCCCATCGAGGTGACCCCGCGCCTGCGCCGCATCCTCCACCGCGCGTTCTCGGCCAAGACCGCGCTGCAGCGCGTCAAGGCCCTGTCGGCGATTCGCCCCGCGGACCTCGCCCCGTCGGCCCCGCGTAACTCCGAGCCCCGTACGGGCCTGTCGATGGGCGAGCACCAGGCCCTCACCGGCGCACAGTGGGGCATCAGCCGCCAGGCGCAGGACGAGCTCGCGCTCGCCAGCCACCAGAAGCTCGCCGCCGCGTATGACGCCGGGTTCTTCGATGACCTCATCACCGGGTACCGGGGCCTGGGGAAGGACCAGAACCTCCGCCCCGACTCGAGCCTTGAGAAGCTCGCCTCCCTGAAGCCCGTCTTCGGCGTGAAGAGCCCCGAGGTGGCCGAACCCACGATGACCGCCGGGAACTCCACCCCGCTGTCCGATGGTGCTTCCGCCGTGCTGCTTGGCACCGCCGAATACGCGGCCAGCAAGGGCCTTGCGCCGCTGGCCCGTGTGGTCGACTCCCGCAGCGCCGCCGTGGACTTCGTGCACGGCAAGGAGGGCCTGCTCATGGCTCCCGCCTACGCGGTGCCGGAGCTGCTGGACGCACACGGCCTCACCCTGCAGGACCTGGACCTCGTGGAGATCCACGAAGCCTTCGCCTCCACCGTGCTGTCCACCCTTGCGGCCTGGGAATCCGAGGAATTCTGCCGCGAGAAGCTGGGCCGCGAGCAGGCGCTCGGGACGATCGACCGGGAGAAGCTGAACGTCACCGGTTCCTCGCTCGCCGCCGGGCATCCCTTCGCCGCCACCGGCGGGCGCCTCGTCGCAACCCTCGCCAAGCTCCTGCATCAGCGCGCCCAGGAGACCGGACGCACTCAGCGCGGCCTCATCTCGGTGTGCGCCGCCGCCGGGCAGGGCACCGTGCTGCTGCTCGAATCCGCGACCGCCTGACCGCCCCGCCGAGCCCTCCAGGAGAGACCATGACCGACACCTACACCCGTCTGGTCCGCACCGGACCCGGCAAGGCCCTCGCCAAGCAGCTGGGCCTGCCGCGCCCCGCCCGCCTGCCGCGCCGTGAGGACCGCCCCGAGGCGCTGCTGGGCCCCGCTGTCGTGCTCGGCGCCTCCAATGGTGCTGACACCATCGCTCACCTGCTGCTGAAGCAGGGCGTGGATGTGCGGCGCCGCTTCGAGGAGCTGCGCAGCGTCGGCACCGTCGTGATCGTCGCCGATGAGATCACCGCCCCCAGCGACCTCGGCGAGCTGGTGCTGCCGCTCGCTGGCGCCATGCGCTCCCTCGCCCCGGGCGCGCGCGTGGTCACGATCTCCCGGCCCGCCACCGGCGAGGACCCCGCGCGGGATGCCGCCCGCGGCGGCGTCGAGGGATTCCTGCGCTCCCTCGCCCATGAGATGCGCGGTGGCGGCACGGCCAACGGCATCCTCGTGGCCGACGGGGTCGATCTCGATTCGCCGTCCGTCGTGGGCGCGCTGCGGTTCCTGCTCTCGGCCCGCAGCGCCTTCATCGCCGGGCAGTTCATCACTGTCGCCACGGCCGACGGACATGCCGCCGAGGACCTGTCCCGGCCGCTCGCCGGCCGCACCGCCCTGGTCACCGGCGCGGCCCGCGGCATCGGCGCGGCGATCGCCCGAACACTCGCGAAGGACGGCGCGGACCTCGTGGTTCTCGACGTCCCCGCGGCCGGCACCGAGCTCGCCCGGCTCGCCAATGAGCTGCGCGCCACCCCGCTGCAGCTTGATGTCACCGCGGATGACGCCGGGCAGCGCCTGGTCTCCTTCCTGCGTGAGCGCGGGAAGGTGCTCGATGTGATCGTGCTGAACGCCGGCATCACGCGCGACAAGATGTTCGCCAATATGGATGCCGCGCGCTGGGACAGCGTGCTGGCCGTGAACATCACCAGCCAGATCGCGATGATGCAGAATCTGCTCGAGCAGCGGGAGGTGCTCGGCTCACATCCGCGCGTGGTCTCGCTCGCCTCCACCAGCGGCATCGCCGGCAACCGCGGCCAGACCAACTACGCCGCCTCCAAGGCCGGGGTGATGGCTTTTGTCGAGGCGCTCGCCGCGCAGCTCGACCCGCTGGGTGGCACGGCCAACGCCGTCGCCCCCGGCTTCATCGAGACCGAGATGACCGCCCGCATGCCCGCCCTCACCCGCGAGGTCGCCCGGCGGGTGAACTCCCTGCAGCAGGGCGGACTGCCGGTGGACGTCGCCGAAGCGGTGAGCTTCCTGGCGTCATCGGAGGCCGGCGGCATCCGCGGCACCACGCTGCGGGTGTGCGGCCAGAACATGGTGGGGCGGTGAGTGGGATGAACCGCCACGACGCCTCCCGCAGCGGCGAGGAGCGGATCAAGGACCTCTCCGACGTCCCCTCGTTCCCCGCGATCTACGCGGCCGCGCTCGACCCGCGGACGAAGCGGGGCGGGGGAGGGCGCGAGCCGCGCCTGCCGAGCATCGCCTACCGCGTGCGGAAGGTGCGGATCGACGCCGAACGGGCTCGGGACTTCGACCATCTCATGGGCGGGGCCGCGACGGACCTCGTCCACCCCGGAGTGCTGCATGTGCTCGCCTTTCCCGTGGCGCTTGCGCTCATGGCCCGCCGCGACTTCCCCTTCCCACTGCTGGGCGTGGTGCATCTGCGAAACCAGGTGCTTCAGCATCGGCCGGTGAAGGTCGGGGAGCTCGTGGACGTGGAGTGCCGAGTGCGGGACCTCAGGCCCCACCGCAAGGGCCGCACCTTCGAAGCTGTCGCCACGATCCTCGGCCAGGACGGGCAGATCATCGCCACCGACGTTTCCACCTACCTCGCCAAGGGCGCGGGGACTGGGGACGCGGCGGAGAAGACACAGCAGACGCAGGACGGCGAGTCCGGCAGCCGTCGGGAACGGTTCGCTCCTACGCGGCCGACGGGCCGGTGGCGCCTGGGTGCTGACACCGGGCGGCGCTATGCCGCGGTCTCCGGGGACGTGAATCCCATTCACCTCACGGCCCTGACCGCGAAGGCCTTCGGGTTCCCGCGCGCGATCGCCCACGGCATGTACACCGCCTCGCGCGCCTTCACCGAAGCGCGCGTGGACCTCTCGCGGCCGCTGCGCTGGGACGTCACCTTCGACGCCCCGGTGCTGCTGCCCTCCACCGTGCTCGTCGCGTTCGAGGACGCCGGTGCGGGGGAGGTGCGCTGTGTGGGCTGGCGGCCCGGCCGCGGCGAGAAACCCGCCAGGCGCTGCTTCGAGGTGGAGGTCAGCGCGCTGGGGTGAGGGGGAAGGACACTGTCCAGTCCGCTAGCAGGCTGCTAGCATGGCGGCATGTCCACGCTCTACATCCGTGACGTGCCCGCGGACGTCACCGTGACGCTCAAGGAGCGCGCGGCCGCGCGCGGGCAGTCGCTGTCCGCCTACCTGGTCCAGGAGCTCACGCTCACCGCGCGTCGGCCCACCAACGAGCAGATCGTCGCGCGCCTGCGGGACCGCCCCACGGAAAGTGGTGCCACTCATGAGCAGATCATCGCCGCACGGGACGAGGGTCGACGGTGATCGTCCTGGACACCAGCGCCGCGGTCACGGCGCTGGTGGGCAGGGACGCGCCCATGGAATTGCTCGATCTCCTCGCCGGGGAGATCCATGCACCGCATCTGCTGGACATCGAGGTGCTCTCCGCCCTGCGCGGCTTGGCACGGAGTGGTCATGTCGCTCTCTCACAGGTGGATCGAGCGCGGGACCTCTTCGCGCAGCTCACCATCCATCGCCATGAAGCGGCACCGCTCGCCGAGCGCATCTGGGAGCTGCGGCATCAGTACACCGCCTATGACGCTGCGTATATCGCGCTCGCCGAGGCACTGGGTGCCGAGCTGGTCACGAGCGACGCCAAGCTCGATTCCGGCGGGCATCAGGCTCGGGTGCGGGTGCTGCGCGGGGGCAGCTGAACAGCGCTGCGATCGTCCGGTTCAGGGACGCGGCGGCGCCGCCCACGCTGACCGGAGCGTGTCCAGCAGATGCGCGATGAAATCGTCCGCGCACACATTGGTGAGCACGTCAACATTCGGCTCCCGGCCCCAGCGGCCCAGCTCATCGGCCACGGTCTGTCCCCGGGTCAGGGTGCCCATCAGCTCCACATCCACCGGCAGCGGCCGGGTGCTCGCGAAATCACCGGTCAGCGCGTGCGCGGCGACCAGCGGATCGTGCACATGCGCGCTCCAGCCGAACCCGTCGGCCTCATGGAACGCAAAGTAGAACCGCAGCGCATCCACCAGAATCTGCGCCACCGGATGCCCCGTGGCCTGCGCGAGGCCGGTGAACGCATCCAGCTCGCGCTGCGTGAACCGCACCTGCTCGGTGGCCTGCAGCGCCCCCATCACCGGGCGGCGCGGCGCAGCGGCGAAGGCGGCGAGGACCTGCTGGGCGGCCTCAGGGTCCACCGCGATGTTCCATTCGCTGGTCGCTCCCGTGTTGCCGCGATGGTTGATCGCCCCACCCATGATGTGAAGGCCCGCGAGCAGGCGCGGCAGCTCCGGCTCGATCTCGAGGGCGAGCGCGAGATTCGTGTGCGGGCCCAGCACCAGGCCGGTCAGCTCCCCGGGGTGCTCGCGGGCGAGGTCCACCCACAGCTGTGCGCCGCAGCGCGGATCCCCGGCGGCAGCGGACTCCGGGAGCGTGGCATGCCCCAGCCCGCCCGGGCCGTGCGTGTCATCGGCGTACATCGGCGGCTCCACCAGCGGGACGTCCGCGCCGCGCGCCACCGGCGCAGTGATACCCAGCAGCTCAGCGAGCCCCCGGTTGTTGCGATGCACCAGGTCCGTCCGCACATTCCCGCCGGTCGAGACGATGCCCGCGATCCGGGCAGCGGGGTGCGCGGCAAGATAGGCAAGGGCGATGGCGTCATCGATCCCGGTGTCGCAGTCGATGAGGAAACAGCGGGGCATGGAGCCAGGGTAGGCGCGTTCGTAGACTCGCTCCATGAGCCTTCTCGAGGAGTTCCTTCGCCTGGAGCCTCGTGATGTGCCGCTCGGCGGCCCGCGCGGGATGACGGTACGGCGCGCCCTGCCGGCGCGGCAGACCTCCCTCATCGGCGCCTGGTGCTTCGTGGACCACTTCGGGCCCGACGATGTCACCGCCGGTGGTGGGATGCGCGTGGCCCGCCACCCGCGCACCGGGCTCGCAACCGTCTCCTGGCTGTTCGAGGGCGCGATCACGCACCGCGACTCCATCGGTTCCCACACCCTGGTCCGCCCCGGGGACGTGGACCTCATGGTCGCCGGCTCCGGCATCACCCACTCCGAGTTCTCCACCCTGGACACCACGGTGCTGCATGGTGTGCAGCTGTGGTACGCCCTGCCGGACCGCACCCGGTTCCGCGCCCAGGAGTTCACCGTCCACACCCCGAGCACGCAGACCACCGACCTCGCCCAGGCTCGCGTAGGCCTCGGCTCCCTGCACGCCACCGATTCCCGCGGCACCGTGCTGACGGATCAGAGCCCGGTCCAGACCGATACCGACCTGCTCATGGCGCAGCTGGACCTCACCGCCGGGGCGACGCTTCACCTGGACCTCAACCCCGGGTTCGAGCACGGTATCCTCGTGGACCGCGGCACCGCGCATCTACGCACCGGGGAGCAGCAGATCACCGCGCAGCGCAGCGAGATCATCGTGCTGCCCGACGGTACGCGCACCCTGGACGTGACCGCGGAGGGCGCGGAACCGCTGCGGGTCATGCTGCTGGGCGGGGAGCCACTGGGGGAGGAGATCATCATGTGGTGGAACTTCATCGGCCGCACCCATGAGGAGATCGAGCAGTTCCGCGCCCGCTACCAGGCGGAGATCGGCGCCGAAGGCACCCTCGCTGACGCACCGATCGCCGCGATCGTCCGCGAACGCGGGCACCTGGCAACAGGCAATGAGCAGTTCGGTCCCTTCGCCGCGCACACCCCGGCTGCCCTGCCCGCCCCGGCGCTGCCGAACGGCCGCCTGCGCTCCCGCGGCCGCCGAGGGATGCGCCGATGAACGCCCAGCCCACCACCGTGAGCAGCCCGGACCAGACCGAGCGGGCCATCCTCGCCGCCGCCGAGGAGACCGGCCCCGGTTGCCCCTGCGACGTGATCGTCATCGGCGATGCGACCGGCACCCTCACCACCACGGCCCTGGACTGGACCGGGGATGAGGGCGGCCGCGTCTGGTCCTGGACCCGCTCCCAGGCCCGCGCGACCGCGCTCGCCGCGCAGTTCCCCGCCGACGTCGCCGCCCAGCGCCTCACCCTCCCGGCCGGGCCCGACCCGGTGCCGCTGAAGGCGTTCCTCACCGGCGCCGATGCGCACCTCGTCATCGGCCGGCTCCCCAAGGGGCTCGCGGCCCTGGAGACCCTCGCCCGGGAGCTTGTCGCGTACGCACAGGCTGCGGACCGCACGGATCTTGAGGTGATCCTCGGCGACCGGGTCAAGCACATGAGCCGCTCTCAGAACGCGGCGCTAGCCACCTGCTTCGACGAGGTCCGCGCCGCCCGCGGCGTCGGCAAGTCCCGCGCGCTCGTGGCGAGCAGCCCCCGCGCCGAGGCCCCTGCCGCGCAGGATCCCGTCGGCCCCATCCCCGTGACCATTGCAGGGACACAGCGCGAGCTGGTCCTGCAGGGCGGTGGCGGGGTGTTCGGCGGTGCGAAGGCCGATGTCGGCAGCCTCCTGCTGCTCACCCACCTGGACCGCGCTGTCACCGCCGGAGAGGTCACGGCGACGCGTGCAGTGGACCTGGGGAGCGGCAACGGGGTGCTCACCGCCTACCTTGCCGCCGCATTCCCGGAGGCCCTGGTGCTCGGCAGCAATGATGACGCCGATGCGGTCCGCTCCACGCGCGCGACCCTCGCCGCGAACCACCTCGAACGCCCGAACGTGCGGATCACCTGGGATGATGCGCTCGCTGGGGAGCCCGATACGTCCACAGACCTGCTGCTGCTGAACCCGCCGTTCCACGACGGCACCGGAATCGACGCAACGCTCGTGCAGCACCTCCTGGATGCTGCCGCCCGGGTGCTCGCTCCGGGCGGACAGCTGTGGTTCGTGCACAACTCGCATCTGCGCTACCGCGGCCAGCTCGAGGCCCGGTTCACGCAGGTGCGCGAGCGTGCCCGGGACCGCCGCTTCACCGTGCTGAGCGCCGTGCGGCCCTGACCTTCCGCAGGTTCTCCCATGCCGTCCAGGCGCACAGCACCGTGAGGGCCAGGTAGATGAGGTCCATCCAGGCCGTGCCGCCTCGCTCGAGGATCCCGGCGCTGCCCAGCACCGCCCAGGCGACCGCAACCACGGCATACAGCACCGCAGTGCGTCGGGGAGCGAGCCCCGGATCGCCGGATAGGGAGCGGGCGAAGGCGCGCGGGTTGCCGAACTCCTCGTCCAGAGAGCGGGCATTTTCCTGCGCGAGGGCACGTGCCTCCTCGAGATGCTCACGCACCCGCGACTCGGGCAGATCCGCCCGCTCTCGCAGCCCGGCGCGGGCCTGCTCGAGCCACTGCTCATCGCTCAGCGGCGACGGGTTCGTCGGCAGCTGCGCAGTGCTGACCGGCGGCTTTTTCCGGGAGGGGAGTGCCGACACGGCCGCTGCCGCGGTGCCGTAGCCGAGGACCATCAGGCCCAGCCCCCACCAGGGTGCGATATCCCCGAGGGGGTTCAGTGCCTGAAAGAGCAGGGCGATGCCCAGGGCGCCGATGATCACCGTGAGCACCCCGAGCCCCGCGAGCACGGGGAATGCGAGCCGGGAGCGCAGATGCCCCCAGCCGGCGGCGAGGCCGGTGAGCAGAGCCCCCAGCAGGCCGGGGGCGACCGCCATCGAGGCGGACAGCGCCAGCGGCTCACCCCCGAGCAGCCAGCGGGCCACGGCCACCACGGCGAAGAGCACGGCGATCCCCGTCGCGACCAAGAACGCGGTTCCCACGGCATCGCGCAAGGACATGCGCAGCGGATCGTCGAAGACGTCCACGCCGTCCTCCCGTAGGGCGGTGACGGTCTGCGCCGCCCACTCCTCGGCAGGGCCGAAGAGCTCCTCAGGGCTCTCACCCGCGGCGGCCACATCGGCCGCGAGGGTGCCCACGAAGGTCTTGGCCAGGTCGATCCGCACATCGGCGAAGACCAGGCGGGTCAGGGCCAGCTCAGCCCAGATGCCATCGGCCGGGACCCCGCGGGCGGCGGTGAAGGTCTTCCGCAGGTAGTCCGGGTCCGTGTCGATGGGGTGTTCGTGTCCGGTGCTGTCTGCGTGGCTCATGCTCCGAGCTCCTCTCGCAGTCGCTGCAGCAGGGCGCGCTCTGTGCGCAGGCGGTCCCGGCCGCGGTCGGTCAGGTCGTACACCTTGCGTGCCGGGCCCGATGGGCCAGGTGCCCAGCGGGCGGTGATCTCCCCGGATTCCTCGAGACGGGTGAGCGCCGGGTAGAGCGATCCACCGCGCGGAATGCCGAAGCCCAGCGTGCCGAGGCTGTGGGCGATCGCGTAGCCGTGACGTCCGGTCTCCTCGAGCGTGCAGAGAATGCCGAGCGGCAGCAGCGCCCGGACCCATCCGGGCGGATATACCGGTGCCGACGGAGGCGTCGGCTCCCCGGCGCCGGACGACACGGCGCCGGCCTGAGAGGTCTCGGGGGCGGAGGCGTCCGCGAAGGTATCCGTGGAGGTGCCGGTGGAGGTGTTCATGTATCTAAGTACGGCACGTAGGTAGCGGCACGTCAATCCTGCTGGGTGGCCTCCGGGGAGGTGTCGACGAGCGTCGGGGCGCACATCGACGAAAGTAGTTGCCAAATTGAAAAGTACTTGCGGCACGTGGGGTGTCACGACGACCGGCCCACCCCGGGCCCCGCTCAGGAAGAGAACCCGACATGACCGAACCCCGTACCGACCACGCCGCCGCCCCGCAGGGAGCTGGCGCCGGCGCCGCACCGGCTGCTGTCGGCAGCGCCGCAGGTGATGCGCCCGGCGTCGCCGCAGGTGATGCGCCCAGCGCCGCCGTAGGTGATGCGCCCACCGTCGCCGATGCCCGCCGTCTGCTCGCCGAGGCGGACGCCCGCCGCAGCCAGCTGCCCAGTGCCTTGCCTTCTGTGTTCGTCCTCTACACGATCCTCTGCGTGGCCGGCACCTTCACCGTGCTCGGCATGCACCTGGCCTCCCGCATCGCCCCGAGTGAGGATTTCGCCCCGCAGCTGTTCGTCGGCCTGATGGGTCTGGGCTGGGTCTTCGCAGGGATCGCGGCAATTCTCGTGTTCCGCCGCGATGACCGCTGAGCAGAAGGCCCACCCCCGCTTCGACCTCGCCCCCGAGCTCGCCCATCACGTCCGCTTCTCGATCGTCGCCGCGCTCGCCGCGGTGGAGAACCTGGCCTTCGCCGACCTGCGCGATGCGGTCGAGGTCTCCGACTCGGTGCTGTCCAAGCAGATCAGTGAGCCGGAGAAGGCCGGCTTCGTGCAGGTTTCCAAGGGCTTTGTGGGCAAGCGCCCGCGCACCACCCTCTCGCTGACCAAGGACGGGCTGCGCCGCTGGCGGGACCACGTCGAGGCTCTGCGCCAGATCGCCGCGGGCCCCGACGTCTGAGCGGCGCGTCGGCCCGGGGCGCTGCGCACGGTGTGTTGGGCACCCCGCCTGCCCGCGCGCTCAGCTCGCCATGGCGCGCAGCACCGAGGTGAACATGCCCAGGCCGTCCACGCCGGTGCGGGTGCCCTCCCCGGGCTGATCGGGGCCGAAGCCGGTCTCGACCGCATGCTCGGGGTGCGGCATGAGCCCTACGACATTGCCCGCGGCGTTGGTGATGCCCGCGATGTCATGGCGCGAGCCGTTGGGGTTTACCTCGAAGCCCGCCGGGCCGTGCGTAGCCCTGGCCACGTAGCGGAACACGATGCGGCCCTCGGCCTCGAGCTCGGCGAGGGTGCGCTCATCGGCCACGTACTGGCCGTCCTGGTTCTTCAGCGGCACGCGGATGACCTGCCCGTCGGTGTATTCCGTGGTCCAGGCGGTGCGCGTGTTCTCCACCCGTAGCGGCTGGTCGCGGCAGATGAAGGAGCGATGCGCGTTCTTGATCATCGCGCCGGGCAGCAGGTGCGTCTCGCACAGGATCTGGAAGCCGTTGCAGATGCCCAGCACCGGCATGCCGCCCTTTGCGGCGTCGACCACCTTGTCCATCACGGGCGCGAAGCGGCTGATCGCGCCGGCGCGCAGGTAATCACCGTAGGAGAAGCCGCCGGGCAGCACCACGGCCTGGACGTCGCGCAGGTCATCATCGCCGTGCCACAGGGTCACGGCTTCCCCGCCCGCCAGACGCACGGCGCGCAGCGCATCGCGGTCATCCAGGGTGCCGGGGAAGGTCACCACGCCGATGCGCATCAGTTCTCCTCGACGTCGATCGCCACGACGTCCTCGATCACGGGGTTGGACAGCAGCGTGGTCGCGGCCTCGCGCAGCTGGGCGAGGACCTCGTCGGTCACCTCGCCGTCCACCTCGAGCTCGAACCGCTTGCCCTGCCGCACCGAGGAGATCCCCTCGAAGCCGAGCCGCGGCAGCGCGGCGGCGACCGCCTTGCCCTGCGGGTCGAGGATCTCGGGCTTCGGCATCACGTGGACCACGACGCGTGGCATGGGCACTCTCCTGAGAGCGAGGGGCCGCCGGGGCGGCGGGGGACGGGCTGCAGTCTCCGGCCGCGAGTGTGCGGCGCGGGAGGGGCCGATGGGACCGGCGCGGGCCGGTCAGCAGCGACCGCCTCATCGTACCGGGCGCACGGCCATGGGCTGCAGCCCGCGGGCCGACGGGGGTAGGTTCGAGATGCACCCGTCACGAGATGTGCGTGTCCTCTCAGATGCGCCTGTCCCTCAGATGCACCTGACGCTGCGTCGCACCCGTCACCGAGCGGCGCGCACGCCGTAGAGCTGGAGGCTCCGATGAAGATCCGTCACCTCGTCCATTCCTGCCTGCTCATCGAGATGGCGGGCCGACGTCTGCTCGTAGACCCCGGATCCTTCTCCGGCGAGGCCGTGCGGGCCCTGCCGCAGGAGGTCCTGGCCGGACTGGATGCGGTCCTCATCACGCATCAGCACCCCGATCACGTGGACCCCGAGCTGCTGGGGGACGTGCTCGCCGCAAGCCCCGACGCTGTCGTGCTCGCCGAACCGGAGGCCGCGGCCCAGCTGCTCAGTCAGGAGGAGGCCGACGGGGGTGCCCCGGCGTCCGGCACCGCCGCGGGATCCGGCACCACCTCGGCCGACGGGTCGGCAGGTGCCGTGTCGCGGGAGCGGCTGGTGCCGCTTGCCGCCGGGGAGCGCCATGAGCTGTCGGCCGTAGGGGAGGAGGCGGCGCTTGAGATCCGCGCCGTCGGCGGCCGCCACGCGATCATCCACCCGGACATCCCGCGGGTGGGCAACACCGGCCTCGTGCTGAGCGCCGGGGACGGGCCGCGTCTGGGCATCACCGGTGACTCGCTCGAGCCCGTCGAGGAGTTCCACGGCATCGACGTGCTGGCCTTCGCCGTCACCGCGCCATGGTCGAAGATGTCCGAGACCATCGACTTCCTGCGCGCCGTGGGGCCGCGCCTGGCGCTGCCGGTGCACGATGCGGTGGCCAGCCCCGGCGGGCGAGCGATCTACCTGCGGCAGTCCACCGCCCTCGCCCCTGAGGGTACCGAGGTGAGGGACTGGCCCGGCGGCGAGCGTGTCGTCGAGGTGTGAGCGCCGGGCCGGGCCGGACGGGGAGCGTGTCGTCGAGGTGTGAACGCCGGGGCGGGAGCGCGAGATGCCCGGCTCAGCCGCGCAGCCCCGCTTGACACGTCCCCGTAGCTTCTCCGGCCCGGCCTGTCACGCCGCCCCGCCTCCCCGTCCCCGCTCAACACGCCGCCGCAGCCTTCCCGGCCCCCTCTCGGCTCGTCCCCGGCTCAGTTCCCCGGCCCCGCTCAACACGCCGCCCCAGCTCGCCGAGTGCACCGATTCGTGGCAGGTTCGCCTCATATCGGTGCACTCGGTGGGCGTGTCGCGGGGGAAGGTGGCGATTTCGGCGGGCGTGTCGCGGGGAAGGTGACGACTTCGGCGGGCGTGTCGCGGGGAGGAGCGCGGGCACGCGCATGTGGCCGGGCCGACGACCGGACCGGGTGAGGACCGCAAGAGGGGACTGCGTCGCTTCTCGCGGTAGGGTCTATTGCGTGCACGGGAGTCCGGTGAACCGGGCTGAGAGGGCGTTGTGAACGCCGACCGTAGAACCTGATCCGGATCATGCCGGCGCAGGGAGCTCCTCGCGGCGATGGTCGTCGCGAGTCCGTGCCGCCGATCGAAAGGCACGGACCGTGACCAGCACGACCAGCCCTGCCACCTCCCTGACCGACCACGATGCCGCCACGCGCGCGGAACTCACCGCCACGCCGCTCGGCTTCGGCGTGGGTGCCCGTGTCACCGCCGCGGTCATGGCCGACGACTATGCCCGCATCCTGGTGGACGTGCTCAGCCGACTGGACACCACGGGGCTGACGCTCGAGACCGGTGATGTCTCCACCTACGCCGGCGGGCACGAAGCGAACCTCCAGCGCTGGCTCGTCGACCTGGCCGCGGATCTCGCGGCCACGGAGCACCACGCCTCCCTGCAGATCCTGCTCTCCCGCGGATGTCCCGGGGAAGTGGAGTGCGAGCTGCCCGGCGGAGCCGGTCCGCGCAGCGTCGACATGCCGCCGGTGCGACGCACCGGGCGCTGGGCATCGGCCGAATGGGCGCTGTACCCCCTCGCGGACCAGGCTCTCGCCGACGGTGAGGAGCCGGACCATATGCGCGACATCTACGCCGCGATCGATCATGCGAAGGAGCTGGGCACCTTCCGTGAATCGCAGCACTTCGTCACCCGCCTGGAAGGAGACGTGGGCGAGGTAATCGCGACGGCCCTGGCCGGCTGGGTCCTTGTCGGGCGCAGCGTCCAGCACGTCACCAGCCACCTCACGATCTCGCTGAACAGCCCCTCGCATGACCGACGCCGTACCGGGGAGACCGACCGATGAGCACCCCCGCCTCCTCTGCTGCCTCCGCCACCCCGCACGCCGACGACCGCGCGCAGGGCCGGATCACACTGCGCGAGATCGTGCTGATCGTGGTCCTCGGGGTCGTCTTCGGCTTCCTGTACTGGGTATTCGTCCAGGCCTGGAACCTGCTCGCGATCGCGATGGGACCGGCCGGGGATCTCGCCCAGCATGTCCTATCCGGCAGCTGGCTGCTGGTGGCACCGGTGGCGCTGGCGATCCTGCGCCGCCCGGGCGTGGGCATCCTGGCGGAGATCCTCGCCGCTGTGGTCGAGGTCGTGTTCCTCGGCAGCCCGGTGGGGCCGATGCTGCTGATCTCCGCGACTCTGCAGGGCCTGGGCAGCGAGATTCCCTTCGCGCTGACCGGATACCGACGCTTCACCTGGGGAGTCTTCGCCGCTTCCGGCGCGCTCGGCGCGGGTCTGGTGTTCTTCTGGACCGCGTTCCGGATGGGCTGGTACGGCCAGGACATCCTCGTGCTGCGCCTGGTGATGCAGGTGATCTCCGGGCTCGTGCTCGGCGGGCTGCTGGCCAAGGTGCTCGTGCGCGGCCTGGAGCGCACCGGGGTGGTCTCCGACTTCCCCGTCGGAGCCCGGTCGCCCGCGGATGCGACCCCGCGGCGCCGTGTCCACTGAGCCGTTCCCCGTCGGATCCCCGGCTCAGCGGGAAGCGGACCGTCTAATCGTCCGCGCCGAGGAGCTCGAGGTGGTCCTTCCTGACGGCCATGGCGTGGGGCCCTGGTCCGCTGAGATCCGCGCCGGCGAGCAGGTGCTCCTGCTGGGCCCCAGCGGCAGCGGGAAGTCGACGCTGCTGCGCACACTGGCCGGTGCGATCCCCTCCCACCAGCGCGGATGGGTCAGGGGGACGGTGCAGGTGGACGGTATCGATCCCGTGTCCGGCGGCGTGCTCGCCGTCGCCGGGCGCGTGGGCTACCTCGGTCAGGATCCCTCCGCCGGGGTGTGTCTGCCGCGGGTGGATGAGGATGTGGCACTGCCGCTCGAGAACAGTGCGGTCGACGCTCGGTGCATCGGCCCGCGGGTCGAGGCCGCACTCGCCGCCGTGCACGGTGAGCAGCTCGCCGAGCGAGCTTCCTCGACCCTCTCGGGCGGGGAGCTGCAGCGCGTAGCGCTCGCTGCCGCCCAGGTCTCCGGCCCTTCGCTGCTGCTGCTCGACGAGCCCACTGCGATGCTGGACGCCCCCGCGATCCGGGCTGTGCGCAGCGCCGTCGAGACTGCTCTGGCCACGACCAGGCCGGCCATGATCCTCGTCGAGCACCGCCTCGATGAGTGGGCGGGGGAGCAGGGCCTGGAGGGGCTGCCCGGCCGGACCATCGCGCTGGACCGATCGGGCCACGTGATCGCCGACGGGCCGACGGGACAGGTGCTGGACGAGCACGCCGAGGCGCTGCGCGAGGCTGGATGCTGGCTGCCCCAGCAGTTCGAGCACGACCATGCCCGACCTTCCTCCGGACCGGCACCAGAGCCGCCCGCGAGCCCGGAGGATCCCGTGCTCACGATGCGCGACGCGACGCTGTCCCGCGGGGCGGTGCCCGTGCTGGAGAACGTGGACCTCGACGTGCATGCGGGTCGCGTCCTCGCCGTGGTGGGACGCAACGGCGCAGGAAAGTCCACGCTACTGGGAGCGCTGTCACGGTTGGATGCGCCCACGGCCGGACTGATCGAGGGCGGCGCCGCGGGGCTGGTCTTTCAGCGTCCCTCCGCGCAGTTCGTGGCCGACACCGTCCGGGAGGAGCTCGCTGCCTCGGGAGCGGACGATGAGCGCGTAGAGCAGATGCTGCGCACCCTGGACCTGGTCGAGCAGGCGGAGCAGAGCCCGCACCGGCTCTCCGGCGGGCAGCAGCGACGCCTGTCCGTCGGGGCGATGCTGCTCACCGAGCGTCCCGTGCTGCTGGCCGATGAGCCGGGTTTCGGCCTGGACCGCGCCGCCGCCCGGACCGTCGCGGACCTGCTGCGCGCCGCAGCGCGCGAGGGCCGGGCCGTGGCGCTGTCCACCCACGACCTGCATCTGGTGCAGTCGGCCGATGAGGTGGTGGTCCTCGCCGACGGCACGCTGCACGGCCCGATGCCGCCGAGCCGACTGCTGGCCGATACCGCTCTTCTGCGCCGGGCAGGGCTGCGCGATGCTACGGATCCCGAGCATCGGCCCGCAGCCGATGCCCGCCCTGGCCTGACACCCGATCCGCGGTCTGGCCATCCCCGGCGCGGCGTCCTGGCGCGCCGTAACCCCACGGTTCTGCTGGGCCTGCTCACCGCCCTCAGCGCGGTGGCGATCCTGCTGACGGATCCGCTGCCGCTGGCCGTGCTGTACCTCCTCGCTGCAGCCGGCACGATGCTGGGCTGCCGGATCGGACCCCTTGCCCTGCTGCGCGCTCAGGTGCCGTTTGCGCTGTTCGCCGCCGGGGTGCTGATGGTCAACCTGCTCTCGCGGCCCGGGGAGGTGCTGTGGCCGGACCTTCCGGTGCGGATCACGCGCGAGGGGGCGGTGCTGGGCACGGCGCTCGCCCTGCGCGCCCTGCTCATCGGGCTCGGGGCGTACGCCGTCACCCGTGCCACCGATCCCCGGGAGACGATGGTCAGCCTGCAGCAGCATGCCCGGCTGCCGGCCCGTTACGCCTACGCCCTGCTGGCTGGCCGACGACTGCTCGATGATCTGCCTGCCCGGTGGGCCACCATTACTCGAGCGCATCGGGTGCGCCTGCCGCTGCATGATGACGGCACGGTGCCGCGGGCGGGAGTGCGCACGCTTCTGCGCTGTGCGTTCGCTGTGCTGGTGGACGCTGTGCGCAGCGCCAGCCATCTGGCTTTCGCGCTCGAGTCCCGTGGTCTCGGAGAGGGAGAGCGCACCGTGTGGCGACCGGTCGCGCTGGGCTGGGGTGACGCAGTGCTGGTGATCAGCGTGGTCGCATGCGTGATCGCGGTGCTGCTGCTCACTGCCTGACGGCCTGATCGCTCTCGCGCGCCGCGCCCCGTCTGTCACGCCCGGCCAGCGCTACCCTGCCTGATACCTCGCGCGCCACGCCGCCCCGAGCCGCCGAGTGCACCGATTCGTGGCAGGTTCGCCTCATATCGGTGCACTCGGTGGGTGTGTCGCGGGAGGGGCGGCAGCTTCGGCGGGCGTGTCGCGGGAGGGGTGGCGGCTTCGGCGGGCATGTCGCGCGTGGGGAACTGCCACTGAGCTCGCGCCTCAGAACTCCTGGCCGGTGAGCCGCTCGTAGGCCTCGACGTACCGCTGCCGGGTCTGCTCGACGACCTCGGCGGGCAGTTCGGGCGGCGCGGCTGCCGAGCCCTTGTCCCAGCCGGAGGCCGCGGAGGTCAGCCAGTCGCGCACGTACTGCTTGTCCAGGCTCGGCGGGGTGCGGCCCTGTTCGTACTGGTCGGCGGACCAGAAACGCGAGGAATCGGGGGTGAGCACCTCATCGCCCAGGGTCAGCGTCCCGTCGGTCCGCGAGTGCCCGAACTCGAGCTTGGTATCCGCCAGCAGGATCCCCCGCTCGGCGGCGATGGTGCGCGCCCGCTCGTACACCGCGAGCGTCAGCTCCTCGAGCTGGTCGACGAGCTCTGCGCCGAGGCGGTCGCGGGCCTCGGCGACGGTGATGTTCTCATCGTGATCGCCCTGCTCGGCCTTGGTGGAGGGGGTGAAGATCGCGGGGTCCAGCCGCGAGGCCTCCCCGAGCCCGGTGGGCAGCACATGCCCGCCGACGGCCCCGCCCGCCCGGTAGTCGGCGAGTCCCGAGCCGGTGAGGTACCCGCGGGCGATGCACTCCAGCGGCACCATGGACAGGCCCCGGCAGCGCAGCGCCCGCCCTCTGACTGCCGCGGGCACATCGGTCGCGGAGAGCACATGGTGGGGCACCAGATCGGCGAGCTGCTCGAACCAGAACAGGCTGATACCGGTCAGCAGCCGCCCCTTGTCCGGGATGCCCGGCTGCAGGGTGTGGTCGAAGGCGCTGATGCGGTCGGTCGCCACCACCAGCACCTCGGTGGCCGATGCGGCATCCTGCCCGGCCGGCACATACAGCTCGCGAACCTTGCCGGTCACGGCATGGTCCCAGCCCGGCAGCTCGGGGGCACAGGTCAGCGGGGCGCTCATGCACGCACCTGCCCATCGGCCCCGGTGCCACTGCTTTGGGCATCAGCGGATTCCTCGGCATCGTCCTCGATGTTCGCGGTCGGGTTCAGCGAGGGCAGGCCCTGGGCGCCGCGCACCGCGATATCCGTGCGGTGATGCGAGCCCTCCAGGCCGATGAGCTCGGCCGCCGCGAGCGCCGTCTGCCGTGCCGCGGCGAGATCCGCCCCGCGCCCCACGACCGACAGCACACGCCCGCCGACGCTGACCAGCTCCCCGTCGCGCAGCGCCGTGCCGGCGTGGATGACATGGGCGCCGCGCGCCTCCGCCTCTGCGATCCCGGTGATCGGATCGCCCGTGCGGGCCGATGCCGGGTAGCCCTCAGCAGCGATGACCACATTCACCACCGCATCCTCGCTCCAGGCGAGCGGCTCCTCAACCAGTTCACCCCGCGCCGCCGCGAGCAGCAGCGGTCCGAGCGGGCTGACGAGCCGTTCGAGCACCACCTGCGTCTCCGGGTCTCCGAAGCGGGCATTGAACTCCACCACCCGCACCCCGCGGGAGGTGAGCGCCAGCCCGCAGTACAGAATGCCGACGAAGGGGATGTCGCGCGCGGCGAGCTCGGCCACCGTCGGCCGTGCCACCGTCTCCATCACCTCCTCGACCAGGCCCTCCGGCACCCACGGCAGCGGCGAGTACGCCCCCATGCCGCCCGTGTTCGGGCCCTCATCGCCATCCAGCGCGCGCTTGAAGTCCTGCGCGGGTGCGAGCGGCACCACGTGCTCGCCATCGCACACGCAGAACAGCGACACCTCCGGGCCATCCAGGTACTCCTCGAGCACCACGGTCCCACCCGCGGCGAGCACCGATGCCGCATGCGCGAGAGCCTCGTCCCGCTCGGCGGTGACCACCACACCCTTGCCGGCGGCGAGCCCATCGGCCTTGGTCACATACGGCACATCCCCCAGCGGGTTCACGCGGTCCAGCCCCGCCTCGAGCTCGGCAGGATCAGTCACGGTGACCGATGCGGCCGTGGGCACCCCGGCGGCCTGCATGATCTCCTTCGCCCAGGACTTCGAGCCCTCCAGACGCGCCGCCGCCGCCGACGGCCCGAACACCGCGAAGCCCGCCTCGCGCAGACGATCCGCCGCCCCCGCGACCAACGGCGCCTCCGGGCCGACGACCACGAGGTCGACCGCGAGCTCGCGGGCCAGGCGCACCTGGCCATCCAGATCGCTCACCGCCACGTCATGACAGGTGGCCAGCTGCGCGATCCCGGGATTGCCGGGGGCGGCATGGAGCTCAGGGGCAGGGGAATCATGGGACAGGCGGCGGCAGATCGCATGCTCGCGACCCCCGGAGCCGATGACGAGGATCTTCACGCCCGCCAGGGTACCGAGCTACCCGGGGCAGGTGCCCGGCCGCCCGCGCCGCAGGCTCTGACTACGATCGCAGGCATGTCCTCGCAGCCCCTCGACCGCACCGCCGACTGGACACCCGGCGAGCCTCCCGCCCGACCCACCATCCGCCTGCGCCTGGACCTCGCCTACGACGGCTCCGGCTTCCACGGCTGGGCCGCCCAGCCGGGTCTGCGCACCGTCCAGGGGGAGCTCGAGCAGGCGCTCTCCCGCATCGCCCGCATTCCCGTGCAGGTCACCGTCGCGGGCCGCACCGACACCGGCGTGCACGCTCGCGGCCAGGTCTGCCATCTGGACCTGCCCCGCCCGGTGGCCGCCACCCTCCCCGGCCGCTCGGACCGCAGCCCCGCCGCGGCGCTGCTCACCCGACTGAACGGGGTCCTCCCGGCGGACCTCGTGATCCGGGCCGCCCGCCAGGTGCCCGCGGATTTCGATGCCCGGTTCGGGGCGCTGTGGCGCCGCTACCGCTACCGCATCTCCGATGCTCCCGCCGTCCACGACCCGCTGCGCACGGATGTGCTGCGCCACCGCGCCGCGCTGGATGAGGAGGCGATGGCCCGCGCGAGCCGGGCGCTGCTGGGCGAGCACGACTTCCTGTCCTTCTGCAAACCGCGAAAGGGGGCGAGCACCGTGCGGGAGCTGCGCGAACTCACCTGGGAACGCCCCGCGCCGGGAAGGGCCGACGAAGGGCTTGTCGTCGCGACGGTTGTGGCCGATGCCTTCTGCCACCACATGGTCCGCTCACTCGTGGGCGTGCTGTTGCCGGTGGGGGAGGGCCGGCGCGACGAGGACTGGCCGCAGCGTGTGCTTCAGGCCCGCACCCGCGAGGCTGCCCGTCGGAACGCGCCGGGCGCCGCGCCGCTTGCGCCGCCGCAAGGTCTCACGCTCGAACATGTCGCCTACCCGGCCGATCCTGATCTGGCCGCGCAGGCGGAGCGCTCGCGCACCTGGCGCGGCCCCGGCGCCGCGGACCCGTCGGAGCCCGGCGCAGATCACATCGTCTGAGCGGGTCTGCGCGTTGACGCTCCATCGCGGCCACCACTACAGTTGAGCGTCGTTGTGCCTTGATGTGTGCCCGACTCCGCAGCCGAACTCTCACTTCCGGCGCGAGGAGGGGTCTCACCCACATCCAGGACCGTCGTCGCATCGTATGCGGAACGGGACGGGTGCAGCCATAGGGGCCATGCTTTGACCGAAGGAAGCGTGCCCACGGTCCATCGAACCGTGCCCGGGCGGCGCCGCCGCGCGGGCACCACTGACGAGAGAAGAAGGCACGAGTGCGTACGTTCACCCCGAAGCCCGGCGATGTCGAGCGTTCCTGGTACGTCATCGACGCAACGGATGTCGTCCTCGGCCGGCTCGCTTCCCAGGCTGCTCAGCTGCTGCGGGGCAAGCACAAGCCGGTCTTCGCACCCCACGTGGATGCAGGCGACTTCGTGATCATCATCAACGCTGAGAAGGTCGCCCTGACCGGCAACAAGCGGGAGGCCAAGAAGGCCTACCGCCACTCCGGCTACCCCGGCGGCCTGCGCGACATCCCCTACTCCGAGCTGCTCGAGAAGCACCCCGAGCGCGCCGTGGAGAAGGCGATCAAGGGCATGCTCCCGAAGAACAAGCTGGCTGTGCAGCAGCTCAAGCACCTCAAGATCTACGCGGGCCCTGAGCACCCCCATGCCGCTCAGCAGCCCGTCCCGTACACCTTCGACCAGGTGGCGCAGTAAGCGGGGGCTCCCGCCACTCGCCCTGCCGCACGGAAGAACCAAGGAGAACCGTGACCGAGACCACCAACGACTCCCACGAGGTCGAGACCGACGAGATCGCCTCGGGCAACTACACCACCGAGTCCACCGCCGCTGAGGGCACTGTGGGGACCGGCCAGTCCGCGACCGCTCCCGGCTACGGCACCGGCCGCCGCAAGCGTGCGATCGCCCGCGTCCGCCTGGTCCCCGGCTCCGGCCAGTGGACCATCAACGGCCGCTCGCTCGAGAACTACTTCCCGAACAAGCTGCACCAGCAGGAGGTGAACGACCCGCTGACCATCCTGGACCTGCAGGGTCGTTTCGATGTGTTCGTCCGCCTGACCGGCGGCGGCCCCTCCGGCCAGGCCGGTGCGGTGCGCCTGGGTGTGGCCCGCGCGCTGAACCAGATCGATGTGGAGAACAACCGGCCCACCCTGAAGAAGGCCGGCTTCCTCAAGCGCGACGCCCGCGTCATCGAGCGCAAGAAGGCGGGTCTGAAGAAGGCCCGCAAGGCGCCGCAGTACTCCAAGCGCTGATCCCGTGCCCCGCGCGCTGAGATCACATTCGGCCCGCCGGGCACGCATCGCGCCTGCTCAACGGCTACAGCGAACGGCCCCCGACCACCACGGTCGGGGGCCGTTCGCATACCTCGGGACGAACAGCCTGCGGCCTTAATCGCTTGAGCGTTAGCGTGGGCCCTGGTGCGGGGGCACCATCCCACCCCTCGCCGAGCCTGCGCGGCTGCCCATCAGGCGCCCGCGGGGACCTTCCTCCGGTCCCGTCGATCACGGGACCCCAACCGAAGGGACCGTTCGTGTTCGACACTCCCATGACCCCCAAACTGTTCCTTGACCGCGTCCTCAACGGCGCGGCCGTGGGCATCGTGGTGGGTCTGATCCCCAACGCCATTACGGGCGAGCTGTTCAAGTTCCTCGCCCGCACCTTCCCCTCCATCGACCTGTTCACGACCCTCTCGCAAGTCGTCATCGGCCTGCAGTTCACCGTCCCGGTGATCGTGGGCGTGCTGATCGGCATGCAGTTCGCCATGACCGCCGTGCAGACGGTCATCATCGGCACCGCCACCTTCGTGGGCTCCGGTGCGATGAGCTTCAGCCCCGACGGGGTGATGCTCGTGGGCATCGGTGACCTCATCAACACCATGATCACCGCCTCCGTGGCCGTGCTCATCCTGGCCTGGATGGGCAACCGCCTGGGCAGCCTCACCGTGCTGTTCCTGCCTATTATCGGCGGTGGCATCGCGGGCCTGGTGGGCATCCTGCTACTGCCATACGTCCGCTACATCACCACCGGCATCGGCGCGCTCGTCAACGCCATCGCCGTGCAGGAGGGCCTGGGACTGATCGCCTTCGTGCTGATCGCCATGATCTTCTCGGTCATGATCGTCTCGCCCATCTCCACCGTCGGCGTCTGCCTCGCGATTGGCATCAGCGGCCCGGCCGCCGGTGCGGCCAGCGTCGGCATCGGCGCCGCCGCCGCGGTGCTGCTGGCCGGCAGCCTGCGTGTCAACAACGCTGGCGTCACCTGGTCCACGTTCCTGGGCGCCATGAAGATGATGATGGGCAACCTCCTGAAGTACCCGATCATGGCGCTGCCGCTCATGGTGGTGGGCGGCCTGACGGGACTGGTGGGCGGCCTGCTGAACATCACCGGCACCGCGGAGACCGCGGGCTTCGGCCAGTCCGGTCTGGTGGGCCCGATCGCGGCGGCGAAGGACCTGGACGCCTCGCCGATCGCGACCCTCGGGATCGTCGTGCTCGTGTATTTCGTCGCCCCGATCATCCTGGCCTTCGCGTTCCACGCTCTGTGCGTGCGCACCGGCATCTACTCGCCCTCGATCTTCGCCTTCACCCCGCAGGGCGCACCGGTGAGCGAGGGACAGGCCGATGAGCCGCTCGAATCCGTCGCCCGCGAGGACCGCGACGCCCTGGACGGCACCGCGACGACCGCCCCGCAGACCCCCGACACCCCTCAGACCGCTGCGGACCGCGAGACCGCGCAGACACCGGCATCCGTGAGCGCGGATGCGGAAGGAGATGCACGATGAAGATCCTGTTCCTGGGAATCCGTGAGGACGAGCGCCCGGCCCTGGAGGCCTGGCAGCGCGAGCACCCCGAGCATGAGGTGGTGGCCCGCGAGGAGATCCTCACCGCCGCCACGCTTCCGCTGCTCAAGGGCGTTCAGGCCGTGTGCCTGCAGCAGGTCATCAGCCCCGAGCCGGAGGTGTACTCGGCGCTCGCCGAGGCGGGGATCCGCCAGCTGTCCAGCCGCACCGCCGGTGTGGATATGCTGGACCTGGCGCTCGCGAAGCAGCACGGAATCGTGGTCACCAACGTCCCGGTGTACTCGCCCAATGCGATCGCCGAGTTCGTGCTCGCCTCGACGCTGTACCTCACGCGGCGCTTTGCGCAGATCGAGCGCAAGAACTCCCAGCGCGATTTCCGCTTCGCGGGTCTGATCGGCCGGGAGCTCGCCACGCTGCGGGTGGCCGTGCTGGGCACCGGGTCGATCGGTCTGCGGGCCGCCCGGCTGTTCCATGCCCTGGGCGCCGAGGTGGTGGGCTATGACCCCTACCCGCGACCGGACTTCGGGGAGGTGGGCCAGTACGCCCCCACCCTCGAGGAGGCGGTCGAGGGGGCGGATGTGCTCACCCTGCACATGCCGCTGCTGGCCACGAACCACCACGTGGTCGATGCGGCCGTGCTCGCGCGGCTCGCCCCCGGTGCGGTGGTCATCAACGCGGGCCGCGGTGGCCTGCTGGACACCGCAGCGCTGCTGGAGGCGCTGAACTCCGGGCACCTGTCCGGAGCGGCGCTGGACACCTACGAGAACGAAGCCCCCTACTACCGCTACGACTGGACCGGCAAGGACCTCGGTGATGCGGTGCTCGAGGAGCTGCTGGGCCGTGAGGATGTGCTCATGACCCCGCACGTGGCCTTCTACACCGACACCGCGGTGCAGAACCTCGTCACCGGCGGGCTCGACAACGCTGTGCTCGCCGCGGAGACCGGCACTGCCCCCACGGTGGTGGAACCGGCCTGAGCCGCAGTCTGTCAGGCGGCCCCCGACCAGCCCGGTCGGGGGCCTTCTGCTGTTCTGCCTCGCCGCGGGACCTCGGACTCCGGGCAGGTGTGCTGGAGTGTTACGGTTTCTGCAGGTCACCGGCACTAATGCCGGATGAAGCACTCGCCGAGGAGGCACCCCCGATGACCCACCCTGCCTACACCCACGAGTGGGATGCCGGTGACCTGGGCTGCGGTGAGCTCGTGGTGCTGCTGAAGCTGAAGCTGCGCGACGAGATGACCGCAGGGGAGATCATTCGCCTCCACGGCACCGACGAGGGTCTGCAGTGGGATATGCCCGCCTGGTGCGGGCTGACCGGCAATGAGCTGGTCCACGCTGAACCCCCGTTGTTCTTCATCCGCAAAGGTCCAGCCCCTACCGCCGACGCACCCGAGGAGCGCGCATGAGCACCAAGTTCAACGTCATCATCAACAACGCCAAGAACGACACCGACAAGGCGACCGTCGGCTTCGTCATCGCCAACGCCGCCGTCGGCTCCGACCAGGAGACCATGGTGTTCCTCTCCACCGAGGGCGCGCGCCTGGCGGAGAAGGGCTACGCCGATGACATCCACGAGGAGGGCTTCGCCCCGCTCAGCGAGCTCATGAGCAACTTCGTCAAGGCAGGCGGCACCATCTATGTGTGCGCCCCCTGCGTGAAGAAGCGTGGCATCGACACCGAGAACCTCGTCGAGGGCGCCACCGTCGTGGGCGGCGCGAAGCTCGTCGAGTTCCTCGCCGGCGGCACCCCGTCCGTCTCCTACTGATCCCCTGAACCCTGCCACGACGGTCCCCGTCGGCCCTGTTCCGGGGCTCTGACGGGGGCCGTCGTGCCCCTGCTGCGAAAGGTCCCCGCGTGTCCACCACCGCTCATCCGTACCCGCCCACCGCCGGTTTCGACGGTGGCCACCTCGACTGCGGCAACGGCCTGCTGCTGATGATCCGCCAGCACATCGATCCGCTGGAGCCCGGGCAGCTGCTGGAGATCCTCTCGCGGGACTCCACCGTGGAGGTGGATCTGCCCTCCTGGTGCCGCCTGACCAAGAACGACCTGGTCCACTGGTACGTCGAGGACGGGGAGGAGAAGATCTGGCGCTTCCTGGTCTCCAAGGGACCGTTCACTCCGCCAGAGGGGGAGGAACCGTCGGACGCCGCGGCCGCGCCGGAGACACCGGCTACCACGACCGCCGATGCAGCCCCAGCCACTCCTGCCGCAGCACAGAATGATGAGGCCGCTCAGCCTGCCCCGCGCCGTAAGAAGCAGCGCAAGCGCCTGGCGAAGGAGCAGATGGCCATCACCCAGGAGGTGGTGACCCCGCACATCCCCGACGCCCTGCCCGAGCCGGCCCCGGCCCCCGCGATCGCCCCGCTGTCGGTGCTCACCATGGGGTCGTGGCCGCGGCCGCGCTGGATGCTGCGCACCCTGCATGAGCACCTCGAGGGCCGTGCGGATGAGGCCCAGTTCGCGGCCGATGCCGAGGATGCGGTGCGCCTGGCGATCGCCGCGCAGGAGCGGGCCGGGGTGGACCTGGTGACCGACGGAGAGCAGCGCCGCGACAACTACTCCTCCTTCGTGGGCGGTCTGCTGCAGAACTGCCAGCTGATCCCCATCACCGACCTGCTGCCCTACGTCGATGACCCCGAGGAGTTCCGCCGCGAGCTGGACGCCCTCGATGTGCCCGCCGGAGAGGTGCGCCACCCGGCCGTGTTCGGGCCGCTGGGCCGGGACAAGCCCCTGGTACGCCACGAGTACGAAGCCGCCGCGGAGATCAGCTCCCGCCCGGTCAAGGTGTGCCTGCCCGGCCCCTACCTGCTGACGCGCACCATGTGGATGGAGTGCATCTCCGACCGCGCCTACGACGACCGTGAACAGCTCGCCGAAGACATCGTGCGGGTGCTGCGCGAGGAGATCGCCGACCTCCTGGCCGCCGGGGCGCCGCTGGTGCAGATCGATGAGCCGGTCCTCACCGAAGTGCTGTACGGGCAGGTGGGCGAGGGCGGTCGCACCTTCATGTGCGGCGCGCTGGGCGATCGCGGTGACACCATCGCCGAACTCGCCTTCGCCCAGGAGCTCATCACCCGGGTCACCGACGGCTTCCCCGCCGAGCGGCTCGCGCTGCATGTGTGCCGCGGCAACTGGACGCGGGATGAATCCGCGGCGCTCGCCGGGGACTACGGGCCGCTGGTGCCGCTGTTCCGGGCCGCGAACGTGGGCACGCTCGTGCTCGAGCTGTGCACCCCGCGTGCCGGAGAGCTCTCCGCGCTGCGCGGCATCCGCGAGGATCAGCGGGTGTGCGTGGGCGTGGTGAACCAGAAGGACAGCGAGGCCGACACAGTCGAGGACGTCCTGGAGCGGGCGGAGAAGGCCATCGCCGTTTTCGGGCCCGAACGGGTGCTGCTGTCCACCGACTGTGGTTTCGCGACCTTCGCCGACAACCCCATCGACGACGCGCGCGAGGCGGAGCGGGTGCTGGGCCTCATGGCGCAGGCCCGTGACGTGCTGCGGGAGCGCCACGGAGCGGTCCCCGACTGAGGCGCAGGGAGGCGGCATCGCCGTGGCGGCGCGGGGACGGGGATGCTCGAGGCGGTTCCGCCTCCGCGGCGCGGGGACGGCGCGACCCTCGAGCGCCCCGTCGGCCCCTCTGGGGCGTCCCCGCCGCGCTGGGCGGTCTGATCGCGCGCCGACTCAGCCCAACAGCTCCCGCAGATCCTCTGCGGTGATCGCGGCGCGGAACGCCTCGCCGCCGTCGGTCAGGGCGTCGAACAGCTCGGCCTTCTTCTGCTGCAGCGCGAGGACCTTCTGCTCGATCGTGTCCTCGGCGATCATCCGGTACACCATCACCGGGCGGTCCTGGCCGATGCGGTGGGTGCGGTCGATCGCCTGGTTCTCCGCCGCCGGGTTCCACCACGGATCCAGTAGGAACACATAATCCGCCTCGGTGAGGGTGAGCCCGAAACCACCGGCCTTCAGCGAGATGAGGAACACCGGCGCCTGCCCCTCACGGAACGCCGTGACCACCAGATCGCGGTCCCGTGTGGAACCGTCCAGGCGCTCATGCGCGATGCCCTCACGCGCCAGGCGCTCCCCGATCAGGTCCAAGTAGCTCGTGAACTGGCTGAACAGCAGCACCCGGTGCCCATCCCCGATCACCTCCGCGAGCCGATCCAGCAGCGCCTCGAGCTTGCTGCCGGGCACATCCGCGTACGCCTCGGCGTCCACGAGCGCGGGATCCAGCGCCAGCATCCGCAGCAGGGTCAGCGAGCGGAACATGATGAACCGGGCGCGCTCCACATCGGACTCGATGAGCCCCAGCACCTTCTTGCGCTCCCGCTGTAGCACCGAGTCGTAGACCTCCCGATGCTCCGGGCTGAGCGGCACCGTGATGACCTCTTGGTGCTTCGCGGGCAGCTCGGCGGCCACCTGCTCCTTGGTGCGGCGCAGCAGGAACGGGCGGATCCGTCGGCGCAGCAGGGCTAGGCGCTCCGGGTGCTCCCCGGAGCCGATGGGCAGGGTGAAGCGCTGCCGAAATCCGATCGCGGTGCCCAGCAGGCCCGGGGCCACGAGATCCGCGATCGCCCACAGGTCCGCCAGGGAGTTCTCCATCGGCGTGCCCGTGATCGCCAGCCGCATCCGCGCCCGGATCCCCGCGGCCGCGAGGTGCGTGCGCGAGCGGGGGTTCTTCACGAACTGCGCCTCATCGAGCACGAGCCCCTGAAACGGTCCTGCCGCGGCGAAGGCCTCCTGGTCGATCCGCAGCACCGTGTAGCTCGTGACCACCAGATCCGCGCCATCGATCGCCGCGGGAACCTCGGTGCCGCGCGCGGCGGCGGTGGCATCCAGCACCCGCACCGTGAGCCCCGGGGTGAAACGTTCGGCCTCGCGCCGCCACACCGGCAGCACCGAGGCGGGGGCCACCACCAGGAACGGAGGGGCCGACGGGACGCGTTCGCGGGCGTGCGCGATCAGCGCGAGGGTCTGCACCGTCTTGCCGAGCCCCATGTCATCGGCGAGGATCCCGCCCAGCTCATGCGCGAACAGCATCGCGAGCCAGGCGAAGCCCTCCTGCTGGTAGTCCCGCAGCTCGGCGGTGAGGTGCGTCGGCAGCGGGGGAGCAGGCGGCGGATCTCCGGCGAGCACCCCGGCAATGCCGCGCTCCCAGGCGGCGCTCGCGGTGGCCTGCTGCGCCACCTCCGCCAGGTCATCCCACAGATCCACCTGGTAGCGGGAGATGCGCTGGGTCTCCGGTTCCCATTCCGCGAGCGCCTCACCCTCGGCGATCAGCTCCCGCAGCGCGTCGAAGGCCGGATGGTCCAGGGCGAAGTACGTCTTGTCCGGCAGCAGCAGGCGGCTACGCCCCTGCGCGAGGGCCACGAACAGGGTGGGGAAGGGGATCTGGCGCCCCTCGATCGTGATGTCGAAGCCGAGGTCGAACCAGTCGTTCTTCCCGGGGCTCTCATGCTGGGTGATCCGCACCTGCGGGGCGCCGTCGAGCTCCCGGTAGGCGTGGCGGGTCCCGGTGATCTGCACGTCCACATGCTCAAGCGCCGCGAGCGCATCCAGGGCATGCTCGCTGAAGCGGGCGGTGTCCGGGCCGGAGAGCAGCTCGGCGGAGTCGTCGATCACCGTGGGCCATACGCTCATCGCCGCGGCGATCACGGCATCCTCATGGGCGAGATCCCGATGCGCGCCGTGGCGCTGGTCGATCGGGAAGCTCAGCTCCGGCTCGTGGTAGCGCCAGGACCAGCGCAGCGTGAGCCGATCCCCGGAGGCGTAGGCGGCCTGCAGCAGCAGGGTGGGGCGGCGCGCTGCGGGCAGCTCAACGCTGTCATCGCTGCTGGTGATGGCGGTGAGAGTGCGCAGCTGCGGGTAGGCGAGCTCGAGGAACGCTTCCCGCTCCGCGGTGGGCACGGCAAGCGGCCTCCGGCGCTGCAGGAGGGTCCGCAGCTCGCGCGGCACGGCGCGGGCCAGCGGCGCGATCCGCGCGTGGAGCGCGTCCTCCTCGTCGATCAGCACATCGAGCACCCCGGCCCCGCCCAGCAGACGGCCCCGCTCAGCGGCCTCGCCCTCCACGTCGATGAGGGGGCGCAGCTGCAGGTCACCATGCTCATCTGCGCGCAGATCCAGGCCCGCCTCCGCCCGCCCCAGCAGCTCCACCGACGCGAGGCCGTCACCGGGCAGCAGCTCCACGCCGTGCGAGCGGGCCTGCGCGAGGGCCTGCCACAGCAGCGGGGAGGTGATCGTGCCCAGCCACAGATGCTCGATGCTGCCGGCCGCATAGGACCGCTCCACCCCCGCGGCCGCGAACAGCCGCGCGAGCGCCTCGGCCTGCGTCTCATCCAGATCCCGCCGCGCGGCCCGCTGCTCGAAGGTCCGCCAGGACAGCTGCCCCTTCACCCAGGTGCCGCGGCTGCCGCGGGTCATCGGCCGCAGCCCCACCCACAGCTCCGCGCCCTCGCGCACCAGACCCGCCGTGGCCGGGACGCGCCGCCGACGCGAGGCACCCGCCGCGGGCGCGGCCTGCAGATCCACCCGCAGGGCCAGCGGCTTCGGCGCCGCAGTGCCGGTGGGTCGCGCCGCAGAGGACAGCACGGGCCGCAGCACACTGCGCCACTCCGCCACCGGCTGCTCGAGCACCGCCTGCGCGGCGACCTCGCCCAGGTGATACAGCAGAGCCGCCACATGCTGGCATGCCTCCTGGGCCGGACAGCCGCAGCGCGAGACCGTCGGTCGCCACAGACCGCCCGGCCCCGCGGGCTGGAAACGGCGACTCACCGCATCCTCGTCGTACTCCACGAGAACGGCCGATGGGCGGTGCGCGGCACCCTCCTCATCGGTGACGGTCCCGCGCACGGTCTGCTCCGCCGCATCCCAGGCCAGGTCGTCGACCCGGCCGGCGCGGGCTGCCGCGAGGCCCCGCGAGGCCGTGCGATCACCCACGAGCAGACTGATCGCCGAGGGCAGCGGCCGGGGCAGAGACGAGGGATCGGGCATCCATCCAACGTACCGCGCAGCACCCACGCCGCTGCAGCGACGGCGGTGCGCCACCGCCTGGACGTGACCGGTCCCGCGCGGCCGGGACGGCGGTTCCCGCCCGTCCCGCTGCTCGACCCCGGTACTCTCACGGCGAGAACCCCACCCAAGGAGGCCCGTGTGGCACGACTCTTCGGCACCGACGGAGTGCGCGGACGCGCGAACGACGACATCACCGCGGAGCTCGCGGTCGAACTGTCCGTGGGAGCCGCCCACGTGCTGGGCACCCTGGGTGCCTTCGGCGGCACCCGCCCCCGCGCGATCCTCGCCCGCGACACCCGCCCCTCGGGCGATTTCCTCTCCGCCGCGGTCTCCGCGGGCCTCGCCTCCGCCGGGGTGGATGTGCTGGACGCAGGAATCCTCCCCACCCCGGGCCTCGCCCATCTGGTGCAGGCCTCCGGCGCGGATCTGGGTGTGATGATCTCCGCCTCCCACAACCCGGCGCCCGACAACGGCATCAAGTTCTTTGCTCGCGGCGGCACCAAGCTCCCCGATGAGGTGGAGGACGCGATCGAGGCGCGCCTGGGCGAGCAGTGGGAACGCCCGCAGGGCACCGACGTCGGCACCATCACCCCGTACGAGGGGGCGATCGAGCAGTATGTCACCCACCTGGTGGGCACCCTCGACATCTCTCTCGAGGGCATCAGCGTGGTGGTCGACTGCGCGAACGGCGCCGCGGCGATCACCGGCCCGGAGGCGCTGCGCCGCGCGGGGGCGACTGTGCACGTGATCGGTGACCGCAGCGACGGCGGGCTCATCAATGACGGCGTGGGCTCCACCCACCTGGAGGCGCTGCAGGCCGCGGTGCGCGAGCACGGCGCGGATATCGGCGTGGCCTTCGACGGGGACGCGGACCGCTGCCTGGCCGTCGATGCTGAGGGCCACGAGATCGATGGCGACCAGATCATGGCGATCCTGGCACTGGACCTCAAGGAGCGCGGCAAGCTGCATGAGGACACGCTCGTCGTCACCGTGATGAGCAACCTGGGATTGAAGCTCGCCATGCGCGATCACGGCATCATCCTGGGGCAGACGGCCGTGGGGGACCGCTACGTACTGGAGGAGATGACGCTGGGCGGCTTCTCCATCGGCGGCGAGCAGTCCGGCCACGTCATCATCGCCGAGCATGCCACCACCGGCGATGGGGAGCTGACCGCCCTGCATCTGCTGCAGCGCATGGTGCAGACCGGCCGCACCGCGCGCGACCTCGCCTCGGTGATGACGCGCATGCCGCAGGCGCTCATCAACGTGCGCGGCGTGGACAAGGCGCGCGCCACGATCGACCACGAGGTGCGCACCGCCGTCGAGGCCGCCGAGCGCGAGCTGGGGGAGTCCGGCCGCGTGCTGCTGCGCCCCTCCGGCACCGAGCCGGTTGTGCGCGTCATGGTTGAGGCGCCCACCGACGAGGAGGCGACTGCCATCGCCGAGCGCCTGGCGGGCATCGTCCGCGAGCGCCTCGCGCTGTGAGCCGGGGCCGTGAGCACGCCTGACTCTGTGCGCACGCCTGGCCTCAGGACCCCCTGACGCGACACGCCCGCCGAGTGCACCGATCTGTCTCCTGAGCGCCACAGATCGGTGCACTCGGCGCTGCATGGCGGCGTGCCCCCCTCACACCTTGCGCAGCAGCACTGAATGCACCCGGTGCTGCCCGTCCTTGCGCAGAACCAGGTCCGCACGGCCGCGTGTGGGCAGTACGTTCTCGCGCAGGTTCGGGCCGTTGATCGTCTCCCAGATGCGGGTGGCGGTCTGCCGGGCCTCCTCATCGGTGAGATCCGCGTAGCGGGTGAAGTAGGAGCGCGGATCGGAGAAGGCGGTGCGCCGCAGCTGCCCGAAGCGCTCCACGTACCAGCGCTGCACATCCTCCGCCCGCGCATCTACGTACACGGAGAAGTCGAAGAAGTCGCTGACGGCCATGCCGAGTCGTCCATCGCGCCGCGGCCGGGCCGGCTGCAGCACGTTCAGGCCCTCCACGATCAGCACATCCGGCTGCTCCACCACGATGCGCTCGCCGGGGATGATGTCGTAGGTCAGGTGCGAGTACACCGGCGCTTCCACCCGCTGCTGCCCGGACTTCACATCGGCCACAAAGCGCAGTAGGGCGCGTCGGTCGTAGCTTTCGGGAAAGCCTTTGCGGTGCATGATCCCGCGCGCGGTCAGCTCCGCATTGGGGAACAGGAACCCGTCGGTGGTCACCAGCTGCACCCGCGGGGTGTCCGGCCAGCGCGCCATGAGCTCGCGCAGCAGACGCGCCGTCGTGGATTTGCCGACCGCCACCGAGCCCGCCACGCCGATGATGTACGGGGTGCGGTGCTGATGCTGGTTCAGGAAGTCCTCGCGGGCCCGCCGCAGGGCTTGCGCGGCTGCGACCTGGATGTTCAGTAGCCGGGAGATGGGCCGATAGACCGCATCGACCTCGGTGAGATCCACCTGATCCCCCAGTCCTCGCAGGTGCTGCACATCCTCTTCGCTGAGCGGCAGCGGGGTCTGCTGGGACAGCCGCGCCCAGTTCTCCCGCGAGATCTCCTCGAACGGGGTGACGGCGTGGGTGGGCGACGCGGTCTTCATGGCAGGACATTGTTCCATCCGTCGGCCCGCGACGGCGGCCGCCGCCTGCGCAGTGCGGCACGGGATGCTCGCCAGGGCGCCGCACAGGAGGCGGTGCGTATTCATGACCGCTGCGCGCACCTCTCGACCAGGCCCGCGCGCAGACGCTCCGAAACGTGACCGAGACCTCGCCCGGATCGGCCGTTGTGGCAGGCGAGCGGGCCGTCGCTGGTTAGCGTGAGCGGCATGTGCGGAATCGTCGGCTATGCAGGCCCCCAGCATCCTGAGCCCACCACCCGTCCGCTGGATGTGGCCCTCCAAGGTCTCGCGCGCCTCGAATACCGCGGCTACGACTCCGCGGGCGTGGCCACCCTCGAGGGCGAGCGAGTGCAGGTCACCAAGCGTGCCGGGAAGCTCCAGAACCTCCGGGAGGTCCTCGGCGAGAACCCGGTGACCGCGGGCGCTGTCGCCATCGGCCACACCCGCTGGGCCACCCACGGCGCCCCCACCGACGGCAACGCCCACCCCCACCATGGCGGGTACGACGGCGAGCTGGCGCTCGTGCACAACGGCATCATCGAGAACTTCGCCGCCCTGCGCGCCGAGCTCGAGCGCGACGGGTACACCTTCACCTCGGACACCGACTCGGAGGCCGCTGCCCACCTGGTGGCCCGGGAGATGCAGCGCACCGGTGACCTCACGGCCGCGATGCGTGCTGCGACCGCCCGCCTCGAGGGTGCCTTCACGCTGCTGGCGATCCATCGCGATGCCCCCGGCACCGTCGTCGCCGCGCGCCGTAACTCCCCGCTGGTCGTGGGGCTCGGCGAGGGTGAGAACTTCCTCGGCTCGGACGTCGCCGCCTTCGTGGACGCCACCCAGGAGGCGCTCGAGATCGACCAGGACCAGGTTGTCACCGTCACCGCCGATGTCGTCACCGTCACCGACGCCGAGGGTCAGGAGATCACCGACCCCAGGCGCTACGCGATCGACTGGGACGCGAGGGCTGCGCAGAAGGGCGGCTACGCCTCCTTCATGGCCAAGGAGATCCACGAGCAGGCCAGCGCCGTGGCCGATACGCTGCGCGGCCGCATCGAGGGCGGGACGCTGCAGCTGGATGACATGAGCGTGGATGAGTCCGTGCTGCGCAGCATCGACAAGATCGTCGTGATCGCCTGCGGCACCGCTGCCCATGCCGGCAGTGTCGCGAAGTACGCGATCGAGCACTGGTGCCGCATCCCCACCGAGGTGGAGCTCGCCCATGAGTTCCGCTACCGCGACCCCGTCGTCACGGAGAAGACCCTCGTGGTCGCGATCTCCCAGTCGGGCGAGACCATGGACACCCTGATGGCGGTGCGGCACGCCCGTGAGCAGGGCGCGAAGGTGGTGGCGTTGTGCAACACCCGCGGCTCCTCCATCCCACGCGAGTCCGATGCGGCGCTGTATCTGCACGTGGGCCCCGAGATCGCGGTGGCCTCCACCAAGGCTTACCTGGGGCAGATCATCGCCAGCTACCTGCTGGGCCTGTACCTCGCGCAGGTGCGCGGGAACCTCTTCGCCGATGAGATCGCCGCGCTGATGGAGGACCTCGAGCAGATCCCCGCCCAGATCCAGCAGGTCCTGGACCGCGCCGACGAGGTGGAGCAGCTGGCCCGCGCTATGCGTGACGCCACGAGCGTGCTGTTCCTGGGCCGTCACGTGGGTTACCCGACCGCGATGGAGGGCGCCTTGAAGCTCAAGGAGATCGCCTACATCCACGCCGAGGGCTTTGCTGCCGGGGAGCTCAAGCACGGCCCGATCGCCCTGGTGGAGGAGGGGCAGCCGGTGTTCGTCATCGTCCCCTCCCCACACGGCCGCGAGTCCCTGCACGCCAAGGTGGTCTCCACGATCCAGGAGGTCCGTGCCCGCGGTGCGAAGACCCTGGTGATCGCCGAAGAGGGGGATGAGGACGTGGTCCCGTACTCCGATGTGGTGCTGCGTGTGCCCCGCACCCGCACCCTGTTCGCACCGCTGCTGACCGTGATCCCGCTGCAGATCTTCGCCTGCGAGCTCGCCACCGTGAAGGGCCTGGACGTCGACCAGCCGCGCAACCTCGCCAAGTCCGTGACCGTGGAATGAGCAGGGGGCGCTCGCCGGCCCGGATCGAGCGGCCGATGGGTACGGCCGGCGCGCCCGCGGGTGCGCGAACGGTGTGATACTGCCCAGGTGAGCACTTTTCCCACCGCGACGCCCGAACCCGGCCCCACCGAGGGCTTCGGCGGACGCGCCTTCGCCCCACGGCAGGACGGCGCCGTCGCGGGGGTCGGCGTGGATGTGGTGGATATCGCCCGGCTGACCAGCATGTTCGAGCGCACCCCCGCGCTGGCCGAGCGACTGCTGACCGACGGTGAACGGAACCTCTCCGACGCCTCCCGCGCCGCCCGCGTGGCCGCGAAGGAAGCCGTCGGGAAGGCACTCGGCGCCCCCGGGGACTTCTCCTGGCAGGACGTCACCGTGGAGCGCACCGTGACCCGTCGGCCCTACCTGCGGCTGCGCGGCGCGACCCTCCGCGCCGCCGAAGCCCAGAACATCACCCACCTGCACCTGTCCCTCTCCCACGACGGGGATGTGGCCACCGCGATCGTCATCGCCGAGCGCGGTCCTGCGGCCCAGGCCGCCTCAGGAAACGGGGTGGGGCCGACGGGCACCGACGCTCCCGCGGGACCATCCCGATGATCCGTGGATACGACGCCGACCAGGTCCGCGCCGCAGAGCAGCCGCTGCTGGCCGCCGGGGAGCCGCTCATGCTCCGCGCCGCTCGCGCCCTGGCCGATCGCACCGCCGCGCTGCTGCCGGAGCTCACCGGCCACCACCTCGGAGACCACCGGATCCTGGTCCTCGCCGGGCCCGGCAGCAACGGCGGTGACGGCCTGCACGCCGCGGCGATGCTGCGCCGCGAGCGGATCTCCGCCGACGCCCTCGCCACCGGCGCCAGCCTGCATGACGAAGGCGCGCAGGCCCTGCGGGATGCGGGCGGCGCCATCCACCGCCTCGCGGACCTCACCGCGGGGCAGATCGACGAGCTCCTCACCTCCACCACCGTCGTACTCGATGCGATCCTCGGCATCGGCGGCCGCCCCGAGATCCCCGCCCCCATCGCACCGCTGCTGGATGCCGTGCGGGAGCATGACCTGCCCGTGATCGCTGTGGATGTGCCGAGCTTCGTCGATGCCACCACCGGTCGCGCCGCCCCCGGCGCACTCGCCGCGCGGGAGACCGTCACCGTCGGTGCGGTGAAGACCGGTCTGCTGCTGCCCGGCGCCGCCGAGCTCGCCGGGAACCTCCACCTCGTGGATATCGGGCTGGAGCCGCATCTGCCGACGGCCCCTGCCGTGCAGCGCCTGGAGACCGTCGACCTCGCCGCCCACCTGCCGCGCCCCACCGCCGCCTCCACGAAGTACACGCAGGGTGTCGTTGCGCTTGCCGCCGGCAGCGAGCAGTACCCCGGCGCCGCGCTGCTCGCCGCCTCCGGGGCGGCCCGCACCGGCGCTGGCATGGTCCGCGTCCTCGCGCCGCGCCGGGTCGTGGACCTGGTCCTCGGCGCCCGCCCGGAGATCATCGGCCACCTGGTCGAGCCAGGCGCGGACGGCCGCACCCTGGACCTCTCGGCCGATGCCATCGGCCGCACCGACGCGCTCGTCATCGGACCCGGCCTGCCGCCTGAGGACCCTCGCGCCCTCGCCGGGGTACGCCTGCTCACCAGCAGCGCGTCCATGCCGGGGGTCATCGACGCCGGAGCGCTCAGCGTGCTCGACCCCGCGACGCGCCTGCACCCTGACATGGTGCTCACCCCGCACCGCGGTGAAGCCGAGCGCCTGGCCCGCCGCCTGCGCCTGGATGCGCGCCTGCCCGCCGCCGAGCTCGCCCGCGCTCTTGCCGCGGCCACCGGCGCGACCATCCTGCTCAAGGGCGCGATCACCCTTATCGCCCCCGGTGACGGCGGGCCCCTGCTCAGCCAGGCTGATGGCACCCCGCGCCTGGCCACCGCCGGCACCGGAGACGTCCTCGCCGGGATCCTCGGCGCCCTGCTCGCCGCCGGTATCCCCGGACCGCAGGCGGCGGCGACCGCGGCGGCGCTGCACGGGCGGGCCGGTCGCCTCGCCTCCCACGACGGACGCCTGCCCCTCGTAGCCCTCGACGTCGCCGACCACCTGCCTGCAGCCGCCGGGACTATCCTGAACATTCCTGGCGCCCCCTGACCTGAGGAGCCCGATGAGCCTGCCCATGCCCGCCGAGGATCCCCGGCATCTGCCCAGCCGCACCGTGATCGACCCCTCCGCGATCACGCAGAACACCCGGGCGCTCGGAACCCTCCTGGAGGAGCACACTGCCTTGATGGCCGTGGTGAAGGCCGACGGGTACGGCCACGGCATGCTCACCGCCGCCCGCGCCGCCCTCGAAGGCGGTGCGACCTGGCTGGGCGTCGCCCATCCCGCGAGCGCGCTCGCCCTGCACCGCGCTGGGCTCGACGCCCAGATCCTCACCTGGCTGTACGAACCGGTGACCGCCCGGGCTGTGCTGCCCGATGTCATCGGCGCCGGGATCGATGTGGCCGTCTCCTCCCCGCAGATGCTGGCCCTCGTCTCCGAGGCCGCCCACCAGGTGGAGCGCCGCGCTCGCGTGCACCTGAAGATCGACACCGGCATGGGGCGCGGCGGCGTCATGCCCTGGCAGGTGCGCGAGGTCGCCATCACCATCCGGGAGGACGACTTCCTGGGCCTGACCGCCGCCTGGACCCATATGACCAGCGCCGAGGACCCCGACGACCCCGCCACCGATCAGCAGGTGGAGACCTTCGACTCCGCGTGCACGCTGCTCGAGGAGATCGTCGGCCCCATCCCGCTGCAGCACCTGGCGAACTCCGCGCTCACGCTCACCCGGCCTGACCTGCACCGTGACATCGTCCGGCCCGGCATCGCCCTGTACGGCTACCCGCCCGTGCCCTCCGAGGTGCCACTGCGTCCCGCGATGACCCTCACCAGCCGCCTCGCCCTCGTCAAGGAGGTCCCCGAGGGGCAGAGCATCGGCTATTCCCGCACCTACCACACCACGCGCACCACCCGTCTGGGCCTGGTCCCCCTCGGGTACGCCGACGGGCTGCACCGTGCCGCCTCCGATCGCTGCCACGTCCTGGTGCGCGCCGAGGGCGGTGACCAGCTCGCCCCCCAGGTGGGTCGCATCTCCATGGACCAGATCGTTATCGACCTGGGGCCGGACAGCACCGCACAGGCCGGCGATGAGGTGTTCCTCTTTGGCGACGCCGGTGGGGACCCCGAGAGCCCCTCGGCGCCCTCGGCCGAGGACTGGGCGGTTGCCGCCGGCACGCTTCCCTACGAAATCCTCACCTCGATTTCCGGGCGGGTGGCGCGGGAGGTGCGCGCATGACGCGCCTGACGGTGCGCACCCGCGACGCCGAGGGCACCCGCCACGTGGCCCGCACCCTGGCCGCCGCCCTGAAGGCCGGGGATCTGCTGGTCCTGGACGGTCCGCTCGGCGCCGGGAAGACCACCTTCACCCAGGGCCTCGGGGCGGGTCTGCAGGTCCGCGGCCCCGTCGCCTCCCCGACCTTCGTCATCGAACGGGTGCACCCCAGCCTCGTCGGCGGCCCCGCGCTCGTGCACGTGGACGCGTATCGCCTCGGCGGAGAGGGAGAGATCGACGACCTGGACCTCGATGCGGACCTGGATCGGGCCGTGACCGTCGTCGAGTGGGGCCGGGACCGCGTGGAGCACCTGGCCGACTCGGTGCTGCTCATCGAGCTCGAGCGCCCCGCCGCGGTGGAGGACCCCAGCGACCCCGATGAACCCCGCACCCTGGTCATGACCGGGTACGGGCCCCGCTGGGACACCGCCACCCGGGAGGGCCTCGCGGCCCTGTTGGCACAGATCACGGGGGCCGACGGGCTGGTCCGCGCTCCCCAGGATGAGGAGACGCACTGATGCTGCTGGGGATCGACACATCCGGGGCGGTGAGCATCGCCGTGGCTCGCGGCGCCCTGAACGGGCCCGCCCCCGAGGTCCTCGCCGTGCGCACCGATGCGCGTGCCCGCCACCACGACGAGGTGCTTCTCGCCCTCATCGAGGACACCCTCACGCAGGCCGGCATCACGCGCCGTGATCTCACCGGCGTCGTGGTCGGCCGCGGCCCCGGCCCCTTCACCGGACTGCGGGTGGGCCTGGTGACCGCCCGCACCATCGCCGCGGTGCTCGGGGTGCCGCTGGTGGGACTCAGCTCCCTGGATGCTCTCGCCCACCAGGCGCTGGCTGAGCATGCGCGCGCGACCGGCCAGACCACGGTGGGTGTGGCGCTGGATGCGCGGCGCCGCGAGGTCTACCACGCCCGCTACCGCCGCACCGCCGACGGGGGAGTGGAGCGCATCGCCGACCCGGCCGTGGCCGCCCCCGCCGAGGTCGCCGCGGAGCTCACAGCCTGCGACGTTCTCGTCGGCTCCGGCTGCGCCCTGTACCCCGAGCTGCTGCCCGCCACCGCCGACATGCCCCACGCCGACGCCGGGCACCTCATCCTCGCCGCCGCCCAGCAGACCGCCCGCGGCGCGGACCTTGCCAGCACCGAACCGCTGTACCTGCGCGAGCCTGATGCCGCGAAGCCCACCGCCCGCAAGAGCGCCCTGGGCCTGCCCGATGCCCGGCGGCAGCGCTGACATGCCCGATCCCGATATGCCCGACACCCCAGGCGGAGCCGACGGGGGCACGGGGCCGTGGGCCCTGCGCCCCGTCACCCTCGAGGATGTCGAAGCGATCGCGTTCGCGGAGCTCGAGCTGTTCCCCGACGAAGCCTGGACCGTCTTCCAGCTCGCCGCGGAGATCGACCACCCCGACCGCCGCTACGTCATCGCCGCGACGGGGGCCGATGCGAGCGGTGAGCTGCTCGGCTATGCCGGGATCATGCTCGCCGGGGACACCGCGGACCTGCACACCATCGGCACCCTCCACCCCGGGCGCGGCATCGGTCGCGCCCTGCTGGCCTGGTGCGAGCAGCAGGCCAGCGCCCAGGGAGCGCAGCGCATGCTGCTCGAGGTGCGCGAGGACAACTCCCGCGCCCGCGCGTTCTACGCCGCGGCCGGGTATGAGGAGATCGCGCGGCGCCGCGGCTACTACCGCCTGCGCGGCCGCAGCATCGACGCCCTGGTCATGCAGCGCACGCTCGCGGGAAAGACCCCCGGTCAGGACACGTAATCCCGCACCTTCTGGAACAGATCCGGATACTGCGCATCGAGCCGCCGTTCCGCCAGGAGCAGGCCGACGACGAACACGATCGCCCCGGCGAGGATCGCCAGGCCTCCAGCCAGCAGCGTGAGTCCGGTGCTGCCGACGGCGGCTCCCCAGATCCCCACGCCGATCGCCGGTGCCAGGGCGAGGAGCAGCACCAGCATCGACACGGTCATGGCGAGCATCGCATTCGTGGAGTTCGCGGACTTGTCCTTCATCGGATTGGTGCCGGGCGGGGACGCCGGATACGGCATGAGCGTCGCGATCAGCATGGAGATTCCCCAGCTGGCGATCATCGCGCCGGTCACGCCGAGGACGAACAGGCCGATCATCTCCGGCATGCCGAAGACGAGGGGGATCAGCGCCGCCAGGAGCAGGGCCGGCGGGCCCATCAGCAGCGCCTGCGCCGCCACCCGCCCCAGCAGGTTCGCGCGGGCCGGGAGCGATGCGGTGATGTTCACCCAGCCGGAGGGGCCATCGAAACCGATCTCATTGGCGAGGCTGAGTCCGCTCATGCCCAGCATGAAGATGGCCATGCCCAGCATCATCCCGCGCGACTCCGGTAGCACGAAGCCCATCGCCACCAGGAACACCACGACGATCGGGTAGGTGCCGAGCGCAGCGAGGTAGCGGGTGTCCCGCCGCCAGTACCGCAGCGACTTGCCCAGCACCGCGCCGAACGGTCCGGATGGCACGAAGCGCGGCACGAGCGGCGAGACACTGGTGGTGCCCGAGGATGCATCACCGGCCAGCGCGGAGGTGAGGGAGGCGTCGATCGAGCGCCGCCACCACAGCCATACGAGCACGATGGTCGCCGTGCCGATCAGTGCTCGCAGCGCTGCGGTGAGTGCCCGGCCCTCGGCCAGGTCCATCGGCACCGAGAACAGTGCCCCCACCGGGGTCCAGGCGAGACCCTCCACGATGCGTGACAGCAGGGAGAGGTCCACCACGGCGACAGCATTCGGGATGCGCTGCATGAGCAGGGACGCGGCGTAGATCAGCACGAACATGCCCAAAAACGCGACGATCCCGCCGAGCTCCCGACCGCTGCGGGAGGAGGAGCGGGAGGCGGAGTGCGCGAACACTGCCCGCAGCAGCAGCAGGCACAGCACGAAGCCCGCCAGATTCGCCGGCAGCAGCGCGATCATCGCCGCGACCACCCAGCCGATGCCCTGCCCGAACAGCACCAGCCACAGGGCTTCGAAACCGGTGGCGATGAGGATCGCGATGAGGGTGAACAGGCTGGGCAGGCTGAGCGCTGCGGCGACGGCCATCCCGGGCTGCAGGTTGCGGGCGCTGCGTGGGTATAGGGCGAAGGCCCGGGGATCCAGCGTGTCATCGACGCCGAAGGCGAATAGCGGGACCAGAACCCACAGCAGGACTGTCAGCGCGCCGAGCCCGCGGATGATTGCGGGGAACACCGTTCCCTCACCGGCCCACAGCGTGGTGCCCAGGAAGATGAACACCAGGGCCACCATGGCGCCGATCCCGTACAGCGCCCCGATGATCGTGCCGATGAGCTTGCCGATGTTCTTGCGGTAGGACCGCTTCCACAGCGTCCACCGCAGCCGGGCCAGTCCCCGGATCAGATCCTTGTGGCTGACCTGCCCATGGTGGACATCCTGGGCAGCGGCGGTCGCAGCGTGCTCATGCGTCAGGACTCCAGCCACGACAGGCTCCCCTCCGCAACGTCTCCGCCGCCCACCAGATCGATGAAGGTCTGCACGAGCGAACCGCCCTGCCGCACCTCATCCAGCGTCCCGTCGGCCAGCAGCTCGCCGCCCGAGATGATCGCCACATGGCTGCACAGCCCCTCCACCAGTTCCATCACATGGCTCGAGAGCACTACGGTGCCGCCGCCCTCGACATAGGCGGTGAGGATCTTGCGGATCACCTGCCCGGAGACCGGGTCGACGGCCTCCAGCGGCTCATCGAGCACCAGCAGGCGCGGTGCGTGCAGCAGCGCGCAGGCCAGCAGGATCTTCTTGGTCATGCCGGCGGAGTAGTCCACCACGAGCTTGCCGTCCTCACCGGCGAGGTCCAGGGCGGCCAGCAGTGAGTCGCTGCGCTCGGTCACGACGTCGGGTTCCATCCCGCGGATCAGGCCGACGTAGCTCAGCAGCTCTCGGCCGGTGAGTCGGTCGAAGGTGCGCAGCCCATCGGCCAGCACGCCCAGCCGGGCCTTCGCCTCCAGCGGCGTGGTCCACATGTCGTGCCCCAGCACATGTGCGGTCCCCGCATCGGGGCGCAGCAGACCGGTGGCCATCGACAGCGTGGTGGTCTTACCGGCGCCGTTGGGGCCGACGATCCCGTAGAAGGAGCCGCGCGGGACGTCCAGGGAGATGCCGTGGACCACCTCCGTCTTGCCGAAGGACTTCCGCAGTCCGCGCAGGGACAGGGCGGCCTGCTCGGGGCGTGCCGCATCTGCGGCGATCGGGGCTGCCACGCCGGCCAGCGGTGCCGGGGCAGGGGTGTCGGGGTCCGATGCGTCAGGTGCTGGCGCGCCGAGATCCGACGCGCCGGATCCGGATCGGCCAGGCGCCGCGTCGGGGACGGACCCATCGGGTGGCAACGGAGTGGGGGAGTGCGGGCTCGTCTCAGACATGCCTTCACGCTAGACCCTGTGGCCATAGCGTCGGTCCCCCGCTCGGAGAGGGTTTCTCCGACCTTCGTCGGCAATCCACCTGCCGGTTGAGGGCGCAGTGGGCGGGGCCCACTAGGATTTCGCTGAGCCGTCCGGCTCATGGAAGGAGCCTCATGTCCAAGCTGCGCCCCACGCCCCGGCCACCGGCCCTTGCGCCCGAGGTCGAGGAGATCCCGCTGGGGATCCGGCGCCTGGCCGCCTGGTCCTGGCGTCTGATGCTGATCCTCGCCGCCGGCGCCCTGGTGGTGTGGGCGCTGCTGAAGATCACCACCATCGTCATCCCGGTGCTGATCGCTGTGCTGCTGGCCTCGATGCTGGCGCCGATCGTCCGGGTCCTGACCCGCTACACCTTCCTGGGGCGTGCTGCCGCAAGCGGCATCGCCCTGCTGGGCCTGCTGCTGGTGATCGCGGGGATGTTCACCCTGGCCGGTCGGCAGCTGTTCGCGCAGTGGGCGGATATCCAGGACAAGGCCGTCACCGGTTTTCAGAACCTCGTGGACTGGGTGACCACCACCTTCCAGGTGAAGACCCCGACGGTCAACGCCGCGATCGACGAGGGTCTCGAGCAGCTGCAGAAAAACGCCGATCAGCTGGTCACCGGTGCGCTCAGCACCGCCGCGGTGCTCGGCAACATCGGCACCGGCATCCTGATCTGCCTGTTCACACTGTTCTTCCTGCTCTCCAGCGGCACCGGGATCTGGCGGTGGGTCATCGGTCTGCTGCCGCCGGAGGCTCGGGTGCCCACGCATGAGGCGTTCCGCCGCGGCTGGAAGGCGCTGTCGGCCTACATGCGCACCCAGATCCTCGTGGCCGCCGTGGACGCGACCGGTATCGCGCTGGGCATGGTGGGGCTGGGGCTCGGCTCCTACGCCGTGCCGATCTGGCTGCTGGTGTTCCTGTTCAGCTTCATCCCGCTGGTGGGAGCGGTCGTCTCCGGAGCGATCGCCGTCCTGCTGGTGCTCGTGCTCAACAGCTGGGTGGGCGCGATCATCATGCTCGTGATTGTGCTGGCGGTGCAGCAGCTGGAGGGCAATGTGCTCCAGCCCTTCCTCATGGGCAAGGCCGTGGAGCTGCACCCCCTGGCGGTGTTCCTCGGGGTCGCCACCGGCGCGATCATCGCCGGGATCCCCGGCGCGCTGTTCGCGATCCCGGTGATCGCCTTCGTCAACGCCACGGTGCTGTACATGGTGGGGCGTGACCCCGACCCGGATATGGGGGAGGACGTCGCGCTGCAGGAGCACTTCGCCCAGCTCACGGGCAGGCGCCGCCACAGCTGACGCCGCGCAGGCATCCCGCATCGCGACGACGAAGAGCGCGGCCCCGCCCCGGAATCACCGGGACGGGGCCGCGCTCGTGTACGGGGCCGGCCGCAGCGGGCCGACGGGGCTCAGGCCGAGCGGTAAGGCTTGGCGCGCAGGATCTCGATCGGGAAGGACTTCCCGTTGGGCGCGGTGTACTCCACCGTGTCACCCACCTTCGAGCCCTGGATGGCGCTGCCCAGCGGGGACTGCGAGGAGAACACCTCGAGGTTCTCCTCATCGTCGGCGATCTCACGGTTGCCCAGCAGGAACGTGCGCTCCTTACCGGCCATCGAGATCTTCACGACCATGCCGGGCTCGACGACGCCATCATCCTTGGGCGCCTCGCCCACCACGGCGTGCTTCAGCAGATGCTTGAGGTCCGCGATGCGGGCCTCCATCTTGCCCTGCTCCTCGCGGGCGGCGTGGTAGCCGCCGTTCTCCTTGAGGTCGCCCTCGTCCCGAGCCGCGGCGATGCGCTCGGTGATCTCGGTGCGGCCGGGGCCCTCGAGCTCCTCGAGCTCCTTCGCCAGGCGGTCGTACGCGTCCTGGGTGAGCCAGGTGCCGTTCGGCTGGTCGCTCATAGGGTCACTCCTGTCGATGTCTGTGGCGCAGGGGCCCGATACGAGGGCCCCTGAACGCGAATCACGGGGCACATGTCCTCATGCGCCCCGTGTGCGGGTGATGATGACCGGCACGCTGCCGGTTCCGAGCTATTTTACACACTGTCGCGCGAAACCCGAGGACCGACGGGTCGGCTGTGGCGCATTCGAGGACTGCGGCCGCCGCTGCGCGGTCAGCGGGCGCGGTGGTCGCTGCGCGGTCAGCGGGCGTCGCAGCGGACGATCTCCGCGGAGACCGCCTCGCCCTGGGTGGCGATCTCGACGTGGTGTGTGGACTGCCGGGCCGTCTGCGCCGGTACGGCGACCTCGACGAAGCCGACCTGGGCGCGGCCCTTGTTCAGCGCCTGGATGCGGCAGCTCGCCTCCGTGCCGGGGTCCATCGTCACCACGAAGCCGACGCCGATCTGGTCATCGGCCAGATGCTCATACGAGATCACATCGGCGCGCACCGCCGGCGTGGCCAGCCGCATCCCCACGACCACCACGACCGCGAGGAACGCCACCGCGCCGAGGGTCACGAGGATCCGGGCGGTGGAGGCGGACACGAGAGGGCCGCCGTAGCGGTCTGCGAGACGGGAGCTGACATCGGGCATGCAGCCATTCTCGCCCATCGTGAGGATCACCGCGGCGACCATGAGCTTCTCCCACAGGTGGCGTACGATCCCACGAGGATGAGCGCCCCGCCCCGACCCCGTCGGGCGGCATTGACGGCGCCACCACCCCCGCGGGGCAGCCGCCCCACCCCACGACTTGGGAGGAGCCTCGTGACCGTGCAGCGTCCCGCCCCCGACGAGCCCCTGCGCATGGTGGCCGTCCACGCCCACCCGGACGATGAATCGTCCAAGGGCGCCGGCGCCACCGCGCGCTATGCCCGCGAGGGCGTACAGGTGACTGTCATCACCTGCACCGGTGGGGAGCGTGGCGATGTGCTCAATCCGCGGTTGCGCAATGACCCGGAGCTGACCGCCCAGACTCTGCCCGCGGTGCGGCGCCGCGAGATGGAGGCGGCGCGGGACATCTTGGGCGTGGACCACGAGTGGCTGGGCTTCGAGGACTCGGGACTGCCCGAGGGCGACCCCCTGCCGCCGCTGCCCGAGGGCAGCTTCGCGACCCTCCCCGTCGAGGAGGCCGCCCGCCCCCTGGTGGCGGCGCTGCGGCGGCTGCGCCCCCACGTGATGACCACGTACGACGAGAACGGCGGCTACCCGCACCCGGATCACATCATGGTCAACCGGGTGAGCCTCATGGCCTTCGACCTCGCTGCGGACCGGGACTATGCGCCGGAGCTCGGCGAGCCCTGGGCGGTGGCGAAGCTGTACTACATCAATGCTTTCCATCGGCAGCGCTTCAGCGCGATCACCCGATTCCTGCATGGCCGCGGGACTCCCAGCGAGGAGCTCGATGCGATGCTGCAGCGCTACGACGAGAGCCACGACCGTCTGCTGACCACCCGTATCGATGTGCGTGAATACCTGGGGATCCGCGATGATGCGCTGCGCGCCCACGCCACCCAGGTGGATCCCGATGGGCCCTTCTTCCGCATCGCCCACGATGTGGAGCATGAGGCCTGGGGGACCGAGGACTACGAGCTGCACATCTCCCGCATCGGGGTGCGACTGCCGGAGACGGACCTGTTCGCGGGGCTGCGCCACGACGAGCTGCAGGCCCAGGCATGAGCGGCGACCTGCGGCTGCTGCCCGCGCTGCTGCACGCCGCACCGGGCCCCTCGGACGGGGAGGAGTTCAACCTCGTCACCGTCTCCCCAGGGCTGCCGGGCTTCTTCGCGATGTTCGTGCTCGCCCTGCTGGTGCTGCTGCTCGTGGTGGATATGACGCGCCGCACCCGTCGAGTCCAGGCGCAGGATCGCGTCGCCGAGCGGATGGCCCGCCAGGAGCAGGCCGATCAGCGGGCGCGGGGCCAGGATCCGCAGCGTGATGGCGGCGTGAGCGGAGCAGAGGATGACGCCGCGGAGGACACTGCGCAGCAGGAGGCGGAGGGCACCGCGCAGCAGGAGCCGGTCGAGCCGCGCTCGGGCCTCGAGGAGCCGCCGCATGAGGGAGAGCCGTCGGCCGAGCCGGAGGATGGTCCCGGGGCGGAGCCGACGGGGCGCTGAAGCGTCGGCGCGCTCACAGCACGGAGACCAGCACCGCGGCGAAGTGGCAGCCGAAGCCGATCAGGGTGCCGGCATGGAAGATCTCGTGGAAGCCGAACCACACGAATGAGGGGTTCGGGCGCTTGAGCGCATACATGACCGCGCCCGCCGTGTAGGCGACCCCACCTGCGATCAGCAGCCACACCACCGCCCAGCCGCCCCCGGCGTGCAGCTGCGGCATGTAGAACACGGCCACCCAGCCGAGCGCCACATACGCCGGCACGTACAGCCAGCGCGGCGCACCGGTCCAGAACAGACGGAAGCACACGCCCAGCAGCGCCCCGCCCCACACGATCGCCAGCAGCGTGATGGCCGCACGCCCCTCGAGCAGCGCGACCGCCAGCGGGGTGTAGGTCCCCGCGATGATGAGGAAGATGTTCGCGTGATCGAAACGGCGCAGGATCACGGCGCGCTGCGGAGTCCATGTGCCGCGGTGGTAGATACTGCTGATGCCGAACAGCATCGCGGCGGTGAGAACGAACACGGCGCTCGCGAGCCGCACGGGAAGGGTCTGCCCGAGGGCGACGAGCACCAGCCCGGCCACGAGCGAGGTGGGGAAGGCGATCAGGTGCAGCATGCCGCGCAGCCGCGGCTTGGGCAGCTGCAGTCCCAGCTGGGTGGCGCGGCGCGCCATCGCCCGGGTCAGGGTGCGCGGGGCGAAGGGGAACTTCTCGGCGGTGGGCAGATCCTCATCGGCCACCTCGAGGGTCCCACCGCTCTCGGCGACCGCGGCGGTGAGCTCCTGTGCGGCGCTTCCAGCGGTGGTGGGCGCCTCGGCGGGGGAGGGGCCGGAGGCGCGGCCCTGGCGCAGCGTGGTGTGCATGGCGCAACCGTAACCTACGAGGCCGTAGGTTACGAGACCGTCGGCAGGATTCGAGACCGGCGCGGGGGCGAGGAGTTCGCGGCGGGATCTGCGAGTGTCTGCTGCTCGGGAGACGGCCGGCTGTGTCTGTCCGGTGTGGATTCCGCGCAGAGAGCAGCGCGTGGCCTGCCGTGGCCGATAATGGGTCAGACCCGGAGGATCACCGGGCGCCGATGACCGGGCTCGTGATGCGAGTGCGGCTCGGCAGAGCGCAGCAGGGGAGGGAGGTTCCGA
>NZ_PNHL01000003.1:0-23098 GCF_002871795.1 Brachybacterium sp. UMB0905 | reverse complement strand
GTGTGGATGCTCTCCACCGACAACCTGCGCCGCCCGCCAGAGGAGCTCGTGGCGCTGTACGAGATCATCACCGACACCGTGGACCGCGTCCTGGAGGCCGGGTACCGGGTGCACCTGGCCGGCAGCCCGCAGGACCTCCCGGAGGGTGTGCGCGCCGCGATCACCCGCGCCCAGGAGGATGCCGCGCCCCGCAAGCACCTGGCCGTCAACGTCGCCATCGGCTACGGAGGGCGCGAGGAGATCGTCGGCGCTGTCCGCGAGCTCGTCACGGACCTGGCCGCGCAGGGTCTGCAGGGTGAGCAGCTCGCCGCCGCGATCACGGCCGAGGGGATCGGCGAACACCTGTACACCCGCGGTCAGCCCGACCCGGACCTCATCATCCGCACCTCCGGGGAGCAGCGCCTCTCCGGGTTCCTGCTGTGGCAGTCCGTGCACTCCGAGTACTGGTTCTGCGAGACCAACTGGCCGGGCTTCCGCCGCGTGGACCTGCTGCGAGCCCTGCGGGACTACTGCCACCGCGAACGCCGCTACGGGGCCTGAGGAACACAACTCCCGATGACGATCGGGTGAACGTCCGCACCGCGCCGCCACGACGTGCCCGAGCGCGGGGACCGGCGCCGCTATGGTCCATGCAAGCGCACGATCACGGGGAGGCTCCCATGGACGAGACCATCACCGCCCGCGAGACGATGCCCGCCGGCACCGGCCCCGCACCCTCACCGGAGAGGACAGGTCCCAGCGCCCCCGTCGGCACCGCCGCGTCGGCCAGCAGCGCAGCCACGTCGGCCAGCACAGCCGCGGCGGCCGACACCATGGCATCGTCCGGAGCTGTGGCACCGAGCGGCACGGTGGTCGATGCCGGCCCCGCGAATCCCGATGGCACCCCCGTCGTGCCCTCCCTCGCCCCCGGCACCGCCCAGCAGGTCCTCGCGGAGCTCGAGACCGGCGTGATCACCTACGTGCTGGACACCTCCGTGCTGCTCAGCGACCCGCTGTCCCTGCACCGCTTCGCCGAGCATGACATCGTGCTGCCGATCGTGGTGATCACCGAGCTGGAGGCCAAGCGCCACCATCCCGACCTCGGCTACTTCGCCCGCCAGGCCCTGCGGATCCTCGATGACCTGCGCGCCCAGCACGGCAACCTCTCCGTGCCGCTGCCTATCGGCAAGGACGGCGGGCACGTGCATGTGGAGCTCAACCACATGTCCGTCGCCTCGCTGCCGGACGGGTTCCGCCTGGGTGACAACGACACCCGCATCCTCGCTGTCGCGAAGAACCTGCAGCTCGAGGGCAAGAACGTGGTGCTGGTCTCGAAGGATCTGCCCATGCGCATCAAAGCCTCCGCCTCCGGCATCCACGCGGAGGAGTACCGGGCGGAGCTTGCGCGCGACCGCGGCTACAACGGCATGGCCACCGCCGAGATCGACGAGCAGGCCATGAAGGACCTGTACGACGGGGAGCTCGTGGACGTCCCCGAGATCGCGCACCTGCCGATGCACACCGGGCTGAAGCTCACCAGCCCGCGCGGTTCGGCCTTGGGCCGGCTGACCAAGGACAAGCGGGTGCGCCTGGTGCCCGGGGACCAGACGGTGTTCGGGGTGTCCGGTCGATCCGCCGAGCAGCGCATCGCCATCGACCTGCTGCAGGACGAATCCATCGGCATCGTGTCCCTCGGCGGCCGGGCCGGCACCGGCAAGAGCGCCCTGGCCCTGTGCGCGGGGCTCGAGGCGGTCCTCGAGCGGCGCAGCCAGCGCAAGATCATGGTGTTCCGGCCGCTGTTCGCGGTGGGCGGGCAGGAGCTCGGTTACCTGCCCGGTGACCAGAGCGAGAAGATGGGGCCCTGGGGGCAGGCCGTGTTCGACACGCTCGGCTCGATGGTCTCGCAGAACGTCATCGACGAAGTGCTCTCGCGCGGCATGCTCGAGGTGCTGCCGCTGACCCACATCCGCGGCCGCTCCCTCCATGACGCCTTCGTGATCGTCGATGAGGCGCAGTCGCTCGAGCGCAACGTGCTGCTGACGATGCTCTCGCGCATCGGCCAGAACTCCCGCGTGGTCCTCACCCATGATGTGGCCCAGCGCGACAACCTGCGCATCGGCCGCTACGACGGGATCGCCTCCGTGGTCGAGGCGCTCAAGGAGAAGGACCTGTTCGCCCACATCACCCTGCAGCGCTCCGAGCGGTCCAAGGTCGCGGAGTTGGTCACCGACGTGCTGGATGCGCCGGTGCTGTGAGCGGCGACGGGGCCCGGCTAGCAGCCCAGCAGCTCCTCGCTGTAGGGCTCCCCGGCGTCCAGCTCGCGGGTCCGGGCATCCAGCAGTCCCTGTGCGGCGCGCAGATGCTCCATGCGCTCGGCGAGGTCCTGCTCGAGCGCGCGGCGACCTCACCGATGAGCAGAGACATGCCAGCAGTACAGCACGAGAGCAGGCGCGAGCAGGAGCGCCCGCCCCAGGTGGTGGGAGATCGTGAACTGTCCGATCGCATGGCCCCACAGCAGCGGACCGAGGATGACCAGTCCGGTGGCGGCGATCCCGGCCGTGCGCGCCAGCGCGGTGAGGGCATCGCCGGGAGCGGGCTGGCGCGCTACTGCGATCGCGAGGCCGAGGGAGGCCACGCAGGCGAGGGCCCGGTGATGTAGGCCGTGGTCGGCAGGGCGAGCTGCGCGCCGGCGATACCGGTCTCAGCGGCTCCCTGGCGGAGGGCCAGCAGGGCGAGCAGCTGCATGGCGGTTGCGAGGGTGAAGGGGAGCAGGGCGAGATGGGTGATCATGCGCAGAGCACATCACTTGGAGTGCGCTCTGGGTCAAGGGGAGGCTCAACGGGCGGGGAAAGCGGCGTCGGCTGCCCTGCCGCTGGAGGTGTGGCGGGCAGGCCGCGTCGGGGACGGGCGTCTTGTGGAGCACGGCGGTTCCAGTCCGGTTCGACCACATCGCGGACGGGCGCCTGGCAGACATAGCTGGCATATATGCCACCTCCTGCCGCTATGCGCCATCGCGCGACGGTGGCTCCCGAGTACGGCGGTGCACGCGCCGCGGACCAGGCTCCTGCTCGACCGGTCGGGCCCCGGCTCCGGCTCCTGCTCGACCGGTCGGGCCCCGGTCCAACACCCTCCACAATGCCCCGTCATCCACAGCCGCTCTCATCGTCACCTCTGACGACGGAGACGGTGCTGGGCTGGGGGACATGAAGGTACGCGGCGTCATTCTCAAGACTGAGCTGTCTGGGCTCCTGCCGGAGCTACGCGAGCGGCGGGCTCTTGTGCGACAGGGCGTGATTCGTCCCGTCGGACAGTGGTACGTGACCGCGGAGGCCCCGGCTGACCTGGTGGCCGTGCTCGGGCAGGGGTTGCGCCCCACCTGCCTGGATGCCGCGGCGCTGCACGGACTGTGGGTCCCGCCCTCACAGGGCGTGCATGTGTACCGGCCGCGTGCCACGGGGGACACCGTGACAGGGCTCGCGCTGACACCGATCCGTCGGCGACGTGAAGCGCGAAGCGGCCAGCTCGTCCCCCGAGAGGATGCCGCCACGGGCCGCCTGTGCGCACCGGAACCCGCTGTGCTGCATGGTTCAGGACTGCGTTCGTGGCCGGACTCGGAGCCCGTGCCCGGGATCATCATGACGCTGCAGCATGCAGCGCGTTGCCAGAGCCTGGTCTATGCCGCAATCCTCATCGAATCCGCACTGGAACAAGGCGCTCTGAGGCGTGCCGAGCTCCACCAGGTTTTCGAGCCACTGCCTGGACGGCTGAGAGAGTCGCTGTCTCGCGTGCGCTCTGACGCGCAGTCCGGCACCGAGACGGCGGTGCGGTGGTGGCTTGAGCAGCGGGGCGTGCCCGTACGGAGCCAGGTCCAGATCCTCCGCGGTGTGCGCGTGGACTTGTTGGTGGGGAACACCTGGGTGATCGAATGTGACAGCAGGCAGTTCCATGACGACCCTCTGCAGTACCAGCGGGATCGTGAACGTGATCTCGCGCTTGCGGCCAGGGGTTACCGCGTCACGCGGCTCACGTGGGAGCAGGTCTTCATCACCTGGGAGAACACCACTCAGATGCTTCAGGAGATCCTGCGCCGCCGCGAGCATCGCCGGGCCCTGCCGGCCGCGTGAGGCGGTGGGGGAAGCACTGCCCTTGCCCTGTCAGGTGAAGGCGGTGGGGCGTCATGGGGTGGCGTGTGAGGGACGGTGGTGGTGTATGTGCCAGCTGTGCAGCGCTGGCGCCCGCCGGTGACGTTGTGGCGGCTCAGAGACTGTCGCGCCCGTGCCGGCCGAGGGTCACCGCTGCGGACCCTGCTGCGCGAGATGCCTGCCGAGTCGCGCCCGTGCCGACCGAGGGTCACCAGATCCCATTGGTTGAGGCTGCGCCCGTGACGCTCGAATAGTTGCCGCTGACGCGGGAATCGAGCGTGGTGCCCGCGGAGAGGGGGCCGCTGGACAGGGGACCGCTGTATACCCACTCGACCGGGGAGTCCCAGGCGGACAGCCGTTCCGCGTAATAGTCGAAACACTCGACTCCCACCCCGAGAGATTGGAGGTAGGACCACGACGGTGCACCGGACTGCGCCAGGGGAGTGACCTCGAGATAGCTCGTCAGGCGCTGGCCGATGACGCCGGTCCCGCCGCCGCCGAAGCCGATGGCCAGATCCGCTTCGTTATCGCCGAGACCCTTGCCGGGGAGCGGATCACTTCCGGAGAACTCCCAGCGGATCTTGTGATGGACTCCGCCCTCTGCTCCGGTGACCGGCATGCTGTCATCCCGCGTTCGCGTGCCCCAGCTGGTCCGCACCCCGGTGAGGCTTCGCCGGTTGGTGACGGTCCGAGTCTCCGCGGCTCGCACCGCGATATCGATCTCCAGCGGGAAGTCTTTCGAGAACGTCATGGTGCAACTCGAAAGGTTCTTGATGTTCACGTAGGCATCGGTCGCAGAGGAATCATTCGCCGCAAGCGGCTGATAGAAGTTGATCTCCAGCGTGATGGGCCTGCCATTGCACTGCAGCTGTTCCTCTGCCTGCTGGAACGCGTCATCGATCAGCTGCACCGACTTCGACGGGCAGGCCGAGGCGGCGATCGCGGGAGCTGTGGTGGCGAGCACAGTGGTGGGCAACGTCCACGCGACGCCGCGCGCGAAGCGGCGGCGCGAGAATGACCGCGGTGCATCGTGAGACATGGACTAAGTCCAACGGATGAATCTGGACAGGTCCAGAGTGTCTTATGGAATCAGGGCTGCCCCACGGCTGTTCCGCCCGCCGCCCGGAAGGCCCGCCTCAGGCCGTCGGCGCGGTCATCGACAGCACATCCAGCGCGTCATCGAGCTGCTGTTCAGTCAGCTCGCCGCGCTCCACGAAGCCGAGCGCCAGCGCGGCCTCCCGCACGGAGATCTGCTCGGCCACCGCGTGCTTGGCGATCTTCGCCGCATTCTCGTAGCCGATCAGCTTGTTCAGCGGCGTGACGATCGAGGGGGAGGCCTCGGCGTAGAACCGAGCCTTCTCCTCGTTGGCGACCAGGCCATCAACGGTCTTGTCGGCCAGCACGGTGGACGCGTTGGCGAGCAGGCGGATGGACTCCAGCAGGCTCGTGCCCATCAGCGGGATCTGGACGTTCAGCTCAAAGGCGCCCTGCGCGCCGCCCCAGGCGATCGCCGCATCGTTGCCCACCACCTTCGCGCACACCATGAGCACGGCCTCGGGGATCACCGGGTTGACCTTGCCGGGCATGATCGAGGAGCCGGGCTGCAGATCCGGCAGCGCAAGCTCGCCCAGGCCAGTGTTCGGGCCCGAGCCCATCCAGCGCAGGTCATTGGCGATCTTCGTGACGGACACGGCGATGGTGCGCAGCGCCCCGGACATCTCCACCAGGCCATCGCGGTTGGACTGGGCCTCGAAGTGGTTGCGCGCCTCGGTCAGCGGCAGCCCGGTCTGCTCGCACAGGTTCGCGATGACCTTCTGCGGGAAACCGGCGGGGGTGTTGATGCCGGTGCCCACGGCGGTGCCGCCCTGCGGGACCTCCGCGGTGCGCGGCAGCGCCGCCTCGACCCGCTCGATCCCGTAGCGGATCGACGCCGCGTAGCCGCCGAACTCCTGGCCCAGCGTCACCGGAGTCGCGTCCATCAGGTGGGTGCGGCCGGACTTCACGACGTCCTTCCACGCCTCCGCCTTCACCTCCAGCGCCTCCGCCAGATGCGCGAGGGCCGGCAGCAGCTTCTCCACCACGGCCTGGGTGACCGCAACATGCACGGAGGTGGGGAACACGTCGTTGGAGGACTGCGAGCAGTTGACGTGGTCGTTGGGGTGCACCTCGGTGCCAGCGCGCGTCGCGATCGTGGCGAGGACCTCATTCATGTTCATGTTCGAGGAGGTGCCGGAGCCGGTCTGGTAAACGTCCACCGGGAACTGGTCATCATGCGCCCCGGAGATCACCTCATCGGCCGCGGCGACGATCGCGCGGGCGACCGCCTCATCCAGCACTCCGAGCTCCTGGTTCGCTCGCGCCGCGGCCTTCTTCACCTGCGCGAGGGCGTGGATGTGGGCGCTCTCCAGACCTTGCCCGGAGATGGGGAAGTTCTCCACCGCGCGCTGGGTCTGGGCGCGGTACAGGGCGGCCGCGGGGACGCGGACCTCACCCATCGTGTCGTGCTCGATGCGGAACTCGCTGTCGGTGCTGGTGGCGGGGGTCTGGGTCATCAGTGGTTCTCCCTGGGAGGTCGGGTGCGCGGGGCACGGGGAATGGCGGCACGGTCATTGTGCGCGCCCGGGGAAGGGCCGACGGTGCTGTGCGCCGTCGGCCCGATCGGTCAGGTCAGCTCGTGGCTCCAGGGCGGGTTGGCCCCGGCCCGTGAGACGGTGATCGCCGCGAGTGCTGCGGCGCGGCGCAGCACGGTGGCGAGGTCATCGGAGGGCATGCCGGCGATCTGCTCGCGGCGGTCCGCCCCCAGCAGGTCCTTCGCGGCCAGGGCGTCGAGGATGCCGGCGGAGAAGGTGTCTCCGGCGCCGACGGTGTCGACGGCCTCGACGGGCACCCCGGCGACTTGCACGCGGCCGGCATCGGCGAAGCCCACGGCGCCATCGCTGCCGCGGGTGAGGACGGTCAGACTCGGGCCCAGGCGGCGCCAGGAGCCCACCACATCCTCGACGTCTACGGTGCCGTACAGCCAGGCCACATCCTCATCGGAGGCCTTGACCACATCGCACAGGGCGATCATCGCTTCGATGCGTTCGCGGACGTCGTCGGGCTCACCCATGAGGGTGGGGCGGGCGTTGGGGTCGTAGCTGATGGTGGCGCTCTCGCGGTAGCGGCGCACTATGTCGGCGACGGTCTGCGCGCCCGGGTCCAGGACAGCGGCGATCGAGGAGGTGTGCACGGCATCGACCTGCTCGGGCAGGCCCGTGGGGTCCACCTCCCAGGTCAGATCGAACTCGTAGCTCGCCGCGCCCGTGGCATCGAGGGTCGCGGTGGCGGCGGAGGTGGGGGCGTCCACGGAGCTGCCGGGGGTGAGCTCGACGTGCGAGGCCTGCAGGTGATCACGGATCTGGTCGCCGCGCGCATCGCTGCCCACGCGGGTCAGCAGTGAGGATTCATGGCCCAGGCGTCCCAGCGCCACGGCCACGTTCATGGGCGAGCCCCCGGGGTGCTCGGCGCGGGCCCCCTCGGCATCCACGACGATGTCGGTGAGAGCTTCTCCGGTGATGAGGAATCTGGCGGTCACCCGTCGATCATCGCAGGTTTCGCGACTGCCTGCGACCACGCCGGTGCCGGGTGGGGGAGCAGTTCGCGCTATCGCGCGGGATGTGCCCGGGCAACCGGATCTCGGCAGGGCCGGAAGCAGCGCCTCCTGAATCCGGGGACAATGGGGGCATGCAGGATTCCTCCCCCGATAGCCCGACTTCCGGATCAGGATCGGTCCCGGCAGCGGGCCCGGCGGCCCCCGCCCAGCAGCCCCGTCCGAAGTCCGCCTATGAGCTGCCGTCGCGCAAGAACACGGTGCTGCGCAACATGATCTGGGCGCTCGCGCTGACGGTGGCCGTCGTGGTGGTCGTGGGCATCGCGTTCTTCGGGGTGGGCAGCGATATGGAGCGCACGCCGCTGCCGAACTCGGAGGTCGATGTCGCGCAGAGCGCGCAGCGCGCTGAGGAGATCGCGCCCTTCCCGGTGGCGGTGCCGCAGATGGGGGAGGAGTGGAGCGAGCAGTCGGCCCGCTTCACCGATGGCGAGCAGCCCCGCTGGAGCATCCGCTACTCCTCACCGCAGGGATCGCTCGTGACCCTGGTGCAGGAGGCGGAGATCGGGGCGCCGCTGCTGTCCTCGGCGCTGCCGGGTGCGACGGTCAGCGAGGAGCTGACGATCGAGGGCGCCGACTGCCAGGTCCTTACCGGCAGCGGCGAGGGAGCCGGACGCACCGGCATCACCTGCCAGGCCGAGGACACCGGGCTGCTGGTCCACGGTGAGGCCCCGCGCGAGGAGCTCGAGGAGCTGGCGACCGCTGCTCTGACCTCGATCCGCTGAGCTTGATCTGCTGATCTCGATCCGCTGACGCTGGCGCTCACGCCGGAGCCCTTGCGCGCACGCAGGAGTCCCCGCTCTCAGCTGTCTTCCTGCTCGGCTTCGCGGCGGGCCGACACCGCATCCTCGAGGCGTTCGCGCGCCCCGTCGAGCCACTGCTGGCAGCGCAGGGCCAGCATCTCCCCGCGCTCCCACAGGGCGATGGACTCCTCGAGCCCGCCCTGCCCGGACTCGAGTCGCCGCACCACCTCGACGAGCTGGTCACGCGCGGCTTCGTAGCTGAGGTCGGCGATGTCCGCGGGCAGCTCGGCCTGCCCGGCGGTATCAGGGGTGACGAGCCCGGCAGCGGCCTCGGGCGCGGTATCGGTGCTCTGGGAACGGGGGCTCATGCGGTCTCCTCGGAAGAATCAGCGGTCGTGGGGTCGTGGGGGTCAGCCGATGCGGCGGGTGCCGTCGGTGGGATGTACGGGTCCTCGGCGGTGCGCTCCGCACCGAAGCGGCCGCCGGCCACGCGGATGGACAGCGCCTGGCCGATCTCCACGCCCTCGGGGCTGCGGATGATCGCGCCATCGGCCTGCTGCACTACGGCGTAACCGCGCTCCATCGTCGCGAGCGGACTGAGGGAGCGCACCTGGGCATGCAGATGCTCCGCTTCATCGGCCGCGCGATCCAGCCGCGCCCCCACCAGGGTGCGGGCCAGCGCGATCCGTGAGCGGATCTCTTCGGCGCGACCGGCGAGGATGCTCGAGGGATCCTCCAGCACGGGCCGGGAACGCAGCGCATCTAGCGCTGATTGTTCGCGCTCGAGGCGGCTGCGCACGGCAGAGCGCAACCGGCTGCGCGCCAGCTCGAGCTGCTCGAGCTCCGCCTGGATATCGGGGACGATGCGTTTGGCGGCGTCGGTGGGGGTGGAGGCCCGCACATCGGCCGCGAGGTCGATCAGCGGGGTGTCCACCTCATGGCCGATCGCGGAGACGATCGGGGTTCGGGCCGCCGCGACCAGACGGGTCAGCTGCTCATCGGAGAACGGCAGCAGATCCTCCAGGGAACCGCCGCCTCGCGCGATGACGATCACCTCCACGTCCTCGCGGGCATCGAGCTCCTTCAGCGCCGCGGACACCTCCCGCACCGCCTTCACCCCCTGCACGGCGACCTCGCGGATCTCGAAGCGCACCGCGGGCCAGCGCCGACGGGCGTTGACCACCACATCCCGTTCCGCCGCGGATTCTCGCCCGCAGATCAGTCCCACCACCTGCGGTAAGAACGGGAGCGGCTGCTTGCGTCGCGCCTCGAACAGCCCTTCTGCGGCGAGGGTGCGCCGCAGCTGCTCGAGCTGTACCAGCAGCTCCCCGAGTCCCACGGGACGGATGTCATCGGCCTCCAGCTGCAGGGATCCGCGCTTGGTCCAGAACGTGGGCCGGGCATGGACCACCACGCGCGCCCCAGCCACCGGCTCGACCGGCAGGGAGCGCAGCACATGCTCCCGCACCGGGACCGAGAAGGACATATCCACCTCGACGTCCCGCAGCGTCATGAAGCTCAGTCCCGCACCGGGCCGACGATTCAGCTGGACGATCTCGCCCTCCACCCACAGCGGGGACATCCGCGCGATGTACTCGCCGACCTTCTGCGAGAGCATGCGCAGCGGCCACGGGTTCTCCGCCGTGGTCTCAGCGGCCTTCGCGGCGAGGGGGCGCCGGGGCGGTGGCTGCGCGTCGGCAGCGGAATCAGCGGTGCTCTGCATGACCCCCACTCTTCCACGCACCCCCGACGAAGACGGCCCCGCCGGCCCGGATTGTGGATGGAGGGGCACTGTGGAGGACCGGTGAGGAGTGCCCCACCTCATCGCCCCGCTGCCCCTTCACCTCCTACGATGGAGCGGTGAGCACCGGAACCGTTCTTCTTGCCGAGCCCCGCGGATACTGCGCAGGCGTCGACCGTGCCGTGGTCGCCGTCGAACGCGCCCTGGAGCACTACGACGAGACTGTCTACGTGCGCCACGAGATCGTCCACAACAAGTTCGTGGTGGATCGGTTGCGGGAGAAGGGCGCCGTGTTCGTCGAGGAGGTCGACGAGATCCCCGAGGGCTCCCTCGTGATCTTCTCCGCCCACGGCATCTCCCCGAAGGTCCGCGAGATGGCTCAGGCGCGGAACCTGCGCACCATCGACGCGACCTGCCCGCTGGTCACCAAGGTCCACAAGGAGGCAGTGCGCTTCGCCCGCCAGGACTTCGACATCCTGCTGGTGGGCCATGAGGGCCATGAGGAGGTCGAGGGCACGGCTGGGGAGGCCCCCGAGCACGTCCAGATCGTCAACGGCCCGGAAGACGTCGACCAGGTCACCGTGCGCGACCCCGAGAAGGTGGTGTGGCTGTCGCAGACCACCCTCAGCGTCGACGAGACCATGGAGACCGTCGACAAGCTGCGCGAGCGCTTCCCGACGCTGCAGTCCCCGCCGAGCGATGACATCTGCTACGCCACCCAGAACCGCCAGGTTGCGATCAAGAAGATCGCCCCCGATGCGGATCTCGTGCTCGTGGTCGGCTCTCCGAACTCCTCGAACTCGGTGCGCCTCATGGAGGTGGCCAAGGAGGCCGGGGCGAAGGCTTCCCACCGCATCGACAACGTCTCCGAGCTGCGTGACGAGTGGTTCGAGGGTGTGCAGACCGTGGGCGTCACCTCCGGCGCCTCCGTCCCGGACATCCTGGTCCAGCAGCTGCTGGCCGAGCTCGCCGAGCGTGGCTATGGGGATGTGCAGCCCGTGCGCACCGCGACCGAGGACCTCATGTTCTCCCTCCCGCGCGAGCTGCGGCAGGAGATGAAGACCCGCGGAGAGACTGACCGCCGCACCAAGCCCACCGGAGACCGCGCCACCGCCGAGTCCTGAGCTGCGGCCCCGGGCGGCCCGCTGCTCGATCACCCCGCAGCCCCGGTGGCCCGTCGGCCCTCCGTGAGCGGATCGGAAGCGGATCGGGAGCGGACCGATGCCCGCCCGGGCCGTCCCGTCCGTCATGATGGACCGGTGAGCTCCCGCCTTCTTCTGCGCCCGCTGTCCGCGCTGCTCGTGGTGCTGCTCGTGAGCGGCCTGTCTCTGGCCGTGCCCGGCATGCTCACCGCAGCGCGCGCCGAGGGCTACAACACCGGTCGCACCGCCCCGTCGATGCTCGTGCTGGATGCCTCTGGCTCCATGCGCGACCAGGACGTGGGCGGGCGCAACCGTATGGACGTCGCCAAGGAAGCGATCACCACCCTGGTGCCGATGCTGCCCGAGGACGCGACCGTCGGCCTCATGACCTACGGCAACTCCGATCCGCAGACCGCCGCGAGCCAGGAAGCCGGCTGCAAGGACGTGAAAATGCTGGTCGCCCCTGAGGGGTTGGACCGTGACGCCCTCATTCGTGAGACCGAAGGCGTCAAGCCCGCCGGGTACACCCCCATCGGTCTGTCCCTGAAGAAGGCCGCGAAGGAGCTTCCGGAAGCGGAAATGCGCTCGATCGTGCTGGTCTCCGACGGGATCGACGAGTGCGGTGGCCCGCCCGCCTGCGAGGTCGCGAAAAACCTCGTGAAGAAGCATCCTGAGCTGCGCATCCACACGATCGGCTTCAAAGCCGAGCAGGAGGCGCGCGATGAACTGGCCTGTATCGCCGAGGCGACCGGCGGCACCTTCGCCGATGCCTCCGATGCGGAGACTCTGCGCGATGAGCTGCTGGTGAAGATGACCCGCGCCATCCAGAACTATGCGACCAATGGCCAGCCCATCACCGGGGGCACCAGCGCCGAGGACGCTGTGGACATGGTGCCCGGCTCCTACCTGGACGTCCTTGAGCATGGCAGCCCCCAGATCGACGATGGCGAGGGCTTCAGCCGCTTCTATCGTCTGCAGCTCGCCCCGGGGGAGATCGCCCACCTGAGCGCCACGATGGTGCTGCCCGGCGGCGATGGGCAGACCAACCGGCTGGCGCAGCTTGCGCTCAGCACGTCCAATGCCGACGGGGTGGACTGCCGGATGGGTGAGGTGCAGGCGCGGGCGGAGGCGGATCTGGGGGAGGGCCCGATCACCGCGGCGATCGACACCCCGCGGATGGGCCAGACCGAGAACCTCACCTGTTTCGGCGCCGACGCCGACGGGTCGGTGATCCTCGAGGTCGAGCGCACCGGCGACCCGTCGATCGACGAGGCGGTGCCGGTGGAGATCCAGTTCTTCGCCGAGGAAGAGGTGGACCGCGACGGCCTGCCGCCCGCTGCGCAGCACGTGCGCGCCCACGATCCGCTGCCGGCCCCGAAGGACGGTGCGCAGATCCAGCCGGGCTTCTCCTTCGCCTCCGCCGTGCCGGCGCAGGATGGGCCGATGCGCGGCACGATCATCCCCGGTGAGGTGCAGTTCTTCCGCATCCCCGTGGAGTACGGGCAGCAGGTTCGCGCCGCCCTGCGGCTGGGCGAGTTCGACGCCCCGAAGGGCATGGAACTCAGCCTGCAGGCGAAGCTCATCTCCCCGTTGCGCGATGGGGTCTACACGGTGCAGCCACCGGTGACCGATGCGAGCGTTCGCGGCTTCTCCGGAAAGGCCAAGCCCGGCCTGGTGATGCAGCTGAACCAGGCCACGCCCGTGCAGTTCAAGAACCGGGAGGGCGGTGGCACAGAGGCGCGTAGCTCCTTCCTGGCCGGTGACTACTACCTGCAGGTGGCGATGGTGCCCTCCGATTACACCGCGCAGCGGCTGTTCGAGGTGCCCTATGTGCTGGACCTGCAGACGGTGGGCAAGGCCGGGAAGGGCCCGGAGCTGACCGGACAGGGGGCGACCTCTGCGGAGGACCGCACCGCCGCTGCCCCTGGACAGGCCCCCGAGGCCTCCGACGGCGGGGGTGATCCGGTCGCCTCCGATGGGGGTGTGGACCTCGAGGCGCCGCCGGCATCGAAGGATGGTGGCGGGGTCCCGACGGTGCTGTGGGTGATGCTCGGCGGTCTCGCAGCCGGCGTGGCGCTCGCCGGGATCACGATCGGCGCCGTCGTGCTGGTGCGGCGCCTGCGCTGATGGCGGCGGGGCTGATCGGGCGAGGCTGAGCGTCGCGCGCGGACGGGGCGGGCTCAGGCGCTGTGGCGGTCCTGCTGCTCCTGTGTCGCCTCGCGGTGATCCCCCGTGGCGAGGTCGGCGATCTGCGCGTCATCCAGGGTGCGTGAGCGCTGCGTGAGCTGCTCGATCTCCGGCAGTGCGGTGGCCGTCAGGTCCATGTCTTCGAAGCGCCGCGCTGTGACCATCACCCGGGACTGGAGGGAGCCGACGGTCTCGTTGAACGCCCCGACGGAGGCATCGAGGGAACGTCCCAGCCGGGCCAGATGAGCGGTCATGGTGCCCAGGCGATGGTGCAGCTCCCGACCGGTCTCCAGCACGGTGCGGGCATCGCGATTCAGGGCATCGGTGCGCCAGGTGTGGGCGACGGTGCGCAGCAGCGCCATGAGCGTGGACGGTGAGGCGATCACGACGTCCCGCGCGAAGGCGTGCTCCAGCAGACCCGGCTCGGCCTCAAGAGCGGCGGCGAGCACCCCGTCGCTGGGCACGAACAGGACCGTGAACTCGGGGGTGTCGCCGAGGGCCCGCCAGTAGCCCTTGGTGGAGATCACGTCGACGTGTTGGCGCAGCGCCTTCGCATGTGCGGCCCGGCGCTTGGCCGCGTGGGCGGGATCCGTCATCTCGAGCGCATCGAGGTAGGCGTCCATCGGCGCCTTCGCATCCAGGGTGATTGCCCGCCCGCCGGAGAGGTGGATGACCAGGTCCGGACGCTGGGCACCCTCCCCGTCGGCCCTTTTCCCGGTGAGCTGCTCAGTGAAGTCCACGTGTTCGAGCATGCCGGCGGCCTCGACGATGGTGCGCAGCTGCACCTCGCCCCAGCGGCCGCGGGAGGTGGGGGCGCGCAGCGCGGAGGTCAGGGCCTGGGTCCCGGTGCCCAGCTCTCGGGTCTGCTGCGCAAGATGCTGCAGGTGGGCGCGCAGGGAGCCGTCGGCCTCGCTGCGGGCCTCCTCGGTGCGGGCGAGGGAGCGCTCCATCTGATCTAGGGCCGCGGTGATCGGCGCGAGGGTGCGCTGCATCCGGGCCTCACGCTCGTGATCCGAGGCGTCCCGCAGGGCGGTGTCGCGCTCGAAGCGTTCATCGGCCAGACGGGCAAGGGTGCGCGCGGTCTGCTCCTGCTGGGCGGCGGTGTCCGCGGCGGCGCGCAGACGATCGCGCAGCAGCAGCCAGGCCAGCACGGCACCCAGCAGCAGTCCGATGACAAGGCCCAGCATCAGCGCGACAGAAGTGGTCATGTTCCCACTGCACCACGGGGGTGTGACAGATGAGTTCTCGACACGCGTGCTCGACGGTGTCGGTCCCAGGCCACGAGATAACCGACCGATCGTCCCTCGCGCGGTGAGCCAGCTCTCACTACGGTGGAGGCAGGACGACGGAAGGAGCCTGACATGGCCGTGACGGACAACGGACCCCAGCCCAACGCTTTCGACATCGAGACCGAGACCCGCAGCAACGATGCGTACCGCACCGTGGCATGGACCGGGAAGTACCTGCAGGTGACGCTGATGTCGATCCCGGTGGGTGGGTCGATCGGCCTGGAGATCCACCACGACACCGACCAGTTCCTGCGCGTGGACGCCGGGAAGGGCCGCGCGGTGATGGGCCCGGCGGAGGACCAGCTGGACTACCAGCAGGATCTCGAGGACGGGTGGAGCGTGCAGGTGCCTGCCGGGGTGTGGCATGACGTCATCAACACCGGTGATGAGCCGCTGCGCCTGTACTCGGTGTACGCGCCGGTGCACCACGCCCCGGGGATCGTCCAGCAGACTGCCGAGATCGCGGAGCTGGATGAGACCTCCGGCAAGGATGAGCCGCCCAGCTGGAGCGTGCAGCCCCCGGCCCAGAAGCCGGACGAGCACGCCTGATCGAGTTAGCGCCGACGACCGGGCCGCGCTACGAGCGAGGCCCGGCCATCCGCGTGCCGGGGTGTGCACTACCTGACCCGTGGAGAGCCTGAAACCCGATTGGCGGGCCCGTAGACTTGCCTGCCGTGGCTCTTACTATCGGAATCGTGGGACTACCCAACGTCGGCAAGTCCACCCTGTTCAACGCTCTGACCCGCGCCGAGGCGCTCGCCGCGAACTACCCGTTCGCAACGATCGACCCGAATGTGGGCGTGGTGCCGCTGCCGGATCCGCGGCTGGGGCAGCTCGCGGAAATCTTCCACAGCGAGCGGCAGCTACCGGCGACGGTGTCCTTCGTGGACATCGCCGGGATCGTCAAGGGCGCCTCCGAGGGGGAGGGGCTGGGCAACAAGTTCCTTGCCAATATTCGTGAGGCCGACGCAATCTGCCAGGTCACCCGGGCGTTCTCCGATCCGGACGTCACGCGCGTGGAGGGGTCCACCGACGCGGCCGGGGACATGGAGACCATCACCACCGAGCTGATCCTCGCGGACCTGCAGACCATCGAGAACTCCCGCCAGCGTCTGGAGAAAGAGACCAAGCGCGGGCTGCTGGACGCCGCGGTGCTGGAAAACGTCGACAAGGCACAGACGCTGCTGGAGAGCGGCACCACCCTGTACCGCGGGGCGCAGGGCGCCGGGATCGACGTCACCCAGCTGCGCGAGCTGCAGCTCATGACCGCCAAGCCCTTCATCTACGTGTTCAACACCGATGAGGAAGGCCTCGCGGACAGCGAGATGCAGGAGCAGCTGCGCGCGCTCGTGGCCCCCGCCGAGGCGATCTTCCTGGATGCCAAGTTCGAGTCTGAGCTCGTGGAGCTGGATCCGGAGGAGGCCGCCGAGATGCTGGAGTCCACCGGTCAGGAGGAATCCGGCATGGACCAGCTGGCCCGCGTGGGCTTTGCGACCCTGGGCCTGCAGACCTACCTCACCGCTGGCCCCAAGGAGGCCCGCGCCTGGACCATCCCGCAGGGCGCCACCGCGCCAGAAGCCGCCGGCGTGATCCACACCGACTTCCAGCGCGGCTTCATCAAGGCCGAGATCGTCTCCTTCGAGCAGCTCGTCGAGGCCGGGTCCATGGCCGCCGCGAAGGCCAAGGGCTGGGTCCGCATGGAGGGCAAGGACTACGTCATGCGCGACGGGGATGTCGTGGAGTTCCGGTTTAACGTCTAGCGTTATTGACGAACTCCTCCATAGACTGGTCTCGCGATCAGATCGATCGGCAGCAAGGACACCGAGCGGATCTGGCATGAGGAGTACGTCAAGCGCGTCGACCGGACGGTGCAGCGGGCGACCCTGCGGAAGCTCGAGCTGATCCACCCTGGAGAGATCCTCATGGAGGACTTCATCGAGGGGTTCGGGATCACTCAGAACAAGCTCGCGGTCTCGATCGGTGTGCCGCCGCGTCGGATCAACGAGATCGTGCACGGCAAGCGCGGGATTACCGCTGATACGGCGATCCGGCTGGCGCGCTACTTCGGCACATCCGAGGAGTTCTGGATGAACCTGCAGTCGAACTACGAGCTGCGGCTCGAGCGTCGGGCGCTGCGTGACAAGGTTGCGGCGATCACCCCGCTGGAGGTCGCGTGAGCACTGTGCTGTCAGTGTGGCTGCGTCGACTGCGCGGTACGGATGCTCCGGCTGTCCTCGCGGCGTTCACCTCGAATACGGACATGGCGCGGCAGGGCGAGGTGACCACCCTCGCCGCCGCGGAGGACTACGTGAATCGCCTGATCGCGGACGACTCGCCGCACGAGGCCTGGGCACTGGTCGAATGCGACGAGGTGATCGGTCTCGTCTGCGTCACCGTCGACGAGGCGAACCGCAGTGGCTGGTTCTGGTACTGGATGACGTCGTCAGCGCGAGGTCGTGGCTGGATGAGTCGGGCTGCGGCGACCATCGCGGACTGGGCGCTGACAGAACGCGGGCTGGATCGTCTCGAGCTTGGGCATCGCGTCAACAATCCGGCCTCGGGTGCTGTGGCCATCAGGGCAGGGTTCGTCCCGGAAGGTACCGAGCGGGAGAAGTTCCTGGTGGACGGCGAGAGGATCGATGTCGATACCTACGGGCGATTGCGATCAGACCCGGCTCCGCGCTTCGTTCCCGTCGCGATGCGCTCGGAGTGACGGTGAACCCGCAGGCGGTTCTCCGTGACGTAACCCGGTTGAGCTCCGCTTCAACGTTGAGCGGGTGCCCCACCCATTGCAGTTTCTGCTGCTCGGTCTGATACTTGAAGCATGACGATGTGGAAAGTGTCTAATGACTGGCTTGATCGGCACACAACCCAAGACCTGGCATACCGAGTCCGGGTGCGTGTTATAACGCCGAATGAACTGGACTCCGCGTGGGCGCGCATTGTTGAAGAGCACGGTTCTGATGCCGAGGGTGTTGTGCCAATCGGCGGGGCTGCGCTCATCCGGGTCAACGACTGCGAGGCTGAGGCCATCAGCGGGGGAGAAGACGCCCTTGACTCTCTTGAGTGGGCGGTCAACGACGTTCTCGGTGAGGCCCTCAAGGGGGCCGAGGTGCTCGTTGTCAGCGAAGAGCGTTCCCTCGTCATCGACTAGGGAACGCTCTGCGGCTGCTTCTGAAATCAGCTGTGTGGTTATTGGGGGGTCATGCCCGATGCCCGGTCAGCTTCTTCAGCGGTCCTGATGAACCCTGCGTTTGCCTGCGGCAGCCAGAAGAACGCAATCAGAAGATCGAAATGATGGCCGTTGAGACCGTTCCGCCACCACCGGACCAGAGGCCTGCGACGGGGCGATCCCCATGTTGCTTCGACGCCTTGACATCGCCGTGGCGTGTAGCGGCGCACGTCACCGCAGCGGGCAAACCCCGCTGCGCGCCAGCGGGAAGGCGACCGCTACCGGGCCACGTGACTCTCGCGGTGCGCTGTGCGCATGGCGAGGAAGGCGCTGACCAGCAGCATCAGCGGGTACATGTAGCCCACGGGGTCCACGCTGCAGGGGCCTCTCACGGCGAGGACCATGGCGGAGGCAGCGATGCCGATCACGATCGCGAAGAGAACGCCCGCCCGGTGTGCATTCTCGAGGCAGTTCACGCCTCCCGCATCGCCTCGGCGATGTCGGTGGAGCCGTCGATGTACTCGATGGTCTTCGCCACCGTGCTGGGTTCCTCGAGAGCGGCAACGATGGTGCGCGCGACGTTGCCGCGGGAGACCTCCATGGTGGCGTCCGACGGGAGCGGTGCGATATCGATCTTTCCCGACGGTTCCTCGACGGTGAGGGCCGACGGGCCGAGGATCGTCCACTCCAGCGAGGTGCCCCGCAGGTGGGTGTCGGCAGCGGCCTTCGCCTGCGCATAGGCGTAGAAGCCGTCGCTCTCCGGGACGCCGTGGTCAGGCCTGGCGCCGAAGTAGGAGACCATCACGTAGCGGCGAACACCGGCCTGCTCGGCCGCGTCCATCGACCGGATCGCAGCGTCGCGGTCCACGGCGTAGGTGCGGTCAGGGTTGCCGCCGCCGGCGCCTGCGGACCAGATCACCGCGTCCTTGCCTCTCAGAGCGCTTGCGAGGTCATCCTGCGTGGCCTGCTCGATATCAAGCACGAGCGGTGTGCCGCCCGCGGCCTCGACCTCCGCCGCGTGGTCGGGGTTGCGGATCACGGAGGTGACGGTGTGGCCCGCCTGCGTGAGCAGGGGAGTGGCCAGCAGAGCGACCTTCCCATGCCCGCCGATGATCAGGTAATCAGCCATGGTGCGTCCTTTCAGTCGGGTTTGGACTCCCACCGGCCGCGGCGAATCATGCTCCGCCAGGCGGTACCGATGGCGTCTTCGCCAGTGTGCGAGGTGAACCGAACAGGAGTGCTCCCGCGCGTCTCAGGGAGCCTCGAGAGCTTCACCCTCCCATGTCACGTCGTCGTTCTCGACCACACGCTCGGCCCAGAACTCGTCCACGGACGCCCGCAGATGCTCCAGGTCGCCGTCGTTCTCGATCACCGCATCAGCGGCCTCGCGGCGCTCCTCCTCATCTGCCCGGGCGTCGATCCGATCCCACGCTTCGGCAGTGGTGAAGCCGCGGTCCTCCAGGCGCAGGCGGCGTGCCTCCGCGGGAGCTTCGACCGCCAGCACCACATCCACGAGCGAGGTGGACCCGGTCTCCACCAGCAACGGCGCATCGATCACGACGATCGCATCCTCACCGGCAGCCTTCGCCCGCGCGGTCGCGATCTCCTGAACGCGCGGATGGACGATCTCCCACAGGCGCTTGCGTGCCGTGGAGTTCGGGAACACCACCGCGCCGAGCTTCGGGCGGTCCAGTGTCCCGTCGGCCGCGAACACATCATCACCGAACACCTCGCGCACCTCCGCGAGGGCCTCCGCGTCATCGGTGAGCACCTCGCGGGCGATCGGGTCCAGATCGATCACCACCGCCCCGTGCTCACCGAGCATCGAGGCCACCTGAGATGCGCCCGAGGCCGCCGGGCCGGTCAGCCCGATGATCAGCTGCGGGCGGCCCTCCTGGGTCTCGCGCCAGGCCCGGGTCTGCGGCTGGTACAGGTCATACTCCGGCTCTGTGCCCACCTCGTACTCGGGGTGGCGGGTGTACTCATCGGCATCGAGGGTGTTCTCCTCGAGGCGACGGTCGTACTCCTCCGGCGGCAGCACCTGCTTCCACTGGCGGGTGCGGATGGGCTGCGCGGCACCGGCGTCCTCCCGCAGCGCCTGGATCACCATGAGGATCTGTCCCAGCGTCATGAGGATCACCGGGAAGCCGATCACGATGATGACCTCCTGCAGGGCGCCGAGCCCGCGCTCACCGGAGGTCAGCACGATCGCGGCGCACACCGCACCGATCCCCAGCGCCCAGAACACAGCCTGACGCTTGGGGGCCGGCTCTTCGTGGCCGTTGGCCATCGAATCCATCACCAGTGCGCCCGAGTCGATCGAGGTGATGAAGAACAGGACGATCACCACGGTCGCGACCACGGCGGTGACGCCGTACAACGGGTAGTGCTGGAGGAACTGGAACAGCGCAGCCTGGACGTTCCCCTCCTCCACGATGGTCTGCGTGAGCGCTCCGCCGCTCTCGGCATCGGGCGCGGTGGCGCGGTCCTGGACCACGCCGTTGTAGCCGTAGATCGCCATCCAGATGATCACGAAACCCGTGGGCAGCCCCAGGGAGGCCAACACGAACTCACGGATGGTGCGGCCCTTGGAGATCCGCGCGAAGAACATGCCCACGAACGGCGCCCACGTCACCGTCCACGCCCAGTAGAAGACCGTCCAGTCCCCGGACCAGCCGCCCCCGGCCAGGGTGTCGTTGAAGAAGGCCAGCACCGGCAGGGAGCCGATGTACGAGCCGGTGGACTCCACGATCGCCCGCATCGTCGAGGAGCTCGCCCCGCACATCAGCACGAAGATCAGCAGCGAGATCGCCAGCAGAATGTTTGCGTAGGACAGGCGCTTGACGCCCTTGTCCATACCGGCCAGCACACTGATCACCCCGATCCCGGTGATCACCGCGAGGGTGGCGGCCTGCACCCAACCGGCCACCGGGATGCCGAAGACGTAGTTCAGACCGGAGTTGATCTGCAGCGAGCCCAGACCCACCGAGACGCCCAGCCCGAACACGGTCGCCACGATCGCCATAATGTCGATCGCCTTGCCCCAGGGGCCGTGGATGCCATCGCCCAGCAGCGGCTGGAACGCGGAGGACACGCGCGGCGGCAGCTTCCGCTTGTACGTGAAGTAGCCGAAGGCCAGGCCCGGGACCACGAAGATCCCCCACATGTGCAGTCCGAAGTGGAAGTTCGCGATGTTCAGCGCCTGCGTGGCGGCCAGGTCGCTGAACGGCTCGGTGCCGGACATCGGCGGGTTCGCGTAATGGTTCATCGGCTCGGCGACGCCCCAGAACATGAGCACGGCACCGACGCCCGCGGCGAACAGCATCCCGAACCAGGCCAGGCCCGAATACTCGGGGGTGGCATCATCATCGCCCATCTTCACGCGCCCGTACCGGCTGAACGCGACGCCGAGCGCGGCGATCACCATGAGGGTGATCGCGAGCGTGAAGATCCACCCCACCTCATAGCGCAGGAATGTGGAGATCACCCCGAAGAATCCCTGCACAGGGCCGGGGAAAATGCTCATCGCCAGGGTGAAGACGATGATGATCGCGGCGGAGCCGAAGAAGATCGACGGCGTGGTTCGTAGCCCGAGGGCCTTGCTGAGTCCGGAGGTCTGTGTAGACACGGAGCGGGGTCCTTCGTCGTCGGAATGCGCAGCGCTCAGGTCCCTGCTGCTCTGCGCGACCTACGAGAGTAGCGGATAACTGTCCGCCTGGTGGGAGGGTTGTCCGATGGATGAGAGAGCGGTGGGGTGCGGTGGTGCCGGGCCGGGGCCGATAGATTCGCCGCATGCAGCGGACATCTGCCGACGACCCCACACGCCGGGAGCTGACATGAACATCATCGGTCTGATGACCGGCACCTCCGCCGACGCCCTCGATATCGCCCTGGTGAACATCGCGCTCACCGCCGACGATGTGCTCGAGCTGCGCCTGCTCGACGCCGGTGAGATCCCCTTCGGGGACGATCTGCACCGCGACATCCTGCGGCTGCTCTCCCCGGAGCCGGTTCCGCTGTCGCTGCTCAGCAGCGTCGATGGCCGCCTGGGGCGCTTCAGCGCACACGCGGTCCAGCAGCTGCTGGCTCGAACCGGGGCAGGCTGCCAGCTGATCGTCTCCCACGGGCAGACCGTGCGACATGACGTCGATGCCGACGCCGTCACCTCCACCCTGCAGATCGGCCAGCCCGCCTGGATCGCCGAGGCTACCGGGATTCCCGTCCTCAGCGACGTGCGGGCCCGGGATGTTGCCGCCGGCGGGCAGGGGGCTCCGCTGGTCGGCTTCCTGGACCAGCTGCTGCTGGCTGACGCCGAGGAGCCGACGGCGCTGCTGAACCTGGGCGGGATCGCGAACATCACCGTGGTGGCGCCCGGGCAGGACCCCCTCGCCTTCGACACCGGACCCGCCAACGCACTGATCGACCTCATGGCCGCGCGTCTCACCGACGGTCGTGCCGACCACGACCACGACGGGGCGCTCGCGGCCCGCGGCACCGTGGATCCCTGGCTCCTCGCGGCCTTGCTCGAGGATCCCTACTACGCGCGGCCTGCCCCGAAATCCACCGGCAAGGAGCATTTTCATGCCGCCTACCTGGATGAGCAGCTGCGCACGCATCCCGGGGTGGCCGGAGCGGACGTCATGGCGACGCTGACCGCGCTGACCGCCCGCACCGTCGCAGACGCCTGCCGCGACCACGGGGTGCGGCGCGTGATCGCCTCTGGCGGCGGCACCCGCAATCCCGTGCTCATGGATCAGCTGCGCGCCGAGCTGGGAGAGGACACGGAACTCACCACCACCGACGCGGCGCTGAACCTGCCAGAGGGCGCGAAGGAGGCGTGCCTGATGGCGCTGCTGGGCTGGCTGAGCTGGCACGGCCTGCCGGGCACGATCCCGTCGGCCACCGGTGCCGCGACGGCGACAATCACCGGCCGCCTCAGCCCTGGAGCGGAGCCTTTGCAGCTGCCGCCCCCGCTCACCGCAGCTCCCCGTGGGCTTACCCTTCTGTTGTTGACACCTGAGATGGCGGGTCGTGGTGACCTGCGGGAGGTTGTCGTC
>NZ_PNHL01000029.1 GCF_002871795.1 Brachybacterium sp. UMB0905 | reverse complement strand
CCCGCGCCATCCGCACACTCCACCGATCAGACCCCCGCCGACCGGGGGTGTTGCTTCGACGCTATGACACCACCAAGAGCACGGGACAAACAAACGAAGACATCCGAGCGGTAGTAGAATATCTCGAAGAGAAGGAGATCGTCTCCGCTGAGGCCGACAACTATCTCGACCAGTACGTCGACCTGGTCCAAGGTCGACGTTCCTCTCTTCGTGAATGTCTCGAACCCGTGGTCATCGTGGGCCCGGCCGAGGTTACCGGCCCTCTGCAGACGGGCTTGGCACAGACAGTGCCCGACCTGGAGATCGCACTCGCCGATGAGGACCATCCCCTGGCATCACTGACTCACGCTGACTCAGCGTGGCTGGAGGACGGTCTGGAGTTCTATCGCCAAATACAACGGTTCGAGGAGTTGCGCGGGAGCTTTGTCATCTATGCCGAGGCAGTGGCCGATCCGGTGAAGACCCGAATCGTGGACCGTGTCATGGACCATCTCGGGGTGCCGTGGCTCTACGGTGTGGTCGACGGCCCGTTCGTTCTCGTGGGCCCGACTACCGTGTCGAAGCGCACCCCTTCCTGGGATGCCTATGAGACGCGCATGCTGATGAACCTGCGTGAAAGCGCCTCGTACCAGTCCTATAAGAAGGCCCTCGCGCAAGGCCGCGTCAACCAGGACAAGGCGTTCGAAGTGCAGCCGGTGCTCGCCCAGCTCCTCGCCGCCCACCTCCTGCCGGAAGCCGTGTCGTGGGTGACCACAGGCACAGCAGGAACCCTGTCACACGCCTACTCATTCTTCGCCCCGACCTCCGAGTTCGCTGTTCACGAGATCCTGCCCCTGCCCGACAGCACCGTCGGCATGCCGGTGGCAGAACGCGATGACTTCGAGCTGTACTTCGGGACACGGACGCTGGAGGAGATCGCAGAATGACACCCTCACCGAGCATGCGCCTGTCCTCAACGGACCATCACCCTCGCCTCAATCCCGACTTCGACCGGCTGGCCCGACGGATCATCAGCCCGCTGACCGGGCTCAGCCGCACCCTGGGCTTCATGATGCGCGGTCGCGACGAACCACGCATCATTGTCTCCGGCGCACAGCTAACCGGCGTTGAACACCTCCTTGGACGCAAGAGCGGTCTGACCTATCACATCGGTGGATGCGGCATCTACACCGAGGAAGCCCTGATCCGCAGTGTTGGCGAGACCGTCGAACGCTACGCCCAGGTCGTCAGACCCCTCACAGCCGACTATGAAAGCGTCTTCGAGACGCAGGCCTCGATGACCGAGGCAGGCAGGTCCGCCCTTGTCGGCCCTTTTGCGCGCCCGTTCCGCGACGAACAGTATGCACAGGACACGTTCGCATACTCGCCGCTCGAATCGGATTCCCCGATCACGTGGACCCCCACTCGTTCGCTCATCACCGGCGAGACAAGGTGGGCGCCAGCGCAGTTGCTCTACATTGGATACCAGCTCCGCAAACGGGAGGGCGAGCCGTGGCTGAACTCGGCTGTCACGACCGGGAGCGCAGCCCACACCTCACCCGAACTCGCCGTCCGGTCGGCGCTCTACGAGTTGATCCACGGCGATGCCGCGATGGGTCACTGGTACACCGACCGTATTGCTCCACAAGTGCGTTTCGGTCGTCGCACCACGGCGCTCAAGGCCCTGCTTGACCGGCACCTCGCTGGCTCGCAGGTCACGCCCACCTTCCATTATCTCGAACTGCCCGGCTTCAACGTTCACGTCACTGCGTGCGTGATGCGCGGCCGCCCTGGGTCGGGACGGGGGCACAACCTCGGGCTCGGCATCGCCTCAAGTCTCGAAGACTCCCTCTACAAGGCGTTTCTCGAGTCAGCAGCGGGAGTCCAGCTGTCGAAAATGCTGCGGATATCTCCCGAGCTTGTCGACGGTGCCGTGGGCGCGCGCACCACTGACACGACGCAGATGTTCGACCTCGACGCCAATGTCGCCCACTACGCGCGACCAGACGGCGCCGCGGTCCTCGATCGAAAGTTCCCCAAAGACCAGTTTGTCGACGCCAGCGATCTGCCTGCTGATGGAGCATCGGACGTGCGCTCTGAGATCGACGCGGTCATCGCCGGCTACAAGCGCCTTGGCGCAGAGCTTGTGTTCGCCGACTGCACGACGCCAGAAGCGCGCAGGCTCGGCTTCTACGTACCCCGGGTCTGGTCACCAGACACGATGAGCCTGTGCCTGCCGAGCGCCCCGCCACTGAACCACCCGCGTTTCCAGGCATATGGCGCGGTCGCTGATGCCATGCTTCCGCACCCCTACGCATAGGCCGGTGGGCAGATGTGATTGCTCTGACAGCCCTTGCTCTGGCAGGACGACCACTGAGCGCGCACATCCTCGCGTGGTGTGTCAGCCGGGGCCTGCGGGTACGGCCCGGCGTCATCTTCATTGTCACGATGACGCCCATCGCCGTCGGAGCCATCGTCACCGGAGCCACGATCAGCCCGGCGCCTGACAAGATCACACAGGTGGGCATCCACGTGCTCATCGGCCTGGGTCTCGGGGCGCTCTTCGTCCTGACAGAATGGTCTCTCGCCCGATACGTCCGCCCGAAGACTCAACGAGCGACGGAAGCGACGGACATCGACGCCCGACTGCACACCGATCCGTCTGTCGCCGATGCCGACGGAATCGCCCGCATCTACCGCCACTGGGCCACTCCCCAGAAGATCGCCATCGCCCGACCCTGGGCGTTGCCGGAGCTCTGCCTCGTCGCGATCGTCGAGGAAATCCTGTATCGCGGAATCGTCGGCTTCGTGGCACTCAGCGTCGAAACACCGGCGGCGTCCATCGGACTCTTGGCAGTGTCCGCGATGCTCTTCGGGCTATCGCACGACGCCTACGGTGCTCACCAGATCGTTCTCAAGACCGCCTACGCCTCGGTCCTGGCCGGGACCACTCTGCTCGCGGGCTCGCTGCTCTCTGCTGTCGTTGGCCATCTGGCGCTCAACGCCTTCTCGTGGGCACAAACCCGGCACTGGATGCGGGCAGTTCAAGCACAACAGAGGGCCGGATGAGCGAGCAAGACGTTTCCGGTCCCCGGCTCCTCCGAGAAGCAGGGCGCACATACGCAGCAGCGGGCCTGGGCTTGACCGGAGCGCTCATCCTGTTGGCTGCAGCAGGGTGGCCGCGCTCGACGATCTCCACCCCCGAGGCTGTCCTCAACGGCCTCTGCCTGGGACTCACAGAGGCGACAGTCCTCCTCAACGGATATCTGTGGATAGGTCGCAGGATCTCCGCCTCACCTCGTTACCAAGACGGGCAGCTCCCCAGAAAGACTGCCGGATGGATCTGGGCCGCCTACCAGGGGGCTGCACTCCCACTCGCTGTGGCTCAGCACCGCCTGCGGCGGGGTGAACTCGGCACGATCCTTGCCCTCGTACTCATCACCGGGCAAGAACTTCTCCTGCGCGCAATCCAGACTGCCCTGACTCCCACCCACCAACTGCTGGGTATCGGGGTCAGCGTCGCCATCGGCATTGCCCTCGCCGTCTCCCCGTGGGTACCGCGGTTTCACTGGCTGTTCGCCGTACTTCAAGGCACCCTCATGGGTCTGCTGCACGGGCTCGTATTCACCATCACCGGCAGCCTAGCCGCCGTCGTGACGGCAACTGCCGCCTCCTACCTCGTCCTGAAACGCATCTAGAAGCTAAAGGAAATCACTGTCATGGTGCACTTCGCCCCACACGTTCCTCACGGCCTTGTCGACGAGCCCATCACCGCGGTCCTCCACGAAGCCTCGCCACACCAGACCCTGTCCGTGGAGGTCTCGACAATCGATCACGAGCAACGGCGATGGTCCCGCACGCTCGACGTGCACGCTGATGCCTCAGGCCGCCTCGACCTCACCCAGGCCTCCCAGGTCGACGATGGCCTCGGCTACGACCCTCACGGGCTCGTCCATCAGCTCACGCCCGAGGAACCTGCTCGATGGACAAACCAGATCTCGTTCACGCTGCACCCCCTCACCATCCTGATCGACGTACGCGATCCCGCAACCGGAGACCTCCTCGCAGCGACCGAGTTCGTACGAGCTTTCACCGGCAGAGACGTGATCCGCCATGAATGGCGCACCAGAACGACCACGGCGAACCTCTACCAACCCGCCCAAGGACACGACAACCGAGCTGTCGTCGTCATTCCAGGCGCATGGGGAGGATTCGACTGGTGCAACCAGATTGCAGCACTCATCGCCTCACATGGACGACCGGCGCTGGCATTGCCCTACTTCGACTGGCGAGCAGAGTACGGACTACCAACAGGCATCGACCGCATCCCACTTGAGTACGCACAAGAAGCCGTTCGACGCCTGCATGCTAAGCCAGGGATTGACCCGAACTGGACCAGTGTGATCGGCATGTCCAAAGGTGCCGAGTTCGCGCTCGCGTGGGCAAGCCATGATCCGAGCGTCGACGAACTCATCGCACTGTCACCCACCCTCTACGCTTGGGAATCTGTGCGCGAAAACGGGACGCCGCCGGCACGCTCGTCTTGGAGCTTCCACGGAGAGCCGCTACCGTTCCTGCACTTCGACGCCGACGAAGAATTCTACGAGACGCTGGACAAAACACTGCTACAGAAGTTCCACGACAAAGCCGTCGAGGAAGCTCCATCCGACACACCTGCACGACTGCCTGTTGAGCTCATCAAAGCGCGCACTCTCTTGATTTCACAGGAGAGCGACACACTTTGGCCGGCGTCACGCATGGGTGCCGAGATCGTCCAGGCGATGCAGCAGTCCGGAGCAGGTGCACAAGTCGAACACCACATCGTGCCGGGTCGCGGTCACGCGATGTTCGCCGCTGGGGTACCTGCCAATGATGTCGACACGTCGGCCCGCATCAACGGCCTGGCCCAGACCGCGATCTGGGCCCAGGTCCGCGAGTTCTTGCAAATCTAGCCAGACGCCCTGGCATCGACGAGCATTGGGAGAAGAGGGTACGACATACCGAAGAAAAGACCCAGGCAACCCGCGAACGAATCATGCTCGCGGCACTGGACGCGTTCGCTAGGGACGGATGGGCAGGAGGCGACGTACGAGCAGGTCGCCTCCACTGCGGGATTGACTCGGGGCGCGGTCCACCACCACTTCAAAAGCAAGACCGACTTGCTGCAAGACGCCCTCGTATTCGGTTGGCTCGCCTACAGCGAAAGACTCCTCGCCCACCTCGAACGGACCAGCTCCGCGACACAACGGCTCCGCGACTTCATCGCCGAATACATCACCCTCCTGGATGAAGACGAACGCTTCAAAGCACTCGCTGCAAACACTGTCCTCATCGCTCCGGCGGCACTGGGCCCCAGTGCCGCACAGAGCCACGCCATCGATCACTGGCGCAACGCGATCACTGCTGCACTGGCCGAAGCCCAGCCACCGGGACCGATACCAGCAGAACTGGCATCTCGGCTCATCATCACACTCATCCTGGGTCTGACCGCCGCCGCCATCTGGAGACCGGCCGACATCCCCAACCCCGAGCATGCGCCCACGATGGCAGCACGCCTTACCAGCGCGGTCGTGACTCCGAGCCCCGAGCCGAGGCAGAACACATGAACACCGACAAGAACCTGCAACCGAAGAGTCCTCGACCCACAGGGTACGGCGCCATTGACCCCCTACTTGGATACGTGCTAACTTGTATGTATGAGACGTACTGCCGAGGACGCGGCCAAGACCCGCGTCGCGCTGCTAGACGCAGCACTAAGGGCCTTCGAGGAGAAGGGGTGGCGGGGGGCAACATTCGAGCACGTCGCAGAGTGCGCAGGCGTCACACGAGGCGCGCTGAACCACCATTTCCGCGACAAGCAAACCCTGCTCATCGAGGCGCTCGAATGGGGCTGGTCCGACTACGGGCAGCGCTTGTTCTCCCAGAACAACGACTCAGTAGGCACGTCGGCTCACGAAGCGCTGAAGGCTCTACTAGCTGACTTCACTCGCTTGCTCACCCGCGATGAGAGATTTCGCGCCCTGGCATCAACGACTGTTCTCGTTGCGCCACAAGCTCTTGAGCATTCCGAACGCAACAGCGCCCTCGACGAATGGCACGAGCGCATCGAAGGTCTCATATCCATGCCCGAGCGCGACACTGCTCGCCCAGGGAGGAGAGAGATCGCCAGCCTCGTACTCGTGCTCCTCCAAGGGTTCACCGTGACTGCGGTGACTCGCCCACAAGACATACCGCAACCCGACGAACTCGACACCGCACTCACAGCGCTGGTGAGGGGGTTGCTCGACTCCTAAGGACACACACTTCGCTATGACCACCAACGTCACCTCTCGCGTATCCGGTGCGACTCCGGCGCGCGCCACCACCGTGGCCGGCGGCATTCTCTTCACCGACATGCTGCTCCAAGGACTCGCCATCCCCGTGCTGCCGCTACTGCCTGCGGTTGTCGAGCAAGGAGCAGCCGCAACCGGCATCCTCTTCGCGTCCTACGCCGTGGCAATGGTCATTGCCACGCTCTTCGCCGGACACCTCGTCGACCGCCGCGGTCCAAAGGGTCCACTCGTGATCGGGCTGATCGTCTTGGCGATCGCGACCCTCCTGTTCGCCACAGGAGGGCCGTACTGGCTCCTCCTGGTCGCTCGCTTCGTCCAGGGAATCGCCGGCGGCGTCGCATGGGTCGCGGCACTGTCGCTTATCGCCGCAACGACAGGGTTCGACAAGCGAGGCCAGATGATGGGCATCGCCATGTCCACCGTGACTCTGGGGGTGCTCGTCGGCCCGCCACTGTCTGGCTTCCTCGTCGACGCGTTCGGACCCGCTTCGCCGTTCCTGCTAGCCACATTCGTCGCCATCGTCAATCTCGTCCTGCTGGTGGCACTGATTCCGGGATCGCCTCGGCAGACCGACGACACAGCAGGGCCCTTCACCGTGCTTCGTGTATCGGGCTCGGCGGCCATCGTGGCTGCGATCACGATCGGCGCGGCGGTCCTCGCTGCAGTGCAACCCGTGCTTCCCGGGCACCTGGGAGCACAGGCGACGAGCACCATCATCGGCGTCCTGTTCGGTGTCGCCGCGCTCGTGAGCATCATTGCCAACCCGATCGTGGGCAGGTTCGTCGCCTCGGCACCGCCTCGGGTGCTTATCGGCATCGGCATCGTCGCCGTGGTGGCCGCACTGCTCGTTCTCGGCTGGTCAACCAGCATCTGGCAGATCGCGATCGGAATGGGCCTCCTGGGCCTGTCGTCGGCAATGTTGCTCGCCCCCGCCACCACGCTCATCAGCGAGCAAGGATTTCGGTCGAACCCGCCCACGCTCGGCGGATCGTTCGCGCTCTACAACCTCGCATACGCGGCAGGCCTGGCGATCGGACCGCTGCTGACCGGATTCGGTGTCCAGCAAACCGGTTTCACCACGGCCATGGTGATTGCCGCCGTCGTGCTCGCTGTGCTCGGCGGCATAGCCCTCACCAAGCTGCCCGGGCGCCAGAACGTCACCGCCTACGAGGACAGCCATGCGTGATCGTACGGCCCTCGAGCGTACCCTCGCCCAGATCGATGGGCGAGGGTACGCCTCGTACAAACAACTCGCCGGCACCTACCAGTTCGGCACCTTTCGCCTGGCCATCGACCAGGTCCAGGTCGACCCCTACGCCCCACCGTCACGAATGCGGATTATCCTGGGCCCCCAAACTGCTGGACTGCCTGCCGATCTGACCAACGATGCGATAGGACGACGCGCGGTCGCTGACTTCCTCACCCGTCAGTTCTTGGACGTCGCCCACCGCTTGTTGCCAGAACCCTCCGGTACAGGCAACAGCGGGCTAGTCAGCATCGGCCACCCTGGCCAGGAAGTCCTTGAACGCACCAGCGTCGTCATCGCCCCTGACCGCATCGAGGCGCGTATCGATGTTGGCCTCCCTGCATCCGGGCGCAGAGTCCGTGGCCGCGAGGCCTCCAAACTCCTGGGCTCCCTCTTGCCGAGGATCGCCAATGCTTCACTCGTGTGCGCGAATCTCAACGAGCGCGTGCTGCGAGAGCATGTGATCCTCCACCGCGATCAGGAATGGCTGCGTTCCCAACTTGCTGGCCAGAATCTTGTGGCCTTCGTCGGCGACGGCGCGATCTTGCCTCGTCGTTCTGGAGACTCAGATCTCCCGTTGTCCGGTACGGATGCTATACCGTTCACCAGCCCCGATAGCATGCAGGTCGAGTTTCAACTGCCCAGTGGACAGACCGTGACAGGGATGGGTGTGCCCGAAGGCGTCACTGTCATTGTCGGTGGTGGCTACCACGGCAAATCGACTCTTCTCCATGCCATCGAACGCGGGGTCTATCCGCACATCGCCGGCGACGGCCGGGAGTGGGTCATCACCCGTGCCGATGCAGTCAGCATCAGAGCCGAGGACGGCCGAGCCGTCACCGGCGTCGACATCTCGCCCTTCATCACGAACCTGCCCTCTGGCATCGATACGCGGTCGTTCAGCACGTCTAACGCCAGCGGTTCGACCTCCCAAGCCACAAACCTGGTCGAGGCCATCGATGCCGGTGCGTCTGCGTTGCTGATCGATGAGGACACATCAGCGACAAACTTCATGATCCGAGACGAACGCATGCGCGCTCTAATCCCAGCCAGCCGGGAGCCCATCACGCCCTTCGTCGCCCGTGTCCGACCGCTATTTACCGAACTAGGCGTGTCAACGATCCTTGTGGCGGGAGGGTCTGGAGCGTTTTTCGATGTCGCAGATCAGGTTATCGCACTCGACCACTACATCGCGCGCAACGTCACGAAGGAAGCTCGCAAGCTCATCTCAGACCACCAAGACGCTGAACCGAATGATGGCTCCCGGGCGTTCACCTACGAACGGACTGCTCGAGTCCCAGATCCGAGCTCTCTTACGCGATCGAGAAATCAGAGGCCGGCGAAAGTGAGAGGCGCGACAATCCAATTTGCAGGCGAGACGATCGACCTCAGCGCTATGGCCCAGCTCGTCGATCCAGCACAGACTCAAGCCATTGCATGGGCACTCGACCGTATCGCAGGCCTCGCCGACGGTCAGAACTCCATCGAAGAGCTGGTGCTAGCAGTACAGGAACGGGTTGATGCAGAGAGCCTCGATTGGGTGTCGCCATTCAACGGACACCCGGGACACCTGACAAGACCACGACAACACGAACTACACGCAGCGCTCAGTCGGTTACGCGGCCTGCACCTCGCAGGACCATGAGCCGCGTTGCTAGGCCGCGTCTACGCGGCGTTCATGGCCCGTGAACCCTCCTGTGGGACTGAGGGGTACCAGGTTTCGCTGGCGCTCGCAGCGGCTGCATGCCTTGTCGGGTTCATGGGCATCGCCCTCCTCTTGCGCAGTGATCGAGCCCTGTCGCGCTAACCTCGGGCTTTCATCGTTGAGGTGTCCGAGGGGTGGTCGTAGACGCGGAAAGGTGCTCCTGACCTGGA
>NZ_PNHL01000028.1 GCF_002871795.1 Brachybacterium sp. UMB0905 | reverse complement strand
TACCGCGGCGGAGCAGTCCTGCGAGCCATCACCCTCTGGCAGAAACGGTTAGGAGACACGCCCTAGGCCCGACCCTGCGGCGCCTGCTCTGCCCCTCGGCGCCCGCCCCGGCCCCGCAGTGCCTGCCCTGGCCCCCGCGCTTCGCACTTTTCCCGCCACCCGCGTGCGGAACATGCCAGGAACAGTGCGAAACGTACGGGGTGTGACGCAGCCTCAGGCGCTTTCGTGCAGCTCGGCGGCAAGGGCCTCGTCGACCCGGGCGTGCAGGCGCGTGCCTTCCATGAGGTGCTCCTCGACCAGCACTTCGCCGGTGGTGTGCGCACGCGAGACGAGATCCCCCCGCGAGTAGGGCACCACCAGGTCCACCTCCACGGCGGGCCGCGGCAGGCGCTCGGCGATCAGTGCGCGCAGCTCCTCGATGCCCTCGCCGGTGCGGGCGGAGACGACGGCGGAATCCCCCACCTGGCTGCGCAGGCGCGCGATCGTCTCCGGCGCGGCGATATCCGCCTTGTTCAGGACGATGATCTCCGGCACGTCGAAGCCGTCGATCTCGCCGAGCACCGTGCGCACCGCGGTGATCTGCCCCTCGGGGTCGGGGTGAGAGGCGTCCACGACGTGCAGCAGCAGGTCGGCGTCCCCTACCTCTTCGAGGGTGGAGCGGAAAGCCTCCACCAGCTGGGTGGGCAGGTGGCGGACGAAGCCGACGGTATCGGCGTAGGTGAACTCCCGCCCGTCGGGGGTGACGGAGCGGCGGACCGTCGGATCCAGGGTGGCGAACAGGGCGTTCTCCACCAGCACCCCGGCGCCCGTGAGGCGGTTCAGCAGGGAGGACTTCCCGGCGTTGGTGTACCCGGCGATCGCGACCGACGGCACCTGGTGGCGGGTGCGCTCGGCACGCTGGGTGGCGCGGCCGGGAGTCATGGCCTTGATCTCGCGGCGCAGCTTGGCCATGCGGTCACGGATGCGCCGACGGTCCAGCTCGATCTTCGTCTCACCGGGGCCGCGTGAGCCCATCCCCGCGCCGCCGGCGGCGATGCGGCCACCGGCCTGCCGGGACATCGACTCGCCCCAGCCGCGCAGGCGCGGCAGGAGGTATTCGAGCTGGGCGAGCTCCACCTGCGCCTTGCCCTCACGGGACTTGGCGTGCTGGGCGAAGATGTCCAGGATCAGGGCGGTGCGGTCGATGACCTTGACCTTGACGATGTCCTCGAGGGCGCGGCGCTGGCCGGGGCCCAGCTCGCCATCGGCCACGACGGTGTCTGCTCCGCAGGCGGCGACGATGTCGGCCAGTTCAGCGGCTTTGCCCTTGCCGAGGAAGGTGGCGGGATCGGGGTGGGCGCGGCGCTGCAGCACACCGTCGAGCACCTGGGAGCCGGCGGTCTCGGCGAGCGCAGCGAGCTCCCGCAGGCTCACTTCCGCCTCCTCGGCGTTGCCGGAGGTGTACAGGCCTGCGAGCACGACCTTCTCCAGGCGCAGCTGGCGGTACTCGACCTCGGTGACGTCCTCGAGCTCGGTGGACAGTCCCGCGACGCGACGCAGGGCCTGCCGGTCGGCGAGGTCCAGCTGCTCGCCGTCGGTCTGGGAGGAGTAGGTCACCGCGGAGACGGAGGCATCGCCGCGCGCGAGGATCCGTGCGGTGAGCGGGTCGCGGGAGGGCTGCTCCGTCGTGCTCGCGCCTGATCCCGTGCCGGTCTCCGCGACGTCGGTGTCGGGGGTGGGGTCGGGGTGGAAGGCGATGGGCACGATCTGGGAGCTCCTCGGGTTGGGGGTCGGCGCCGGTCGGCGCGGACGGTCGCACCAGGATCCCACGGGCGCATTCGCGGGTCGAGGGATTTTCGCGCAGGGCACAGCGGGGACGGCGGCGTCTCCCGCGGTGCAGACCTCCCCTCCCGCCTATCCGGGTCCCGACGCTGCCGTGCGCTCCGTATCCTGGCGCGGTGGCTGAGCATTACTTCACCCCCTCCCCCGGGACCGATGACCGGCGTCTCCCGCTGCGAGTGCGTCTGGCCGGGCGGGAGCTGGAACTCGTCTCGAGCGCGTCGGTGTTCAGCGGCCGGGGTCTGGACAAGGCGACGGCGGTGCTGCTGGATCGGCTGGATGAGATCACACTGCCGCCGCCGCACGGGCGGATCCTGGATCTGGGCTGCGGTTGGGGGCCGATCGCGCTGACCGCTGCGCTTGAGCATCCGGACGCCGAGGTGTGGGCGGTGGATGTCAGTGAGCGAGCCCGCGAGCTGACAGCGGAGAATGCGCGGCGTGCCGGGGTGGCCGTGCGGGTGTGCGCCCCCGAGGAGGTGCCCGACGAGATCGCCTTCGATGCGATCTGGTCGAACCCGCCGATCCGGATCGGCAAGTCGGCGCTGCATGCGCTGCTGCTGCACTGGATGGCGCGTCTGGCGCCGACGGGCACCGCGGCGCTCGTGGTGGGCAAGAATCTGGGGGCGGATCCGCTCGCGCGGTGGCTCGGCGAGCAGCTGCCCGAGCGGGAGGTCAGCAAGCGGGCGAGCGCCAAAGGATTCCGGGTGCTCGAAGTAGGCCCGGCCACCTAAGGCATAAAGCCTGGCCCGAGGCTCCTCCGGCTCCGCGCTGCGTCAGGCGAGCAGTGTCCCGTCGGCCACGAGGCGGGCGGGGCCGGTCAGCAGCACCTCGCCGTCCTCGGCCCAGCCAACCTGGAGCCGCCCGCCGGGGACATCCACCGTCCAGGGCGCGCCCGTCGTGTCCTCGGCGCGCTGCGCGGCGGCAACCGCGACGGCGGCGACGCCAGTGCCGCAGGAGCGGGTCTCTCCCACACCGCGCTCGTGAACACGCATCGCCACATGGTGGTCTCCGCGCTGGGAGACGAGCTCGATGTTCGCTCCGGCCTCCGGGTCGGGGTCCAGGGCCGGGCGCTCGGCGAGGTCGAGGTCCGCCAGCTCCACATCGGCTGGGAGGAAGGCGACGGCATGGGGGTTGCCCATGTCCACATCGGTGACGGCGAGGCGCTGCCCGGCAATCTGCACAGTGCGTCCGTTCTGCGCGGCGCGGCTGGTGCCCATGCCCACGCGCACGCTCCACTCGCCTCCCACCTGCTCGGGGACGGCGATGATCTGCACCGTGCGGGTACCGGCGCGGGTGTGGAGGGCGAACTCGTCCGCGGTGACATGGCCGTGGCGGCGCAGGTGGGCGGCGAGGACCCGCACGCCGTTGCCGCACATCTCGGCGATCGAGCCGTCGGCGTTGCGGTAGTCCATGAACCATTCAGGGGCGCCCGTCGGGGCGTCGATCCCGGCGGCGCGGGTGCGCACTGCGCGGATCACTCCGTCCCCGCCGATGCCGGCGCGACGGTCGGCGAGGGCCGCGACGGTGGCGGCGTCGAGGTCCAGGGTGCCGTCGGGATCATCGAGGATCACGAAGTCGTTCTCGGTGCCGTGGCCGATGGTGAAGGCGAGGGGCGCAGACATGCCCCGAGCCTACGACTGCTCAGCTGGCGTGCCGGGCAGCAGCGCGAGCGCCTGGGCGGTGAGCTCGCGCGCATCGGCGGATCCGGCATCCAGCCAGCGCACCCGCTCGTCGCGGCGGAACCAGGTGTCCTGTTTGCGCACCAGGCGCCGGGTGCCCACGATCGTGGCCTCGATCGCCTCGGCACAGCCCAGCGTCCCATCCAGCACCGCGAGGCCCTGTTCGTAGCCGATCGCGCGGCGGGCGGTGAGGCCCTGGTCCAAGCCGGCCGCCCGCAGGGAGCGGATCTCCTCGAGCAGCCCCTGCTCGACCATGCGGTGCACGCGACGGCTGATGCGCTCGTGGAGGATCGGGCGGGGCCGATGGACGCCGATCTGGATGGTGGTCGGGTCGAGGTAGCGCGGGCGCGGCAGGAAGGCGGCGAAGGGCTGGCCGGTCAGCTCTCCGACCTCGAGAGCGCGCACGATGCGGCGGGCATCGCCGGGGCCAATGGTGCGCGCAGCCTCCGGGTCGCGCACGGCGAGCTCGGCGTGCAGCGCAGCGGTGCCCTCGGTAGCGATGCGCTGCTCATAGCGCTCTCGCACCGCGGGGTCGGTGGGCGGGAAGGCGATGTCATCGAGGACGGCGCGCAGGTAGAGCCCGGATCCGCCGACGAGGATGGGGGTGCGGCCGCGGGAGCGGATGGCGGCGATCGCGGCGCGGGCCTGCTGCTGGTAGGCGGAGACGCTGGCCTCGTCGGTGACGTCCAGGACATCCAGCAGGTGGTGCGGGATGTCAGCGCGCTCGGCAGGGGTGACCTTGGCGGTGCCGATATCCATGCCGCGGTAGAGCTGGAGCGCATCGGCGTTGATGATCTCCCCGTCCAGCGCTTGGGCGAGGGAGATGCCGAGCTCGGATTTTCCGGTGGCGGTCGCGCCCACCACGGCGAGCAGCGGCGGCACGGGGTGCTGCGGGCGCTCGGGGGGCTCGGGGCGCTGCGGGCGCTCGGGCGCCGGGGGCGCTGGGGCCGCGGGCGGGCAGGCGTCCGGGCTGGCGGCTTCCGGGCTGGTGGGCATGGGATTGACTGTAGTCGGGGCCGACGGACGCCCGCCCGTCGGCGCGGGGTGGGAGGGTCAGCGGGATCACCCCTGGTGCTCAGGTGATGCCAGGGGTGAAGGAGTAAGGTGTCCGATGTTCCGCGGCCGACGGGGCCTGTCCCGGGCCGCCCCTACGTCACCCGCGAGGTTGGAAGTGACTGCACCGAACGAGTCCCAGCGCCGCATGGACTCGGCCGATGGTCTGGCCCCCCTGTCCCTGGAGCGTGTCGAGCAGGCGCTGTCGCGCCTGGGCTACTGCTTCGTCGAGGACGAGGAGCATGAGGACGTGCTGCGCGCCCGGTTCGACGACTACCGATTCCACTTCGCGATCGCCGGAGAGGATCACGGGGTGCTGCAGACCCGCGGGCGCTGGAGCCACTCGGTGGACATCTCCCGCAAGGTCGAGATGGTCAAGCTCTGCAATGAGTGGAACATGAACCGCATCTGGCCCAAGGTCTATGTGCGCCGCGAGTCCGAAGGACTGCTGGGCGTGTACGGGGAGCTGGTCTCCGATTTCCGCGCCGGGGTGCTGGATGCGCAGATCGAGGGGGCGATCAAGTGCGGGCTCAGCACCGTGATCGCGTTCTTCCACAGCCTCGAGGAGCGTCTGGGCCCGGAGATCGACGACCTGGACAGCTGAGCGCCGCACGCACAGCGTGAGCCGCCCGGCCGCAGGCACCTCGCCGTGAAGAGGCTAGCTGTTGCGGGTCATGACGTTGTAGTCACTGGGGTGGGGATGAAGGAAGGGACTGCTGCACGGATAGGGGGACTGCTGCACGGATAGGTGACAGTCGGGGTGTTAGGCCGCGAGTGTCACGGCGGGGCTCATGATGGTCTCGTATTCGATGGGGGTCAACCGGCCCAGACGGGCCTGCCGGCGGCGCCGGTGGTAGGTCCGCTCGATCCAGGTGGGGGCACCTCCCGCTTGCGGGGGAATGATGGCGATACGGAGCTCTTCCCGGGTGCGCCACCGCTGACGGTTCAGGACGTTCTTCTGCAGCAGGGCGAAGAACGATTCCATTGCCGCGTTGTCACCGGCGGCACCGACCTGGCCCATGGAGCCGATGAGGCGGTGCTGGTCCAGGGCATGGATGAATGACCGGGCTCGGAACTGGGACCCGCGGTCGGAGTGGACGATACACCCGGCCACGTCCTCGCGCCGGGCAACGGCGTTGTTCAGGGCGTTTACGGCCAGGCGGGCTTTCAACCGTGAGTCGATCGAGTAGCCCACGATCCGTCCGGAGAACGCGTCCTTGACCGCGCACAGGTAGAGCTTGCCCTCGTCAGTGGGATGCTCAGTAATGTCGGTCAGCCACAGTTCGTTGACATCATCGGCGGTGAAGTCCCGCTCGATAAGGTCGTCGTGGACCGCAGGGCCGGGGCGTTTGCCGTTCTTCCCCCGTTTGATGCCGAACATGGAGAACCACTGGTTGTCGTGGCAAATCCTCCACGAGGTGCGATCACACATCCCCTCGCCAGCAGCCGCGGCCTCATCGGCCAGGAGGCGGGAGCCGAACTCGGGGTCATCCAGGTGAGCGTCATGCAGGGCGTTGGCACGGTAGGCCTCGCACAGCTCCGTGGGCGTCACGGGCTGGCGGAGCCACCGGTAGTACGGGGCTCTGGAGAGCTTCAGGACCCGCAAGGACACCGTGACAGGAATCCCGTCAGCGGCGAGCTCTTTCACAAGCGGGTAATACCTTTTCCCGGCAGATTCGCCTGGGACAGATACGCGGCAGCACGACGCAGGACCTCGTTCTCCTGCTCGAGCAGGCGGATCCGCTTGCGAGCCTCGCGCAGCTCATCAGCCTCCTGCCGGCTTCTACCGGGCCGGTTGCCGTCATCGATATCGGCTTGGCGCATCCACTTATGCAACGTCATCTCGTGGACACCGAAGTCCTTCGCGATCTGCGCGATCGTGACACCGTCCTCACGGGCGCGAGCCACGGCCACCACATCGTCACGGAACTCCTGGGGATAGGGAGCAGGCATGATGCACATCCTTCCAGGCCGCCCAGCAGGCAAGCCAGATCAGATGTCACCTATCCGTGCAGCAGTCCCTTCTCGACTTACTCATGTGCATAGTTGACGTGCGGGGCTTCGGTCATCTGCTTCACCCCAGGGCTCCGGCGAGTACGAGGCTCACGAGGGCACCGGCACTCGTGATCGTTCGGGTGAGGTTCCACCGATTCCAGAGTGCCTCGAATCGTTCGCGCGCGACCCGGTACTCGACCTGCGTTCTGGTTGCGGCTCGGTCGAGTTGTGTGTTGAGCGGTACGTTCCGGACTGCGGTGATGATCAACGTCAGAGCGGCGCATGCTGCACCCGCCCACGCCCAGGATGTCGGCACGATTGCGGCCGACCTTGTACCGAGGAAGGCGTAGGCGAGAGCCGTGAGCGGGGCGGTGAAGAAGACGAGCAGGAACCAGCCGTTCACGATCGCGCGGTTGATCGCGCGAAACGCCTGCACGTAGGTGGCGTCATCAACGCGCCCGAAACCGGGCGTGATCGCGCAGGCGAAGACGAAGAACAGCCCGGCGAGCAACCCGTTCATCACAATCGCAGCGACGACCAGGGCATCAATGAGGGAAGACACGGCAGCCCGCCGTTCAACGGAGCGCGAGGACGCGCTCGATGGTTGCTTCGACTGGGGTGTTTACGTGCACGCTGCGGTCACCGCGCGGAGCGAGCAGTCCGTGCTCGTCGGCTCGGTACAGCTCAGCGAGGCTCTCGGCGATGTGCGGGCGGAACCCTGCTTCGGAAAGGGCGCCGGCCCAGGCTTCCTCGGGAACCGTCGCGACCTCTAGCTCCCGCCCGAGAGCCTCGCCGAGCAGTTCGGCGATAGTGCGCTCCGAGTAGGCGGGGCCGACGACATCGATGCTCTCACTCACAGCGGGCGGCGACTGGAGCCTCTCGGCCACGAGCCCACCGAGGTCTGCGGTGGCGACCATCGGCAGCGGGGCGTCGGCCGAGGTGGCGAACACGGGGTAGATACCGCTGTCGCGTGCGACGTCGATCACGTCGCCGACCTTTTCTTGGAAGTGTCCCGGACGCAACGCGGTCAACGTGGTGCCGGTTGCGCGCAGTGCTTCTTCGAGGCGGTGCAGGCCGGCGATCGGGCCGGTGCCGCCCGCGAGATCCGCACCCCCGGAAGACAGCATCACGACATGCGGCACGCGGGCCTCGGCGACCGCGCCCGAGATCGAGGCGACCAGGCGACCCGCATGCTCCTCGAGATCGTCGACGGTGAGGTCGAACGGCAGTAGGGCGAAGAACCCGGCGCACGCTCGCAGCGCCTCGGTGAGCGCGGCCCGGTCGTCGAGCGCGACGATGCGCACCTCGGCCCCCTGCGCTTCCCACTCGTCGGCATCCGACGGGCGGCGCACGAGCACGCGCACTTTTGTATCAGCGGCCAGCAGCGCACGAGCTGCCACTGAGCCCACTCTGCCTGTTGCTCCTGCGATGACGTACATGATGATTCCTCTCGGTCAAGCGGCTTGCTTACGAAGTTGACGGTACGGATGCTTGATCGGCGACACCATGCCTGTGAATCCAATCTTCTTGCTCATTCGTCCGATACCGCCGGTGAAATGGTGTCGGAATAGGGCAGACTGGGGCCATGAGACCAGGACTTCCTGCTGAGACCACAGACCGGCTGGCGCGCGTGCTGCACACGCTACGGATGCGCAGCACGTTCTACTGCCACGCCGAACTCGGCGAGCCCTGGGCACTTCAGATGCCCGCTATCCCGGACTCGATCAGCTTCCACGTCCTCACCACCGGCACCTGCTGGCTTCGTCTGCCCGACGCTGATCCACGGGAACTTCGCGCGGGCGACCTTGCCCTCGTGCCGCATGGGCTCGGCCATGACCTCGCCAGCACGGAGACCAGCGCAGCGGGGCCGCGCGTCGATCTGCTGCCGCAGCAGTACCTCACCGAGCACTACTCCGTGCTGCGGCACGGGGGCAGCGATCGTTCGGCGCAGTTGATCTGTGGCGTGGTGTCGTTCGACGATCCCGCGGCCCGTGAACTCATGCGCGCACTCCCATCGGTGCTCTTCGTCGGCGGCGACACCCTCTCAGCCGCATCCTCGATCCGCGACACCCTGCGCCTCATGGCCGGCGAACTCTCCCATCCGCAACCCGGCGGAGAAGCAGTCGCCACCAGGCTCGCCGACATCCTCGTCGTCCAAGCAATCCGCGCATGGCTCGCCAACAATCCCGACACCGGCTCAGGCTGGCTCCGCGCTCTGCACGACGAGCGGATCGGCTATGCCCTGGAAGCTATCCACAACGAACCGGGACGCGAATGGACGCTCGAGCGCCTCGCACAGCTCGCAAGCATGTCGCGGTCGTCATTCAGCACCCGCTTCACCGAACTCACAGGCGTTGCCCCCATCGCCTACCTCACCCGCTGGCGCATGAACATCGCCCACACCAGACTCCGTAACGAGAACACCACCGCAGCAAGGCTCGCCACGGAACTCGGCTACCAATCAGAAGCCGCGTTCAACCGTGCCTTCACCCGCATCATCGGACACACCCCCGGCACCATCCGCCGCCAACGCTGACTCGCGCGGCTACGCAGAGAGTGCGACGCTCCGCGCCCCTTAGCTTCGTAGTCGGTAGGCAATCACTCTCCGCGGGCGTACCTGCCGGGTGTGACGGTCTCGATCCGGGTGATGACGGCTGGGCAGGGCTACCGGTACCTGCTCAACAGCGTCGTCGTCGGTGACGGTGATCGGGACGCAGCGACGGCCCTGACGAGGTACTACGAGCAGTCAGGTACACCTCCGGGCCGCTGGTACGGGTCCGGTCTGGACGGCCTCGCGGAGCCGATCGGGACTGCTGCACGGATAGGTGACATCTGGGGTGTGTCAAGGATTTCGGACTGTCGGTGTGGTTTGCGGGCTCTTCACGGTTCGTGGTGATGGGGAGCATCGCGTCGCTGGCGTAGGACGGCTCGTGGTCCTGCTGTGATGGGTGTTGTCAAGACATCCACATTCCAGAGGACCACGAGCCTGTGCATGAGAGTACTGGTTCGCAGCGGGATAATGCGAGCACGATCTTCAACCTGCCCAACTACCGCGTCATCGACGCCGTCGACCTGCCCGATGGTGGCCGACGGGCGGTGGTCGTCTCGACCGTTCCGCCGGGCTGCCCCGCTTTCGGGGTGCTCGCGACCAAGGTCCACTCCCGCCGGGACCAGCAGATTCGGGACGTCCCGATTGCTGGGGCGATAGAGGTGGTGTGGGCCAAGCGGCGCTGGTTCTGCCTCGAGCCTACCTGCACCAGGGGCACGTTCAGGGAGTCCACTGGGGTGTGTCAAGGATTTCGGACAGTCGGTGTGGTTTCCGGTGGTCAGGCGACCGCTGGGAGGGTGGTGGGGGTGGTCTGCTCGGTCCACGCCTTGGCGGGGGTGCGGTAGCCGAGCGATGAGTGGAGGCGGGCGCGGTTATAGAAAGCCTCGATGTAGTCGGCGATCGCGAATCGTGCCCGACGATGCTCAGAGAATACGTGGTGGTGATACATTTCGTTCTTCAGCGAGGAGAAGAAGCTCTCCGCGACGGCATTGTCCCAGCACACTCCGGCCCTCCCTATGGACTGCGTGAATCCGTTCTCAGTACAGTATTCTCCGAATTCTTGACTGGTGTATTGGGTGCCGTGATCGCTGTGGAACATTGCCTGGGGTGCTGCGTAGCCGTGGGTGCGGGCCATGGCCAGCGCGTCGATCACCAGGCTTGTGCGCATGTGGTC
>NZ_PNHL01000027.1 GCF_002871795.1 Brachybacterium sp. UMB0905 | reverse complement strand
CGACCCCGCCGCCGACTGGGCTATCTCACGCCCACCGAGGCATTCGCTCGACTGCTCGCCGGCGAGCCCCATGTTGCTTCGACGCCTTGACATCGCCCCCGTCGCCAGATGGAAAGCACACCCCTACGGATGGGTCCACCGTACCGGGACTTCGAGCTACTCGCCACGGCTAGCTGCCGCACGGTGCCCGGGCAACGTGATTCGTGTGCACCCGGTGGCAAGCGCTAGGTCCATCAGTGATCCGATCCAGGCAGCTACGGTTTCTGACGCACCTTCTGTCGTTTGGGCACCTTGACTACCGGAACCACGCCGCGACGCCGCCGAAGCAGGTTCTCGTCCTTCTTGTTCTCGCGAACCTCCAGTCGGCTTAGGATCCGAGTCTGAGTGTCAGGCGTCCAGTAGACCTCGAGATGCTTTCGAGCCCGGGTAATCGCTGTATAGAAGATGCTGTGCGAGATGTTCTCTTCGTTGGCTTCCGTGATAACAACCTTCACCGAGTCAAACTCGAGACCCTGCGCCTTGTGGATCGAGACCGCGTAGGCAATCTGGAATGGCACGATGGTCGTCGTCGAGTCATCGTCCTCGTCCGTGTCTGGGCGCTCGATGACGTCGAACTGAACCACGGAGTCTTCAACGACGCGGAGGTTCAAGAGCATCGCCTCCATCGCTGTCACCTCACGCTCGAGCCCAAGGTCGACGTCGAAGGTGATCTTCCCGGGCACCTGGCTAATCCCAACAATATTGCCCTTCATGTTGTTGAAGATCAGCGGGCGGAAGCGATCCGCCTCATTGAAGAGCACCGGATCGCCAACCTTGTAAACAGCCTCACCCCAGACGTGGGCCGGGCTCGGGTTGCTCGCCTGAAGGAAGCGGTTAACGTTATTGATCCCGTACAATCCGTCGTAGTTGAGACAGAGCACGATCTCGTCGGCACCGTGTCGTGCGAAGAGCGACTCCCCTAGTTCTTTGGAGTACTCATTTTTCGACAGTGACTCTTCGATCCGGTCGTCAAGGTCACGCACGCGATCCCAGAGGGTCAGGAGCTCCTCGTCGGTCGTACGGAACGGGTGTGTCAATTCGTGTACTGACTCTGGTGGGATGTACGAGCGAATTGCGCCAAACCAGTTCCCGAACTCGATGGACTCGATCTGGTAGACATCACCCACCAGCACCAGCAGATCGAATTCGGTGTTGGCGAGCACCTCGAGGAATGCAGCGTTGCTGACCGTACTGCATTCATCGATGATGACGATATCGAAATGACCCGATGTGTCCCAGTCGCCCCGCACATGCTTCGAGATTGTGCTGAAGTGTTTGTTGGGAGCGTCGACGCGGCGCTTCAGGTTATCGACGGCCGGGTTGGTGTGTGCCAGGAAGAGCTTCCGCTCACTCTCGAAGTAGTTCGCGATGTGGTTGACCATCGTGGACTTGCCGGTGCCTGCGGCTCCGTAGATGAGGGCCACCTTCGAGTGGGAGAAGAGCTTCCGCAGGGCATCGGCCTTGATCTCATCGTCAACTTTCTGCGGGTCACCGTCCGGAAGTTTCGCGTTTTCGTCAAGCCATGCGGCGACGTCGTCCGCGTAGTCCTCGATGCCATTCGAGGCGATCTTCTGGAGCTGCTCGATGATCTCTACGGTGCCGTCCTCGTACCCGACGATGAACACGTGGCCGTTGGCGCGTTGGAGTTTGCGTGGGGCGTGCCGTGGTGTCGGTGGAAGAGCGGCGTTGTGGCGCCTGATCAGGTCGTCGATGTCCCCGAGGTCTTCGAGGTCGCCTTCGGGTGTGTAGATCATGCCGTGCTGCTCGACGTTGACGCGTACCCGTCGCGCAAGTAGCTCGTGCTTCCTGTTCGAAGAATCGATGCTAGCCGCGAGGTCAGCAAACCTCGGGTTGTGTTTCCGGGGCGACGTACAGTACGGCATCGTGTCGAACGGACGGCAGCCGCTTGAGACATTCAGGTTCGAGAGCCACCCGCACTGATTAACGTCGTACTGTGCCTTCAGGATTTGGTTGTTCATCCGGAGCATCAGGTAGCGCAAGAGTCGGGTGCCTGGACGGTTGTGCCCGATGATCGCCCTCGCCGCGTCCAGTGCAGGAAAGATTAGAGGCGTTCGCTGAGCGTTCGTGAGGACCCATGTCTTCACCTGGTTGTACACCTCGTCTGACGAGTCAAGGAGGTCGAGCAGACTGTGACGTGTCAGCGTTAGGTACCGCATCAGATTGCGGTACTCGACGTGTCCCGACTGCACCGTGGTCTGCTGTCCGAGGAGTCGAGCGAAGTTGTCGAACTCGCACGGTCGGATGGACACCGACCAGTCGCGCACGATGATGATCGGCATCGTCTGACCGAGCACGTCGATTGAGTCGTTCGCAAGCTCGAGTTGTGCAGCGTAGTAGTCGCTCACATCAATGTCGGTGAAGCCGATGATCCGATCAAACTTGCTCGTCCGGTTGTGGGCCAGGCTGAAGGTGACCTCGTAGTAGATTCGGTTGCCAATGAAGAACGGTCGAGAGCTGTTGATGTAGTAACGCTCGGTCTTGCCGGTCAGCAAGTCGTGTTTCGATGCCTCAATCCGGCCAGCAATCTTCTCGTAATACGCGCGGAGTGCCGGATCCTCGTGAAGCGGAAACTGCTCGAGATTCCGGAGGATGTCCAGGCCGAGGTGCTGCTTCGCGAGGTCGCGTGTGCGTAGCAGGTACTCGTAGTATTTGAGCATCAGGCGCTCTGAGGGGTCCCGGTCGAGTGTGTAGTGCGAGACACTGATCTGGAGCAGGCTGTGGAAGCGCGTCAACAGTCGATAGCGGGCATCACCGTTCACTGCGTCCCGAGCAGCATCAAACTCCGTCTGGTAGTTGTACGTCACCGTCCGATCTGGGACGTGCGCATAGACGACCAAGCCCTCGACCAGATGGCGCAAGTATTGCAGCAGGTTCTGTGACAAGAATCCACGGTCGGTCGTGATTGCCGAGATGTTCTGGTCGATCGCGTTGCTCGAGTCCAGAACCTGCTGTTCTACCGTTGCCATGCTGAGCGACCTTCCGATAGGGACTGGGGCACTAGCTTGCTGAGCGATCGCGATCGCTTCCAGCCAGCGGGGCGTGACCTCACTTGACGGCCTCCTCCAGAGCCAAGATATGACGTGCAACTGCTGTCGGGTCGCGACTCTCCGCCGCGACCACGTCGATCTCTCCTGTGTAGGCATCGTTGCGGCCGCAAGCGGCAAGCTCCCTGGAACCGCCGAATCGCCATAAGCCTATGATCGCGCCTGTGCCGCGAGGATGCCTCGCGGCACGCGGATGTGACCAGGTGATCGGGTTCATGTGCTCGCCCCACGCCTCTGGGACGACATGCGGACGAGGCACCACGGAGCTTCCTGCACGGCATGGGTCATGCGGAACGGCCGCCATGACGTACTATTCCTGCTGACCTTGGATCCTGTGACTTCGAGTCGAGCCAGCGAAGCTATCGCCAGGTGGAGCCTTGCGCCGTCTTCACCTGAATCTCGACCACCCGACCGTTATCCGGGTCGGCGGGGATGGGACTGCCTTCACACTGTCCGCACCAGCGTGAGCTACTTCGGGCCAGCTCCGCCGCAACGTGATGCTCCCCGATGGACTTGCCCTGCCGCCACAGCTTCGAGGCTACCGAGGAGCTCGGATAGCAGAATGGACGTATGGCGATGCCCGAGACCGACCTGCTGCGCATCGGCCGCTGGTGCCGTGAACGCGTGCCCGAGCACCTGTGGGATCAAGTGCGGGTAGAAGCCGAGATTGCCGACCGGCACGTCACGATCATCGAGACGAGGCCGCCCTGGGACGGGCAGGGAGACTGGACACGGTTCCCGGTCGCGCGCCTGCGCTATACCGTCAAGACTGGGCAGTGGAGCATCTACTGGCGCGACCGGTACATGAAGTTCCACGAGTACACCCGCAAGCGTCCGACGAAGAACGTCCAGTCACTGCTCGACTACATCGGCAGCCACCAGGATCCAATCTTCTGGGGGTGAGAGCCCAAGCGGGTCATGTCACCAAGCACCGGGACTCTTCCAACGCAACGTCAACGGCGGTATCTTGTGGGTAGGCGGCCTCCACCTGCGTGACCCACCGCCGGACGTGGTGGGACGACGGGTCTGTCCGGTAAACGGTGTGTGGGATCCGGCGGTTTTCATTCGTGGGTGGTTTTCTCGAACCGTCCGGCGAAGGTGATCGCGAACGCGTTCAGCGCGGGCTTCCACCTCATCACCCAGCGTGCCCGGCCCCCACCTGTGGGGTCAAGCGATCGCGTGACGAGATACAGGCACTTGATCGCGGCGGCCTCATTCGGGAAGTGCCCGCGCGCCCGGACGGCCCGCCTGTACCGGGCGTTGATCGACTCGATCGCGTTGGTGGTGCAGATCACCCGCCGGATCTCGACGTCGTACTCGAGGAACGGCACGAACTCCGCCCAGGAACTGCGCCAGAGATGCACGATCGCCGGGTACCTCTCGCCCCACTCGGCGGCGAACTCCTCGAACCGATCCTTTGCCGCTTGCTCCGACGGGGCCGTGTAGACAGGTTTGAGGGAACGGACGATCGCGTCGCGGTGTTGCCGCCCGGCGTAGCGGAAGCTGTTGCGGATCAGGTGGACGATGCACTGCTGGACCACCGTTTGCTCCCAAGTCGTGTTGATCGCCTCCGGGAGACCCTTCAGCCCGTCACAGACCGCGATGAGCACGTCCTCGACGCCCCGGTTCTTCAGCTCGGTGAACACCTGCAGCCAGAACCTCGCACCCTCCTGACCATCACCGGCCCAGATGCCGAGGATGTCGCGTTCCCCGTTCACGGTGACGCCCATCACGACATAGAACGGGGTGTTCCTCACCTGCCCGTCACGGACCTTCACGACGATCGCGTCGACGAAGATCACCGGGTAGAGCGGATCCAGCGGCCTGCTCGACCATTCGGCGAGTTCCCCGGTGACCTTCTCGGTGATCCGGCTGATCGTGTCCTTGGAGACCTTCGCCCCATAGACCTCGTCGAAGTGCGCGGCGATCTCACCCGTGGTCAGCCCCCGCGCGGTCAACGAGAGCACGATCTGATCGACCCCGTCCAGCCGGCGCTTCCTCTTCGGGACGATCACCGGTTCGAACGAGCCGTCACGGTCTCTGGGCACCTCGATCTCGACGGGCCCGATCTCGGTGAGCACCGTCTTGACCCGCGTCCCGTTACGCATGTTCTCGCCGATTGGGGTCCCGCCGTGCTCGTGGCCGAGGTGCTCGGTCAACTCGGCATTCAGCGCGGTCTCGAGGACGTTCTTCGTGAGCTGGCTGAGCAGGCCGCCCGGCCCCGTCAAGCTCACGCCCTGCTCCTTCGCCTGCGCGAGCAAGCGTTCTGCGAGTTCCTTCTGATCGATGATCTCCCCGGTCACGGGATCAATCATCTCGTCGTCAACAACGACAGTGGTCGTGTCAGCCACGGCCATCTCCTTTCGGATCAGGCCGGACCCTCACACACCATTAGTCAGACAGTCCCGGGACGACCAGCTGGCTTCGGCCGGAGCGGTCCTTCTCGATTCCTTGTCGCCGGAGACGAGGAGAGGACTGTGCTCATGTTTCGCCTGATCTGGATCGTCAGCATCCACACGCGTGACTTCCTGCGCCGCTACATGCCGACCAACATCGTGTTGGACAAGCTCCGCAGGCGACGCGGGCTGAAGTGGGGCGTCCCGGCGATGATGCTGGCCATCCCGTACCTCGGGGTCGCGAACATCCTGACGATTCTCATCGACCGCGGTGCGCCGGGGTGGTTCCACCTGCTGGTGCTGCTGTCCATTTGGAACGCGTTCAAGTTCCTAGTGATGGGCCCGGTAAGCGTGGTGTTGTTGGTGCGAGCCCGCGCTGCTGAGCGTCGCGAGCGGCGCTTGCCGTCGCGTTCACCAGCACCGACGGCCTGACCGCCTCGCGAGGCTCGCGGGCTGCGTTGGCGCACCTTCTCGGCGAAGTCCGGTCGAGGAGGAGCCGTCATGTCTGGTGTTGCTGGTCTTGGTGTTGATGAACGTCGTGCCCGGGTGGTGCTGTCGTTGTTGGCCGAGCCCGACGATGCAACGACTGGTCGTCTGCTACAGCAGCGGGGTGCTGTCGAGACTCTGAGGCTGCTCGACAGTGATGCCGCAGTTCCGGGTCTGAGCCGGGTGGATGCACAGGTGTGGCGTGACCGGCTCTCTCCACAGGAGGTCGAGCGGCTCAGTGAGCGGTTGCGGACGGTCGAGAACGGGGGCTTCGCCACGTTGATTGCGGGTGACGTGGAGTGGCCGCGGGCTTTGGATGATCTTGGGGAGCGTGCCCCGTATGTTCTGTTCGTGCGTGGCGCGACGTCGTTCCTCGCGCGCCCGTTGGAGGACCTGGTCACCGTGACCGGTTCTCGTGCGTCCACGTCTTATGGTGAGCGGGTCGCCAGCGAGTTGGCTGGTGATCTGGCGAGTCGGGAGCGCCTGTTGGTCGCTGGTGGTGCTTTTGGGGTCGAGGGTGCAGTGCATCGTGGAGCGTTGGCTGCTGGTGGTGACACGATCGCGGTGCTGGCCGGAGGCGTGGACCGGCTCTACCCTCGCGGGCATCACGACCTGCTGAACCAGGTCGCTGATGTCGGTGCCCTGGTGAGCGAGCTGCCTCCCGGGGCTGTGCCGACGCGGCATCGCTTCCTAGCTCGCAATCGGCTGCTTGCTGCCTTGTCTGGCACAACGGTGATCGTCGAAGCGGCCGCACGATCAGGAGCCTTGGGCGTGGCCCGAGAAGCGCATCGCTTGGGTCGTGATGTCGCAGCGGTGCCCGGGCCGGTTACGAGCGTGTCGAGTATTGGCACCCACGAGCTTCTCCGCGCAGGAACTGCCCGGCTGGTGGCCTCGGCGAACGACGTCGAGCACCTTCCGCCTCAGCATCTCCAGGAACGGGCGGAACTGTCTGCCGATTTCCAACGGCGCAACGCACCGGTATCCGAGTCGCCCGGCCGCTCGATGTAGTGCCGACGCGTAGCGACATCGACCAGGCGCCCCGGCCTCGAACCCCCGAGAACATGAGGGCCATCAACAAGCCCCCTCCGCGGGCCCGCGCCACGGCCACAGCTACGGGCAGATATTCCTGGGCGTTCACACGTCAGTAGCGCCGACGGCAGCGTGTATCGCCGCGTCAGCGGCGTCCCAGTCTCCTGTGACGAGCCCGTAGTGCAGTGCCCCGCGGTACCGGATCATCAGCATTTTCATCCGCGAAGCAGCCTCGTGCGCATCAAGGCCGCGGGTCTGTAGATGACTGGTGATCGCGTCGGTCCACTCGTGGTCGAGTTCGTGGAGCATGGTTCCGTACGTGTCGGGGTCGCGGATGGCTAGGGCGGCGAGTTCGAAGTACAGCGCGAGGAAGGGCCGCGCTTGCTCCTGCTTCTGCTCCTCCCACATGCACCTGACCACATCACCAAGGGTCACGGCGCCCGGACTGGGCTGTTGGTCTGGAGCAAGTGCCTTCGCGAGTGTGGGTTGCTGGTGGCGGAGGTGCCGGATGGCCTGGGTGATCAGCTTTTCCTTGCTGCCGAAGTGATACAGCAGCGTTCGCGGCGAGACTCCCAACTCCGCAGCGAGTGGCCGCAGGGTGACACCGGCGATACCGCGCGCCTGCAGCACCTGAGCTGAGGCGTCAAGCAGGTCACTGGTGCGCTGAGGGTTCTTTGGGCGAGCCACACCCTATTCTTACCACAGTCGTTTCAGTAATATGGTCGCATGCCGCCTACCGCTCCTCCCCCACTGCTCAGCCGGCGCGACGTGCTCGTTGCCGTTGGGTATGGCGTCGTGATCTGGGTGATCGCCACCGGGCTGCTTGTCACGGCAGGTACAGTCCTCGTCCCTGACGCCGGGGCCTGGAGTGGCGTACCGGTGATCATCGTGTTCGGTCTGCTCGCTCTCGGTGTCGCCATGGTCGGCTACCTGTTGTTCCGTAAGCGCCGCGATGATTCGTTGATGCTCCGGCTGCTGTTCGGTACCACGATCTCAGCAACCGGGCTCCTACTGGATGCCATCGTGTACGGAGCCGCCGCCGGTCAGTACCCGACGCTTTCAGGGAACCAGCAAGGCCCGGTCGCGTTTTTCCTCGTCCTCGCCTACGGCCTCCTCCTGATCGCACCCCACCTCTGCGCGCAACGTGCCCCAGACGCCCGCTAGACCAATTGGCGAGACGCCTGCGGTGCGGGGCGCCGGCGCTCGTCGTGGATGGTCGGGCGGGCCAGCGTTCGTAGTGCTGTTTCGGCTCGGGCGCGGTCGATCTTCTGCGCCGTGCCTTCCGGTTGGGCGCCGAGCGGGGCCGGGTCGGTGATCTGGTACCGGTCCCGGTAGGCGGCTACAACCAGGGCGCGGCGTCGCCATTGCCGCCGTTCCCGCCCGCCGGCGGGTATCGGACCGAGTGCTGTGGTCCAGGGTTCTTGCGTGTGGAGGGCGGTGTCAAGGACGGCTTCTGCTCGGGTTTCGATGAGGTGGCGGCGCTCGGTCAGGGCTTGTTGCATGTCGGGGGTCATGGGGCCGGTGGCTTCGGGAATCAGGCCGGCGATGAGACGCGGGGCCTGGCGGGTGCGGCCGGATCCGGCGGGTCGGGTGGTGGCGTTGGCGAGGCGGTGGTGGATGACGGAGGCGATGTCGTCGGCGTCGGCGAACCTGCGCGCCTTGATGAGGCGTGGCAGGAGGGTGTCGACGTTGTGGTGGTTGGCTTCCGCCCGGCGCAGTTCCGCAGTCAGGGCGCCGAAAGCGTCGGAGTCGATGACGGCTTGCGCTTGATCGGTAGTGAGGCCGCTGGTGGTGACGAGGGTGGTCCAGCGGTCGTGTTGGGCTGCGGCGGCGATGGTTTCGTATTCGGCGGCGAGTTGGGCGATCGAGCCCCACCGGTCCTGCTCGGCGGTGATGGTCTCGTGCGCCGACAGCTCAGCACCGCTGTGTTGGAGCACGCCGTAGAGGACCGTGCGGGCGGTGGCGTCGGGATTGTCGCCCGGATGCGCCGTGGCGTGATCGTCAGGGCGGTCGAGGATGACGTAGGCCTGATTCGATTCCCGTCCGCGCGTCATCGCGACATACAGGTTCTCCCTGGTGGTGGTGGGTTCGACGAGGACGTGGGCGGTGTCGGTGGTGAGGCCTTGGGCGCGGTGGGCGGTGACGGCGTAGCCGAGGTCGACGTGCTCGGCCACGTAGTCGGCGGGCACGACGATGCTGTTGCCGAACCGGGCCCCGGGTGGGCGGATCGTGACCGAACCATCGCCGCGCACGGCGGCGATGGTCCAGGTTTGGCCGTTGCGGATCCAGCCGTGCCGGTTCCGTAGCCGCCGGTCGTTGTGGCGGGTGATGATCGTGTCCCCCACGCCCGCCATGGACCCGTCGGACAGGGTGATTTCGGGGCCGGGCTTCAGTGTGCCGTCCAGGATGAGGTCGGCGCGGGCGCGGACGTTGAGGGCGGTGACGTTCTCGCGGGTTTCGGCGATCAGCACCGACACCAACCCCTGCTGCCGGTCGTGGCGCCAGGCGGTGTAGGCGGCATCGGCCATGGCCTCGGCGTCGCCGTCGTGGATGCGATGGTGGTCGAGGTAGGTGTCGATGACCGGGGTGCGGCCGTGCCGCAACTCCAGGGACGCGGTCTTCTCCCAAGCGTGGGTGAAGCGGTGGACATCGACCAGCTCGGGAGCATCGTCGCGGTCGTGGATCAACAGACTGAACGCACCACCAGCGTCCACGGACTGGAGCTGGGCATAGTCACCGACCAACAGCACCTTCGCCCCCGCCTCCTCAGCTGCCTGCGTGATCCGGTCCAAGGACAGGGTGCCGGCGAGGGAGGATTCGTCGATGATGACCAGCTGCCCGGCCTTGAAGCTGGCGCCGGTGTGTTGGTGGGTGGTCCACCACTTCGCCGTGTTCTCCGTGGCGATCCCCAGATCATCGGCCAGCACCTGCGCCGCCACCGCCGACGGCGCCAGCCCCACCACCGACCCAGCACCATGCGAGGCCTCCCACGCCCGGCGCAAGGCGTTCATCGCGGTCGTCTTCCCGGCCCCCGCCGGCCCCACCAACACATCCACCACCCGGCCCGACACCGCGACCGACGCCAAAGCTGACGCCTGGTCGGGACCGAGCACCCGCCCCTCGGCATCGGGCTTGCTCGTGATGGTCTCGACGGTGGCGAGGTCGATGCTCGGGCCGGTGGTGGTGCGGGCCCGTTGCAGGAGGCGGTCCTCTGCCGCGAGGAGGGTGTCGGAGGAGAACTCGGTCGAGTGCTTGGGCCGAAACACCGAGGTGCCATCGGGACGGCGGAACTCCACCGGACTGGTCACGAGCTCGGGTGGGGTCAGGCGCAGGGACGCCTGTTCGGCGGCGTCAGCAACCATGGCGGTGATGACTTCGCGGTCCTCGACGGTGGCGAACCGCCACCCCATCGTCTGGCGCGCGGCTTCGGCCATCAGGTTCCAGCGCCGCCACGTCGAACGCTTCTCACCAACCACCTCAACCACCGACCGCCCCACCTGCCCGATCAGATCCAACGGCACATCATCAGCCCGCAACAGCAACTGCCGCTCCCCCGCCGTGACGCTCCGCGCCCACGCGGTGGCATCCGTGCCGAGCTGCTGACTGGCGCGGGTGCGCCACTCGGCTGTTAGCTCCGCCAAGGATCGGACCTGCTTCTCTGGGCGGGTCGCGAGCGTGGCCTGGGCGCGCAGTTTCATGATGGTCGCCGGCGACGGGCGTTTGCCGTGCTGGGTCACGTAGTCAGCAATCAGCGCGTCGGTCGCCTCGTTGATGTGCCGGGAGCGGGTCGAGAACTCCGCCACCAGTTCCTCGGGGACGTCGGTGATCGCCCATGACGGGTTCCGGTCACGGCCCATCTCCCGCGGCTCCCAGCTCACGCCGAACGTGCGGGTCATGTGATCGGCGAACACGGCCTCGTGCAGCTCCGACAACGCGACCACCGCGGCATGCATCGGACGCCCATCCAGACTCCGCCACTTCCCATCCAACACCGTGCGGGCCTTGTTGCTGATCACCACATGCGTATGCAAGTGCGGGTCCCCGGCGCGGGAATCGAAGTGATCAAACGCCGTCGCGATCAAACCGGTGACGTCGACCTGTGCAACCGCGCCATCCCCAGCAGTTGCACCCGTGCGGGTGGCTGCAACCTCGCGCTCCATGAACGCAACCACCGCCGCAACCGCCTCATGATGGGCTTGCGCAATCAACGCCTGCGTCCCCGCGTCCGCAACCGCCCACAACACCGACGCCGACTTCGGCACACTGAACGTGAAATCAAACCCCGCCACCGCACGCCGCGACCCCCGCGCAGCCTCCTCCGCCTCAATCTGCGCAACGACCCGCCCCCGCTCCACCGCCCCCAGGGCAGGGTCCAGCTGCGCGACACGGTCCGCGACCCGCTCCGCCCTCGAGCTGTACACCGGATACGCCCGCCCCAACGGCACACCAGTAATCGGATCCCGCCCCATCCCCACCAGCAACTGAAGCTGCGCCTCCGACACCTGCGCACCAGGGGCAAGTTCACCATGCCCCAGGCCGGTGACGCCGGAACCGAGCCAACGCCCCGGCGGGGTGCCAGCCTCGGCGTAGTAACGGGTCAATGGAGTCGACAGCGACCGGTCACCATCACCAGCCGCCACAGTGCGCAGCAGATATTTGTAACCATCACCAGCCGACATCACCCGCATCGACACCGTCACGCCGAACCACCCCTCTCGCGGAAAGGTGCTCGCGTCCTGGATGTGAGAGAGGGGGTGGCCGTTGCGGCCACCCCCTCGGCGGCGTCGCCGCCAACCTCCTGGATCTTTTCGCACTCTGGAGGTTTTGCCGTCCGCCGAAGTCTCGGGAACGCCACCCCGTTGCCAGGATGGAATGCGCCACGTGGCTACGCCGCGATGCGCTTCTCGCTTCTCAGGGTTCCAGCCGTGAGGTTATCCACGGACCTACGGCCCCTCCACGAGCGTTTTACGACTCCCACCTGCCGCAGGCGTCGTCCAGCAGAGAAAGCGTCGGCATGCCGACCACCTCCTTTTGGGTGCGACGTTCAGTACGTCGCACAGTCAGAGTACCGGCCCGGCGATCTAAGCAAACCTCGATCTGCAAGAGGCGTGGCGTCTCTGTCGAGGTCTCTCACGGAGTGAGTCTCGATGTTGCCGAGGCTCTGCGACCGTGGGTAGCTCGGGATTCGTTCTTGCCAGCATCGATATGGATTTCCGCGTCTTTGAGCAGAGAGGGGATATTGAGACGCTTACCGGCAGTGGGTGGTGTCATAGCGTCGAAGCAACACCCCCGGTCGGCGGGGGTCTGATCGGTGGAGTGTGCGGATGGCGCGGG
>NZ_PNHL01000026.1 GCF_002871795.1 Brachybacterium sp. UMB0905 | reverse complement strand
GCAGGCGCGAAGCGCTCACCAGCACCGATACACCCAAAACCCGCGTCGATACCCCAGAGAGGTCCAAGTCAGGTTCGAGGCGCAGCTGGTGAAGTTAACTGTGCTGCGGGAGGTCTCCCCCTGGCGGGTGAAGGTCGCAGGTGCAACGGGAGAGTCGGAGCGGTGGATCACCGGGGCTCGATTGCGGCCGCTCGAGGTGCTCTATGACGAGCTCGGAAATTCCCTGCGTGACCCGGTGTGGCGTAAAGAATGATGAATTCGTCTATTGAGGAGCACGCAGGGATACTAGGGCTCTAGGTCACGTGACTAAACGCAAAGCTGGTAACCAGGCTTTCAGCCTTCGGGGAGATACCGACAAAGCGATTGAATGCCATATGTAATAAACTCCCGAGAATAGCTATCGGAGGCGCCGTCAACGTGCACTCGCGCGCCGCCTTCCCAACCGCATTACCCGCCATCCCGTACGCCGCGGAAACGTCATGCATACGGCTAGACGACAACCTCATTACCTTTAAGTGACCCGTTGTGGCCGACAAATCCATATCGGTGCGCATCCGCAACGCTCTCGAGTGCAATGCCTCAAGCCAGGATGCGCGCCACCTTTCAGGCTCACTAAAAACCGCACAAAACGCATCCACGAATGCTTGCGTAGAAGAACGAAAAAGTTCACACAACGGCACAGTTCCTGGCGAGTCTGAACTACCCGCGGACGCAGCAGCCACGTCGGCAATAAACAGCTCCGTCTCCGCGCAGAAGATTTTTTCAATGGAAAGAAATGGGCCGCGGCCACCATAGCGCACGATCTCCGGATCGAACTCCCCTGTGCGAACGCTCCATACGCCTTTCAACTCCGATAGTATTGCGGACTCAACAGACGTAGCAGACTCCGCTCCGTCCTCGAGTCGCCAACGAAGCCGAACATGAAAGCCGTGCGAATCTGTATAGCGCACAAAAAACACCTCGCACCTGCGGCGCTGTTCCCTTCCCACATTCGCGATAGCCGATTCGACCGTGAGGAGAAGCGCTCCAACCTCATCCGGCTTACAATAGATGGAGTGCTGATGCCACCCGAAGTTTCTTTCCCAGCCCGACGGCGCAAATCGCATTCGCTGCATAGATAGAGACTGACGACTCAAAAATCCACGCTCGACAGATGCCTCTAGAGCCTTGCTACTCCCGACGCTGCCCCCGCCCTCGGAGTGCCACAGTCTCGGCACCTTCCCAGCCGTCACCCCAATGGAAGACGAGCCTGCGCGCAAGCGAAGCCGTCCAGAGGAGACGGTCGACTCGTCATCTTGGTGCGCGTTCGGGCAGTCCGCCCCATTAACCCTGTATAGAAGGCCGAGGTCATCACTAGCGTCGGCGCCAGTACGCTCTATATCCCCCACAGCCCACTCAGGCTGCTGCAGCAACCAGCCATTGACGCGGTTCGGTTTCAAAAACACGAGAGGCTCCAGGCCGCCTCGCGTAAAGCTGGCGTATGTGGAGTCCGAGCGACAACGGTCGACCATCGAGCGAATCGAGACGCTACTTGCGGGCACCGACAAAGCGTTTCCAGCAGAGCAACAATCTGAGACTGCCTGGGCAATGCGAGCCCAACCCTCACTGGCACGTCGGACAGTTGACTCCCTCGCAAATATGAACTCCATGGACTGAAGAGAGATAAGGCTCAAAGAGTGATTGTGGACTACAACACCAACATCATCGAGCTTTAGAACTTGAGCGATCCCATTACGATTTTCACCGATGAAGTACACGAGCTCCTCGTGAAAGTCCCAAATCGCCCCACAGTACTCGACGACCAGTCCGCTCAAATCGGAATTGTATTTATAGCGAAACGGCTCTTCAGTCTTGTCTCTTCTGGCGATAGGAATGCCGATAGGATGGGCTATGCTCGCGGCGGTATCCGAGCGAAACCGAGAATCAGCCGGCAAGTCCTCACCAATGCGACCGGCATTCGTAAATGCCGCTCCCGTTTCCTGGGGATTGAGGGCTTGAGCGGCGTTGTCAAAGTGAGTGTACTCACTGCAGCGGGATGGGCATTCGCCGCTCGTCTGCGCAGTATCCCGACCGGATCTCGTGTCGTCTTTCTCAAGAACGGAGCGCGGTCGTAATGTTCGTAACGTGGTCTCTTCGAGCAGATTCCGTATCGGGACCACAACGAATCGTCCCCAAACCGAAAACACGCGATCTTTCAACTCCGCAGCGCTGGCAATTGTGCCCTGCTGAGCGCTCGCAAACATAAATGGGCGCTGATCCATGAGCGCGCCGCCGCTTCGAGCGCTCGGTGCCCTGAACGACTTAGCATGCGGAGCAGATCGCCGATTCGGAGCGCAATCACTCTCATGGATCTCGAGCACTCCACATCCGGAAAGCCCTCGCACTAGCTTGAGGTCCTTCGAGTCGTATCGTTCATCAATGATGGACAGAAAGTCGCCTAATTCTGTCCACCCGGATCTCTGGAGAAGAGTCAGCGCAATGCGCACAGAACCTGACGTTTGAACAAGACGGAATGAGCCTGCCTCGGAGCTATTTGCAGGAAGAACAACCCCCTGCTCGACAATAACTGCCCCAGGGGTAACACGGACGGCTATGCACATCTCCTAATGTAGCCTTTCATACTCAGGTTACCAACACCCCTCGTCACAAGTCGACCGGCGCCTCCCCAATAAGCGCCTCGATTGCCGCCCTGGCCAATCCCGCTTGCGTCGGGACTGATATCCCGGCTTGATTCATTGCAAACATGACGACCCAGGAGAGAACTTCCCGAATGCCAAAGAGAAGGTCGCCTCTAGTGTCAAATGATGCTAAGGAGGCGCCGGCCGAGCCGAAGGCGCTTGAAGCGGCTGCAATAGACGATTGTTGCATGTCATCTACTCGCCAACGCAGACGATTAATAGTTTGGGGCGCTATACACGCTTCAGGTACACCCGGGTACGGTTCTCGCTGTTTTAGAACGCGCAGCCAAACGTCAGCGCTCTCTCCTCTATCCAAGCCGGCACCGCGAAACAATGACGAAAAAAGTGCAACGCAAAGAACTACGCGACTATAATCAGAGCCACCTTTGCCGCACACATCTGCCCAGAGTTGAGAACTCGCAGAGAACGCACTCTCGACAACTTGTGCACCACTCGGCCCGCCAAAACGAAGCAGCTCTGGCTCGAAGACGCCCGCCGACAGTACGGACAACGTGTTTGAGTCGATATCGGAGGAACGTTTGGCTTCTAGATCCGGCCTAAACCGCTGGTCGCCACGCCAACGAACTCGCAATCCCGGCGCCTTACGCATGAACCACCACGCATCAATACGTGCGTCACTCATCAGGCGGGCCGTTGCGGCCAGCGCCCGGTCGACCTCGCTTCGCTCTGCCGGGGTTCTAACGGCAAACTGTAACCAGCGGCGATTGCTACTGGCATCGAGCGCACTATCGATGCACGCGATGGTCGCATCTATTATCGATTCCGGAAGTTCCACTAGTAACCTGGACTCGCCATGTCGGTATACCGCGTTAAGAAACTCCCAGTGCTCATCCCGGGAATACTTCATTGTTACTCGCTCCGCAGCTTATTAGACACCGGGGTACACATAAGAGTACGCCACTCCGCGTTCTCGAAAAGACTTGGATGCATCGCAAGCGCAGCCGCCAAAAGCATACCCGAGTCGCCATCCAGGAACCCTTCCGTCAAACTTTCGCCAAGCTCAGCTGCCCTCGCAAGGGTGTTCTCCGCTTCGAACAGAAGCTCGGATCTAACTTTGTCTCGTTCGTGCAGAACGCGATCGTCGCACGATGATCCTAGATTGCAAGATACATTTTCAAGCAAGTACCACTTTGCAGCAAGGCCGTGGCATAAGCAGAGTGAACCAAGGGGATCTCGATCCGTGAGCTCGCTTAGAAGCTCCGCAAGGAGTGTCCGCGCACGCCCAATGCAATATTCATCCTCCATCACCAAGCCAGCACTCGCTAATGCGTTGACTAGGCTTAGTTTGCCATAGCACCAACCCATGTTCATCGAAGGAATTGGGAGTCCAATCCTTCCTGAATGCAACAACTCATACCGCGGTGCGGTCCAGCTGCCTTGATGGCTCTCAGTAACAAAGCTGAGAAGTTTTCGAGTCAGTACACCTACTAGCTCCTGCACAAGGGTGTCGTCACGGGACGCGTCATCAACGGAAAGTATGAAATTTAATATCCCAACAATTCCGTGGGCTTGGCCAAGATTCAGGTGTGAACCATCAACGCCCCTCGGAAACTCAACGTGAGGTGCTGATCTCACCGTAAGGCCGGACTCGCCATTTTTGGCTTCGGCCTTCGATCTGCGCAGTAGTGCAAGAGCATACCGGCGGCGGAGCTCGCTCTGTGGTGTCGCGAAGAGCGACTCCCGGACAAGAATCAGGCCGGCGGCTCCCGAAATAAGATCGTACGAACGAAAAGTTGCAAGCGAGGAAGATGGCGCTTCCAGCTCCGCGAGACGGGCCTCTATTTCAAAGTCACCGCTCGTAGTAAAAAGCCTCTGAGCACTCTTCAGGGCTGTCGGATTGCCCGTAGCTCCTAAGACGAACGCAATAGCCGGAATTCCGACATAGGCTGACGGCCGGGTGCCCGCTATCGGCAATGTAATTCCAGCGTTCGCGAACTCGTGTGAGAACTCATCGTAAGAGATGACCCCTGCCTTAACGCCAGTTGCAACGCACAGTAGGGCTCCTAATCGAGCTCGTCCAAGGTCCGGCACGCCCGGACCGTTCTCCCGATGTGTCACTGGGCCGAGAAGGAACTCGCGGACGCGGCTACGGTCGAAGCGGAACTCTCGATTAACGCCCACGATTGTCCTCATCTTGTTGCAGAATGAGTGTCCAGATCAGCTTGAGGAAGTAAGTGCGCTCAAGCTCGGTTTCAAATAGTGCGGTATTGACAAGATACAAAAGCGCTTGCCCCCAAACGCCTGGAGGTATCTGGGTAAAGCTCGTGTCGTTTAGGTCAATACTGTGTTCACTCGCTCGAATTAGTCGGAGCGCGTCTTGAACTGCGCCTCGCGCGGCCTTTGCCTCCCGTTTCGATACTTCTGGGTCATTCTCTGGGCGCTTAAGCTCGAGAGCGGAGAGATTTGAACCGATAAAGCGGCGCAATAGGCTAAAGCCATTGAGGTATCGGCGATCGAGTGACTCGCCCCAACAACGAGCTGCAACGGAACCCACTGAGAACTCGACATACCGTGACAGTGTTTGACTATCCGCTACGCGCGGCAGTGCGATTTCGCCAACCGCTCGGACACTCCTCTCGGGCAAGTTAACGCCCGCGTTTGTTAACTCAGTTGACACAAGCTTGGAGTCGATCTCGGCCTGGAGAGCAACTATGGTCCCTTCTGTTGAAGCAGAGAAGTGGAAGTGTATGAGCCGCCGGGCGTATAAGGCATTGAGGGCGTGTCGGGTCAAAGAGCGCGGAATATGTAGCTTCAGGGATCGATACTCCGAGAACCTAGCGTCGTCCCCGCTTTCTGTGCTCGGTCGGACGCCCGCGAAGCCTGGGTAGCTCATACGCCTCTTGCCCTTCGGCAGATTAGTAGCAGTAAAGCTGTTGTCGTATGGGAGAGTAATGAGCTGCTCGATCTCAACGCTTTGATTATTCGACCAACCGTCGGCGTTTAGGGGATGGCATTCTTCGAGTACGAACTCTTGCTTGCGCGCCAAGTGTGCTTCTAGCTGCGCTTTGAGCGCCCAAGACGCAGTTTCGTACACTAGCCGTTGATCCACACCGGTTCGAATTGCCACACGCCCCCCGTTTCCTAAAGTGTCGATGCTCTTCGCGATGGAACTGAGCAGTGAGGCTCGATCACGGTATTCAATATCGGCCCGTCGAATTGCAGTTTGGGCGGGAGTGACCACAGTTCGACCCGAGACTACGCTCGGAACAACTTTGCCAAAAGAGCTCACCGGTATGGGTAGCTGAGTTGGGGTTCCTCCAGCTGGCAACGAGTGTTTGACCAGGAACTGAACCAAGAGCGGCGCGCGACCCTCTTTTATCAGCATGTCGAAGGCATAAAAAAGAAGTCGCTTGCCGTCTTTTTTGTGAAAGAATTGGATGTCTTTGCTTCCAATGTAAACCATAACATCCTCTATAGGGATAGCCCTCGAGTCTCTGGGCGGGGCGTGTCGAGCAGTCGGAACCCCCAGATTCATGTGGGCCCCGATGCCTATAGGGGTTGAACAAAGAACATCATTCCACCGATCATCAACGGTAGAATAGAGCACCTGAACGCGTAGTAGAGCCTCTGAGCTGCTCAGCGTGTTCGCGATTCGGGTTCGCAACGATTCCAGCTTCTCGTAGTTTAGGTGCTTTAGGAAGCGGCCTACGGTTGCTCCGGGCACAAGGCTACCACCGAGCATCCTGACCGTTGCGCGCCCATCAGCCAGGGAGTTGAGATCTTTTGCGTCCACCCGAAATCGTGCAACTTGCGACGGGAGTTTTTTAATATCCGCCGACTCTCGCCTTCCTTCAGACAGTTTTTCAACTAGATCTTCGAGGCGAACTGAGTTGTTGCCCCGTGTTGCTAGCGCGTCAAGGGAGGCTGCAAATGCTTCTTGAACCTCATTCGACCGAACCGTGTACGGTAGAGATTCACGGAACGGCGAGCGTCTAAGCTCTGAAACAACGTCTTCTAGGGCGACAAGCGAGCCCGGAGCAAAATTCTCTTGAAGCCAAAGAAGCTCCGGCGGAATAGACTTGCGAGAAGACAGAAGGTGTCGGAGGTCGTGGATAGCCTCGCTTGTTCTCTGAACTTCTTTTACGATGTAGTTTGGGATTTGCAATTGCGTTGAGCCGATGAGGACCGCTCTCTCGCTGGCGACCATGTGGACCTGTGTTGCTTGCTTGTTTGTGGAGTGTAGGAGTCGCGCTGAGGAGGGCTGAGATGTTCTATGCTGCTGCAGATCGGTGATGTGAGCTTGTTCGAGGTGCTCGCTTGCAGTAACGAATCGAAGCTCAATCAAGTATTGAAGAATACGACCTAGTTCAGCCGCGGATCGATTAGTGTTCGCTTCCAGTGCGGCTAGCACGGTCGAGGCCGGAGACGGAACGGTACAAGCCGACCGAACTGCATTTATTATGGGAGAGTCGGCGATTGAGACTTGGCGAACGCTTGGTGTCGGATCGCCATGCGCTTGCCGGCTGAGCATTAGATTCCACTGCGCGCCGTCGTTCTGCACTGTACCATTCCAAACCAGTGTGGTCGTATCGAGATCGATACGTGACATCGTCCCAATTAGAGGGCCCTTGCGTGGTGAACTGAGATACGACGTTCCTGGCACAAAACTCGCTGTATTTGCCGCGCCTACATCCACAGTCATCTCGGCAGCGAGCTTGTACGGCGTGGCCCGCGACATCAATCGCCGAAGGGATCGGTCGACAGCGAGAATCAGTCGAGATTGACTAGTTTCCGCAGGATACCTTTGGGCAACGGCGCGCGCTAAGCTAGCAGAAACCGACTCAAGATACGACATAGAACTGGCACTTGAACGAAGAGCTTCAAGGGCCTCAAAAGACTCCAACTCGGATTTGCTGCGAAGCAGTTTGTAAGCGGGTCCATCTAGCTGACGACTGATCCGCGCTATAACAGTGCTCGGTTCGTTCATGTGTCTCGGTTCCTGGGAGTCTTAGTGCAGATTAAGGGTTGCTGGGTTCAACCGGTGAGGACTGACCACTAGGGTCAGCCCCCACCGGTGCCAGGCCGTGTTAGCAACCCGTGCAGGCCGACTGGCTAGTTGCTCCGCAACCGTCTTCGGTAGTTGGTCCAGTCGGAACGGCCGCATCCGGCCAGAACTCCACAACACTGATCTCGAGACCGAGCTCGCGAAGTTCGGCTTCGGCGCTCGAAAGATCTGCTGTCTGTACCGTAGTCATCGTTGTCACCTCCTCAGGAGTTTCGACCATCTGTCGGGGGGGTCCACGACAGAAGTATTCTGTCTTTGCCTCTAGCGATGGTAGGGCCCGTCGACGCAGATGCGGCTTGGGCTTGATGTTCAATCTGGAATGACGGCGAGCCCAACAGGTCCGAGTCAGCCCATTGATTCGCACGTTGCCTCATGCGGGCCACGTCGTCTTCAGCGTTCTGGCCGTACGCGTATATAAACAGGTCGAAGGCGTTTGTGCTGTTACTCTCATGCAAGGCTAGAGTAATTATTCCGTTACTTGTCAGCCAAGCAGGTGTACCATGCGGAGAGATCCACGGAAAAGCTTTGGTACGTTTACCGTCGTGCGTGCGGAGAGTGCCCACATTGTGGCCGCCGGCAAGCATCCACACCATGAACCTGCTAAGCGAGTATCCAGCCGGGAAGGTGGCGTCTGTTCTACAGATGCGAGGCTTGGCTTGCAATGTGCTGACTAGCCAATGTGCATCGGTGGGCTCGCCCTCCGCATCGAAGAGGATATCCCCGTCGGTAGTAGACATGAGGATGCCTGAGTTAGGTCTGCTGCCGAGACCTCGACCTGACACGAAGCCAGACCAGATTGCGCCAGTAGACTCCAGTACAGTTTCGCTCTGGCGGCGGAACGAGATTGTTAGAGGCAAGCCGAACGGTCTTAATGGGACTACTATGCGTCCGCCGATTCGCAGCCGGCGCCATGCAATGGATGGGATTGTCCATGAATCTACTGTGACGATGATTGCGTCGAAATCAGTGTCGAAATCAAGCGTCTCATCCCAGGCATCCGCTACGTGCAGTTCAATGTTGCTAGTAGTGTTCCCGGAGTTCGACGCGCTAAGAGCTTCGGCTGCGTAGCCGATGATTGTTGTATCGATGTCGACGCTATGCACCGTTCCGGTAGTGCCAACAATGCGCGAGATTAGACTAGCATTGTACCCTCCGGATCCAATTTCGAGTACGCGCATGCCGGCGGAAAGGTTCGTCGATTCAAGCATTCGTGCTTGTAGCCATGGTGCAGACACTGTCGTAAGTGCTTCTCCGGATTCATTCCGTAAGGTTGCAACACTTCGATTGGCATACGATTCTGAAACGTCGTTTACCCGGGTAAACTGATGTCGGTCGACCTCGCGGAAGGCGCTCGCAACAGAGTCACTGATAATATCTCCGGAGCTGATTAGAGACTCGACGAGTTCTAGCCGGAGCCTAGCTCGTAGTTGATCGTCGTCGGCTGCTGGCTTCATGGTTCCCATTCTAGTAAGTCGTTGGGCCTGGACTCGGTGGCTGGTCGGGCAATGTAGTCGGAACTTGGAATTGTTTTCTTAGAGTTTCAGTCAGCTCAATGTTGGCCTGGGTCTGTTCTGCCCGCTCGTCGGAAAGTGCTGATCGTTCTAGGTTATGTAGTTCGCGTGCAACGCCCGCGTCTCCCCTTGCCGATTCGACTAGATTATAGAGGGCCTGATCATCAAGGTTTTTATATGCAAGTAGGAGCTTATTATAGATGGCATCGGTCCGGTTGTGGCTAAATGTGAGGGTTGGTCTAAACAGGTGATCGACGTGGGTGCCATCGAGTGCAATGCATAGTCCGCCTAGGCGACGTACCTTTAGTGAGAAATCGATGTCCTCTTCGCCATGGTTTCGGTACGATTCGTCGAATCCGCCCGCCTGTTCGAAGAGTTCTCTGTTGATACACATGAACCCGCCGGGCGCAAAGGGGACTTCTAATTCCTTGATCGCGCCAGAGTGGCGCCTTCGCCCATATCGGTACCAGCTTCTAGTGAGTTGAGGTCCGGGCTTCCAGGTACACCCGTATCGTATTATTTCTGGATTGGCTACGTCACCGATTCCTGGACTGACTATGCTGGAGCGGTTCCTAAAGGCGGCCTCAGCGAGTGTGTCGACGGTCTCTCGGTCAGTTTCGATGTGAGCATCGCAGAAAATGAGCACATCGGCGTCGGCCATTGACGCTCCAATGTTTCGGGCAGATGAGACACCTAGCTGCGTCGAGGTGCGAAATAACTTTAATAGACCGGATTGCTCTAGCTTATCTAGGCTTCCGTCGCTCGAAAAATCGTCCACCACGGCGATCGTAGTCTTCTGCCTACTGCGTGCGATTGAGGTGAGCGTTTGAACGGTTCTTGATATGTTCGCGCCTTCGTTGTGCGATGGTACAACGAACAGCACGGAAGGCTCGGCGTGGGGATTCTCTGGCATCGTCAAATCTTCCGGAATGTTAGGACTGTTTCAGGATACGGTCGCAGTCCACCCGCTGCGTATACTTGAAGGGAAGCGAGTCTGGCTTTCTGGGTTTCCGCAAGAGTCAGAAGTGTCGGTAACGGCAGGGCGAGCTCTGGAGCGGCAGTGCCGTACTGGAGGGCAAGGTTAACTGTGGCCTTTCTTGTAAATGGCGTAAAGACGCATAAGCTAACGATCATCCGAGCCGAGGCCAGAGCGTTGCGGAATATTGTCTCCCAGTTGTGGTTGTGTTCGAGTACGTGCCGTAGTGCCACTCCGTCTACCTGACTGTGTCGCTCCTCCATGCTCTGAACCACGTCTACAAAATCGCTCGGACAACCATCGACGAGAAGATACTGTTGATGATGTGTGAGATATGTTCGCAGCTTGCCTAGGCCGCCACCCCAGTCTTCAATAGTCTGGCAGTCGCGCAATCCATCTGCCATACGTTGGTAGGTATCTAATTCGCCATACGGTAGTACTACGTGCGCTTTTTGGTAGTTTTCCACCCAGGTGGCTCGGATAGATTCATATGTTCCAACCGTGACTGGTTCGGAGTAAGCCTGCTCAGCGCGTTTGGACAGCATCGGCACTGCGGTGGTTGGTTCCTTCTGCATGCTATGAGCGTTCAGCAACGTTCGATCGGGTAGCAAGCGTGCCTCCTCCGTTGGTGCAAGCGCATCTGGGGAGCGGCGGCCGCGTGTTGCAGGCCACTCTGCCCATGGAACTGATCGTAGCTGGTGCGCTTTTAGTCGTCAGCCACTTTGACGATCTGCATGTCGATGTCGCACGGGCTCGAGCTGCCGGAAGCGCGGCGGGGTACTGCTGACCGAGCCCTCGGGGACTGATGCACCCTTAGGTGTTGCGGGTCATGACGTTGTAGTCACCTGAGTGGGGATGGAGGAACGGGTCCCTGGCCTGCACGATGGGTGGTGTCTAAGCATCCATCTCGCGGCAGGAGACCCGTTCCATGACCCACGCTAACGCTCCGCTCGGAAGACGCCGCGCGGTCGAGGAAGTCCTCGAGCGCGGTCGACCGATCGCGCATGTCGCAGCCGAGTTCCACATCTCCCGCGCGACCTTGTCGAAGCGGGTGAACCGCTACCGGCACGACGGTCCGGGAGCGCTCGAGGACCGTTCCAGCGCACCGGCAAACAGACCCACCCGCCTCGCTGCCTGGGTGGTCGAGAAGATCGAGGCGTGGCGGCGTGAGCACAAGTGGTCCGCGCGCCGCATCGCCCGCGGACTCGCCGACGTCCACCAGGTCCGCTGCAGCGTCCGCACGGTCACGAGGTGGCTGGACCGCCTGGGCCTGAACCGCCGGCGCGACATCACCCCGGACGGCGAGGATCTTCGCAGGCCACGCAGGATCCACGCCCGGCATCCCGGGCACATGGTCCACATGGACGTGAAGAAAGTCGGGAAGATCCCCGACGGCGGCGGCTGGAGGGTCCATGGTCGTGGCAGCGAGCAGGCCCTCGCCTCCAAGCGGACGCACAGCCGGAAGGTCGGCTACACCTACCTCCACACCATGAAAGACGGCTTCTCCCGCCTGTCCTACACCGAGTCTCTCGACGACGAGCGGGCGGTCACGACGATCGGGTTCTTCCACCGGGCACGAGCGTTCTTCGCCGCGCACGGGATCACGCGGATCAGCCGTCTGGTCACGGACAACGGCGCGAACTACCGCGCCAACGCGTTCACCCAGTCCACGCGAGGGTTCTGTCCCGCGTCAAGTAGTTGGCAGGATTTCGGGCTCGGGAAAGTTGGGGACGGTCGGGTCCGCCAGCCCGCGGTGGACCTGTGACGGCCGGTTCCAGGCCAGCGCCTCGTGGGGGCGGATGGTGTTGAACTCGGCCCGGTAGGCATCGGCCTCGCGGACCAGGTCGAGGGCATCGTCGATCTGTTCGCGGTAGAGCCGCTCATACTTCAGGCTCTGGAAGGCCCGTTCGCGGACCCCGTTCTGACCCGGCGTCCTGACGCGAGTCCGGACATGACGCAGCTCGGGATGGGCGGTGATGAAGTGCTCGAAGCGGAACGACCGGAAGGGGCCGCCGTTGTCGGTGACCAGCGTGATGGGGACGATCTCACCCGTGTCGGGGTCGGTCAGGTGATCGATGAGCTTGGTGCCGTCGAGCATGGCCTCGGCCTCCGCGAGGGCGAGTTCGACGCCGGCGATCGCGTCGTGCTGGTTCGCGGTGGGTGACCAGTGCCAGCCGAACTCATATTTCGAGTAGTAGTCGGCGACGCCGGCGACTCGCCAGGTCCCGCCGCCAGTGGTCTCGTACTCACTGAAGTCGAACTGCCAGACCTGGTTCGGACCCGTCGGTGGCGCGGCGAACGCGGCCTTGCGCTGCTTGGCCAATTCCCGGCGCTGTTTCTGGTAGTCAGCATGGAGCAGGAGGCCTTCGTCGGCCATGATCCGCAACACCGTCGACGGCGAAAGCCGGTGCCCCTCGTGACGGACCATGGCCCAGATCTTGCGATGGCCCCAGGCGGGATGCTTGCCAGCCATGGCCACCACAGCTTCCCGGTGCTGGTCGCGTGATGGGGCCGGCCAAGGACCTTTGACTGCTTTGCCTGCCCGGGCTTTGGCTTGCCACCGTCGCCAAGTACGTTCGGGAATGTCGAGCAGGTCGCAGAACCTCGAGGTCGACATTCCCGCCTCTTTCCGGATTACCTCGAGGTCTTCGAAGGGCCCAGCCGGCCCTCCGCGCTCTTCTTCCAGACACGCAGTTCCACCGCTGCTTCGCCGAGCGCAAGGGTGAGGTCTTCGACCTGGGCCTCAAGTTGGGCCTCGCGGGTCGACGGGCCGGACTTCCCGGCAGCCAGCGCGGTCTTGCCTGCTTCAAGGAACTCGGTCTTCCATCGGCCGATCGACTGCTCGGAGACCTTCTCCTTCCGAGCCGCTTCAGCGACGGTGACCTCGCCGGCCAGCACGCTCAGCACGATCCTGGTCTTGGTCTCCGGACTGAACACCGGTGGTCGTCCCATGGTCAGGTCCTCCTGCTCTCAGACGCCGATCATGCCCTCATAACCGGTCTGCCAGAAAGCATGACGCGGGACACAGGACCTGCCGCAACAGCCGCACCGACCCCGACACCTCACCCAACACCCGGTACGTGTCAGCCGGATCATCAAACGCGCGAGTCGCGTGCGCCAACCCACGCAACCCCTCATAGGCCTCAGCAGCATCAGCCACCGGATCAACAAACGTCGCCATCCCAACAGTCCTCTCTACGCAGCGGCGGATTGCCTACGAGGGAGGTGCGCTCGGCTGCACGCGGGAAATGTCAGAGGTGGCCGCCAGACTGAAGGCAGCTCAGAGAGGAGAAGACGTGATCGAAGCAGTCAAAGCCCTACCCGGGCTCATCAAGGACTGGAAGACCAACAGTGATCTGATCTACCAACATGTCGGATGCGTCGCTGGCATCTTGACGATCGCCGCGTACGTTCGCGAGCAGCGCCCCAGTGAGGTTCTCGCTGACCTGTTCAATGCGGTTGGGGTACCGAGGGTCGGGGCCTGGCTCGAATCCGACCTCCCTTCGTTCCTTGCTCAGCCGGATGCTCAGTCAAGTCACGCCCTTGTGCAGATGGCAGGTGTTGCCGTGCTTCTCATGCTCGTGATGCCGTTCTTCAACGCACGACGGAACGAGTCTTATGTCGATTCTCAGGCTGCGGGCCTGTTCGGTGCACGAGCAGCGAGCACGACCTGGATTCTCCTGGTGATCGCTGTGCAACTGGGTTCATTGCAGTGGGGCATTGACTGGTTGCGCTCCACGAGCTTGGCTCTCGGGGCGATCATGGCATTCTGTTCGGTGGCCTTGCTCGTCGTCTACGCGGTTGCCCGGAAGCTATGGATGCAGGACCTGCTTGCGCCTGTTGGACGTGGCCTTTGGTGGCTGTTCGCTCGTGGCAGTGCTGTTGTCGCCATGGCAGTCTTCGCCTTGGTCTTCGTGATCATCGGGCCAGCACTCGGTCTCGGTACGTGGCTGTTCTCCACTGAGTCCGATGCGCACTATGAAACCCAGCGAAGGATCGCCCAGAGACGGGCAGAACGAGAAGCCCCCACCGGTGCCATCCCAACTTCTTGAGAAGTGCACGACCGGCGCGCCTCGACTGTGCCGCCATCGCATGTATACTGAACGCGTTCAGTGAACATGTTCAGGGGGTGGAAGTGGTCACTGCTAGCCTCGATCTTTCATGGTGCTGCTGAGCGGCGGTGTCCGGCGTCGTTGCCGGTGTGCGCGAGCTGATTGTGGCATGAGGG
>NZ_PNHL01000025.1 GCF_002871795.1 Brachybacterium sp. UMB0905 | reverse complement strand
ACGACAACCTCCCGCAGGTCACCACGACCCGCCATCTCAGGTGTCAACAACAGAAGGGTAAGCCCAGCAATATGGTGCGGTTGTTGGTGTCGTTGTTGGGGGATGTGGAAGCGCGGATCGAAACACTGCAGCAACAGATCGATGCCATGGACCAAGACCCCACAGTGATCGACGACCCGGCGGGGCTGGTTGCCAGTTGGAACGAGCGCTCGCTGAGCCAGCGTCGGTCGCTGCTACGACGGCTCATCCGCCGCATCGACATTGCGCCCGGGCCAGGACCCGCTTCCGAGCGGATGACCATCACTCCGGTGGACACCTGAGTCTGCGAGCATCTCGACCGTACTGGCGAGCTCCATGAGAACCACTGGCGGTGGCTGTGCCACCTTCAGTGCCGTGCAACCGGCCTGCCAGCCGCGCCTAAAACTCTCACGGGCTGCCTCAGTGAACTCAAACGCCTCCAAGATCTCCTCTGCGGGGGAAGCCATCAGTCATCCCCGGTCATCCAGGCTGGCGTAGAAGGCGTCTTCGGCGGCTTGTCGTTCGTTGACTTGGTCGATGACGTATTGGACGAAGTCGGCGTCTCGGTCGGTGATGATGGATTCGTCGTGGGTGGGTTGGGGTTCTTCGCCTGGCCAGGTGGTTTGGCGGGTGGGTCGGTCGCGGTCGAGGCGGGTGCCGGAGGCGGTGACCCAGTCGCGCAGGCGGTGGCGGGCGTCGGCGAAGTCGCGGTGCCATCCCAGGGGTGCGGAGCCGTTTTGTTCGGGGTCGTAGGCGCAGAGCCAGTGCAGGTGCAGTGCGGACAGTTCCCACACCAGTTCGGGGTGGCGGTGCCAGTAGGGCGGGACGACCGCGGCGGGTAGGCCGTAGGTGTGGCGGAGCCAGTCGACCCACCGGTTCAGCTCCAGCAGTTCGGCTTCCAGATCCTGCGCCGATAGCAGGTTCCAGTTGATCGGGTGCGGTGGTTCTGGCAGCGCGCTGGTGTCGGGGAGGTGGGGGTGGTCGTCGAGGATGCCGGGGTCCTCGTACTGGTCGTCGGGCTCGGGGCCGTGAGTGCTCATAACAGGTACCCCCGGGTCACATGCTGAGGCTGTCGGCGGCCGGTGCGGTTTGCTGGTGCTGGGGTGGGTCGAAGGCCTGCCCGACGGCGTCGCGGTTCATGGCGTGGCGGGGTGTGCGGTCGACGTCGTAGCGGGTGCGGGCGGTGTCGTGGCCGATCTTCTTGGCGACGAACTCTTCGCCGGCGATGCGTTGGCCGTCGCGTTCGTAGGTGTAGTCGTGGGCGTAGCCTTCGGCGACGAACTGGTCGCCTTTGGTGAAGCGTGCGAAGGCGCGTTCGGCGGTGGCGCGGTAGAGCACGAGGTTGCCGAAGGAGGGCTCCAGTTTGGTGAAGGTGCCGTCTTCTTCGCGCTGGAAGTTCTCCTGGCCGTAGCGGGCGTAGAAGCGGGCATCGCCGCGTTCGGTGTAGGTCAGCTGCGGGTCGGATGCGATGAACCCGGACAGGGATTCCTGGGTGCGGATGGCCATGACGCGGTACCTCTCAACTCGTGGATGCAGCCCGCTGGTGGTGTGGGCTGCTGGTACCGGTCAGGTGCACCCACCGTCCCGGACTACGCGTCCTGTGTGGGGCCGGTCTGGAGGAGGTGTTCCAGTTCGCGGCGGTCGTGTTTGAGGGTGGCGGCGTCGGGGCGGGTGGGCCAGGCGGTCAGGTCGGTGATGATCGGCGGTGCGGAGCGCAGCAGGGTGACGCCGGTGCCGAACGGGAGGGTGCGGATGCGGTCCGGTGGCAGGATCGGCACCCGCCGTACGGAGCGCTGGTTCGACCTGGTCCCGTGGTCACCGAGGGTGACGGAGTCGGTGTATTCGTCGCGTTCGCCGATGAGGGTGGTGAGGTCTTGAAGGTCGCGACTGTTGGAGGCGCCACCGAGGATGAGTTTGACGATGGCGGCGTCCCAGATCGCTCCGGCTTGGTGATCGGACCACTTGTCGCGCGCCTGCGCCAACGACTGCAAGACGGGCAGCGTGGTGATCCCGGTCCCGCCACCTTCGGCCATCAACGTCGGCAGCGATGGCAGGGGTGCGAGGTTCCCGATCTCATCAAGCGCGAGGAGCAGGGGTGGGTCGAGGCGTGCGCCGGGTGAGCGGGCGGCGAGGCGGCGGGCGGTTTCGATGAGGTCTTCGATGAACGCTGCCACCAGCGCGGCCGACGCTCCGGCGCCGGCACCGGTGGCGAGCAGGTAGAGGGTCCCGGACTCTCGCAGGAAGGTTTCGGGGTCGAAGGGGGTCTCGTTGTCACGGGGTGTGACTGCGTCGAGGACGCGGGGGTCGGCGAGGGCTCCGAGGGCGAGGGCGACGCCTTGCCAGATGGAGTCGCGGGTTTTGGGGTCGGCGTCGATCATTGCTCCGAGGGAGTCGGCCCATCCGGCGGCGGCGTCGGGGTGGTTGGTGAGGATCGCGACCGCTTCGGCCGCGGCGGCGGGGTCGAGGGTCCACCGGAACAAGTCCGCCGGCTTTCGGGAGTCCAACGCGGCGGCGTGGAGGAGGGATTGGAGGGCGGTGCGGGTTTTGCCTTCCCAGAACCCACCCGATTCGACACCACCAGCCGACAGGCCGGTCGCGGAAGCCAGGCCGGTGGCGCGGATCATCGCCGTGAGCGGGTCTTCACAGCCGCGGACGGGTGACCAGCGCATCCCCGCTGGGAGTCCTTCGGCCAGGTGCTGGGGATCGAACACCGCCACCGGGCCACGACGTTGCCGGGCGCGCAGGGTGGCGGTGAGATTGTCGGGGCGCGTGCTGGTGGTGACTACGGGGCCGGGGGCGTCGAGGATGGCGGGGATGACGATGTGCAGGCCCTTGCCGGAGCGTGGCGGGCCGATCAGCAGGATCGAGTCCTCCACGCTCGCCCACACCCCCTGTCCCTTCGAGGTCCCGAGCCGATACCCCACCTCGCCCGGGGCGGGGTTCTTCAGTGACGGCCGCAACGTGGATGCCCGTTTCAGGAGAGCTTTGTCGGAGGCGACTTGGGTGACCTCGTGCCGCGTCGCCGTGCCCGCCAACCGATGCGGATCCACCTGCTGAGCGTGGGAGCGGCGCCGCCAGGCGACCCATCCCCAGCCGCCGAGTGCGACCAGGCCGCCCAGAACCACGACAGTCGTGACCCAGTACGCGACCGGACTGAGACCAGGCGCCCCCAACGCGACTGCGGGGTTGGCGGGGTTGAACAGCACCCCGGCGCCGGCGGCCCAGCTCGCCGCTGGTTGTGGGATGCCGGTGAGGAACGCGGCGACCGACCCGGTTGCGCGGAGGACGAGGGTGAGGAGGAACAGGGCGATGAGGGCGATGAGGGCGGCGTTGGTCAGTTCCTCACCCATCGACCCACTCTGCCGCTGCGAGGTACTCATCGCGTCTCCTGCACGATCAGGGTCCCTGAGGTCCGCCCGACCACCACCATCGGCATCACGGTTGTGTCGGGTGGGGTGATGGTGCCGTTCTCATCCGCCGCGACGTCCTCAGTGATCTGGGCGAGGAGCACCGTTTCACCGGGCAGGAACCCCACCAGCCGGCCCGAATCATCTGTCGGGGGTGCTGGAGTGTCCGCGTCGGCTTCCTCATCGGTAGGGGCTGGGGTGTCTGGCTCGGGTTCGGGGTTTCGGCGTGGTCGGTGGGTGTGGATGATGTCGGTGAAGTGGCTGCCGTCGGACTCATAGACATCCACTCGCACGGGAATATGGCGTTGCTCGGTGAGGTCATCGAGGATGGCTGCGAAGTCACTCCGACCCCACACCTCACCGGCCGGGGGAAGATGCGGCTGTTGGTCGACGGTCACGGTCAGGGTGCCGGTGATGTCGACGGTGATGACCACGTGCCGCAGCACCACCGGCACTGTCTCGCTCGCGTTGTTGCGGCGGTGTCTCAGGGTGGGAAGCTTGGGCATTAGTTGACTCCTGCGGTGAGGCGGCTGCTGGTGTCGAACAGCTCCAGCTCGCCGGGGTGGAGCTGGTGCTGGATGACGAACGAGCGGTTCTTGATCCGCCACAGCCCCTGACCCACCCCGAGGTTCGGCAGCAGGGCTTGTTCGGTGCCGGTCAGGCCGAGGGCGGTGGCGGTGGGGCCGAGCTGATCGGATTCCTGGCGGTAGACGATCCGCGTCTCCGCATTCGCCAACAGACTGTTGGCCAGCGAGCGCATGGCGGAGCCTTCGTCGCCGACGTTGTCGAGGTCGGAGAGTTTGTGGAAGATCAGCATGTTCGCGATCCCGTAATGCCGGGCCAGACGCCAATGCGCATCCATCCGCTTCAACAACGCCGGGTGGGACATCAGCCGCCAGGCCTCGTCATAGATCACCCACCGCTGCCCACCGTTCGGGTCCAGCAGCGCGGATTCCATCCACGCCGAGCTGCAGGTCATCAACACGCTGATGAGGGTGGAGTTCTCGGTCACCCGGGACAGGTCCAGGCTGATCATCGGCAGATCCGGGTCGAACGCCACGGTGGAGGGGCCGTCGAACAGGCCGGCGAGGTCACCGGCGACCAGGCGTCGCAGCGCGTGGCCGACCAGGCGTCCGTCCTCGGCCAGGCGGCCGTCGGGGTCGTGGCTGGGGGTGAGGATGTGGTCGACGACCATCGGCAGGATCGGCACATCGTTCTCCGCCACCGTCGCGGTGAGGGCGAGGTCGATCGCGGTGTGTTCCAACGGCGTGAGCCCCCGCGCCAGCACTGTTTCGGCCAGCGCGCCGATCAGGTCACGGCGTCGGGAGGCGACGGTGGCGGCCCACTCTTGGTCGGTGAGACCGCCGGGGCGGTGTCCCTCATCCAGGGGATTCAGGCGGGTGTGGAGGCCGTGGCCGAGCACGATCGCCTTCCCACCCACCGCTTCGGCGACCGCGGTGTGTTCGCCTTTGGGGTCGCCGGGGACGTAGACGCGGCGCCCGAACGGCAACGACCGCGTATACAGCGACTTCGCCAGCGACGATTTGCCTGATCCGACGATCCCCGCGAGCACCAGGTTCGGGGCGGTGATGATCCCGCGGGCGTAGAGGACCCACGGGTCGTAGACGAAACTGCCACCCGAGTACAGGTCCTGACCGACGAACACCCCATCCGACCCCAGACCGCCTTCGGCCATGAACGGATACGCCCCGGCCAGCGTGGCCGAGGTGTCCTGATGCCGCGGCAACCGCAACCGGCCCGGAGACCGCAACGCCGCCGGCCCCGCCTCACCGGCCGCCGGCAGAAACGTCGTCGACCTGCGCTCCTCCCGTTCCGCCAGCGCTTTCGCCTTCGCCGCCTCCCGCTCGACTCTGGCCTGCTCAGCCTGCAACCGGGCGGCAGCCTGACGACGGGCCTTGCGGGCCTTGCGCCGTTCCGCGGCCGGGGATACCAACACCGCAGCGTGCAGCCGTTCCTTCTCGCTGCTCACAGCGACCGCCCCACCGAAGACGACGTTGCGCCACCCGCTTTGGGCGCGAACCAATCCGTACCGTCAGCTGCACGACGCGGAGACTCAGAGGTGACACCGCTGAACGCGTCCCGTGCAGCGACGACCTCCTCCTCGTCGGGTGTGGGTGTGGTGTCGGGGTGTTCGCGGACCAGTCCGACATATCCCATCTGCGGGTTGTAGGTCAGCACATACCCGTCGGCCTCGAAGGTGCGATCCCACTGTCCGGCCGGCAGCTGGTCGTACACCTCACCGTTCATGAACGCCGCGCCAGTGGTTTCGTCGCCGAAGTCCCACTGCGCCAGATGCGCGATCCCCGCCTGCACCCCCTCAAGATCGATCAGGTCCAGTACCTCATCGGCCTCACTGCCCTGGAGGAACACCACATTCACCCACCGCCGTGAAGGCTCGGGCTCGGGGTTGGTGTGGGTGTGCCAGGCGATCCGACCAGAGGCTTCGTGCGCGTGCATCACCCGGTCAGCGACCTCATCCAGCCCGTCGGCGGCCTGATGCAACTCATCCGCCGCCGCCAACGCCACCGCCTCCGCCGGCGCGCGGTCATCGGTGAACGCGATGTCGCGGTGATCAGCATGCGCACGAGAGAGCTGGTCCAGGACCTGCCGCAACAGCCGCACCGACCCCGACACTTCGCCCAACACTCGGTACGTGTCAGCCGGATCCTCAAAGGCCCGGGTGGCGTGTGCCAACCCGCGCAATCCCTCGTAGGCCTCAGCAGCATCCGCAACTGGATCAACAAACGTCGCCATCCCAACAGTCCTCTCTACGTAACGGCGGTACGCCTATGAGGGAGGTGTGCGATGGTGTCCTCTAATGGCTGTAATGGAGGACAGCCGAATCGACGGATGCGAGGTGCTCATGGAGTTGTCAGTTCCTGTGTGGATGCCCGCGTTCTGGTGGAGAGGCGCAGCGCAGCATGTCCGAGAATGGGTGCTCGAAGACCCGGACCAGCAGGATCACCGTGAACCTCGTTGGAGTGACACTTCCGAGCAGCGCTGGAGACTGATTGCCTCTACCGTTGCCCTCGTCGGAGACGAGCTTGCCGCGGGGCGGTGGACTATCGATGAAGATGACGACACGTACTACGGCATGGTGGCGGCTCCGGTACCGGAACCACTGACGGAGACTGAGCGGCACATCGTGACCTCATGGTTCTCTGCCGGCGAAGCAGTGTGCGTCGACCCCTGGTTCGAGCCCATCACCAACGGGCGGCACCGTCTCTGGAACACGTTGACGCACTTTGGCGATCGGTTGGTTCCCGTCGCCAGCGATGCACTGGGATACGCGACACCGACCAACACCGAAGTTCTTGGCGAAGCGTGGCCTGAGCTGTATCGAGCGCACGTCGACGACCTCGCAGCGATCGAGTGGTTCGACCTGCACGACCCGATGAACTCCCGCTTTGCCCATGCGATCGATCAGGCAGCACGCGGTGAGCACCCTGCACCCCGATAGAACCGTTCGGCTGGTCAGGTGATGCGTCCTAGCATGGAGAGATGCCAGCAATTGGACGCTTCACGCAACTCGTCTTTGAGTGCAAGGACCCCACAGCGGAAGCACTCTTCTGGCAGAAAGTCCTGGATCTTGCACCGGCCACCGGTGATGACCAGTGGTTGACGCTGGACTGGGAGCCTGTCGGACGCCTCTCTTTCCATCGCGTCTCCGATTACGAACCCCCGCAGTGGCCGGGCCACAGAGGCGAGCTGCAGGTTCACCTTGACCTGCTAGTCGATGACCTCTCGGAGGCATGTGCCGCCGTCGAGGCAGCAGGCGGCCACCCACTCACTGACGTCTTGGATCCCGGCCCGAAAGCCTGGCGCATCTACGCTGACCCCGCGGGCCATCCCTTTTGCCTCGTCACAGTGCCCGAATGACCCCTTCCTAGTCGTCAGACCTGGCGGCAGAGTGGGAGGGCTGCGGCGGTGAAGGCTTTGGCTTGTTGTCCGGCGAGGAGTCGGGTTTCGCAGTTGGCTTGGATGGCGGCTTGTTCGAGGGCGGCGACGTGGGCGTCGAGGTCTTCGATCGTGGTGGCGGTGACGGTGATCAGGCCGGTGTAGCGCAGAATGCCGTGGCCGGCGGTGAGGTCGGCTTCTTGCTGGAGGACGTCGTGGTATTCGGCGGTCTGGGAGGCGTCTTCGATCTGTCCGATTTTGGCGCGTTGGGCTTGGTCGGAGATGTGCTCGACCTTCTTCTTGCGGATGTCGCGGGCGGCCTGGTCGGAACGCATGGGGGTGCAGATCAGGGAAAACGACCGCTGGATCCCGCTGGAGAGCAGGATGGGTGAGAGGAAGCCTGGGTAGACCATGGAGCGGGGCCATTCGCTGATCCACAGCACAGCGTGGTGGGCGGAGTCGGTGCGGATACGACTCCAGGTCTCGTTAACGGCGACGGGGCCGGCGGTGGCGAGGTCGTGGCCGATCTGGCCGTGGCGTTCCAAAGTGGCGGCGATCGCGGGGTCGTAGGCCGAGCGCAGGATCACCGCAATCTGGCCGGGGGTGAGCCATCCCGATGGGGTGAGGTCGGCCGAGCGGAGCGCGGCGGTGAGGGTGTTCATCTCTTGACGCAGGACGGCGGCGGCGCCGCGGATACCGCCGCCGGCGGTGCGGATCTGCCTCGCCGCGTTTCTCATGTCGAGGGATACGGAGAGTGTGGTGGCGTGGCGTTCGCCGGCGGGGCCGGCGCGGTCGATGAGTTCGGCGTAGGTAGTGGCAGCCCAGCTGGTGTCCTCGGGCTGGCCATGGGTGGTCCACCATTCGGCCAGTCCGGTGCCGGAGTCGGGCAGGGTGCGTTCCAGGATCTGCAAGGTGGCGATCCTGCCGGAGCGGCAGACGGTGGCCAGGACGCGGCCCCAGGCGGTGACGCGTCGTTCTTGTTCGGCGGGGTCGAGGAGCACGAACGCGGGGTGGGTGATTTCGCACACCACCGTGAGAGTGTTCTGGTGGGGGTCGTGGATCATGCCCGCCCCCGTGGTCGGGTCCTCGTATTCGCGGAGCCGGGCTTGGTCTCCGGGAAGGGCGAGGGTTCCGGCGGGGCGTGGGTTGACGATGCGACGCCGGTAGAGAAGTTGGCCGATGGTGGTGCGGTAGCCCCACCAGCCGGCCACGGGCACCCATTCAATGACCGGCCGTCCCGCGACAGGGACCCAGGTGAGGAGGACGGCGGTGGCCCAGACGGGGGCGGTGTAGGCCAGCCACATCCCGCCCCCGGCATACAGGGCGGTGATGATGGTGGCGATCGCGATCCCGACGGTGACCAGCTGGGCCGCGGACAGGCCCAGCAGGATGCCGCGGCGGGTGAGCCGGGAGAACTTCACCGGCACCAACTCCGAACCGGTCGCATCCGGGTCGTGGCTGTTGTTCTTGGTGCGGCGGCTCATGACTGCGGCTCCTTCCCAGCACTCGACGGCGGTGGCGGAATGTCGGCTGGGGGCGGGTTCGGCACCGGCGCGGACGGTTCCGCCTGCTCACCCCCACCCGGTGAAGATGACCCCGGTTGTGAGCTTGGGGTGCTGGGCGGGGTGGGCTCCCCGCTGGCAGGTGGTGTGCCCGGCTGTGGCGGCGTCTCACCGGGCGCAGGCGCCGGCGGAGTATTCCCGCCATTGCCTCCGCCTCCGTTGTTGGTGGGGGTGTGGTCGGCGGCGTCGGCAGCGGTCTCGGCCTGCTGACCCACCTCGGCGCCGGCTTTCGGTCCCGCGATGGCGGCATCCTTGGCCACCTGTACCCCGATCACGGCCGCGGCCGCAGGACCGGCAGCGGCAGCAGATCCACCGGATGCCGCACCCGTCCCGGAAGCCCCGGATCCAGCTGCTCCGCCAGTTCCAGCACCAGCTTCGGCTCCGCCCTGGGATGCGGAGGGGTTCGGGCTGCTGGGTTTCGGCGGCTGCTTCCCGCCACCACCGTTGCTGTCACCGCCACTGCCGTCGAGGACCTGCTGGGGGTTGCCCGGCTGACGTTCCGGTAGCGGGATGGGGCGATTGAGGGAGTTCTTGGCGTCTTGTTCGGCGCCGATCGCGTGGTACATGTCGAACCCGACGAAGCTGATGAACCGGTACGTCAGGTACGGGGCGAACGCGGCCATCGCCATGAGCACCACCCCGGCCAGCGGGTCGCTGATCGAGGATAGGTCTCCATCGATCGGGGCGGCGACCTGGGTGATCGCGACCAGGAACATCACGACCAGCACGAGCTTGGAACAGATCAACGCGACCACGAACATCGCCCACTTGCTGATCCACCCCGTCGTGGCATCCCACGACGAACCCGACAGTGCCAGGGGCGCGAACACGATCGCGACCAGCAGCAGCGCCTTGCGCACCAGCAACGACAGCCACACGATCGCCGCGGAGGTGATCGCGAGCCCGGCGAGGAAGATCGTGATGATCGCCCCCACCCCGGGGGCGGCGATGTTGATCGCGGTCAGTCCGCCGGCGAGGATCGTGATCTTCTCGCCCATGGATTCGGTGGTCTCGCCGGCGGCTTGGACGATCCCGACACACAGCTGGTCGACCACCTCCAACAGCAGCCCGGTCAGGGTGATCACCACGAACGACCCCAACACGCTCTTGGCGAGGCCGAGGGCGGCTCGGGTGAGGGCGGTGGGGTCACGTCTGATGAGGCCGGTGATGAGTTGGAGGCAGAAGAACAGCAGCATCACGAACACCGCGATGCCGAACAGCAGGTTGTACACCGACAGGTATCCGTCACTGGTGATGTCGACCAGGGTGGTGGCGTCGAAGACGTTCCACACGGCCTCGAACAACCAGCCCGCGGCCGAGCCCATGGCCTGGGCGAGCCAGTCGAACGGGGCCGACACCAATGAGGCGGCAGCCTCACCAGCGGTTTCGCAGACACCTGAGATGACGGGCAGATCACAGATCCCCACCGCAATCACTCCTCACACACGCGGGTTGGAACGGTTGGGTAGGGGCTTAGACGGATTGGCCGACGTTCCAGAAGAAGTTGATCAGCGTGACCGCAGCGCCGCAGATGATCGCTGCCCCGCAGGAGACCAGGACACCGACCTTGCCGCGGCCGGCCAGGTGCGGGTTGGAGGAGTTCGCGCCGAAGCCCCACACGATCGCGGAGATGATCAGCGCCAGCACCGACAGGATCAGCCCGATCGTCATCACCGCCCCCACGATGTTGCGCAGCTGCGCGATCCCCGGCAGCCCATCATCGTTCGGCGTGATGTCCACCTCCATCGGCAGCATCATCGGCAGCGTGGGCAGGACAGACGTCATCAGATCAAGCACAGCAAGCTCCTCACAGACAGAAGGACGAAAGGGACCCGCCCCCGGGACGTGACCGGGAGGGCAGGCAACCAGGAGAGGTCTGCCTGTCAGGTGTGCAGCCTGCTCCTGTTGTGATCGACGGCCCTCGGTGCTGCTGCGATACTTCGAGGGTGAAGTTCAAGCGCAGGAATCTGGTCGCGTTGGCTGACTTGGTGGTCGGTAACGTGGGACGTGACGATGCCGAGACCGAGGATGAGGCCAAGTACTTTCCCTACCGGTCGAGTTCCCGGATTACGGAGTTCTTTCAGGACCTTGATACCGAGTATCGACACGACGGCTCGACGCGCAGGGAGTGGGTTGCGGACGTTCTCGACGAGATTTTGGCTCAACCGCACGAAGGTCCGAGCCATCCTCCGGAGTTGTTCTGCCGCTTGATCGATCAGCTCATGAGTCCCGCTGATCGCCTCAACGAAGGACCTGACCGGCCCCGCGCTCTGGCTCTCCTCAACGCTGTTCTGGAGCGCGAGGGGTTTCACGCGTTCTACGCGGAGGACAACCACTGCTACCTCCGGCACATGGGTACCCAGTCAGTGACCGTGCTGGCCGCCAACCCGCATCGGCCGTTCAGCAAGGCAGAGCAGGAGCGTCGCAAACTCCTTGCTGCCTATCTGGACTCGTGTAGCGAGGACGACCTCATCGAGAAGATCCTGCTCCCGATGTTCAGACAACTCGGCTACCACCGCATCACTGCGGCAGGGCACAAGGACAAATCGTTGGAGTATGGCAAGGACGTGTGGATGCGTTACACGCTGCCTACGCAACACGTCTTGTACTTCGGCCTTCAGGCCAAGAAGGGCAAGCTTGATGCCTCGGGCGTCACCAAGGCTGGCAATGCGAATATGGCCGAGATCCATAACCAGGCCCTCATGATGCTCGCCCACGAGATCTTCGATCCCGAAGTCAACCGTCGAGTGCTGGTCGATCACGCGTTCATCGTGGCTGGCGGCGAAATCACCAAGTCAGCTCGAAACTGGCTGGGCAACGCCCTTGACGCATCCAAACGTAGCCAGATCATGTTCTTGGACCGTGACGACATCTTGAACCTGTACGTCGTCAGCACCCTCCCGTTGCCGGATGAAGCACAGCCGTCCTCGCCACCCAACCCTTGGCTGAAGACCGACGAACCACCGTTCTGACAGCTGTCTTCGAGCTGCTCACAGCTGGTCGCCGAGGTTGATGAGCCAGTTGAGCCAGGTGATGCCGGCGCCTGCGAGTGCGGCGGTGCCGAGGGCGACGAGGAGTCCGGTGCGGGCTTTGGTGGCGGTGGTGTGGTTGCCGTTCGCTGTGGCGATGGCCCAGGTGATGCCGGAGATGAGCATGGTGAGGACGGTGGTGATGAGGACGAACGTCAAAAGGGCGCCGATCACGTTGTGGAGGGTGGTGTTGTCACCGAGGGCGCCGAAGTCGGGGTAGATGTTCACGGGTATCAGCTGCCTTCTTTGACGGTGATGTGGACGTGGTCGTAGTGGCCGCCGGTGACGTCGTTGGGGTCGTGCATGCCACCGCCGTTGTAGGGACGCCAGCCCTCGGCGTCGCGGGCGAGGGACCAGATCTGGCCTTGCCAGATGAGGTACTCGACGCCGAGGGTTTCGGCGTTGTCTTTGAGCCAGTTCGTCAGAGCCCATCCGGCTTCGAGCTGCTGGGGTGTGGGGCGGGTGCCGATGGCGTTGCCGAAAGTGACGTCACAGGCCCGCCCGAGGGGGTGTTCGGATTTGGTGCCGGGGCGGGGTGAGTAGCAGGCCCAGGAGCTGTCGGGGTAGGTGGCGAGGGCTTGGGTGTAGACGTGGAGCATGCGGGCGGTGATCTGTCCGTCGGTGGTGGGGTCATCGACCTTGCGGTCCGGGTCTCCGGCATCGGGTCCTTGGGGCGGCGTGGGCTGGGTCGCGGCCGGGTTGCAGCCTTCCTGCTCGACCGGCGTGGTGGGGGCTGGAAGGTTGCCGGTGGTGTGTTGGTCGAGCCAGGGCTGGGGGTCGGTGAACTCGCCGTCGCTGCCGCCTTGGCGGAGTTCGAAGTGCAGGTGCGCGCCGGTGGAGTAGCCGGCCGAGCCGACATCGCCGATGTGTTGTCCGGCGGTGACGTGGTCGCCGACGTTGACGTGAAAGCCGTTCTCCCACAGGTGGGCGTAGGCGGTGGCGATCTTCTGCCCGCCGATGGTGTGTTCGATGATGATCAGTCCGCCGTACCCGCCGGACATCGAGGCGTGGGTGACGATGCCGTCGGCGGCGGCGAGGATGGGGGTGCCGTCGGGGCGGAGTAGTCCGCGCCGGTGTGGAGCTTGTTCTCCCCGGTGATGGGATGGACCCGCATCCCAAACGGCGAGGTGGCGACCCAGGTGCCTTCAGGCAGCGGGAAGACCACACGCCCGGTCTCCGGCAACGGTGGACTGGTGGTGCTGGGGGTGGTGAGGGTGGTCAGGATCTGTTCGGCGACGGGCTCGTAGTTCGCATACCGGTCGGGGTAGGCGGAGACTTCGACGGCTTGGGCGGCTTCGCCTTTCGACAGGGTCTGCCAGCCGGGGATGTCGAGGAGGCCGCGGGGTGAGGGGTGGTTGGGGCCGGTGGGTCCGCCGAAGAATGCGCGGGCTTGGTAGACGGGGTCCATGAGGTCGGGGACGGTTCCCCATCCGGCTTGGGGTCGCATCTGGAACAGGCCGAGGCTGTCGTGGTCGGAGGCGTCCCCGTCATTGGGGTGATTCCCGGATTCGGGGTAGACGCTGGTGTTGGCCAGCATTCGCAGGTTCGACTCGGTGAGGGCGGCCATGAGCGCGATCTGCAGCCCGTCACGCGTGACGCCTTCGATCTGGGAGCCGGTCTGGATGATGGTGGCAGCGTGGGTGAGCTGGGTGGTGTTCAGCGTGAAGGTCTGCCCGTCGGCGGTCGTCACGTCCAGTGAGTCCGGTACGGGCCCCACCACCGACGGGCCAGTGGTGCTGGTGGTGCAGGAGGCGTTGGCGCCGGGGCTGAACATCATCCCAACCCCCAGCAGGATCAGGGCGGGGCTGAACAGCACGAGCACGGCAGCGATGACGGCGAGTTTCTTCACGGCCAGGTCACCGCAGCGGGTTGTCGAGCTGTGACAGGCGCAGCAGGTGGCAGGTGTCGTAGGTCGGCGCGCAGACCACGAACACCGTGAACTCCACCTTGTGGGCCGAGTCGACCGGTTCACCGTTCCAGGTCCCGGTGCGGTGCCGGGTGCCCTCGATGGTGTAGGCGACCGTGCCGGGTGCGAGTTGCCCCTCGGGTGCCTGGGCGAGGGCTTCGCCCCACTGGTCGGGGATGTAGGCGCGGTCGATTATCAGATGCTGACTGGTGCCGTACTCACGCAGGTCCTGCCATGCGGTCCGCGAGGGCAGGTAGGCGGCGACGTCGGTGGCGAGGCCGACTTGTTCGGCGCCGCTGGGGTCCCCGACGGCGAGGATCGCGGAGGTGTAGTCCAGCGGGAGCAGCCCGGTGGTGGTGTCCCACGCGAACAGCGTGGTCGTGACATTGCGAGCGAACTGCTCCGGATCAGCGCTCCGCGCCACCGGTGGCACCGACGGCGCCCCGGACGCTGAAGGGCTCGCGGTTGCTGGGGTGGTTGCGGAGGGTGACGGGCTGGTGGTGATGGTCGGTGACGTGCTCGGGGTGCTGGTCGGGGTGTGGGGGCCGGTGGCCAGGCCGTAGATCCCGACCCCACACACCAGGGTCGTGACCGAGCCGGCAGCGATCAGCACGAGCCGGCGACGCGACGAACGATCAGAAGTGTCCATGCCCAGCAGGTGCGCCCACGCACCCCAAATACCAGCAGGCAGAAGCTAGATGGCGCGCAGCTGCGGACGGCCACCCGCCGGTCCGTCATCCTGCTCATCGACAGTGCCGCAGGCGGCGGTGGTGGTGTCGTCGGGGTTGGTGAGGGCGGCTTGGAGGGCGTCGGCGAACGCGACCGTCTGTTCGATCACGCGCAGGAACGTGGCGACCTGTTCGTCGGTGAGTTCGACGGCGAGCACAGCCGGGTCGTAGTGGGTCCACCACTGATCCAGTTCGGTCCACGTCACCACGAACGCCCGTACCGGGTACTGCACCGGCGCGCCCTCCGCGTCGTTCTTGGGCTTCTTGGTCGGGGCGGGCTTCGGTCTGCCGGTGGATTGGATGCGGGCGAGGGCGTCGGCCGCGGCCTGATGCAACGCCTCATCGCCAGCATCGGGGCTGGCGGTGTGGTTGCGGATGGTCTCGTAGATCGGATGGACCGGGCTCCCCGCATCGATCTGCTCCAACCCCTGCCTTGCTGCTGCCCGCACATGTTCGGGCAGCGTCTCATCGTCGGCGGCGTGTTCGAGGAAGCCGATCTTGTCCAGCGTCTTGTATGAAGCCCCACCGGGAATCATTCCGGCAGCCTGCTCACGAGCCTCACCGGTGGCTCCCGACGGTTCCGGAAATTTTCCGGGACCGTCGGTTCCGGGCTGGTTGTCGCTGCGGACCTGGGTCGCGGCCTTGCGACGCGCAGCATCCTCGGCCATGAGAGATTTCAGTTCGTGGTAGAGGGCGGCGGCTTCCAGCGCGGTCAGTGGCTTGTGTAGGACGTTGTCGTCTTGTTCGGCCAGCAGGTGGCCGAGACGGTCGGAGATGCCGGAGCGGACCCACACGTTGACGGTGCGCCAGCCGAGCTGCTTGATCGCCGCCAGCCGTCGTGCCCCGCAGATCAGCACCCCGTCGGGGCTGACCGTCAACGGCTGCAACAACCCATCGCGCTCAATCGACGCCGCCAGCGCATCGATGTCACCCAGGTCGGCACGGTGACGTCGGCCGACATGCAGGGAGTCGACGGCGCGGTCCAGCTCGATGTGCCCCGGGGTGCTCATGACCGCACCCGTTCCCGCCCCGGTATTGCGCGGACGATCACGGCGACCAGGGCGTCATCGCCCAACAGGTCCGCCAGCGTTTCCCCGAGCAGCAGACGTAGCAGGATCCCGCGCCCAGCCGTCGTGGTGGCGTAGGCAGGTTCCGGGTGGCCCAGCAGGACACGTAGGAGGCACGTCCAGGCGGGGGCGGGGAGGTCGAGCAGTGCGCGGGCGTGTTTGTCGCGCCGCAAGGCTTCGTAGGTGCCGCGCCGGGACCCGATCCGGGCCAGGGCGTTGGTGACGTGATCCACCCCTGCCCGGGCGGAGGCTTCTGGCCAGCCCAGCAGCACGAACAATCGGGTCGCGTCCGCGACTGCTGCCTGCACGCTCGCATCCACATCCGCGCTTGGCTCCGCATCCTCACGGTGGTGGGGGTCGGTGAGCTGGAACGCGGGATGGTATTCGTACAGGGGTGTTTCGCGGTCGGAGAACCGTTCGGGGTCGTGGTGGGCGGAGATGTGGGCGCGGCGGGCCTGGTGGACCGAACACATGAGCCCTTGGGCGCGTTCTTCGTAGATGCAGGTGATCCGCACCGCATGCGTGACCACCGCCCACGGATCCGCGGCGTTCCGCGCCGCAGGCGTTCGCATCACATCAAACGCCGCCGAGGCCGCCTCCCACACATCCAGGCCGTGCTTGCGCGCCAAGGGTGCGAACCGCTCCGCCGCGAACTCCAGCAACTGTTTGGCTTGGGGGTTGTTGCGCCATCCGTGCTCGGCCAGATGCTCCAGCAGAGCCCGCAGCCCCTCACTGGTGCGGAAGTCAGCACTGTCGCGATGGGGTGTCGACGACGTTGTCGACGACGTCCCGGTCTCAGCGGTGCCGGTGGTTGGTGTTGTGGTGTGGGTCATGGTGGTGCCTCCTGACAAGCAGGTGCGCACCTCCACCCCAGACAGCGGCGGCAGTGGTGTCGTCGTGTTGGCGAGAGTCGTCATTGCTGGTCACCACGCTCAGCTCATCCCCACCGCGGACCGACCCGGCACCGACTGTGCCCGGCCCCGGCCGAAGGCCGACAACGGCGCCAACCGTGCAGCCCGATCACCGACGCGCCGTGCACCCACCGTGATGCCGTGGCGGGTCTTCTGGCTCAGTGCGGTCTGGAAGTGGATGCCGCGGCCAGCGACTGTGGCGCCACGTCGGGCCATCAGATCGGTCGGACGCACCCACTCCACACCCCGCCCCACCTGCCCACTCACAGGCCGGCTTATCGTCCGGGCGGTGCGGGCCTTGACCGCATCCGGCACCCCTTCCGCACCCTCACCCAGCCCCGGAGCACCAGCGTCTGGTCCGTCGATGTCGGGTGCGAGCTGCTCATCGAGCTCTTCCACCGGCGCCTTGGGCGGGACAAAACCGCCTCGCTCACACACCGTCTCCTGGTCGAGATTCTCGGCGTGGGTGCCGGGGGTGGTCAGGGCGAGTTCTTCGGGATCGGGTGGGCCGTAGTCGTCGTGGACCGGCGGCTCGGAGCGGTAGTGCTCGTGTTCGTGGGTGCTCATGATGTCTCCTTCATCGATGGATTGGTGCCAGGTTCAGAACTCCTCGTTGTTGGGGAGGTGAGCCAGCGGCCCACCGTGGACGGATGCACGCCCAGCTCGGCGGCAATCTGCTTGTTCGACCACCCCTCACTCCGCAACCCGGCAGCCCGCTCCCGCCGACCCACCCCAGCCATCTCGGGAACGCCTCGAACGGTCTCCTCATCAGGAGCTGTCGGAGTCGAAGCCTCGGGCGCGGGCTTTGCCCCGACGTGCTTCATCGGAGACGGACCGGATTCCGGTGTGGTCGGTCGTTCATCGCCAAGGCCGACGGTGTCGCTGGCTTCGTGCTGCGCGAGTGCCGCCGGTGACGGTTCTGCCTCGATGCCCGGTCTTGGGGCTGGTGTGGGCTCGTCGTGCTGTTGGGCGATGGTTTGCCAGATCACGGTCTGCGGCTCGGGGCCGGTGGCGCGGGTGAGGATGACGGTGAGGTGGGTGATCGCCAGCAGCACCACGGGCGGAACGGCGGCGATCGCTGCCGCCAACAGGGCCGGGACGTCGGCGTCCGCGGCCACGATCGCGTGCAGGGCGTTGGCAGTGACCGAGACGACGGCACCGCCGATCAACAGGGCCCAGGGGTACCAGGCAGCCTTCTGGCCCGCGAGTGCGACGACGGCGACGGTGGCGACCACGATGATGCCGTCGACGATCAAGGGCCACGCCCACGCCTGACCTGCCCCGATGCCCGAACGGGCCGCGAGATCAGCTAGAGAGGTGAAGGACAGCCAGAATGCCCCGATCGCGATGAACACCGTCCCCGCGACCGCCGTCCACACTGCCCACCGCCGCACCCTCACGCCAGCCCCCAGCCCGCGCCCACCGGCACCCGCACCGGAGATGCTGCCGCTGGTTCGGTGGCCCTGGGTGCTGTGGACGTGGTGGGGTGGGCGGTGCGGTAGGCCGACCGCACGGTGGCGGCGATCTCCCGCGGACCCAACCCCACCTCAGCGGCAGCCGCGCCCAGCACATCCACCGCCGTGGCAGGTGCGATGTCGTGTTCCGCGGCCCGGCAGGCCGCCCAGAACAACCCCCGATTCCGCTCGCCCTCACCCAAACCCGCCACCCACGCAGCCAGCCGCGCCACCACCACCCCAGGCTCGCTCTGAGCCATGCCGCGATCAGCAGCGCGCGGTCGCAGGACGGGCCGGGGGTCGAGGAACTTCCGCAGCGCGTCACTGCCGATTCCGCCCGCCGCCCCTTGCCGAACAGTCGCCAACCGATACGAGCCAACGGGAGTGTGTGAGGGTGGGATCACGATGTAGCCGCCATCCCCGCGGAAATCCACACCGACCCGGGCAGCCTGCCACGACCGCTGCACCACATCCGGCGTGGCCGGGTAGTAGCCATGCCGTCCACCCGAGGGGGAGACCACCGTGAACACCGGCATCCCCACCCGCCCCGCATCAAAGGCGCGGCGCATGCTCTCCCGGCCATCCACTTGCTCGCGGGCATCAACATCCACGACCACGACACCGGAGACCGCCCCGGTCGGCAGCCCCAGGTTCGCCTCCGGCCATCGCGTCCACCATTGCGTGATCTGGGCGAGGTCGGTGGTGGCGTCGTGAAACCCGCGCGGCGTCAACGGGCGCTTTTGCCCGGGCACGCACGGAAACACCGGCACCCCCGCCGATGCAAGATCACTCGCCACCCGCCCCAGCGACCGATCCGAGCCAGGAGCGAGAAGGCTGGCGAGGCGGTAGAGGCTCGGGCTCATAGCGCCACCGCCTCACGCCCCGACACCACCCGCCCCACCGACTCCGACACCGCCGGCGCCGCCGAGGCCTGCCGTGTCGAGGGTTCGCGAGCGGGGGTGTCGCGTTCCAGACCGGGCGGGGTGCCGTTGCCGACCTGGGTGGTGTCGAGCTGCTCTAGAATCCCCAGCGAGGTCTTGCGGACCCGCTCCCCGGTGGTCTTGACCACCTCGACCGGGTCCTGGCCCTCCATCCGGGCCGCCCACGTCGACACGTACGGGACGGTGTAGCCGGAGGTGTCCATGCCATGCGCGGCACCCACCATCAACGCGACCGATTCGGCCTCCACCTCACCGATCCCACGATGCTGCCGCGCCTCACTGGCGTCCGGGCCATGCAACAGGACGTGGCCGAGTTCATGGGCCAGGGTCTTCACCTGCGCTGCCGGGTCCATGTCCGCACGCACCGACACCACCCGGTTGCTGTAGTCGGTCAGTCCGTTCGCCCCGAAAATCTCCGACGCATCCGCAACCAGCCGCAGCTCGAACCCGGCCGTGTCGACTTGTGTAGCGAGGCCCTCCCACAACCCGGCAGGAGCCTGCCCCTCCAACAACCTCGGAGCCGGAGGTTCAGGGATCGGCTCGCCAGTGGTCTGGGAGGCGTCCCAGACGTAGGCGGGGCGGACGCCGACCATCTTCGTGCGCACCGTCTCACCCGCACGCGGCTTCTCACCCTTCCCAAGGCGTCGCCACGACTCAGCATCCTGCGGGGTTGCTGAGGCGAACCGTCCCGTCACCGGCGCCAGAATCTGATATCCCGGCTGCCCCTTGGAGACCTGGCGACCCAACTGCTGCCACTGCCTATACCCGGCGACATGGGACGGCACTGGGTCCGGCACCAGACCCAGGCCGTAGGCCTCCTGATGCTGGGTGAAGATCAGAATCGTGTTCGCGAACGACCGTGCTCGGAACCGGGCTGCGAACGCCAACGCCCGGGCCCAATCCTCACCGGAGACCAGCTGCTCGACCGCACCCGTCAGCCGCTCATGCAGCGCATCAAGCTTCGCCTCCCGCGCCGCCCGAGCATCCTTGCCCGAGGTTGCCATGCCGGTCTCCTTCCGCGAACCTGTCTACCGGGTCGAAGAACCGACCCGGTGACCATCAGGTACGCCGGAACCACCAGCACTAGAAGACGGACAACAAGGAACCCCTACAGTGACCGTCAGGAACCCAACGAACCCGACGTGTCATACCCGGCCTAGCAGGTGCGCTGAGATCAGGCCATGCGTTGCTTCCGAAGATGAGCAGAATCGTTACAAGGAAGCGGCGTTTGGAATCATCAACACTGAAGCGATCTCGACTTCTTGGCCACAGCGCGGGCACTTGGCGTACCCGTCAGTGAGGGGTGTGACGGGCCGAGCGCGTTGCTGAGACTGGTCACGGTACTCAGTAGGAAGGAGGCCAGTGATGCGTCGAAATTGTCGCGCAGCATTGCCTCGGCTGCGCCATCCCACTTCGTGCATCAGTTCACCGACAGGACGTCGGCTGCGCGCGAGCAGTGTCGCGAGCTGGACGCAGCGAACCCGCGTCAGGTACTTCATCGGGCTGATCCCGTACCGTCGCGCGAAAACTCTACCCAACTGAGACGGCGAAATGTGCACCTCTCTTGCCAGTGACTCCAGAGTCCATTGCACTTCCGGCCGGTCGTTGAGTAGTGATGCAGCAATCTCAGCAGGGTCAGGCTCCGCCACTTGACGTAGAGACCCCATGCGGTTGCGACTCATGGGAGCCTCCGAAGACCCATCCGCGTGGAGGTCGAGTGCTTAGCCTCGATCTTTCATGGTGCTGCTGAGCGGCGGTGTCCGGCGTCGTTGCCGGTGTGCGCGAGCTGATTGTGGCATGAGGG
>NZ_PNHL01000024.1 GCF_002871795.1 Brachybacterium sp. UMB0905 | reverse complement strand
CCCCCGCCGACCGGGGGTGTTGCTTCGACGCTATGACACCACCGCCACACACCCCCTGATATAGTTTCGAACTCGCTGAAGTCCAGCTGCCACACCTGGTTCGCTCCGGTGGGTGCCTCAGCGAACGCCGCTCTCCTGGCGCCTGCCAGGTCGCGTTGCTGCTTCTGGTAGTTGGTGGGCAGCAGGAGGTTCGCGTCCTGCATGATCCGCATGACGGTGGACGCTGAGGCCTGCCCGCCCTCATATCTGGTCATCGCCCAGATCTTCCGATGCCCCCAGGCGGGATGTTTCTGCGCCTTCTCGATAACCATGTCATGGACGGCATCGCGTGCGGGCGTGGGCCACGGACCGCGAACGCTTTCACCGTGCCGGTGGCGAGATTGCCAGCGACGCCAGGTCCGCTCGGGCATGTCGAATAATTCACAGAACCTCGAGGTTGACATGCCCGCTTCCTGGCGGATCACCTCGAGGTCCTCGAAGGGCCCAGGCGCCCCTCAGCGCTTTTCTTCCATACGCGGGCTTCGAGGTGAGCCTCGCCAAGCGCTTGGGTGAGATCCGCTATCTCTTCCTCGAGCTGTTTCTCGCGGCTGCTCGGTTTCGATTTCCCGGCAGCTACGCCAGAGCGCCCTCCTTCGAGGAATTGCCGTTTCCAGTTACCTACGGACTGCTCGGAGACCTTCGCTCGGCGAGCAGCCTCTGCAACGGTCACCTCGCCCGCCAGGATCGACAGGACGATACGGACCTTCTCCTCCACTGCAACGACGGGTGGTCGGGCCATGATGATCAGACTCCTTCAGGTCAGACCCACAACTAACGGGCTCTGCCACACAGTCTGACGCGGGACACCCCGCACCACCGGCGCGCCCACACTCAACTCTGAAGAGCCCTAAATTGGGCGCACAACGAACAATATAGAACTACAGAAGAGACCCTAACCCCTAATCCGCATGGGGTATATAGCAAACACAGTCCGTGTCGGAGGATCTAACTATGTTCACTGCGGCCTGCATTGCCGATTAGAAGACGATGCGCGTACGCGATTCCAATCGTCCCGATCCCACGCAGGCCTCGCAACTCACCGTCGCGGGACTTGGGTGGCAACTTGTCCCCGTCTGAAACACCCTAGGAGCCAGCACACCACTAACGTCACTCCACCCCCAACCTCCATTGCCGGCCCTGCCGAACTCGCGAGGGAAAATGGCAATTATTCCGTTACTTCTCGGTCGAGCCTTAGGGAATAGTTTCATCTGCAAGTCCCAACCGCCTTAGGAGGTGCGGCATGCCGCTACCAGGACTGGGAGGCAATGCCTCTATCGAAATTTCCGCATCAACCCCCGGGAGGCGCGAACGCTCGATTGCGGCCTCAGCTTCCTCGAAAGGGAAATTTTGCGGCAACTGCTTCGCCGGGACATTCTTTCCCATCAAACTACGTAAATGCGCTTGCGCCTTCGTCTGGTCCGCATAGCTGCGCACCTGCTCGTAGTGCGCGATCAGCCAGACCTCAAAACAGGGGCGGGACACGATTGCGCACCACTTCTGCCTTCGGCCCGAGCGCCTCGCGCACTCCACATAGATGTCGCGCCGATCATGCCCGTCCTCGTCGAAAACGAACCACACCTCGTCAAACGATGAGGTGTCTCCCCTAGGGCTCGCGAGCTTCTTGAGGACGCTCGGCGGCTCTCCCGGCACCACCTTGACGGTGATCGCCAGGCCCAGCTCGCGCGCAGGAGCTCGCTGTTTGAGCTCATCGAGATACCTCTTCTCTGTAACCTCCCCATTGGTGACAAGCAGGATCGTGCGCCGCGCCAGCCGGCCCGGTCGTCTAGATCGACCCCTTCGGCGCTCAGCCATTATCCAGCCCCTCGAACTCTCGCGGGGCACTCAAGAACGTCTGTAGCAGACGATCGTCGATATTGGGCACCGCCCCAAACGCCCCAGCGAGATACCGACGCTCGTTGTTATTTCCCGCCCTGTTATCAAAGTCATCCAGAGAGAACAGCTCAGAAATGCCTGACGCATCCTTCTCCGCGAACCACACTTGACGCGGGTCGAGCAGGCGAACGGGGGAGTTATTTAATAACGTCGTATCATGGGATGAGAAGATCAACTGAGCCCCCCTGGTGTTCATCTCTGAATTAATGAAGAGCTCCACAACGTACCTAGCCAAGGCGGGATGCAGACTTGCGTCAAGTTCGTCAACAAGCAGCATTGTGCCGTTGCGGAGCGCATCTAGGGCATGCCATGCCGTCGTTAGCCAGGTAACCGTTCCGGAACTCTCCCAACTGACCGGCAGATCGAAAGTATCCCCATTAGGGCCCCGATGCTTGAAGACCACGACATCTCGCAGCGCCGGCGCTTCCACCGATGTGTCGTCATCGCCATCTTCCATCGCACGGAGAACTCGAGCGATCCTTTCCTGGACTTCTGGAGGAATCTCTTCAGTTCGAATCTCGAGACTGTCGATACCAAGATCAGCCGCCTGAACGAGAGCCTTCACCAGGTCAACCTGACTCGTTGGAGCCGCCACCATCTCCATGACCACGCGCTCGAGCACCTCTTCGTCCTGACGCTCCCGGAAGGAGAGGTGATCGATCCCCACCCCAGCAAGGAGTGCTCGCGCGACCGGAGCAAGTCGGTCATGCCCATAACGGTGCGCGGTCGCCAGGAAGAGCATCGACGGCTTGGTGATGCGCCGAACCTCAGCAGTAGGCCCAGTAAGCGAGGGCCCCGGGGTGAAGTCAACCTCGGCATCACGCCTCGCTTGGGAACGCCGGAACAAGAGACGGGAGGTACCTTTCGGCGCTGACCGCAGCTCTTCATGCTTGATCCCCCAGGCGGCAGCACACACTGCATAGCTGTACCGCACGCCATCGGCGACGAAGTCAACGTGGTACTCGGTACAGGGGTCCGACTCAGCCGTCCCGGCATGAGGCTGGTAGAACCGACCAGACCCAGGGGTGCGTAGCGAGTGCGCGAGAGCATTGATCGCGTCAAGGACCGTCGACTTCCCAGAGGCGTTCGGCCCGTAGACAGCTGCGACAGGCTCGACTACCGCAGGCCAGGACTGGTCGCCGCGAGGCGTAACTGTGCGGAGTGCGGGCGACGTAAGGTCCAGCTCCGCTGTCCCGGCGAAGCTGCGGAAGTTCGTGACGGCGAAGGAGAGAATCACACCGGCAGTCTAGCAACAGACTCGAACGTGGGGGAAGTTTTTTCCGGATCTAGAGCCTGTTGGGGCACAAGGGGGTCAGGAGAGAGGACCAGACTGGGTTGGTCTGCGCCACTCCTCAGCAGCCCCCGATGAGGCTCAGCAGTACGTGGGCGCCGAAGCGAACCATCTCCACCAAGGGCCAGTCGTTGATGCCGTGGACGAGCAGGCCTAAGCTGCGATCGACGGGCAGGTGCGGTCATACGGAACCGCTGTCTTCGGCGTCGGAGCCGAGGAAGTAGGCCACTGCTCAACATCCGGGTCCTCATCGAAGGTCGATACAGACCAGATCGCGGTTAGCGCACACTGACTCGTCGTGTACGGGGCAAGTTGCTCGAACGGGAGATCGGCGATGGTCACCGAGCGAGTCGTACCGTCAGAGTCGAGGTTGTGATAGGGGCGAAGACGACCTGCTTCTGATGCCAGCTCACGGTCTCATCCCCGCGCGAACAGCCCCAGCGCGTCCCAGGCGACCCAGCCGCCCTCGGCGAGCTCGAGCTCGATGACGTTCTGCCCCTGCTGCAGCGCGGCGGCCGGGACGGGCAGCTCGAGCAGGGCGCGGCGCGGCGGCGTGCCGGGCACCGTCGCGTCGCCCTCGCGGGAGCCGCGGGTCGCACCGATCGGCAGCTCGAGATCGGTGACGTGCTCGCCGTTCGCCGCAATGCGCAGCAGGCCTCCGAGGCGGGTGGTGTCCACGAGCCAGAGGGCCAGGTCGTGGTTCTCGCTCGGCGCGGCATCGAGCGTCACGGTCCAGCGGGCGCGGTAGGGCTTGCCGCCGGCCCAGGCGTCGCCCGGTCCGGGCAGCAGGTAGGGCCAGGCCCCGCCGGGCTGGTCGGTGCCCTCCACGTATTCGATCAGCGCGTCCGGGAACCGTTCGGGGATCTGCGCGTAGTAGGCCGGGGCGAGGAGGTGCTCGAGGGTGCGGCCGTCGAAGGCCCCGCTGGTCGCGACCGGGGTCCCGGTCGCGGTGACCGAGGGCTCGGAGGCGGCGGTGACTGGGGCGGAGGGCTCGCCCCGCTCCCCCGGGTCGGTGACGGCGAGGACCGCATAGGTCCAGGTCTCGCCTGCGACGTCCAGGCCGGTGTACCGGAAGCGGGGGTAGACGGTCTTGCCCAGCAGCGCGGACTCGTCGGCCGTGTCGGGGGCCGTCCCGCCGGGGAGGCCGTAGATGCGGTAGTGGTCGATCAGCGGGTCGAAGCCGAGCGAATTCCAGGTCAGGGAGATCGCGACGACGGCGGGCTCGTCGACGAGGCCGGTGACGACGGCGGGGCGCGGGCTCATGGCGGTTCTCGTTCGTCCGGCTCAGGCCGGGATCAGGCGGGGCTCGCCCGCGGGGGTGGTGAAGCGGGCGGCGAGCTGCTTCGGGGCGGTGTCGTCGACCTCGATCCACTCCACGACGTGGAAGCTGGAGACCATCTCCTCGGGGGTGAGGCGCACGTGGACGTAACCGCGTCGGCCGTCGTAGAGCTTCACGTAGTCGTGCCGGGGCCAGGTCCCGGGGCTGCCTGCGTCCTCGGCACCGTCCCCGTCGTAGGCGACCGAGGTGCACACCAGCTCCACGCCCAGCCGCTCCTCGCCCGGGTCGTCGGGTCGGCGGGGATCTCGGCGGCGACGTGCTTGTGGATGTCGCCGGTGAGCATCACCGGGTTCTGCGCCTGGGCCATCTGGGCGAGCAGGCGCCGGCGTGCCGCCGGATAGCCGTCCCACATGTCGGTGCTCTTCTCGTTGATCGGCACCAGCACCACGCCGTTGGCGAGCAGGTTCCAAGTCGCCTCGGAGTCCGCGAGCCGCTCCCCGACCCACTCCTCCTGCGCGGCGCCGAGGATGGTGCGGTCCTCGCGCTGCTGCTCGGCGGCGTCGACCGGCTCCGCGTCGCGGAACTGGCGGGAGTCCAGCAACGAGAAGCGGTTGAGCGTGCCGACGTCGAAGCCGGCGGTGATGTCGGTGTCCGGGCCCTCGGGCAGCGCGGCGACGTCCAGCGGCATGTTCTCGTAGAACGCGCGATAGGCGACCGCGATCCGGTGGGCGAAGTCCTCCTCGCCGATGCCGGTGTCGGAGAGGGGGCCGGTGTAGTTGTTCTGCACCTCGTGGTCGTCCCAGACGGCGACCGCCGCGGTGCGGGCGTGCACGGCCTGCAGGTGCGGATCGTACTTGGACAGGGCGTAGCGCAGGCGGTACTGCTCGAGCGTTTCGATCTCGACGCGGTGCGCCTCGCCCACCTCGGTCCCCTGACGCCACAGGTTCGTCTCCGTGATGCCGTACTCGTAGATGTAGTCGCCGACGAAGACGACCAGGTCGAGGTCCTCCTCCGCCGCGAGATGGCGGTGGGCGGTGAAGTGTCCGTGGTACCAGACCTGGCAGGAGACGAGCCCGAAGGAGAACGACCCCGGGGTCTCGCCCGCGGCGGGCAGGGTGCGGAAGCGGCCGACGGGGCTGAGCTCGCGACCCACCCGGAAGCGGTAGAAGTGCTCGGTACCGGGCTCGAGCCCCTCGACGCGCGGGTGCACGGAGTGGGCGAGGCCGGGCTGGGCCAGTGCCCGGCCATGGGCGACGATGCCGCCGCGCGCCTTACCCCTTGATCGCCCCGAAGATCACGCCCTTGGTGAAGTGACGCTGCACGAAGGGGTAGACCAGCAGGATCGGCACCAGCGCCATCACCACGATCGCCATCTTCACCGCGAGGCTCGCCGGCGGCTGCGAGCCGGCCACCCCAGCCGGGGTGAGCTCGCTGCCCGGCAGCTCCACGCCCTCCAGCACATAGGAGCGCAGCACCATCTGCAGCGGCCACTTGGCGCTGTCCTGCAGGTACAGCATCGCGTTGAAGAACGCGTTCCAGTAGCCCACGCCGTAGAACAGCGCCACCACCGCGATCACGGCCGTGGACATCGGCAGCACGATTCCGGTGAGGATCCGGAACTCCCCCGCCCCGTCGATCCGCGCGGCCTCGAGGATCCCCTGGTCGATGCCCATGAAGAACGCCCGCAGGATCAGGATGTTGAAGGCGGAGACCGCGCCGGGCAGGATCAGCGCCAGGTACGAGTCGATCAGCCCGAGGTTCGAGACCACCAGGTAGGTGGGGATCATCCCGGCCGAGAAGAACATCGTGATGATGAACAGGAACAGGATCGGGCGGTGCAGCAGCGAGGTGGTGCGGCTGAGCCCGTACGCGGCCAGCACCGAGACGGTGGTGGACAGGATCGTGCCCACCGTCGTCACGCCGATGCTCACCAGGATCGACCGGGTCACCACGCCGCCGCTGAGGATCGAGGAATAGGCCGAGAGGGTCAGCTCCCCCGGGATCAGCACCATCCCGCCGGCACGGTTGATCGTCGCATCCGTGGACAGCGAGGTGAGCACAACGGTGTACAGCGGCAGCAGCACGGCCGCCACGATGCCGGTGAGCACCAGGACGCGCCCGATGCTCTCCAGCGGCCCCGGACCCTCATCCCATACGGGGCGCCGACTGGAGCGGCGCGGGCGCAGCGTACGGGTGGGGCCATCCGGTTCCTGGGCCAGCGGCACGGTCTCGCGGCTGATGCCCGTGCTGGCAGAGTCGCTGGTCATCGTGCCTCCTTCTGGTACACCCCGGCCTCACCGAAGGCGTGGGCGAGCTTGTTCGCGCCCAGCACCAGCGCCAGCGAGACCACGCCCTTGATCAGTCCGGCCGCGGCCGCATAGGACCAGTCGCCGCCGATCACGCCCTGGTAGTACACGTAGGTGTCCAACACCTCCGCAGCGCCCGCGCCCACCGCGCCACGCTGCAGGATCAGCTGCTCGAAGCCAACGGTCAGCGCATCACCGAGCCGCAGGATGAGCAGCAGGATGATCGTGGGACGGATCGCCGGCAGGGTGATCGACCACATGCGGCGGAAGCGCCCCGCGCCATCGACCGCGGCGGCCTCGTACTGGGTGGGATCCACCGTCGACAGCGCCGCCAGGAAGATGATCATCCCCCAGCCGGCGTCCTTCCACACCGCCTGCGAGGTCACCAGCAGCAGGAACGTGTCCGGGTTCGTCATGATCTCCACCGGCTCCATGCCGGCGTCCCGCAGGATCCGGTTCAACAGGCCAGCTCCGCCCAGAATCTGCTGGAAGATCGTCACCACCAGCACCCAGGAGAAGAAGTGCGGCAGATACACGATCGATTGGATCGTCGTGCGCAGCCACGGGGTGAGCATCGAGTTCATCAGCAGCGCCAGCAGGATCGGCACCGGGAAGTAGAACACCAGCTGGAATGTGGTGATCAGCAGCGTGTTCACGAGCGCCTGGCGGAATGACTCGGTGGTGAACACGCGGATGAAGTTGTCCCAGCCCACCCAGGGGTTCTCGAACAGCGGCACGTACGGCGAGTAGGACTGCCAGGCGATGATGTTGCCGAACATCGGCACGTACATGAACAGGATCATGAGCGCCACCGCCGGCAGGACCATCACCAGCAGCGGCCAGTCCCGGGCCAGGCGTTTGCCTAGCGGCACCTTCCGGCGCTGGACCGACGGGCGGGATCGGGCCCATCGGCCCCGGTCCCCGGGACGCCCCGCGGGATTCTCCTGGTCCGACGGGGCTGTCTCAGCGCGCTGAATCGACTCGCTCACTGCTCGATCTCGTCCAGCACGCCCTGGTAGTACTCGCGCATCTTGTCGCCGCCGTCCTTGCGCCACTTCTCCACGGCCTGATCGAAGTCATCCATGCTCTTGCGGCCGCGAGCCACGTCCTTCTCCAGGTCGTACATCGGCTGGTCGAGCGCCGCGTACTCGGGCGGACGCGGCACCTGCCGGCCATAGAACGGCCCTTCGACCATGTACTCCGTCTCTCCGGCCATCCACTCGCAGTACTGCTTGACGTGCTCGGCATCGGTGAAGTCGGACTTGGACACCGGGCCGGTGACCAGGGTGGACAGCACTCCCGGGTGTTGCTCGCCGAGAGCTTCCGTCGGTTCGGGGACGCCGTCCTTGCCGCGCTTGAAGTGCACGCCCTCGGTGCCGAAGTTGACCTGCTCCCACTCGGCGGTGCCGAAGGGGGCGGCGAGGTAGTTCGCGATCCCCAGCAGCTCCTCGATGCGGGACTGGTCATCGGACTTCTTGAGAAAGCTGAAGAAGTTCGCGGCACTGCCCTTGTAGCGGATGGGCTCCCGACCCCCGGCGGAAGTGCCCGACAGCGGGGCCTGCCGGTATTCGGGGTTGGAGGCCTGTACGCGCTTCATCGCCTCGCCCCAGGCGCCGACGCCGTCATAGTGGATCGCCACCTGCCCGGATTCGAAGCGCTGCTTGGCATCGCCGGTGTCGGCGGCGACATCGGGGTGGACCAGGCCCTCCTCGAACAGCTTCACCTGGAACTCGAGCGCCTCGCGGTACTCCGGGGTCTCCCAGCGGTAGACGAGCTTCCCGTCGTCCACGCGCCAGTCCGGCGGGGCACCGAACAGGAGGTTCGGTGCGCCGACGTTCATGTCGTTGGTGGCCCAGCGGTTCGCCCCCGGATCGGTGAGCTCGCGGCACACCTCGAGGAACTCCTCGGCGGTCTGCGGCGCCTCCAGGCCCAGCGAGTCGAAGATGTCTGCGCGGTGGAAGATCGCGTCGGTCACGATCTCGCCGGGCACGGGGATGCCGTACAGCTTGCCGTTGAAAATCCCGAACTCCCAGGCGGGGGTGGGGAGGTTCGCGAGGTTGGGCCAGCGGGAAATGTTGTCGCCGCTGAGGAACGGGGTGAGGTCCTGGAACACGGACTCCACGGCCTGGGAGAAGCGCGGCGGTGGATTCCAGCCGAACACCGCCACCCAGTCCGCTACGTCGTTCGGGGAGGCGAAGACCGCGGCCTGCTTGTCGCGGTAATCGTTGCCGGTGGTCATCTGGTACTCGAGAGTCGCGCCGAGCGCCTCGTTCAGGCCCTTCGTGAAGTCGTTCGAGAGGTTGGACTGCACGGCGGACCAGGTGGGGGTCATGAGCGTGAAGGTGCCGCCGCTGCCGGGCGGTTCCTCGACGGTGACCGGGCGCTCCTGCGGGTAGGTGGTGTACCCGGGGGTGGAGCCGTTCACGCTCGGGTAGTCCGGTTCCACGGCCTGCTGCTCGCTGTAGGTGGGCAGCTCGACCTCCTCCGAGGCGGCCACATCCTCCTTGGCTTTCTCCGACGGGTCACCGCCGCCGCAGGCCGCGAGGGCCGGGAGGACCGCGGCGACCGCGGCACCGCCGATCACGGTGCGCCGACGCGGACTGTGCGAGGGGCGAGGGGTGGGGGTGGTCATGGTGTCCTCCGTGGTCATCAGGGGGCGGACGGCGCTGCCTGCCCCAGGGGGCGAGACCGGAGCTCGCTGGGTACCGGGCCTCCGGTCGGGATGGCCGACGAAGATGGCGGTCATCGGGAGACGTGTGGTCTCGAGGTGTCGCGAGGTAGCTCGGGGCGTCCCGAGGTGTGTAGACCTCCCGAAGGTTTACCGGTACACCTCTGGTGAGAGTAAGGTCTCACTGACAGGCGGTCAAGAATGGACCGGACGGTTGACGACGCGGCGCGAGGAGACCCGGTGAGCAGTCTGCGCGAGGTCGCCGCCGCCGCCGGCGTGAGCCGCATGACCGTCTCCAACGTCATCAACGGGCGCCACCGCAAGGTCTCCCAGGCCACGATCGACAAGGTCCGCGCCGCGATCGACGAACTGCACTACGTACCCGACGCCCCCGCCCGCTCGCTGGCCGCGAACGGCTCACGGATGATCGGGCTCGTCGTCCATCACCCCGACGAGCGCCGCTCTCTGCTGGAGAACCCGCATGACGCGATCCTCGTGGGCGCCGTCGAGCGCGCCGCTACCGCCGCCGGATTCTCCTTCATCACCGACTCAAGCGCGGACGTCGTCGCGACCGCCCGCGCGCTGGGTTCCTGGCGCACCGACGGGCTGATCGTCTACGGCTCCGTGGCCGACGAAGTCAACGAGCTGCAGCGCACCCAGCCCCGCCCGCTGGTCTTCATCGACAACTACTCCAGCGACGCCCAGGTCACCGGCGTGGGCGTGGACGACGAAGGCGGCGGGCAACTGGCCGGGGAGCACCTGCTGGGCCTTAGGCATCGGCAGATCGCCTTCGCCGGCCCGCTGGGATCCGCGCGCGGCGTGGTGGCCCGGCGGCTCGCGGGACTGCGCGATGCCGTGGACGCCGCTGCCGGGGCGGCGCTGGGACCGCTGCTGGATGCGGACCATGAACCGGGATCTGCGGCGCGCGTGGTGGAGCAGCTGCTGGCGGCGCCGGAGCAGCCGACGGCGGTCGTGGCGGCGAGCGATGTGCTCGCTGCGGAGATGGTCGGGGCGCTGCTGGATCGCGGCGTGGCCGTGCCGGGACAGGTCTCCTTACTGGGCTTCGACGGCGTGGCCGCGGGCCGCTGGATCCGGCCGCAGCTGACGACGATCAGCCAGGACATCGAGGCGAAGGCCGCGGCTGCCGTGGAGCTGCTGACACGGTTGATCGACCGCGACCCCACTGCGGAGGTGGAGCCACCGCCCCGGCAGCCGATGCAGCTCGTGGTGCGAGACAGCACGGGCCCGGCGGGGGCAGGCCCGGCGGGGCGGTGAGGCTGGGCCGCGCGGTGGGGCAGGGGCAGGCGTGCCGGGCGGGCCTCACAGGAGGGGCAGCAGCTCCTCCCACACCGCGCGCATGATCTCTGCACCGGGTGTGCCCTCGAGGTGGCTGGTCACGGTCAGCACCGCTTCCTGCTCCGGCAGGACCAGCAGGAACTGGCCGTAGGCGCCGTCGGCCCGCCAGGCCCCCGCGGGGGTGCAGCGCCAGACGCCGAGCCCGTAGCCGGCGCTCTCGGGCTCCACATCACCGGTGGCGACCCACGTCTGCGGGGCGTGCATGAGGTCGATCCACTCCGCCGGGACCAGCTGCTCACCCTCCCACTGACCGCGCTGCAGCAGGAGCCGGCCGATTCGCGCCAGCTGCCCACTCTTCAGGTGCAGACCGGTCGCGCCCCAGGTCAGGCCGTCGCGGGTGGTGAACCACTGCGGGTTCAGGATCCCGAGCGGCTCGAACAGGCGCGGCATCAGCCAGTCGCGCATGCTCTGCCCGGTGCGCTCCGTGATCACCCGGGAGGCCAGCAGGATCGAGCCGTTGGAGTACTCCCACCGCTCCCCCGGCGTGCCCTGCAGGTTCGTGGAGAGGATCAGCCCGGTGAGGTCCGCATGCTCGCGCTCCTCATCGAGGAAGGCGAGGATCGGGGAGGTGGAGGTCATGGTCAGCAGGTGGCGCAGCCGCACCTGATCCCAGCCGGTGCCGAAGCCGCCCTCCGGCGCGGGCAGATGCTCGCTGACCAGCTCCTCGAGGTTCAGCAGCCCCTCGGCCTGCGCGATGCCCACGGCGAGCGCGGTCACCGTCTTGGAGATGGACCAGAGGTTCTCGGGGGTGTCATCGACGAAGCGGTGCGAGACCTCCGCCTGCCCGGCGCGATGCAGGTGCAGCGCCCGCACCCCCAGGGACCGTTCGACGATGCGCTGGCGCAGAGGCAGCAGCAGAAGCGGATCAGGGACGGAGGTGCGCGCGGTCATGCCTTGACGGTAGCGCGAGCCGGGCCGGCAGGGGCGAGCAGGACTGGCATGCCCACCTCCGGGCTCCCTCCGGGCCCGTTCCGGGCCAGCTCCGGGAAGAATCATCCTAAGGACGGACGCCGCAGCGACCATCGGTCGTTCAGAATATGCTCAGCAAATCCCCGTCGGCCGCGCGCCGACCCCTGCGAAAGGCACTCGATGGAGACCCTGCGGCGTTACGTCTTCCCCCTCGTCTGGATGGTGATCCTGGCCGTGATCGCCCTCGCGCTGGTGAAGATCGCGTTCTTCCCCAGTACGGCGTCGGGCGCGCAGGAGGACCCTGTGTTCCCCGAGGCGACCGTGGACGCGTACGCGACGGTGCCGGTGCAGCGCGGTGACGTGAGCTCCTCCCTCGAGCTGGATGCGGTGATCACCCCCGATCCCGGCACCGCCCTGAAAGCGAACGCCAGCGGGGACATCACGAAGATCTGGGCGCCGAATGGGACGAAAGTTGCCAAGGGCGATCGGATCCTGCAGGTGCGCGTGGAGGAGGGCGCCTCGCTCCCGGAGCCTGCCGAGCCCGCGGACCCCACCGACCCCGAGGCCGCGGACGGCGCCGACGCCGCACCCGCCCCGGAGCCTGCGGCCCCCGCCCCGCAGTACCGCTACATCAATCTCTACGCCCCGGCCGATGGCACCGTGCGCGGCCTCGAGGTCGAGGAGTGGGACAGCATCGGGCAGGGCGATGGGCTGGGCAGCATCTCGCCCGGCACGTACTCGGCCGTCGCCTCTCTCACCCCCGAGCAGCAGCTGTCCCTGCTGGACATCAAGCTCAAGGCCTCCCTCACCCTGCCCGGCTCCGATGAGCCGCTGACCTGCAAGGACCCGAGCATCGCCGAGGACACCGAGGTGGACCCCGATAAGGCCACCGAGTCCCCGAGTGAGGAGGAGATCTACGGACCCGACGGGATGCCCGTGGACCCCGGCTCGAACGTCTCGGCCGCGCAGATCGTGTGCCCGGTGCCGCAGGACGCGAAGGTGGTCCCGGCGCTCACGGTGCCGATGATGGTGAACCTCGGCTCGGCGCATGATGTGCTGCTGGCGCCCGCCACGGCCGTCGTCGGGGAGGGCACCAGCGGGCAGGTGTTCGTCCTCGATGACGCCACCGGCGCGCCCGCACCCGTGGATGTCACCCTGGGCAAGCGCGACGACGGGATGGTCGAGATCACCGAGGGCCTCGAGGAGGGGCAGGAGATCCTCGAGTTCGCCCCCGGCGTGGATTCGCCCGAGGACCCGATGGGCGGCATGTGGTGAGCGCGCCCCACACAGATCCCGCGCCCCAGGGGGCCGATGCTCCCCCGGTGCCCGCTGCGCCCCACCCGCCCCTGCTCGAGCTGCGCGATCTGCGCCGCTCAGTGCGCCTGCCCGATGGCGAGGACCTGCACATTCTGCGCGGCGTGGACCTGACCGTGCACCGCGGCGAGAACGTCGCGATCGTGGGCCGCTCCGGCTCCGGCAAGACGACGCTGCTGAACCTGCTGGGTCTGATCGACCGGCAGACCGGCGGAGAGCTGCTGTTCGACGGCATGGACGTCTCGCGCCTGCCCGAGCGGCGGCGGGCCCGGCTGCGCGGCGCCTCCATCGGCTTCGTGTTCCAGCAGTTCAACCTGCTCGATGGCCGCACCGCGCTCGAGAACGTGATGATGCCGCTGATGTACGCATCGGCCGGGAAGTTCTGGCGGCGCGAGAGACTCGCGATGGAGATGTTGGAACGAGTGGGGCTCGCCGGTCGCGCCCAGCAGATGCCCGCGAAGCTCTCCGGCGGTGAGCAGCAGCGCGTGGCGGTGGCCCGCGCCCTGGTGCGCTCCCCGCGGCTGATCCTCGCCGATGAACCCACCGGCGCGCTCGATGTCACCACCGGAGAGGCGGTGATGGGGCTGCTGGATGAGATCGCCCGCGACTGTGATGCAGCGCTCGTGACCATCACCCATGACCTGCAGGTCGCGGCGATGTCGCAGCGCTCCTTCCTGCTGGATGAGGGCACTTTGCATGATGTCGCCTCGGCCGATGCGCGCGATGCGCTGGCCGGGACCGTCGGCATCCGCGCCGGACGGGAGGCGGTGGCATGACCGGGCTGATCGCCTCCATCGTGGAGGCCTACGGGGAGCTGCGCGTCAACAAGGGCCGGATCCTGCTGTCCCTGATCGGCGTGGCGTTCTCGGTGTTCGCGCTGACGCTCGTGATGGGCGGCGGGTCGATGCTCTCCGGGGCGCTGCAGCAGTCCCAGGAGCAGTGGACCGGCCGGCACGCCACCTTGCAGATCTTCTCGATGGGAGAGGGGTCCGAGGGCGCACCTCCCGCCGATGAGGTGGTGCTCCAGGAACTCGAGCAGATGGGCATCACCCAGCGCACCCGCGTCGTCAACGACCAGCTGCGCATCCAGACCCCGAGCGGGGTGCGCTACACCGAGGCGATGGGCGTGGACCCGGCCTACGGGGCCATGTTCCGGGTGCAGATGCAGCAGGGCCGCTGGCTGGCCGACTCCGATCAGCAGCGCCTGGCCCCCGCCCTGGTGGTGAATGAAGCGCTGTACGAGGTGCTGGGTCGCCCGGAGCTGGGCACCGAGCCGGTCACCGTGTACGGGCCGCGGGGCGCGGAGGACTCTGCGCAGATGATCGTGGTGGGCGTGGTGGAGTCGTCCGAGGGCGACTGGCTGCAGGCGTACATCCCAGCGGGAGCGATGGGCTCCCTGCCGGGCCGGGACGAGGCGCCGATGGTCAGCGATTTCCGGGTGTGGGTGCCCGCGGAGCAGAGCTCGGAGATCCGGGACCTGCTGGCCTCGCGGCTGCAAAGCACCCCGGCGGGCTCCTTCGACGTCTCCGAATCCTCCATCAGCGAGGAGGACCAGGGGCTCGGCGCAGTGAAGGCCGGCGTGACCGCGGTGGCACTGGTGGTCCTGGTGCTGGGCGCCCTGGGGCTGGTGAACATCTCGCTGGTGACGGTGCGATACCGAGTGCGGGAGATCGGGATCCGACGCTCCTACGGCGCAACCGGTGGGCGGATCTTCGTGGGGGTGCTCATGGAGTCAGTGGTCGCCACGGTCATCGCCGGCGCCGTCGGCGTCACCGCCGCGGTGGCGCTCATGAAATCGCCGTGGGTCACGGACTTCCTGCGCGGGAACGGGCTGGTGGAGATTCCGCCGTTCCCCGTCGAGGCGGTGCTCATGGGGCTTGCCGCAGCGACGGCAGTGGGTGTGCTCGCGGGGGCGCTGCCCGCCCTGATCGCCACGCGCATCAAGGTGATCGACGCGATCCGCAGCTGAGGCCGGCGGGGTTCTCGGGTCAGCCCCGGGGGCCCCGCTGTCCCCGCGCCCTCAGGCCGCGCGCTCGGCGGCCAGGCGGCGCCGCCGCTCGGCCTGCGCCCGGCCCTGCGCGGCATGCGCCTGCGAGGCTGCGGCGGAGAGCCCCAGGTCCTCGATCTGCAGCGGATGGGCGAGCGCGCCGAAGGGCCGCTCGGAGCTCACGGCGCCGTCGGCGCTGATGTGCAGCAGCTCCCCGGAGTCCATGAGTCGCCACGCCGGGTCATCGTCCATCGGCTCCGAGGCGATGACGATGCTGCGCACATCGGTGAGGTCATCGCTGTGCGCGCGCAGGGTCTGGGAGGACTGCTCGAGCGCCTCGCGGGGATTCTCGGCGGTGGCGGTGCGCTCCAGGACCCACAGCTCGTTCGTGGCCGGCAGGCGCACCGCCACCAGCTCACCGTCCTTCATGGCCAGCAGGTTCACCGAGTACACGGGGCAGTGGTTGCCGATCCACTGCAGCGCCGCCTCGACGCCGGCGCGCAGATCCCCGTCGTGCCGCACCACCTCCCCGGTGACCAGCGCGGACATCCACTCGCTGTCGGTGGTGCCGTGGACGTGATGGGCGGCGCCCAGCTCCCGCACCCGCTCGCGCAGCTCATCGGTCACCTCGAGCACACCGTTATGGGCGGTGATGATGCCGTCCTGCAGGAAGGGGTGGGTGTTCTCGTCGGTGTGGACGGTCCCGGAGGACAGCCGCACGTGGCCGATCATTGCGCGGGTGTGCAGGCGCGTGGCGACGGTGTGGAAGCGCTCAGAGGCGTAGGCGGCCACGGGGCGCTTGGCCACCCGCGCCTCGCCGCTCTCGTCCAGCCAGCCGATCCCGGTGCCGTCGGCATTGAAGCGCGACTGGTTGACCAGGGAGTATGGCGCATCGAGCAGCCAGAACTCGGCGGTGACGGGGGCATCGGCGTGGAGAGCGAAGAGTCGGCACATGACCCGACCACTGTAGGACGCGGCCGGAATCGGCGCAGTGAAGCTCGCCACCGGGGCGCGAGGATGGCGTGATGGCGCAGATCCTGCTGATCGAGGACTCCCCCGAGGTGCACGCCCTGGTGGAGGAGACGCTGCGCGCTGAGGGGCATCAGGTGCGCGGGGCGCGCGACGGGCTGGCGGCCCGGCAGCTGCTGCGCGAGGTGGAGCGCGAGGGGATCGACCTGGTGGTGCTGGACCTCATGCTTCCGCACGTGGACGGCTCAGTACTGCTGGCCGAGTTGCGGCACATAAGCGATGTGCCGGTGCTGGTGCTCTCGGCGAAGGACGCGGTGTACACGAAGGTGGACATCCTGCGGCTGGGCGCCGATGACTACGTCACCAAGCCTTTCGACCTCACGGAGCTGACCGCGCGGGTGGAGGTGCTGCTGCGGCGTCGGGCGGCCCCTGTGCCGCGGGTGCTCGAGCATGGGGCGCTGCGGCTGGACCCCGCGGCCGGGCGGGCATTCATCGACGGGGTGGAGGTGACGCTCACCGCCACGGAGTTGGCGATCCTGCACCTGCTCATGGCCTCGCCCGGGCAGGTGCTCTCGCGGCCGCGGTTGTACGAGGCGATCTGGAACCAGCCCTTCCCAGGCGACGATGCCTCCATGAAGAGTCACCTGTCGCATCTGCGCCGCAAGCTGCGCGAAGCCGCCCCAGCGGAAGACCCGATCGAGACGGTGTGGGGGCTCGGGTACCGGCTGCGGGCGGTGCCGGCCCAGTGACCGCGCAGTAGGCGGAGGGATTCGACCTGTGAGCGGCACAGAGCGTGCACGATGCAGGGCTCGTGCCGCTGAGAGGTCGATCCGCTCCGCCCCCGTCGGCCCAACCCCGTCGGCCCAGCCCGTCAGCCCCCGTCGGCCCAGCCCCGTCGACCCTCTCCACCTTTTCTCCACCCTCACCGGTGCAAACACCACCTAGGCTCCACCCCTGCTGGATAGGTTCGACGCCATAGACAGCAGGTGCAGGAGGTGGGGCCGATGGGCGAGCCGGTGCTGGTCACCAAAGGGCTGGCCAAGGTGTATGGCGCGCATCGAGTCGTGGATCAGGTGGATCTGCGCCTGGAGCGCGGGCGCGTGTACGGGCTGATCGGCCGCAATGGCGCGGGGAAGACCACGCTCATGCGGGTAATCACGGCGCTCGCCCGGCCGAGCGCGGGGCGGGTCGAGCTGTTCGACTCCGGGGCGGATGCGCCGCGGCAGGAGGATCTGCGGCGGATCGGCACGCTCATCGAATCCCCGGCGCTGCACGGTGGAATGACAGCCGCGCAGAACCTGCGGCTGCACCGCATCATGCGCGGCATCCCCGATCCGGGGCATGTCCGCGAGCAGGAGCTGCTGGAGCTGGTGGGGCTCGCGGACACAGGCCGCAAACATGCCGGGGACTTCTCGCTGGGGATGCGGCAGCGCCTGGGGATCGCGCTTGCCCTGGTGGGGGACCCGCAGCTGCTGGTGCTCGATGAGCCGGTCAACGGGCTGGACCCGCTCGGCGTGGTGCAGGTGCGGCAGCTGGTGCGCGAGCTCGCCCTCGAGCGGGGGCTGACTGTCCTGATCTCCAGCCACAACCTGCCCGAGCTGTTCCAGACCGCCACCGACCACATCATCATCGACGCCGGGCGGATCCTGCAGACCCTCACTCACGACCAGCTCGTGGACCGCACCCGCAGCGCCCTGGAGATCACCGCGGCCTCCCCGGAGCTGCTGGTCACGGCGCTGCGGGAGGCGTTCGGGGACCCGGAGATGACGGTGCTGCCCGATGGGACGGTGCGGCTCGTGGACCGCGCCGATCAGCCTGAGCAGGTGCTGCGGGAGCTGGTGGCGCGTGATGTGTGGCCGACGCATCTGGCCCAGCAAGGGGAATCGCTCGAGAGCTACTTCCTGTCCGTCGTGGGCGGGAGCGCCAGCGAGACCACAGCAGAGCATGCCTCCGGGGAAGAAGAGGGACGATGATCAACCAGATCCGCGCGGACCTGTTCGCGCTGCGCCACGGGGCCACGGTGTGGCTGTGCCTGGGGGCGAGCGCCCTCGCCGCCGCGCTCTACACGTGGCTGCAGCATGCGCTGGCCGCCGGACAGCTGCCGACGAGCGCAGCCAGCAGCGTGCAGGGGCTCAGCGACGTGCTGCTCATCTCGCTGCTAGGGCCGCTGCTGTACGGGGTGATCATCGCCCAGCCTTTCACCACCCGCACCGTGCACACGGCGCTGCTGGCGGCCGGGCGCGGCGCGTTCATCGGCGCGAAAACGGTGTTGGCGCCGCTGGTCATCGCAGCGCTGATGCTGCCGTACGGGGTGGCGGTGGTGGTCGGCCGGATGGTCGGCACGGACTTCGTGCCCGCGGTGCCCTCCACGATCCCGCTGCTGCTGGCCGCCCCGGAGGAGCTGACGTTCGCGCGGGCCGCCGGGGTGCTGGGGCTGAGTCTGGTCACCGGGGTGGTGATGGCGGCGAAGCTCGCGGTGTGTCTGCCGCTCGCGGTGTGGCTGCGTCGGCCTCTGGTGGTGATGGCGATCGGTTTCGTGTGGGGGTTCCTCGGTGACCTCGTGGGCGGCAAGCTCGCGGAGGTCGAGGGCCTGGATGCCCTGGTGGCGCTGACCCCCTATCACCCCGAGCGGGTGCCGCTGCCGGAGACGAGCGCGGGGGATCTGCTGGTCACGATGGGGGTCTGCGTCGGTTTCATCGCCCTGATGGGTCTGCTGGCCTGGATACTGTTCCGCAGGGCGGATGTGAAATAGGGGCCGACGGCAGCCGCGTGGCGCCGGGCAGCGAGATGAGGTGAGGCTGTGGAGGTGCTCGCGGGTCTGCTGGCCCTCGCCTGGCTGGGAACCGCCGCCTACCTGGCTCTCGTGCTCGCCCAGGTCCGACGGGTCCGCCGCGAGCTGCGGCAGCAGCGCCAGCAGGATCGGCACGAGCCCAGCACCCTCGCGCTCGTGGTCCCGGCTCTCGAGGGGCTCACCGCGGAGGTGAACGCTGCGGTGCGTCGGGCCGGGGAGGCCACCTCCCGCAGCCGTGCCGAGGAGCGGCGGATCCGCTCCTTCATCGCGGACATCTCCCATGATCTGCGCACCCCGCTGACCAGTATCCGCGGGTACCTGCAGCTGCTGGAGCGCAGCGAGCTGACCGCCGAGCAGCGCCAGAAGGTGCAGGTGGCGCATGAGCAGGCGCGGGCGATGGGAGCGCTCGTGGACCGGCTGTACGAGTACGCCTACCTGCTGGATTCCGCGCCGGACCTCGCCGTGGCGAGCGTGGATGCGTCCGTCCTGGTGGGTGAGTGTCTGCTGGGGATGACCGCGCCGATTGAAGCGGCGGGCCTGGAGGCGCAGGTCTCTGCGCCGGCCTCACTGCCTCTCACGACGGACCGGGAGAAGCTCACGCGGATCGTGCAGAACCTGCTGCGCAACGCCGTCCAGCACGGCCGCGGGACGCTGCACGTGAGCCTTGAACCCGGCGTCCCCGGTGGTGGCGGGCTCGTGCTGCAGGTGAGCAATGGGGTGCCGATGGGGATCGACGTGGATCCCGCGGCGCTGTTCGAACGCTTCCGCACCACTGGCGGCACCCGGGCTGGGCGCAGCAGCGGGCTGGGGCTCGCGATCGTGAAGGCCCTCGTGGAGCAGCTGGGCGGGACGGTGACGGGCACGCTCAGCGCAGCGTCACTCAGCGCAGCGTCACACAGCGCCGCGTCACGCGATCCGGCGAGCGGGAGCGAGCCGCCGTCGGCCTTGATCCTCACCATCACCGTGGCCCTGCCGGACCTGTGAGGTATGCGCGCAGTGACCCGTCGGCGCGGTCATTCAGGGCCTGCCGCCCGGTGGTTCAGGGCCGGCCGCGCAGCGACTCGGCGAGCGCCAGGTTCTCGCGGAGGCTGAACCAGATCCACAGCCCGGCGGTCAGTACCACCGTCGGCAGCACGGAGGTCAGGAACATCGGCCAGCTCACCTCGCCCTGCTCGAGGGAGCCGGGGATCCGCCACCCCACGCCGTAGGACACTGCGGTGACCAGGAGCATCACGATGGATCGCCACCAGATGCGGCGATGCCCGAGAGCGCGGGGCAGGTGCGGGAAGGAGACCCGGGCGGTGTCCGGGCCGGACGGCGGCGGATCGGCCCGTCGGCTCGTGTCCCTCCGCCACCCGGCCGCGCCCCCTCCACCTTCCGGTGTCAGCCGATCGGCCGACGCCCCCGGGGCTGTCGGATCATTACTGTGGCCTGCATGGATCCTGATGCACTGTCCGCACCCCCGCCGCCTGCGCGCACCGCGCGGGCCTGGGGCGTCGCCGCCGCGCAGTCGCTCGGGATCCTGCTGGCGACGCTCGTCACGGCCCTGCTGGACCTGGGATTCCTGCTCGAAGACCACGTGGACCAGCGCGGCAACGCGATGCCGACCCTGCCGCTCACGCTCTGGCTGATCGCCGCTCTCGTCGGGCTGCTCGGGTCCCTGGCGATCGGGCCGCTGCGGTTCGTGCGCACCCGCGGACTGGTGCTCGGCCTGTACCTGCTGATCGCCGCGGCCATGGGGGTGAGCATCAGCCTGATGCCGGTGGGGGTGCTCGCCCTGTACCGGGTGGGGCAGCAGCGGCGGCTCCCCCTGGACATCCTGGCGACCTCGCTCGTGGTGGGGGCCGCGGGCGCGCAGCTGGGCATCGAGCTGTACACCGGGCGGGCCTACTTCGAACGCCCCGTGCTGTCCTCCCTCGGGCTGCTGGGGGTGATCGCCCTGTTCGCCCTGGTGCCGCTGTTGATGGGCCGCACCGATGCGACGCGCCGCCTGCTGCTGCTGTCCCTGCAGGAGCGGGCTGCCGCCGCGGACCGCGAGATCCAGGCGCTGCGCCGCGGACGCGACGCGGAAGTGGCTCGGCTGCGGGCGGAGGAACGCTCGGCCCTGGCCCGCGACATGCACGACAGCCTCTCCCACCACCTCTCTGCGATCGCCATGCACGCCGGCGCGATGACGTATCGGCAGGATCTGCCGCCCGCAACGCTGCAGGAGGCGGCGGGGACCGTGCGGGATGCGGCGCAGGAGGCCAACCGGGAGCTGCGCGAAGTGCTCGTGGCGCTGCGGGCCGATGGCGCAGATCCCACGGCGCCGCTCGCGACCGTGCCCACGCTCGAGGAGACGGTGGAGCGGGCCCGCGAGACCGGGCAGGACGTCACCTGCGAGCTGGACGGGCTCGAGCGCGCCGACCTCGGCAGCCTGGGTCGCTCGACCGTCGTGACGCTCAGCCGGATCCTCGGGGAGGCTCTCGCCAACGCCGCCAAGCACGCCCCCGAGCAGGCGGTCCACATCCGCTTCGCCCGCGGCGAGGAGCGATTGACGCTGCAGGTCACGAACCCGGTCGCGGAGGGCAGTGACCCGTCGGCCACCCCGGTGCTGTCCACCGGCCACGGCCTGGTGGGGGTGCAGGAGCGCGCCCGGCTGCTGGGCGGGGACGCCTGCTGGGGCGTGCACCAGGGCGAGTTCCGGATGGAAGCATGGATGCCGTGGTGAGCAAGGAGCCGATGATGGACGCGAACACTCCGCAGGTGCGGGTGCTGCTGGTGGACGACGAGGCGCTCATGCGCTCAGGGCTGCGGCTCATGATCGACGGGGCGCGCAGCATCGAGGTGGTGGGTGAGGCGTCCGACGGCGATGAGGCGCTCGTGCGCGACCGTGAACTGAAGCCCGACGTGATCCTGCTGGACATCCGCATGCCGCGCCGAGACGGGCTGGCGACCCTGCAGGCCCTGCGCGACCAGGGATCCAGGGCGCGCGTGGTGATGCTGACCGCCTTCGACACCGACGACTTCCTGCTGCAGGCCCTGCGCGGCGGCGCCGTGTCCTTCCTGCTCAAGGACTCCCCGCCCGAAGAAGTGGTGGACGCGGTGCTCGATGCGGCGCGCGACAGGGCCCGCTTCTCCCCCGATGCGCTGGGGCGCCTCGTACGCCTCGCCGCGGACGGGACTGCCGGGCCCGGCGGGGCTGCGGGGAGCAGTGGGGCGGCGGGGACAGGCAGCGGGGCCGTGCCCGAAGGCGTGACCGAGCGGGAATGGGAGGTCGCGCGGATGGTCGCCCAGGGCCTGACGAACCAGGAGATCGGCGAGCAGCTGTACATGTCCGTCGCGACCGTGAAGACGCACCTGGGGCGGATGTACCACAAGCTCGACGTCACCAACCGCGTGCAGCTCGCGATCCGGGTGCTCGAGCTGGGGGGATGAGGGGCCGCGGCGCCGCGAGCTCAGCGGCACTTGCGGAACGTCTTGCCGCCTGGCATGCCGTAGCGCTTCCCGGTGTACCCGCCATCATCGGCGTGGGGAATCTCCGGTCCGTAGGGGACGCAGCTCGAGCCGTCCGAGCCCGAGGACTGCTTCTGGGGCGCAGGCTGGGGCGCTGGGGCAGGCTGTTGCGGGGCCGGGGCAGGTTTCTGCTGCTGCGGGGCCGGCTGGGGCTGTTGCGGGGCAGGCTGGGGCTGCTGCGGCGCGGGGGCGGGGGTCGATCGGGCGGCACGCTCGCGCTCCTCCTGCCGCTCGCGTTCCTCGCGCTCTTCGCGTTCCTTGCGCTCTCGCTCTTCGCGTTCCTCGCGCTCGCGCCGCTCCCGCTCCTCGCGCTCCTTCTTCTTCCGCTCCTGCTCTTCGGCGTACGCGCGCCCCTGCTCCTCCAACTCCTCGTGGCGCTTGTCGGCGCGCTCGTGCACGTCCTTGGCATCCTGACGCCAGCGGTGAACGGTGTCCTTCACCAGCGGTGCAGCCAGCACCGCATTGTGCAGGCCCCGCAGTCCGTCGGGGTCGATCGCGTCGATGAACACCTCGAGGTCCTCGACCGCCGTGGCGGCCTCCGCGATCGCGTCCGTCGGGTCGCCCTCGACCGTCGCCGGCAGCTGCTCGGCCGCAGATGCGAGGGTCTGCAGCTGGGCGGGGATCGTGCAGTCCGTCTCGGTGCCGAACAGGCCGAGTCCCTTCTCCTGGGCGTCCGCCGCGGCGCTGCGCACCTCCGACAGGAAACGATCGTTGGGTTTGAACACCACGGGGACCCCCAGGCCCGCTGCGGCGATCTCCGCATTGATCAGGGAATCGGATTCGAAGACCCCGGCGAGAGTGCGGCCGTAAGGGTCCTCCCGCTCCTGGTCGTATTCCAGCTGGATCTTGGTGCCCTCGGGCAGTCGGTCGGTGAGAAACGCGGTCGCTTCGGGACCGAGGCACTGCACTGGCTGGCCGGGATGCTTGGTCTCCGGGGTGTCGATGTTCAGCAGCCGGATCGTGGTCTCCTCCCCCGCCACGAGCGCGACGATCGTGTCGCCGTCGATGACCCGGACCACCTCGCCGACGCCGTCGTCCTTGCCGAACGCGGCATGGACCGCGTTCACGCCGATCACGAGGGCTGCCACAGTCCCCAGGACCTGCACGATCCGTCGTTTCGGGGTGCCCACCGCGCTCATCGCCTGCCACCTTTCCGGCAGACTCCTTCCGCCGCCGGCACCATCATCGGCCATAGCCTCGATCTTTCATGGTGCTGCTGAGCGGCGGTGTCCGGCGTCGTTGCCGGTGTGCGCGAGCTGATTGTGGCATGAGGGTGTGACGGTCCGCCGCGTGTCGGTCGCGGTGGTCGGGCGTTCCGGTGCCAGGGTCCTTGGGGAGTGCGGTCAGCGACGGGGCCGGGAGCTATCCGGCCGGGGCGGGGAGGCCGGTGAGGCGGGCGTGGCCTGCCTGGATGATCCCGGCCCAGCGTGACCGGTCCGAGAGATGCAGGACCCGCTGCCGGGCATGCCGAGCGATGGTCGCGGGGACCTGGAACAAGCGGTGGCGCAAACGTTTGGGCTCCCACCGCCGGGCGGGCTGGTCGGCGTAGCCGAGCAGGCCCATCCAGGCAGTGATTTCGCTGGCCAGAGCGATGATCTGGCACCAGATCCGGTTCTGGGCGAAGGATTTCAGCGGCAGGTTCCGTAAGCCAGCGTCTTTCGCGGCCCGGATCCGGTCCTCGCAGCGAGCACGGCGACGGTGGCGCACTTCCAGGTCCGCCAACTGGCCTTGCGTGGTGTTGGTCGCGAACGCCGTCAGGCGGTAACCGTCGACGTCCTCGAACCGCAGCTGCGCCCCGGGATGCGGTCGCTCGCGGCGGACGATGACCCGCATCTGCTCAGGCCAGTCCTTGAGGTCCAGCAGTCCGGTCAGCTCGGCCACGTCCGCCCCTTCTCGTGGGGTGCCGTCGGGGTCATAGGCCGGCTCCCAGACATGCTCGGGGATGATCCGGTAGACCTCCGGGGTGTTGGCGGGCAACGTGAATCCCACCGAGTACGAGACCCGGCGTTTGACCAGCTCCTCGATGGTTTTCTTGGTGGAGCCAGCACCGTCGATCCGGATCAGCACCTTCTTCCCCGGCCTGGGCCCCAGCCCTACTTGGGCCAGCGCCTGTCTGATCACGGTCTTGTGGTCAGCAGCCGTGTTCGAGCCCGCGTTCCCGGGCCGGAGCAGGCAGGTCAGCATCTCCCCACCACTGCCTTCGCCGTGGTCGGCGAAGGCCAGCAGGGGGTGGAACCCGAATCCCTTCTTGAACGTCGCTCGTGCGTTCTCCTTCTCGCTATGAGCTGTCACGAGGGTGGCGTCGAGATCGATGACCAGCGGGTTCTTCGCGGTGACGTGATGGCTCGGGGCATGGCTGCCGGCCCGAGCCCACGCCGCCTCGCGGGCGCGGCGGCGGGCGGTGTTGATCGCGCGTTCGGCAGCATCGACATCGCTGGCCAGGAGCGCGAGCAGGCGAGAGATCGTGGGATCCGAGGCCACCTGACCGTAGACGTCCGGCTCGGCCCGCACCGCAGCGACGTCGGCCAGGCAGTCCCCGCCCACAGCCAGTGTCAGCGCGAGGTCGAGCAGGATCTTGCCTGGATCATGCTGCGCCAACGGGCGCCGCCACGGTCCCAGCGCTTGCGACAGGGCCCGGTCCAGGCCGGTGGCGCGGACCGTCTCGGTCAGCAGCACCCCACCCGCCTGCCCCACCGCCGCACTCGGCGCGACATCAACCTGCACCCGCGGATACAACCCGGTAGTGTTCACCCTGAAGGTGCTCCTTCGACCTTGGAGAATTGGACCCTAAGTAAGCCCTATTCTTCCAGGTCAGGAGCACCTTTCCGCGTCTACGACCACCCCTCGGACACCTCAACGATGAAAGCCCGAGG
>NZ_PNHL01000023.1 GCF_002871795.1 Brachybacterium sp. UMB0905 | reverse complement strand
CCCTCATGCCACAATCAGCTCGCGCACACCGGCAACGACGCCGGACACCGCCGCTCAGCAGCACCATGAAAGATCGAGGCGAGGTGTCCGCATACGGCGGGCGACCCCTTCCGCTGCAGAGGTCCGCGACATGGTTCAGCGTTATGCGAACGGAGAGTCGCTCGAACGTGTTGGTGAGCGCCAGGGGTTCTCAGCGGGCACAGTTCGGAATCATCTGATCGCTGCGGGGGTGGCTTTGCGTGACCCCCAGGGGCGTGACAGATAAAGACGCCGCGGCCGGGCAGTCCCCATTGGGTAGACCATGCCGTCGCACGTCTACAGGTAGAGGAGGGTGTCGGCGACTGCCTCTGGCAGGCGTTCGATGGCGCCGGAGCGTTCGCTCAGGGTGCGCAGGTTCCACCACGTTCGGGCGCGGACCTCTTCGGGTGTCTTGTTCCAGATCTGGCTGAGCAGGTGTTCGATGCGCTCTGTGTCGGCAGGTTTGCGGGCCCGGATCTTGCGAGTCGGGAAGTCTGTCTCGCACAGGACTCGTTCCGGGGGCAGTTGCCTGATCTGGTCCTCGGACATCGCGGCGTTGACCGAGAAGTACGCGTCGGTCTCAATCGCGCCAGCGATGTCGGTGGAATCACCGTTGAACCAATGCAGGATCGCACCGCGCATGCCGGCGGCCTGGAGGTGTTCGACGACCTCGGTTGCGAGGCCGTTGCTGTGGATGGAGACGAGTACCGGTTCGCTGCGGACGATGCTCAGTACGTCCTTGAAGATCGAACGCTGGCGTACCAGGTCGCCGCCTCGGCGGTCGAGACCGATTTCCCCGACCAGGGCGAACGAGCCGAGCAGAGCGGTGAAATGTTCGGGGTCCCATGCCTCGCGCGCTGTCGCTAGGCCGGGGTGGACGCCGATCCCCCAAACGAGCGCTGGATCTCGCCGGTTCTTGACTTTGCGGGCTTCGTCCAGGCTCCGGGTCATGGCGAACACGACGGATTGTCCGAGGGCCGCGATCTGTGTCGGTGTGACGTCCGGCGCGATGTGGGCGTGGGCGTCTAGTGCGGGGAGAGCAGACCTGCTCATATCAGGGTCACCTTTCCAAGTTCGGCGAGACCTCGGCGAGCGAGGTCGCTGATTTCGTCCAGGTCGGCGTCTGGGGGCCAGGTTCCTGCGTCGATCACGTCGTCGTCGATGCCGCGAGTTGTTGCGTACGAGATGGCGGCGCGGTCGCTGTAGCGCCGTTCAAGGAGTTCGAGCCGCGCGTTTCCAGTGAGTCCGTCGGACAGGTAGCTGGTCGAGTCGTTGACCCCCGCCGCGATGAATGCACCCCTGCGAGTGACGCATGCGTAGCAGAGGCCACAGTTGAGGGTCGAGTTTCCGCCCTTGATCCGAGCGCCGTCGAGTTTGCTACAGGACACCGTGAGCCCAGCGATGCGGTCCCAACCACCCGGTGGGTGGCTATCAGCGACCAGCCGCATCTCCTCCCCCTTAGTGAAAGTGGCGAAGGGATTAGTCACGGCGAGTGACAGGTTAAGGCTCTGCAGGAGCAGGTTGACCCGATAGAAGGTCTCGGGGTGGGTAGAACGAGTCGAGAGCGCGCCGGCCCGGTTGGGGTGTAGGGGGAGATTGAGACTGGTGAATCCGTTCTCCGGCACGAAGAGCTTGGAGGCGCCACGGCTGGTGGCAACGGCGGTTCCGAGCGCGAGGAAGAGCAACGAGCGGCTGCGGCTGGAGCTTTCCTTCTTGTCGTCGACTTGGGTGAACTCGATCTGCGTGTACGAGGGCGGTGGAGTGTGGGCTTCCTCCAGCCAGCTGTGAACGGTGTTTTGGGCTCGACGGACAGCGGTGGCGGTGTCGTAGTGACCCACGAACAGCGGCTCCTCGTCCAGAGTGGCGAGCAGGTGCAACGCTCCAAGATATGAGTCGAGCCCTCCGCTGAGCAGCGCGACAGAGTCCGCGCCACCAGAGGGTCCTGCGATCGGGTCATTCGGGGTGGTGGGGTCCTGGACGAGCTGGAGTTCCCAGGTGTCGCCTGTGAGCCAGAAAAGTAGCTGAGCGAGTTGGTCGATCGCCTCGCCCTCCCACGGCTCGGGATCGGCGACCTCTACCGTGAGATGAAGTCGCCGAGTGAAGGCGCTGGGTCTGCCAGAGAGTCGGTCGACGAGGTAGGCGCCGCCCGCGATGCGGACCAGATCGATCGCCTGCGTCGGGACTGGGCCCAGCGAGGGCAACCACCAGCCGACAGCGCTTCTTACGGTGTCCGTCCCACCGGCCATGGTGGGCCACCGAAGATGGTGACGATCCGCCGGGGGCTGGTTGGTGGAGGCCTCACCAGAGACATAGAAGTGTGTGAGCGGCATGTTGTCGCTTACCTCGCTCTCAGAACGCGAACGGCTCGTTGGGCAAGGTCAGCGGCCGCCTGGTGAAGGGCGTTCGCTGAGAGCGCGGGGCTGGCGTCGATGTCGAGAGAACGAACCTTCGCGTCGATCCAACCGCGCAGCATGCGCTCGCGCACTACTGCTTCGTTGCCGTCAAGTGTTCCGTTGATGATTTGGTCTTGGAGTTCGACAAGTCCCAGCTGGAAGATGTACGCGCTGACGAAGCCTTTGATTGCCTCGGTGGCGGTCGGGGGCTCGCCTTCGGTCCTCACGATCTTCTTGACCTGTTCCGTGGCCGCTTGGCGGATGGCTCGGTCATCGGGGTGTCCGTCGTCGCCGATCATGAGGGTGACGAGTCTGCTGATGCGAGCGCGAGGGCTGAGGGAGTCGAACTCGGCGAGTGACAGGCCGTAGTCAGCCAGCCGCTGGGCGTCGCGGTTCCGCAGCGCGTAGGCCGCACCGATCGTCGCGCCACCGCGTGAGGCTCCACCAATCACCTGCCGAGTGGACCGGCTCCCGGACCGCCCGGCGCCTGCGGATCCCCCGCCTGTTCCTCCTGCGCCTGCTGCACCTCCTGCACCGGCGCCGCGGCGGCCGGGAACACGTGGGCGCGGAATTGTCGGTACGACGTTGCCTCTGGTGGCTGGATCGTCGCGCCAGAGGGCATTGATAAGTGCTTGCCCTACTCGGTCGAGGTCGGACGCGGGTTGCGTCGGTTCAAATAGCTGATCGGAAGGCTGAGAAGGGCCCGGCTCTCCGGTGTCACCGCCGGTGCCGGCATGCCCTGAGCCGAGGTCGGACCATGCGTCTCGGAAGTCGTTCCATTCAGCAGAGTTGCTGCCGCCGTAAGCGCCACTAGTTCCCACTGACCTGCTCCAACTCCTCGCGCGCGGCGGTCTGCGTCGACGGGTGCAGTGTGGTGTCCTGAGCGGCACGTCTCACGAGCTGCATGAGGGTAGATCGTCTGCTTGTCGCGAGTTCGACGACCGCACCTGGAGTAAGTCGTGATCCCCAGCAGTGTGCTTCAACTCCGGCTGCCACATCCTGCTCCAGTGCGGGCGTCTTCCCGACCCAAAGCACTGCGCCGCGGACCACTGCTTCGCCGTCATCCAGGCGCTTGGCCGTGGCGAACAGAACATCGAGAGCTGCCCGTTGCTCGTCTTCCCCGCGCTCGCTGAGAGCGTCGGCGGCCACGTTCCGCGCAGCATCACTCTCGCCGAGCAGATCGTTGATCAGCGCCAGCACCTCGTCGGAGACCTGAGCGCCCATACTCACGTTGATCAGGCTCGCAGCGAGGGTGAGATACGGGTCAAGGTTCTCGCTTCGCAGTGACGGAGGGGCAGCGGCCCATTCCTTCGTCGCTTCGTCGATGCCCTCTGGGAGGGTCGCGTCCTCGCCCTCCTCACCGGAGGGGTTCGCCCACGCCTCCCACCGGGCCACGATGGACTTGCGCTCTTGAACCGACGCTCCCGCCAACGCGTTGAAGGACGTGCGGTGAAGTTCTTCGAGCAGCAGCATCTTGATCATCACGGCCGGGGGGATCGTGACGCCGCGAGCGCGGGCGATCGACTCGCGAACGCCAAACGCGTTGAGGAAACGCTTGATCTGGCGCGGGTTCGACCGCCGATCCGCGCTGAGCCCTTCGGCAAGCTGAATCGCAAGCGCGAGGTCTTCGTCAGATGGCTTGACGGCGAGGTCGTCGAAGCCATGCAGCAGTGGAGACTGGTTAGCGTTGCGTCGGGCACGGACGTGCTCCGCGAGGGCCTGCAGGTCCGACTCCTCCATCGAACGGCCAGCGATCAGGAGGCCGATGTAGGCCTCCGCATCGGCGGCGGACAGACGCGGTAGTGCAATCGGGAGCTGAACGATCTTCTCCAAGTAGCGCTGGGCGAAGATGTCGCCGCGGCGAGCGCCATCCAGGCTCACCGAGATAGCGTCTCGGACCATGTCCTGGTCCGCTGCCAGGACGAAGACCATCTTCTCGGTCGAGAGGAAGAGCTTGATCGCCTCCAATGTAGCGGTCACCGCATCCGGCAAACATCGATCGAGGTCGTCGACCAAGACCACGACACGCTCAACGTTCGGTATGAGCGCGAGCAGCTCCTTGTAGGCGTCGTTGAAGCTGGCCATCGAGTCCGGCCCGCCCGGGTCCTTGGGCTGGAAGATGTCCGCGATCTGTTGCGGGTCGACCTGGAAGGTCAGCGCGCCCTTGGCGATGGCGACCGCGGCTCGGCTCCAACTGATGCGTCCGAGCAGTTCCTTCGCCTTGTCGGCCACCTTGGCCCTGATGCCTGGATCGGGGATCTGGCTCTCGATGCCGTGCAGAATCTCAGAGATCAGAGTGCCTTTGACATCCGCCTGGTCGTCGTAGGCCCACGGGTTGGTCGAGACGACGAAGCAGCTGTCGTCGTCCTGGAACTCGGCCTCGATCAGCTTCAGGATCGTGGACTTTCCGCCGCCCCACGGGCTCTGCACCGACAGCGTCAGCGGGTGAATGCTGCGTTCGCGGACCGCGGCGACGATCGGCTCGACCACGGCGTCGAACCCGAGGAGGTCTAGTGTGCTCGGGTTGTCGTCCCATAGCCGGATCTGTGGAAGTGTCGCCGCCATAGCCTGCCTCGCTCTCTGGCGATGGCTCGGCTGCGCGAAATCGCCTGGTGTCAGAGATTCATGTCCCCCACAAGTATCTCGACAAGTTGGCCCCCATGGGGCCACGACACGACTACGGGATGCGAGTGAGCCCGTCTTCATGGCGACGTGTGGCGTGAGCATCGGGCTGCAGCCCAAGCATGAGAACTCACCGCCTACCCCGCGAACAATCATTCGGAGCGGTCGACGGCCTCCACAGGCCAACCGTTGGCGGGTTAGAGGTGGAGGTGCCGCGTCGCTTGGGAGGCGGGGCGCCGACGCTCGTCCTGGAGGGTCGGGCGGGTCAGCGTCCGGAGCGCGGTTTCGGCGCGGGCGCGGTCGATCTTCTGCGCCGTGCCTTCGGGCTGGGCGCCGAGCGGTGTCGGATCGGTGATCTGGTACCGGTCACGGTAAGCAGCGACAACCAGGGCGCGGCATCGCCACTGCTGCCGCTCCCGCCCAATCGCGGGTATCGGGCCGAGTGCGGTAACCCATGGCTCGTGGGTGTGGAGGGCGGCGTCGAGGACGGCTTCTGCTCGGGTTTCGATGAGGTGGCGGCGTTCGGTCAGCGCTTGCTGCATGTCGGGGGTCATGGGGCCGGTGGCTTCGGGAATCAGCCCGGCGATGAGACGCGGGGCCAGTCGTGTGCGGCCGGAGCCGGCGGGTCGGGTGGTGGCGTTGGCGAGGCGGTGGTGGATGACGGAGGCGATGTCGTCGGCGTCAGCGAACCCACGAGCCTTGATGAGGCGTGGCAGGAGGGCGTCGACGTTGTGGTGGTTGGCTTCGGCCCGGCGCAGTTCCGCAGTCAACGCGCCGAAGGCATCGGAGTCGATGACGGCTTGCGCTTGCTCGTCGGTGAGCCCTGCGCCGCGGACCAGGGTGGTCCAGCGGTCGAGTTGGGCTGCGGCGGCGATGGTCTCGTACTCGGCAGCGAGTTGGGCGATCGAGCCCCACCGGTCCTGCTCGACGGTGATGGTCTCGTGCGCCGACAGCTCAGCACCGCTGTGTTGCAGCACGCCGTAGAGGACCGTGCGGGCGGTGGCGTCAGGGTTGTCGCCCGGATGCGCCGTGGCGTGATCGTCGGGACGGTCAAGGATGACGTAAGCCAGGTTCGACTCCCGTCCGCGCGTCATCGCGACATACAGGTTCTCCCTGGTGGTGGTGGGTTCGACGAGGACGTGAGCGGTGTCGGTGGTGAGGCCTTGGGCGCGGTGGGCGGTGACGGCGTAGCCGAGGTTCTGTAAACGCACCTACCTCTCACGCGAGTAGGAAGGTGGGCCGACTGATGGGCGACAACGAGCATGAACAGACTACGGGATCAGGGTCGCTGTTGCGGGCGGTGGTGTACGTCAGGATCAGTGATGACCCGGAGGGCAGCGAGCGTGGAGTTGACCGGCAGGAGGCCGACTGCCGCGCCTACGCCGCCGCGCACGGCTTGGAAGTAGCAGCCGTGTTCCGAGAGAACGACACGTCGGCGTTCAAGCAGCACACGATCACTCTGCCCTCGGGTGAGCGGGTGCGGCGGGTGATCCGCCCGCAGTTTCGCGCAATGCTCAAACACCTGAGCGAGGGGCAGGCGCAGGTGATGGTCGCGTATGACTTGGATCGGGCGGTGCGCGACCCGCGCGACCTGGAAGACCTCATCGACGCCAAGGTGCTCGGTGAATTTGGGGTTCGCTCGGTGACTGGGTCTCTGCGCCTGGACACGGATTCCGATGTGGCGATGGCCAGGGTGCTGGTGGCGATGGCGAACAAGTCATCCGCTGACACTGCGCGTCGGGTCGCGCGGGCGGCAAAGCAGCAGGCCCTCGAGGGCGCGTGGCATGGGGGCAGGGCGCCGTTCGGGTACCGCGCCGAGAACGGCGTCCTCGTCATCGATCCGGTGACCGGGCCGATGGTGGTCGAGGCGATGCAGCGGGTGCTGGCCGGTGAGTCCCTGTACCGGATTCGCAAGGACTGGAACGAGCGCGGCGTGCTCACCACGCACGGCTGCGCGTGGTCGGACAGGACACTGAAATTGATGCTGCGCAACCCTTCCACCAAGGGAGTGCGCGAGTATCGGCCGATCTTGCCGGATGGCACCCGCTCCAAGACCTCGCTCATGCAGGTGAAAGCGGCGTGGCCTGCGATCGTGGACGAGGACACCTGGCAACAGGTCTCCGACGTGCTCGACGCGCGGAAGAAGGCGCGGAACCTCCACCAGCCCGGCAGCGGTGCGGCGAAGCGCATGTACCCGTTCTCAGGGCTCATCCGCTGCTCTGCTTGCGGAACGGCGATGCTCCACCGAGGTCCGGTGTATCAGTGCGTGCAGGCCACCCGCGGCGGCTGTCACCGCTCGATCCGCTCAACTGAAGTCTCGAAGCTCGTAGAGGAAGCGGTGCTGGCGACGTTCGAACAGATCACCCTGAACCCCACCAAGCGCCGAGCACCCGGCGGCGACTTGACGGCGCGTGTCGGATTGGCGGCCACACTCGATGCCGACCGAGAGCGCCTGGCCCAACTTGATGATGACCATTACGACGGGCTGATCGACAAGGCCATGTGGGTGCGGCAACGGGCACGGATCGCTGAGCGCATCGAGGCCACCCGCCGCGAGTACGCCGCCGCCGTACCCGAACAGCACGTGGGGCCGAGCATCGACATGACTACCGTCGCCGCCGAGTGGGAGGGCCGGACGCCGATGTGGCAGTACCAGGCCACCAGCCTGGTCCTGCAAGCCGTGCTCGTCCACGCCCACCCCGCCGATATGATGACCGCCGTGCCCAAGCGCCGAAACGAGAGCACCGAGGCGTTCCACGCCCGCCGTGACGCGCACCGAGCCGACGTTCTCGCCCGGCGGATCGAGTTCATCTGGCGCGCGTGACTCCTGACCGGGTGCTGTTGGTCCCGTTCCCTGGCCGCGCAGGCGGTTCAGGGTGCGGGGCCTTTCCGTATCTTGGCGACGGCGCGCACCGTGGGACGAGGTGCCGTGCACAGTCCTCGCAGTTCGTCCAGCACCGCCGGATCATCCACCGTCGCACGCAAGCCCTGGGCTTGGCGTGAGGCAGCGGCCAGGCGTGCTCCCAACGTGGAGACGGCAGGCTGTGACAGCGGAGCGGAGGAAGTAGGAGTGACAGTGGTGGTAGCGGTGGGAGTGCTCATGCTGATAGGTACGACGCCCCTCCCGCACGCTCATCGTGGTTCAGGGCTCGGTCTGCTTGTCCGGGTTGGCGGCCCATATCGCAGCCAGCAGACTGGTGTCGCAACGCAGGGAATCGAGGGGTTCTCCGCTGAGCAGGCGCAGCAGCACCCCGTCGCCGGTCGCAGTACCAGCGTGCTTCGAGGCGGGATGCCCCAGAACGATCCGCAGCAACGCTGCCCACGACCTCGGCGGTATCCCCAGCAGTGCCGAGATAGCGCGGTCGCGGCGTAGCACTTCTACCGCGTTCGGCCGGGAGGTCAGATCGCCGAGCCGGTAGGCGAGGTGCTCGATGCAGTCGGTCACGAGCACGGCATCCCAGCCCACCGAGGCGAACAGCCCGACTATCTCCGATAGGACGGCAGCAACCCGAACACGGTCACCGGAGTCTTCCTCATCGTCGATGGTGGGGTCGGTGACGTGGAAGGCGGGGTGGTAGTCGGGAAGGTTCTCTCGTTCAGCGAACCGGATGGCGTCGTGGAACCCAGTGAACCTGGACATGTGGCGCACCTTGGCGGGCGCAACGAGCATCCCCGCCGCCCGAACCTCGACGCCACAGGTGATCTGCACCGCGCGAGTAACCACCGCCCACGGGTTCCCCGCGTTCCGCGTCGAGGGGGCGAGCATGACCTCGAACGCAGCTGAAGCCACCTCCCACTCATCCAGCCCGTACTTACGGGCCAGCCGTCGGTACCTCTCTGCCGTGTATCGCATCAGTTCCGCTGCTTGACGGTCACTGCGCCAGGCCCCAGGCCCGGCATCGTGCAACCGGATCAGCAGGGCACGCAAACCCTCCGGCGTCTCAAACCCGTGACGCGGCGAGCCATCCGGGGCTGCGACATCGTCGCCTGTACTGGGTGGGGTGTGTTCGGTCACGGTGGCACCTCCCGAGAAGGAGGTGCGCCACAAGCACCCACGCCATGACGTGCGCCTGCACGCCTTTACGTCCGCCGATTGACAGCAGGCACTTCGCTACGTCGCGCTCTGCACAGTGCTGTTGGTTTGGCGCGAGTCGCCAGAAAGCCATTCAAGGTCTGCTTCTCGGCGTACCCGCACCGGCCTGGCGGTCACGGATTGCAGGCGAACGAAGCGCGACGGATCCGTGCCAGATGCTCGGTTTATCACCGGATATGCGACTATTTCGTCGGATCAATCCCCGTTCAAGGCCATCCCTCGTTGATTATCGGAGTGGTGGCCCAGCGCCTTATACGCGCTCGGGGCGAAGGCCTATACCGATGACGCGAGCGGCGGTTTTCTGCAACCAGCGCGAGCGGCGAACGATTTTTGCTGCAGCGGGCGTCTTATAAGTGTCGTCGAGGTGTTTCGGGTATAGGTCGGCAAGGATCTTCCCCTGGCCGGCCTGAATGATCCTTGCTGGTCTTTCTCGCCGTTTCTGCACTCGTCGCAGCAGCGCCTCCGTCGGAGTCTTCCCTGCTGCGAGGCCTGGCCCAAGCATGCGAGATGCTGCCACCGCGTCCTGTATCGCCAGGTTGATGCCGACACCCCCAGCGGGAGACATGGCATGTGCGGCATCGCCGATGCAGAGCAGGCCGGGGCGGTGCCAACACTTCAGGTGGTTGACCGAGACGCTGAGGAGCTTTAGGTCATCCCAGGACTCGATCTCCTGGGTGAATCGCTCCGCGATATTAGGGATGGTCTGGCGTATCCGGTCGGCGACCACACTCGTGGGATAAGTGCGCAAGTGGTCGTATTCGCCTTTGGGGATGCAGTAAGCCAGTTGCCAGTACGATCCCCGGTCTACGGCGACGATGGTGAACCCCGATCCGACACTGACGAAGGGCACCTGGTCGTCGTCTTCCCGGCTGATCCGGAACCAGAGCACATCCATCGGAGCGTCGCTCTCAACGGGGGCGAGCCATGCGCGTGTGCGTACTGTGGAGTGGCGGCCGTCCGCTCCGATAACGAGCCGTGCCGTGAGCGTCTGCTCGCCATGGGGGGTGGTGTAGCGCACCCCGTGTGCCTGATTGCCCTTGATGAGCAGCTCGGTCACTTGGGCTTCGCGGATCAACTCGAACGATGGGTACGCTCGGGCTTCTTCGGCGAGGAAGTCGAGGAAATCCCATTGGGGCATGAACGCCACATAGTTGTAAGGCTCTGGCAAGAGGGAGAAGTCCGCGAACACGGACTCACCATCCGGGGCGGACACAGCCACGGTCTTCATGCGCCGGTGCGGGATGTTGAGGAATCGGCCGACGATACCTAGTTCGTCCATGACTTTCATCGTGGAGGGATGGATCGTGTCGCCACGAAAGTCTCGGAGAAAATCGGGATGCTTCTCCAATACCCGCACGTTCACGCCTTGACGGGCCAGCAACAGGCCGGCCATCATTCCGGCGGGGCCGCCGCCTACGACGACGCAATCGACGGTTTCTTCACTCTTGGTCGAGTCCATACATTCTCCTTTCAGTGGCGTACTGTCGTGGCCGGTGACGCGGCCATTTCGCTGGGGCGCTTCTGGCGGGCAAGAAGCGCCAGGATGAGTCCGCCGGCTGCCCAGATCGCCAGTGCCCACCAGGACGTGCTGGCGGTGGTGTCGGGGAAGTAGCTGACGGTGCGCGTGAGAGTGGTCGTCGCGCCGGGGATGAGCCACTGGCCGATGTGCCCGAGTCCGGCGGGGAGGAACTGGTAGGGCACGGCGAACGCGGCCCACGGCATCGCCGCGAACAGCGTTACTGCCGCTGCGATCCCGAGTCCCGCCCGCCCGAGCAGGCCGTGCAGTCCGACAAACAAGGCGCTCGTCGCGGTGAGCGAGAGCGACAGAGCGGCCCAGACCAGCCCGAACGATCCGGGGTAGACCTGGAGCCAAGTGCCCAGCACCAGCGTGAGAATGAGTCCGCCACCGACCCCCAAGCCGAGGACAGCGCTGATGCGCTGCCAACGCCCGGCGACGGTGAACGCGATCAGGATGCTCGCCAGCAGAGTGCCCACGGTCAGCGGGATACCGGCGGTGGTGAGTCCGACTCCGTTCGGGTCTCCCTCCGAGTACGGCACGACGTCGGTGACCTGCACCGCAGGCAGGCTCTCCGGGAGCTGGTTGAGCATCGTGGCAGGGTCACCCTCGCCGCTGGCGAGCGCTTCCTGCAGCTGCCCGATCACGCCCGCGTACATCTGTTCACTGGCGTTGATCTGCACTTGGGAGGCCATCTCGGTCATGAACGCCGCTGGCACCTGCCCGTTCGCGGACGCGGTCAACACCTCCGGCTCTTCTCCGAGCACGAGCGCACCGATGAACTTCCGCTGTTCAATCCCGGTCACCGCCGCATCGCGATCATCGACCACGACGATATCCACGACCTCGCCCAGTCCGCCCTCGGCAGCCTTGACGAATCCCTCGACGGCCTCCGGCTGTCCGGTCACCGCCACCGAGATGCCATCGGCCTCGCCTTCGGCCGATGGCCACACGAACGCCACCGCCAGCAACGTCAAAGCCACTGCCGCCACCGAGACGATGCCCCACACCCGACCCCAGCGACTCCCCGTCGCGATCGTGGACTCGTTCCCACTCATGCCTACACCTCCAACAAAACGAATGATCTCTCTCTATGCTAGCCATGTGGGAAGTTCAGTCGTCAAGCCGCGCGGGGAGTTGGCTTAGTACGATGGGGAAGATTCGTTCTTTATCGGTAGGGAGGGTGTAGGTGCCGAAGATCAGCGAGGCGCAGCGGCAGGCACGGCGCGATCAGATCGCACAGGCTGCGGTGGAGCAGTTCGCCGCGCGTGGCATCCACTCGACCTCGATGGCGAACATCATCGACGCCTCTGGCCTGTCGTCCGGGGCGATCTACACCCACTTCTCGGGCAAGGACGAGATCATCGCCTACGTCGCCCGCGCCACCGTCAGCGGCGTGTTCAGCGGACTGGAAGGGGTGTTGGACTCAGACCCGCTCCCCAGCCCCGAGCACCTCATGACTTTGATCACTGAACGGATCACGCAAACGGACGTGCCGACCGGCTTCATCGTGCAGGTCTGGGCGGAGGCCGTCACCAACCCGATCGTTCGCGGCGCTGCGAACGAAGTCTATGCCGGGGCTTTCGAGTTCTTCCGCGAGTACGCAGCGCTCTGGCTCTCCACCGGCGGTGGACTCGACCCCCGGCAGGCCCGCGCTCAGGCACCCCGCCAGGCGCGGCTGATGATCAGCCTGATCTACGCCCACATCTTGCAGACCCCCCTCATCGACAGCCATAACACTGGCGACTTCATCAACGACACCGCCGACCTTTTCACCGCCCTCACCCGCTGACTCCCCAACGAGTCAACAGCCCTGACCCGGCAACCCGTTCTGTTCTGCCCCCGCGCTGCCGTCTGCTCTCTGACATAACAACTTCTCAGACTCAGTAGTTGATGCACGGATGCTACGGCCGGGGCCGTAGTGCGCACCTCTCCTGCAAGGACGACCTTGCGGGAGGCGGTGACAGGCGTGAAGGGCGGCGTGATCCTGTTCCGCGGCAACGGTGCCGCCGCTCGCCGCTATGTCGAGTCCGACCGGTCCGGCGCGGACGAGTACTACCTCGGCGCCGACGACGCCGTGGCCGAGTACGCGGTCCTCGACGCCATGGGCGAGGTGACGGTCTCTCGGTCGCTGACGTCTGCTGAATACGAGGGGTGGGTGGACTGGATCAACCCGGTCACGGGCGAGCAGATGGGTACTCCACGTCTGCCGGGTGACGGGCGCAAAGGGTCGCCGTTGTTCGCGGAGATGACGATCAACGCCCCCAAGAGCCTGTCGGTCGCCGCCGCCCTCCACCCCGACGTCTCCGCAGCGCTCGATGCCGCGCAGCAGGACGCCCTCGCCGAGATACGCCGCTGGCTCGGCCAACACAGCGTGACTCGGGTCGGCCCGAGGGGCGCGCAGGAGGTCGTGCCGATCGAGCACATGCAGGTCGTCGGCATCCGGCACAAGACCTCGCGGGCGGGTGATCCGCACCGGCACATCCACATGCAGATCGGCACCAGAGTGTTCGCGGCTGGGAAGTGGCGAGCGTTGGACACGGTGGCGTTGTTCAAGCAGCAGGGCGCGATCCGCGCGATGGGCAGCGCGGTGATCGCCGCGCACCCGCAGCTCACCCAGACCCTCACCGAGCACGGCCTGACCCTCGACCCCGTATCGGGCGAGGTGGCGGAGCTGGAGCCGTTCAACCCGGTGATGTCGAAGCGGTCGGCACAGATCAGCCGCAACCTCGACCGGCTCGAAACCGAATGGGAACAAGCCCACCACGGTGAGCAGCTGGGGCCGGTGATGAGCGCACGGTTGCAGGGCATCGCGTGGGCACACCAGCGCCCCGGGAAGAAGCCGGCCGATCTCAAGAACGAGCAGTGGTGGCGGCAAGAACTCACCGACGCCGGCTACGACCCCGAGCATCTGGAACGCAAGCCCGTGCAACCCGCGATGTCGCTAGATGACCTTGCCGTGCAGGAGGTCGCATCGCGGGCACTCGACCGGTGCGCCGCCGGGGCGTCGGCGTGGACCCGGCACACGATCCAGGAGCACATCACCCGGATCACGACCGAGGCAGGCGCGCAGGCCACACCGGCGGAGTTGCGGAAGTTCATCGCGGTTGCGACCGATCTCGCGATCGATGACTGCTTCTCGATCCTGCCACCCGATGCGCCGACACCGGAACACGTCGCCCACCTGACCAGTCTCGGCGTGATCGCCGCCGAGACCGCGCTACGCGACCAACTCACCACCGCAACACCACACCAGGAGCCGGAACACCCGGACGTCACCGAGGCCGCGCAGGCGGCAAAGCTCGATGAGGGGCAGACGGCTGCCGCTGCGGCGGTCGCGTCGGCTGATCCGCTGGTGATCGTGGAGGGTGCGGCCGGGGCCGGGAAGACGACGATGCTCGGCGTCGCCATCCACGTTGCCGCCGAGCAGGGCCGTGGGTCGCGAGTGGTCGCCCCGACCTTACGAGCAGCACAAGTCGCACACGACGACCTCGGCATCCCCGCCACCTCGGTTGCGGCGCTCGTGTATGCGCATGGGTGGCGATGGAACGATGACGGCGTCTGGACCCGCCTCGCGCAGAGCGATATCGACCCCGACACCGGGCGCAGCTTCACCGGCCCGACCGAAGAAGGGCGGCTGGTGCGGGGTGAGCGGGTGATCGTGGACGAGGCCGGGATGCTCGACCAAGACACCGCCCACGCCCTCCTCACCATCACCCAAGAGGCAGGCGCAACAGTCGCGCTCGTCGGCGACCGCGCCCAGCTGCCCGCCGTGGGACGGGGCGGGGTACTCGACATGGCCGCCCAGATCAGAGGCCGCACCTACGACATGACCGAGCTGCACCGCTTCACCGACTCCGCCTACGCCGCGCTCACTCTCAAGATGCGGGACCGGGAGAACCCCGGCGACGTGTTCGACCAACTGGTCACGATGGGCGTCGTGACCCTGCACGCCGACGACGACGCGGCCCGCGACCACATCACCGCCAACGCCCGAGACGGGGAGGCGATCACGGTGGCGACCAACGAGGAAGCTGCCGCGGTGAATGAGCGCATCCGCACCGGCCGGGTCGAACAGGGCGAGGTGGACGACACGGTGACGGCGACCGGCAGCGACGGCCTGCCCATCGGGGCCGGTGACCTGATCCAGACCCGGAAGAACGACACCAGCCTGGGTGTCGCGAACCGGCAGCAATGGATCGTGCAACGGCTCATCGATGATGGCACCGTGTACGCACGTGAGGTCGGCAACAAGCAGAAGAACCTCCGCACTGTCGCCCTCCCGCCCGAGTACGTGAACGAGTACGCGCACCTGTCCTATGCGACGACCGCCTACGGCGTCCAAGGCGCAACCGTCGATACCGCCCACACGATCCTGTCGGAAGCGACGACCGCGGCAAACGTCTACGTCGGCATGACCCGAGGCAGCGACACCAACCAGCTGCACGTCGTCGCCGAAGACCTCGCAGACGCCCGGGCGCAGTTCAACGACGCCATGGAACACGACCCAGCAGACCGCGGCCTCGACCACGCCACCACCCAAGCAGTCGAAGCCGTGCGTGGCTTGGTCACCAACGGCCCTGTGCGGCTGGTCACGGACGAACTCGCTCGCCTTTACGGTGAGGTCGAACGCGCGCTGCGGGCGGCGGAACGCTGGGAACAGATCGCCGACAGGTTCGACGCCCAACGTGAGACTCACCGCGCCGAGACGGACGAGAACACCGAAGCCCTCCGCAAGGCCGAAGAAGCGGTCGAGCAGATACGTGTCGAGGTCGCAGGGCCGCTCACCGCCCGGGCTGAGGCCGATGCCGCGGCCTACCTCTCCGCCGTCGCAGACGAGACCACGGCAAGCGCCCGCCTCGCTGCTGTCGGCCGGTTCGGCAAGCGTAAGGCCCGCACCGAGCATCGCGCCGCGACCGAACGCGCCCGGGAGCTGCGCGGACAGGTCGCCAACGAATGGGGCACCACCCCGAGCGCTGCTGACCAGCTCACCGCATGGGCGAGCAGAGTCGCCGCCAGCCACGCCGAGGCCGATCCCCGCGTGACCGAGGCGGTGCAAGGCGTGGCGGCCGTGACGGCCGGGCAGAAGACGATGCGGGAACGTCACGAGCAGGAACACCTGGCACTGCTGGTCAGCGAGTACGGGACCGAACGCGCCCGCCGCATCCACCTCGGCATGCGTGAGCCCGACCCACACCGCCGCGCCCGCGCCGCGCGTACCGAGGCCGCCGCCACTCGTGCCGAAGCCGACCAGCTGCGCGCTCTGCCGATCGTCGAAGCCGCCGCCCGCATCGACGCCAAGCAGGCCGAGCGGGCCGACCAGCGGCAGCGAGCGGCTGAACGCGCACAGCAGCTCCGCGACCCGTTCGAACATGACACCCACCGCCACGACCCTCGGTCAGACGGGCCGACACGGACCCTATAGAACCGCCGGTCTTAGAACCGTTGGTCTCCGAGACTCCGGATGGAGTTGCATCTGCCGGTACCGCGTCGGAGTGATCCCCGCATGCTCGCGGAACGCCTCCGTCGCACGGTTCCGCGACTGCCATCCGACCCGACGGCCTGCTTCCGCGATCGAGACCTCGGGCTCGCGTAGTTGGCGGCTCATCTCCTGCACGCGCAGCATTGTCAGGTACGCCAGCGGTGTCTTCCCGAACGCCTCCACGAACACCCGGCTGAGCTGCTTCGGCGACAGATGAACTGCGTCGGCCAGCTCCGTCAGGTTCCAGTCATGCGCGACATCGCCGCGCAGCAGCGCCTCGACCTGACGAGCCTCGGCCCGCAACGGTGCGAACCTGCGCTCGCGCGGCAGGGTGGGCCGGATATGGGCACGCTGGTTCGGGGCGATCCGGTGGGGCGATACCTCGATGAACGGCGACACCTGGTCGATGATCGAAAACCACAACGCCTGGGCCCGGTGGAACCGGCTCCGGGCGAGCTCGTCCGTGGTCAGAGCGACCAACTCATCGACCCAGGGCATCAACATGCCTGCCCGGTGCTCACCCAGCCGGAGTATCTGGGCCGGTTCGGTATAGATCGTGTCCGCGAAGTCCTGAGTGTCGAGGCGGTCGCAGAGCATATCGACGTGTTGCCAGAAGAGCTGGTCGAGCACGTAATCGGAGTCGGCGTAGATCGTGGACACCGTGATGTGCCCTTCCGGCTCGGAGCCGCACAATGTGTTCGCGGCCAGCAGCACGACATCGCCGACGTTGATCGGGTGTTCCCCGAACTCGCTGAACAGGATCGCCGACCCGTCGCGCACGACTATCAGCTTCACGAAGTCATACGCGACGGGTCCGACGGACCGGTAGATCGTCCGGTTGACTGCCCGCAAAGCGGCGTGTCCGGTCATCTCCTGCCCTCGTACCGCCCCCTTGCCGGAGGTAGGCACTGGAGCTGTGGCCGGGCGGTAGTCATGGTCAGACGCCTCGTGCGGTTGCGGTTCGCAGTACGCGACCGCTGAGCAGCCAGGTGGACGCGGCGATGAGCAGTCCGATCAGCGCCGCGAGGGTAAGACGGGCTGGCGTGTCGGCGGTGAGCGGCCAAGCGGTGGGGCCGAGTACCCAAAGCCAGGTATCGGCGAGGACATCTCCGCCGAGGGTGATCCCGAGGATCATGATGATGACCGTTGCGCCGAGCGCCCAACCGACGCCGTAGCGGACGGTGAGCCAGAGTGCTCCGAGGACGCCGGCCGTGCCGAGGATCAGCCAGAGCAGTCCGGAACGCAGCAGCGAGACGATGGTCGCCGGGTCGGTCTCGCCGCGCAGGACGGTGTTCGCGAGTGTGCAGAGGGTGACGGCGAGAGTGACGACGGTGACGCACAGCACGAGCCAACTGCGTACGGCAGCAGGGATATTGCCGCGCCGCAGCACGAGGATGCGCCAGCCGGGCGTGAGAGCCTGCCAGGCGAGCACGACGATGATGCAGGCGCCGAGTGGGAGCATCGCGTAGGTGTGCAGGCCGAGAAGGTAGCTGTTCGGGTACACGGCTGCGACTGCGACAGCCAGCACGACCGCCGCGACGCAGAGCGGGATCACGGCGCGGGAGCGCATGACGGTGCGTATCGCGCCGAGCGCGCCGGGGCGGGTGCTGCGTCGGCCGACCGGCCGATTGTCGGTCCGGCCCTCCGTACGCGCAGCGCCGACCCGGATGAGTCGCACGCCGAGGACGACAGCGGCGAGCAGCAGCCCGAGAACGAGAGCGAGTGCCGGGGACTCCTGGGCGAGCGGATCGGTGGGATCGAGGGGTTCGGCGTTCTGGTGCGCGCCGAGCAGCGGCAACATCGCCCGCACCGCCCAGGTGGGCGGGAGCACCGGCCAGACGGTGATCTCCGCGGCGAGGCTGCCGATGACCTGCCAGGCCCACGCGGCGAGGAAGACGGGGATGAGTCCCCAGGCTTCGGTGGCGACGTAGGCGAGGGCGAGCACACCGAGGGTGGCGATCCAGCAGCTGGCCCCGGCCCAGAGGATTCCAGTGACGTCGGTCGGTGCTCCGGCCAGGAGCGAGAACGGAATGACGGTCCAGAAGGCCAGTGCATGGAACAGTGCCGATAGCGCGGCGAGGACGAGGAAGCGCGCGAGCACGATGGTCCGCGGGCTGACCGGCCGCCAGAGCGTGCCGCCCTCGCGCGCGACTGCTTCGCGGGCGGTGGTAAGCCCGGCCAGCAGGGTGAGCAAGGGGGCGGCCATCCCCGTGACGTACAGCGTCTGCCACAACAGAGCCGCCCGCTCCTGACTCTCGGGGGTGATCAGAATGCCTGCGAAGCTGATGCCTGCGATCACCAGCCCGAGCCAGGGCAGGTAGGCGGCGGCCGAACCGCGGGTGCGTACGGTCTCGGCGCGGACGGCTGCGACGAGCGGGCGCATCAAGCGGCCTCCGACCGTGCGGCATCGGGCAGGGTGAGATCGAGGAACGCCTGCTCCAGTTGCCCGGCGGGCGCGAAGTCTTCGAGGGTTCCCTGGTAGCGGCAGCGCCCATCGGCCAGGACGGAGATGTCGTCGGCGAGTTGGGTGATCTCGCCGAGCTGATGGGAGCTGACGAGCACGGTCCGCCCGGCGGCGGCGTAGTCGCGCAGCAGATGCCGCAGTTCGACGATTCCCTGCGGGTCAAGCCCGTTCTGCGGCTCATCGAGGATGAGCAGGTCTGGTTCGGTGAGGATCGCGATCCCGAGCGCGAGCCGGGCCTTCATGCCCATCGAGAAGTGCCGTGCACGTTTCCGGCCGGTCCCGGCGAGTCCCACGATGTCGAGGACTTCCTCGATACGTTCCCGGCCGACCCCGGTGAGACGGGCGTGCACGAGCAGGTTGTCGAACGCGCTGAGATGACCGTAAATCGCAGGGCCGTCGATGCTGGCCCCGATCCGCTCCAACGTCGTCCGGCTCCGCCCGCCTCGCATCGAGGTGTCCCCGAGTACGTCGATCGTGCCGGAGTCGGCGTCCATCAGCCCCAGCAGGATGCGGAAGGTCGTGGACTTCCCGGCACCGTTGCGGCCCAGCAGGGCGTGGACCCGCCCGGTGGTGACGGTGAGGTCGAGGCCATCGAGCACCACCGTATCGCCGCGTTGCAGCCGCACATCGACACAGCGGACAGCGGCGGCGCTTCGGTCGACGGCAGTGGCGGATGGGCGTGCGTGATCGTCATGAGAGACCATCGCGTGGTTCTCCTTTCGCGGATGATGGGGTCAGGCGTCGCAGACGGTGAACGCGAAGGTGCGCAGCGTGCCGATGGAGCCGTCGGAGATCTCGCCGATGTCGGGCAGGTCCTTGTTCTGATCGACTGCGTTGAGGGCGTAGACGGTGCCGTCAGGGGCGGTGAAGGTGAGGACCGGGTCGCTGTCGGAGTTCTGTTCGCAGGCGACGGTGCCGTGGTCGACGGTGAGGTTCCAGGAGTGCCCGAAGTCGTCCTTGCTGACCTCGGCCGGGTTGCTCGTCGCGGTTACCTTCGGCCCGTCGACAGGGAAGTCCTCGGGATGTTGCATGCCGTTGCACCCGGCCAGCCCAATCGTGCCGAGGATGAGGGCACCGGCCGCTGCGGCGAGCCGTCCGGTGCGGCGGCGCGGGGTCATGGGGGTCATGGGGTCTCCTTCAGTTGGGCGAGTGCCATGTAGCCGTCCTCGAGGTTGGGGTCGGCCGGGCTCGCGTCGGCGGGTGGGGTGTCGGTGATGATCCGGTATTGGGTTCCCGCCCCGGTGGTCGTCGCGTTGACGACGGTGACGTGCTCGGGCGGCGGTGCGGTGCGGGCTGCGGTGAGCCAGGTGCGTCCGCGGGCGGCGTCGATCAGCCCCTCGGTGGGGCCGTCGTAGCGGGCCCGGCCGTCGCGGAGCACGAACACGTACGGGCAGGTCTGGGCGACATCGTCGAGGATGTGGGTGGACAGAATCACGGTGCGGTCCTGGCCGAGGCTGGCCAGCAGGGTGCGGAACCGCATCCGCTCTTCCGGGTCGAGTCCGGCGGTGGGTTCGTCCACGATCAACAGCCTGGGGTCACCCATGAGCGCCTGCGCGATGCCGACGCGGCGACGCATCCCGCCGGAGAACCCGCCGATACGCCGATCCTGCGCGTCGGTCAACCCGACCCGGGCGATCAGCTCGCGGGCCTGCCCCTTTCGTGCGCTCGCGTTGTCGATGCCCTTGAGGACGCCGACGTAGTCCAGGAACTCCAGCGGGGTGAGGTTCGGGTACGGTTCGACGTCCTGCGGCAGATAGCCGAGCGTCTTCTTCACCGCCCGCCGGGTGGACGCGTCGGCGAGGTCGTGGCCATCGATCTGCACCCGGCCGCGAGTCGGCTGGATGATGCCGCACAGGATGCGCATGAGGGTGGTCTTCCCGGCCCCGTTGGAGCCGAGCAGCCCGATCATGCCCTGCGGCAGATCGAGGGTGACGTCATCGAGTGCGGCCGGCTTCTTGCGGAAGTCCTTGCCGAGATGATCCATCGAGATGAACATGCGGTTTCCTTTCAACGCTTCCGGGTGCGTTCGGCCAGCGACGACCCGGCCAGCAGCAGGGCGGCGATGATGACGAGTTGGAGGACCAGGGAGATGGCCGCGTTCAACGGAGTGCCGTCGAACCCGAGGGGACCTGTGGCGGGATAGATCGAATCGGCACCGAACCAGCCGGCGACGATCGCGTCGCCGATGACGGAGAACACGGTGCCGTTCGGGGTTGGGAGCGGCAGCACAGAGCTGGAGAAGATCAGGAAGAACCACACCAGCACCGCCACGATCCGTCCCAGCGCTTTCGGCATCAACACACCACAGACCCCGGACAGTGCCATCGTGATCAACGCCGCCGGGGCAACGATGGTCGCGGTGACGGCCAGCGCGCCCGGTAGGGACCAGGGATGCCCGCTGATCGTCTGCATCAGCCCCATCACCAGCAGCACCGCCAGCGACGGGGCGATGACGACACTGAACGCTCCGAGCACCCGCGCGGTCCGCAGCAGCGCACCCGGGGCGGGAGTCGAGGCTTCGAGCTCGTGCATGCCGAGCTTCGCTTGTGCGGTGAAGAAGTCCGCGAACGCGGCCGCGTAGGCGATCCCGGTGAACATCGCGATGATCTGCCCCGAGAACGCGAGGTCTGCGATCCCGCCGGTACCGGGCCGGGCTGGGGAGATGACCGCGAGCAGTGTCGCGAATGCGGTCAGCGGGATCGCGGTGAACCAGAGTGCCTTCTGCCTCCGCGCGGCTCGGGAATGCGTGCGGGCCAGGTCGATGAGGGTCATACCGTTGCCACCTTCGCGATGTTGCGTTCCGAGTTGCCGAGCCGCTGCCAGGCCAGGACCAGCAGGACCGCCGCGGCCGCAAGCGGCACGCCCCGCTGCAAGTGCAGTGGGAGCACGTACGGGTCCCAGAGCATCGCGAGGAACATCCACGCTGCGACGACTGCGATCGTCGTGGCTGACGCGGTCCCGGCGTATGCCGCTGCGAACAGGGCGATCACCGCGACGAGCACGACTGCCCCGGCAGGTGAGGCCACGCTGGCCCACCCGATATCGCGCGGCCACATCCCGAGCAGATGCAGGGGCACGACCATCACGACCGCACCAGCCAGCCCCGAGACGGTGACGAGTAGGCCGCGCAACAGTTGGACGGTGCGGAAACCGACGGTCGTCGACTCGTGCAGCTCGATCAGCGGGTCACCGGTGAGGGCGACTGCCACGCACACCCCGGCGCAGATCACAAAGACCTGCGCCAGCCAGGTCACCAGCGTCATCGCCTGCGATGTCGGCCACGCCGACGACACCAGCCAGCCCGCGACCGCGACCAGGCCGCCCGCGATCACCGGACCTACGGCGATGGGCAGGCCAACGCGGCGCCATTGCGTGCCCAGCAGCGCTCCCGACATCCGATCCACCTTCCTGAACCAGGCCGACGCGCAGGGTGCTGTTCGGCCTTCACTGGATCAGTAGCGGTCCGGACGGGGAAGGTTCACACCGGTTCAGGAAGTCCTCCGCGGCGGGCAGCGGCAGACCGGGCGGAGATGATCGCAGCGGCAAGGATCAGGATGCCGAGCGCCGCGACACCGGCCGGGGTGATCGCCTCCCAGACCACGCCAGAGATCGCACCGAGACCGATGCTCATCGTGCTGTTCGACGCCGGAGTCACCAGCGGAATCAACACCAGGCCGGCGATCATGCCCGCCCACGGCACTGCCCAGATCGCTACGAAAGTCGCGACACCAGCGATCACCGCCAACGGGACCAACCAGCCGGCCAGTAGCGCGCCCAGTCCACCGGTGTGCCCCCACGCCGTCACCACCACCGACGCCGCGGTCCCGCAGACCACGTCGAGAACCAGCACGATCCCGATCCGCGCCATCACGACGACCTGCGGCCCCAGCGGCGTCGACAGCGACACTGCATCCGCTCGGCTCGGCGACAACGCCATCGTCACCGTCGCCGCCACGCCCAGCAGCATCAGTGCGGAGAACCCCGTCACGGCCGCCGACGCCCCCTGGCTCACCCCGAGGAAACGGGCGGCGAGCACCGCCATCGTCACCGTCACCAGCACCACCGGCAGCACGAGCCACGGCACCACCCGCACCTGCGCCCACGCCAACGCCCCAGCCAATCGCAGGCTCCGGGCCGCGGACCAGCGCGGTGCGTCGAGCGGGGACGGCTGCGCGGCTATACGGCGATGGATCGTCGAGAAGTCCGGGGCCTGCGCGGCACGCTCGGACTCCCACCGGCGCAGCACGTCGCGGATGTCCTCGCCCCGGTTCTGGTTCGATTCGTGTTCAGGCATCCTGCCTCCTCAGTTCCTCACGCAGCTGCCTTCGCGCCCGTGACACCCGGCTCTTGACCGTCCCGACCGGCACACCGACAACGTCGGCGATCTCCTCGTACGGCAGCTCGTGCAACCACGCCAACCGCACCACCTCAGCCAAGCTCTCCGGGAGCGCATCGAGCGCATCCAAGACGGCAGCCGCCTGATCGGCGGCCAAGACCAGTTCGGCCGGGCCGAGTTCGTCCGAGGGCAGCTCGTTCGCCTGCTCTTCGTCGAGGGGCACCTGTGGCAGGCGTTTGCGGCGGGTGTGCATGTAGATCTGGCGCTTCGCGATACCGAGTAACCAGGTGAGCACCTTCGCGTCGCGCCGGAACGCGCGCGCCGATCGCCAGCATCCCAGCCAAACATCCGCACTCACCTCCTCCGCGACCCCACGGTCCGAGACCCGGGCGAGAACGAACGCGAACACGACCGACGCGTAGCGGGCATACAAGTGGCCGAGCGCACGCTCGTCGCCCCCACCGACCAGAGCCAGTAGGTGATCATCGGTCTGCATATCCCCGCTCTGCACCAACCAGCTTCACCTCGCTCCGCCGTTCCCGTCCGATGTCCATCACCAGATCAGTAGCGCCCAGGCACTCCTAGGTTCACTCCACTCCCGTCCTATCAGGACCAACTGACGACTGACGGAGCGCGCTGAAGGAGACGCAGAGCCTCACAAGCGTCTACTGGCGGGACCCTGTTGCCGAGCGCAGTCACTGCCTGGATCGATGTAAGGCCAATGCTCCGGATCGGCAACTCAGACCTCTGGCAGGGTGGGTCCCCGCAACTCACGGCCGCGGTATCGGCACCCACCGCCGTAGACTGGGGCGCACAGACACACGATCACGGTAGGTGTGTTTGGGGTACCTCGGCTAGCCGAGGTCGACGTGCTCAGCCACGTAGTCAGCGGGCAGGACGATGCTGTTGCCGAACCGGGCACCGGGTGGGCGGATCGTGACCGACCCATCGCCGTGCACGGCGGTGATGGTCCAGGTTTGGCCGTTGCGGACCCAGCCGTGCCGGTTCCGCAGCCGACGGTCATTGCGGCGGGTGATGATCGTGTCACCCACACCTGCTGCCGATCCGTCGGACAGGGTGATTTCCGGGCCGGGCTTCAGCGTGCCGTCCAGGATGAGGTCGGCGCGGGCGCGGACGTTGAGGGCGGTGACGTTCTCGCGGGTTTCGGCGATCAGCACCGACGCCAATCCCGCCTGGCGGTCGTGTCGCCAGGCGGTGTAGGCGGCATCGGTCATGGCCTCGGCGTCACCGTCATGGATGCGGTCATGTGCCAGGTAGGTATCGATGACTGGTGCGCGGCCGTGTCGCAGCTCCAGGGATGCGGTCTTCTCCCAGGCGTGGGTGAAGCGGTGAACGTCGACCAGTTCGGGAGCATCGTCGCGGTCGTGGATCAACAGGCTGAACGCACCACCGGCATCGACGGACTGGAGCTGGGCGTAGTCGCCGACCAGCAGCACCTTCGCCCCCGCCTCCTCCGCTGCCTGCGTGATCCGGTCCAAGGAGAGGGTGCCGGCGAGGGAGGCTTCGTCGATGATCACGAGCTGCCCGGCCTTGAAGCTGGCGTCGGTGTATCGGTGGGTGGTCCACCACTTCGCCGTGTTCTCCGTGGCGATCCCCAGATCATCTGCCAGCACTTGCGCCGCCACCGCGGACGGGGCCAACCCCACTACCGACCCGGCACCATGCGAGGTCTCCCATGCCCGGCGGAGTGCGTTCATCGCGGTCGTCTTCCCAGCCCCCGCCGGCCCCACCAACACATCCACCACCCGGCCCGACACAGCGACCGACGCCAAGGCTGCGGCCTGGTCGGGACCGAGCATCCGACCGTCGGCGTCAGGCTTGCTCGTGATCGTTTCGACGGTGGAGAGGTCGATGCTCGGCCCGGTGGTGGTGCGTGCCCGTTGCAGGAAGCGGTCCTCGGCGGCCAGGAGGGTGTCGGACGAGAACACCGTGGAGTGCTTCGGCCGAAACACCGAGGTGCCCTCCAGGCGACGGAACTCCACCGGGCTCGTGGTCAGCTCGGGCGGTGTCAGACGCACGGACGCCTGTTCGGCAGCGTCGGCGACCATGGCGGTGATGGCTTCGCGGTCCTCGACGGTGGCGAACCGCCACCCCATCGTCTGGCGGGCAGCTTCGGCCATCAGGTTCCAGCGCCGCCACGTCGAACGCTTCTCCCCCACCACCTCAACCACCGACCGCCCCACCTGCCCGATCAGATCCAACGGCACATCATCAGCCCGCAACAGCATCTGCTGGGGTGTACCAAGGTTCTTGGACAGTCTTCTATGAGGAAGGATCAAGGACATGGCAGGAAGATCCAGGCGTAAGTTCAGTCCCCAGTTCAAGGC
>NZ_PNHL01000022.1 GCF_002871795.1 Brachybacterium sp. UMB0905 | reverse complement strand
ACATCGCCCGCAGCCTCCTCGAAGCAGGCGGATTCAGACCCCACCTACACCCTCAAATGTGAAGAGCCGGTATAGGGCGCATTGGCTCTGCGAAGTCACGCTTTCAAAAGGGTGGTGATGTGTTGGTGAGGGGTGCTTCGTTGCACTATCACACGGGTCCGACAGACGAGGTGCGAGGTGTGGATACGTGTGCAGCCTCTGGGTATAGCTGTGGATGGTGGTCTGTGTCCCGCGGTGAATTCGCCGTGAGGTGTGGAGGGGCGCCGCGACCTTTCCTCCACAGCGGGGGTTTATCCACATTTGCCGTGAGGCCTTCCATGAGTGGGATTTGGATGGGATCATGGAGGTGTTCGGAAAGGCTCGATGTGGCGCCGGAAAGGGGGTGCGTGATGGGACTCGACGATGTACAGCCGGGCAGTGGTGTGTCGCGGCCGGTGAGCCGCGGCGAGGGGCCAGCGCGTGCCCCGCGTGCGGGTGGGGGCGGGCGCGGGAAGAATGCGGCACCCACTCCCGCTGGCCCGCCGCGCAGGATCATTCGCGGGCGGGGTGCGACGACGCCTGCGATGGCCGCGGTGCGCTCCGGCTCAGAAGCAGACTGCGATGAAGCTCAGTTGATGGTCCGGGTGCAGGAACGCCGCCGTCTCGCCGGCACTCTCTATGCGGAGGAGGTCCGGGACCTGGCGTTGCTGTGGACCGTGGATGATGACCACCCGGGTGAGGCGGATGAGCTGGCGGTCAACTGTCTGATCGCTGCAGCTGGTCTGCGTTCCAAGGTGGGGCGCGCGGAGGGGAAGCTGCGCGACGCCGTCCACGCCACCCGTGATCTGCCCCTCTGCCTGGATCTCGTCGCAGGTGGGGTGCTGCCGGTGGAGTGGTTCGAGTGGCTGATCCGCTCGACCCGTCGCCTGGAGCCTGAGCAGCGCCGTCAGGTTGATGACCGGGTCGCGGAATGGGACCTCGCCGGGATCGACGTGAACCGCTTCTACCGCGAGCTACGCATGCTCATCGCATGGTTCGGTGCGGGCCTGCAGCAGGAGCATCCCACCCAGCAGCGCAATGTCGAGGTGTTCACCTCCCCCGACATGGACGGCACCGCCTGCCTGCAGGTCACCGGCCCCGTCCCGGAGATCACCGCACTCGGCCACCGACTCGACGCCGCCGCGAGGGCGGTGCAGACCACGCAACGACAGGCGCTGGCGGAGGCTGGCCCCGCCTCGTCGTTGAGCCCCGTCTCTGTTCCGTTCGACGTGTTCGGCACTGTCGCCGAAACCGGCAGGCCCATGTCCCTCGCGGCGCTTCGCTACGCGATCCTGACCCGCACCGCCTTCGGCACCGACGGTATTGAGGTGCCGGAGTCCGGGTTCCGCATCAACGTCACCGTGCCCGTGATGACGCTGCTCGGTCAGTCCGAGGCTCCTGGTGAGGTGGATGGGACGCATCCGATCCCGCCCGCCATGGCCCGTGAGCTCGTGGTGAACGCCCCCGTGTTCCACCGCGTCCTCACCGACCCCGTGGACGGCAGTTTCCTGCCGCGGGCGGCGAAGACCTATCAGGTGAGTCGGTCGATGCAGGAGCTGCTGCGGCAGATCGACCCGATCTGCGCAGTCCCCGGGTGCAGCACCATCGTCACCACCAGCGGCGAAACCGACCACATCGAAGAATTCGACCACGCTCACCCCGACCGCGGAGGCCCCACCAGCCCAGAGAACCTCCACCGGCTCTGCTACAGCCACCACCGGCTCAAAACCCTCGGACTCATCGACCCGATCCGCGATCCCCACACCGGGGTGACCACCTGGACTGCCCGAACCCGCGGACGCAGCCGCCCCGTGACCGAGACCACACGTAACACCGACCTCGTCACCCGCGAGCTCGGCGATCACCTGCGGGTCGTGTGGAACTCCTACCTCGAACGCGAGGAAGACGCCCACCGCCGAGCACGGGGAGAGGCGAGCGGAGGCGAGGCGAGCGGATGTGGGACGGGAAATGACGAGGGCGGTTCGGTGACGGGTGAACCAGGCAGTGACGGAGCATCCGCAGACCCACCCAGCCCCGCTGCCCCACTCTACGATCCCGAGCATCCGCCGTACTGAGAGCACCGCTCCCTACTGGCGGCACCGCTCCCGCTTGCCCACACGCACCTGAACTGCGTGCCCCATGACCGCGAGCCCGCCGAGCCCCATCCACGAACGGCACTCAGACGACCGGCCACCTGCTATATGCGTGCGGCCGGTCGCCTGAGTACCGTCCGCGGAACCAGCTGGGCGGGCTCGCCCCAGCAGTCCCGCGCCGCTCACGCCCCTCGCGCCTCACCTGCATGGCTCTCAGGTTCTGCCCCCTAGCTGACCTCCCGCCCTCCCCGGCATACTGGCCGCATGACGACGACGCTGCGCGCCACCTTCACCGTCCAGCTCACCCCCGCCGACCCCATCCCCGGTTCCGCCGCCCGCTTCGACCTCGCCAAGACCTGGAGCGGCGACCTCACCGGCACCTCCCACGGCACCATGACCACCGCCGGAGATCCCGCCACGGGTGATGCCGGGTACGTCGCCACCGAGACCTTCGAGGGCGCTATCGCCGGTCGCGCCGGCACCCTGACCTTCCTGCAGCTCGGCACCATGGTCGGGGGCGAGCCCCAGCTGAGCTACGTGATCGCCCCCGGATCCGGCACCGGCCAGCTCGTTGGCAAGCTAGGAACCCTCAGCATCGGCGACATCGACGAGGACGGGAACCACGAGGTGACGGTGCAACTCGCCTGAGAGTCCATACGCCGCGCCCGCACTACAGTGGCGGTATGAGCACCGTCGTCCTGCCCGGCTCCTTCGACCCCCTCACCCTGGGGCACTTGGACCTCACCCGACGGGCCGTCGCACTGGGGCACCGCGTGATCATCGCCGTCACCCACAACCCCTCCAAGCAGAGCCTGCTGAGCATCGACGAGCGCACCACCGCCATCGAGCGAACCCTCGCGACGGAGGATCTTGCCGCGCACGCAGAGGTCCGCACCCTGCCGCGCGGTCTGCTCGTGGACTTCTGCCGCGAGGTCGGAGCCGGTGCCGTCGTGCGAGGACTGCGCTCTCAGCTTGACCTCGCCTACGAAGAGCCGATGGCACGCATGAACCACCACCTCGCGGGCATCGAGACGATCTTCCTGCTCACCGACGCTGCATACGCCCACATCTCCTCCTCCCTGGTCCGCGAGGTCCACAGCCTCGGCGGAGACGTGAGCGACCTGCTGCCCGCCGCATCCCTCGACGCGCTGCGCACCCACCCCTGACCCCCATCGGCCACCAGCGCCCCAACTCCCGTCCGCGGGCCAGCGCCTCAGCCTGATCTGCACCCCTTCCCTGGAGGAGACCCGATGACCACCGACACCCCCGCCCCGACCGAACTCGACCAGGCTCTGCGCCTGGACGTCGTCGACCTCGTCGGCCGCGTCGGCACGCACCGCCATGTGGAGCGCTCCGTACCCGCGCCCGGTGATGAACAGATCGGCAGCCTCGCCATGACCGTCCCCACCGGCGCCGACATCACCGTCGAGGCCGAGCTCGAATCCGTGGTCGAAGGCATCTACGTCCACGGCACCGTCAGCAGCCACCTCGAAGGCGAATGCAGCCGCTGCCTGGACCCCGTGGACCAGGACGTCACCGCCCGCATCGGCGAGCTGTTCATGTACCCCGAGAAGGTCCCGGCTGAGGAGCGGGAGGACACCGCCCTGCTCGAGGACGATGAAGCGCCGCTGGGTCCGCTCGTGCGCGACAGCCTCGCCATGGACGCCGAGGAGCGCCCCCTGTGCCGCCCCGATTGCCCGGGTCTGTGCTCCCAGTGCGGTTTCCGCATGGAGGAAGACCCGGAGCACGAGCACGAGGTGATCGACGGCCGCTTCGCCGCCCTCCAGGGCTTCTTCGCCAACTCCGACGACAGCGCCGAGGGCACGGACCCCGAGCCCACTGAGGGCACGGACGCGGTTGACACGAACAGCACCGACCGCCCCGGGCAGGACGCCTGATGGCCCGCCGTCGCCGCGCCACCGAAGCCGCCGACCCCGCGGGGCTGCTCGAGAAGCTTCCGCTGGACGCCGGGCAGGCCGTCGACCTGCGCGAATCCGGGCTGCTGGACCTCGCGCTGATCCACCGCTCCTACTCCTATGAGCACGACGGCATCCCGCATAACGAGCGCCTGGAGTTCCTGGGCGATGCGGTGCTGCAGCTTGCCGTCACCGAGCACCTTTACGCCAGCTACCCCACGCTCACCGAGGGTGAGCTCGCCCGCCGCCGCGCCGCGACCGTCAGCACCCGCGCCCTCGCCGTCGTCGCCAGCCGCCTGGACCTCGGGGCCTACGTCAAGCTCGGCCGCGGCGAGGACCTCACCGGTGGACGCTCCAAACCCTCGATCCTCGCCGACACCACCGAGGCCGTGATCGGCAGCGTCCACCTTGCTCTCGGGCAGGACGTGTCCCGCCGCTTCGTGCTGGATCTGCTGGAGCCGCTGCTGAGCTCCGAAGAGTTCCTGGCCACCGGCTACGACTTCAAGACCCGCCTGCAGGAGATCGCCGCCGCGGAAGGCGGCAGCGTCGTCTACCGCATCAGCGAATCCGGAGCCGAGCACGCCAAGACCTACACCGCCCACGTGAGCATCGAGGGCATCGTCTCCGCCACCGGTGAGGGCGCCTCGAAGAAGGACGCCGAGCTCGCCGCCGCCCAGAACGCCGTGCGCGGCATCCTCGCCGAGCGCGGGGAATCCCTGCTGCCGGGCAGCTGACCCATGCCCGAGCTGCCCGAGGTCGAAGTGGTCCGACGGGGCCTCGTGCCCCGCACCGTCGGCCGCACCGTCACCTCCCTCGAGGTGCTGGATGAGCGGATCATCCGCCGCCAGCGCGGGGGAGTGGACCGACTGCGCGCCGCCGTCGAAGGGCGCCGCCTCGCCGCCGTGGTGCGGCGCGGAAAGTTCCTGTGGTGGCGCCTGCAGGAGGCCGATGGGGCCGAAACCGGTGAAGCGCTGATGGGCCACCTGGGCATGAGCGGCCAGCTGCGCATCACCACTGCCGCGCATGACGCCGCCCAGGAGCTGCGCCACCGTCGGCTCTCAATGCATCTGGACGACGGTGCCCGCATCGACCTGGTGGATCAGCGGCTGTTCGGCGGGCTGTGGGCCACCGATCTCGCACCCACTGCCGATGGCCGACCAGCCGCTGCGGACAGCCCCGATGACCTGCTGCCCGTGGACCTCGCGCATGTGGCCCGCGATCTGCTGGACCCCGCTGCGGATCTGCCCGCGATCGCCCGCGAGCTGCGTCGGCGCCGCGCCGGCATCAAGTCCCTGCTGCTCGCCCAGGAGATCGTGTCCGGCATAGGTAACATCTACGCCGATGAAGCGCTGTGGAGCGCCCGCATCCGCCACGACACCCCCGGTGCGGCCCTCACGCAGCGGCGCGCGCTGAACATCCTGCGTGCTGCGGCGGAGGTCATGGAACGGGCCCTGGCCGTGGGCGGCACCAGCTTCGATGCCCTCTACGTGAACGTCGACGGGCGCAGTGGCTACTTCGCCCGCTCGCTGTCTGCGTACGGCCGGGAGGGGCAGCCGTGCCTGCGGTGCGGTAGATTGCTGCGACGAGTCTTCCACCAGGGGCGTTCCTCGCACTTCTGCCCCCGGTGCCAACCCCGACGGGCCCTTTCCCCCGCGAACTTCAGGAAGGACGCTTCGTGACAGCGACCGATACTCCCGGACCGATCCGCGTCATGTTGGTGGATGACCACGAAGTGGTCCGACGTGGCATTGTCACGGCCATCGAGTCCAGTCCCGCGCTCCGTGTCATCGGGGAGGCATCCTCGGTCGCCGAGGCGCGGCGTCGTCTGCCCGCCATCCGCCCCGATGTGCTGGTGGTGGATCTGCAGCTGCCGGACGGCACCGGAATCGACGTCATGGATGCGGCCCGGGATCTCAACCCTGAGCAGACGATGCTGGTGCTCACGAGCTTCGATGACGATGCGGCGCTGCGGGAGTCCCGCGCCGCCGGTGCGGCGGGGCTGATGCTCAAGTCCGCCCGCTCGCAGGAGATCGTCGAGTCCATCTGCGCCGTCCATGAGGGCCGCACGGTGTGGCCCGCCGACCGCGGTGATGAGGGACCGGAGCTGTCCGCCTCGGATCAGCGGATCGTCGAGCTCATCGGCGATGGGCACTCCAATCGCGAGATCGCCGAGAACCTCGGCATCGCCGAGAAGACCGTGAAGAACCGCGTGACCGTGATCCTGCAGGCCCTGGGCATGCAGCGCCGCACCCAGGTGGCGGCGATGGTTGCGGCACGGCGCCGCGCTGGCTGGAAGTGAGCTGACGCGCCGACCAGAGCCGACGCGCTGATCACTCCACCGGCAGCGTGACTCGCCAGGAGATCATCGTGCCCGGTTCGAGGTTGATCGCATCGACCCACCCGGAGTGACGCCGCGCTCGGGAGGACATGTTCGCCAGCCCGCTGCGGCGACGCACCGTGGGGTCGATCCCGCGGCCGTTGTCCGAGACGTTCACCTGCACCACCCGGTCCACGCCCTCGGAGAACACGCTCACCGACACCGCGACGGCGCTGGCATGCGCGTGCCGGGCAGCGTTGGCAAGACACTCACGCACCACGGCCACGACGTCCTCCGCGATCTCCGGCGGGATCTCCGCGTCCATGTGCGCCGAATCCTGCGGCAGTCGCAGCGAGGGCACGAAGCCGAGGCCCGCGGTGGCGAGCCCCACTTCGTGGCGCAGCTGTTCGGACAGCGTCGCCTCCAGTCGCTCGCGGCGCAGCGACTGCACGATCTGGCGGATCTGCGCGACCGCGTTCTCGACCCCCTGCACCGAGGTCTTCACCGACGTGCGAATCCGCGTGTTCGTGGGCGGCTCCTCGGGGGAGCCCAGATCGTCTACCAGGCTCTCGAGCTCCATGCCGACGGCGAACAGCTCCTGGATCGCAAGGTCGTGCAGGTCCCGGGCGATCCGGGAGCGCTCATCGTCTACCTGGGCCGACGCCCCCAGGGTGGGCAGGCGCAGCGTCAGGCCGATCAGGCCCGCCAGGGCGTCCAGACGCTCGCGGCAGAGCGCATCGAACGGCTCGGCATCCTGGGCGCGCAGGGCGGTCAGCAGACCGATGCCCTGCTCGCCCGCGTCGATCACGGCGATGAGCACCCGGCAGGTCTCCTCACCGATGGTGAGCGTCTCCACGGCCTCGAGTGCCGCAACATCCTCATCGCGCAGCCCCCGCCCGATCGCGGAGGTGGCGGGCACCTGCTCACCGAGCAGCTGAGCGGCATCGGGCCCATCCACCATCTCCACGCCCCAGCGGGACGGCTCGAGCGGCGTCAGCAGGAGAGCACTGCGAGCATCCAGATCGCTGCGGGCCGAGCGGACCAGCAGCTCCAGCAGGTCCTCGCTCTCCCCGCCGGCGAGCACGGCGGCGCACAGGTCCTGCAGGCGGGCTCGCGCACCGGTGGCCGGGGCGGCGGCAATCGTCGTGGTCATCGGGCGTCCTCTAGGCAAGATGGGGCAGCGCAGCGAGGTCCAGCACCGCCGTGCCCGGCGGGATTGCCTCCACGCGATGCGTGACGACCACCACGGTAGCGGCGGCGGGGAGCAGCGGATCGGACGAAGGGCCCAGCAGACGACCCAGCAGCGCATCACCGAGCTCGGGATCCAGATGCTCGGTGGGCTCATCCAGCAGCGTGATGGGCGCAGAGCGCACCACGGCGCGGGCCAGCAGCAGGCGCCGACGTTCCCCGCCGGAGACCGTCGTCCCGTCGGGCCCCAGCACCGTGGCAAGACCCTCCGGCAGCTGCTCCACCCATGTACCGAGCCCCACAGCCTCAAGAGCCGCGGCGATCTCGGCGTCGGTCACATCACCGCGGGCCACCCGCACGTTCTCCGCCACCGTGGTGGCGAAGACATGGGCGTCCTCGGCGAACATGACGATCCGGCGGCGCTGCTCTGTGGGGGAGAGGTCTGCGAGATCGGCGTCATCGAGCGTGACCTCGCCCTGCAGCGGACGCAGCAGACCCGCCAGGGTGGCCAGTAGCGTGGACTTGCCCGCTCCGGAGGGGCCGATGATTGCCAGGCGCCCCCCGGGCGGCAGATCCAGCTCGAGGTTCTCGACGCGTGGGGCATCGGGCGTCCATCCGGCGGTGAGATGCCGGGCGCGCAGGTGCGGGGTGGCCAGCGGCTCAGCGCTCACTGCTCCTGCAGGGTGACCGTCGCTGTTGTCCGCGTCTGCTCGCAGCGGTGTCGCGGCGGTTTCCAGATCCTGGTCCTCGACGTCCTGCCCGCGCTCCCCGATGCCGCCGGCCGTGTAGTCCTGCCAGGTGGCGCGCACCAGGCTGCTCGTGAAGCCCCGGGAGGCCGCGCGGCGCTCCGCCTCACTGGTGACGGCCCGCGGGTCGGGCGTCCCGGCGGTGGCGACCAGACGACGGGCAGCGGCGCGGGAGCGCGCCAGCTGCGAGGCGGCGGCGGGCAGGTTCTGCGCCGCCTCATAGGAGGACAGCGGCAGCAGCAGCAGGATGCCGATCAGCCCGGCCGGGTGGATGCCCTGCGTCCACAGCGGTCCGGCGGCCAGCACCGAGGCCAGCAGAGCGGGGATCATCACCAGCGGCACCGTTCCCGCGGCGAGGGCCGACGGGAGGGCGGCGCGGTCCATCGCCGCGTCATGCGCGCGCTGCTGTGCGTCCAGCTCCGCGAGAGTGCTCTCGAGCCGGCCCTGGACGCGCAGCACGGACGCATCGTCCACCGTGTCCAGGGCCTGCGCGGTCACCTGGGTGCGATGCTCCACGACAGCGTCCTCTGCGAGCGCCGCAGCACGCAGCGCCGCCATCGGCGCAAGCACCCCGGCGACCACGAGGGACGCCAGCATCGCGAGCGCCGCGATCCAAGAGATCGGCAGCAGCGTGATCGTCACGATGAGGGTCATCACCACGCTCACGAGCGCGGGGACCACAGCGTTGATGACGTGGTTGGCGATCTCCTGCGCATCATCGCCCAGGCGTGCCAGCAGGTCCCCGCGGCGCAAGCGCGAGATCGCATCGCCATCCCGGCGAGCCAGCGCCGTGAACAGCCCGGTGCGCAGCGAGACCACACCGCGCAATGCGACGTCATGGGACAGCATGCGGTCCAGCCAGCGGAACACGCCACGGGAGACGCCGAGCGCCCGCACCGCGACCGTCGCGACCGTCAGATCCAGCACCGGCGGGCGGGTCCACGCGGTGGTCACCAGCCACGCGGAGACGGCGGCCAGGGCGAAGCTCGCCGCGAGGGTCGCGACGGCCGCGCCGACGGCGGCCAGCAGGCGGGAGCGCGGGATCTCCATCGCGCTCATGACGGCGGCGAGCGGGCTCATCGGGACACCTCCTCGGCAGCAGCGGCGGTGCGCACCTCGATCACCGCATCGGCGAGATCCACGAGGGACTCGCGATGGGCGGCCAGCACGATGGTGCGGCCCTGGGCGCGCAGGGTGTGCAGCAGCTCGATCACGAGGTCCTCCGTGCCGCCGTCGAGGTGTGCGGTGGGCTCATCGAGCACCACGAGCGGCGCCTCGGACAGCAGCGCCCGGGTGAGCGCCGCCCGCTGGCGTTCGCCCAGCGACAGCCCCTGCCCGCCCCGGCCCAGCTGCGCCTCCCAGCCGCGTTCGGCGATCACCTGATCCAGGCCCGTGCGGGCCGCCGCCGCGGCGAGCTCCTCCTCGCTCGCCGCTGGCCGGACCTCGAGCAGCAGCTCACGCAGAGTACCGGGCCGCAGCACCGGACGCTGCGGCAGCCAGATCACCTGATCCCAGAAGGAGCGGCGCTCCACCTCGGCGATCGGCAGCTCGGTGCCGTCTGCTGCGCGCAGGGCCACGCTGCCGTGATCGGGGGGAAGCAGCCCCAGCAGGACCTGCTGCAGCGTCGTCTTCCCGGAGCCGCTGGGCCCGGCGAGGACGGTGATCTGCCCAGGCCGGATCTGACCGGAGATGCGGTGCGGGGCCCAGCCGGAGCGGGAGCGGACGCTCACCTCCTGCAGTGCGATGGTGACCTGGTGCAGGTCCGGGGCGGGCACGGTCCCGTCGGCCATCCCCTCCTCCTCGAGCACCGCGAAGGCGGCGTTGACCGCCGCGAGCCCGTCGGTGGAGGAGTGGTACTGCTGGCCCACCTGCCGCAGCGGCAGATACACCTCCGGGGCGAGCACCAGCACCGCGAGCGCCGGGCCGATCTCCATCTCGCCGAACACCAGGCGCAGGCCGATGTGCACCGCGATCAGCGCAACCGACAGCGTGGCCAGGAACTCCAGCATGAAGGAGGACAGGAAGGCGTAGCGCAGCGATCCCATGGTCGAGCCACGATGGCGCTCGCCGAGCCGGTGAATGATCCGCTCGGGTCCGCGTTCACGCCCCAAAGCCTTCAGCGTGGGCAGGCCCTCCACGAGGTCCAGCATCTGCGCCCACAGGGTGCGCATATCCGCGAGCAGTCGCTCGGAGCGGCCCAGCGTCATCTTCCCCACCAGGATCATGAAGATCGGGATCAGCGGCAGAGTCACCAGGGCGATCAGCGCCGAATCGAGATCCAGCAGCACCAGGGCGACGAGGACCAGGGGAGTGGCGGTGCAGGTGAGCAGGAGCTTGGGGACATACCCCACCAGGTAGGGGCGGAGATTCTCAATGCCCGTGGTCGCCAGCGTCGTCACATCCGCGCCGCGGCCCGCCCCGGCGCGAGGGCCCAGGCGTGCGGTGTGCGCGACCACGTCCGTGCGCAGCTGCGCGATCGCCGCGGTCGCCGCGCGGTGCGCCGTGCGCTGCTCGATGATCACCGCACCGGCGCGCACCAGCAGGGCGAGTACGACAGCAGCCAGCAGGCCCGGCAGCGCCTGCGGGGCCACCGCGTCGCTCAGCAGAGCCCCACCGATCCCGCCGAGCGCGAGGGCGGTGACGATGATCGCCGCGGCCTGCACCACGCCCAGCAGCGCCGTGCGCACCACATGGGAGCGGGCGGCCCGAACATGGCGCAGCAGCCGTGGATCCAAAGGCGCACGCGAGGCGCGGGACGTCCGCGGCGCCGAGGAGGGAGAGGACGACGGAGCGCCCGGGGAGCCGCCGGTTGGCGGCACGCCCGGGCGCTCAGTGGAGGTGGTCATGAAGCGATCATCGCAGGATCACCTGAGGATCACTCCTGCTCGAAGGCCGCCCGGTAGGCGCCGACGATGCGCGCCTTGGGGCCCTGGCCCTCGCGCTCATCCGGTTCGCCGACGGTCAGACGGTGGCTGAACACCTTGTAGCCCCAGGCCTGGTAGGACAGCACGATCGGCAGGAACAGCACCACGAAGATCGCCATCAGCAGCAGCGTGTGCTCAGTCGAGGCGGAGCCCGCGATGGTCAGCGAGTTCGCCGGATCGTTCGTGGCCGGCAGCACGTTCGGGAACAGGCCGCCGAACATCTGCGCAGCCGCGGCGACGATCGCCACGGTGGTGGCCAGGAAGGACATGCCCTCCCGGCGAGCCTTGTTCGTGAAGATCACCGCGACCAGGGCCAGCGCTGCGATGAGCAGCGGGATCCAGGTCAGCCAGGTGTTGGAGTGCGCCAGCTGGTTCCAGATCAGGAAGATCGCGCCCAGCACGATCACCGGGTAGATCATCCAAGAGGCCTGCTTGTTGGCATCCTCGCGCAGCTCACCGGTGGTGCGCAGCGCCAGGTAGTGGGTTCCGTGCAGCCAGAACAGGCCCACGAACACCAGGCCGCCCAGCAACCCGAAGGGGTTCAGCAGCCCGATCAGGTTCGTGGTGATCCACGCGTTGTCGTCGATCTGGACGCCGCGCACGATGTTCGCGAAGGCCACGCCCCACAGCAGTGCCGGCACGAAACCGGAGATGATGTGGATGATGTCCCAGCCCTTGTGCCAGGCCGCGGAGTTTCGCTTCTCCCGCCACTTGAAGGCGCACACGCGCAGGATCAGCACCAGCAGGAGAAGCAGCAGCGCGAGGTAGAAGCCGGAGAACAGGGTGGCGTACCACTCGGGGAACGCCGCGAAGATGCCGGCTCCGCCCACGAGCACCCACACCTGGTTGCCGTCCCAGATCGGGCCGATGGTCTTGAGCATGGTGCGGTTGCGCTCGGGGTCGCCCTTGCCGAGGGTGGCGAGGTTCATCTCGACGCCGAAGTCGAAGCCCTCGAGCACGAAGTACCCGGCGAACAGGACCGCGATGAGAGCGAACCAGAGGCCCTGGAGGAAAGTGATGTCCATGATGGGGAATCCTCAGCTCTCTCAGTATCCGAAGGAGATGGTCGGGGTATCGAGCTCCTGCGACTCCTCGCGCTTCCGGGGCAGCGGAATGCCCTTCAGCGCGGCCTTGCGCATGAGCTCGAACCAGATGACGGCGAGCACGCCGTAGATCAGCGTGAAGGCGATCAGCGACACCAGCACCACCATGGGCTCGTGGTTGGACACGCCCTGCACGGTCATCAGGCGCACCGTCGGGTCATCGGGATTGGGGTGCACCACCCAGGGCTGGCGGCCCATTTCGGTGAACACCCAGCCGGCGGCGTTGGCCAGGAACGGCATCGGGATCGCGAGGACCGCGAACCACTTGAAGGCCTTCGAGCCGGTGGTGCGGGCCTGATCGCCCTTGCCGCGGGTCACCCAGAACGCCCACACGGCGAGGATCGCGCTGAACACGGCCAGACCGATCATGAGGCGGAAGGACCAGTAGGTGACGAACAGGTTGGGGCGGTAGTCCGCCTCCACCTCGTTGCCGTAGATGTCCGTGACGGTCTCACCGAACTCGGCCTTGTACTGCGCCTGCAGGTCCTCGACGCCCTGCAGAGTGGCATTCGGGTCGTTCGTGGCCAGGATCGAGGTGACGTAGGGGACCTCGATGAGGTGGGTGACACCGTCGCAGTCGGTGGCGAAGGCATCGGGGCCGCCGACGGTCAGGATCGAGAAGGCCGCGCCCTCGGTGGTCTCGCACAGCGCTTCGGCGGAGGCCATCTTCATCGGCTGCTGGTGGAACATGATCTTGGCCTGCATATCGCCGGTGACGACCAGGCCGATCCCGGCGATCACCATCATCAGCACGCCGAAGCGCAGCACGGGCCGGAAGATGGTCTGCGCCAGCGTGCGATGCTGGGCGCCCTCCTCGCTGTCCACGCCCAGCTCCTGGGCGGTGTTGTGGTGCTTGACCAGGTGCCAGGCGGCCACGCCCACCACGAAGGCGGCGGCGGTCAGCCAGGCGCCGAAGATCACGTGCGGGAAGGCGGCCAGCGTGGTGACGTTCGTGAGCACGGACCACAGGGAGCCCTGCCCGGGATCCATCTCCGCGCGGCCCGTCTCCGGGTTGAACACGGCGCCGACGGGGTGCTGCATGAAGCTGTTGGCGGCGATGATGAAGTACGCCGAGAGCATGGTGCCGATCGCGACCATCCAGATCGTCATCAGGTGGAGCTTCTCGTTCATGCGATTCCAGCCGAAGATCCACAGCCCCAGGAACACCGACTCGAGGAAGAAGGCCAGCAGGCCCTCGAGCGCGAGGGGCGCGCCGAAGATGTCGCCCACGTAGCGGGAGTACTCCGACCAGTTCATGCCGAACTGGAACTCCTGGACGATGCCGGTGGCGATGCCGATGCCGAAGTTGATGATCAGCATGCCGCCGAAGAACTTCGTCAGGCGGGTCCAGGCGTCCTTGGTGACCGCATCTTTGCTGCGCACCGCCTTGGTGTGCATGATCGCGACCAGGAACGACAGGCCGATGGTCAGCGGCACGAAGATGAAGTGGTACACGGTGGTGATGCCGAACTGCCACCGTGCGATATCGAGGGCTTCCATGCTTCCTCCCAGGGACGACACACGCTGTCACAAAACCTAGGTGCTGCAGGGGCCTGCCTGCGGGACCATCGTCCTGTTTCGCGGTGCGTCGCACCAGTCGCCGCGCCGGGGCCCTGTGCCATACTGGCCCAGGCACTCCTTCGCCCCGTACCGGGTGGAGGAACCTCCCGGCGTCAGGACGGGGGAGCACCGGCCACGCGGCAGACCGCGACCGATGTGCTCGAAGCGTCCGGCATCGCTGCGCTTCACAGGTGGAGCTGCGCGACGGAGAGGGCTTGAGACTTCCGTCCCCAGGGACGATGACCACGAAGGGCCAGGGTGCGCTGGTCCCTCGAAGGAGACGGCCGCATGGCTGACAGCACCCATACTTCCCTCGAACCGCAGGACGAATCCGGCGCATCGACCACCCCGGAGACGTCCACCCCGGAGACCACAGAGGTGTCGAAGGCGCCTGCGAGCGCGCCCCGTCGGCGTCGCCGCGCGGGCTCCCCCGCCGGAGCGCCCGCTTTCACCCCGCCCACGATCGAGCCGGAGGTCTCCTCGGCGCCGCGCACCATCGTGGCCCCGCAGTCCCAGGAGCCGATCGAACCGGCCCCCGCGCCCGCCCGGCGCCGTCGGCGTGCCGGCGCTCCCGCCGGGGCGCCCGTTGTGCCCGCGAGCGAGCCCGTGACCGAGCAGACCGCCGCCGAGGCCGACGAGGAGACCGCAGCAGAGCCGACGGAGCCTGAACAGCCCGAGCAGCAGGCATCGGCACCCTCCACCGTTGCCGATGATCTGCGTGCCCTCGCCTCCTCCCGGCCCGCCGCGGACACTGCGGACGCCGAGGATGAGCAGGACGAGGATCGCGCCCGGCGTCGCGAGCAGGTCCAGATGGACTTCGCCTCCCTGCTGTTCCAGGCCCCTACCCCGCAGCCCCGCACCACGGTCGGCCCGCAGGATGCCCCCGTGGGCAGCGCGGACCTTTCCTTTGCGGCGGCCCAGGCGCCCGAGAACGCTGATACCGACGATGAGGATGACGCGGAGACGGACGATGCGCGCCCCGCGCGTCGGCGCCGTCGCTCCTCGCAGCGCTCCCAGGGCTCCGCGGACAGCACGGACGATCAGAACGGGCAGGATCAGCAGAGCGCCTCTGAGGGGGACTCCGATGCCCAGGGTTCCGACGGCGGTGATGACTCCTCCGGCAGTGAGGACTCCTCGAGCTCTGAGCGCTCCGGCTCCTCGCGTCGGCGCCGCCGCCGCGGCGGGCGCGGACGTCGCGGCCGCGGGCGCAGCGATGACGACTCCTCGACCTCCGAGAACTCCTCCGAGCAGGGGCAGGAGACAGGCGATGACCAGGACGGCTCCGGGGATGACTCCGGCAGCGGTCACAGCGGCTCCTCTGGCTCCTCTTCGAGCTCCCGTCGACGTCGGCGTCGCCGCCGCTCCGGCAGCGGCTCCGATGAGACATCCCCGGATGATCCGCCGAACACCGTGGTCAAGGTGCGGGAGGCCCGTGATGAGGTGAAGGCCGTCAAGGGCTCCACGCGTCTGGAGGCCAAGCGCCAGCGCCGCCGTGAGGGTCGGGATGCCGGACGGCGCCGCAGCGTCATCACCGAGGCCGAGTTCCTGGCCCGCCGCGAATCCGTCAAGCGCTCCATGGTGGTGCGTGAGCGCCCCGGCCGCACTCAGATCGCCGTGCTCGAGGACGACGTCCTGGTCGAGCACTACGTCGCCCAGAAGTCCCAGACCTCCATGGTGGGCAATGTCTACTTGGGCAAGGTGCAGAACGTGCTGCCGTCCATGGAGGCCGCCTTCGTGGACATCGGCAAGGGTCGCAACGCCGTGCTGTACGCCGGCGAGGTCAACTGGGATGCCGCGGGGCTGGACGGCCAACCGCGCCGCATCGAGCTCGCGCTCAAGAGCGGCGACTCCGTGCTGGTGCAGGTCACCAAGGACCCCATCGGCCATAAGGGCGCCCGGCTCACCAGCCAGATCTCCCTGCCTGGCCGTTACCTCGTGTTCGTGCCCGGCGGATCCATGACCGGCATCTCCCGCAAGCTGCCGGACACCGAGCGGGCCCGGCTGAAGAAGATCATGCGTCAGATCATCCCTGATGAGGCGGGCGTGATCGTGCGCACCGCCGCCGAGGGAGCGAGCGAGGAGGAGCTCACCCACGACGTCGAGCGCCTGCGCGCCCAGTGGGAGAAGATCACCAAGAAGCAGAAGTCGAAGTCGGCGCCGGTGGCCCTCTCGCAGGAGCCGGACATCGCCATCAAGGTGGTGCGCGACGTCTTCAACGAGGACTTCACCTCCCTGATCGTCGAGGGTGAGAAGGTCCACCAGGACGTGCACGAGTACGTCTCCGATGTGGCGCCGGATCTGCTCGAGCGCGTCACCCGCCATGTCGGCGAGAAGGACGTCTTCGCCAAGCACCGCATCGATGAGCAGCTGCTGAAGGCCATGGATCGCAAGGTCTACCTGCCCTCCGGCGGCTCACTCGTGATCGACCGCACCGAGGCGATGACCGTCGTGGACGTCAACACCGGCAAGTTCATCGGCTCCGGCGGTTCCCTCGAGGAGACGGTCACCAAGAACAACCTCGAAGCGGCTGAGGAGATCGTGCGCCAGCTGCGGCTGCGCGATATCGGCGGCATCATCGTCATCGACTTCATCGACATGGTGCTCGAGTCCAACCGGGACCTCGTGCTGCGCCGCCTCGTGGAGTGCCTGGGCCGCGACCGCACCAAGCATCAGGTCGCCGAGGTGACCTCGCTGGGTCTGGTGCAGATGACCCGCAAGCGCGTGGGTCAGGGCCTGGTGGAGACCTTCTCCCACTCCTGCGAGGCCTGCCACGGCCGCGGCATGATCATCGATGTCGACGGCGAGCAGCCCCAGTCCTCCGGGCACGATGGCGAGGGGCAGCGCTCCTCGCGCCGACGGGGCCGACGCGGCCGCGGCGGCAAGGAGGAGACGGACACGTCGAGCGAGGAGACTTCCTCAGATGTGCACCGCCTCGAGGACGACGCCGACTCCCGCGCCCTCGCCCGTGCCACGATCGCCTCGATCGCTGCGGCCTCGAGCGGCCAGCAGCCGCCTGAGGTGGTGGTCGACGGCCAGGTCGTGACCGTCGCGGACGGCGAAGGCGACGCAGGCGCGAAGGCATCGGATGCGGAGGATTCTGGGGAGGACTCTGCGGAGGGTGCCGGGACGCCCTCGGGCACGCAGCCGTCCGACGGGTGACGTGTTCCACAGGGTGTGACCGCGTTCTCGCAGGTCGGACCGTGTCCGATGGTTGACCGGCACATTCTCGGACCGTAAGCTGTCCCTCGGCGCGAAACGCGTCGATAGTCGTGCTCGGCGGTGGACGCCGCGCGACCGCACCTCCCTCCCGGGCCTGCCCGGGACCGGTCGACGGTCGCAGGTCCGCGGTGAGACTCCCCAGAGGTACGGCGCCCGAGCAATTCCGATTCACAAGATGGAGCAGTGACGTGGTGTACGCAATCGTCCGCGCAGGCGGTCGTCAGGAGAAGGTGTCGGTGGGCGACACCATCGTGATCAACCGCGTGGCCGGCGAGGCGGGCGACAGCATCGAGCTCGCTCCCGTGCTGCTGGTCGACGGTGACAAGGTCACCTCCGCCCAGAAGGACCTCGCGAAGGTCAAGGTCACCGCCGAGAAGGTCGAGGACCTCCGCGGCGACAAGATCCGCATCCTCCGCTACAAGAACAAGACCGGGTACAAGAAGCGCCAGGGCCACCGCCAGGAGCTCACCCGCCTGAAGATCACCGGCATCGCCTGAGCGATCCCCGACAGCGATAAGGACTGATTCGACATGGCATCCAAGAAGGGCGTCAGCTCCTCCAAGAACGGCCGCGACTCCAACGCTCAGCGCCTCGGTGTGAAGCGCTTCGGCGGCCAGGTCGTCGGCGCCGGCGAGATCCTCGTGCGCCAGCGGGGCACCAAGATCCACGCCGGTGACGGTGTGGGCCGCGGCAGCGACGACACCCTGTTCGCGCTCACCGCGGGCACCGTGGAGTTCGGCCGCAAGCGCGACCGTCGCGTGGTCTCCGTCGTCGAGACCGTCTGATCCACGGCCCCGGATGACGGGGCACCCTGTCCTGCGAGGGGCGGAGCCGAACGCGCTCCGCCCCTCGTCGGCATCTATCCTCGCTCTGCTGGACTGTCCGGCACCTGAGAGAAACTCGGAGGCACCCATGGCCACCTTCGTCGACCGCGTCCGCCTGCAGGTCATCGGCGGCTCCGGGGGCAACGGCGCCGCCTCCATCCGTCGGGAGAAGTTCAAGCCGCTGGCCGGGCCCGATGGGGCCAACGGCGGTCGCGGCGGTGACGTGATCCTCGAGGTCGACGCCTCCACCACGACGCTGCTCGAGTACCACCACAAGCCGCATCAGCGCGCCACGAGCGGCGGCTTCGGCAAGGGGGACCTGCGCCACGGCGCCCGCGGCGCGGATCTCGTGCTGCCGGTCCCGGACGGCACCGTCGTCACCACCGAGGACGGCACCGTGCTCGCGGACATGATCGGCATCGGCACCCGCTACGTCGCCGCCCGCGGAGGCAACGGCGGGCTCGGCAATGCGGCGCTGGCCTCCGCCAAGCGCAAGGCCCCCGGCTTCGCCCTGCTCGGCGAGCCCGGCCAGGAGCGCACCCTCATCCTCGAGCTCAAGTCCGTGGCGGACGTCGCCCTGGTCGGCTACCCCTCCGCCGGGAAATCCTCCCTCATCGCTGCGATGAGCGCCGCGCGTCCGAAGATCGCCGACTACCCCTTCACCACCCTCGTGCCGAACCTCGGCGTGGTCGAGGCTGGGCAGCACCGGTACACCGTCGCCGATGTGCCGGGGCTGATCCCCGGGGCCAGCCAGGGCAAGGGCCTGGGCCTGGATTTCCTGCGCCACATCGAACGCTGCCACGTGATCGTGCATGTGCTCGACGCGGCGGCGCTCGAATCCGAGCGAGATCCGGTGAGTGACCTCGAGACCATCGAAGCGGAGCTCGCCGCCTACGCCGCGAGCCTGGACGAGGAGACCGAGGGCCGCATCCCGCTCATGGAGCGCCCCACCGTCATCGTGCTGAACAAGACCGATCTGCCGGACGGCGTGGATATGGCCGATATGGTCCGTGACCGCCTGGGGGAGCGGGACGTGCCGGTGCTGGACGTCTCCGCGGTCAGCCACAAGGGCCTGCGGGAGCTGTCCTTCGTGCTCGGCGAGCTCGTGGAGGAGGCCCGCCAGGCGCTGCCCGCCCCTGACGCGGCCCCCATCGTCATCACCCCCGCGGCGGAGGATGAGAAGGGCTTCCGCGTGGTCACCGAGCAGTACGACGGTGAGACCGCCTACCGGGTTCAGGGTGATAAGCCCGAGCGCTGGGTGCGTCAGACCGACTTCGCCAACGATGAGGCCGTCGGCTACCTCGCCGATCGGCTCGCGCGGCTCGGCGTGGAGGATGAGCTGTATGCCGCGGGCGCGGTCGCCGGATCGACCGTGCTCATCGGCCCCGGGGAGGACGCCGTGGTGTTCGACTGGGAGCCGACGATGGTGGGCGGCGCCGAGCTGCTCGGCGCCCGTGGCACCGATCAGCGGCTCGAGGAGCGCCACCGCCCCACCCGCGAGGAGAAGCGCGAGCAGCAGCGCGCCCGCACCGCCGCGCGCATGGATCGTCTGGCCGCGATGGAGGCCGAGCGTCAGGCCGGCTACTGGACCGATCCCGCCGACGATGGGGACGGGCGGCGCGTATGAGCAGCGCACCGCACGCTGGTCACTCCTCCGATCTGCGCCAACCGGCCCGCATCACCGACCGTGCGGAGCTTGACCGGGCCGGCCGTGTGGTGGTGAAGATCGGCTCCTCGAGCCTCACCGACGGCCGCGGCCATCTCGAATCACAGCAGCTCGCCTCGATCGCCGAGGTCGCTGCGGGTCTGCGCGCCCGCGGCACCGAGGTCGTGCTGGTCTCCTCCGGCGCGATCGCCGCGGCGCTCGGACCGCTCGGCTTGGCGCAGCGCCCCACCGATGTGTCCCTGCAGCAGGCGGCCGCGAGCGTCGGCCAGGCCCTGCTGGCCACCGCCTGGCAGAGCGCGTTTTCCGCCCACGACCTGATCACCGGGCAGGTGCTGCTCACCGAGACCGATGTGGTGCGCCGCGAGACCTACCGCACCGTGCGCAGCGCCCTCGAATCGCTGCTGAGCCTCGGCACCGTGCCGGTGATCAACGAGAACGACACCACCGCGACCCACGAGATCCGCTTCGGGGACAATGACCGCCTGGCCGCCCTGGTCGCCCAGCTGCTCGGCGCCGATGCGCTGATCCTGCTGACCGACGTCGATGCCCTCTACACGGCGCCGCCCCGGGAGCCCGGCGCGCAGCGCATCGCGGAGGTGCCCGATGTGTCACGCCTCGAGGGTGTGAGCATCGGCGAGGTCGGGTCAGCCGTCGGCACCGGCGGGATGGTCACCAAGCTCTCCGCCGCGCAGCTCGCATCCACCACCGGCACCGCCGCCGTGATGACCTCCGCGGCGAATTTCCCCCGGCTCATCGCAGGGGAGGACGTCGGTACCTTCTTCCCTGCGCATCAGGGACGGCGCCGCTCCCGCCTGGTGTGGCTGCGCTTCGCCACCCGCGGCGCGGGGACCCTGCACCTGGATGCGGGCGCGGCGGAGGCCGTGCGCACGCGTCGGCGTTCGCTGCTGGCCGTCGGCGTCACCACCGTCACCGGCGACTTCCCGGCCGGGGTGCCGGTGGATGTCGCCGGGCCCGACGGGGCCGTGATCGCCCGGGGTCTGACGGGATACAGCAGCGAAGAGCTGCGCGCAATGGCCGGGCGCGGCACCGCCCGCACCAGCCAGGAGCTGGGGGAGCGGTACCGTCGCCCGGCCATCCACCGCGATCAGATGGTGGTGCTGTGAGCGCGTTCAGGTACTGAACGGCAGGCCGTTCAGGCGCGTGCGGCGGCGCTGATCCGCACCGGGGTGGCGTTGGCGAGGTTGTCCGAGACCGGGCAGCGGGACTCCGCTTCGGACAGGAGCTCCGCGACCGCCTGCTCATCGGCGTCGGTGTCCAGCTCCACCTGCACGCGGATCTCCTGGAAGCCGGGGCGGGTGGTGACGTCCTGGCCCATGAGCTTCGCGGGATCCAGGCCGCCCTCCGCGGTGAGCTTCAGGGAGCGGTACTCGATACCCTTCTCCTTCGCGACCATCTGGATCACGACGTTCAAGCAGCCCAGCAGCGCGCCCAGCACGTACTCGACGGGGTTCGCGCCATGGTCCTCACCGCCCAGGTTCGGCGGCTCATCGATCGTCAGGGTGAACTGGCGGGCCTGCACCTCGATCTTGGTGGGGGACAGGGAGGTGCCGGAGGCGGAGAACGTGGCCACGGGGCGTCCTTTCACGGTGTGGGCCGTGCCGGGTCAGCACGACGCTGGGATGTGCAGGTACGCCTCGACCATAGGGTGAAAATGCCTGCTCAGAACCCGAATTGGTCCCTGTATGACCACGAATGACGCCGCGGGACACAACTGCCTATCCTGGACTCATGTCCGCCACCGATGCCGCCATCGCCCCCGATGCTGTCACCACCGCCGTCCACGCCGCCGCACGCGCCGCACAGGATGCCCAGCGCCACCTGGCCCGCCTCCATCGCGAGCGCAAGGACGAGGTGCTGCACGCGATGGCCGAGGCGCTCGTCGCGCAATCCGGTCAGATCATCGCCGCGAACGCGCGGGACCTCGAGGCGGCCGACGCCGCGGGGATCAGCGCGGGCCTGCGCGACCGCCTGGCCCTGGATGAGCAGCGCATCGCAGCGATCGCCCAGCAGCTGCTGGATGCCGCTGCTCTGCCGGACCCGGTGGGGGAGGTGGTGCGCGGCTCCACGCTCCCCAACGGCCTGCAGCTGCGGCAGGTGCGCGTGCCCATCGGTGTGATCGGCATGATCTACGAAGCCCGCCCCAACGTCACCGTCGATGCCGCGGGCCTCGCGCTCAAAGCCGGCTCGGCCGTCGTGCTGCGCGGCGGCTCCGCGGCCCTGCACTCCAACACCGCGATCATCGAGGTGCTGCGGCAGGTACTCACCGCACAGGGGCTGCCGGCAGATCTCATCGTCGGGATCGATGAGCATGGGCGCGCCGGCGCCGATGCTCTCATGCGCGCCCGCGGCCTGGTGGATGTGCTGATCCCGCGTGGCGGCGCCGGGCTGATCGCCCGCGTGGTAGAGAACGCGCAGGTCCCGGTCATCGAGACGGGCACCGGCACCACCCACGTGCTCATCGATGCGAGCGCCGACCTGCCCCAGGCACTCGAGATCGTCCTCAACGCCAAGACGCAGCGGGTCGGAGTGTGCAACGCCCTGGAGACCCTGCTGATCCACCAGGACATCGCCGACGAGGCCCTCGCGCTGATCGGCCCGGCGCTCGCGCAGGCTCAGGTGCGTCTGCACGTCGATGAGCGCGCCGCGCAGCTGCTCGAGGGCAGCGGCGCCGACGTCGTGCCCGCCACCGCGGAGGACTGGGACCAGGAGTACCTGTCCCTGGACCTCGCCGTGCGCGTGGTCGCGGACCTCGACCAGGCCCTCGAGCACATCCGCGCCCACTCCTCGGGGCACACCGAAGCAATCCTCACCCGGGACCTCACCAGCCAGCAGCGCTTCCTTACCGAAGTGGACTCCGCGGTGGTGATGGTCAACGCTTCCACCCGCTTCTCCGACGGCGGGCAGTTCGGCTTCGGCGCCGAGATCGGTATCTCCACGCAGAAGCTCCACGCCCGCGGGCCGATGGGCCTGCCGGAGATCACCACCACCCGCTGGCAGGTGATCGGCCAGGGGCACGTGCGCCCGTGAACCCCCTCCCACCGGGCGAGTTCAGGGCCGGTGACCGGCCACGCTGTGGAATGATGGGCCGGTCATCCGTGGAAAGGCTCCCTGAACCATGATCGATCAGCTCCCGCTCCTGGCCGAGGCCGGCGGCGTTCCCGCCCCCGCGATCGGCATCGGCATGTTCCTGTCGCTGATGGCCCTGCTGGGCATCACCTGGCTCATCAGCGGCAACCACCAGCGCCATAAGGACGAGCAGCACAGCCGCACCGACGGAGACCACTGACCACGTGGAGCAGCAGCGCCGCCGGATCGGAGTGATGGGCGGGACCTTCGATCCCATCCATCACGGCCACCTCGTCGCCGCTAGCGAGGTCCAAAGCGTCTTCGCCCTTGACGAGGTGGTGTTCGTCCCCACGGGACGGCCCTGGCAGAAGGCGGACCGGGAGATCTCCGATCCCGAGCACCGCTACCTCATGACCGTGGTCGCCACCGCCGCGAACCCCGTGTTCACGGTCTCGCGCGTGGACGTCGACCGCCCAGGCGCCACGTACACCATCGACACGCTGCGCGATCTGAACGCTGTGCACCCCGATGCGGACCTGTTCTTCATCACCGGTGCGGATGCTCTGCAGAACATCCTCACCTGGAAGGACACCGAGGAGATCTTCCAGCTGGCGCACTTCGTGGGCGTCACCCGCCCCGGCCATGCCCTGGATACCTCGGGACTGCCCGATGACGGCGTGACCCTCATCGAGGTGCCGGCCATGGCGATCAGCTCCACCGACTGCCGCACCCGCGTCGCCGCCGGTGCGCCCGTGTGGTACCTGGTGCCCGACGGTGTGGTGCAGTACATCAACAAGTACGCCCTCTACACAGGAGGTGACGGCCGATGACCGAGGCCGAATCCACCCCGCGGCGCGGCCGCCGGGCCCGCCGCCTGAGCCCCGAGGAGAGCGCTGCCCTGGAGTCCGGGCAGGCCGGTGCGCAGGTGCCCGGTGTGCGTCGCGCCGTCGCACCGCCTGGGGCCGATGCACCCCGGCCGCAGCTGCGCAAGTTCGGGCGCCGCGCCCGCATTATCGAGCTGACCGACGCTCCGGCCCCCGCCGCGCAACCGGCCGCGGAGATCTCCGCCGAGCCAGCGCCGAACGCCATCGGCCCGGATCTGCCACGGGACCGCGATGGTGTGGAGCTCGGCGAGCTGTCCGTCACCGAGGCGCCGCCGCCGCGCCCCGCACCCCGCTATGAGGGCCGCGTCCTGCACCGCAGCGAAGGCACCACCGGGCGCCCGCTGCTGTGGATCGTGTGGATCCTCATCGCCGTAACGCTCATCACCCTGGTGGCGCTGCTGCTGACCGGGGTGCTCGGCTCCGGCGTGAGCGGGTCTGCGGCCCTGTCCGCTGCTGCTGTTCCCGGCCTGCGGGACATGATTCCCATCGGCCCCGTGTTTCCCGTTCACTCATCAGACCGCTTTGTTCTGGAGGATCCTGCCGCGTGACTGCTCCTGACGAATCCCTCGACCTCGCCCGCGTGGCCGGCCAGGCCGCCGCCGACAAGCTCGCCCAGGAGATCATCGGCCTGGACGTCTCCGAGTTGGTGGTCATCACCGATATCTTCCTTGTGGCCAGCGGTGACTCCGAGCGCCAGGTCTCTGCGATCGTGGACGGCGTCGAAGAGGCGCTGCTGAAGGAACGCCGCCGCAAGCCGCTGCGTCGCGAGGGCGAGCGGGACGCGCGCTGGGTGCTGCTGGATTACGGCGACATCGTCGTGCACGTCCAGCATGCTGAGGACCGCGCCTTCTACGCCCTGGAGCGGCTGTGGCGCGACGCCCCCGTCGTGGACCTCCAGATCGATGAGGCCGAGACTGAGTGAAGCCGCAGCGCTCCCGGCTCGTGCTGGTTCGGCACGGGCAGACCGACTACAACCGGGAAGGCCGCCTGCAGGGCCAGGTGGACATCCCGCTGAACACCACCGGCGCCGCGCAGGCGCAGCGGCTCGCGGCCGCTGTGACCGCCGATCCGCCGGATGTCATCGTCGCCTCGCCGCTGCAGCGCGCGCTGGCCACCGCGCAGGTCATCGGGCGGGTGACCAGTGTTCCGGTCACCACCGACCCCGCCTTCCTCGAACGCAGCTTCGGGGACTGGGAGGGTCTGCGGGGCGAGGAGATCCGGCAGCGCTGGCCCGAGGAGCACGCCGCTTGGCGCGCGCACCGCACCGTCGAGGGGGTGGGCGTGGAGGACCGCCCCGAGGTGGCCGAGCGGGTGGCCGCGGGGGCGCGCCGCCTGCTGCAGGAGCATCCCGGCAAGATGGTCATGGTGGTCGCCCACGGTGCCGCGATCACCCTGGGCATCACGGCGCTCATCGGCGAGGACCCCAACGGGTTCCGCGGCATCGCGGGCCTGGAGAACTGCCACCGCAGCGTCCTTGAACCGCTGCAGGCCGCCGGGTACGAGGGTCTGATGAGGTTGCTGTCACACAACCTGCCCCCGAGTTTCGCCTGACCTGGCCTGCGGTGTAATATCGACGAGTCGCCCGCGGGCGGCTCCCGATCTGGGGCTATGGCGCAGTTGGTAGCGCGCTTCCATGGCATGGAAGAGGTCAGGGGTTCGAATCCCCTTAGCTCCACGTAAGATGAGAAAATCGAAACTTGCCCCGCCTGATGGCGGGGCAGTTTTGTTTCTGCGGTGACGTCCGCCGGGGCGTCGATGCTGGTGTGGGCGAGGACGCTGGCGGTGGTCTCGTCGGGTGTGTAGGTGGCGTTCTCTTCGTCGTCGATGGTGATGCGGGTGAACAGGGCGCGGTTGAGGATGCGTCTTTCGGCTGGTTCGCACTTGTTGTAGAGGTCGTCGAGGTCGACGAGGAGGTCGGTGAGCTGGTCCAAGCCTGTTCGGGCCTCGGCGTAGGTGTCGGTGAGGTTGTCGAGCCGTGTGCTGATCTGGTCGAGGCTGGCGCGGATGCGGTCTTGTTCGCTCTTGAGGAGGTCGAGGGGGATCGCGTCGGCGTAGTGGGCCTGGACGAGTTTGAGGCGTTCGGCTTCGAGCTTGTCGCGCTGGGCGGTCAGGAGCTTGCGTTCGTCCTCGCTGGATCCTTCGAGCTGGTCGAAGACGTCGTTGAGGACCTTCCGGACGTGCTCGGCCTGGGTCTGGGTCAGGGAGTTGCGCTGGTAGGTGCGTTCGATCTCGGCTTCGGCGCGTTCGGCGAGGATCGCGGAGCGAGTGCATTGGGTGGTCTTGCGTCGTCGTCCGGAGCAGGTGAAGTACTCGTAGCGGTCCCCGGTCTTGTCGCGGGGGCGTTCGATCATGAGCTTGGCTCCGCAGGCGCAGTACAGGGTGCCTTTGAGGTAGTGGTCGTACTTCTGTGGTCGTTCGCCGCGGGCGTTGTTGGCGTCGAGGTTGGTTTGGACGCGCAGCCAGGTCTCGGTGTCGACGAGTGGGGTGTGTCAAGGATTTCGGACAGTCGATGTGTTCTCCGGTGGTCAGGCGACCGCTGGGAGGGTGGTGGGGGTGGTCTGCTCGGTCCACGCCTTGGCGGGGGTGCGGTAGCCGAGCGATGAGTGGAGGCGGG
>NZ_PNHL01000021.1 GCF_002871795.1 Brachybacterium sp. UMB0905 | reverse complement strand
GGTGGTCGAATTCTTCGATGTGGTCACTTTCGCCGCTGGTGGTGACGATCGTGCTGCACCCGGGGACTGCGCAGATCGGGTCGATCTGCCGCAGCAACTCCTGCATCGACCGACTCACCTGATACGTCTTCGCCGCCCGGGGCAGGAAACTGCCGTCCACGGGATCGGTCAGCACCCGGTGGAACACCGGGGCGTTCACCACGAGATCCCGGGCCATGGCGGGCGGGATCGGATGCGCCCCATCCACCTCACCGGGCGCATCCGACTGACCGAGCAGCGTCATCACGGGCACGGTGACGTTGATGCGGAACCCCGACTCCGGCACCTCAATACCCTCGGTCCCGAACGCGGTCCGGGTCAGGATCGCGTAACGCAGCGCCGCGAGACTCATAGGCCTGCCGGTTTCGGCGACAGTACCGAACACGTCAAACGGGACCGCGGCGGGGTCAAGCGAATGGGCGGCGTCGGCGAAGGAACGGGCGTCGTCATGGTCGGCCTGAGCAGTGGAGTCGCCCGCGAGCGGCCCCAGGTCGAACGGGAGTGTCGAGAGATCAATCGACCCCGCCGTGCCGTCGCCACAACCGGTTCTTTCGCCGCGTGCCGCGGCCAGTGCCTGGCGCTGCGCCATCTGGACGGCCCTCGCGGCGGCGTCGAGTCGGTGGCCGAGCGCGGTGATCTCCGGGACCGGGCCGGTGACCTGCAGGCACGCGGTGCCGTCCATGTCTGGGGAGGGGAACACCTCGACATTGCGCTGCTGGGTGGGATGCTCCTGCTGCAGTCCAGCACCGAACCACGCGATGAGCATGCGCAGCTCGCGGTAGAAGCGGTTCACGTCGATCCCTGCGAGGTCCCACTCCGCGACCACATCATCAACCTGACGACGCTGCTCAGGCTCGAGTCGGCGCGTGGAGCGGATCAACCACTCAAACCACTCCACCGGCAACACACCACCCGCGACGAGATCCAGGCACAGGGGCAGGTCACGGGTGGCCTGCACAGCATCACGCAGCTTCCCCTCCGCGCGCCCCACCTTGGAGCGCAGCCCCGCTGCGGCGATCAAGCAGTTCACGGCCAGTTCATCCGCCTCACCGGGATGGTCGTCATCCACGGTCCACAGCAGCGCCAGGTCACGGAGCTCTTCGGCGTAGAGGGTGCCGGCGAGGCGACGGCGTTCCTGCACCCGGACCATGAGCTGGGCTTCATCACAGTCCGCCTCCGAGCCGGAGCGCACCGCGGCCATCGCGGGCGTGGTGGCGCCGCGCCCGCGAATGATCCTGCGCGGAGGGCCAGCGGGAGTGGCCGCCGCATCCTTCCCGCGCCCACCCGTACGCGGGGCGCGCGACGCGCCCTCGCCGCGGCTCACCGGCCGCGAACCAGCTCTGCCCGGCTGTACATCATCGAGTCCCATCACGCACCCCCTTTCCGGCGCCACATCGAACCTTTCCGAACACTTCCATGATCCCACTCAAACCCCACCCACGGAAGGCCTCGCAGCAAATGTGGATGAATTTGTGGATAAACCCCCGCTGTGGAGGAAAGGTCGCAATGCCCCTCCACATCTAACAGCAAATCCATCGCTGCGCACAGGCCGCCATCCACAGCCGTATCCACAGGTGGACGCCTTACCCACACCCCGCAGCTCGTCTGTCAGGGCCATGTGATATTGGGGCTGGACGACGCCCACCTCGCCCCACCGTGAGGACCTGCCTGGTTCCTCTGTAGCATTTCGCCACCGCCCTTCCGGACGATATTGGCATTCCGTACGCGCCCCGCTGACGTTATTCGCCCACCCTTCAGCGCCATCCCCCGAAGAACATGGCTCGATACGGCTCAGGATCGGCCCTGTCGGCCCGCCCATCAGTGGCATGCCCGCCCTTCGCTGGGTCCCACAGCGCTACACCATGCCCACCAATAGGCACCGTTGGTCAGTACCCCCGGCCGCACCAACCCCTGCCCCACCGCTAGGCCCTATGTCCCCATGCCGACGCCGTAGTACCCGATATGCCGACTTCACGAGCCCGATGCTGCCCGACCCCCGGGACGCCACGTCACCAGCCTCGACGTCACCAGCCCCGACGGCATCAGCCCGACCTCACCAGCCGAACATCACCGGCCCGGCGCGACCTCAGTCATCGTCATCGTCGTCATCATCGTCATCGTCGTCGTCATCATCGTCATCATCGTCGTCGTCATCGCACTCGAGCTCGCCGTCGTCCCATTCGCAGACGCCGGACGGTCGCGGCGGCGTGCTCCTGCCACCGCCAGAGCCACCGGTTGAACCACTCCCCCCGGATCCGCCTGAACCGCCGGAGCCACCCGATCCCCCGGACCCGGTATCGCCGCCGGAGCCGCCGTTCCCGCCGGTGCTCGGCCGCGGTGCGGGCTCCGGAGTCGGCTCCGGCGCCGGCTTGGTCTTCACCGGCGCCACTGCAGAGCCAGGGCCGCCCCCCTGATCAGGCTGTTCAGTGACCGTCGGACGGGGCAGTGCGACCGGGTCCGCCTCCGTTCCCGGCAGCGGCCCGCGTGCATCCACCCCAGGCCCCCCAGCCCCAGAACCGTCCCCAGTGCGGTCATCCCCCGCAGCCCCGCGCGCCTCCCCCGCACCGCCGGCATCCGACGGGTCGCCCACCGTGATGCCGGGCCGCGCCGTCGGAGCCTCCTCGATCTCGGGCAGCACAGCCAGCGCCACCGCCGCGAACGCGACAGCCACGATGATCCCCAGTGTGCGCAGTGCCTTCATGCGGCCCATGGTCACCGGGCGCGGTGAGGGGGCGGTGAAGGGATCATGAGAGAGCTCTCATGAAAGAGCCGACGGGGCCGGGCAGCCGCAACACCAGCGGAGCCGACGGGGCCGGGCAGCGGCAACACCAGCGGGGCCGACGGGGCCGGGCAGCCGCACGGCATCCAGCCCCGCCCTCACGCCCCCGGGTCCACCATCTTGTACCCCGCGCCCCGCACGGTGACCAGGCACTTCGCCCCGAGCTTGCCGCGCAGGTACCCCACGTACACGTCCACCACATTCGAGGCGCCGTCGTAGTCGTAGCCCCACACCTTGGACAGCAGCAGGTCGCGGGTGAGGACCTGGTTGGGGTTCTCGAGGAACACGCGCGCCATGGTGAATTCGCGCGAGGACAGCTCGACGGACCGCTCCTGGCCGCCCACCTCGCAGCGGGCCACGCGGGTGCGCAGGTCCAGGGCGAGATCGCCCAGCTCGAGCACGTCGGCGCTGACCGTCCCGGCACCGGCGGTGGCTTCGCGGGCCCGCAGCTTCACGCGGGCCAGCAGCTCCTCGAAGCGGAAGGGCTTGGCGATGTAGTCGTTCGCACCGCCCTCGAGGCCCTGCACGGTGTCCTCAACGCCGGTGCGCGCGGTGACCATGAGGATCGGGATCTGCACGTCCATGCCACGCAGGGCGCGCAGCACCTGGAAGCCGTCCATGCGCGGCAGACCCACATCCAGGATCAGCAGGTCGAAGTCACCGCTCGAGGCGAGGTCCAGGGCGGAGATGCCGTCCTCGACGATCGTGGGTGCATAGCCGTTGGCCTTCAGGCCGCGTTCCATGAACCGCGCGATCCGCGCCTCGTCCTCGGCGATCAGGATCCTCATGCCCCGTCCTCTCCGTTTCTCCTCGCCGGCAGGTCAGCAGCCACTATTCCACCGGCCGTCCGTGCCTGATCAGTATCGCCCGACGCACCCCCGTCGGCCCCTTGTCCCCCGTCCACGTGCTGCGGGAACGCGATCGTGAACGTGGAGCCCTTGTCCGGGGCGGAGAGCAGCCGTACCACGCCGCCGTGCCCTTCGGCGATCGCGAGCACGATCGGCAGGCCCAGCCCGGAGCCGTTGCCGCGGGAGTCATCTACCCGGGCGAAACGCTCGAAGATGCGGCGCTGATCCTCCGGGGCGATACCCACGCCCTCGTCCTGCACGGTCACGTGGATCTCGGGGCCGTCGGCACCCAGTACCCGGTCCGCGCTGAAGCGGATGGTGGAGCCCTCATCGCTGTAGCGCACGGCGTTGGCGGCCAGCTGCACGACAGCCTGGGTGAGGCGCTGCTCATCGGCATCGGCCACGACGTCGGCGGCGCGCTCGAACACCCAGTTGCGCTCGGCGATATGCGAGATGCGGGCGAAGGCGGAGCGTGCGAAGGCGACCAGGTCGAGCGGAGCGCGGCGCACGAAGTCGGGGCGGGCGGAGGCGGCGAGCTCCGAGAGATCCCCTACCACGCGGCCCATCCGGTCCAGCTCCTCCATCGCAATGTCATGGGATTCGCGCACGTCCGACGGGTCATCGGCATCCGTCATCTCGAGGGTCCCGCGCACGATGGTCAGCGGCGTGCGCAGCTCATGGCCGACGTCGCTCATGAAGCGCCGCTGCTCGGCGACGCCGCCCTGGATCCGCCCCAGCATGTGGTTGAAGTTGCGGGCCAGCGCCGAGATGTCATCGCCGCCGCCGGGGACGGGGACGCGGTATTCGAGGTCGGCGACGGTGATCTGCCCGGTGGCGGCGCGCAGATCCTGCAGGGGGCGCAGCAGGCGGCCGATCACGACGTACCCCACCCAGCCGGCGACCAGCAGGGTCGCCAGCGACAGGCCGGTGAACACGCCGACGCTCTGCCACAGGTCACGGCGCTGGGTGCCGATGTCGGAGGCGACGACGAACACGCCCTCGGAGTCATCCCCGGCGACCGTCACGGAGGCGACGAGCATCTGCAGCTGCCGGCCATGCGCCTCCATCTCGACGATCCGGGAGCGGCCGGGCCGATGCTCGGCGAGGATCGCATCCTTGACCCGCAGCGATTCGGCGGAATCATCGGGCAGCAGCGCAAAGTCCTGGACGCGTGGCTGGTAGCGCTTCTCACCGTCGACGAAGGTGATCACCGATTCATTGTCCGAGGGGGCGGCGGAATCCGTGGCGGCCAGCAGCAGAGAGTCGACGGTCTCGTGCCCAGAATCGCCATCGGGACCGCGATCACCGGCAATGAGCTCCAGCTCGCTGTACTCCTGCCACAGCTCGGCCTCCACCCGATGGTCCAGGGCCCGGAACTGGGCGGCATAGGTCAGCAGACCGGTGATCGCCAGACCCGCCGCCATGAAGGCGAGCATCACCGTGAGCACCCGGGTGCGGACCGTGCGGGAGCGCGGCCAGATCCGCTCACGCAGGCTCGGCCGGTCACGCGCGCTCAGCGCCGGGGCAGGGGTGGGCATGGCCCGATGGTAGGCGAGACCATTTGGATGACCGTGGGGTCAGGGCCGACGTCGGCGCTCGCGCAGCATCCCCACGATCCCGCCGCGATCCTTGAGGGACCGACGCCGACGGCCCGTGCCGGTGGTCGCGGTCGTGGTCGGGTCAGGCTCGCGCGCGGGTCCGTCCCCGGGCTCCGCCTCGCGCCGCTCTTCCTGCTCGCGCTCCGCGCGTGCCTCACGGCCCCGCGCCTCACGTGCTTCACGGTCCCGCGCCTCGCGCTTCTCCCGCAGCTCCTCCTGCCGGGCCTCCTCCCGCAGGCGGCGCCGCTCCCCCGGGCCCTCGGTGATCCGGTACAGCACCGGCACGATGACCAGGGTCAGCAGAGTCGAGGTGATCAGACCGCCGATCACCACCACTGCGAGGGGCTGGGCGATGAAGCCCGCGTTGCCGGTCAGGCCCAGCGCCATGGGGATCAGCGCGAAGATCGTCGCCGCCGCGGTCATGAGGATCGGCCGTAGACGCTTCGCCGCCCCCACGTGGATCGCCTCATCCAGGGCCATGCCGGCGCGTCGGTACTGGTTCACCAGGTCGATCAGCACGATCGCATTGGTCACCACGATGCCCACCAGCATCAGCAGGCCGATCATCGACGGCAGGCCCAGCGGCACTCCGGTCAGCGCCAGCAGACCCAGCGAGCCGGTGGCCGCGAACGGGATCGAGACCAGCAGCACGAGCGGCTGGATCAGCGACTTGAAGATCCACACCAGCAGCACATACGTCAGCAGCACCGCGGCAACCATGGCGATGCCCAGCTGGCCGAAGGTCTCGTTGATATCCGCGGCGGTGCCGCCGAGCGTGGCCTCCACGCCCTCCGGCAGCTCCGCCTCATCGATCGCGGCGAGCGCCGCATCGCTCGCAATGCCGACGTCCTCCCCCGCGGGGATCAGCGAAACGGTCACCGTCTCGAGCGAGTCGCGCGTGGAGATCGTCGGGCGGGACATCTCCTCGCTGACCTCGGCGACATCCGTCAGCGGCAGACCCGGCATGAGGTCAAGCTCCCGCAGCTGCTCGAGGGTGTCGATGCTCTCGGTGCGCGTGATGTAGATCGACAGCTCCTGGTCATCCAGCGTCACGCTGCCCACGGCGCCGGGGAACATCGCGCGGGCCACGAGCCCCACCACCGCATCCTCGGTCAGACCCCGCGCGGCAGCAGCCTCCCGATCCACGGTGACCTGGGCGGTCGGCTTCTCGGCTGCGAGATCGGTGGAGACCTCCCGCACCCCCTCGGGCAGCGGATCCAGCTGCTCGAGCAGGGCGTCGCTCGCGGCCTGGCGGTCATCGGGGGTGGGGCCGGTGATGAGGATGTCCACCGAGCTGGAGCCCGTCGGCGAGGCGACATCGGCCGCTTCCACCTCCCCGGAGCCCTCGATCGCGCTGACCGCGGCGACCATCTCATCCTGCAGGGCCTGCTGATCCGCATCCGGATCCGTGGTGATCGAGTAGCTGACCTCCTCCGGTCCCCCGCCGAAACCGAACTGGCCGCCGCCGACGGTGGTCTGCACGGTCTGCACCCCGTCGATCTCCAGCAGCGCCTCCTCGCTCTCGGCGGCCTTCTCGGAGGACTGCTCGAGGCTCGTGCCGGCCGGGAGCGTCTGGGAGAGCGCGGCGATGTTCTGCCCCGTATCCCCCAGGAAGGAGATGTTCACCAGCGGCAGCAGGAACACGGTGCCCACCAGGATCGCGATCGACGCGCCGACGGTCAGCAGGCGTCGGGTGCGCGTGGCGAGGGTGGCGCGCAGGGTCGGCGCATACAGGCGATGCAGGAAGGACCGCTCCTCCTTCGCCTCCGACTCCCGGCGGATTTGGGCGACCTGCGCGGCGTCATCGGGGTCCAGGTCCTCATGGCCCTTGGGGACCTTCAGGAACCAGTAGGCCAGCACCGGCACGATCGTCAGCGCCACCAGCAGGGAGGACAGCATTGCGATGCCGACGGTCAGGGCGAAGGGGCGGAACAGCTCCCCCGCCATGCCGGAGACCACGGCGATGGGCAGGAACACGATGACGGTGGCGAGGGTGGAGGCGGTGATCGCGCCGGCCACCTCCCCGGTCGCGTCCAGGATCGCGCGCCGACGGGTCTTGCCGTACGCGAGGTGGCGCATGATGTTCTCGATCACGACGATGGAGTCATCCACCACACGGCCGATCGAGATGGTCAGCGCCGCCAGGGTCAGCATGTTCAGCGTGTAGCCGGTGACGTACATGCCGATGAACGCGATGAGCAGCGAGGTGGGGATCGAGATCGCGGTGACCACGGTGGGGCGCACGCGCCGCAGGAACAGCAGGATCACGCCGACGGCGAAGAGCAGACCCAGCAGGCCCTCCTCGGCGAGCGCGACGATGGACTCCTGGATGAAGGGCGCCTGGTCGAAGACCACATCGGACTCGGCGCCACCGCCCACGCCCGGGAGGGTGTCGGCGAGGGCCTGCTCAACCCCGTCGGACACATCCACGACGTTGCCGTCCACGGTGGCGGTCACGACCATGACGAGGGACTCGCGGCCGTTGGTGCGGGAGATCGAGGTCGGGTCCTGCGTGGTGCGCTCCACGGTCGCGATCTCGGAGAGCTCGACGGGCTCGGCGGGCTGCTCAGGCTCGGCGGGCTGCTCAGGCTCGCCCGGCTGTTCGGGGGCGCCGGGCTGGGCGTCGGCGCCGGGCTGGGCCTCCGCGCCAGGCTGCCCGTCGGCCCCCAGCTGGCCCTCGCCCTCCTGGCCCTGCTGCTCCTGGCCCGGCTGCTCGCCGCCGCCGTCGGCCGGCATCACCATGAGCCCCTCGAGGCTCTCGATGCTGTCGATCCGCTGGCCGAGCACCACATCCAGGGTGCGGTCATCGTCGGTCACGGTGCCGCCCGGCAGGGACAGGCCGTTCTCATCCAGGGCGGTGGCGATGTCGTCCTCGCTCAGGCCATGCTCGGCCAGGGCGTCCTCGTCGGGCGTGATGCGGACGATCTCCTCGGGGGCGCCCACCACCATCACCTGCGCCACCCCGTCCACGCGCTCCACCTCGCGCACCACGGATGCCTCGAGGCGCGTGGCCAGCTGCGCCGGCTCCAGATCGGAGGAGATCGACGTGACCACGGCCGGGATATCGGAGGTGCCGCCGGCCATGACCGTCGGCTCCGCCTCCTCCGGCAGCTGGTCCTCGATGCGCGTCAGCGCCGCATCGACCTGGTTCGAGGAGCGCGCCACATCGGTGCCGTAGGTGAGCTCGACCGTCACCATCGACAGCCCCGCCTGCGAGGTCGACGAGGTCCCCTCCACGTTCTCCAGGCCGCTGACCGCCTGCTCCACCGGCCGGGAGATCCGCTCGCGCACCTGCTCCGAGGACGAGCCCGGAGAGGTGGTGATCACCTGGATCTGCGGCAGCTGCACCGACGGGATCAGCTCCTGGCGCATCGTGGTCATGACCAGTGCGCCGATGATCGACACCGCGATGCACACCAGCGCGATGAAGGATCGGTTGTTCAGGCTGAGTGTGGCCAGGCGATTCACGCGAGCTCCTGCGAGATGACAAAGGGGCGCCGGGGCGACGACACAGCAGGCGCCCGGGACCGGATGGACGGGAGACCCAGAGGCCTCGCGGGAACCTTCTCACAGCGCCCTGAGCGTCCGGACCCGACGATGGTCGAGGCCGAGGTGGAGGCTGGGGTGGGGCCGGGGTGACGCCCATAGGCGAACCGGGGACAAACAGGGGAGAATAAGGGCCCGTGACCTCCTCTGCCGATTCCTCCCCCGCGGATCCCGGGCCCGAGAGCGCCCGGCGCCGCGTGGACCGGGACATCCTGCGCCTGGCCATCCCGAGCCTCGGCGCGCTCGTGGCCGAACCGCTGTTCCTCCTGGTGGACTCCGCGTTCATCGCCCGGGTGTCCACGACGTCGCTGGCCGGGCTGGGGCTCGCCTCCACCGTGCTGACCACGGTGGTGGGGCTCGCCGTGTTCCTCGCCTACTCGACCACCGCCGCGGTCGCGAGGTCCTTCGGCGCCGGGCGCACCACCGAGGCGATCTCCCGCGGGATCGACGCCTGCTGGCTCGCACTGCTCATCGGGGCAGTCACAGCGCTGGGGCTGCTCGTCGGCGGCGGACCGCTGCTGGCTGCCTTCGGGCCCTCTCCCGCGGTCCTCGCCGAAGCCCGCACCTACCTGCTGATCTCCGCCGCAGGCCTGCCGGCGATGCTCGCGGTGCAGGCCGCCACCGGGCTCGTGCGCGGGATGCAGAACGCGGTGCTGCCGCTGGTCGTGGCCGTCGGCGGGGCGCTGGTGAACATCCCGCTGAACGCCGCGCTGATCTTCGGCCTGGACCTCGGGATCGCCGGGTCCGCGATCGGCACCGTGATCTGCCAGTGGGCGATGGCCCTGACGCTGCTGGCCGTCATCGTGCGCCGCGCCCGCGCCCGCTCGATCCCGCTGAGCCTGGACCTCGGCAGCCTCGTGGCAGTGGGCCGCGATGCGGTGCCGATGTTCGTGCGCACCGTGGGGCTGAAGGCCGTGGTGGTGATCGCCACCGTGGTCGCCACACGGCTCGGGGACGTGCAGCTGGCGGCGCATCAGCTCGCGAACACCGTCTTCGCGATGCTGGCCCTCGCCCTGGATTCCCTGGCGATCGCCGGGCAGGCCCTCACCGGGCGGTACCTCGGCGCCTCGGACCCGCGCACCGTCCACGCCGTGACCCGTCGGCTCATGACCTGGGGCGTGGGCGGCGGCGCCGTGGTCTCCGTGCTGCTGCTGGGCGCCAGCTACGTGATGCCGGAGCTGTTCACCCCTGATCCGGCGGTGCAGGAGCACCTGCGGGCCGCCCTGTGGGTGCTGGTCATCACCCAGCCGATCGCCGGATACGTGTTCGTGCTGGACGGCGTGCTGATGGGCGCGGGCGATGCCCCGTACCTCGCGAAGGTGCAGGCCATCATCGCCGTCGCGATCCTGCCCGGTGCCGTGGCGGTCGCGCTGTGGGCGCCGGCGGGTCCGTGGGGCGTGGCATGGCTGTGGCTGGCCTGCAACTTCCTGTTCATGGTGCTGCGGGCGGTGGGGCTCGGGCTGCGGGTGCGGACCGATGCCTGGATGCGGCTCGGGGGCTGAGGCGCCCCACCCGCGCCTACAGTGGCGAGGCATGACCGATCGTGAACGCCCCGTCGAGCCGCCCCTGACGCCCCGCGCCGCCCAGCAGCCCGAGCTGGACGCGGACACCGCCTCCCGCATCGCCGCGGTGTGCCGCGAACGCGCTGGGCTGTGGGAACTCATCACCGACCTGCTGCGCACACCCGATGCCGAGCTCGTGGACGCCGTCCGGGACGGCTCCTTCGCGGAGCGGCTGCAGGGCTCGACCACCTGGCTCGGAGCAGACAGCGGACGCTTCCTGGACAGCGAGCTGACCCTCGGGGCGCTCGCCCGGCGCTCGGCGCGCATCCCCCGCGCGCATGATGAGCAGGAGCTGCGCGAGGAGCATGAGCGCGTGTTCCTGGATCCGACGCACGAGCGCACCCCTGAGCGGGAGCAGCGCCGCGAGGCGGTGCGCACCCTCGCCGGGCAGCTCGCCGAGCGGTGCCAGCAGGAGGCCACGGCCTGGGATGCCGTCGACCACGCGGCCGCCTCCGCGCTGCGGCGCCAGGAGCAGGAACTGCTCGAGAGCGAGGCCGTGCCCACCTGGCCGGCCTGGGCGGAAGAGGTCGAGCAGTCCGCCCGCAAGCCCTTCCTGCGCGCCGCGATCCGCTGCGTGGTCAGCACCCTGTCGGTGGAGACCGGGCGGGACTTCGACCGCACCGTGTTCGACCAGGGGCTGGTGTTCGACTTCGACTGACACCTCCCGGCTCGCACCCTGACCAGTTGCCCCGGAAAGCGGCGGGACCGAAGTCCCCTATATGAGCGTCCTCACGATGGGACGGTGGTCCGAAACGTCCGGACATTCACGCCCGGAACTCCCCGCCCGAGGACACTGGAAGGACACAAGATGGGTGCCGTTCCCCTGACCCTCATGCGCCGGCCGCCCGCTGAGCGCGATGCCACCCCCGACGAGGAGGTCGTGCACCAGCCCCGTTGGGGCATGGTCATCGATCTCCAGAAATGCGTGGGCTGCGACTCCTGCACGGTTGCGTGCAAGGTCGAGAACCGCACTCCGCCCGGTGTGAACTACAACGTCGTCCTCGAGGGCGAGACCGGGGAATACCCCAATGTGCGGCGCACCAACGTGCCCCGCCCGTGCATGCAGTGCGACAACCCGCCGTGCGTATCCGTGTGCCCCGTCGGCGCCACGTACAAGGCCGCAGATGGCACCGTCGTGATCGACGCCGACCGCTGCATCGGCTGCCGCTACTGCATCACCGCCTGCCCCTACGGCGCCCGCTCCTTCGACTTCGGCGAGTCCTACGACCAGGAGATGCAAGGCGCCAACCAGGTCACGTCCCCGGAGTGGGGCGTGGACCGCGGGGAGCGCGGCGAGCGCTTCAAGAGCCCCATCGGCACCGTCCGCAAATGCACCTTCTGCACCCACCGCCTCGCCCGCGGCGAAGAGCCCGCCTGCTGCGAGACCTGCATCGGCGACGCCCGCTACTTCGGTGACCTCGATGACCCCGAATCAGTGGTCGCCAAACTCGCCGCGGACCCGCGCGCCTTCCGACTCAAAGAAGAGAGCGGGACCGAGCCCCGCGTCTACTACCTGAGGTGAGCCCGATGTCCTCCGCCGCTCCCGCCCGCTCCGAGACCACACCCGCCCCGTCGCAGGAGCCGACGCGATCGCGCTCACTCCTGCAGCGGCTGCGGGATGACCATCGTCGGCGCTCCGATATCGCCTACGCGGACTCCACCATCCCGCGCTCGACGATCAACCGCCGCAAGCTCATCTGGTACGTGAGCCTGCTGGTGGTCATCGCCGCGACGATCGTGCCCACCCTCCTGCGGCTGTGGCACGGGCTGTCCCGCACGGACCTGACCAGCCAGATGCCCTGGGGCGCCTGGATCGCGCTGTACATCTTCTTCGTGGGCCTCTCGGCCGGCGCGTTCCTGCTGTCCTCGCTCGTGTACGTCTTCGGCATGCACCGCTTCGAGCGGATCGGCCGCGCCGCCCTGACCAGTGCCATCGTGTGCATGGGGGTGGCGCTCGTGTTCGTCGGCTTCGACCTGGGCCGCTGGGACCGGGCGCTGTCCACCCTGTGGCACTTCGAATGGACCTCCCCGCTGTCCTGGGAGGTGCGCTTCTACACTATCTACATCGCCCTGCTCATCGCCGAGCTGACGATCGCGCTGCTGGTCCACCGTCGGAAAGCGAAGAGCCCCGAGAAGTCCCACCGCTGGCTGAAGATCCTCGGCATCATCGGCCTGCCGCTGGCGATCTTCGGCGTCCACGGCGGCACCGGCACCATCTTCGCCGTGGTCGAGGCGCGCGGCATGTGGTTCGGCGGCCTGTTCCCCGTGATCTTCGTGCTGTCCGCGATGGTCTCCGGCACCGCCCTGCTGACCCTCGTGTACTACCTGCAGTCCAAGGCCGTGGGGCGCCCCGTGGACACGGGCCTTATGGCGGGTCTGGCAACGGTTCTGTCCGCCGTGCTGGCCATCGACCTGGGCCTGACGTTCTACGAGTTCATCGTGCCGCTGCTGGCCAATCAGCACCACGACATGAACATCATCTCGGTGCAGGCCACCGGCCCGTTCTGGTGGACCTTCTGGATCATGCAGCTGGGGCTGGGCATGATCGTGCCGTTCATCCTCACGATCACCAGGCTCAAGCACAACCCGAAGATCGTCGCGATCGCCTCCGCGCTCGTGGTGCTCGGCATCATCGCCGTCCGCTTCAACATCGTGGTGCCGCCGCTGCTGCCGCCGATCATCGACGGCTACCCCTGGAGCGACTACCTGCCCACGCTCAGCGAGCTCGCCGTCTGCGTGTGCTTCGTGGCCTGCGGGATCCTGGCCTACTCGCTGTTCGCGGAGTTCCAGCCGATCCACGAGCCGGACCCGGATGAGGCCGCGCACATCGGCTCCGGCATCGAGGCGGACCGCGCTGCGGACCGCACACACGCCACCCCGCACGCCGCGGGCACCACCGCCCCTGCCGCGGCCCCCGCCGAAGGAGATCAGCCATGACGCAGACCCCCTCCCGCCCCGAACCGGACACCACCGCAGAGCAGACGACCTCCGGCCCCTCGCGGCGCGCCGTCATCGGCGGCACCGCCGCGGGCGTCGTGGGTGTCGGCGCCCTGGGCGCCATGTTTCACGAGGGCTTCGGCGGCCGCTACACCCAGCCCACCGCGCACGGCACCGGCGACGAGGACGACGCCTACGGCGCTGACGATGTCATCTACTCGATGTGCATGCAGTGCAACACCTTCTGCACCATCAAGGTGCGGCTGACGGAGCCCGGGGATTCGGGCGCCACCTCGCTCGTGCGCAAGATCGCCGGGAACCCGTACTCGCCGCTGACCACCCAGCCGCTGCCGTCGATCCCCTACGACACCCGGCCCGAGGAGGCCGTGCAGGGGCTGGGGAACATGCCGCGCGACGCGAAATCCCGCTCCGGTGGTATCGCCTGCCTGAAGGGCCAGGCCGGACCGCAGATCGTCCACGACAACCGGCGGCTGACCCAGCCGCTGAAGCGCGTGGGCGAGCGCGGCTCCGGCAAGTGGGTCACCGTCACCTGGGAGGAAGCCATCCAGGGCATCCTCGAGGGGGATGAGGAGCTGGGCACACCCGGCATCCAGCAGTGGTGGGCCTACGCCCCGCAGGACGAGGTCATGGCCGACTGGGAGAAGGTGAAGGCCGGGGACATCTCCCAGGAGGACTTCACCGCCACCTGGGGAGAGAAGCTCATCGACCCCGAGATCCCCGAGCTCGGCCCGAAGTCCAACCTCATGGCCCTCATGACGGGCGATAAGCAGTACCTGCTGGGCGAGCGCTTCTTCAACCAGACCTTCGGCTCGATCAACCAGTTCAACCACGGCGGCACCTGCGGCGTCACCGGGGTGCAGGGCAACATCCACACCCACCCCACCACGCGCTACAAGCGCATGTACGCGGACATCGACTACTGCGACTACCTGGTGGTGTGGGGCACCGAGCCACTGACCGCGCAGAAGGGGCCGACGTGGCTGGCGCCGCGCATCTCCGTGGCGCGCCGCCGCGGCATGAAGATGGCCGTGATCGACCCGCGGATGTCCAAGACCGCGGAGAAGGCCGATGCGTGGCTGCCGGTCAGGCCCGGTCACGACGCCGACCTGGCCTGGGCGATGATCCGCTGGATCCTCGAGAACGAGCGCTTCGACGAGCAGTACCTGCGTGCCCCCGGCGCTGCGGCGGCGGCGAAGATCGGCGAGCCCACCTGGTCCGATGCGACCCACCTGGTAGATGTCACCGATGAGAAGCGGCCCAAGCTCTCGGCGATCGATGAGGGCCTCATGGACGCTCCCGAGGAGCCGGAGGAGCCGGCCGGCCCGCCGCGCCTGGAGCCCTTCGCCGTGGTGTGGGCCGATGGCCAGCTGCGTTCCGCGGAGGACTACGCGGAACTCGCTGACCTCGAGGTGGACATCGAGCATGAAGGTCGGCGTCTGAAGTCCGTGTTCACGCTGCTCAAGGAGCGAGCGATGGAGCGGGAGCTCGAAAGCTACGCCGAGGCCAGCGGGATCGCCCTGAACCAGATCGAGGAGGTGGCGCGCAACCTCTCCGCCGCCGGCAAGCGTGGCGTGGTCATGAGCTACCGCGGCCCGGCGATGCACACCAACGGCTTCGATGCCGTGCGCGCCATCGGCTACCTGAACTTCCTGCTGGGCAACCATGACTGGAAAGGCGGGCACATCGGCGCACAGTCCGGCTTCTCGCCGCGTTCAGGTCGCTACGACCTCGACACCGTCGAGGGCGGGTACCAGCCCTGGGGCATCCCGATCACGCGCGAGAAGCAGGTGTACGAGAAGTCGCCGTTCTTCGAGCGCGACGGCTACCCGGCCAAGCGGCGCTGGACACCGTTCGGCGGCAATCAGCTGCAGGAGGTCATCCCGTCGGCCGCCGCCGGGTACCCCTACTCGCTCAAGGCCCTGTTCGTGAACCGTCACGCACCGCTGAACTCCTCTCCGGGGGCGCACCGGCAGGCGAAGCATCTGCAGAATCAGAAGGCGATCGAGCTGCTGGTGGTGTTCGATCTGACGATGTCCGATACCGCGACGTACGCCGACTATGTCCTGCCGGACCTGTCCTACCTGGAGAAGTTCACGCAGGAGAGCGTGTATCCCTCGCAGCAGTACCGGGTGCAGCAGCTGGGGCAGCCCGCCACGCGGGCCTTCGACGGGCCGCGGGTGCCGGAGGAGACCCTGCTGGAGCTGGGGCGGGCCCTGGATCTGCCGGGCGTCGGCGAGGGAGCCTTCGGGAAGGGCACAAGCTTCGAGGCCCCCGTGGACTACTGGCTGAAGATGGCCGCGAACGTCGCCTACGCGGGGGAAGAGCCGGTGCCCGATGCCGACGGCGCCGAGCAGGAGGTGTTCCTGCGCGCCCGCCAGAAGGCGCTGGGCGACACCTTCGATGTGAACCGGTGGAAGCAGGCCGTCACCGAGGAGGAGTGGCCCAAGGTGGTCACAGTCCTCAACCGCGGCGGGCGATTCTCCGGCCAGGCCGAGGAGCGGGCCGACGGCTACGAGGGGGACTGGCTGAAGAACCGCTACGGCGGGCTGTGCCAGTTCTACTCCAACCAGACTGCCGCGCAGAAGGACTGCATGACTGGTGAGCATTGGGATGGCCTCGCGGCGATCCGCCCGGTGATGAAGTCCGACGGGACCGTGCTGGAGCAGACGCCGGAGCGTCCGCTGCAGTTCGTGAACTGGAAGTCCCGCACCCAGGGCACGTACCGCACGAACAACTCCGCCTGGCTGCGGGAGGTCAAGGCCTCCAACTACCTGTGGATGGCGGCATCCGATGCGGCTGAGCGCGGCATCGAGAATGGCGACATGGTGCGCGTGACCTCCGCCTCCGGGGAGGTGGAGGGCATGGTGCAGGTGCTGCAGGGCATTCGCCCCGGCGTGGTCGGTGCGGATTCCGCGCAGGGGCACAAGGGCTACGGCGCCTCCGCCTACGAGGTGGACGGCACCGTGATCGACCCCGTGGAGGGCTACGGCCACGCCGACTCCGCCCGTCGGATCATCCCCGGGCAGGAAGAGGTGGGGATCGCACCCCATCGCGGCACCGGCTTCTCCGTCAACGCCCTGCTGGATGAGGACACCGTGGAAGGCGGCGGCGGGATGATGGATCCGATCGGTGGCGGTGCCGCGCAGCTGGACACGTGGGTGCAGGTGACGAAGATCTGACATGGATCCCGCAGCGCGCTCCCCGGACTCCCCCGAGCGGATCGCCGCCGCAGCAGCGACAGGTGGCACCTCGCTGCGGCTGCGGTGCTCCGTGGCCGCGGGCGGTGGGGAGGGCGGCGCGGGCTCGGGGCCGGTGCTCCATGACCTGCGCTGCACCGCGGAGCTGCACCCCGAGGTGATCGCAGCCGCCGCCGGGCAGCTGGCGCGCAGTGCGGTGGAGGCCGCGGAGCAGGCGGAGGCAGGTGCTGGGGCGGGGGCGGGCACTGCCCGGGCCCGGGCCGCTGCACCTCGAGCTGCCGGAGACCTCGCGGGCGCACCGGGGTCCACCGCAGACGCCGAGGCGCCGCAGGCGCGGCTCGAGCTGGTGCGCGCCGACTGCTCCGTGTGCCCGCTCGCCCGGGAGGTGCCGGAGGCGGGGGCGGACTCAGCGGCAGGCGCGGGGCGCTCCATCGCCGGGCTCGACCGGGCGGTGGCTCGCGCCGAGCAGCTCGTGGACAGCGCCGGGCTGAACTGCGAGATCGTGCAGGTGGAGCAGCCGCTGCGAGAGGGCGGGGCACGGCCGCGGCGCTGGCAGCGCGGGGCGCTGTTCTCGGCGCTGCGGCGGCGCCGGGACCCCGCGGAGCTGCAGCCGGTGCGGCCCGTGAGCGTGCCCGCCATCTCCCCCGAGCGCGGGGTCCTGCTGGCCGCGCTGCCGCGCGCCACGGTGCCGGTCCCCGCGCCGTCGCGCCGCGGGTGCACGGCCTGCCGGGCCTGTGAGCAGGTGTGCCCCACCGAGGCGATCATGTGGCGCGCCACAGAGCGGGTCACGGACTTCGGGGTGGTGCCGATGGACTGCGTGGCCTGCGGGCTGTGTGTTCAGACCTGCCCAGAGGACGTCCTGGAGCTGACCGGGCAGACGGATGTGGGTGGGCCCGTGCAGGTGCTGCACCGCGTGATCACTGCCCGCTGCGAGCGCTGCGATGCGGCGCTAAGTCCCGGCGAGAGGGACCGCTGCACCCGCTGCACCACCGGCACCGACTTGCTCGACGAGGTCTGGTCCCAGCTCTGAGTCGGGGCGATCCACCTCAACCCGCGCGACGGAAATCGACCTGTCAGCAGCACGCCGCCTGCATATAACACGGCACGTGCCGCTGAGAGGTCGATTTCCTCCGGTCGCGCTGAAGACCCCGCCGCCCCAGCCCGGCCCCGCCCGCCAGCCCCCGCGGCGGCTTCCCCCTGTTCACCCGGGCGTCCCTCGGCTGTCATCTTGCCTGCGTATACCTGGATGGGCGCGCTCCCACGCCCCCGTGGGGCACTGCTGCCGGTGCGCGCCGATCCCGCTCCGCCTCTCCCCCGAGGACCGTCATGTACCCCTCCTCCCCCAGCGCCTCTCCAGGCTCCAGCTCTGGCCCGCGCCGCCGCACCGCCCAGCACCCCCCACGCCCTACGCCTGGGGGCCGCCGCGCTGCTCGGAGCCACGCTTGCCCTGGCCCCCGCAGCACTGCCCGCACCTCTCCTGCCCTCCCTGGCCCCGGCCGCGCAGGCCGCCCCGGCTACGACCTGGCCGCTCGTGGTCACGGAGATCGCGCCGGACAACGCCAGCCATGACGACTTCGAGTTCATCGAGGTCACGAACTCCTCGGAGCAGGACGTCACGCTCGGCGAGGGCGGGCTGTCCCTGGCCTACATCTACGCCGATTCCGACGACCGCGCGAAGGACGTGCCGCTGCAGCTCGAGGCGCCGCTGACCTTCGCCCCGGGCGAGACCGCGGCGCTGTGGCTGAGCTACGAGACGGACACCGTCGACTCCTTCGCCCGCAGCGTCGAGGACTTCCGCGCCCACTGGGGTGCGGACCCCGATACCACCGTGGTGCGCGTGACCGGACAGCCCGGCATGGCCAACGGCGGCAACCGCGGCGTGCGGATCCTGGACGCCGACGGCGCGGAGGTCTCACGCTCCTTCTACCCCTCCGGCTCCGCCGCCCCGGACCAGACCATCCAGTTCCGCACCCCGGCCGATGCCGCCGTGACCAGCATGGATGTGCTCGCCACGCAGGCCGCACCGACGCCCGGCACGGTCGATCCGGCGCAGCTCGAGGACCGCGCCCCCGAGCCCGAGGACCCCGAAAACCCCGAGGATCCCGAAAACCCGTCGGACCCTGAAACCCCCACCGACCCGATCCCGGGCCCCGCCGGCGACTCCCTCGTCGGCCACCTGCAGATCACCGAGCTGGTGCCGGACAGCACGAACGTCGACGGCGCGGACGGGTACGAGTTCATCGAGGTCACCAACGTCACCGATACCGCGATCGACCTCTCCCACTACGAGCTGAACTACCTGTACACGAACGACGGCGTGACCATGACGAGCTCCGCCGTGTGGCCGATGGTCCCCGGGGATCTGGTGCTCGAGCCGGGCGCCTCGCTCGTGGTCTGGGTGAAGAACGAGAAGAACGACGCGCTGACCGCCAAGGACTTCGCCGCGCACTACGGCGTCGAGGAGAGCTCCCTGCTGCTCGCGGAGACGTTCGTGGGCGGGATGGCCAACGGCAGCGGCCGCGGCATGGAGATCCGCACCAAGGCCGGGGACAGCGTCCACCGCGTCTTCTACAACATCTCCGGCACCGACGACACCGTCGCTGACCAGGGCATCCAGTACGTCGTGGACCCGTCGGACTTCTCCCGCGGAAGCCTGGACCGCCTGGAGCCGGCGACCCCCGGCACCGTGGCCCCGGACCAGATTCCCACCGAGCTGGTGCAGGTCCCGGCCGACACCACCGCCCCCGTGGTCGAGGGCCGCACCGCGAACGAGTTCACGCCCGGCGAGGACGCGGTGATCTCGCATGTGGCCACCGATGATGTGCAGGTACGGGAGGTGACCGTCCTGCTGCGCGACAGCTCCGGCGGGGATTTCCGGCCCCACACCGTGCTGCGCACCGACGGCGACCGCTTCGACCTCTCGATCCCGGCCGCGGACCTCACCGGCAAGCGCTGGTTCGAGTACGCCGTGGTGGTCTCCGACGGGGTGAACGAGACCCGCACCGAGACCGTGCGGGTGCCGCTTAAGGGCGTGGACCAGGGACCGCTGCGGATGAACCTCGAGGACGGGCAGTACGTGGCGGGCACGACGACGGTGTCCGTGGCGGGGGATGCGCATCCGCCGACGGCGAGCGTGTGCATCGACGGCACGGACGTCACCGCCTCCCCCGCGCTCGAGGCAGCGCCGGTGTTCGCCTTCAGCGCTTCGGCCACCGATGCGTTCTTCCGCAACGGCGTGCTGGTGGACGACGAGGTGCTGCACATCTTCGACGAGGGCTTCTACGCGAACTGGGAGACCGTGGATGCCGCGGTGCCGCTGAAGCACATCACCCCGGGTGAGACGCTGCAGGTGGATATCGCGGCGGGCACGAAGGCAGCGCCTGGCCCGGACCCGGATGAGAACAACGACGACTTCACCGTGCGGGATGTGCGGCTGATCCTGCCCGACGGCCGCACCCTGCGCGCCGCCGGCTACGAGGACCCCGACAAGATCCTCGCGATGGGTGATTCGGCCGGGAAGATCGAGGTGCTCGAGGCGCGTTTCGACATTCCCGACGATGCGTACACCGCCCTCGCCCACGCCTGGGACACCACCGCAGTGGCCGATGGCGAGCATGTGGTGTGCGGCTATGACCAGGACGGCAACCGTGTGGAGCGCACCGTGGTGGTGGACAATACCGCCCCGGAGATCACGAGCCCGCTGGTCGAGGGTGCGCTCATGCAGGGCACGTTCACCCTGGATGCTGAGGTGACCGATGCCGGCAGCGGCGTCGAGGCGGTCCGCGCCACGCTCGACGGTGAGGAGGTGCAGCTCGGCGAGGAGGTCTCGAGCCTGATCCTCGAGCCCGGCGAGCACACCTTCGAGATCACGGCCCGCGACGCAGTCGGCAATGAGTCCACGCACACCGTCACGTTCCGCACCGATGAGGAGAACCCGAGCGTCGAGGCGCTGACCGAGGACGGCGCCACGGTGCCGGTGTGCGAGGACCCGTCGGCCGCGGTGCGCGTGAGCGACCCCTCCGGTGACCCGATGGACGTGTCCTTCCGCGCCGGGACCACATCGTCCCTGGCCGATGGGACCGTGCGCGGCAGCGCCGGGACCGTGAGCGACGCCGATCAGGCCGAGCGCACCGGGGCCGAGCTCGTGGCCGGGGAGCCGACTCTCGGCGCCGGGTCCGCTGACGGCTCCGGCCTGCCGTTCCACGCCTTCACCACCGCTGTCCCCGAGAACGCCGGGGAGGACGCGGAGGTGCGTCTGACCTGGTCGGGGACCGCTGATGCGGGGGCGCGGGTGCGTCTGCTGGTGCAGCAGGAGGATGGCGGGCTCGAGGAGGTCGCGGTGACGTTCGCTAAGGCCGATGGGTCCGTGTCGCTCGAGGCCGTGGTCCCGGCGGCGGGCCATGTGATCGACGACGAGGTCCAGGCGGTGGTGCAGCATTCGATCGGCTGGGCCGGCGAGGACCTGTCCACCCGCGAGTCCGCCGTGACCCCGGCGCATCCGGAGGACACCCCGCGCGATGAGTACGACTTCACGCTGGCCTGGGAGTCCGACACCCAGTACTACAACGAGGAGTTCTACGACCACCAGCTCGCGATCCACCAGTACGTGCTGGATCAGCGGCGGAACATGAATATCCAGTACCTGTTCCACACCGGCGACATCGTGGACAACTGGGACCAGCCGCACCAGTGGGCGAACGCCGATCCGGCCTACGACATGCTCGATGAGGCGGGCCTGCCCTACGGCGTCCTGGCCGGGAACCACGACGTGGGCGGCGCGCTCGAGGACTACTCGCAGTACGAGAAGTTCTTCGGCGAGGACCGCTACGCCGGTAACCCCTGGTACGGCGGCTCATACGAGAACAACCGCGGGCACTACGACCTGTTCAGCACCGGCGGGCACGACTTCATCGTGGTCTCGATGGGCTGGGGCCCCGATGACGCGGCAATCGACTGGATGAACGAGGTGCTGGCCGCCTACCCGGAGCGCACCGCGATCATCAACCTCCACGAGTACATGCTGACCACGGGCGGGCTGGGCCCCATCCCGCAGCGAATCTACGACGAGGTCATCGCCGTGAACCCGAACGTCTCGATGGTCATGAGCGGCCACTACCACGACGCCTACACGCGCGTGGACGGCTTCGATGATGACGGGGATGGGGCCGACGACCGACAGGTCACGCAGATCCTGTTCGACTACCAGGGCCTGCCGGAGGGCGGCCAGGGGTTCCTGCGCCTGATGCACTTCGACAACGCGGGCGGGCGGATGATCTCGCGGACCTACTCGCCCTCGCTCGAGCAGTACAACGCCGATGACCCGACGCTGCCGCTCGAGGACCAGGAGTTCACGATCCCCTACGCGCAACTGGGGCTCGAGCCGCAGGCGAAGGAGCTGGTCACGGACGAGTTCACGGCGGATGTGCTCTCCGCCGTGGAGTTCGGGGCGGTGGAGGATGCCGCCTCCGGTACCGAGGTGAGCGTGGATGCGAGCGAGCTCGGCACCGGAACGCACAGCTGGTACGCCCTGGTCACCGACCCGCACGGCGGCGTGGCCCGCAGCGAGGTCCGGGAGCTGGTGCTGACGGGTGACGGGTGCGAGACGGGGCCGGGCGGGCCTGAGGGTCCCGGTGGGTCTGGCGGGTCTGAGGGCCTGGGCGGGCCGGGGCAGCCGGGTGAACCCGGTGCGCCGGACCAGCCTGCGGATCCTGCGCGACCTGCGCAGCCCGGCGCCACGCCTGCCGGATCAGGACCGCTGGCTCGCACGGGCGTCGAGGCGGGCGTGCTCGCCGCCGCGGCACTCGGGCTGCTGGCCGCCGGGGCCGCGACCCTGCTGATCCGCCGCCGCAGCTGAGCCCCGGCCTGCCCGAACTACCCGGCAGGCACTTCCACGGAAGGGACGCTAGCGACCGGCCGCCTGCAGTATGCACGCGGCCGGTCGCCTGCGTCCCGTTCGCGGAATCCACCCCGCACACCCGGCCCCGAACCGAGCAGGCCCCGGCCCCACGCGCCCGGCCCCGGCCCTCAGCTCAGCCCTGCACGTCCTTGCGCGCCGCGACAAATGCCTGCACCGCGGCCTCGACGTCCTCCTCGGTGTGCGCGGCGGAGAGTTGCACGCGGATGCGCGCCTTGCCCTTGGGCACCACCGGGTAGGAGAACGCGGTGACGTACACCCCGTGTTCGAGCATCGCATCGGCCACGCGGGCGGCAAGCGCTGCGTCCCCGAACATCACCGGGATGATCGCGTGCTCGCCGGGTAGCAGGTCGAACCCCTCCTCGGTCATGCGGCGGCGGAACTGCTCGGTGTTGCGCTGCAGCTGGGCGCGCAGCTCCGCGGAGCCGGCCACCATCTGCAGCGCCTCGAGGGTCGCAGCCACGATCGTGGGGGCCAGGGAGTTGGAGAACAGGTAGGGCCGCCCCTTCTGCCGCAGCAGGTCCACGATCTCGCGCCGCCCGGAGACGTAGCCGCCGGAGGCGCCGCCGAGGGCCTTGCCGAAGGTGCCGGTGTAGATGTCCACGCGGTCGCTGACACCGAAGTGCTCGGGGGTGCCGGCGCCGGTCTCGCCCATGAAGCCCACGGCGTGCGAGTCATCGACCATGACCAGCGCACCGTATTCCTCGGCGAGGTCGCAGATCCCCTCGAGCGGCGCGAGGTAACCGTCCATGGAGAACACGCCGTCGGTGACGATGACGGTGCGGCGCGCCCCCTTCCCGTCGTTCAGCTCCTTCGTGGCCTCGAGCTGGGCGCGCAGGTCCGCGAGGTCGGCGTTCTTGTAGCGGAAGCGCGCGGCCTTGGACAGGCGGATCCCGTCAATCAGGGAGGCGTGGTTCAGCTCATCGGAGATGATCGCGTCCTCCCGCCCGAACAGCGGGTCGAACACGGCGCCGTTGGCGTCGAAGCAGGAGGAGAACAGGATCGTCGCCTCGGTGCCGAGGAACTGCGAGACCGCGTCCTCGAGTTGCAGGTGCAGGTCCTGGGTGCCGCAGATGAACCGCACGGAGGCCATGCCGAAGCCGCGCTCATCCAGCGCGCGCTTCGCGGCCTCGATGAGCCGCGGATGGTCGGCGAGCCCCAGGTAGTTGTTGGCGCAGAAGTTCAGCACCTCGGCGCCGTCACGCCCGATGGGGCCGGCGGTGATGCGGTTTCCCTGCGGGGTGGCGATGACGCGCTCGTGCTTGTAGGTGCCGGCCTGCTCGATCTCGGCGAGCTCGGCGGTCAGCTGGTCCTTGAGGTCGGTGTACATGGGGTCCTTCCCTCGGGATGGGTGGTGGTGAATGGTCAGGGGGCCGACGGGGGCTGTGCCGACTGCACAATGCCCCGCCCACTCCGTGGGCCAGGTCAGGAGCTGATGTGCTCCCAGTCCAGGACCACCTTGCCGGCCTCGCCGGCGCGGGCGATCTCGTAGCCGCGCTCCCACTGCTCGGCGGGCAGCACGTCGGTGATCGTCGCCTCGATCGCGCGGCGCAGCGTCGGGGACGTCGAGAGCATCGCGCTCATGGCGTTCCAGGTCTCGAACATCTCGCGGCCGTAGATGCCCTGCAGGGTGATCATGCGGGTGACCACCATCGTCCAGTCGATCTCGAACTGCTGGGCGGGCAGACCCAGCAGGGCGATCCGGCCGCCGTGGTTCATGTTCTCGATCATCTCCTGGAGGGCGCGGGCGCTGCCGGAGATCTCCAGGCCCACGTCGAAGCCCTCGCGCATGCCCAGCTGCTTCTGGGCGTCACGCACCCGGGTGGAGGCGACGTCCAGGACCACATCGGCGCCGGAGGATTCGCGGGCCATCTGCAGGCGGTGAGGGTTGAGGTCGGTGAGGGTGATGTAGCGGGCGCCGGCGTGGCGGGAGACCGCCGCGGCCATGAGGCCGATCGGCCCGGCACCGGTGATCAGCACATCCTCGCCCACCAGCGGGAACTTGAGGGCCGTGTGCACGGCGTTGCCCAGGGGGTCGAAGACGGCGCCGAGCTCGGGGGTGATCAGATCGGTGCCGCCGCCGTGCTCGTGGACCCACACGTTCTGGTGCGGCAGGACGACGTATTCAGCGAAGGCGCCGTCGCGCTGCACGCCGATGGAGCGGGTGCGGATGCACATCTGGCGGCGGCCGGCGCGGCAGTTGCGGCACGTCCCGCACACCACGTGGCCCTCCCCGGAGATGCGGTCGCCGACGCGTACATCGGGCACCTCGGACCCCACCTCGACGACCTCGCCGTAGAACTCATGGCCGGGGGTGAAGGGGACGGTGTCGCACATCTGCTGGGCGGAGGCGTCCCAGGCCAGGATGTGCAGGTCGGTGCCGCAGATCCCGGCGCGCAGCACCCGCACCTTGACGTCCCACGGCCCGGGCTGCGGCTCGGGAACCTCGGTGAATTCCAGCCCCGCGCCGGGCGCGGTCTTGCGCAGTGCGCGCATCGTGCTTCCTCTCTTCTGCCCTCGCGGGCTCTCCGGCGCCCGGATGGGCGTTCGTTCATCTCCCAGCATGGCCCCTCCGCCGCCGCCCGGTGGCCGACGGAAGGCCCGTGTCCGCGCGGGCGGACTCCATGTGCCGCATGCGGGGCGGCGCGGTGGATGGTTCAGGCGCTCTCCTCGGCATGCTCGCGCTCGGGGTCGCGGGCCTGCGGTGCTTCCTGCGCGTCCACGCCGGGCAGCAGCGCATCGCGCGCCACCTCGTCGAGCTCGCGCAGGAATCGGGAGTTGGTGCGGGCCAGGGGCTGCAGCTGCGTGCCCCACAGGATGGATTCGAGCGGCACGCCGACGGCGTACAGCCCCGCCTGTTCGCGCCCGGTTGCATCCACCACCCGGTAGGGGGCGGGGCCCACCTCGAGCGCCCCGGTGGGCACGGGCTGGGCCCCATCGGCCCCGGGGATCTCCCAGGCCCGCCCGAGGCCGTCCTCGCGCAGCGCATGCAGCACCGGGTTGGCGCTGTGGGGGAAGTCCGCCGGTGGCAGATGCGCCTCGAGCAGCGCGGTGGCGGTGCGTTCGAGGCCGGGCACGCTCGGGGAGGAGGCGACGTATCGGCCATCCCGCACCGCGACCCGCATCCGGGCCCCCAGCGGCTCCACGATCCCGGCCTTGACCAGGGCGATCAGCTCGTCGATGCGGCGGGCGGGCGGGCCGGAGGCGAGCATCCCGGCGAAGCCGCGGAACCAGCCTTCGACGTCGTCGCGGTAGGACGGGCCGGTCACGCCGCCGAAGCGCACGAGGGTGCGCAGCGGTCCTCGGCCCGCGCCGATCTGCACTGAGGCGCATTTGAGGGCGCTGGCCATCCCGAGGTTCGCCTCGGCGACGTCGCGCCGCAGGTCCGCGAGCCACCAGGCGGTCAGGCTCGGTGCGTCGGGGAACTCGAGCCCGTCCAGGGGGCGGTCCAGCGCCGGGACCTCGAGGCGGTCCTCGGGGTCGGGGACGATCCGCTCGATGACGGCGCGCAGGGGCGCGGAGTCCCAGTCGTGCTCCTGCAGGGCGGTGAGGATCTCTGCGACGTCTCCGGCGAAGGCGGCGGGCCGCTGCTCGGCGAGCCGCTCGTAGTACAGGTGCGCCCCGTCCTTCATGACCTGCGGGTACAGGTCCCGACGGAAGTCCACCTGGTCCCCGGAGCCGGCGCGGGCGATGAGGTGGGCCACGAGCTCGGAGGTCATGTGGTGTTTGGGGAACACGGGGGTCATCTGCCCGAAACGCCCCTTGGCGCGGTAGGGGATGCCGCGCCCGGAGCCGACGACGAGGTGCGGTTCGCGTCCGCTGGGGACGTAGCGCAGGGCATCGGGGCCCTCCGGGTCCTCCTCGAACACGCCTCCGCGGCCGATGGTCAGCAGCGACATGTAGTCGAAGAAGTTCATGCCCAGGCCCCGCACGATCACGCTCTGCCCGGCCTCGAGCTCCTCGAGCGCATGCTGGGAGATGGGGCTGGTGGGGGCGCCGAGCCACAGCCCCGCGGCCTGCGCCGCGGCAGTGATCTCGGCGCCGCGGCCGGCGGGCTCGGCATCGGCGTGGCCGGTGGCGAGGATGACCGCATCGGCCACGATGTCGTGCACCGGGGCCGACGGGTCATGCCCGGGGTCGGTGGGCGGGACGGTGCCGGCCACGCTGATGCGCCAGCGCTCTCCTGCGGGCGTGATGCGCTGCGCGGTGCCGGGCACGTGCGTGACCTGCGCGCCGACGGGGGCGGCGGCGAGATCCTGGGCGTGGCACCACTCGAGGTAGCCGCCGAGGATGCGGCGCGAGGGGTGCGAATGCGGCTGCATCTGCTCCGCCTCGCGGTGATGCTCGGCATCCAGCGGGCGCTCCGGGCGGCCGAGGTCCCTGACGGTGCCGGCCACGATCTGCTGCGCCCAGTCGTACAGGGCGGGGCCGGGGCGCAGGGGGCCGCGGATCTCCACGGTGTCGTCGGTGAAGTGGGTGGCGTCCGCGCACAGGGTGTTCATGAGCAGGTGCGAGGGCTGGTCAGCGTCCCATACGCGCCCGCCCCCGGGCCGGTACGGCTCGATGACCTGGATGTCCAGTGATTGGATGCCCAGATCGGGGGCGTTGGCGAGCAGGCGCTCGACGGCGGCGATGCCGCGGGGGCCACCGCCGATCACCGCGATGGTGCGGGCGGCGGGATCTGCCTGGTGGGACGTCATCGTCTCCTCCGGATGGTCGATGGTCGGCGGGGTGTCAGGGGCGCGCCGTCACGGCAGCGTCGTGGCGGTGGCCAGCAGCAGGTCCGCCTCGGGCACCGCGCCGTTGAGGATCTTGCTGCGCGAGCCGAGGATCGCGGTGCGGGAGATGTCCCGGGCCCGTTCGGCGTCGCCGTCGCGGATGGCGCTCAGCAGCGTCTGGTGGCTATGCGGGCTGGGAACCTGTCGGCCCTCCCGCACCCGCACCGCGAGGAACCACTGGGTCTGTTCCTGCAGTTCACGGATCAGACGGACCAAGCGCGGCATCCCGGCCACCTCCGCGATCGCGGTGTGCAGGCGCGTGTGCAGGGCGTGGTCGGGGATGTGGTCCTCGATATCGAACTCGGCGAGGTATTCGCGCTCGAAGGCCTCCAGGCGCTCGAGGTCCTGGGGGGTCGCGCGCTGGGCGGCGAGCGAGGCAGCGACCGGCTCGACGAGGCTGCGCAGCAGGTAGACCTGCTCAATATCGGACACCGACAGCTGCGCGACGAGGGTGCCGCGCTGGGGCAGCACGCGCACGAAGCCTTCGGCGGCCAGGCGGCTGGTGGCCTGACGCACCGGGGTTCGGCTCATGCCGAGCTCAGCGGCGACGAGCTTCTCGTCGATGACGGTGTCCGGTGAGAGCGTCGCGGAGAGGATCAACCGCTTCAAATGGCGGTAGGCCGCGTCGGCGAGGCTCTCCTTCTGAGGGAGCTCCATGGAGGGCAACCTAGCCCACATCCACCGTCTGCGCCACACTGAAATTTCAGTGAAATTACGTCTTGACGCCACTGAGGCGCACATGGCACGCTAGCCCGACACCTGTGGCACACACCACAGATCACCCGTCCGGAGTATCGGACTATGCAGGTCCCGCCCTTCCGGGCTTCCGTGGCCCGGACCATCTCGACCCGAAGGAGCCGCGATGACGCTGCTCGTGCTGGGAGCCCCCCAGGCCCTCGCCACCGCGGTCCTCGCCGCCGCCACCACCGCCGAGCAGGTGGTGGTGCAGGCCGAATCCGCCCCCGCCGAACTGCCCCGCCGTGGGCTTGCCCGCAAGTTGTTGACGGTTGATCAAGCTGCTTGGGCTTGATCTGCGTGTTCTTCGGTT
>NZ_PNHL01000020.1 GCF_002871795.1 Brachybacterium sp. UMB0905 | reverse complement strand
GGAACCATGCCCTTCTTCATGCTGTCCTCCTCAGAACACTCAATCGATCCATCCGGTCCACCCACCGGCCAGATCCCCACAGCCATTCGGCTGTTCCTGGGAGCCGTGCTCTCCGGGTGATGTCTTCACCCTAGAGCCCGCGAGCGAGCAACGCGATGGGGAGTACTCCCCATGGGGGTGGGGTGTCAGGGCAGGGTGATGTGGATCGAGTCCTGGATGGCGCGGATCGTCTCGATCTCGTCCTCGGCGTCCTCTGCCCCGCAGCTGCCGACAATCTCCAGCACGTCGACGGCGACGCCGCCGCGGTCCAGCACCGCGTAGCGCGCGGCCTGCACCACCGTGGGGCGGCCCGGCTGCGTGTAGCCGTATTCGCTGGCGATCCAAGTGGTCCCGTCGACCTCGAGCTCACCGGTGCCGAGCTCTTCGAGCTCGGGCAGGCCGGCCTTGCGCTGGTCCAGCCCCGCGCGTGCGGCCTCCAGAGTGAAGTCGGCCCCGAAACGCTGCACCGTGACCACGACGTTGGCGCGGAAGCGGCCCTCTACGCGCGGCTGGGCGACAGCCAGCTGCACCCCGGGGACCGTGAGCGTCTCCCAGTCGTCGGGCACATCGACGGTGATGTGCGGCGGCCCCGGGAAATCTGCGCTCGGGTACTCGATCTTCTGGGTCATGTCGCTGCTCCGTTCCTCCCACCGGTGACGGGGCCAAACCTATCAGGCGGCAACAGGCCCGAGCGGATGATCCGCTCGGGCCTGTCCGTGGTCCCGTCTGCCCTCTCGGGGTCAGTTGGACGAGGTCGCCTCCTGCTCGGCGGCGTTGCGGTCGGCGGTCTCGCCAAGATCGTTCACGGCCTGCATGATCTGCTGCAGGGCGGGGACCATTTCGCCGGACCACTGGCCGCGGAAGCGGTCGGCATCCGGGCCGGTCCAGTCCACCTCTTCGAGGCCGGAGGTCAGCTCCTGCTCGATGCGGGTGATCTCCTCCGCGGCGTCGCGCAGCTGCGCGGACATCCGACGGACCTCTTCGACATTCATACCCTTGATGGCGTTCACGGTGCAGTGACCCCTTCCTCGTTCGTCGTGCCCGCGCCCCCTGCGGTGCACGGCCTCTCGTCATAGTCGACGCTCTCACTCTAGAGCGTGCTGGAGAACTCGACCATGGGGAGGAGTCCCCATGTGGATGAGCGCAGTTCCGGCATTCCCCGCGCGCATTCCACGGCGACTGCGTTGCAGGCGCTGCGGGTCGGCGTCACCGGGTGGTGATCTGTGCGACCTGCAGCTTCATCGCGCGACCGCTGTAGACGAGGAAGCCGCGGCCGGGCGGGAAGTCTGCGCGACGGATCCTCCCCAACCCGGTGCCGAGCATGGTATCGCCATCCATATCGCTGGGCTGCAGCAGCACTCCGCGTCGACCGGCCTTGAACGGCTGTGCCAGGGTATAGGCCTGCGACCAGGAAGCCGATTCGTTCTCGCCCACCACGAACTGGCCCTCGCGGGTGCTAGCGCGGATGAGCCGGTCCAGGTCGTTCTCCACGCCGCTGCCGGTGAAGTCGGCGACGCCGTCGATGAACAGGGCTAGCTTGCCTTCGCCGACGTGACCGGCCTCGATGGTCTGCCGCAGCTGGGCGGCGAGGTCCTTGACGGTCTCCGGATCGGAGGCCTCCACGTCCCACACGTCCAGGCCCGTCAGCGGGGTGCGGCGGGCCGAGAAGCGCACCAGGCGCATCGGTTCCGGCAGGGCCTTCAGGCCGGTGGCGATGGTGAGCATCGCGGTGGTGCGGCCCGAGCCCATCGGCCCGGTGACCATGAAGGCGCCGCGCGGTTCGTAGGTTATCTCCGCGAGCGTCTCGTCGGCCAGACCCAGCACCGGCATGCCGCCCACCACCGGGCGCAGCTCGGAGAACTCCACCCGCTCCGGCAGACGCTTGATGCCCGGGGCCGGCGGAACCCCGGCGCGGCGCATCGCCTGGGCGAGCTTGGCGACCTCACGCGACTGGATCGCCACGTTGGCGTCGCCGCCATGGACCGCGACCTGCACCTCATGGCCCTCGAAGATGGAGCGCCCGGGCGGGGAGTTGCCGTCCAGCACGTCCTTGGGCTCACCGAAACCGGAGTAGTCATCGGTGCTGGCCATGCGGTGGATCAGACGGCGCTGGATCGAGGAGCCCAGCGAGGTAGGAATCGCATTAGGGCGGTCGCCGGTGACGATCACATGCACGCCCACCTGACGACCATCGGTCGCGATCTGCACGAAGGTGGTGAACCACTTGGTGAGGTTCGAGTAGTCGTACGCCTCGCGGAACGCGGCCATACCGTCCACCAGCAGCAGGATGCGTGGGGTGTCCGGTTTGCCGGCGAGCTCGCGGTACTCCGCCACCGTGCCGGCACGCACCTTCGCGAACTCCTTCGCGCGCTCGTCGATCAGCTCCCGCAGGGTGCGCAGCAGGCGGATCACCCGCTCCTCGTCGTCCCCGGAGATGATCGCCCCCACGTGCGGGAGCTCTTCGAGCATGGTCAGGCCTGAGGCGCCGAAGTCCAGGCCGTACACGTGCACCGGTCCACCGCGCACCGTGGAGGCGGCAGAGATCGCGATGGTGCGCAGCGTGGTGGATTTGCCGGAACCGCCGGTGCCGTAGATGGCCATGTTGCCGTCGCGGTCCGGGTAGTAGGAGATCGTGGGCTGCGCCTGGTCCTCCGGCACGTCCATCACGCCCAGCAGCAGCTCTTCGTCGGTGCGGCGAGTGGGCAGGCGCGAGAGGTCGTAGGCGTCCGCCAGCTCAGACAGCCACGGCTTGCGCGGGGCGGGCACGCCCGCACGCTCGGCGGCTGCCTTGACGGTGGCGACCACGCGCGACATGTCGTTGGGGCCGGGATCCTTGACCGCCTTGGTGGGTGGGGAGGGTATGTCCCACTGCTCACCGGTGCCGAAGTCCTTCTCGACGATGTCGATGCGCGCCCGCTCGGGCTCATCGGTGGTCCAGCCGCCCGCGTATCCGGTCTGGAAGGTGGCGATGCGGCCCGGGCCGGTCTTCGCGGCACCGCGGCCGGGGATCGACGGGTCGAAGTGCGCGGCCATCTTGTCGCCCAGGATGTCCTTGGAGTCCGCCTCATCGGCCATGCGCAGGGCGATGCGCAGGTTCGTGTTCGCGCGCAGATTGTCCTTGATGACGCCTGCCGGGCGCTGGGTCGCGAGGATCAGATGCAGTCCCAGGGAGCGGCCGCGGGCGGCCACGTCCACCACGCCGTCCACGAACTCGGGGATCTCCTTGGCGAGAGCTGCGAACTCGTCGACGATGATGATCAGGCTGGGCGGGGCCTCGGGGTCGCCGGTGCGCTCGAGGGACACCAGGTCCTTGGCCTTCTTCCGGTTCAGCAGATGCTCGCGGTAGTGCAGCTCGGCCCGCAGCGAGGTCAGCGCGCGGCGCACCAGGTGCTGGGACAGGTCGGTGACCAGACCCACCGTGTGCGGCAGATCCACCGCGTCGGCGAAAGCCGCACCACCTTTGTAGTCCACGAACAGGAAGGTCACGCGGTCCGGGCTGTGGGCGGTGGCCATGCCCAGCACCCAGGCCTGCAGGAACTCGGACTTACCGGCGCCGGTGGTGCCGCCCACCAGGGCGTGGGGACCGTTGGTGCGCAGATCCAGGTGGAAGGCGTCCTGGCCGTTGTGGCCGATGAGCCCGCGCAGGTTCGCGTCGTGCTTGCGTCGCTGCGGCTCCGAGCCGTCCCGCGGCGTCAGGGAGTTGTTCTCCTTCCACCGCTCGATGATGTGGTCGGGGTCCTCGGCCATCTGCATGCCGCCGAGCTTGAGATAGGAGATCGCCCGCGGCAGATCGGAATCGTCATCGACCGGCACGCCGGCATCCACCACCGGGGACAGGTGCCGGGCCACCCCAGCGGCGACGTCCACCGAGACGGTCTCCACCGTCACCGGGTAGAACCGCTCCCCCAGCCGCACGTGACCGGCGCTGGCGCCCTCCACGGACTCCTCCACCGAGACATAGGTGCGGCAGGCCGCGGGGAGGGCGGCCACGTTGGAGGCGCACCAGATCACGTGCACGCCCACGTCGGGGCCGCGCTCGGCCAGGCGTACCAGGCGGGCCCGGTCCACCGGCGCATCGTCCTCGATGATGACCACAAGGTTCGGGGTCACCGGCGCGGGTGGGACCTCGGGCTCGCTCGTGACGTCGGTGGTCATCGGGGTGCGCAGCTCGGGCGGGGCGTCCCCGGCGCGCTGTTCGATGAGCTCTTCGATGCGGGACAGCAGCGAGGTGCCGCGGCCGGGGGTATCGGCCAGGTGATCGCCCGGCAGCGGTGAATGGGGGCTGGAGGTGTGCGGCAGCCACTTGAGCCACTGCCACATATCGCGGCTGGATCGCGAGGTGATCGCGGCGAGCGCGACCTCCGCCGGGGAGTGCAGGGAGAAGAGCTGGGTGACGATGCCGCGGGCCACCCCGTCGGCCTCCTCCCCACCGCCGGCGATGCCGATGTTCCCGGCATACCGCAGCTCCGCGACCACCGGCACCCCGGCGATCATCTTGTACTCCTCATTCATGTCATCGAGCATGTCCCAGTACTTGGGGATCGCATCGTTCTCCCCGGGCATATCGATGCCCACCCGGGAGGGCGCGATCCCGAGCCCCAGGCGCACGGTCGCGAACGCATTGTGTTCGGGCCGATGGGTCCACAGCAGGCGCCCCAGACGGAAGGCGGCATCGACCGTATCCGCGGCCGAGGGCGTCTCCACCAGACGCACCGCCCGCTCAAGATCCTGCGCTGCGGTGACTCGGCGCTTGAGCGCCGCCAGGCCCTCCTCGAATTGTTTGATCTGCCGCTCCAGCTGCTTCTTCTGCTGGAACTTGCGGTTGAGGAACCCGGCGGTGGCCATCATCGGCATCATGAACACGAACATGAGCGAGAACGGGCTGCGCGTCATCGAGAACATGAATGCACCCATGAAGATGGGGGCGAACAGCATGAAGATCGGGAAGAACTGCGGCTGCGGCTCCTTGGGCGGGGTCGGTGCCTTCAGCGGCCGGTAAGGGAAGCGCGGCACCACGCGCGGGGAGCGGTTGAACTCCACCACCGGGGACGAGGGGGTGGTGCCGCCCAAGCGGTGCAGGGCGATGACCGAGAAGGTGGTCTGGCCGATGAGCACCGTGTCCGCAGGGCCGATGACCGCACGCTGGACCTGCTCACCGCCGATCACCACGCCGTTGGAGGAGTGCAGGTCCACGATCTCCACCGAGTCGCCGACGTTGATGCGGGCGTGGCGCTTGGACAGCATCGGGTCGGCGATGCGGATGTCCAGGTCCCCCTCGCGTCCGATCACGCTCGAGCCCGAGGGCAGCGGGAACTCACGTCCGGCCTCCGGGCCGGACAGCACGCGCAGCAGGGCCACCGCCGCGCCGCGGGATTCGCTGCGGGTGGCGTACTCGGTGGAGGAGCGGGCGATCGAGACGATGCTGCCGGAGCGCAGACCCGCCTGGATCAGGTCCTCCTCACGGTCCAGAGACCGCACGCCCTTCGCCCCGGGGCCGGCCCCGGGGTCCTGGACCTGCAGGGTCAGTCCCTCGGGTGGCTCCACCTCACTACGCAGCGGGTCGGCCAGGTACAGCGCATTGGCGACGTCGGCGACGGACGCCGTCGCGTCGGCCGTGACCTCGAGGTCCGTCAGGCGGTCCTCTGGCCGGCGCAGCGTGAGCTTGATGCGCATCGGTGCTCCTCCCCCAGGCGGGCTGCGGCCCGCCGGTCACCCTCAGTCGTCGTCGGCGTCCTGCGCCGCATCCAGCAGCGGCAGGTCCTCGGTGGTCACCAGGCGCGAGAACACCGAATGCTCCACCAGGCGGGCCCGCCGGTTGCTGGCGAGCTTCCCGGGGCCGCCGCGCAGGCCGCGCACTCCCAGGCGGTCCAGCTTGTCGCAGACGTTGTCGAGCTTGCGGTTGAACTTGGTCAGTGGCCAGCCCAGGCGCTTGGCGGCCTGAGCCGAGGTGGGCACAGAGCTGATCCCGGAGCCCTCGCGCACCAGCATCGGCTCGGCGAGTGCGAGGATCAGCAGCTTCTGGCTGGGGGTGAGCTGCACGGAGCCGACGGTGGTCTCCCCCACCGGATCATCGGGTCCGGCGATCCGCGCGAACTCCGGGGAGTCGGCATGCACGGCCAGATCGTAGGTGGTGGGTCCGGCGGTGAACACCACCTTGGTGACGTCGAAGACCAGGGGGATGCGGGCGCCGGGAGCGAGCCAGGCCTGCATCGATCCGGAGCCGTCGGTGATGGTCGCGGACAGCCGGGAGCCGATGTTCACCAGCCACCACATCGACTCCACCTGCACGATGCTGAGGAAACGCCGATGCAGGAAGGGGTTGTCCTCATCAATCGTCAGGTCCGCCTCGCGGCCGATGGTCAGCTCTTCGCCGTCCTCGACGCGATACCACTCGCCGCAGAAATCCACTGAGATCGTCGACGCCATCGTCACTCCTTCTCCTGGCCCGCGGGCTTAATCCCGGCGGGCGCTGCCACGTGCCCTGCGGCACCGTTCGACACACGGGGGGTCATCCGCGCTCCCCGTTCAGGCATGTCTTCACCTGGGCCCCGGCTGATCCGCTGGGGTTCACGGCCTGGATCTGCACGCAGGCCTTGGGCTGCTGCGGCGGAAGCTCCAGCACCCAGCTGTTACGGCCGTGCACCTCGTGAACCACGCCGTAACCGTCCTCGTAGTTCGGGGGCAGGTCCACCCACCCCACCAGGTACATGTCCTCCTGGGTCGCGTTGTCCGGATGTTCCCAGGTGACGAGCACGCGGCCCGTCGCTCGCCCGTCCTCGCCGGGGTCGAGCACGTCGAGCTCGACGTTCTGCACGGCGCCCGGCGGGTCCGCGGCGACCGGTGGCGTGGTGGAGACGACGGGTGCGGTCGTTGGATCAGGGGTGAAGACGTTGCGCACCATGAACACCGAACCGATGCCCAGCCCGATCACCAGCACCGCGGCCAGGGTCACGAAGGGCCAGGCGGGGGTGCGGGGCGTCTCCTCCTCCGGCTCCGGGCTGGGCGGAGGCAGGGGGGAGGCGGCCGAGATGCCGGGCGGCGGAGAACCGGCCGGACGCAGCATGGTCGACTCGGTGGTGTCTTCGCTGACCCCCGGACCGGCCGTCGAGGCCACGGGACCGGTGGCGCCGAGCGCCGGGGCAACCCCGGCGAAGGGATCGAGTTTGCGCTCCTTCTCTCCGCTGTCGGTGCCCGCGGAATCCGGGTCCACGGTGGAGACCTTCCGGATGCGCGTATGCGAATCCAGCTCATCGTCCTCGCCACCTGAGTCCGCGGCGGCACCGCGCTCATCGAGCACGTCCATCTGTGTAACCGGCAGGGAGAGCATGAGCTCCACCTGCTGCAGACCGCGGCCGAAGGCCAGCGCTGTGTCATAGCGGGCCGCGGGGTCCTTCGCCATCGCGATGGACAGCACCCGGTTCAGCTCCGCGGGCACATCCGGGCGGTCCAGGGGCCGCAGCGGCTCATCAGTGATCCGGGCGATCAGGTCGCTGGCGGTATTGCGACCGCCGCGGCTCTCGAACGGCGTCTGCCCGGCCAGCAGCGAGTACACGGTCGCGGCGAGGGAGAAGACATCGCTGCGCACATCCGCGCGGGGCTGATCGGCGAAGAACTCCGGCGGGGACCACGGGATGGACATGCCCTGGGAGTCCTCGACGTCATGTCCCTGGCCGGTGGCGATCGAGATCCCGAAGTCGGTGAGCGCCGGCCGGTTGTAGTCGGTGACCAGGATGTTCGCGGGTTTGATGTCCCGGTGCAGAATGCCGGCCCGGTGCGCCGTCTCGACCGCGCCGGCGATCTGGACTCCCACGCGCAGGGCTTCGGCGACCGTGATCCGTTCGCGGCGGAAGCGCTGCCCGTAATTGGGGCGCGAGCAGTACTCCATGACGATGTAGGGCCGGTGGTCATCGGAGACATCGGCCTGGTGGATCGTCACGATCGACGGGTGCGTGGACATCTGGGCCATGACGTTGGCCTCGCCGTCGAACTGGCGGCGCACCGTCTCATCGAGCACGTCGGACAGCAGGACCTTGATCGCGACCCGCCGCTGCGGCCGGAACTGGCGGTACAGGAAGACGTCCGCGAAGCCGCCCGAGCCCAGCAGCCGCTCATACTCATAGCCGGGCAACCGCGGTGGCGGTGACGGCGGTCTCGAGCTCATGACCTCTCCCCGAATCGCAGGCGGACATCGTCACCGAGGTCCAGGACATCCCCATCCTGCAGCACCCGTCCCTCACGGGGGCGCAGGCGGACGGGATCGTGACCGTGCCGATGCAGCGTGGTGCCGTTGGTGGTGCCCAGGTCTGTGGCCACCACGTGCCAGCCCTCCAGGCGCACCTCCACATGGGAGCGCGAGATGTCCTGCTGGGGGCTGGGGACGGTGATCAGCTGCGGCACGTCATCGCCGCTGACCCGCGAGGCGCGCGGGCGACGGCCGATGATCGCCGAGCGATCCAGCACAATGCTGTCCCCGCCCGAGATCTGGAGGGCTCCCAGAGGCGGGCGGGCCACGGTACGGGTGGGGCCGTCCAGCGGACCTGCGCACACACGGCACTGCGCCCGTTCAGGGGAGTTCGCGTGCCCGTTGCTGCACACGATGCCCGGCAGCATGACCGCGCTGGACGAGGAGCCCTGGGTGGGGCGAGCCCTGGATATCGGCCCAGCAGACCCAGCCGACCCCGCATGGGCAGGCGCGGGTGCTGGAGCGGCAGGGGCGGGTGCCGGGGCAGCGGGGGCTACCGGATGCGGAGCGCTCGCGTGGCGACCGTGGCCCGATGGCGCCTGTCCCCCTGGATACTGCGGGGCACCGCCAGGGTGCTGCGGGCCCTGCGGCTGCTGGGGCCCCTGCGGCTGCTGAGGTCCTTGCGGGTGCTGCGGGGCACTGCCGGGCTGCTGGGGCCCCTGCGGGTACTGGGGTCCTGGCTGACCGCTCATCGGGTGCTGGGCAGGGGCCTGCCGCGGCGGCATCTGACCCGGGCCCCCTCCCCGAGGACCGTAGGACGGAGAGGAGGGGCCGTACGGTGCGGTGGCGCCGTACGGCCCCGGAGCGCCGTACTGTCCGGGAGCACCGGGCTGCGCGGGCGGTGATGGAGATCCGGGCCAGCCGATCTGCCGCCCCGCAGCACCGGGATCCGCGGGGGCCTGCGGCGGATAGGACGCGCCGCCGGGATGTCCCATCGGGGCGCCGGGCGGTGCGACACCGGGCTGGGGAGCACCAGGCTGGGGCGCACTGTGTCCCCATCCGGGGTGGGGCGGGGAGCTCGGCATCTGCTCGGGCCGGACCGGGGCCGGGCGCGGTCCGGTGCGCGGTGCTGGCGGGCGCTGGGCCATCTGCACCTGTGGGTAGGCGGGGGCCGATGGCGGCGGGCTGCTGGCCCGACGCGCGGCGGTGCGCGCGACCTCCGGGGCCGCCCGCCCCACGCCCGGAACCCAGTCGATGAACTCCGGCGGCGGAGTGGGCTCCGGCGCGCTCACCTCCGGCTCCGCGTCCGCGCTCTCCTCAGCCTCAACCGGCTCTGAGCCCTCCGAGGCGCCCTTCACCTCCGACGACGACGCGGCTTCCTCATGGTCATCCTCATCCTCGTCGCCGGTGCGGCGCACCGCGGCATCCTCGATCCGGCGGAAAACCGTCTTGCCGAACAGATCGTCATAGGCACCGGAGTGCTCGAGGTCGCTGATGCTCGGGGTGGACCGGGAAGCGCGGGGCGTGGCCGCCACCGAGGCTGCGGCGGCAGGCGCCGGGCTCGGCTCGGGCGCGGATGCCGGAGCGGGCTCCGCCATCTGCACGTTCTGAGGCGGCTGCTGGTCGTCGACCTCGTCATCGTCGATCGGGGCGACCTGCGTGGGCGGAGAGCTCAGCTCATCGTCCTCGTCCGGGGGCACCGGCGTGGGAATAGAGGCCGACGGCGCCGGACGCGGCACCGGGGCAGGCGCGGCGGCCGGTTCCTCAGCGGGCTCGGGCGCGGCGGCCGGTTCCTCAGCGGGCTCGGGCTCCTGCTCTGCTGCGGGCTCTGCGTCCTTATTGTCCTCAGCGTCCTTGCTGTCCTCCGAGTCCTTGTTGTCCTCCGTCGTGTCCTCAGCCGTGGTCTTGTCCTCAGCCGGGGCGGGAGTCTGCTCTGTCGGCTGCTCCTCGGCAGCGGGCTTCTCAGCCGCCGCATTGTCCTCAGCCGCAGCCTTGTCCTCAGCCGCCGCCTTGTCCTCAGCCGCCGCCTTGTCCTCGCTCGCGGCTGGGACCTGCTCCGCCGACGGCTCCTTCTCTTCCTTCTCTTCCGTCTGCGCAGGCGTGCTCTGCGCCGACGGTGCCGGGCTGCGGCGCTTGCGATCGAACAGGGAGGTGCTCACCAGACGGCGTCGGCCCACAGAACGACCGGATGTCGGCGGTGCATCGCTCTTGTCCGCGTCCTGCTCGGGCCTCTCCGCCGCGGGGGCGGCAGCAGCGGCGGGTGCCGCGGGCTTCTCCGCCGCGGCCGGTGCTGCGGCCTGCTCGGGCGCTGCCGAAGCGGCGGGCTGTGCCGCCGGTTCCGCTGCGGCGGGCTGATCCGCTGCCTTCTCGGCGGGTTTCGCCGCAGCCCCACCGGATGGTGCGGAGGAGGAGAACAGTCCGTCGAACATGTTCGGGCCGGTGCGCTCGGGCTCCGGCTCGCGGGCCGCGGATCCGCCGCGTCCTCCGCGCAGAGAGGACGGCAGCTCACCGGGCTTGCGCGTGGACATCTGCGGCTTGCGGATCGAGAGACTGCTCGCCGAGCTGGAGCTGGACGTCGCGGCGGGTTTCGGCGATGGTTTCGGTGCGGCGGCCCGGCGTTTCTTCGCCTCCGGGTCTTCGATCGAGCGGCCCATCTCCTCGACCTGCTCGGCGAGGGTCGCGCGCTCGGCGTCCTCCAGCTCGGCGGGATCCACGCACATGCGCACGAACCCCCGCACCGGGACCACCCCGGAATCCACCCGTGGTGCCCCCACCGGCTCCTCAGGCGGAAGATCACCGAAGGCTACGCGCTGCACCCCCTCCAGGGTGCGCTGCACGAAGGGCTCCTCCTCGGTTCCGGCGATCAGCTGAGCGCCCTCCGCCGTGTGCACCGCGATCGGGGTGCTGCCCTTGACGCCCACGGTCGCGGTGGTGCCGTCGTGCACACCGAAGAGCAGCGCGGTGAACTTCTCCACGCTCTCCATGTCGGTGGCCGTCAAGAGCTCCTCCAGGAAGCTCTCCGCCGAGATCTCACCGCCCAACAGGTTCCACGTCGCCTCCGTGACCTGTTTGCGCAGGCCCGGCACGAGCACCACCCAGGCATCGCCGCGGGTCACGAGCGTGGCCGGGCCCTGCCGGGTCCAGGTGCCGCGGCTCAGCAGCTGCGGCTCCGTGCTCTCCTGCGAGTCCTCGCTCATCGGTCGGTGTCACCACCGTCCTGCCCCAGTCCGCGCGGCAGCGTGTCCTCATTGACATCCACGTAGTCGTCCGACGGGGAGGTTGCGCCGTCGGAGGTGTTCTCGGTGTCGAGCTCGTGCCCCACCACCTCCACCGCTTCGACCAACACCACCGACACGTTGTCGTGCCCGCCGCCGTCCAGGGCCCGCTGCACCAGATCCTGGCAGATGGTGCGCACATCGGAGCGGCTGCGCAGCAGCGCCTCGATGCCCGCGTCGTCGACCTCCCCGGTCAGCCCGTCGGAGCACACCAGCATCCGGTCCCCGGGTTCGGCGGGGATCAGCCAGTAGTCCGGATCTGAATCCGGTCCCGCGCCAAGCGCCCGCGTGACCATGTGGCGGTAGGGATGCACGCGGGCCTGCTCCGGGGTTAGCTCGCCGCGGTCCATGAGCTCCTGCACCACCGAGTGATCCACGCTCACCTGCTCGAAGATCTCCCCGGACAGGCGGTACACGCGCGAGTCCCCGAGATTCATGACCACCCAGTACCCGACATCGTCCAGCACCATCGTGGCCACCACGGCGACGGTGGTACCCGCCGAGAGGGGGGATCCGCCGCCCAGTTCGGCGATGCGCTCGGCGGCCGACACCAGCGCCGCCCCCAGCTGCTCGACGGTCACGTTCTCCTGGACGGTGAGCTTCTCGAACTCCTCCACCGCGATGGCGCTGGCGACCTCACCGGCGTTGTGGCCGCCCATCCCGTCGGCCACGAGATAGATCGGCGGAGACTCCAGCACGGAATCCTCATTGGTGGCGCGCACATGCCCCACGTGGGTGGCGGACGCAGAGATGGCCCGGATCGTGCCCTGCAGATCGGGGTCGGACAGTGAACGGTCGATCACGCGATCCGCTCCACTGACAGGCTGCGGTCACCGATCGTCACCCGCGCCCCCTGCGGCAGCACCGTCGGGGTGTCCGGGACGAGGGTCTCCCGCGAACCGTCCTCGCGCAGGATGGTCGACCCGTTGGTGGATCCCAGATCGGTGACGATCACATCCTCCCCGGTGCCGTCCACGCGCAGGTGCGTCTTGGAGACCGAACGGGTCTCATCCTTCAGGACGAACAGCGCGTCCTGCTCGGTGCCCGAGGGGTTGCGGCCGATCACCACCGGGCGATCGATCTCCCGCTCTTCGCCCTCATCCATGGTCAGGCGCAGCTTTTTCACATGCGGGAGCCGAGCCGGGCTGACGCGGGTCTGTTCGAGGTCCCCCAGATCCTCCTCCGGCACGGAGACCTGGGTGACCTCCTCCGGCTGGTTGTCCGACGCGTCCCAGGCATCGCTGGTCAGCTCACTGGGCTGGTTCACCTGCACCGGCTGCGGCGGCTCCGGGGCCGACGGCGCGGCCTGCGAAGCGGGCGCTTGCTCGGCCTGCTGGGCCCAGGACTGCTCACCCTGCGGGGCGGCGCCCTCCTCCGCCTGCTGGGCCCAGGACTGGCCCGCCGGGGGCGCCCAGGACTGCGCATCCTGGGGCGGGGCAGGCGCCGGGTCGGGCTGCGCGGGAGCCTCGGGCTGGTTCCACTGCTGCGCGGGCCCCGGGCCCCACTCCTGCGGGGCCGCGGGCTGGCTCCCCGAGCCCTGCGCTGCCGGCGGCGCAGCGGCATCCGGGGCGGGGGCGTCCCACTGCTGGGCGGGAGCCTCGGGCGCCCCCCAGGACGCGGCGGACGCCGAGCCGGCACCGGCCCACGGATCCTGGCTCGCAGGGACGGGTTCCACCGGCGGCGGCGCCCAGCCGCCATCGGCACCGCTCGCCGCGGGGGTCGACCACGAACCATCGGCCGACGGTTCCGGGCCGGAGCCCGTCGCGGGCGGAGCGTAGGGGCTCTGGGCAATGTCCTGTGCCCCGGCGCTGCCCCCCGCGACCGGCTGTGCGGCCGCATCCTGGCCACTCCATGCCGCTCCCGGCGTGGTCAGCAGATTGTCATGCGTCGACACGGCAACAGAGGACTCCCCCAGGTAGTGCTCGGCGGAGGCGCGCTCGAAGTCATCGGGGCGGGGCTGCAGGGGATTGCGACCATCCTTCACATCCACCACGGCGGAGTCGATGATGCGGTCGTGGAAACCGCGCAGATGCTTCTTCGGGTCCAGGAACACCGACAGGCCCATCAACGGCGGCAGCAGGCCATACAGCACCGAGCGACCCAGTGAGCGCAGGAAGCCGATGGAGCCGCCCTGGCTGGCGCGCGTGACCCGCAGGCCCAAAATCAGCTTGCCCAGGGAGAAGCCCTTGGCACCCACCAGCCACAGGATGAGGATGGTGTAGGCGGCCGGCAGCATCGTGCCCACGCCGATGAGGATCTGGGAGAGCAGCCCGGGTGATTCCGCCTTGAGGAACAGCACGATGCCGATGATCAGCGGGACGGTCACCAGGGTGCTGATGACCCCATCCACCGCCATGGCGAGGAAGCGCTTGAGGAACGAGCCGGGAGTGCACCCGTCCAGCGGCGGCTCCATCTGTCCGGAGGCACCGCCGGGCACGGCCTGGGAACCGGAGGCCGGGGCGGGCGCGGGAGAGCCGGGCCCGCTGGGGACACCGGGCTGCGCGGTCGCGCTCGCGGGATTCATCGGGGACTGCGTGGCCATCATCTGATCGTACTGGGAATCGGTGCGCAACGCGGTCGCCCCGGGGTTCTTCGGCTGCAGCGCATCGGACGTGATCAGCTGGATGCCCTCTTCCTCGGCCGGAGCCTGTTCGGGCTGGGCCCCCAGATCACGGCTACGGTGCCGCGGCGCCTGCGACCAGGCGCCCGGCGCATCGGTGGCCCGCCGCTCATAGGGGGAGGCCTGGTAGCGGGCTCCGCACTCGCCGCATATCACCGCGCCGTCGGCCAGCAGGGTTCCGCAGGTGCTGCAGTAGCGGGTCTGGCTCATCGGGACCGGCCTTTCCTCGAGGTGCGCCTCGTTCCGCCGCGGAACGAGGAGCGGCGAACGCGCATCGCCGCGGTGCGCCGCTGGGCCTTGGTGCGGGCCCGGCGGTTCGTGCGTTCGCGCTTGCGCTCCGACCGCCGCTCGGCCGCGCGACGCCGGAACGAGCGCAGTGAGAGGGCCGCCCGCAGTCGTCGATACCACGGCACAGCCGCGGACATGCTACGCCGGGCCGCCATGACATGCGTCCAGTACTCATCGACCACCCCGGGCGGGAGGTCATCGGGCCCGAACACCGCCCGATCCGCCCGTCCCGCAAGGGTCAACGCACCCATCGCTGGGATCTCGGCGTCCAGCAGCGCTGCCGTCTCCTGGCGTGTCAGGAGCGGATCGGGGCGCCGCCCCTGGTCGGCCATGAGATCCAGGATCTCCTGCCAGCCGCCGTCGATCCGGGCTGGCAGCAGGCCGCGCGTGCGCCGTCGGTGCCGACGCAGCGCCTTGGCGCTCAGCACACCAATCACGGCCAGCAGCATCAGCAGCAGTGGGATCGTTCCAAGGCCCACGTAGATCACCCACGTCGCCGGCCCCTCGGGCTCCGGCTCGGGTTCATCGGACTCCTCGCTCATGGCGCCCGGCGGCGGGCTGGGCGGCTCCGCAGGCGGCGGCGGGGGCTGCGCCACCTGCGGCAGCGGCTTCTCCACCTCTTTGGGCTTGGGCTGGGTGGGGTCATCGTCCTCATCGGGGGCCGGGTCGAAGCGCACCCAGCCGTGCCCCTCGAAGGCCACCTCCACCCAGGCGGTGACGTCATCGCCGGTGATCGCGACGGTGCCCTCGGACCCCTCGGGGACCTCGAAGCCCATGACGACGCGCGCGGGGATCCCCACCGAGCGGGCCATGACCGCGGTCAGCGCCGCGTACTGCTCCTCATCGCCGATGCGCCCCTCGGGCTGCGCGTCCGGCACGTCCTTGTCGAAACCGAACTCCTTCATCATCGCCAGCAGGCGGCTGGCCCCATGGCCGGACAGCGAGGCCGTCTCCTCATCGAGGCCATGCGAGTAGTAGGCGTCCTGCTTGATGGCCCGCGAGAGGTTCTGGAACTTCTCATAGTCCGACGGGGCATCGCCCACCCACTCCTCAGCGAAGGACGTGAGCTCGTCGAGGGGGGCGTTCTCCGGCATCGCGATATTCGCGAACTTCGCGCTGCGCTGCTCTTCGGCGGTCAGCTCGGTGTACGGCTCATAGGAGAGGTCATAGGTGTCGCCGGCGGCCACCCCCCGGGAGTTCACAGCAGTCTGCGAGGCCTGGTTGAGGTAGAGGTTCTCGGCGGTGACACCGATCCGATCCTGCGCCATGCCATCGATATCGATGCGGTTGGTGCGGGTGCCCAGCGTGGGCATCCACACGCCGCGGTACTCGCCGATCGTGACCGTGGAGACCTGGCTGGAGCCGCTGGGCTCGGCGAGGTCCACCCCGGGGGCGGTGCGCAGGAACACCCCGGAGGAGCTGCCGCGTTCGGTGGAGCTGGCGACGTTGTAGACCTGCAGGTCGTACTGGTCCATCGTGGCCAGACGGACCTTGTCTCCCCCGCTGACCCCGGTGATCGTGAACAGCTCGGCGTCGCGCTGATCCTTGAGGTAGCCGCGGAACTCGGACAGCGGCGAGACGTATTCGCGCGGGTCGAACGGCGGGTTGATGTGGTCTCGCGCCGCATAGCGGATCGTGCGCGGCGGCGGATCCAACAGCGGCGCCGCAGCCACCGCAGCGCCGACGGCGACCGCCATGATCAGCGTCCCCCCGATGACGCGACGCCGCAGCACCGGGTTCTTCCAGGAGCCGGGCCGGACGGTATCGGAGATGATCGTGGAGCGGGAACCAGCCAGGCGACCGCTCTCAAAGCGCCAGGTCAGCCAGGCAACCGAGATGACGGCATACAGCAGTCCACGCAGCACCGGCAGGTAGGCCTGGTCGGTTCCGAAGACGATGCTGACTCCCATGAGAGCCAGCGGGAACAGCCATGCCAGCACGTACAGGCGGCTGCGCATGACCGTGGTCATGCCCAGCAGGCTCAGCAGCAGCATGCTGATCCACACGGTGGCCATCACCGCTTGGGCGGTGCCCACCGGTGGCGCCACGGTGAGCACGGACTTCCACGTGGTCACCGGGGCCTTCACGAGCTCCCACAGCGACCCCAGGGTGGGCAGAATGCCCCATTTCGCCCGGGTGGGCGCCGCGAACATCGAGCCGAACAGGAAGTACACCACCAGCAGCAACGGGGTGATGCGCAGCGGGCCCCAGCGCCAGCGCGCCCCGATCAGCGCAATGAGGGTGCCCAGGGCCAGCGCCATCAGGCCGCTGATGAGGTACTGCAGGTCACCGTAGACGTGCTCGAAACCCAGCAGCGCGATGATGAACAGGGCCGAGAGCACGGTTACGTCTACCAGACGCCGCATGCTCGAGGTGCGGGAGAAGTAACTGGGCGGACGGCCCTTCTTGTCCACGCCGCTCATCGGCCCACCGCCCGTAGGGCCCGCGCGAGCGTTTCCAGCGAGCCCACCGTCACCACGTCCAGGCTGCCGATCGCCGAGCGCTTGACCTCAGCGTCCTCGACGCAGCGGATCGCCACCGCGAGCACGCCGAGCGGCAGCTGCGTGGCGGCGGCGTTCAGCTCCCGGGCGGTGGTGTGGGAACCGACCACCATCATCACGGCTGAGGCGTTGGGAGCGAGGTCCGCGGCCTTCTGCCCCAGCTCGTGGAAGGAGATCCGCTCACGCAGCGGGTCCACCACCGTGTAGTCATCCATCATCTGCCGGTAGGACAGCGTGTTCTGCCGAGCGTCGAACGTGAAGGGAGTCAGCTCCTTCTCCTCCCGGAACGTCTGGGCGGAGATCGAGGCGGCCGCGGCGACGGCCAGTTCGAACTCGTCCTCGCTCGCGTAGTGGTCGGCGAGGTTGTCCAGCGCCACCACCACATGGGAGCGGCGGGTCTCCTCGAACTGGCGGACCATGAGCTTGCCGGTGCGAGCGGTGGTGCGCCAGTGCACGTGCCGACGGTCATCGCCCGGGGTGTAGTCGCGCAGCGCATGGAAGGCGATATCGGAGCTGGACAGGTCCGATGACGGTGTGCCCTCGAGGTCCCGGAGGAATCCGCTCGCGGCCTCGTCCAGCCGGACGGTCCGTGGGTGAACGTACAGCTCCTGCGCCTTCGCCCACGTCACCTGGCGGCGCATGAGCGACAGCGGGTCATCGCGCACCGAGCGCACCGGGCCCACCACCAGCACGGCACGTTTGCGGGTGGGGACGGCGAACAGCTCCTCATGGGACTGCCCGGCGGGCAGGCGGGGCACCAGGAACTGTGCGGTCGCCTTGCCGACGGCCAGCTCGATGCGGGACGGCAGGATGCTGCGCTGGGTGGGGTTGGCCACCTCGACGCGGCCCACAGCCCGGCTGCCCACCACCACGCGATGGCTCTGCAGGTCCAGCGTCACCGCATACCGGGCTCGTCCCAGCACGAACAGCGCTGCGATGAGCAGGGGGACGGACAGGGCGAAGGCGATGACGTTCAGCTCGGTGATATGCAGGGTGAGCCCGATGATCCAGCAGGCGACCGTCACACCGAGCAGCGCCCAACCCAGTGGGGAGATGACATCGAGCACCGGGTGGATGCGCCGCATCCACAGCTCGACGATGGCATCCCGCCAGGCGGCAAGACCGCTGGGCGACGTCGCTGCGGCCGCGTCGTCCGCGGAGCCCTGGTCCGTGCGCTCCTGTGCCTGGGAGCCCGCGCGGCGTTTCGCCGTCCGGGCGCGCCGTGCTTCCGCCCGCGCCTGGGCCTTCGCGGCACGGCGCTGTTTTTTCGCGGCGGCCTTCGCGGCCTTGGCGTCGGCGGTATCGCTGGGGAGGGGGGAGGAGCTCATGCCGACTGCTGCCGCGCCTGCGGGGGCGCCACCTCGCTGAGGATCTTGGTCATGACGCTCTTGGCGGTGGTGCCGGCGAACTCCGCCTCCGGGTCGAGCACGAAGCGGTGCAGCCACACCGGCTCCACGAGCGCCTTCACATCGTCGGGGATGACGTAGTGGCGGCCGTTGATGGCGGCCCACACCTTCACGGCGCGCATCAGGGCGAGAGCACCGCGGATGGACACACCCACCCGCACCTCGGGCGCCAGGCGGGTCTCCTCCATCAAGCGCGAGACGTACTCCAGCACCGCCGGGTCCACGTGCACGGTGGAGGCCAGCTGCGTCATGTCGTTGACCGCCTGCAGGGAGATGCGCGGGGTCAGCTGCGCGCTGCGGTCGCGCATGGCGGAGCCCTGCAGGATCTGCACGCTCGAGTTGTGGTCCGGGTAGCCGATCGAGGTCTTCATGAGGAAACGGTCCAGCTGCGCTTCGGGCAGGCGGTAGGTGCCAGCCTGCTCGATCGGGTTCTGGGTGGCGATCACCATGAACGGGTTGCCGACCTCATGGGTGACGCCGTCCACGGTGACGCGGCCCTCCTCCATCACCTCGAGCATCGCGGACTGTGTCTTGGGCGAGGCGCGGTTGATCTCGTCGGCCAGCACCACATTGGCGAAAACGGGGCCCTTGTGGAACTCGAAGGACTTCGTGTTCTGGTCGTAGATGGTCACGCCCGTGACGTCCGAGGGCAGCAGATCCGGCGTGAACTGGATGCGGGTGCTAGTGCCCTGCACTGTCGCGGCGATGGACCGGGCGAGCGAGGTCTTGCCGGTGCCGGGGGCGTCCTCCAGCAGCACGTGCCCCGGGGAAAGCATGGCGGTCAGCACCAGGCGCACCACGCCGTTCTTGCCCAGCACCGCCTGGCCGACGCTCTGGACGAGCTTGTCGAAGGTGTCGGCGAACCAGCGGGCCTGCTCAGGAGTCATGCTCATGGATGCTGTCTGCTTTCGGGTCGAGAGATGTCAGGAGGTGGAATTGGGGGGCATCGAGACGTCGGGGTCACCCCGGCATGCGGATATCCCCGACTGGCGTTTCGTTTACGCGGACGGTGACGGATTTGCCGGGATGACCGTAGTAGAAGCGGCCCAACGGTACATGGATCGTGCCGTTGCTGTCCGCGGTCATCTGGTGCGAGCTCCACGGTTTGGACGTGGTGGGGTCGGTGAAGTCCACCGTCACCGTCTGCCCTGGCTTCAGACCGGTCACGGTGTAGCTGAAGTATCGGCACAGCCCGGAATTGCAGCTCCCGTCGCCTGGGTTTCCGGGCTCTCCCTTCGGCGCCCAGTCGGATGTCGACACCTTCGGCGCCGGCGGCGTGTACGTCTTCGCCTTCTGCGTGGTCTTGACCGGTGAGCTGTACAGGTGCTCTTCGTTCTTGACTCCGTTCTTGACCCGGGCCTCGACCGTGATCGAGCCGCCCGAGGGGAGCGTCGCGGTATGGGTGTGCGAGGTCCCCGACGCCTTCTTCCATTCGCCGCCGTTCACTCGGTACTCGAGGGTTTTGGGGCCGACGCCGCCATCGGAACCGCTCGCGTTCATTGCGACCTCGACCGGGCAGGAGTTCGCGTCGGTGCAGGCGCTGTTCTTGCCGGAGATGTTCGGGGCGTCCGGTGCCGTGTACGGGATGACCGGCTGCGAGGCAGCGGAGGGACCGCTGACACCGCCGTCCTGATGGAAGCCGTTACGCGCTTCGACGGTGAAACGGTAAGAGGTGCCGTTGTGGAGCTCGCTGATGTTCACTCTGGTCTGGGAAGCGTCGACGGTCTTCTCGCCGCCATTCCACCGCACCACGTAGGACGTGACCTTCGTGCCATTGCCGTCGGCCGCTTTCCACGAGACGGTGGCGCGGCCGTTGGGGCCGGCCCCTTTGCCCTTGTCGGGCATGTCAGCGGTCACGCCGGTGGGCGGTGAGGGCTTCGCCCAGGGGGTCACGGCGTTGGAGGCGCCGGAGGCCGGTCCGGTGCCCACCGAGTTCACACCGCGCACGGTGAAGGTGTGCTCGGCGTCCCGGTCCAGGTCCTGGAAGGTTGCTGTGGTGCGCGACGCCTTCACGGTCTTCTTGGCCCCGGAGGAGGAGGTGACGATGTACTCCGTGATCGGTTCACCGTTCGCCTCCTTGTCCGTCATGCTCGACCAGGTCACAGTGATACCGCCGCCCACCGGGTTCTCCACCCGCTTCGCGCTGGGCGCCTCTCCGGGCGCAGCAGGTTTCCCGGCCGGATGCTCCGCCTGCGACCAGCCGGACCAGTCGGACGGCTCATCGGCGAGGTTGGCGGCCCGCACCCGGAAGCGGTAGTCCACCCCGTTGGTCAGCTCCGTCCACGTCAGAGACGTGGTGGACCCGTCCACCTCACGAGTCACCACCTCATTGGTGGCCGTGTTCTGCAGCTGCAGCTCGTATTTCTGGATCGCCGAACCGCGGTTGACCGGTGCGCTCCAGGAGACGGTCAGCTGCTTGTCCCCCCGCTCAGCCCGCGGCGCGTCCGGGGCCTCCGGCCGCACATCGGGTCGCGCCACGGCCGAGGGCGCGGACGGCTTGGAATCGCCGACCTCGTTGGTGGCCACCACCTGGAAGGTGTACTCGGTGTCATTGGACAGTCCCGTGATCCGGCACGAGGTGGAACTGCATTCCTGGGAGACTGCCGGTCCGCTCGCGGAGGTGACGGTGTAGCCCCTGATGGGCGCGCCGTTGTCCGCCCCGGGCTTGAAGTTCAGCTCCACGAACCCGTCGCCGACCTCACCGATGCGTGGCGCCGACGGCTCTTCCGGGAGTCCCCTCACCGTCACCCGGATCTCGCCGCTGACCTTGCGATCGGGGTCGCCGGTCTCGTCGATCACCTGGTACTGCGCCGTGAGGTAGCCGTGGAAGTCAGGCGCAGGCGTGATCGTCACCGAGTCCGCGTCGTAGTCGATCTGACCCTTTCCGGAGACCAGAGAGGCACCGGTGATGGTGCGTTCTCCGCCCGGGAAGGGGTTGGAGTCGTTCTCGAGCACCGACAGGGTCTTGGTGTCTCCGGCATCGATCGTCGCTTCATCCAGCCCGGTGGAGATCGTCGGCCGCTGGGAGCCGCCGACGGTGATCTGCACCGTCGCCTCGACCGGGTCGTTGGTGCCGTCGCTGACAGTCACCGGCACGGAGAGCACCGTGCCCTTGTGCGCGCTGGCGTCGGCGGTGGCGCGCAGCGTGGAGCCCTCCAGGCTGACCGTCACATCCGGATCCTGGCTGTACTCCCCCAGGGCGAAGGTGAGGTCATCGTCCTCAGGATCCGAGGCGCCGATGGCCAGATCCAGGGTGGAAGCAGCCCCGCCCTGCTCCACCTCGAGCATGGAGCCCTGGAAGGTGGGCGGCAGGTTCTCATCCTCGGAGCTGACTACCACGGGGATGGCGAGCGTCGCGACAGCGGCCGTCGCATCCCCCGGTACCCCGTCGGTCACCTCCACGGTGATGGTGTCCTCCCCGGTGAAGCCCTCCGCCGGGCGGTACACCAGCGTGGACTCATCCTTCACCAGCTCACCGCCGTCGTGGTGCTCAGCGGTGACGGTGTCCAGGTTCTCGATCCGTGCCGCCTGCGCACCGGGCCGCACCCGCACGTTGTCGGAGCTGGCGAGGTCCACCGTGGCTTCGCTGCCGGACTGCACCTGCAGCGGGTCCCCCACCCAGACGGGGGCCTGCTTCGCGGTCCCGGGCACCCAGATGTAGCCGGCGGACGTCAGCCCGTCAGGGTCCTCGATGACGTAGCGCAGGCGCTGCTGCTCCTCCTGCGGGACGATCCGGAAGGTGCCGTGCCCCTCTCCCTCGGTGACGCCCTCGGGAGCGCCCTCCAGGGTGACGGTGAGGTCATTGGTGCTGCCATCGGGATCGGAGTCGTTGGCGAGCACGTCGACCATCACGTGGTCCATGTCCGGGTCGAGCACATCGTCGACCGGCACGAAATCATCGCGCGCGATGGGATTGCGATCTGTCGCGTTCTCCGCGACCTTCACGGTGAGGGACGCGGTGGAGGTCAGCTGACCGTCGCTCACGCCGTAGATCAGGGTATGCGTGCCCGGCTCGGACGGAGAGACCACCGTGACGTAGCCATCCTCCGAGCCCTCAGCCGGTTCGAGGTACTCGATCTCCGTGAGCGGCTCCGTCTTGGAGCGCACGATCGAGAGGGGGTCGCCGTCCGGGTCGGTGTCATTGTCCAGCACCGGGATCTGGACCTCCCGGTCGGGCTTGACCTCGATGACGTCATCCACCGCGAAGGGCGGCTGATTCATTCCGTTCGGCTCGGCGATGCCCACCAGCACCTCCGCGGTGCCGATCGCGCCGTGGCGGTCCATCACCTGGTAGCGGAAGCGGTCGGTGCCCACGGAGTCGGCGTACGGCCGGTACACGATCCACTCACCGGTCGCCGAGACCACCTCCCCGAGCGCAGGCATGGGGCTCGTGATACCGGTGAGCATCACCGAGTCGCCATCGGGGTCAATGCCGGTGGTGTCCACGGGGATGCGCACCTCGGTGCCGGCCACGGTGCGGGCGGTGAGGTTGTCCGGCTTAGGCGGCGCGTTCTCCGCGTCCCGCGGGATGATCGTGATGTGCACCTGAGCGGAGCCGTCACGGCCGGTCTCATCCACCACCTGATAGGTCAGCACCGCCTCGCCCTGCGCATCGTCATCAGCCGTGAAGCGGACCATGTCCTGATTGGGCTCAGCATGCCCGAGGTCCTCGGAGCGGGAGGTATCGGAGATCTCCCCGAGGTGGAGATCAGCATCGGTGGGTGAGATGTCATTGCTCAGCACATCGATGTTCACCATGTCCCCCGCGCGCACGACGGCCCGATCCGGCACCGCCTCAGGGGTGGCGAACTGCGTGTCAGTGCTGGCGACCATCACCCGGATGGTGCCGGTGGCGCTGCCGATCGAGTTCGCGATCTCGTAGGTGACCGGTACCGGCTCCTCCCCCACCGTCGCCCCGGGCTCAGCGTCGATCCGCACCAGATGGTGGTTGATGATGGTGGCCTTGAGGCCACTGCCCTCCGGGACCGTGACCCGGTTGACGACGAGCACCCCACCGGTGGGATCCACATCATTCTGCAGGGGATCCACCAGGGTGTCCCCGCCGGTGGTGACGGTGTCCATGTCATCGACGGCCACCGGAGCGAGGTTCTCGGAGTCCGGTTCGACGACGTCCACGCGGATGAGCCCGAGCGAGGCCTGGCTCGATCCGGCGGCAGCGACCGTGTACTCGAGGTAGTGGGTGCCCGGGGAGGCAGCGGTGATATTCAGGGTGCCGGCCTCGAGCACCGCCTCCACCTCGAGATCCTCGGACTCGCTGACGCTCAGCAACTCAAGGGAGCCGCCATTGGGGTTCAGATCGTTGACCAGCGGCTTGATGGTCGTGGTGCGTCCGGCGACGATGCTCGCGTGATCGGCGGTGGTGATGGGGGCGAGGTCGCTGTCGGTCACTGATTCGACTTCGAGCACCCCCTCGCCGGTCGCCCCGTGCTCATCACGGAACGTGAGCTGGATCTGCTTGGTTCCCGGGGAGAGCCCCGCGTCATTGATCATGACCGTTCCATCGGGTCGGAAAGTCACGATGTCCTGCGGCTGGATGGTGGCGTTGGACAGGTAGAAGGCATCGCCGTCGGGATCCTCCCAGTACGGCAGGATGTTGAAGCTGACGGACTCCCCGGCGCGCACCTGCACCTTGGGCATCATCACCTCGGCGGGCTGCGGACCGGAGTTCTCGCCGTCGGCCCGCACCTCGAGGGTGACGCGCGCGGTGTCGGTGCCGCCGCGGCCATCGTCGGCCACATACTCGAAGCTCGCCTTCCCCGAAGCGTCCTCGTCCACGTCGATCTGCAGCTGGGTGCCGCCCTGAATCGGGGTGACGGTGCCGATGGATGGCTGCTCACCCTCGACCTCGACAGAGAGGATGTCACCATCGGGGTCGTGGTCGTTGCGCACCACCGGCAACACGACACTCTGGCCGGGGCGCACCCCGAAGGTGTCGTCGTTCGCCGCGGGGGGACGGTTCTCCTCATCGCGCTCGGCCGCCACGTTCGTGATCGTGGTGGTGAGGGTTTCCTTCTCCTTCTCCTCGTCCTGGCTGGTCTGGATCTCCTGTTCGATCAGCCAGTCATCGACCAGCTCCATGGAGTCCGCGATCTCCCAGGACAGTCCGAACTTCTGGTCGTTGAGGATCACGAGGTCGCGATTGACGCGCAGGACCAGATCGGCGTCGCTGCTGGCCTCCGGAATCGACTCAGACACCGGTTCATGCCCCTCGCAGGCGCGGACGTAGCGCAGCGAACCGCCCCAGGCGCCGTAGGCGCACCCGCCCACCTGGGCGGGCGGGGCGATCGTGGTGCCGGTGCCGCGCGCAGAAATCTGCTGGGCCTCACCGCCGGACAGAGGGATGCGGAACAGGGCGTCGGCGGTAGCGAGCACCACGTCCTGGGACGCGGGGCCGGGCTGCTGGATCTCAGCGCTCTCCAGCGACGTGACACCGTAATCGTTGAGCTGGTAGTCCTTGAGGTCCTCCCCCAAGCGCAGCATGTGGTTCTCGCGGTCCAGCACCACCGGCTGCTCACCGACCGTGGTGAGGTCGACGAGCTCCCCCTTGGTGGAGACGTTGCCGACGGTGAAGGTCTTGTCTGATTTCGTGTCGCGAGTGTTCTGTGCGCGCGGGAAGCGTTTGAGCTCGGAGCCGTCCAGGACGAAGACGGTGCCGGAGGTGCTCACGGCGATCGGCACCTCTGCGCCGTCCACGCCCTCCAGCACAGGCTCGACGGCCGAGGGGTTGAAGGCGGCTGCCTCGTCGGGGCTGAGGATCCAGACGCGGCCGTCCGGGGAGCTGATGGCCACGCGATCCCCGCCGAGCTTGATCTGCGAGCCGGGGGCGAGTTCGACGAGGCCGCCGCGGGTGACGGCGGCGGTGTTGATGGGGGTGAAGCCGCGCGGGCCGGTCTCGATGACGGTGTAGCCGGATTGCAGGATGTCCAGGTCCTGGCCGGAATGTGAGAGGCGCGCGTCGAGCTCCGCGGCGTCGACATTGACGCGGCCCATCAGGGCGCCACTGCCGTTGGTGACCCAGACGCCGCCGTTGGACACCTCGACCTCGGAGGAGGACAAACCGTCGTAGCGGAGCGCGAATCCGGTGAGGACCACGGCGATGACCGACAGGACGGCGACGGATACCGCGGTGACACGTCGACTGCGCCGACGTTTGGCGCGTGCATCGATCGTCATTGCCCTCCCCTTCGTCCCATGCTCGCTCAACAGCACCTGGCGTGCGACCTTGGCCCCCGGCTCAGCGATCCGACGGGCGGCCCTCAGCTGCTCCAGGCACCCTCAGCTGCGCTGTGGCTAGGGTACTCGGTTCCGAGCGCGCGAAAGCTGCGACGCAGGTCACGAAGCAGCGACGCCCCAGCTCATGGGCGAGGAGCTCCTGAGCTGTTCATTCGGTGTTCACCGGCGGCGTTGCACGAGGGTCCGGGTGAAGGTGGTCAGGGCGTCGCGGACCGGGCCTGCCGGCAGCTCGGCCAGGATCTCGACGGCCTCAATGGCGGTGCGCTGAGCGAGATCGCGAGTCTGCTCGAGGGCCGGATCCTGCCGCAGCAGCTCGACGAGCTCGTGCAGCGCCGCATCGTCGCTAAGGTCCTGGTCCAGGCGGTCCACGATGGCATGCGCCGCAGGATCCTGCTGCTGTGCCGCGCGGCGCCGCACGAGCAGGGTCGGCATCGTGGGGACGCCTTCCCGCAGGTCGATACCGGGGGTTTTGCCGCTCGTGGCCGCATCGCTCTCGAGATCCAGCACATCGTCGGCGAGTTGAAAGGCGACGCCGACCTTCTCGCCATAGCGGCCCATGATGTCTGCAACGTCATCACCGGCGCCGCCGACCAGTGCCCCCAGGTGACCGGCAAGCGCCAGCAGCGACGCAGTCTTGTCCGAAAGGACCGAGATGTAGTGCTCGAACGGGTCATCGCCCTCGGCGGGACCGACGGTCTCGTGGAGCTGTCCCATGCACAGTCGTTCGAAGGTCGCCGAATGAAGGGCAACGGCATCGGCTCCGATGCGGGCGCTGAGGGAGCTGGCACGGGCGAAGAGGAAGTCACCGGTGAGGATCGCGACGTTGTTGCCCCAGAGGGTGTGTGCGCTGTCGGCTCCCCGTCGAGTGGGCGCCGAGTCCATCACATCGTCGTGGTAGAGGCTCGCCAGATGAGTCAGTTCAACGAGGGCGGCAGCATCCACGACAGCGGGAGCGCGGACATCCCCGAATGACGCGGCGAGCAGCACAAGCATGGGGCGAACCCGTTTGCCGCCGGCATCCAACAGGTGACGGGCGGTCCACTGCATCATGTCGTCGGAGGTTGATACCGCGGCCTTGAGTTCGTCCTCGATGACGCCGAGACGCTCGAGCACACGATCGGCGAGCTGTTCGTCGATGTCGGGGATGCCCGGCAGAGTGGACGGCATGACACTCCTGGTGAAAAGAGATCCGGCGCAGCAGGCCGGTGCTGTACGGCACGATCCGCTTGGTGCGGTTCGCAACGGCATGCACCTCTCACAGAGGCGCGGCACGATCACCCATCCTACCGGGTGACACAGCAGGTGAGTCCCTGCGGCATCACCCGCCCGGGATCACCGGCGCACATGGAAAAAGGGGTGGGGGCGCGAACACCGCTCACGCGGGTTCTGCTGCCCTCCACCCCTTCTTCGGTGAAGATGTCCGGCGGCGACCTACTCTCCCACACCCTCCCGAGTGCAGTACCATCGGCGCGATCAAGCTTAGCTTCCGGGTTCGGAATGGAGCCGGGCGTTTCCTCGACACTATGACCGCCGTAACACGATGAGACAATCAACCAGCCCTCACACACCCCGCCCAAAAGCGAGCGTGCTGGGGTTGTTTTTCGTGAACCGCACAGTGGACGCGAACACCCATCAAAGCAACAGGATGTTTATTGTTGTAAGTCATCGACCATTAGTACCAGTCAGCTCCACACATCGCTGCGCTTCCACATCTGGCCTATCAACCCAGTCATCTCCTGGGGGTCTCACACACCTCAAGGGTGCAAGGATATCTCATCTCGAAGCAGGCTTCCCGCTTAGATGCTTTCAGCGGTTATCCCTTCCCGACGTAGCCAACCAGCCATGCTCTTGGCAGAACAACTGGCACACCAGAGGTCAGTCCATCCCGGTCCTCTCGTACTAGGGACAGGACTTCTCAAATATCCAACGCGCGCAGCGGATAGGGACCGAACTGTCTCACGACGTTCTAAACCCAGCTCGCGTACCGCTTTAAGAGGCGAACAGCCTCACCCTTGGGACCAACTCCAGCCCCAGGATGCGACGAGCCGACATCGAGGTGCCAAACCATGCCGTCGATATGAGCTCTTGGGCAAGATCAGCCTGTTATCCCCGGGGTACCTTTTATCCGTTGAGCGACACCCATTCCACAATGAAGTGCCGGATCACTAGTTCCTGCTTTCGCACCTGCCCGACATGTCTGTCTCGCAGTCAAGCTCCCTTGTGCACTTACACTCAACACCTGATTGCCAACCAGGCTGAGGGAACCTTTGAGCGCCTCCGTTACTCTTTAGGAGGCAACCGCCCCAGTTAAACTACCCATCAGACACTGTCCCTGATCCGGATCACGGACCGAGGTTAGGAATCCAGAACGACCAGAGTGGTATTTCAACAACGACTCCACATCCACTGGCGTGAACGCTTCCCAGTCTCCCACCTATCCTACACAAGCCGTCCCGAACACCAATATCAAACTATAGTAAAGGTCCCGGGGTCTTTCCGTCCTGCTGCGCGTAACGAGCATCTTTACTCGTAATGCAATTTCGCCGAGTTCGCGGTTGAGACAGTGGAGAAGTCGTTACGCCATTCGTGCAGGTCGGAACTTACCCGACAAGGAATTTCGCTACCTTAGGATGGTTATAGTTACCACCGCCGTTTACTGGGGCTTAAATTCTCAGCTTCGAACCCGAAGGCTCTAACCAGTCCTCTTAACCTTCCAGCACCGGGCAGGCGTCAGTCCGTATACAGCGTCTTACGACTTCGCACGGACCTGTGTTTTTAGTAAACAGTCGCTTCTCCCTGGTCTCTGCGGCCCTCCCCGCTCTCACGGATCGGGCCCCCCTTCTCCCGAAGTTACGGGGGCATTTTGCCGAGTTCCTTAACCACGATTCTCTCGAACGCCTCGGTATTCTCTACCTGATCACCTGAGTCGGTTTAGGGTACGGGCGACCGTATTCGTCACGCCGGAACTTTTCTCGGCAGTACAGGATCACTCACCTACGCCCATACGGGATCCCCATCACGTCTCACCCACAACGGCACCGCATTACCGGTGCACAGGCTGCACGCTTGGACGGACTATTCCATTAAGTCCGCGGAAGCTACCTCTCTGCGTCATCCCACGCGCTGACCTACTACACCCTTGGTTCCCAGCCTCACCCCAGCACGCAGCCCGAAGGCCACGAGTGAAGATCGGGTGGTTAGCATCAGATAGTTCGGTATGGGTCCTCCTACGATCGGTTCGGGAATATCAACCCGATGTCCATCGACTACGCCTGTCGGCCTCGCCTTAGGTCCCGACTAACCCAGGGCGGATTAACCTGGCCCTGGAACCCTTGATCAATCGGCGGACGGGTTTCTCACCCGTCTATCGCTACTCATGCCTGCATTCTCACTCGAACAGCTTCCACCACTGGGTTCCCCCGCGGCTTCACCAGCTGCTCGACGCTCCCCTACCCACCCAGACAAAAGTCCGAGTGACACAGCTTCGGCGGTGTACTTGAGCCCCGCTACATTGTCGGCGCAGAATCACTTGACCAGTGAGCTATTACGCACTCTTTCAAGGGTGGCTGCTTCTAAGCCAACCTCCTGGTTGTCTCAGCAACTCCACATCCTTTTCCACTTAGCACACGCTTAGGGGCCTTAGCTGATGTTCTGGGCTGTTTCCCTCTCGACCATGAAGCTTATCCCCCACGGTCTCACTGCTACGCTCTCACGTACCGGCATTCGGAGTTTGGCTAAGGTCAGTAACCCGGTGGGGCCCATCGCCTATCCAGTGCTCTACCTCCGGCACGAAACACGTAACGCTGCACCTAAATGCATTTCGGGGAGAACCAGCTATCACGAAGTTTGATTGGCCTTTCACCCCTATCCACAGGTCATCCCCTCCATTTTCAACTGAAGTGGGTTCGCGCCTCCACACGGTCTTACCCGCGCTTCACACTGCCCATGGATAGATCACTTCGCTTCGGGTCTAGAGCCGGCGACTGAACGCCCCGTTCAGACTCGCTTTCGCTACGGCTACCCCACACGGGTTAACCTCGCCACCGACCACTAACTCGCAGGCTCATTCTTCAAAAGGCACGCCGTCACCCCGTAAGGCTCCGACGGATTGTAAGCACACGGTTTCAGGTACTATTTCACTCCCCTCCCGGGGTGCTTTTCACCTTTCCCTCACGGTACTTGTCCGCTATCGGTCACAAGGTAGTATTCAGGCTTACCAGGTGGTCCTGGCAGATTCACACCGGATTTCACGGGCCCGGTGCTACTCGGGAACAGCATCACGCCGCATGACAGTTTCAGCTACGGGAGTCACACCCTCTACGCCGCCCCACTCAACAAGGCTTCGCCTACCATCACACATCCACGCCGTCTGGCCGGCAGACCAGACCGATACGTCCCACAACCCCTTGCCTGCAACCCCTGCCGGGTATCACACAAACAAGGTTTAGCCACCTCCGCTTTCGCTCGCCACTACTCACGGAATCACTTTTGTTTTCTCTTCCTACGGGTACTGAGATGTTTCACTTCCCCGCGTTCCCTCCACACCACCTATACATTCAGTGGCGGGTACCAGAGCATGACCCCTGGTGGGTTTCCCCATTCGGACATCCTCGGATCACAGCTCAGTTGTCAACTCCCCGAGGCTTATCGCAGACTCACACGTCCTTCGTCGGCTCCTTGTGCCAAGGCATCCACCGTGCGCCCTAAAAAACTTACAGCAACACAAAGACACTTTGTGCAAAACAAAATTGCTTACAAGATGCTCGCGTCCACTATACAGTTCACAAAAAACAACCCCACACCACCACTCCCAGTCACAAACCAGGACGCGGCAGGGAGGACCAGCCACACCACCCAACACACCCGAACAACATTCGGGACGAGCTGGGCTTGGCGTGCAGCCTCATGCCCCAATAGCGTGCCTCCACCTCAAACCCCCTGCCCGCATCTCGTTCCCACCCCAACAGGGCGTACTAGACATGCGACACAGACGATGAAGTGCC
>NZ_PNHL01000002.1:118231-323960 GCF_002871795.1 Brachybacterium sp. UMB0905 | reverse complement strand
CTCGACCTCTACCCCCACACCGACGCGCCCACCCCGCGACCACCTACACCCTCATCTGCGAAGAGCCCCTATACCGGGCGCCTCCGTCGCAAATTCTGCATTTCAACTAGCCCGCCAGGGCGCCACAGATTGACGGGTCGATTCAGCTCTTCGGCCCCGGCAGCGTGCTGTCGCTCAGCACCTCCCCACGCCCCGGGCTGTCTCTCAGCTCTCGCCAGCGCCCCCCACCTCCGCGCTACTGCCCAGTCCTCCCCGCACCCCCGCGCTGTCTCTCAGCTCTCGCCAGCGCGCCCACGGGGGCCCTCAGCTTTCCAGCGCCTCCGCGCTACCGCCGAGCTCGCCCCACGCCCCCGCGCCGCCCTCAGCGCACCCCCGAGCCCCACGCCTCCGCGCCGCCCCTCAGCGCACCCCCGCGCCCTTGCGCCGCCCCTCAGCTCTCCCCCGCGCCCTCGCGCACATCGGGCCCGCCGAACTGCAGCACGGTCTCGCCGTAGCTCTTCGTCCCGTCATCGCCCCAGCCGTCGGGCCACGTCACGGGCCGCGACCGGACCGAGCGTTCGATCACCACAAGCGCCTCATCGGTGAGCGCGGGCCGCAGTGCCACGAGCAGCTCCTCGACCTGCTCTGTGGTGACGTCATACGGCGGGTCAAGGAACACGAGTGTCGCGTCGTGCCCGGCCAGGGTCTGCGCCACACTCGCCGCGCGACCAGCCCGGATATCGCAGCGCGCGGTGACCCCGAGCGTCCGGGCGGTCTCCCGCAGGCGCCGCGCCGTCGGCCCATGTAGCTCCACCAAGAGAGCATGCTCGGCCCCGCGCGAGAGCGCTTCGAAGGCCAATCCCCCGGTGCCGGCGAAAAGGTCCAGCACACGGGCGCCGCGCACTGCATCCCAGCCGTCGAGGCGGTTGAACAGGGCCTCACGCACCTTGTCGGACGTGGGGCGGGTGCCCTTTCCAGGCGGGGCGGGGATCACGCGTCCGCCCAGCTCTCCGGCGACGATGCGCGGCATCTCAGCTCCTCTCCACGTCCGGGTCGGCGTCCCGCAAACGCGCAGCAATCGCGCCGGTCAGAGCCGGGTGGGCGCCGAGGTCCGGGTCCGTCGCGACCACCGCGAAGGCATCCTCACGGGCCTGCTCGATCGCCTTCGCATCGCGCAGCACATCGAGGTGGCGCAGGGTGCGCTGAAGACCGGACTGCTCCTCCCCCACAAGGTCACCGGCACCGCGGCGCCGCAGATCGAGCTCCGCGAGCGCGAACCCATCGGGCGCCTGGGCGATCGCCTCGAGGTGCTGGGAGTGGTCGGCGCCGGGGACGGCAGTGGTGTCGAAGAAGGCGATGCCGGCGTGCTCGCCGCGGCCCACGCGGCCGCGCAGCTGGTGCAGCTGGGAGACGCCGAAGCGTTCAGCATCCAGCACGATCATGGTCGAGGCGTTGGGGACGTCCACGCCCACCTCGATGACGGTGGTGGAGACCAGCAGGTCGATCTGCCCACTCGCCATCTGCTCCATGATCTGCTGCTTCTCCTCACCGGCCAGGCGTCCATGCAGCACCCCGATCCGGGCGCCTGCGAGCTCCGGGCGGGCGGCGAGACGCTCGGCGGTCTGCAGGACGCCGCGCGGGGGTTCGAGCGCAGCGGCCGTCGCCTCGTCGGCGAGGTACGGGGGAAGCGGGACGGCCTCATCCTCGTCGATGCGGGGACAGACGACGAACACCTGACGTCCGGCAGCGATCTCCTCCCCAGCGCGCTCCCACATGCGCTGCTCCCAGGCGGGCAGCTTCTCGTGGACGACGAAGCTCGTCACGCCTGCGCGCAGGCCCGGGCTCTCGCGCAGGGTGAGGACATCGAGATCGCCGACGGTCGCGAGCGCGGCGGTGCGTGGGATGGGGGTCGCAGTCATGACCACGACATGCGGGCTCATACCAGCCGGGCCCTTGGCGCGCAGGCGCCGACGGTGGTCCACACCGAAGCGGTGCTGCTCATCGATCACCACGAGCCCAAGCGCAGCGAACTCGACGCTCTCGGTGAGCAGTGCATGGGTGCCCACCACGATCCCGGCCTCCCCGGAGGTGACATCCAGAAGGGTCTCGCGTCGGCCCACGGTGCGCTGGGAACCGGTGAGCAGACGGACCTTCGTGGCCTGTGCGTGTCCGTCGAGCCGCCCGGCCCCGGCGAGGTCGCCGAGCAGCGTCGTGATGGTGCGGAAGTGCTGTTCGGCGAGGACTTCGGTGGGGGCGAGCAGCGCCGCCTGGTGGCCGGAATCGACGGCCCGCAGCATGGCACGCAGGGCGATGACGGTCTTCCCGGAGCCGACGTCTCCCTGCAGCAGCACGCTCGTGGGGTGATCGCGGCCGATGCGCTCGTTGAGCTCGGCGCCGATCTCCCGCTGTCCGGCGGTGAGGGTGAAGGGCAGGCGCTCGTCGAACAGATCCTGCAGGGGCCCGTCGGCGGTGAGCGACGGGGCGGGGGTGCGCTGGTCCTGGGCGCGGCGCTGGGCGAAGATCGCCTGCAGGACGAAGGCTTCTTCGAAACGCAGGTGGGCGAGCCCCCGTCGGGTGTCCTCAACGGTGGCCGGAGTGTGGATGAGGCGCACCGCCTCCTCGAGCGGTACGAGGCCGCGCCGGTCGAGCACCTCGTCGGGCACAGGACGGGAGAGCAGTCCCGCGTACTCGAGGCCCTTGGCTATGGCCGAGTGCATGGTGCGCTGGGCGATGTTCTTCTTCAGCGGGTAGATGGGGCGGGGCCGCAGGGCGTGGGCGCAACCGGCCGGGGTGTCCTCGACGGGTTCGTAGTCGGGGTGGGTGATCTGGAGGGCCTTGCGGTAGCTGTCGTAGCCGACGGTGCCGCGCACGAGGATCGTCGCGCCACGGGGCAGTCGGGAGCGGTGCCATTCCACCTGGAACTGCTTGGGCAGGAAGAACGTCAGCGGCAGCTGGTCGGTGCCATCGCCGACGGTGACCTCGAGGATGAATCCACGGCGGGAGCGCATGGCGCGGTCACGCACCGATTCCACGGTGACGACGGCGCTGACCTCCTCACCCTCGTGGACCTCGCGCAGGGATCGCAGCGGCGCGGGGACGACGTAGCGGCGCGGGGTGAAGCGCAGCAGGGCATCGAGGTCGCGCACGTCGAAGGAGGCCAGGGCCTTGATCTCCTTGGACTCGAGCAGCTCGCGCAGCGGCATGGATCCGCGGTGGCTCTCGAGCTTGCGGGCCATGGGGGCGGCTCCTTGCGGGCGATGAGGCGGGGCTGGATGAGATGCTGCTGAGATGATGCGAGACACGCTCCTGCGCGCCAATCGCATGTCCCATCGTGCCACTGTCCTGCGCTCCCGTGATGGATTGCACAGGCCGTGGCGCCGGGCGCACCCTTCAGGAAGGCGGCGTTCTGGGCTATGCTCGCGGGGTTGCCCTGACCGCCGGGCGCGCCCCGAGGTGCGACGTGGGAGCGGGCACTGCGATCAGAACTTCGACCATATCCAGGAGACGACAGTGGCTGCTTCCACGTGTGAAATCTGCGGCAAGGCTCCGCGCTTCGGCAAGGCCGTGTCTCACTCGCACCGCCGCACCTCGCGTCGCTGGAACCCGAACGTCCAGTCCGTGCGCACTGTGATCAAGGGAACCAGCAAGCGCGTGAACGTGTGCACCTCCTGCCTCAAGGCGGGCAAGGTCACGAGCCTCGGCGCCTGAGCGGGACACCGCACCAGCTTTTTCGACGACGCCCCCACCGGTCACGGTGGGGGCGTCGTCGTCTCCGCGTGCAGATGCGCTGATGGGGCAGATGCGCCGATGGGACTGTCGGGTGGCCCCGGTGCGCTCCTGTCAGGGCAGCTCCCGCAGGCGCGCGGTGAGGCCGTTCGGGATCTCCACGAGGTCCACGGGATCAATCTCGTCAGCGCGCAACGTCGCGAGCGGTGGAAGCGCAGGAAAGCTTCCCGCTCCGACCCCAGCCCCACCTTGTTCTACAGCGGATTTGCACTGTATGTGCCGTGTACGCAAAGAAGCGCTGTTCCATGACCGCGGCGGCGATGGGCCGGGTCGATCTCAAGCTCGACAAGGTCCCGGGTGGGATGCACAGTATTGGGTCAGTTATGGCACGCGCCACCGCGTGTCATAACCACGACCTATAGCCATCCGCATCAGGATTGCGCCAGGACCGCCCTTTATGGCACGGAAAGCTCCCGTAGACCGCATCGATAACGAATAGGGCATTGCCGCCGCCGCTGCCCGCTCCCGCCGGACGGTCATCCCGCCCGCACGCCCATCACCCCTCCACGACGGCCGCGCGGGGGTGAATTCCTCAGAGTCCGAATGCCCCGCCGCTGATGAGGATGAAGATGCCCAGGCCGATCAACACGATCGGGAACAGCACGTGCTCCCAGCGCTCCAGGGCTTCGGCGATCGGCCGACGGGTCGCGACGAACTTGGCCACCAGCACCAGGGCTGCCACCAAGACGAGGAACACCACGCAATACGCCACCACGGCCGCGGGGCTGACACTGAGGAAGACGGGGACGTAGACGCCGATGTTGTCCCCGCCGTTGGCGAAGGTGACTCCCGCGACGGTCAAGATCGTCACGTTCTTACCTTCGATCTTGGCGTCGTCATCATCGTCATCGTCGCCGCGCCAGGCATTCCACGCCGTCCACAGTCCTAGGCCCAGCGGGATGAGACCGAAGTACGGGATGGCCTGCTGGGGAAGGAAGGCTCCTGCCCCCGTTGCCACCAGGACCGCGGCGCCCAGAATCGCGGCGAAGCCGAGGTACTGGCCAACCAGGATCCGTAGCGTGGTGCCACGTCGCCCTCGGCCGCGGGCGAAGAACAGCGAGAGCACGATGATGTCGTCGATGTTGGTGGCAACGAACAGGCCGATCGCCTGCAGGATCGAAGTGAGCATCACGCCTGCCCCTCCGCACTGCAGCATCCCGGGACAGCGCAGGCGGGATCGACGCACGGCGCGCTCTCATCCACCGCCAAAGTCACTTCGATGAGCGCAGTCATCGCCCGCGCAAGATGGGGATCGGCGAGCTCGTAACGCATCTGGCGACCCTCGGGCTCAGCGACCACGATGCCGCAGTCCCGTAGGCACGTCAGATGGTTCGACACATTCGACCGCGTCAGCCCCAGATCAGAGGCCAGCTCCGCTGGATACGCCGGCCGCTCCAGCAAGGTCATCAGGATTCGGGACCGCGTCGGATCGAACATCGCCCGACCGAGGCGGTTCATCACGTCTAAACGAGAAGCAATAGTCAGCACAAGCTGAATAGCACATCAGACGCTGTACCGTGGCGGTACCGGGTATATGGAGGAGACTCAGATCACTGACGAGCTGGGCCCGGTTGTTCTCCTGGGCGTGGATGTGAAAGGCAGATGGCGGCTTTCTGTGCTCGCTCATTGGCGGTCGCCGTGCCGAGTGGCTGTCCTCGCGTCAGGGCAACCCAGGGCGGGACTACGAGTAGCCCGCCGCTCGGGCCGCGATCTGGGCTGTGCCGTAAACGGTCCGATCCGGCCCACCCCGACAATGCGCCGCTCCCCCGAGCTGCCCTCGCTCTCCAGCACGAGCGCCCGAAAGCCCGACCGCCAGCCATCGGGCTTCATCCACGAAAAGCGATGGCCGTCCCGCTCCACATCGGCCGCGGAGACGGGACGGAACCACCGCTGCTCCGGATCAGCGGTCACGCCACCGCTCACTCCGCCGTCACCTCCGCGAAGGTCGCGGTGTCGATGACGGCACGGAAATGCACGTCGCCGTCCACGACGCGGTCATAGGTAGCATCGGCCTCATCCACGGAGATGACCTCGACCTTCGCGGCGAAACCGTGCTCGGCGCAGAAGTCGAGCATCTCCTGGGTCTCGGCGATGCCACCGATGTTCGAGCCGGCCAGCACCTTGTTGTTGCCGATCAGGGAGCCGAAGGAGAGCTGCTGCCGCTCGGGCGGCAGGCCCACCACGCACATCACGCCGCGCGGAGCGAGCAGTCCCAGGTAGGCGTCCACGTCGATGTCGGCGCTGATGGTGTTGAGGATGAGGTCGAACTCGCCGCGGTGATCGGTGAAGAACCCCTCGGCGGTGGTAGCGAGGACCTGCGTAGCACCGAGGGCCTTGGCGTCCTCCTCCTTGCGCAGAGTGCGGGTGAGGACAGTGACGTCCGCGCCCATGGCCACGGCGATCTGCACGCCCATGTGGCCGAGACCGCCCAGGCCCAGCACGGCGACCTTCTTGGGGCTGCCGTCGATCTGGTCTCCGGCGCCCCACCGATTCAGCGGCGAGTAGGTGGTGATCCCGGCGCACAGCAGCGGCGCGGCCTGCTGAAAGTCGATCTGCTCCGGCAGGCGCAGCACGAACTTCTCGTTGACCACCACCTTCTCGGCGTAGCCGCCCTGGGTGATGGTGCCGTCGACGTCCTTCGCGTTGTAGGTGCCCACGTTGCCGTTCAGGCAGGACTGCTCGTTGTCGGCACGGCACTCACGGCAATCGCCGCACGAATTCACCAGGCAGCCCACGCCCACGCGGTCACCGACCTGGAACGCGGTGACGTCCGCGCCGACGGCGGAGACGATGCCGGCGATCTCGTGCCCGACGGTGAGGGGGAAATGCGCCTCGCCCCATTCATTGCGAATCGTGTGGATATCGCTGTGGCAGATCCCGGCCGCCTTGATGTCGATGACGACGTCATCGGGCCGCGGGTCGCGCCGCTCGATCATGGTGACGCGGAAAGGCTGGTCGGGGGCGGTCTTCTGCAGCGCCTTGACGGTGAAGGGCACGGCGTCCTCCTGGTCTCGTGGGGTTTTTCTCAGCCTACGGGGGAACTCTGGAAGTGATCGAAGCCCCGACCGCGGATCGGCTCCCCGCTCAGTGTCACGGGATGTGCGGCACGTTCGGTGACCCGTCCGATGGGACGGAAGTCCTGCGGCAGGGCCGACGGGGCGAAGGTCGCGAGCATCGCGTGCTCCTCTCCGCCGTGCAGCACCCACTGCCAGGGGTCGGTCTCCAGACACGTCGCAAGCTCCGCGAGCGCCTCGACGTCCGGCTGCAGCGCGGCGGGGTCCAGGTCGAGGCTCACCGCGGACGCGGCGGCGATCCGGGCACCGTCCCGCACCAGCCCGTCGGACAGATCCAGCATGGCGTGCGCTGCGCGCCCGCTCCCCCACCCGCGTTGCAGGTCAACGCGCGGAGCGTTGTGGTGGCGCACCAGCTCCTCATATCCCGCCGCGCCCGTGACCGTGCCCTCCGGGCCGACGCGCACCTGCCTGGAGAGGACGAGGGCGAGGCCCGCGGCGCTGCGACCCAGGCGCTCGGTGCCGATCGCGAGGACATCCCCGGGGCGGGCCCCGGAGCGCAGCACCGGCTCGGCGTCATCGGCGAGGGTGCCGAGCGCCGTGACGGTGAGGGTGATGACATCGGCCCGCCCCAGGTCACCGCCGACGATCACCGCGCCATCGCTCGCCGCCCGCTCGGCCAGCCCAGCCGTGACCTGCTCGAACACGTGCGCCGAGGTGTCAGCGGGGGCGGAGAGGGAGCTCAGCAGCGCGACAGGCCGGGCGCCCATCGCCGCGATATCAGCGAGATTCTGCACGGCGGCCTTCTCCCCCACCCAGCGGGGGTACGTCGTCTTGGGCAGAAAGTCGTAGCCTTCGACGATCGTGTCGGTGCTCGCGACGATCCGGCCGATGCCGGGGCGCAGCACCGCGGCATCATCCCCGGGGCCGATCTCCACCAGCGGCGAGGTACACAGGTGAGGCTGCAGCCGGGCGAGCAGCGCGGCCTCGCCCTGCGGGGCGTCGGTGGGCTGAGAGGTCATGGGCCCACGGTAGTCTCGTCGGGTGCCCCGAACCCGCTCCCTCACTGTGCTGTCCGCCGTGCTGATCGCCGTCGGCGTGACCTCGTGCGGCACGGTGCAGGTGCCGCCGGGGCCGCAGGCCCAGGACCCGGTGTGCGCGAACATCGTCATCGGGGCGCCGCCGGAGATGCTCGGCATGTCGCAGCAGGAGACCTCCAGCCAGGGCACCGTGGCGTGGGGACGCGGGCAGGATGCGGTCGTGATGCGCTGCGGGGTCACTCCGCCGGGGCCGACGACGGACCTGTGCACCACCCTCGATGACGGCACCGGCACCGAGGTGGACTGGATCGTCCGTGAGCTCGAGGGCGATGTGGTGCTGTTCACGACCTATGGGCGCGAACCCGCGATCGATGTGACGGTGCCGCGCTCAGTCGCCCCGGACCAGCCCTCCGCCGCCCCACTCGAGCTGACGCAGCTGGTCAGCCGGTACATCGAGGCGACGGACCGCTGCATCGGCCCCGGGGAGACCGCCGCCGAATGAGCCCGCCCGGCCTCTGTCAGCGCGGGCCGAGCCGCCGGTTGCTGGCCAGCTCCACGAGGTCCGCGATGAGGTCCGCGTAGCTGAGCCCCATGTTCTCCCACAGCACCGGGAACATGGAGTACGGGGTGAAGCCGGGCATCGTGTTGACCTCGTTGACCATGACCTCTCCGGTCTCGGTGACGAAGGTGTCCACGCGCGCCAGGCCCTCGAGGCTGAGGGCGGTGAAGCTGCGGGCGGCGATCTCCCGCACCTCCTCCAGCAAGTGATCCGGCAGAGCGGCGGGCACGTCGATCACCACGGTGCCCTTGCCGAAATACTTGGCCTCGTAGTCATAGAACTCGAGGTCCTCCCCCACTTTCACCTCGCCGGGGATGGTGGTGCGCGCCTCGGCGCCGTCGTGCCCCTGCAGCACGCCGCATTCCACCTCGCGGGCAGCCACGGCTTCCTCGATCAGCACCTTGGGGTCCTCGGCGAAGGCGGCCTGCAGCGCGGCCTCGAGATCCTCGGGACGCTCCACGCGGGTGACGCCAAGGCTCGAACCGGCGCGGGCAGGTTTGACGAACCACGGCAGGTCATGGTGGCGGCGCATATGGTCGAGAACCTGCTGGGCGCCACGATCCCAACGGTCCTGGTGCACCACGATGCCAGGGGCGACGGGGATGCCGGCGGCGCGCAGGGTCATCTTCGTGGCGGCCTTGTCCATCGAGGCAGCGGAGGCGAGCACCCCGGAGCCGACGTAGGGAATGTCGAGCATCTCGAACATGCCCTGGACGGTGCCGTCCTCGCCGTAGGGGCCGTGCAGCAACGGCCAGATGACATCCACCTCGGCCAGGGGGCGCACGGCGCCATCGGCGATGGTGCGCAGCTGCACGCGCTCACCGGGGCGGTGCCGCTCGGCGGGCAGCAGCACTTCGGGCCCGTCGGGATCCACCTCGGGGGTGCGGCCGCCCACGAGAGTCCAGTCGGCCGGGTCATCGGAGACGTGGATCCAGCGTCCCTCCCGCGTGATCCCGACGGCGATGACGTCGAAGCGTTCGCGGTCGATCGCGCCGAGGATGCCGCCGGCGGTGACGCACGAAATGCCGTGCTCGCCGCTGCGGCCGCCGAACAGGAGGGCGACGGAAGTTCTCATGGGGCGAGAGTAATCATTCGGGCCGCACGGATCGTGCCAGCAGGGCCGCGGTGACGTCGTCGATCTGCGCACCGTGGTCCACGACCTCGACCACCGCGCGAGTGATCGGCATGTCCACGCCCAGGCGCTCGGCGATCTCGGCGACAGCGCGGGCGGTGGCAACGCCCTCGGCGGTCTGGCCCACCTCGGCGGCGGCCGCGGCGACATCGAGTCCGCGCCCGAGCGCGAGGCCCAGCCGGTGGTTGCGCGACAGCGGCGACGAGCATGTGGCCACGAGGTCGCCCATCCCGGCAAGGCCCGCGAAGGTCTCGCGCCGCCCGCCGAGGGCTTCACCGAGCCGGGTGATCTCCGCCAGGCCCCGCGTGATCAGCGAGGCGGTGGTGTTGTGGCCGTGCCCGAGCCCGGTCGCAGCGCCCACGGCGATCGCGATGACGTTCTTCACCGCCCCGGCGATCTCGACCCCGACGACATCGGTGGAGGTGTAAACCCGCAGGTAGGGGGCGGTGATCCACGAAGCCACGCGGGCGGCGAGGGCGGCGTCGGGACAGGCGATGACGCTGCCGCAGGGGCGGCGCTCGAGGATCTCGCGGGACAGGTTCGGGCCCGACAGCACCCCGGTGAGCGATCGGTCCGCTCCCCCGGCTTCGGTGAGAAGTTCGGTGATCCGGCGGTCGGTGCCCCGTTCGATGCCTTTGGTCAGCGACAGCACCGGCACCGCAGGCAGAGTCGGCCAGGTGCCCAGGGTCTCGCGCAGGGACTGGGCGGGGACGGCGATGATGAGCGCATCAGCGTCCGCGAGGGCCTCATCGATGCTGCTGGTGGCCCGCAGAGCATCAGGCAGCTCGTGGTCTCCGAGATAGGCGCGGTTGCGGTGGGTCTCGCGGATCTCGCGGGCCACCTCCTCGCGGCGGGCCCACAGGGTGACCTGCGCACCGGAGTCGGCGAGGACCTGCGCGAAAGTGGTGCCCCAGCTGCCGGCACCGAGGACGGCCAGGCGCGGCGTCGGTACGGTGGGAACGGGCTCGAAAGACGTGGTGATCATGGGGTCTGCTTCCAGGCGCGGTAGCCCGGGACGGGCTGGCCGATCTCGGGGCGGTGCGCGTCGCTGCGCGGATCGTGCAGGACGTCGGGCGGGGTGTCTCCGCGCAGCGTCCCGAGCAGCTCCGCGATCGCTGCCATGAGCTGCGCGGTGATGCGCTCCTCGGCGGCGCGGGCATCCTCGCCGGGGCGGGGCGCGACGGTCATCGGCTCTCCCACGCGTATCTGGACGCGGCGGCCGGGCCCGGGGTGCGGGATCGGGGAGCCGACGGGCCACAGCAGGCGGGTGCCCCAGCAGGCTACGGGCAGCAGCGGCGCCCCGGTGGCCAGGGCCAGGCGGGCCGCCCCGAGCCGCCCCTGCATGGGCCACAGCTCGGGGTCGCGGGTGTAGGTGCCCTCGGGGAAGATCAGCAGCAGCTCCCCGCGGGCGAGGGCTGCGCGGGCGGCGGCGAGAGCGTCGGCGCTACGGGAGCTGCCGCGCAGCACCGGGATCTGGCCGGTGGAACGCAGGATATGCCCCAGCCCGGGGATGCGCAGGATCGACTCCTTGGCCAGGAACCGGGGTGCGGCGCCGCTGGCATGCAGCAGATGCCCGTAGGCCAGCGCGTCCAGCGGGGAGAGGTGGTTGCCGCACACGATGACCGGCCCGTGGGCGGGGATGTTCTCGGTGCCCTCCCAGTGCGGGCGGGTCAGCGCCAGCAGCAGGGGCCGCAGCGGGATCTGCAGCAGGCCGATGATCCAGCCGGAGCGGCGCTCCGGGGCGCGGGTGCCGGGGAGATCCCACGAGCGGGCGGTGCGGCTGCGGCGCAGGCGCTCACGCAGGGCGCGGGGGATGCGGATGCGCATGCTCGCCGCCCGAGCGCCCTCAGCCGCGGTCCGCGCCGCCGCGGCCCAGGGCCTTGCGGGTGACCTGCCCGGTGATCGAACCCGCTGCACCCTGCCCGGCCAGTTCGCGGCGCCGCAGAGTGGTGGGGGCCCGACGGGCCAGAGTGTTCACGGCTGCAGCGTGCATGAGGCGACGCGGGGCGAAGGAGAGACGGCCCCGCAGGGAGCGGTACTTCACGGCGGTGGTGACCTGCAGCAGGTCCCCGCCGGGCAGCAGCGCCACACCGATGCGCACCCGCAGCTTGTCGTCATCGTCGATGATCAGCGCCTCGGAGCCCACCACCTCATCGGCCACGTACTCCTTGGCCGGGGGTGGGACCATGTCGAACAGGCGCACCGCCTCATCGCGCAGAGCCCGCAGGCCGCGGGTGGACAGCGGCGTGTTCTCGTGGGCGAAGATCGCATCGGCCCACACCCGCGGATCGGATTCCTGCACCCCGGCGGTGGGGACGATCACCACATCGCAGTAGTCGGGGATCGGTATGTCGCGCAGGGCCAGGGATCCGGCGGCGCCGACGGGCGGGGCGCTCACGGGTTCGGGGTCGCTCACGATGATCTGCTCGTCGTCCTGGGGCTGCTCGCTCACGCGTCGTCCTCCCAGAACTCCGCGCCGAGGGCGGTGAGCTTCTCGCGGAAGGACTCGTAGCCGCGGTCGATCAGGCCGATGCCGCGGATGGAGGAGACGCCCTCGGCGCCGAGCGCGGCGATGAGGTAGGAGAAGCCGCCGCGCAGATCCGGGACGGTGATGTCCGCGCCGTGCAGGGAGGTGGGGCCGGAGATGACGGCGGAGTGGTTGAAGTTGCTGCGACCGAAGCGGCAGCTCGAGCCGCCCAGGCAGTCGCGGTACACCTGGATGCGAGCGCCCATGTCGTTCAGCGCGCTGGTGAAGCCCAGGCGGTTCTCGTACACGGTCTCGTGGAGGATCGAGATGCCGTCGGCCTGCGTGAGGGCGACCACCAGCGGTTGCTGCCAGTCGGTCATGAAGCCGGGGTGTACGTCGGTCTCCAGGGCGATGGCCTTCAGCGGCGTGCCCGGGTGGTAGAAGCGGATGCCGTCCTCGCGGATGTCCATCCCGCCGCCGACCTTGCGGAAGATGTTCAGGAAGGTGGACATGGGCTTCTGCTGCGCCCCGCGCACGGTCACAGACCCGCCGGTGACCAGGGCGGCGCAGGCCCAGGAACCGGCCTCGATGCGGTCCGGCAGGGCGGTGTGCTCGTAGCCGCCGAGGCTCTCGACGCCCTCGATGATGATGGTGCGGTCGGTCTGCAGCGAGATGATCGCGCCCATCTTCTGCAGCACCGCGATGAGGTCCTCGATCTCGGGCTCGACGGCGGCGCCGGTGAGCTCCGTGGTGCCGCGGGCGCGCACAGCGGTCAGCAGCACCTGCTCGGTCGCGCCGACGCTCGGGTACTCCAGGTGGATGCGCGCGCCGCTCAGCCCGTCGGGCGCGGTGATGTGGATGCCCATCTCGCGCTTGTCGACGACCGCGCCGAAGTTGCGCAGCACATCGAGGTGGTAGTTGATGGGCCGATCACCGATCCGGCAGCCGCCCAGATCAGGGATGATCGCCTCCCCCAGGCGGTGCAGCAGGGGGCCGCAGAACAAGATCGGGATGCGAGAGCTGCCGGCGTGGGCGTCGATGTCCGCGACATGCGCCTTCTCGACGTTCGACGGGTCCATCTGCAGCACACCCGCCTCGACGTCGAGGTCGACCTTGACGCCGTGGATGCGCAGCAGGTCCGAGACGATGCGGACGTCGGAGATGTCCGGCACCGAGCGCAGCACCGACGGCTCCTCCCCCAAGAGGGAGGCGACCATCGCCTTCGATACGAGGTTCTTGGCCCCGCGGACGGTGATCTCGCCGTCCAGGGGACGGCCTCCGCGCACATGGAAAGTCGAGCTCATGGTGTCCTTGCGTAGCGATGCGGACGTCGCTGAGCGTCCGTTCCTGACCGAGCGAGCATACCGGAGCAGGCCGTGCGCGGACCGTAAGCTCGGGCACGTCCCGCGCCGCGGCGGGGCGTGCCCGGGCAGGTCAGTCGGCGGTTCGGGCCGGCAGGGTGCGGGGCATCCACGCCGGGCGGCGCTGCTCGAATGCCGTGATGTCCGCCTCGTGGCGCAGGGTCAGGCCGATGTCATCCAGGCCCTCCATGAGGCGCCAGCGCGTGTAGTCGTCGATCTCCAGGCGGAAGACCGCGTCGGCAGCCGTGACCTGACGCTGGACGATGTCGACGGTGACCTCGGTGCCGGGCTCCTCCTCGAGGATCTTCCACAGCTGCTCGATGTCATCCTGCGCGAGCACTCCGGCGACGAGCCCCTGCTTGCCGGCGTTGCCGCGGAAGATCTCGGCGAAGCGGCTGGAGAGCACGGCCCGGAAGCCGTAGTCACGCAGCGCCCACACGGCGTGTTCGCGGGAGGAGCCGGTGCCGAAGTCCGGTCCGGCCACGAGCACGGAGCCGCAGGAGTAGGCGGGACGGTTGAGTACGAAGTCGGGGTCATTCGTGCGCCAGGCGTGGAACAGCCCATCGTCGAAGCCGGTCTTGGTGACGCGCTTGAGGTAGACGGCAGGGATGATCTGGTCGGTGTCGACGTTGCTGCGCCGCAGGGGGACGCCGATGCCGGTGTGGGTGGTGACGGGTTCCATGACGGCTCCTCAGGCGGTGGGCTGCAGATCGGACGGGGAGGACAGGGTGCCGCGCACGGCGGTGGCGGCGGCGACCACCGGGGAGACCAGGTGGGTGCGGCCGCCCTTGCCCTGCCGGCCCTCGAAGTTGCGGTTGGAGGTGGAGGCGGCGCGCTCCCCCGGCGCGAGCTGGTCGGGGTTCATGCCCAGGCACATGGAGCAGCCGGCCTGACGCCATTCGGCGCCGAAGGCGGTGAAGACCTCATCGAGGCCCTCCTGCTCGGCCTGCAGGCGCACCCGCGCCGAGCCGGGGACGACAAGCACCCGCACCTCGGGATGCTTGGTGCGGCCACGGACCACATCGGCGAAAGCGCGCAGGTCCTCGATCCGGCCGTTGGTGCACGAGCCCATGAACACGGTGTCCACCGCGATGTCCTTGAGCGGCATGCCGGGCACCAGGTCCATGTACTCGAGTGCCCGCTCGGCGGCGCTGCGGGAGGTGTCGTCGGTGAAGTCCTCCGGAGCGGGAACGGCGGCACTGAGCGGCAGGCCCTGGCCGGGGTTGGTGCCCCAGGTGACGAAGGGCTCGAGCTCATCGGCGTTGATCGTGACCTCGGCGTCGAAGACCGCATCGTCGTCGCTGCGCAGGGTCTTCCAGTAGGCGACGGCCTCGTCCCAGTCCGCGCCGGTCGGGGCGTGGGGGCGGCCCCTCACATACTCGAAGGTCGTCTCATCGGGGGCGATCATGCCGGCGCGGGCACCGGCTTCGATGGACATGTTGCAGATCGTCATGCGGCCCTCCATGGAGAGGGCGCGGATCGCCTCGCCGCGGTATTCGAGGACGTACCCGGCGCCGCCGCCGGTGCCGATCTGCGCGATGACGGCGAGGATGATGTCCTTCGCGGTGACGCCGGGCTTCAGGGAGCCGGTGACGTTCACGGCCATCGTCTTAAACGGGGTCAGCGGCAGGGTCTGGGTGGCCATGACGTGCTCGACCTCGGAGGTGCCAATCCCGAAGGCGAGGGCGCCGAACGCGCCGTGGGTGGAGGTGTGGGAGTCTCCGCATACGACGGTGATGCCGGGGATGGTGAGCCCCAGCTGCGGGCCGACGACGTGGACGATGCCCTGGTCCTTGTCGCCGAGGGGGTGGATGCGCACCCCGAACTCCTCGGCGTTGCGGCGCAGGGTCTCGATCTGGGTGCGAGAGGTGATGTCCGTGATCGGCTTGTCGATGTCGATCGTGGGGGTGTTGTGGTCCTCGGTGGCGAGCGTCTGGTCCACGCGGCGCAGGGTCCGGCCCTCCTGGCGCAGGCCGTCGAAGGCCTGGGGGCTCGTGACCTCGTGCAGGAGCTGGAGGTCGATGTAGAGCAGGTCCGGTTCTCCGTTCTCGCCGGCACGGACCACGTGATCCGTCCAGACCTTCTCCGCGAGGGTGCCCGCCATGTCGATCCTTCCCTGCGCCCTCGGGGCGCTTTCCTGAATGCTGAGACGCGCCCGGGCTGCGAGCGCTGCGGTCATCGTGGTCGGGGCCACGGCTGCCCGCATTTGCGTCTCAACAAATAAGACGGCAGTATCGGTGCATGGACAAAACCTCGGAGGACACCGGCAGCGGTGTCGGCGTGCTGGACAAGGCCGCGATCGTGCTGGGCGCACTGGAAGCCGGACCGGCCACACTCGCGCAGCTAGTGCAATCCACGGGCCTGGCCCGTCCCACCGCGCACCGGCTCGCGGTTGCGCTCGAGCACCACCACCTCGTGGCCCGGGACATGCAGGGCCGCTTCATCCTGGGGCCACGGCTCGGCGAGCTCGCCGCCGCCGCGGGTGAGGATCGCCTGCTGGCCTCCGCCGGCCCCGTGCTCGCTGCACTGCGGGACCACACCGGGGAGTCCGCTCAGCTGTACCGCCGCCAGGGCGATCACCGCATCTGCGTGGCCGCGGCGGAGCGGCCCATCGGCCTGCGGGACTCGGTACCGCTCGGCTCGGCGCTGACCATGCGCGCGGGCTCTGCCGCGCAGATCCTGCTGGCCTGGGAGGAGCCGGACCGGCTGCACCGCGGCCTGCTCGGCGCGCGCTTCACCGCCACCCAGCTCTCAGCGGTACGCCGTCGCGGCTGGGCACAGTCCATCGGTGAGCGCGAACCCGGCGTGGGATCAGTCTCCGCGCCGGTGCGCGGCCCCAACGGGCGCGTGGTCGCGGCGCTGTCCGTCTCCGGGCCGATCGATCGGATCACCCGCCAGCCCGGGCGCCTGCACGCCGCGAGCGTGATGAGCTCGGCGAACCACCTCACCGAGCTGCTGGCCCGCGCGGGGGCGTGAGCAGGGGCGCGGGAGCGTGAACTCAGGCTGGAACGACAGAAGCCGCCACCCGAGTGGGTGGCGGCTTCTGATTGGTACCCCGTACCGGATTTGAACCGGTGTTACCGCCGTGAGAGGGCGGCGTCCTGGGCCGCTAGACGAACGGGGCCCGGCAGCAACCGCAGATCGATCCGGGGATCATGATCGTGATGGTTCCTGCGTCGTACCCCGTACCGGATTTGAACCGGTGTTACCGCCGTGAGAGGGCGGCGTCCTAGGCCGCTAGACGAACGGGGCGCGGGCGGCGAGGCAGTGACTGCCTGCTGCGCTGGGGTACCAGGACTCGAACCTAGAATGACGGTACCAGAAACCGTTGTGTTGCCAATTACACCATACCCCATGGTGAGAGCACGTCTCCGAAGCCTCCGACCGGGTCTTGCGCGGTGGTTTCCGCACCTCCCGGGCCGATCGCTTCGGCGCCGTACCGAGGTAAGACTCTAGCGGGTCTGGCGCCGAAGCACAAAGCGAGAGGGGCCCTGAGCCCTGTGAGGCTCGGCACCCCTCGCACTGTGCTGAGGCAGATCGCGGCTCAGTCGGCGCTCTCCTCCGCAGCGAGCCGGTCCCGCAGTGACCGCAGCCTGGTAAGGCTCGAGGGCTTGCCCAGCAGCTCCATAGACTCGAACAGCGGCGGGGAGATCCGGCGCCCGGAGATGGCGCTGCGCAGCGGCCCGAAGGCCAGGCGCGGCTTAATACCCATCTCCTCGATGATCGCCCCACGCAGCGCAGCCTCGAGCGTCGCGGCGTCGAAGGAGTCCTCCGGAACCGCTTCGATCTCGGTGATCGCACGCTCAAGCACGGCCACCGGGTCATCGCCGAGCTTCTTCAGTGCATCGTCCTGGACCACGAGGTCCGCATCGGCCACAAAGAGGAAGCCCATGAGGTCCGGGGCCTCCCCGAGCAGGTTCATGCGTGTCTGCACCAGCGGGGTCGCCGCGCGCACCAGGGCGATCTGCTCGGCGCTCGGCTGCTCGGGCAGAACGCCGCCACGCTGCAGGTAGGGCACCAGGCGCTCGGCGAGGTCCTCCTCGGTGAGCAGGCGGATGTGGTCGGCGTTGATGGCGGTGGCCTTCTTGAGGTCCACGCGCGCGGGGTTGGGGTTCACATCGCGCGCATCGAAGCGCTCGACCATCTGCTCGCGAGTGAAGATGTCCTCGTCGGCGCTGTATCCCCAGCCCAGCAGCGCGAGGTAGTTGACCATGCCCTCAGCGATGAAGCCCTGCTCACGGTAGAGGAACAGGTCCGACTGCGGGTCACGCTTGGAGAGCTTCTTGTTGCCGTCTCCCATCACGTAGGGCAGGTGGCCGAACTCCGGGATGCGCTCGGCCACGCCGATCTCGATCAGCGCCCGGTAGAGGGCGATCTGCCGCGGCGTGGAGGAGAGGATGTCCTCACCGCGCAGCACGTGGGTGACGCGCATCAGCGCATCGTCCACCGGGTTCACGAGCGTGTACAGCGGCTGCCCGTTCGCGCGGACCACGACGAAGTCCGGGGTGGTGCCGGCCTTGAAGGTGATCTCCCCGCGCACCATGTCGGTGAAGGTGATGTCCTCCTCGGGCATGCGCAGGCGCCAGGTGGGCTCACGGCCCTCGGCACGGAAGGCGGCCTTCTGCTCCTCGGTCAGCTCGCGGTCGTAGCCGTCGTAGCCCAGCTGCGGGTCGCGGCCGGCGTCGATGTGGCGCTGCTTGATCTCCTCGGCAGTGGAGAAGGACTCGTAAATGTGCCCGGATTCCTTGAGCTTCGCGATGACGTCCTGATAGATCTCGCCGCGCTGGGACTGGCGGTAGGGGCCGTCGGGCCCGCCAACCTCCACGCCCTCATCCCAGTCGATGCCCAGCCAGCGCATGGCCTCCAGCAGCTGCTGGTAGGACTCCTCGCTGTCGCGGGCGGCGTCGGTGTCCTCGATGCGGAAGATCAGCTTTCCGCCGTGGCGGCGGGCATGCGCCCAGTTGAACAGGGCGGTGCGCACCATGCCGACATGCGGGGTGCCAGTGGGGCTGGGGCAGAAGCGCACCCGCACCTCGTCGGTCGGGGCAGGGGCGATGGGGGCGTCGGTCACGCGGGATGCTCCTCGAAGAAAGAAAGGGGGCGGAAAAGTGTAGGGATCAGCGGCGGTGGACGGGATTGCTCAGGGTTCCGATGCCCTCGATGGTCACATCCATGGTGCTCCCGGGATCGACGGTGCGCACCCCGGCGGGAGTGCCGGTGAGCACGAGATCACCGGGCAGCAGAGTGACCACGCGGGAGATCTCCGCGATCAGCTCGGGCACTGCCCGCAGCATGTCCGCGGTGCTGCCTTGCTGTGCGCTCTGGCCGTCCACGGCGCTCATGATCGCGAGATCTGTGGGGTCCAGGTCCGTCTCGATCCAGGGGCCGATGGGGCACGAGGTGTCGAAGGCCTTGGCGCGGAACCACTGCTTCTCCTCCCGCTGCGCATCGCGCGCGGTGAGGTCGTTCGCGCAGGTAAAGCCGAGGATGTGGGCGGACACCTGCTCGGGGGTGAGGTCTTTAGCGAGGGACTTGATCACCACGGCGAGCTCCGCCTCGAGGCTCAGCTCCTCGGTGTATCCGGGCATCATGACGGGCTCGCCGGGGCCGATCACGGCGGTGTTGGGCTTGAGGAACAGCAGCGCCTGCTCGGGCACGTCGTTGCCGAGCTCCGCGGCGTGCTCGGCGTAGTTGCGGCCCACGCATACCACCTTCGAGCGGGGGATGACGGGGGCCAGCAGCCGCACGTCATCCAGCGGGACGATGGTGCCGCTCGGGCGGATCTCGGTGTACAGCGGGTCGCCGGCGAGGCCGTAGACCATGTCCTGGCCGTCCTTCTCCTGGACGATGCCGAACATGGGGTCGCCGCCGGTGGTGAATCGGGCGATGCGCATGGCCGCCAGTCTAGGCGGTGGGTTTCGCGCCGTCGTCGGCCCCCGCGATGCCGCGGTGCGAACTGCCAGGGGTGTGGACGCGGGCCTGGAGGGCCGTCGGGTCCTCTTCCTCGATGATCGCGGTGATGTGGCGCACTGCTTCGGCGAACTCGGGCCGGGTGCGCAGCACCTCGATCGCCCCGTTGCCCTCCCCGGAGTGCGCGGGCAGGATCTCGTCGTGCACCACCCTGCCGGGGCGCGGCGACATCACGAGCACGCGGTCCCCTAGGTACACGGCTTCCTCGACGCTGTGGGTGATGAACAGGACGGTGTCCTCGCGGGCGTGGTGCAGCAGCAGCAGGTCGCTCTGCAGGCGGCGGCGGGTCAGGGAGTCCAGTGCCCCAAAGGGCTCATCCATGAGCATGATCTGCGGGGAGTTCGCGAGCACCCGGGCGATCTGGCAGCGCTGCTGCATGCCGCCGGAGAGCTCGTAGGTCTTGGCCTCGGCGAAATCGGCGAGGCCCACCATGCCCAGGTAGTAGTCCGCCAGACGTTCCCGTTCGGCGCGGGAGGCGCCGCGGTATCGGGGCCCGGCTTCGACGTTGCGCCGCACCGTCCACCAGGGGAACAGGGTGGGCTGCTGGAAGACCACGCCCCGCTGCGGGGAGGGGCCGGTGACGCTCTGCCCGTCGACCACGACCCGTCCTTCGCTCGGGGTGAGGAATCCGGCGGCCATGCGCAGCAGGGTGGTCTTGCCGCAGCCGGAGGGGCCGACGACGGTGACGAAGCTACCGGGCTCGATTGTGAGATCCACGCCGTCGAGGGCGGTCACGGGCTCGCCCCGGTCGCTGCGGTACCGGTGGGTGATGTGCTCGAAGGCGATCCGCCCGGCGGCGGGGGCCGGGGTTGCGCTCGGCTCGGCGCTCATCGGCCCACCTCCATCACCGCATCGGCGTGGACGCGTCCGGCGTACTGCTCCTCAGTCAGAGCTCCTTCGGTGAGTCGTACCTCGGCCAGGAAGCTGCCGGTGGAGTGCAGGGCCTCCCCTGCCCCGGCGCCGAACCAGTCCTCCCCTGCGAGATCCTCGGCGGTGAGGTAGGTGTAGCCGGCCATCTGCTGGCGTGCCACCTCCTCGGGCACGCCCAGCTGCGCGGCGATCGAGGCGGCCGCGGCATCCGGGTCCTCGAGGATCTGCTGGGCGGCATGGTCCTGCACGCGGGTCCACATGAGCATGAACTCGGGGTTCTGCGCGATGAACTCATCGCGCGCGGTCTGCATGTCGAAGGTGACAAAGCCCGCCTCGGCCGCGGCCGCGCTGTCCAGGACGCGGTGGCCGCCGAGGTCCTCAAGTTCGGTGAGGGTGGGCTCCCAGGCCCAGGCGGCGTCAATCTCTCCGGAGTGGGCGGCGGCGGGCATCTTGTCATTGGTGAGGTTCACGACCTCCACCTGCTGGGAGATCCCGGCCTGTTCGAGCATCGACAGCAGCACGTAGTGGGGTGTGGCGCCGAAGGTGACGGCGACGGTGCGCCCGGCGAGATCGTCGATCGTCGTGATCTCTTCGTCGAAGGCGACGAGTGCCTCGGAGGTGCCGATGACATCGGGCACCCAGATCAGGGAGATCGGCAGCTCGAGCGGCGGGCTCATGGCCTTCACCCCTGCGGAGGAGCCGTAGATGCCGATGTCGATCGATCCGGCGCCGAAGGCTTGGATGACGTCGTTGCCGCCGTTGAAGCGCATCCATTCGATGGTGGCGCTGGGCATGCAGCGCTCGAGCAGCCCGAGGTCCTTGACGATGAGGTCGCCGTTGGCGATGCCCTGCCAGGCGATACGAGCATGCGTGGTGATCGACGGGTCGGGCTCGACGGGGCAGGCGGCGCCGGCCACCGGATCGGAGTGGGGGTGGACGGTGCGGCCGGGCTGGATGCAGCCGGTGAGCGCGAGCAGCACGGCGAGCGCAGCGCCGAGGGCGGACAGGCGGGGTGATCGCATGTCTCAGGCCTCCTTGCCCTGCCAGGGGACCAGCAGGTCTCCGATACGGACGATGAGCTGGTCCAGGGCTACGGCGACGATGCCGATCACGAGGATGCAGGCGATTGTCAGGGCGGTCTGGAGCTGGACGCCGGCCTGGAAGGCGAGGCCACCGATGCCGGGGATGCCGTTGTTGAGCTCGGCGGCCACGACGGTGGTCCAGGCGAATCCGGTGGCTAGGCGCACGCCCTGGACGACGAAGGGCAGGGAGGACGGCAGGGTGACGGTGAGGATCCGCTGCCAGCGGCTGGCGCCAAGGGATGCGGCGGCCAGCAGCCGGTCGCGGCTGACGGCGCCGACCCCCTGGATGGTTGCGATGACGACGGGTGGGAAGGCGGCCAGGAACAGCAGCCAGTACTTGGAGGATTCGCCGATGCCCACCCACACCACGAGCAGGCCGATGTAGCCCAGCGGTGGCAGGGCGCGCAGGAAGTTCAGGTAGGGGGCGATGAGCACCATGAGGAAGCGGGAGCTGCCCATGAGATAGCCGATGGCGATGCCGAGCACTGCCCCAAGTCCCACGCCCATGCCGATGCGCTGCAGGGAGACCACGAGGTGCTCCCACAGGTAGTAGTTGGACTCGCCGCAGATCTTGCGGGTGGCGCCTTCGGCGATCGGATAGCAGGAGTTCGCGCGCCAGAACGCGTCCCACACGGCGCCGGGGCCGGGGAGGTAGAGCGGATCCACGACCCGCGCGGCGGCGATCGCCCACCACACAAGCAGCAGCGCCACGAGGGAGCCGAGCTGGAGGGCGAGCGTGCGCCCGGTGCGGGAGAGGGGCATGGGGCGCACAGTAGCAACGACTGCAGCGGCAGACCGGGCCCTCCTGCCCCGCCACCGGCCCGAATGCGGACCTTTGCTCCAGGAGGTGCGCACCCCTACCCATGAAAGGTCTGTACATCCATAGGCTTTGTATTTGGTGGCCATAAGCAGGGATTTGTGTTACTGACAAGAAGGACTGTGGTCCCCGCTACACCCCCGCCGTGCTTCCTAGCCTCGAGACGCCGGAGCCCCCATGGCACCCCGCACACACCCCGTACTCCCCCGTCGAAGGAAGCACGATGACCACCCCCACCGCCACGCGCGACGAGGCGATGATCGACCGTCTCGCCCGTTCGTTCCCGAAGCAGCAGCCGCTGATCGCTCTGGCGATCCTCGTGGTCTGCCTCCTCATCGGCACCTTCGTCGTCGATGACAGCGTGAAGTTCTACCTCTACGGCATCGCCGGTCTGTGCCTGGGCTACGTGCTGGTGCGCGGCGCCTTCGGCTTCGCCGGCGGCATCAAGCGCGTCTACGTCGTCGGCGAAGGCAGCCTCACCACCGCCCTGCTGACGATGTTCACCGTCACCACGCTGTTCACCCTGTCCTGGCAGTGGGCACAGAGCGCCGGACTGCTGCCGATGGACAAGAACGGGGAGCTGATCGGCAGCGCGAACATCGCCCCCATCGGCCTGCCGCTGATCATCGGGGCGTTCCTGTTCGGCATGGGCGCGATCATGGCTGGGGCGTGCGCCTCGGGCTGTCTCACCGACGCCGGCGAGGGCTACATCCGCGCCGTCATCGCCCTGGTGTTCTTCATCCTGTTCTCCGTTCCCGGAGAGATGGGCCGCGCCGCGATCGAGAGCACCATGGGTGAGGGCTTCACCCTCCACCTGCCGCAGTGGTTCGGCTACCCCGGCGCGATCCTGCTGAGCCTCATCGGCTTCTTCGTCATCTACATGCTGGTGTGGGGCTACGAGCGCAAGCGCAAGCGTGAGGCCACCGTCGAGCATGTGCAGACCCCCGCGGAGATGCTGCCCATCCCCGGAGACACCGACGGCCGCACCGACCGCTTCTTCGGCTACCGCCTGTGGCACAACCTGTTCAGCACCCGCTGGACCTTCATGACCTCCGCGATGATGCTCGCCTTTTTGTGGATCTTCATCCTCGTCACCACCCACAAGGCCTGGGGCGTCACCTCCGGCTTCACCACCCTGGATGTGGCAGCGCTGAAGCTCGTGGGCATCGAGTTCCAGGCTGACTGGGCCACCAAGGCCAATGAGGCCATCGCCGGCGGCCTGCTGAACGACGGCGGCACCGTGCGAAACCTCGGCCTGTTGATCGGCGCCGCCTACGCCCTGCTGCTGGCCGGCCGCTTCCGGATCAATACGGACTTCTCCGCCCGCGACGCCGTGATCTACGGCGGTGGCGGCGCGCTGATGGGCTTCGGTGCCCGCATGGCCGATGGCTGCAACATCGGCGCCCTGTTTTCCGGGCTGTCCGTCGGGTCCCTGAGCGGCTGGGTGTTCGGAGTCTTCCTGGTCCTCGGCGCCGCCGCGGGGCTGAAGATCTTCGAGGGGAAGCTGAACATCATCCCGCCGAGCCGCCACATCACCGTGAACCCCACCACTCTGCCCGCCCACCGCATCACCGACCGCTGACCGCGACCGCACCCACCGGGAAGGAACCCTCACCATGACCACCCAGAAGCGTCACCTCATCATCGGCGGCGTCGCCGGCGGTGCCTCGACCGCCGCCCGCCTGCGCCGACTGGACGAATCCGCCGAGATCATCATGTTCGAGCGCGGCCCCCACGTCTCCTTCTCCAACTGCTGCCTGCCCTGGCACCTCTCCGGCGTCATCGAGAAGGCGGACACGCTGGTGCTGATGGACCCCGAGCAGTTCTGGAACCAGTATCGGATCATCGCCCGTACCGGCCATGAGGTCACCGCGATCGACACCGCGAACAAGACCATCACCGTCACGCAGGTGGCGACCGGCACCGAGACCACCGAGGCATACGACACCCTGACCCTGTCCCCCGGTGCCTCCCCGGTGGTGCCGCCCATCCCGGGCGTGGACGGCGAGCACGTGTTCACGGTGCGCAACGTCGTGGACATCGATGCGCTGAACACCTTCCTGCACAACCGCGACGTCCAGGACGTGGTGGTGATCGGCGGGGGGTTCATCGGCCTGGAGGTCGCCGAGAACCTCGTGCACGGCGGGCGGAAGGTCGCCCTCGCCGAGGCCCTCCCCCAGGTGCTCAGCCCGCTGGATCCCGAGCTCGCCGCCGTCCTGCACCGCGAGCTGAGGAACCAGGGGGTGGACCTGCACCTCGGCGATGCCGTCGCCGAGATCCGCGAGAACGAGGTGGTGCTCGCCTCCGGCGCCACCGTCCCCGCCCAGGCGGTCGTCATGAGCATCGGTGTGCGCCCGGAGACCGCGCTCGCCCGCGCGGCCGGTCTGGAGATCGGCACCACCGGCGGCATCGCCGTCGACGAGCACTTCCGCACCTCCGCGCCCGATGTGTACGCCGTCGGCGATGCCATTGAGGTGACCCACAAGCTGACCGGCCAGCCCACGCTGCTGGCGATGGCCGGTCCCGCGCAGCGACAGGCCCGCGCCGTGGCCGACCACATCTACGGCCGGCCCACCCGCAACCGCGGTGTGATCGGCTCCTCGGTGGTGCAGGTCTTCGACTACACCGCCGCCTCGACCGGCCTGAACGAGAAGCAGGCCACAGCCGCCGGGATCGACCACGACTTCGTGTACGTGATCCCGGCGGACTCGGTGGGCATCATGCCGCAGTCCATGCCGATGTTCTTCAAGCTGCTGTTCGAGCGGCCCAGCGGCCGGGTCCTCGGCGCGCAGGCCGTCGGCACCGGCGCGGCGGACAAGCGCATCGACGTCATCGCGACGCTCATCATGATGGACGGCACCCTGGAGGATCTGGCAGACCTCGAGCTCGCCTACTCCCCCATCTACTCCACGGCGAAGGACGTGGTGATCCACGCAGCGCTCGTGGGGCTGAACATCCTGCACGGGGAGTTCGAGCAGGTCCCGGTCACGCAGGTGCGCGAGCTCGTGGAGGAGGGCGCGTTCATCATCGACGCGCGGGAGCCCGACGAGTTCGCCGCCGGCCACCTCACCACCGCGGTGAACATCCCCCTGTCCCAGTTCCGGGATCGGCTCGAGGAGATCCCCGCGGACCGCGAGGTGTATGTGCACTGCCGGTCCTCGCAGCGCTCCTACAACATGGTGCGGGCGCTCGCGCAGCTGGGTCGCCCGAACGCCGTGAACATCTCCGGCTCCTACCTCGGGATCTCCATGGAGGAGTTCTTCACCGACGCCGCGAGCGGCCGCGACCGGATCGTCACGGAGTACAACTTCGACTGACCTGCCGATGCCGCTCACGGGGTGGTGCGATCTGCGGGTCGCACCACCCCGTGCACTGTCGCCCTGACGGGTGCAGGAGGAAGCTGCCCTAAGGTAATGCGGCAGCGGGTCGACGGACCCGCCCGGCAGGAAGGTGGAGGCGGTGAGTGACCCGTTGCTGATGACGGTGCCAGAGGCACAGGCCGCGCGACGCGCTCACGAACAGCGAGCCGATGCGCTGACCGCCGCGCACCGGGCGCGCCGTCTGCGGGGCGAGAAGCATCCGGTCGAGGACTTCCTGTTCACCTACTACCCCTTCTCCCCTGCGCGCTTGCGCCGCTGGCATCCGGGGTGGGATGTCGCCTATCCGGTATCGGCCGATGACGATGCGCACGGTCGCCCCGCGATCACCGACGTTGACGACCATGGGCGGCGTTCCTGGTACGTGGACACTGAGGGGCTGCGCCGCGCGGACGTGCAGCGATATCTCACCGAGCGCGCCGATGCACTGAGGTTCATGCATCGGCTGCTGCGCTCCTCGGCGCTGACTCGGCGCCGCCCCGAGTTCGGCTGCTTCGGCCTGCACGAGTGGGCGATGGTGCATGGGCTGCAGCCTGGCCAGCAGCGGCATGAGGACCTGCCGCTGCGGCTCAGCCAGGCGGAGACCGACGCGGTGGTGGAGCGGGAGCGCCTGGTGTGCTCGCATATCGACGCGTTCCGCTTCTTCACCCCCACATCTGCGCCCCGGAACTCTCTGGAGCCGACGCGGCAGCGGCAGGTGGAGCTCGACAATCCCGCCTGCCTGCACGTGGGGATGGACCTGTACAAGTGGGCGATGAAGCTCACGCCGCTGGTGCCGTCCGAGCTGGTGCTGGACTGTTTCGAGCATGCACGTGCCACCCGCGTGCTGGACATGGAGGCAAGCCCCTACGACGTCCGCCCTCTCGGCTACGGCGTGGTGCCGATCGAGACGCCCGAGGGCAAGGCCGAGTACGTGCGACTCCAGCGGAAGCTCGCCGAGGGGGCCGACGTGTTACGGGAACGGCTGCTGGAGGTTTTGGGTGCTGTGCTGCCTGCACACAGCATCGCCGGTTAGGGCTGAACACGCTCTATCCTGAAAGCACCGTCAATGAAGGGGGATCCGTGAACGACACAGCAGCCACCCGCGCACGCGAGGGACGCATCGCCACTGCAGCCGCCGCCCTGGCATCCCGTGCGCATGAAGGCCCGACCGCACTGCTCAGCATGACCGATGAGCAGCTTCTTGTTCTCAGCGGGCGCGATCCGAACTCTGCGCTGGTTACCCCCTGGGTTGATGCGCATGCGCAGTCAGAGCAGGATCACGATCTGCTGCTGCGCTCGACAGCGCGGGCGATGCTCGCGGGTGGTCAGGTGTCGACGGAGTCGACGCTCGCAGCTCTTGAAGAGCGTGACCCCATGGGTGAGCCGTCAGATCTGCTTCCCGTTCCGGTGGTAGCCGGCGTACTGGGCCGCCGCGGTTATTCGCAGCTGCGCGTCACGGCTACAGATCTCGATGCGTCCGAGCGAGGGGCGCTACAGCAGTTCGCCGACAGCGATGGCACCGTCATGCTCGAGCAGATCTCCGCAAACGGCATTCATCACTTCACAATGTGCACGCGCGAGGCCGCCATCGAACTCGCATCGCCGTGGATCTTTGGCCAGCTCCCTACGCCTGGAGAAGGATCTCCTCTCCCCGTGTCAGAGGATTCTGATACCCCCGAGGTGGTAACCGGTCGGTACGAGCAGCTGCGCACGGATTCTCCGCTTGCCGACATCCTCCAGGATGCCGAGCGTCGGATCGCCTTTTTGGCCGAGGATCGTCGTGCACGGACCACGCAGGTGATGTGGGTGATCACAGCAGGCACAGAGCATATCGCCGTACAGCCTGCCGACGAGACGCTGGACCCGGAGGCTCTAGAGGAGGTCAGCCTGGAAGCTCTTCGCGTCTCGCGGGCAGGCATCACCGCCCAATTGAGCGACTTCCTCACCGTGGCCTAAGCGGAAGCATCGTTCCAGCCATAGGCCAGGGCGCTTGAACCTATCAGCCGAACAGGAGATCTCCAACCGCCTCAACCCCACGCTGCGGCAGGTCGATGATCGGATCAATTATCGGCACCGCATCGCGGATACCCTCCGACACGGTTTCAAATCCGCTCTCGGCCAGAGAAGTCACGGTCTCGGTTCCTTCACGCAGACCGCTCCAGCCAGTCAGGGCCTCTACAGCATGCCCGGGGGCCTCGATGAGCATCTTCGACGGGGAACCATCGCCCCAGCCGGAATTCGCAGCAGTCACCGTTGCCGCGTTCCATGCTATGTCCAGCGCACCGGTTGCGATTCCGCCAAACTGTCCGATCGCGACGGTGACCGGGGTTGGGATCATGCCGACGACGGTCATCGTGAGATCCAGCGCGTTGATCCCATAAGTAATCCCCGCGTCGAGGACGCCAAACAGATCTCCATCCTGGAATGCCTGTAACCCGTCATAGACGGCGATGCCCATCGATCCCGCATCTGCGATGATATTCAGGATGTCGCCACCGATATTCCCAGGAATCATGCCGTAGGCATCGATGATCGAGGTGATCGCGGACCAAGTGTTCAGGCCGATGATGCCGTTCTCGCCGAGAAGGTCTCCCCAGAAGCCGTCACTCTCCAACGGCTCATAGTTTTCGAGCCAATCGACGATGTCCTTGAAGATCTCACCGAGCGTACCCAAAATCGAGCCGTCACCCGGCTCGCTCGCTTCATCCTGCTCCTCGGCATGCTTCCGCAGCTCTTCCAGGAGCTGCCGCAGTCGCTCGGCAGCCTCATGTAATCTCTGGCGCAGATCACCTTCCCACGTGGCACGGAAATCGTCGGCATCAGGGCCGAGCCACGCAACGGTGCTGACCGTGGAACTGAGCCGCATGGCCAGATCTTCGATCTGCTTCGCGCCCGCACCCGTGAGCTCCGCCTGCTGCTGCAGCTGCTCCGTATCCGCACCCCAGAAGGCCATGCCTCTTCCTCTCAATCTCGCCTGCCGTGCCAATCGCAGCCGTCTTCGTACCTGAAGAGTAGATGGAGATAACCGTCCAGGCGATGGGGAGTACTCCCCATATGAGGTCTCCGGCCAAGCCCGCGCGATCACGGTTAAGCTTCTCCAGCCAGGCATGACAGAGCATTCCCCGGGGAGACAGACCAGATGGCTTCAGAGGCACCGCACGGCCGGGTACTACACCACGTCGGCTTCTCTACTCCCGTGCGCACACTGCAGATCGGTGGGACAGTCCTATTCGCACTGCTCGCTGCCGTGCTGATACCTGTGCTGTCCGTGATGTGGATTCGTGCCGCCAGCTCCGCTGCCAGCGTCGCCATCGCAATCGTGCTGGCCCTGGTGGCACTCGCAGTAACGTTGCTTCTGGTCATCCATGTACTGCGTGCAGCGCGAGCTGCACTGATCATCACGACGAGAGGCGTGAGGATTCGCGGGCTCCTCCGCACCGTCTGGATCCCTTGGGAGTCGGTGGCTCGCATCGAGAGCTCGGGGCACTTCTACTGGCGCCGCGCTACGTGCGTGGTGACCACAGATCATCGCCAGCTACTCGCCGTCGTCACGGCGGATCAGTACCAGATACTCCGCGGAGAAGGCCGGGATCTCGCCGCACAGGATCCCACCGCGCCCCTTCTGCCCACGCAACTCGCCATCGGCGCCCACCGCCGTTTCCTCGCCGGCGAGTTCCGGGAGCACTGAGTCCCGCAGCGCCGCACAGAGTCTCCGCGCGGTGCTGCATGACCAGCCCGTCAGCAGACATCCAGGACAGGTGTGCGCACAGTAGCGCAGCACCGGGGATGTGAACGACCACGAGGGGCGGAAATGGGCAGCAGTTCAGCAGAACGGCGCGGGGGCCGGAGCTGGTGCGCCTGGTCGCGATCATCGCTGTTCCGCCTCTGCTTCTGATTCCGCTGATCGTCGTGATGATGTGGCGGGTCAGCACCATGGCGGTCACCATCCGGCGTGACGGCGCGCCGCATGGAAGCGCCACCGCGCTGTGCCAGCGGTCCTGGGAACAGCACCGCGCGGGAGGTTGTCGATGAGCGGGCAGCTGCCGTACAGCCTGCACTTCAGCTCAGGGAACGCGCTGCTTCCTCCCCCGCGGCTGCGGTGCTGCGTGATGCGATGTGGCGCGCACAGGCCGGGGAGTTACAGGGGCACTGACCTTCCTCAGCAGCATCAAGCACCAGGCCGCCCACCGGGTCACGCGGTCAGGTCGCCTCAACGGTGGGTCAGTTCACCTCGTCGGCGACCTCGACGTCGTAGCTGACCTCGCCGTCCTCAACACCCGTGACGGTGACCATGACGTCGATGCTCTCCCCGCCGGCGCTCAGCACGCAGGTCATCTCGGCGCCTTCCTCAGCCGGGAAACCATCAGGGCAGTCGACGTCATCGGGCGCGACTCCCACCTGCTCGGTGAGCGGGTCCGTGATCCGCTGCTCCACGTCCTCCTCTGGAACCGGTGCACCACCCAGAGAGCAGCCCGCGACGGACAGGACAGTGACGCCGGTGAGCGCGAGACTGGCGGTGGTGCGTCGGACACGACGAAGCATGGTTCCTCCTCGGTGGGTGAGCACCGTGACCGTCACACGCCACGCCTGATCACTCACGGCGCCCCCGCGTCTATCGGGGCGATGGGGGCACCTCCCGATGCTCGCGAGCGCGGTCGGCCACCACCCCACCTGGCACACTGGTGTCCATGCCCCATCTGCTGCCGTTTTTGCCCGATGCCACTGCGAGCGACGGACAGGACGCGATCGTCGAGGGGTTCATCGCCGCGCAGGCGGAGATCGGCCGCACCCTCTATCCCCATCAGGAGGAGGCGCTGCTGGCCATCGCCGCCGGTGACCACGTCATCGCCGCAACCCCCACCGGTTCGGGCAAGACCACGATCGCGTACTCCGCGCTGTTCGCCGCCATGGCCCGTGGGGAGCGTGCCTACTACACCGCGCCGATCAAAGCGCTCGTGAGCGAGAAGTTCTTCGACCTCGTCGCCCAGTTCGGCGCGGACAAGGTCGGCATGATGACCGGGGACAGCTCGGTCAACCACGACGCCCCGATCATCGTGTGCACCGCGGAGATCCTCGCCAACCATGCGCTGCGTGACGGTCCCACCTCCGATGTGGGCCTGGCGGTGATGGACGAGTTCCACTACTACGGCGATCCGCAGCGTGGCTGGGCCTGGCAGGTGCCGCTGATCGAGCTGCCGCGCTGCCAGTTCGTGCTCATGAGCGCAACCCTCGGTGACGTCACCTCCCTGGTCACCGATCTTGAGCAGCGCACCGGCCGGGAGGTGAGCGTCATCGCCGACGCCCCGCGCCCCGTGCCGCTCGACTTCCGCTGGTCCACCGAAGCCCTCGAGGACACCATCACCGGCATTCTCGAGGGCCGCGACGCCCCGGTGTACATCGTGCACTTCACGCAGAAGGACGCGCTTGAGCAGGCGCAAGCCCTGCAGGGACGCAAGATCCTCACCCGCGAGCAGAAGGAGCAGGTCCGCGAGATCATCGGGGACTTCCGCTTCTCCAAGGGGTTCGGGCAGATCCTCTCGCGTCTGGTGCGCGAGGGCATCGGGGTGCATCACGCCGGGATGCTGCCCAAGTACCGGCGTCTGGTGGAGAAGCTCGCCCAGTCCGGGCTGCTGAAGCTCATCTGCGGCACCGACACCCTGGGGGTGGGCATCAACGTGCCGATCCGGACGGTGCTGCTGACGGGCCTGACGAAATTCGACGGCCGACGCTCACGCCTGCTGAACGCCCGCGAGTTCCACCAGATCGCCGGGCGCGCCGGTCGGGCGGGCTTCGACACCATCGGCCATGTGGTGGTGCAGGCCCCGCCGTGGACCGTCGAGTTCGAGAAGCAGCTGGCCAAGCAGAAGGCCCGCGAAGAGGCCGGACGCACCCCCAACAACGCTAAGAAGCGCAAGAAGGAGCCGAAGCCGCGCGTGCCCGACGGCGCAGTGTCCTGGTCCGAGCAGAACCTCACCAAGCTCGTCGAGAACCCGCCCGAGCAGCTGCGGCCCCATCTGCAGATCACCCCGTCGATGGTGCTCGCGCTCATCAGCCGGCCCGGGGATGCGATCGCCGCCGGGCGCCATCTGATCTTCACCAGCCACCAGACCCGCACCCAACAGTTCACGCTCGCCCGGCGGGGCCTGGAGATCCTGCGGGGCCTGCGGGACGCCGAGATCGTGCAGGTGCTGCCCGAGCTCGACCATCTGGGGCGTCGCCTGGCGCTGGTGGAGGATCTGCAGCTGGACTTCACGATGAACCAGCCGCTCGCCCCCTTTGCGATCGCCATGATCGACAGTCTGGATGAAGACTCCGAATCCCTCACCCTGGACACTGTCTCGATCATCGAGGCGATCCTTGAGGATCCCCGACAGATCCTGCTCGCGCAGCAGAACGCCGCCAAGGGCGAACTGCTCGCGGAGCTGAAGGCCGACGGGGTGGAGTACACCGAGCGGATGGCGCTGTTGGACGAGGTCACCTGGCCCAAGCCTCTTGAAGAGGACCTCGAGGCGGCGCTCGAGATCTACGCCCGCACCCGCCCCTGGGTGCGGGCCGAGGACCTCTCCCCCAAGTCTGTGGTGCGCGAACTGCATGAGACCGGGCAGACCTTCAGCGAGTTCGTGCAGCGCTACGGGCTGCAGCGCAGCGAAGGGATCGTGCTGCGCTACCTCTCGGATGCCTACCAGGCGCTGCGGCGCACCATCCCGCAGGATCTGCGCACCGAGGAGCTCGAGGATCTCATCGAGTGGCTGGGCGTGCTGGTGCGCGGCATCGACTCCTCCCTGCTGGATGAGTGGGAGGCCCTCACCCATCCGGAGGATGGGGAGCCCGATGCCGCCGCCGAGCTGCGCTCCACCTCGGTGCGCTCCCTGTCCGGGCAGGCGAAGGTGCTGCGCACCATGGTGCGTGCGGCGATGTGGCAGCGTGTGGAGCATTTCGCCTTCGAGCGCGAGGAGCGTCTGGCGCAGCTCGACGGTGCCTCCAGCTGGGACCGGGACCGCTGGGCGTCGGCGATGGACGACTATTACGACACCTACGATCACGTGGGCATCGACGGCCCCGCCCGTTCGCCGCAGCTGCTGCAGATCACCGAGGAGTCGAAGGTCTGGCGGATTCGTCAGGTGCTCGATGATCCTGATCATCACCGCGACTGGGCGATCGAGGCGGAGCTTGATCTCGAGGCCACCGATGAGGCCGGTGAACCGGTACTCGCCATCACGCACGTGGGCGATATCGCGGATCGCTGAGCCCTGCTGCGGGCGCCTAGCGTTGCTCCTCCCCCAGCCAGGCGTTTGCGGCCACGAGCAGGGCGGCGGCGCCACGGTCCAGGGTGGGCTGGAGGTCCGGCGCGAACTGCGGGGAATGGTTGCCGGGGGCGGGCTGCTCGGCGAACCCGCCGAGTCCCCAGTAGGTGTAGGGCACGCCGAGGGCATCGGGGACGACGGAGAAGTCCTCCGAGGCGGGTACCGGGTCCATGGTGACCGTGTCGCTGCCGAAGTGCTCTTCGAACGCGGCCCGCACGCGGGCGGTCGCCTCTTCATCGTTGGTGGTCAGCGGGTACTCGTCGAAGATGTCGATCTCGGGTTCGCGCGGGCAGCGGGCGGCCGCGCATTCGGCGCGCACGATCCGCTCGATGGCGCTGGTGAGCGCATCGGCGACTTCGGCGCTGTAGGCGCGGGTGTTCAGCTGCAGCTCGGCGGTCTCGGGGATGATGTTGGACTTGGTCCCGGCGTGGAAGGAGCCGACGGTCAGCACCGCCGTCTCGTGCGGGGCGATCTCGCGGGCCACGACGGACTGCAGCCGGGTGATGATCGCGGCGCCCAGCACGATCGGATCCACGCTGAGGTCCGGCATCGCGCCGTGGGATCCGCGCCCGTGCAGGGTGATCCGCATCGAGCAGGCCTGGGAGAGCGCGGGCCCGGGGCGGGTTCCCACATGGCCGACGGGGATGGTGCCGAGCACATGCTGTCCCAGATATACCTCCGGGGTGGGGATCGCCTCGGCGATGCCGTGCTCGACCATGTCACGGGCCCCGGCGGCGATCTCCTCGGCGGGTTGGAAGACGCCGACCACGGTGCCTTGCCAGGCATCGCGGCAGCTGGCCAGGGCCTCGAGCGCCCCCAGCAGCGCGACGATGTGGACGTCATGGCCGCAGGAGTGCGCCACCGGAGTCTCCTCACCGGTGCGCTCATCGATGACGGTCACGCCCGCGGCCGAATACTCCTTGTCGGACTGCTCGGCCATGGGCAACGCGACGGGCGCCGCCCCCCGGGAGGGAGCGACGCCCGTCGCCGCTGCGTCGTGGATCAGACGGCTTTGATCAGACGGTGTGCCCGATCAGACGGCCTTGCAGATCAGGCGTTGGCCGCGGTCTCGTAGACCTCCTGCGCCACATCACCCAGGTAGGGGCCGTACATGACGTTCGGCTGCATGGTGTAGCCGAAGGAGTTCACGGAGATCTGCAGCCCATCGGGGCCATCGCCGATGAACCAGGGGCCGCCGGAGGAGCCGCCGGTCATATCGCAGTCGATCGCCTGGTCATCGGTGTCGCCGATGGTGTCATCGAAGCCCGTGCCCTGGCACTGCTCGAGCGACTCTCCGTCGAAGGGGCTCCCGGCCGGGTAGCCGTAGGAGGTGATCAGCGAACCGCGCTGGGTGTTGAACTCGATGCCGGAGGCGCCGACAGCCTCGGTCAGGGTGCCCATGCCGTCCTCCGGGGCGACCACGGCGAAGGCGACGTCGTAGTTCATGTCCTCACCGGAGACCCACTGCTGGGGGGCGTACAGCTCGGTGGCGGTCCACAGGCCGTGCGGGGTCTCGCCATGGTCGTAGCCGGGGGCGAAGGCCCAGTTGCTGGCCCAGGTGCCGGCCTCATTGGTGCAGTGCCCGGCGGTGGAGACGGTGTTGCCGTTCGTGGAGGCCACGGAGTTGCCGGAGCACACGTAGTCCTGGCCGTTCACGGTGAAGAACACCTTGCCGATGTGGTCGGTGTCGCCGGTGGCGATGGGGTCATCCTCGCCGGGCCAGCCATCCTCATTCTTCAGGTCCTTCCCGTTGCCGCCCTGAGCCTTCGGCGAGGCCTGGGCGCCCGGGATCGTGGTGGTGGCGGAGGTCTCCACGGCACCATCAGCCGGAGCTGCATCGGCCACCAGCTCATCGGCGGGGATGGCAGCCTCCATCCGCTCGGGGGTCCAGTACGCCTCAGTGTCCTCCTGCGCGGACTGGCTGAAGCTCGTGGTCTCGAGGTCGTCACCGCCGCCGTCGGCAGTGGCGAGTCCCGCTCCACCGATGCTGAGCATCGCGGCGACGGCAAGGCCGCCCGAGGCACGACCGAGACGGGCCATGAGGCGGCTGCGGGTGGGAGAGGTGACGTGATCGTCGCTGAGCACGGCTGGGGATCCTTCCGTGATGGGGGAAATGGTGCGGCCGATTGGCCGTGCGGCAACGCTAAAAGGGGTGTCCCACATCACGCCATGAGCAGGAGGTGCCGAATTCAGGCCTACTCCCCCGCAGGTCGGAGCAATGCTGGCTTTTCGGACCGGCACGAACGTGCCAGGGCGAGGGCGGCTCAGACTCCGGACTTATGCAGCCCGTAGGTGTAGGCGTCGTAGATCGCCTCCCAGGACGCTTCGATGACATTGGGGCCGACGCCGACGGTCTGGAACTCAAGTCCGCGCCCGGCAGTGCGCACGAGCACCCGGGTGGTCGCGTCGGTGCCGTGCTGGGAGTCGAGGATGCGGACCTTGAAGTCCTGCAGCTCGAAGTCGTCGACCTCCGGGTGGGCCTGCCGCAGCGCGCCGCGCAGGGCGAGGTCCAGGGCGTGCACCGGGCCGTTGCCCTCGGCGATCGCGACCTGCCGGGCGCTCGGCAGCACGGTGCCGTCACGATCCTGAGGCACGAGCTTCACCGTCGCCTCGGTCTCCAGTTGACCGTCGCGGCCCAGCTGGCTGGTGGCCCGCCAGGATTCCACGCGAGAGTAGCTGGGCACCCGGCCCAGCTCGTCCAGCAGCAGCAGCTCGAAGGATGCGTCGGCCGCCTCATAGGAGTAGCCGACGGCCTCGCGCTGCTTGACGGTCGCGGCCAGACGGGTGAGCAGTTCCGGCTCGGCCTGCAGGTCGAAGCCCAGCTCTCGGCCCTTCAGCTCGATCGACGCGCGACCGGCCATGTCGGAGATGATCATGCGCATGTCATTGCCGACGACCCGCGGGTCGATGTGCTGGTACAGGTCCGGGTCCACGCGGATCGCGCTCGCGTGCAGCCCGGCCTTATGGGCGAAGGCGCTCGTGCCCGCGTACGGGGCGCGAGAATTCACCGGAAGGTTCACGATCTCGCCGATCGTCTGAGCGATGCGGGTCGAGTCGGCCAGGGTCTCCTCCGGCACGAGCGGCAGATCCATCTTGAGCTGCAGGTCCGCCATCAGGGTGATGAGGTTCGCGTTGCCGGTGCGCTCCCCGTAGCCGTTCACACAGCCCTGTACGTGGGTGATCCCGGCGTGCACGGCGGCGAGGGCGTTGGCGACCGCGCAGCCGGTGTCGTCGTGGGTGTGGGCGCCGAGCCGCGCCTGCCCCGCCCCAGCGGCAGTCAGGCGTGCGGTGAGGTCGGTGATGACCTCGGTGACCTGGTGCGGGAGCATCCCGCCATTGGTGTCGCACAGGACGAGGCCCGCGGCGCCCGCCTCGTGGGCGGCCAGCAGCACGCTGGTGGTGTAGTCGGCGTCGTGACGGTACCCGTCGAAGAAGTGCTCGGCGTCGACGAACACCTCGCGGCCTGCGGCCACCAGGTGGGCGACCGTGTCGCGGACCATGGCGAGGTTCTCCTCGCCGGTGGTGCGCAGGGCCTGGGTGACATGGCGCAGATCGGACTTCGCGACCAGCGTCACCGTCGGCGCCTGGGAGTCGAGCAGCGCGGCAACCTGCGGATCCTCGGTGACGGACACGCCGGCTTTGCGGGTTGCGCCGAAGGCGGCGAGCCGGGCGTGGGCGAGCTCGAGTTCCCCGGCGGCGGCGCGGGCGAAGAATTCGGTGTCCCGCGGGATCGCCCCGGGCCAGCCGCCTTCGATATAGGTCACGCCCAGCTCATCGAGCAGGCGTGCGACGGCGAGCTTGTCGGCGACCGAGAGCGTGAGGCCCTCCTGCTGGGAGCCATCGCGCAAGGTGGTGTCGTACAGGTGGAAGCCCTCGCGGGGAGCGACGGGCGTGGGCGTGACGGACGTGGGCATGCTGGTCATCGCGGCCTCACACCAGCTGGGTCAGCCAGCCATGCCGATCCGGGATGCGGCCGTACTGGATGTCGGTGAGCTCCTGCCGCAGGGCGAGAGTCATCTCCCCGGAGCCACCGTCGCCGATGGTCCAGGAGCCGTCGCGGGAGCGGAACTCGCCGATGGGGTTGATGACCGCGGCGGTGCCGCAGGCGAACATCTCGGTGATCGTCCCGGCGGCGATGCGGTCCAGCACATCGGACATGATCAGGCGCTCTTCGGCGACCTCGAGGCCGCGCTCAGCGGCCAGGCGCAGGATCGAGGCGCGGGTGACGCCCTCGAGGATCGAGCCGGTCAGCCGCGGCGTCAGCAGGCGGCCGTCATCGGTCAGGGCGAAGACGTTCATGCCGGAGAGCTCATCGATCGCGGTGTGGGTCTCGGAGTCCAGGAACAGGACCTCATCGGCCCCCTGCTCGCTAGCCTCCACCTTGCCCAGCAGGGAGGAGGCATAGTTGCCGCCGCACTTGGCGGCACCCGTACCGCCAGCGCCCGCGCGCGCGTACTCGTCGGTGATCCACACCACCAGCGGCTGCACACCGCGCGGGAAGTAGGGGCCGGCCGGGGATGCGATGACGTAATAGTCCACGCAGTGGGAGGCGCGCACCCCGAGGAACTCCTCGCTGGCGATCATGAAGGGCCGCAGGTACAGCGACTCCTCGCTCGTGGCCTCCGGCACCCAGGGCTCATCGGCCTGCACGACAGCGCGCAGGGAGGCGACGAACGCCTCGGTGGGCAGCTCGGGCAGGGCCAGGCGGCGGGCGGAGCGCCGCATCCGCTCGGCGTTGGCCCCCGGGCGGAAGGTCCACACGGACCCGTCGGCGTGGCGGAAGGCCTTGAGGCCCTCGAAGACCTCCTGCCCGTAGTGGAGGACGGCTGCGGCCGGGGACAGCTGGATCGGACCGAAGGGCACGAGGGCGGCATCGGCCCAGCCGCCCTCCTTCGTCCACCGGGCGTGGGCCATGAAGTCCGTGAAGTGGGTGCCGAAGCCGGGGGCGGCGAGGATGCGGGCACGCTCGTCGTCGGCGATGCGACGGGTGGTGGAGGTGGGGGTGAAGTCGAGCGTGCTCACAGTGGTCTCCTCGCTGCGTGGGGGTGGGGTCATTGTCTCGCAGATCCGGCGCGGATCCGTCGCTCAGCGCGCGGTGATGGCCTGGACCAGGGCATCGCCGATCGCGCGGGTTCCGCGGGAGGCGAGCTCGGGGTCGGTGCCGCGGGCGGCGAGGTCGTTCGCGACGGCGGCCCGAACGGCGGCAGCCGGTTCGACGTGCCCCAGGTGGTCGAGCATGAGCGCCACGGACAGCACGGTCGCGGTGGGGTCGGCGAGGTCCTGTCCGGCGATGTCCGGGGCCGAGCCGTGGACGGGCTCGAACATCGAGGGGAAGTCACCGGTGGGGTTGATGTTCCCGCTCGCAGCCAGGCCGATGCCACCGCCGATCGCCGCGGCGAGGTCGGTGAGGATATCGCCGAAGAGGTTGTCGGTGACGATGACGTCGAAACGGGAGGGGTCGGTGACCATGTAGATCGTCGCCGCATCCACGTGGGCGTAGTCCACGGTGACCTCCGGGTGCTCCTCGGCGACGCGGTCGACGATCCGCTGCCACAGGCGACCGGCGTGGACCAGCACATTGTGCTTGTGCACGAGGGTGAGGTGACCGCGACGGCGCTGGGCCTGCTCGAAGGCGTAGCGCACCACGCGCTCCACGCCCACGGCGGTGTTCAGAGAGACCTCGGTGGCGACCTCGAGGTCGGTGCCCTCGCGCAGGGTGCCGCCGTTGCCGACGTACGGCCCCTCGGTCCCTTCCCGCACCACGAGGAAATCCACCTCACCGGGCTCGGCGAGCGGGGAGGGCACCCCGGCGCTCAACACAGTGGGCCGCAGGTTCACGTAGTGCTCGAAGCCGAAGCGCAGCTTGAGCAGCAGGCCGCGCTCGAGCACCCCGGAGGGCACCCCGGGATCGCCCACGGCTCCCAGCAGGATCGCATCGTGCTCAGCCAGCTGGGCCATGTCCTGATCCGTGAGGGTCTCCCCGGTGCGGTGCCAGCGGCCGGCGCCGAGGTCCACCTCGGTGGTCTCGACCTGCACGCCGACGGGCTCGAGGGCCGCGCGCAGGGCACGCAGTCCCTGTGGGACGACCTCCTGGCCGATGCCGTCACCGGCGATGACGGCCAGGCGCAGGGTCGAGGTGGGGTTCTGTGAGGTGGGGGCAGTCATGGGTGTCCTTCGCAGCAGGGGTGGTCTCGCAGCAGGTGTGGTCAGTAGACGAGATCGACAGCGTGGATGGAGTGGGCGCCGATCTCCGCACCGATCTGCTCGGCGACCTCGCGCTCGACGCTCGAGTCGAGGTTCAGCACCACGAGCGCCTCGGAGCCGACGTGGTCGCCGGCGCGGGAGACCTGCATGCCAGCGATGTTGACATCGGCCTCGCCCAGCAGCGCGCCGTAGCGGCCGATCAGGCCGGGGCCGTCGTCGTAGCGGATCAGCAGCAGATGGTCGCTGAGCGGCACGTCCATGGCGTGCTCGCCGATCTGCACGATCTTCTGGGCCTGATCGACCCCGGAGAGGGTGCCGGCCACGTGGATGACCTCTCCGTTGCGCAGGGTGCCGCGCAACCCCACCACATTCCGGAAGCGTTCGGCGGTCTCGTCGGTCACGAGCTGCACGGTGATGCCGCGCTCTTCGGCGAGGACCGGGGCGTTGACGTAGCTGACCTGTTCGGTGACCACGGAGCGGAACATGCCGCGCAGGGCGGAGAGCTTCAGGGCGGTCACGTCCCGGCTTGCGATCTCGCCGCGCACCTCGATGTCCAGCAGCTCGGGGGCCTCACCGGCGAGGGCGGTGAACAGCTGGCCGAGCCGGTCGGCGAGCGCCACGCCGGGGCGCACCAGGTCATCGATCGCCCCACCGGCGACGTTCACGGCATCGGGCACGAGCTCTCCGGCGAGCGCCAGCCGCACCGAGCGGGCCACGGCCACACCGGCTTTCTCCTGTGCCTCGGCGGTGGAGGCACCCAGATGCGGGGTGAGGGTGAGGTTCGGCAGCTCCAGCAGCTGTGCGGCAGTGGGGCTCTGGCTGGGGGGCTCGCTCGAATACACATCCAGGGCCGCCCCGGCGATCCGGCCGGTCGACAGCGCGTCGTAGAGGGCCTGTTCATCGATGAGCCCGCCGCGGGCGGCATTGACCAGGTGCAGGCCGGGCTTGGCGAGCGCCAGCTGCTCAGCGCCGATCATCCCGGTGGTCTCAGGGGTCTTCGGCATATGGACGGTGATGACGTCGGCGCTGCGCATGAGCTCGTCGAGCTCCACCACGCGGGCGCCGAGCTCGGCGGCGCGAGTGTGGTTGACGTAGGGGTCGTGGGCGAGCAGCTGCACGCCGAAGGGAGCGAGACGCTCGGCGACCAGCTGGCCAATGCGGCCGAAGCCCACGATGCCGACGGTCTTGCCCAGCAGTTCCACGCCGGTGAGCTGCTTGCGCTCCCACTTGCCGGCCTTGACGGAGGCATCGGCGCGGCCCAGGTTCCGCAGGGAGGCGAGGATCAGGGCGATCGCGAGCTCAGCAGCGGAGGTGATGTTGGAGGTGGGGGCGTTGATGACCATGACCCCGGCAGCGGTCGCGGCGGGGACGTCCACATTGTCGAGGCCCACGCCGGCGCGGGCGACGACCTTGAGGGACGGGGCCGCGGCGAGCAGCTCAGCATCCACCTGGGTGGCGGAGCGAATGAGGAGAGCGTCGGCCTGGGCGGCGGCCGCCAGCAGGGCGGGCCGGTCGGTGCCGTCCACGTGGCGGATCTCGACTCCCTCGCCGAGGGCTTCGAGGGTGGCGGGCGAGAGCTCCTCGGCGAGCAGCACGACGGGAGTCATAGGGGCGCCTTTCAGATCAGGGGTGGCAGCAGGCGGTCCGCCTGCCGCCATGGCCGCGCTCAGACTATCGCCGCGTCCGCCATGCGGGCACTTGGATCACGATGTAAGACGCAAGCCGCCGAGAATCTGCGGAGCGAGGGTCGCCGCCTCGTCCTCGGTGAGATCGGTGATGCGCAGCCAGTAGGTGTCCTCGGGGCCATGGATCGTGAACCACAGGCCGGTAGAGCCATCGTGCATAGTTTGCGCGGCGACGACCGCCAGCTCCGCACCGTCGACCTCACCGCGCACAGCATGCGTACCGTCTGAGAGTGGATAGGGCGAGGTCGCTCCGATCCGGTGATGCATGACGAAGTTCGAGGCGCCCTTCCCGCCGAAGTGCAGGGTGACCTCGACATCCTCCGGATCCCCCAGGTCTGCAGGCAAACGCATGGTCAGCTGATCCTTGGTGTGCTCGACCCAGTCGGAGGGCACCTCGCTCGCCGCCAGCACCGGGAGCACCAGCGGATCCTCGAGGACCGGCCCCACGGTGTACCCGATGCCGATGCCGAGGTAAAGCATGCTGCCGGGATCATCGATCCCGGCCATGAACGTGCTCGTGCGGTAGAGGATCCGCTCCTCCCCATCCAGGGTGACCGGGGTGGCTCCGAGCACCGTGGAGATATAGCGGTTCCCCTCGAACTGGGGGGAGTTACGGTCGACCACCATGCCGTGGGAGAGCACATGCATGCGCACCGCCTCCGGGTCGTACGGTGCCGGCTCGATGCCGAACAGCTCGGGGAGCCCCTGCTCGGGATCCGGGGAGGCGGAGACCGGCGAATTCTCGAAGAGCTGGTGGAAGTTGGCCGGGTCCACCACGTCGGCGAGGCCCAGGGGCTCGAGCACCGCGGGGGCGACCTCCTCGTACCGCCCGTTGTCCGCCTCGAACAGCAGAGGGGTATCCAGCAGGACCACGGCATTGGTCCGCAGGGCGTTCGAGGAAAAGCCGTTCAGGGTCTTCTCATCATCGACCTCGAGCGCCGCGGGATCCACCGCCCGCGGCGTGTCGGTGCGCATCGGGCTGTCCTCGGGGAAGCCGAGGCTCGTCCAGCTGCCGAAGCGGTCCTTGCGCTCAAGGGTCCCCGTCGTCGTGCCGTATCGCTCATCCGCGGCAACGAGGTCCACCTCGACGCTCTCGAGGTCCGCGATCGTCGCCCAGTCCACGAACGGATCCGCCGGCGTCGTTTCCTCGCCGCCGTCGCTGGGCTCGGGCTGGTCCTTCCCCCCACCGGACGGCACGGGGTCCTTCTCCCCGCCGAGGCCCGGTAGCAGCGAGCAGGCGCTTGCGGCGCTCACCACGCCGAGCGTCCCCAGACCCGCCAGGGCGGTGCGGCGCGTGGTCATCGTGCGTGCGGTGTCTCGTGCGCTGCGCATCATGCGGCGTCTCCCCCATCCCCGTGTGCTGTCGGCTCCACGCTGGAACCACCCGAGCACGATAGAGGACGGCGGGCCCTGGTGGGGACCCGCCGTCCATCCGGTCTGGGGCGCGCACCCTGCGGCGTGCGCGAGAGCGCTGCGCTCAGCGTGCGGCGCTGCCCTCGGTGTAATCGGAGTCCAGCTGCTCGGCGCTCCAGGAGAACATGGCGCGCAGGCCCTTGCCGACCTTCTCGATCTCGTGCCCGGCCTCCTGCTCGCGCAGCTGCGTGAACTCGGTGCGCCCGGCGTCCTGGTCCTCGATGAAGCGCTTTGCGAAGGTGCCGTCCTGGATGTCGGCGAGGATGCCCTGCATGGACTGCTTCACGTGGTCGTCGATCACGCGGGGACCAGAGACGTAGTCGCCGAACTCCGCGGTGTCGGAGATGGACCAGCGCTGCTTGGAGATGCCGCCCTCGACCATGAGGTCCACGATGAGCTTCATCTCGTGGAGGACCTCGAAGTAGGCGATCTCCGGCTGGTAGCCGGCGGCGGTGAGGGTCTCGAAGCCGGCCTGCACCAGGTGGCTCATGCCGCCGCACAGCACCGCCTGCTCGCCGAAGAGGTCGGTCTCGGTCTCCTCGGTGAAGGTCGTCTTGATGACCGCGGCGCGGGTGCCGCCGATGCCCTTGGCGTAGGACAGGGCCAGGTCCCAGGCACTGCCGGAGGCGTCCTGCTCCACGGCGACGATGTCCGGGATGCCGCGGCCGGCCACGAACTCGCGGCGCACGGTGTGGCCGGGAGCCTTGGGGGCGATGAGCAGCACGTCCACGCCGTCGGGGGCTTCGATGTAGCCGAAGCGGATGTTGAAGCCGTGGGCGAAGGCGAGCGCCTTGCCCTCACTCAGGTGCGGCTTGATCGACTCGGCGAAGACCTTCCGCTGGTCCTGGTCGGGGGTGAGGATCATGATGAGATCCGCCCACTGGGAGACCTCGGCGACGGTGCCGACGGTCAGGCCCTCATCCTGGGCCTTCTGCGTGGACTTCGAGCCCTCACGCAGGCCCACCCGGACCTCGACGCCGCTGTCGCGCAGGTTCAGCGCGTGGGCGTGGCCCTGCGAGCCGAAGCCGATGATCGCAACCTTTTTGGACTGGATGATCGAGAGGTCGGCGTCGTCGTCGTAAAAGATCTCTGCCACGGAGTGCTCCTTCGATGGTGTGGGGGCGACGGATCGATCCTACCGCCCATCGTCTTACGGTCTGAGAGGGGATCTCGCGATGTGATCGCGCGGGTCAGTGCAGCAGGGCACGGTCGGTCATGGCCCGGGCACCGCGGCCGATGGCCACCTCACCGGACTTCACGATTTCCCGGATGCCGAACTCCTCGAGCATGCCCAGCAGGGCGGTGAGCTTGTCCTGGGTGCCGGTGGCCTCGATGGTCACCGCGTCCGCGGCGGCATCGACCACCTTGGCGCGGAACATCTGCACGATCTCCAGCACCGAGGTACGGGTCGAGTTGTCGGCCGTGACCTTGATGAGGATCAGCTCGCGCTGCACCGTGGTGCGCGGATCGAACTGCACGATCTTCAGCACGTTCACAAGCTTGTTCAGCTGCTTGGTGATCTGCTCGAGCCGGTGCTGATCCACATCGACCACCACGGTGATGCGGGAGATCTCCGGATGCTCGGTGGGACCGACGGCCAGCGAGGAGATGTTGTAGCCGCGCCGGGAGAACAGGCCGGTGACGCGCGTGAGGGCGCCAGGCTTGTTCTCCACCAGCACCGACAGCGTCTGACTGCCGGGCCGCATGACGGTGTCCGTCGTGGAGGAGGCACGCGTGCTCGTCGAAGTGCTCGGGGCGTTGCCATGGATGCTCATCTCAGATCTCCCTCTCCCACTCGGGGCTCATGCCCTGCGCGATCTGGATCTCGTCATTGGAGACCCCGGCCGGCACCATGGGCCACACCATGGCGTCGGCGCTGACCTGGAAGTCCACGACCACGGGCCGGTCGTTGATCTCCATCGCCCGCTCGATGGTGGCGTCGATGTCCTCTTCCTGCTCGCAGCGCAACCCCGCGCAGCCGTAGGCCTCGGCGAGCTTCACGAAATCGGGCACGCGCCGCGAGTTGTGGCCGGTGTTCAGCTCGGTGTGCGAGTAGCGCTGGTCGTAGAACAGGTTCTGCCACTGGCGCACCATGCCCAGCGAAGAGTTGTTGATCAGCGCCACCTTGATCGGGATGTCATTGATGACGCAGGTCGCGAGCTCCTGGTTGGTCATCTGGAAGCAGCCGTCGCCGTCGATCGCCCACACGGTCCTCTCGGGCTGCCCCACCTTGGCGCCCATCGCCGCGGGGACCGAGTAGCCCATGGTGCCCAGACCCCCGGAGTTGATCCAGGTGCGCGGGTGCTCATAGCGCACGAACTGGCTGGACCACATCTGGTGCTGCCCCACCCCGGCCACGTACACCGACTCCGGCCCGGAGATCTCCGAGAGCCGGGAGATGACCTTCTGCGGGGCGGTGAAGCCATCAGCAGTCTCGGTCCAGCCCAGCGGGTAGGTGTCGCGCAGCATCGACAGCGTCCCCCACCAGGCCTCATAGTCCCGCGGGTCAGAGTCCTCCAGGCGGGCGCGCAGTTCCGCGGCCAGAGCGCGGGCGACATCGGCCGCCTGACCGACGATCGGGACGTCCGCGGCGACGTTCTTGGAGATCTCGGCGGCGTCGATATCGGCGTGGACGACGGTCGCATGCGGGGCGAAGGAGTCCAAGCGCCCGGTCACGCGGTCATCGAAACGGGCGCCGATGGCGATGATGAGATCCGCGCGCTGCAGGGCGGAGACCGCCGAGACGGTGCCGTGCATCCCCGGCATCCCCAGGTGCTGCGGGTGAGAGTCCGGCAGGGCGCCACGGGCCATGAGCGTGGTGACGAACGGGGCGCCGGAGAGGTCCACGAGCTCGCGCACCACCTCGGTGGCATTGCCGCGGATCACGCCGCCGCCCAGAAGGAACACGGGCCGCTTGGCCTGCAGCAGCAGGGAGGCCGCTTCGCGGATCTGCTTGCCATGGGGGCGGGGATCTGGCCGGTAGCCGGGCAGATCCATGCCCTCCGGCCAGGAGAAGTTCGTCATGGCCTGCTGGGCGTCCTTGGTGACGTCCACGAGCACCGCGCCGGGCCGACCGGTCGAGGCGATATGGAAGGCCTGCTTGATCACTCGCGGGATCTCGTCGGCGTCCTTGACCAGGAAGTTGTGCTTGGTCACGGGCATGGTCATGCCCACGATGTCCGCTTCCTGGAAGGCGTCGGTGCCGATGAAGGAGGAGCCCACCTGTCCGGTGATCGCCACCAGCGGGATGGAGTCCATCTGCGCATCCGCGATGGGGGTGATGAGGTTCGTGGCGCCCGGGCCGGAGGTGGCCAGGCACACGCCCACCTTGCCGGTGGCGTGCGCGTAGCCGCTTGCGGCGTGGCCGGCGCCCTGCTCATGGCGCACCAGCACGTGGCGCAGCTTCTTCGCGTCCAGCAGCGGGTCATAGGTGGGCAGGATCGCACCGCCGGGGAGGCCGAAGACGACCTCGGCCCCGGCGTGCTCGAGGGATTCGACCAACGCCTTGGCGCCGGTCATCTGCTCTGAGGTCATCGATGCTCCTGGGTCGTCTCGGTCGATGGGCGGTGGGCCCGGGATTGTCGCGCCTTGCGCCGCACCCCGTCCGGGACATGGAAAAGCCCCTCCACCAGGGACTCGGGGAGGGGCGCGGCGACGTCTCGTCTCGACGAACGGGCGTCAGCCGCGCTCGGGGAGTACAAGAATCATCGTGTGCATGCGGTCACTCTAGGTCAGCCGATCCCCCACGATCCAGCCGTCCGCATGGCGAGATGCCGTTTCGTCACGAAGCTCGCCACGATGACGGCAGGCCTCGCCACGATGATGGTCGGCCTGGTCCGGACAGAGGTCCTGGCACCTCGCAGGCTCTCTGCGTACCGTATACACGACGTCACACGGCTCGTCGAGAGGTAGACCGCCCATGAGCACCCCTGGCCACTCCCCCCTCGCCCCCACCTCCGAGCATCGCCCGCTGGACGGGGCGCGCCTGCTCGTCATCGGCGGCGGCATGACCGGGCACCGCTTCGCCGCACGGCTGCAGTCGATGGATCCGGAGGGCACCTGGACGCTCACTGTGATCGGCGAGGAGCCGCAGCGCCCCTACGACCGCGTACACCTGTCGAACTGGTTCGGCTCACGCAACGCTGATCTGCTGGCCCTGGACCCCACCGTCTGGGACGATGCGCGGATCACCCTGGTCACCGGGGACGCGGCCGAGAGCATCGACCGTGACGGCCAGAAGGTCACCACCGCCTCGGGCACGGTGCACGAGTACGACCACCTGGTGCTCGCCACCGGTTCCTGGGCGTGGTCGCCGCGGGCGGAGGGCAAGGAGCTCGAGGGCATCTTCGACTACCGCACCGTGCAGGATGTCGAGGACCTCGCCGCCTGGGTCACCTCCCGCGGCGAGATCGTCGGTCGCCCGCTGAAGGGCGTGGTCGTCGGCGGCGGGGTGCTCGGGCTCGAGGCCGCCGCAGCGCTCAAGGGCATGGACGTGGACACCACCGTCGTGGAGTTCGCCGACCGCGTCATGGCCGTGCAGCTGGACCAGGGCGGCGGCGAGATGCTGCGTCTGCTCATCGAGGACCTCGGCATCCACGTGCGCACCGGCGTGGGCGCGACCGCCTTCACCCCCGCGGCCGATGGGGCGCTGGGCGCCGCGCACCTGTCCGATGACTCGCAGCTGGACGCCGACGTGGTCGTGTTCTCCACCGGCATCCGCCCGCGCGACAAGGTCGCCCGTGAGGCGGGCCTGGCCATCGGCGAGCGCGGCGGTGTCGTCGTCGGCGAGACCTGCCAGACCTCCGATCCCGCCATCTGGGCGATCGGCGAATGCGCCTCCTTCGACGGCGTGTGCGCAGGCCTCATCGCCCCCGGCAATGACATGGCCGACGTCGTCGTCGAGACGCTGCTGGGCCGCAAGCGCACCCACCAGCGCAAGGACGACGGCACCAAGCTCAAGGGCGTGGGCGTGGACGCCGCCGCCTTCGGTGACGTCAACGCCCTCTCCCCCGGCGCGCTCGAGGTCTCCTTCGTGGACCCCGTGCACCGCATGTACCGCAAGCTCGTCATGAGCGATGACGCCCAGGTGCTGCTGGGCGGTGTATTCGTCGGCGACATCGAGCTGTTCTCCCAGCTGCGCCCACTCGTGGGGCGCAAGCTCGGCGCTGACCCATCGGCCGTGATCGCCCCCGACGGCGGCGGTGACGCGATGGCTGGGGCGGAGCTGCCGGACGACGCGACCGTGTGCTCGTGCAACAACGTGGACGCCGGCACTGTGCGACGGGCCGTCACCGAGCAGGGCTGCCACACCCTGGGCGCGATCAAGGAATGCACCACGGCCGGCACCGTGTGCGGCTCCTGCGTGCCCACCCTGACGAAGCTGCTGAACCAGGAGCTGGCGAAGTCCGGCATCGAGGTCTCCCACGCCCTGTGCGAGCACTTCGACCACTCCCGCGCCGAGCTGTTCAAGCTCGTCGAGGCCGGCGGCGAGGACACCTTCAGCGATGTCATCGCCGCCCACGGCAACGGCGGGCGCGGCTGCGCGGTGTGCCGCCCCGTGGTCGCCTCGATCCTGTCCACCCTGGGCGCGATCACGGGCCGGCGCCACAACCCCGTCGGCCGCCAGCTGGGCGCCATCCAGGACACCAACGACTTCGTGATGGCGAACATCCAGAAGGACGGCACCTACTCGGTGATCCCCGCGATGCCCGCCGGTGAGGTCACCCCCGAGGGCCTCATGGTCATCGCCCAGGTGGCCAAGGACTACGGGCTGTACGTCAAGCTCAACGGCGCCCAGCGCATCGGCATGTTCGGCGCGCGCCTCGAGCAGCTGCCGGAGATCTGGGAGCGTCTGGTCGCCGCTGGATTCCAGTCCGGCCACGCATACGGCAAGTCGCTGCGCATGGTCAAGGCGTGCCTGGGCACCAATTGGTGCCGCTTCGGCGTGCAGGACTCCACCACCCTCGCCGTCGCGCTCGAGAAGCGCTACCGGGGTCTGCGCTCCCCGCACAAGCTGAAGATCTCCGTCTCCGGCTGCGCCCGCGAGTGCGCGGAGGCGCAGGCCAAGGACGTCGGTGTCATCGCCACCACGAAGGGCTGGAACCTGTACGTGGGCGGCAACGGCGGCATGAACCCCGCGCACGGCAAACTGCTGGTGGAGGATCTGGACGACGAGCGCCTGGTGCGCTGCATCGACCGCTTCCTCATGCTGTACGTGCGGGAGGCCGACAAGCTGCAGCGCACCGCCCGCTGGGTCGAGGAGTACGAGGGCGGCATCGAGGAGCTGCGCCGCGTGATCGTGGACGATTCGCTCGGGATCGGAGAGCAGCTCGAGGAGGCCATGCAGCGTCACGTGGACTCCTATGTCGATGAGTGGGCGGAGGCCGTGAACGACCCGGAGCGCCGCGCGAAGTTCGTCTCCTTCGTCAACGCCCCCGAGAAGTCGGATCCGAATCTGCGGTACGTCATCGAGCGTGGCCAGGCCCGCCCGGCGATGGAGGGCGAGACGGACACCTACCCCACCCCGCTCGCGGCCCGCGAGCACGCCATGGCCCATCCCGGCACGGCCGAGGCCGAGCTGGACATCTGAGCGGCGCGCGAGCGACGGACTGAAGGAGACCTGCGATGAGCACCGACACCACCGCCACGAGTGGCGAGATGATCGAGATCTGCGCCGTGCAGGCGCTGAGCGTGGAGCGCGGCGCCGCTGCCCTGCTGCCCGATGGGACGCAGATCGGCGTGTTCCTGCTGGACGACGGCTCCGTGCACGCCGTCCAGCAGTACGACCCGTACTCGGAGACGAACATCCTCTCCCGCGGCCTGGTGGGCACCCGCCGGATCACTGTCGAGGACGAGGCGCACGAAATCCCCACTCTCGCCTCCCCCATGTACAAGCAGACCTGGAACCTCGAGACCGGCGAGGTGCTCGATGCCGCGGGCGCTCAGAAGCACCCGATCCGCGTGTTCGACACCGAGGTCCGTGACGGCGTGATTCACGTGGCCACGGCTCCGCGCCCCCTGCCGGGCTCCGCCGCCTGATGCCGCGCCTGAACGCCGAGGCCCTCACCGATATCCGCCTAGAGCCCGGGTCCGTCGCCCTCATCGGCGGGGGGCCCGGGGCTTGGGATCTGCTCACCGTGCGCGGCCTTGCGCTGCTGCAGCAGGCCGATGTGGTGGTCGTCGACCGCCTGGGACCCGCGGGGATCACGGAGCTGCTCGAGCAGCACGTCGAGGTGATCGGCGTGGGCAAGGCCCCGGGGGCGCACTCCCTCTCCCAGGAGGGCATCGGAGAGCTGCTCGTGCAGAAGGCCCGTGCCGGGCACCGCGTGGTGCGCCTCAAGGGCGGGGACCCGTTCGTGCTGGGCCGCGGCGGCGAGGAGGTCATGGCCTGCCAGGCCGCGGACGTGCCCGTCCAGGTGGTGCCCGGGGTGACGTCCGCCATCGCAGGACCGGCCGCCGCGGGGATCCCGGTGACTCATCGCGGCACGGCGGTGGCGGTGCATGTGGTCAATGCCCACGGCGATCTGGGGCCCGCGGATCTCGCGGCCCTGCGCGATCCGGGAACCACGACCGTGCTCCTGATGGGCGTGGCATGGCTGCCGCGCCTGGTGGCACAGACACAGCTGAACGGCATCGACCCGGCGACCCCGGTGGCGGTGGTGCAGAACGCCACGTTGCCTGAGCAGCGTGAGGTGCGCGGCACGCTCGGCACTATCGTGCAGCGCGTCCAGGCCTCCGGCATCGGACATCCGGCGGTGATCGTGGTCGGCCGCACGGCCGTCAACGGGTTCCTCTCCCCTGCCGCGGCGGAGGAGGGCACCGCGGAGGGTGGGGAGCTGCAGGGTTCTGGACGGCAGGCCCTCGCCGCCGGAGATGACCGGGCCCTCAGCGAGGATGGCGCGACGGGGGCGGATGGCGCCACCGGGGCCGACGGGGTTCGCACCGCTGCAGGACTGCCGCCGGTGCTGATCGGCTGCGCACACGGCACCCGCTCCCGCGAGGGCCGCGACGTGGTCCGCGCGATGCTGCAGCGCGTCGCCGCGGCCCGTCCCGATGTGCCGGTGCGCGAGGCCTATGTGGATGTGCAGGAACCTGCGGTGGAGGACGCCGTGGCCCGCTGGGCCGGTCCGGATGCTGATCCACGCACTCGCGACGATGCGATGCCGCGCGCCGTGGTGGTGCCGCTGCTGTTATCCACGGGTTATCACGTGGGCTGCGACATTGCGGCGGCCGTCGCAGGTCAGGCGGCGTGCTCCACCGGGCCGCTGGGACCGGATCCGCGCTTGGCCCAGGTCATGGCCGAGCGGCTCACCGAGGCAGGGGCCCGCGAGGAGGACGCCGTGGTGATGGCGGCGGCCGGGACGCGGGATGCTGCGGGCCAGGACATGGCCCGGCAGATGGCGCAGCTGCTCGCTGCCGAGCTGGGCCGCGATGTGATCACCGCTTTCATCGCCGCAGCAGACCCGTCGGTCGTCGAGGCGGTGGCGTCTGCGCGGGCCGCGTCACCATCGGGTCGGGTGGCACTCGCGAGCTACCTGCTCTCCCTCGGACATTTCCAGTCCCGGCTCGAAAGCGCGGGGGCGGATGTGGTGGCGGCACCGCTGGGCGATCACCCGCTGATCACGCAGCTCGTGCTGGACCGCTACGACGCCGCTGTCGGCGCCTGAGCTCCCACCGCGCAGAAGCCCCGCGCCGCCCGGCCCGCGCCGCCTGCTCAGTGAGACCGGCGCCAGTCCGGATCCTCGTTGAGCCGACGGTGCAGGTCCGCCAGACGCTCCCGCTCCGCCTCTTCCTCGGCGCGTGCGGCTGCGACCTGCTCCTCGGTGGGGTCATGCGAGCCCATGCCCACCCGCAGATCCGGGTCCTCGATCACGGGGATCGCGCCGGTGTCAGTGCGGTAGCCGAAGCGCAGGATCTCCAGGCGCAGCACGCGCGCCAGGAAGTAGATGCCCAGCAGGTTCGGGATCGCCATGAGGAAGAAGGACGCATCGGCGAAGGCGATCACCGCATCCAGCGTCGCAGACGCACCCAGGATGGGGCCGATCACCCACACGATGCGGAACAGGTTCCGCACCCAGCCCTTGTCCCCCAGCAGGTACACGAGCGCCTGCTCGCCGTAGTAGGCGTAGGCGAGAACGGTGGAGAAGCCGAACATAGCCACGGCCACCGCCAGCAGGTACGGGAACCAGCTGGCGACGGTGCCGAAGGCGGCAGCGGTGATCGCCACGCCCTCGGCATTGTCGGTGGCACCGGCGGTGTGCGAACCGGTGACCACGATCGCGGTGGCGGTAAGCATGCAGACGACCACCGAGTCGATCAGCGGCTCCCACATGGCGGTGTACCCCTCGGTCGCGGGGTGCTTGGTCTTGGAGGCCGCATGGGCGAAGCCGGCGGTGCCCACACCAGCGGCGTTCGAGAACAGGGACCGCTGGATGCCGATGACGGCCACGCCGATGATGCCTCCGGCGACTCCCTGGCCGGTCACCATGCCGCTGACCATGGAGCCGAGCGCCGCGGGGACATCGGCGATGTTCACCAGGCACACGGCCAGGACCGACAGGAAGTACAGCAGCGCCATGGCGGGGGTGATGCGCGAGGTCCACGTGGCGATTGAGCGCACGCCGCCGAGGATCACGATGCCCACCAGTACGGCGATCACCAGGCCGATCACCCAGTTGTTGTCCTGCAGGAACGTGCTGCCCGAGGAGTCGGCGACGATCGCGGCGACCTGGTTGGACTGGAACAGGTCAGCGCCGTACACGCCCAGCAGCGTGAAGATCGCGTACAGCACGGCGAGCGCCGCGCCCAGACGGGGCCAGCCGACGTCCCGCAGGCCGTCGCGCAGGTAGTGCATGGGGCCGCCGATGACACGTCCGTCCTCGGTGACCTTGCGGTACTTCGAGCCCAGCGTCGCCTCGGCCATCTTCACGCTCATGCCGAGCACGCCGAAGATCGCGATCCACAGCGCTGCGCCGGGGCCGCCGACAGAGACCGCCACGGCCACGCCCGCGATGTTCCCCAGACCCACGGTGCCGGACAGCTCGGTGGCCAGGGCCTGAAAGCTTGAGACCTCACCGGGGTCGGTCTTGCGGGTGAAGCGGCCGCGGATCACGCCGATCGAGGTCTTGAATCCCGTGATGGGCTGGAAGCGCAGCCAGACGGTGAGGAACAGCGCCGCGGCCATCAGCCACAGGACGATCACGGGGACACCGCCGAAGATCGGCAGCTCGTAGAAGACGATGGCGGACAGGACATCGGCGACAGGACCGACGACGGATTCGATCATCTGGTCGATGGGCGGCACGCGGGGTTCCTTCCGGGGTCGGGATGGACGCGCCAGGCATCGTGCGTTCCGCCGAGCGCGGTCCCGATCACCATATCCACACCCTCTTCGCCTTGCATCGACGTCTTATCGACCGCCCAATTCACGACGCCCCGACTTGTGACAACTTCGTGACCTTCCGGCAACCAAGCCCTGAAAACCTCCTATGACCTGGGTTAACTTCCGCTGAGCGGGAGGTGCAGCTGACGAATCCGACATCTGTCAAGTGCTTTTCGTCAGACGAAGGTCCCGGAGGGGTCTACCCTCCCGATAAAGCGATCCACATCACAGCAGCACGGAGCAGTGCATGGTCAGGTACCTCGCCAAGAGGATCGCGGTCTACATCGCCATGGTGTTCGCCGCGACCACGGCCGCCTATTTTCTGGCGGTCACCTTCCTTCGCCCAGGGCGGCAGTTCGAACAGCAGACCCCTCCTCTGACCGAGGAGCAGATCACCGAGCGTCTGCGCTACCTGGGGCTGGACCCCGAGAAATCCGCCCTCGAGCGGTACATCGATTGGCTCGGCAATGTGCTGCTGCACTGGGACTGGGGCCGTTCGCCCAACTCCAGCTACGTCAACGCCGAGTTCGGCGCCCGCGTGCTGGTCTCCTCCTCGCTGACCCTTGCCACGATCGTCCTCACCCTGATCATCGGCGTCGCGCTCGGTGTCTGGACGGCCACCCGGCAGTACTCCATCGGCGATCGCGTGATCACCGGCTACTCGTACTTCACCTTCGTGGTCCCCGCACCGGTCGCGTACCTCGTGGTGCAGCTGGGGGCGATCATGATCAACAAGGCCGCCGGGCAGCGGATCTTCTTCGTCACCGGCATCTCGAGCGACGGCGTGCAGGGTTTTTGGCCGGTGCTGCTGGATCTCGCGGCGCACTATGCCGTGCCCACGTTCGCCATGACGGTGCTGGGCTGGGCCGGTTACCAGGTCTCCCAGCGCCAGTACCTGCTGGACAACATCAATGCGGACTTCGTGCGCACTGCCCGAGCCACCGGCCTCACGCGCGCCCAGGCCATCAGTCGCCACGCGCTGAAGGTCTCCTTCATCCCTGTCGCCCAGTCGATCGCCTTCACGATCCCCGCGATCTTCACCGGCTCCTTCTTCGCCGAGACGATCTTCAACTGGCCGGGCCTGGGCGTGTGGTCCATCCAGGCCATCGCCAACCAGGACGTCAACGTCGCTGTGGCGATGACCGCCTACGGCGCTGTCATCTTCGCCATCGGCGCGATCCTCGCGGACTTCGCGATCGTGCTGGTCGATCCCCGAGTGAGGCTTGCATGAGCACCCAGACCACCACCCCTGCCTCCCCCGCGGCATCCGAGTGCACGCCCGACGGAGCCTCCGTCTACCTCAACAAGCGCCGTATCATCGTCAAGCGGTTCTTCCGCAACAAGCCGGCCACCATCGGCCTGATCATCCTCAGCCTCGTGGTGCTGTTCGCGATCTTCGGGAACCTCCCCAACAAGTGGTCCTACGACGATCTGGACCCCTTCGCGGCCGGCGGTGAGGCTCCCAGCGCCGTCCACTGGTTCGGCACCAACGTCGCCGGGGCCGATGTGTACGCGCTGCTGGTGCGCGGCCTGCAGAAGTCCCTCATGATCGGATTCCTGGTCGGGGTGATCACCCCGATCCTGGCCGCGCTGATCGGCACCACGATGGCCTACTTCGGCGGCTGGGTGGACAAGATCATCCTGTTCGTCCTCGAGACGCTGATCATGATGCCGGTGCTGATCCTGGTGGCGATCCTCATGAACGGGCGCGGCGGCGGCTGGTTCACCCTGGCGGTGCTGCTGATCGTCTTCGGCTGGATGGGCACCGCCCGCCTGATCCGCGGCCTGTCGATGTCGCTGGTCCAGCTGGACTACGTGCGCGCCGCCCGCTACATGGGCATCCACCCCGCCCGGATCATCCGCCGCCACCTCGTGCCGAACATCGCCTCCCTGGTGGTGCTCAACGTGACCATGGGCATCTGGGGCGCGATCCTCTCCGAGGTCGCCTACTCCTTCATCGGGATCGGCGTGAAGATCCCCGACACCTCGCTGGGGCTGATGATCGCGCAGGCCTCCACCATGCTCGAGACCCAGTGGTGGCTGTTCTGGGCCCCCGTGGTCACCCTCTTCTTCATCACGATCCCGCTCGCGCTGATCAACGACGGCCTGCGCGATGCCCTGGATCCCGCCTCCCTCTCCGCAGGTACCGCCTCATGACCGAACACTCCCCCTTCCCGACCATCGGCAACCCCCTCGGCGCCAGCAAGGATGTGCTCGAGCCCGACTCCGATCAGGAGCTGATCCAGGCGGATCACGTCACGCGGGACGGCACTGCCGGGGTGTTCACCGCGCCTCGCCGCCACCGCTACGACCACGATGCGGACCCGGTGCTGTCCGTGCGGGACCTCCACGTCAGCTTCAACAGCGAGAACGGCACCGTCCACGCAGTGCGGGGCGTGAACTTCGATCTGCGCCCCGGCGAGGTGCTCGGAATCGTGGGGGAATCCGGGTCCGGCAAGTCCGTGACCTCGATGGCGATCATGGGGCTGCTGGCGCCTACCGCGACGGTGCGCGGCGAGGTGCGGTTCCAGGATCAGAACCTCGTGACCCTGTCGGACAAGCAGATGTGCGCCTACCGCGGCAGCGAGCTGTCGATGGTGTTCCAGGACCCGCTGAGCTCCCTGACGCCGGTGTACACCATCGGCCGACAGCTGGACGATGCGATCCGCATCCACAACCCCTCCTGGTCCAAGGCCCGCCGACGCGAACGCGCGGTGGAACTGCTGACCAAGGTGGGCATCCCCTCGCCCGAGGATCGGCTGAAGGCCTACCCGCACCAGTTCTCTGGTGGGATGCGTCAGCGTGTGCTCATCGCGATCGCGATGGCCAATGAGCCCAGCGTCCTGATCTGCGATGAGCCCACCACTGCCTTGGATGTCACGATCCAGGCGCAGATCCTGGAGGTGCTGCGGCAGGCCAATGAGCTCACCGGCTGCGCCGTCATCATGATCACCCACGACCTCGGCGTGATCGCCGGGTTCGCGGACAATGTGCTGGTCATGTACGGCGGTCGGCCCGTGGAGTACGCCGAGACCCATGAGCTGTTCGCCACCCCTCGCATGCCCTACACGATCGGCCTGATCCGCTCGGTGCCGCGCGTGGACCGGTACGCCAATGGACCGCTGGCCACGATCGACGGCCAGCCGCCGAACCTGCTGACCGAACCGACGGGCTGCACCTTCGCACCCCGTTGCCCGCTGGCCACCGAGGCCTGCACCGACGGCGAGCCGGACCTGCGCGAGGTGAGCGACCGGCACCTGGCCGCGTGCGTACGCAGCGACGAGCTGGTCTCCGGAGCGGTCGACACCACCGAGCTGTTCGCGGCGGACACCACCGAGCATGAGCAGATCGACCGTGCCGAGCGTGAGCAGCGGACCACCGTGCTCAGCGTCGAGGACGTGAAGAAGCACTTCCCGCTCACCGAGGGAGCGCTGGTCAAGCGGCGGATCGGTACGGTGCGCGCGGTGGACGGTGTCAGCTTCGACATCCGCGAGGGCGAATGCCTGGCGCTCGTTGGCGAATCCGGCTCCGGCAAGACCACCACGCTGCTGGAGATCATGGAGATGAACCGCCAACAGCCCGGTCGCATCACCATCAACGGGGCCTCTAACAAGCGGTCCGATGACGGCAGCGGGGAGAAGTTCACCCGCGAGGTCCGCAAGACCGTGCAGATGGTGTTCCAGGATCCGCTCAGCTCCCTGGATCCTCGCTTCACCGTGTTCGAGGTGATCTCGGAGCCGCTGGAGATCATGGGCTGGGACCACAAGCGGGTGCGGGAGCGGGTATTCGAGCTGCTGCGCCTGGTGGGGCTGCAACCCGATCACGCCAACCGCTTCCCCGTGCAGTTCTCCGGCGGTCAGCGTCAGCGCATCGCGATCGCCCGGGCACTGGCGATCAACCCCAAGCTGATCGTGCTGGACGAGCCGGTCTCCGCCCTGGACGTCTCGATCCAGGCGGGCGTGCTGAACATGCTCGATGACCTGCGCAACCGTCTCGGGCTCAGCTACATGCTGGTGGCGCACGACCTGTCCGTCGTCCGGCACATCGCCGACCGCGTAGCCGTGATGTACCTGGGCAAGATCGTCGAATACGGGCAGGTGGACAAGATCTTCGATGCCCCCTCGCACCCGTACACCAAGGCACTGATCTCCGCGATCCCGGTGCCTGATCCCGTGGTTGAGGAGCGGCGCCAGAGGATCATCCTCTCCGGCGATCTGCCCTCGCCCCTGCAGACTCCCTCCGGCTGTTCCTTCTCCTCCCGCTGCCCGCTGTATGCGCAGCTGCCGGAGGAGGCGCGTGCCCGGTGTCGGGAGGCGGAACCACCTCTGGTGGAGGTCGCCGATGACCATTCCTCCGCATGTCTGTTCCCCTCTGAATCCCTAGTTGCACACTCCCCCCTCGAGGAAAGGACCCTCTGATGATCCACCCCGTGACCTTCCGCTTCTCTCGCCGCGCCGGCCTGGTGGGCGCGTCGGCCCTGGCCGCGACCGCGCTGGCGGCGTGCTCCCAGGAGCGCGACACCACCTCCGGTGGCGGCGGCTCCGATGGCGGCGGCACCGCGGCCACCGCGGACAGCAACCTCGAGGAGCTCATGGCCCATAACCCCAAGGACGTCTCCGAGCTGGAGCAGGGCGGCACGCTGACCCTGACCATCGGCGCCCTGGGCCCGAACTACTTCGGCTGGAACAACTCCGGCAACAACGTGGACAACTCCAACATCTACGCCGCCATGGATGTCTCCGGCGTGTGGAAGTACGAGGCCGACGGCACCCCCGTGCTGCGTGAGGAGTTCTGCACCGATGCGCAGTACGACGACTCCGGGGAGAAGCACGTCATCACGTACACCCTGAATCCCGAGGCGAAGTTCAACGACGGCACCCCCTACGACTGGAAGGTGTTCGAGAACCAGTGGAAGATGATGAACGGCGAGGACAAGACCATCGACGCCGTCTCCACCGAGGGCTATGACCGCATCGAGAAGGTCGAGGCCGGGGAGGATGACTTCCAGGCTGTGGTCACCATGCGCGAGCCCTACCAGCCGTGGCAGGACCTGTTCTCCGGCACCTTCCACCCCGCGATCAACACGCCCGAGCTGTTCAACGACGGGTTCGTGGATGATCTGCACCCGGAGTGGATGATCGGCCCGTTCACGCTGGAGAAGCTGGACACCGTGCAGAAGCGCGTGACCCTCGTGCCCAATGAGAACTGGTGGGGCGAGAAGCCGAAGCTGGACAAGATCGTGTGGGTTCAGATGGAGTCCAGCGCCACGATCCCGGCGTTCAAGAACGGTGAGATCGACGGCACCGCGGTGGGGAACGCGAACCGCTTCGAGCAGGTCAAGGACATGGAGGGGATCGACATCCGGCGCTCCCAGACCATGTCGATCTCCGGCATCAACTTCAACACCACCAAGGGGCACCTCAGCGACATCGAGGTTCGCAAGGCGATCTACCAGGGCGTGAACCGCGAGGAGCTCGCGTCCATCCGTTTCAACGGCATCGACTGGTCCGAGGAGACCCCGGGCTCGTGGATGCTCATGCCGTTCAGCCCCCACTACCAGGACAACTACCCGTTCGAGCATGACGTCGAGGCGGCGAAGAAGACCCTGGAGGATGCCGGCTGGGTGGCAGAGGGCGATGGCCCGCGCAGCAAGGACGGTGAGACGCTGGACATGACGATCACGACCTTCGGTGATGATCCGATCACGAACGCGATCGTCCAGACCCTGCAGAAACAGCTGCAGAACATCGGGTTCAACGCCGAGATCGATGCGCGCGGCTCGGGCGACTTCGGCCAGGTGATGGCCGATCAGGCGTTCCAGCTGGTGATGATGGGCTACACCGTGGGATCGGATCCGACGGGCGTGGTCAAGCAGTTCTTCGACTCGGAGTCCACCTCGAACATGACCGGTACCGGCTCCGATGAGATCGATGAGCTGGTCCCGCAGGCCTCGGTCTCCCCGGAGATCGAGGAGCGCGCGAAGATCGCCAATGAGTGCGAGAAGAAGTTCCAGGAGCTGTGCGCGATGATGCCGCTGTGGAACGGCCCGTCGATCATGGCGTACAAGGAGGGCCTGGCGAACTTCGGGCCCAAGCTGTTCCTCTCCACCGACTGGTCCACCGTGGGCTGGGAGAAGGGCAAGAAGAACGGCTGATCAGCACCGCTGACGCACTGCGGCGCCCGTCGGATCCTCCGGCGGGCGCCTCGGTGTCTGCAGGGTCAGGGGTCAGCCCAGGGGCCGGACCATGGGGCGCCGCGGCGTGTGCGGGGCAGCCCAGGGGCCGGGCCACGGGGCGCCGCTCCCCCGACGGCCGCGCCGCTCCCCCGACGGCCCTATCGGTCCGCTGGCCCCTTCGCTCCGTCGGCCCGCGCCACGCTCCGTCAGCCCCACCCCCTCGGATCCGCGACTCTGTACCAGCGACTCCGCTGTTCTGTTCCCTCAGGTGAAACAAAAGAGCCGATTCGATGCGGTGGGAACGGACTGTCCGCCCTGTGGCCGGGTCAGCGGCGTACGGTGCGCACGTCGAGGCCTTCAATGCCGTCGAAGTCCGCAGGATTCGCGGTATACAGGGGCAGATCCTGGGAGAGTGCAATGGCAGCGATCAAGGCGTCGTACGCACGGGCCTGAGGTTTTCGGCCAACGCTGCGGAGCGACGACGCGACGCGGCCGAACGCACGCGCAGCCGCGGCATCGAAGGGCAACGGTTCGAAATCCGCTTCCGCCTGCTGCAGGTGGGCCTGCCGATGTGCCCGTTCGGCGTCAGTTCTCGCCACGAGCGGCCCCACCGAAAGCTCAGCAAGGGTGATCGCTGTGATGTGAGGCCGATGTGGCAACGTCTGGGCGTCGCACTCCATCAGATCGATCAGAACTGAGGTGTCGATGATGCCTTCCGACGCGCGGTCTTCCACTCCTCGGGGGCCGTTCACAGAGCTGGATCGATCAGGTCGTCGAGGTCGGACTGCAGAGCAGCTGCATCGACTCGCGGCAGGTGGCGCCGACGCTCACGGAGTTGCTCTACCGAGAGCGGCCGCCGGGGTACCTGGCCGAGCGATGCCACAGGCTCGCCGTCGCGCGTGACGATGAGGCGTTCACCGTCATCGACCCGCCGCAGGACATCAGCACTGCGGTTGCGAAGATCCCGGATAGTGACGGCGCTCATGCCGACACCGTATCACCCGTGATACACGGATGGGGCGCCCTCGTCAGCAACACCGCGATTCTGTACCAGCGACTCCGCCGTTCTGCTCCCGCTGGTGGAACAAACCGGCCGAATCGACCCGCGAAACCGGGGTAAGGACAGCGACCGACGGGCGCCACGGTCAGGCCCGGGGCCATGGGGCGGGCGCCGCGGTGTGTGCGCAGGTCAGTCCAGCGGCCGACGGGTTGCGCCGTAGGTCGCCGAGCGCACCAGGTGGGCGTAGACCTTGAGCGCCTGAGAGACGTGACGCTCACGCTGCTCCGGACGCCACGGCAGCGGGCCCTTGGCCTCGCGCCGCCGGGCGATCTCCTCGTCGTCGACCCGCAGCTCCAACAGGCGCTTGTCCACGTCGATGACGATCCGGTCGCCGTCCTCGATGAGGCCGATGAGCCCGCCTTCGGCAGCTTCCGGGGAGATGTGGCCGATGGACACGCCGCTGGTGCCGCCGGAGAAGCGGCCGTCGGTGATGAGCGCGCAGTCCTTGCCCAGGCCCCGACCCTTGAGGAATGACGTCGGGTAGAGCATCTCCTGCATGCCGGGCCCGCCCTGCGGTCCCTCATAGCGGATCACCACCACATCCCCGGCCTTCACGGTCTTGTCCAGGATCTTTTGGACCGCTTCTTCCTGCGAATCGCACACCACGGCGGTGCCTTCGAAGTGGAAGAGGTCCTCGGTGATGCCGGCGGTCTTGATGACGCAGCCGTCCTCGGCGAGGTTGCCCGTGAGCACACACAGCCCGCCATCCTTGGTGTGGGCATGCGGCACGGCGCGGATCACGCCGCCTTCCCCGTCGGTGTCCAAGGACTCCCAGGTGTTGGTGGTGGAGAACGCCTGGGTGGTGCGCACCCCGCCGGGAGCGGCATGGAAGAGCGCCTCGGCCTCCTTCGTCGGGGAGCCACCGCGGATGTCCCAGTCCTTCAGCCAGGTCGCGAGGTCCGGGGAGTGCACGGCGTGGACCGTGTGGTCCAGCAGCCCGGCGCGATCCAGCTCGCCGAGGATCGCAGGGATCCCCCCGGCGCGGTGGACGTCCTCGACGTGCGCGGTGCCGTTCGGCGCGACCTTGGACAGACAGGGCACGGAGCGGGAGAGCCGGTCGATGTCCTCCAGCCCGAAGTCCACCTCCCCCTCGATCGCGGCGGCGAGGATATGCAGCACGGTGTTGGTGGAGCCGCCCATCGCCACGTCCAGTGCCATGGCGTTCGTGAACGCGGCCTTCGTGGCGATACTGCGCGGCAGCACGGAGTCATCGTCCTCGTCGTACCAGCGCTTGGCGAGCTCGACGATCTTGGTGCCGGCGTCGAGGAACAGCTGCTTGCGGAAGGCATGCGTGGCGAGGGTGGTGCCGTTTCCGGGCAGGGAGAGGCCGAGCGCCTCGGTCAGGCAGTTCATGGAGTTCGCAGTGAACATGCCGGAGCAGGAGCCGCAGGTGGGGCAGGCGCTGTCCTCGATATCGGCGAGCTCGGCGTCGGTGACGGTGTCATCGGCGCTGTGGATGATCGCGTCGATGAGGTCCAAGCGATGCTCGACGACCCCGTCGACGGGCTTGCCGGATTCCATCGGCCCGCCGGAGACGAAGATGACCGGGATGTTCAGGCGCATCGCGGCCATGAGCATGCCGGGGGTGATCTTGTCGCAGTTTGAGATGCACACGAGCGCGTCGGCGCAATGGGCGTTGACCATGTACTCGACGCTGTCGGCGATGATGTCGCGACTGGGCAGGGAGTAGAGCATCCCGCCGTGGCCCATGGCGATGCCGTCGTCTACCGCGATGGTGTTGAACTCGCGGGCGATGCCCCCGGCCTCCTTGACGGCGCCGGCCACGAGGTCGCCCATGTTCTTCAGGTGCACGTGGCCGGGGACGAACTGAGTGTAGGAGTTCGCGATCGCAACGATGGGCTTGCCGAAGTCAGAGGTCTCCATGCCGGTGGCGCGCCACAGGGCGCGGGCCCCCGCCATGTTGCGGCCGTGGGTTGAGGTGCGAGAACGGAGCTGAGGCATGAGCTGATCCTACGCGGCGTCCGCGATTCGGGACCGCGATGTCATCATGCGGGATGGACTGAGGGCCCCGCAGCCCGGCACCCCTGCGCCCGCGCTCCGCTCCCCGCAAACATGGACATCAGTGCTGCCACCAGAACTGCTCCGAAGGCTTCTGACGCCGACGGGCAGGTGCGCTAGGAGGGGCACGATCGTCAGCCTAAGCCGCTCGACCCCGCTCGCGAGGGAGTCATTCTGAGCCACTTTCTGGCTCAGAATGACTCCCTCGCGGTGGATAGCGCGGAACCGCGGGCGATGGGCCGATGTGCCCGAGATAGGCGCCGCGTCTCGTGCGGGGCCCTGCCCACCTCAGTCGGCGCGGTCAGTCCTTGTTGTAGCTGTGGGGCCACTCCGGGTCCGCCTCGAGCCTCCGGTGCAGCTCCTCCAGCCGCATCTCCTCGGTGCGGGTGCGCTCCCGCTCGGTGCGGACCTGCTCCTCGGTGGGCTCGTGATCGCCCATGCCCACCCGCAGGTCTTCGTCCTCGATCTCCTCGATGACGCCGGTCTCGACGCGGTAGCGGTAGCGCAGCACCTCCAGGCGCACCACCTTCGCCAGCACGTACAGGCCGATGAGGTTCGGGATCGTGACCAGGAACGTCGTCGCATCGGCGAAGGCCACCATCGAGGTCATGGAGATCGAGGCCCCCACCACCACGAGCAGCACGTACACCACGCGCAAGGTCATCCGCACCGCGCGGGTGGGGCCGAACAGGTAGGTCGCGAGCATCTCGCAGAAGAACGAGTAGCTCAGCAGCGTGGAGAAGCCGAACAGGAACACGATGATCGTCAGCAGCACCGGGAACCAGTCCGCGACCGTCCCGAAGGCCGAGGCGGTCAGCACCACGCCGTCCTCGGCGTCCTCCACGGTGTGCACGCCGGTGACCACGATCGCCACGGCGGTGAGCATGCATACCACGACAGAGTCGATCAGCGGACCCCACATGGCGGTGTAGCCGTCGGAGGCGGTGTGCCGGGTCTTGGTGGCGGAGAAGCTCATGGCGGCGGTGCCCACCCCGGCAGCGTTGGAGAACAGGGCACGCTGGATCCCGACGACGGCCACGCCCACCGCGCCTCCCGTCACGCCCTGGGGGTTGAAGGCGCCGACGATGATCTCTCCGAGCGCTGCGGGGATCTGCGGCAGGTTCACCGCGACGATCACGAGCACGCACAGGATGTAGGCGATCGCCATGTACGGCGTGATCCGCGAGGTCCAGCGGGCGATAGAGGTGACGCCGCCCAGCACCACCACCGCGACCATGGCGGCCAGCACCACGCCCACCACCCAGTTGTTCTGCGCCAGGAAGGATTCCTCCCCGAAGGCGTCGGAGATGATCATGGTGACCTGGTTGGCCTGGAACATGTTGCCGCCGCCAAGCATGCCGATCAGCGCGAGCACCGCATACACCGCGCCCATCGCGATTCCGAGCTTCTTCCAGCCGATCTCGGCGAAGCCCTCGCGCAGCATGTACATCGGGCCGCCAACAGTGCTGCCGTCCTCGAGCACGGTGCGGTACTTGTTGCCGAGCACCGCCTCAGCCATCTTGACGCTCATCGCGAAGATGCCGAACAGAGCGATCCACAGCGCCGCGCCGGGGCCGCCGACGGTAATGCCGATGGCCACCCCCGCGATATTGCCCAGCCCCACGGTGCCGGACAGCTCGGTGGCCAGGGCCTGGAAACTCGAGACCTCACCGGGGTCGGTCTTGGCGGCGAAGCGCCCGCGGATCACGGCCAGAGAGTGCTTCGCTCCGGTGATGGGCTGGAAGCGCAGCCACACGGTGAAGAACACGGCGCTCGCGGCGAGCCAGATGACCACCACGGGGATGCCGCCGAAGATCGGCAGTTCGAAGAACACGATCGCGGAGAGCACACCGGCGATCGGTGCGAAGACAGCTTCGATAGCGGCGTCAAGACCTGACATGGGGATCATCCGTGCTGAGAGAAGGGGCGGGCGGTGAGAGAGAAGCGGGGCGGCGGTGGGGTTCACCGCCGCCCCACAGAGGATCAGCTGCGCGCCGGGGGCACGTCACCATCGGAGGCCCCGCCGACAGTGCCATCGGCCGCGGTCTCCGGGACCGCATCGGCCGGCCCATCGGCGGCCGGAGCAGTCCATCGCTCATGGTCGGGGTCGCCCATCGGCGAGGAGAGCGTCTCGTCGTGATGGTCGGCGCGCACCGGGAAGCCAGGGTCCTCGGCGAGCTTGCGGTGCAGCTCCTCCAGGCGCATCTCCTCGGTGTAGGTGCGCTCGCGCTCGGTGCGGACCTGCTCCTCGGTGGGCTCATGGGAGCCCATGCCAACCTGCAGCTCGGGGGGCACCTCGGTGAGCGCGCCGACGTTCACGCGGTACTTGTGGCGCAGGATCTCCAGCCGCACGGTCCGCGCCAGGAAGTAGATGCCCAGCAGGTTCGGGATCGACATCAGGAAGAACATGGCGTCGGAGAATGCGACCACGGAGTCCAGGGAGATCGCGGCGCCGACGATCACGGCCAGCACCCAGATGACGCGGAAGCCCATCTTCACGCCGTTGTTGGAGCCGAAGAGGTACATGGCGTTCAGCTCGCCGTAGTACTCGTAGGCCAGCACGGTGGAGAAGCCGAACAGCGCCACGGCCACGGTCAGCAGGATCGGGAACCAGCTGGCCACGGTGGCGAAGGCGGAGGCGGTCAGGGCCACGCCGTCCTCGCTGCCGGTGGTGTACACGCCGGTGACCACGATGGCCAGGGCGGTGAGCATGCAGATGCCGATGGAGTCCACGAGCGGCTCCCACATGGCGGTGAAGCCCTCGGTGGCAGGCTCCTTGGTCTTGGAGGCGCTGTGCGCCATGCCGGCCGAGCCCACGCCCGCGGCGTTGGAGAACAGGGCACGCTGGATGCCGATCACGGCCACGCCGATGACACCGCCCTCGACACCGCCGGCAGTGAAGGCGCTGGTGACGATGAGCCCGAAGGCCGCGGGGACCTGGGTGATGTTCATGACCAGGATGAGCAGCACGCACAGGGTGTACAGCACGGCCATCGCGGGGGTCAGTGCAGAGGTCCAGCGGGCGATGGACTTCACGCCGCCGAGGATCACCAGGCCCGCGAAGATCGCCATGACCACGCCGATGAGCCAGCCGTTGGACTGCAGGAACTCACTGCCGGTGGCCCCGGAGACGATCATGGCGACCTGGTTGGCCTGGAACAGGTTGCCTGCGCCGAACACACCCACCAGCGCGAAGATCGCATACATGACGGCGAGCACGCGGCCGGTGGTTTTGAAGCCGATCTGTGCCATGCCCTCCCGCAGGTAGTGCATGGGACCACCCTCGGTGGTGCCGTCGGGGTTGACCTTGCGGAACATGACGCCCAGCGTCGCCTCAGCCATCTTCACGCTCATGGCGAAGAAGCCGAAGATCGCAATCCACAGGGCGGCGCCGGGACCGCCCCAGCTGATCGCGACGGCCACACCGGCGATGTTGCCCAGGCCCACGGTGCCTGACAGCTCGGTGGCCAGGGCCTGGAAGCTGGAGACTTCACCGGGGTCGGTCTTGGCGGTGAACTTGCCGCGGATGACGTTGATGGAGTGCTTCATGCCCGTGATGGGCTGGAAGCGCAGCCACACGGTGAGGAAGATCGCGGCGGCCATCAGCCACACGACGATGATCGGAATGCCTCCGAAGACGTCAACCTCGTAGAAGACGACGTCGCTGAGGAAAGTGGCTATCGGTCCGAAGATCGCTTCGATCGCTGCGTCGATCCCGTTCACGGGCGTGCTTCTCCTTCGGCGGGCTATCCCGCCCTGGATGGCATGGGCTAGTGCGTCTCGGGGCGCCGGGCACCCTGGTTCGCACTCGGGTCAGCAAAACTGTACAGAGCCTGTGCAGGGCCTCCACGACTAACGCGCGCCGCCAGATCGCAATATCACTGCAGGTCAGGGGAGACCTGCCGGTAACTTTCGGTGCGGATTGTCCGACAATCCCGGTCGCGTCGGTGTGATGAAGTCGTGACCGGCAGTGTGAGGTGATCCCGACATCCTCGCAGCCTCCTTGCACCGGGAGAGCAGGAGCGATAGACGTGCGGCGCCACCTGATGCGCCTCCCGCTCGGCCGGCCTGAAACGCGCACCGTTGAGACTGCTGCTGGTACCTTGGCCTTCAACCGACAACTACCGGGGGGTACATGTCCGGAGAGTTCATGGGGGCCGACACCGCGTCACTGCGCACCTTCGCGAAAGCGGTTCGGGACCAGTACGACTGGGACGGCGGGAAGAGGACCACGATCGATCTTCCTGGTCCCTTCGACCCCACAATCACCGACCAGCAGCTCGCCGAGCTCCACCGCGCGGGACTTGCCATGGAGTTTTTGCTCCATGGCAGCACCACGCGGCAGGTGTCGGGGCCATGACCAGCCGACGAGCGGTCCTGCTCACTGCGGGTCTGGGCGCGATCGCCGCGCTGCTCCCGGTCAGCGGATGCACCATCAGGCACAGCCCGAAGGAGAACCCCACCATGACCGATGACCAGCCGACCGCAGAAGAGGCGCTGCGCAGCGTGGGCATCATCGTCCCCGATGCCGAGCTCACCGTCTCCGAGGGGATCGTCGTCTCCGATCTGGACGAATGGAGCGTGCGCGTATCCTTCTCCGACTCTTCCGAGGCGATCGCGGACTGGGTGTCAGAGTCATTCAACGGTTCTGAGGGACTGCTGGTGTCTTCCGACGGAGGGACGATCTCCCAGCGCTTCTCCCCCGAGGAAGTGCACGAGGGCGCGCGCTACCTCAACGGCTCGAACCCGGAAGATCCGTCGGCCACATACACCGTGCTCATCTCTCCGGAGGGCACGGACGTCGTCATCGCGGCTGCGCGCACCTCGCGCTGATCCGGGAGCTCGTCCGCTCCGCACACGGCACAGCATCGGCCCGGTCCCCGTGCGGGGACCGGGCCGATGCTCAGCTCGTCGCGAGCGCGCTCACCCCACGCCGAGCGTGGACATGATGATCTCGCGGACCTTTCCGGCGTCGGCCTGGCCCCGCGTGGCCTTCATGACCGGGCCGATCAGGGCGCCGATGGCCTGCATCTTCCCGCCCTTGATCTTCTCGACCACATCGGGGTTATCGGCGATGGCCTGCTGCACGGCCGCGGTGAGGGCGCCGTCGTCGGAGACCACCTCGAGGCCCTCGGCCTCCACGATCCCGGCGGGGTCGCCCTTGCCCTCGAGCACGGCGGTCAGGACCTTCCGGGCGATCTTGTCGTTGATCTTCCCGTCGTCGATCAGGGCCTGCAGCTCGACGATCTGCGCCGGGGTCACCGGAAGTTCCTCGAGCTCGACCTCGCGATCCTTGGCCACGCGGGACAGCTCACCCATCCACCACTTGCGGGCGGTGGCGGCAGAAGCGCCCCCGGCTACGGTCTGCTCGATGAGGTCGAGCGCCCCGGCGTTGATGACGTCGCGCATCTCCAGCTCGCTGTAGCCCCACTCCCCCAGCAGGCGGCGGCGCCGCGCGGCGGGCAGCTCAGGCAGAGCGGCACGGATCTCCTCGACCCATTCGCGGCTGGGGGCCACGGGCACGAGGTCCGGCTCGGGGAAGTAGCGGTAGTCCTCGGCGTCGGACTTCACGCGGCCCGAGGAGGTCTCCCCGGTGTCCTCGTGGAAGTGGCGGGTCTCCTGGATGACGCTGCCACCGTCATCGAGGATCCCGGCCTGGCGGCCCACCTCGAAGCGCACGGCCCGCTCGATCGCACGGAAGGAGTTGACGTTCTTCGTCTCGGTGCGGGTGCCGAGCGGCGCCTCGGGGTTCTCCCGCAGGGAGACGTTGATGTCGGCGCGCACATTGCCGCGCTCCATGCGAGCCTCGGAGACGTCCAGCGCCCGGAAGATGTCCCGCAGGGTCTTCACGTAGGCGGCGGCGACCTCCGCGGCACGCTTGCCGGTGCCGGGGATGGGCCGGGTGACGATCTCCACCAGCGGCACCCCGGCACGGTTGTAGTCGACCAGGGAGTATTCGGCGCCCTGGATGCGTCCGGCGGCGCCGCCGATGTGGGTGTTCTTCCCCGCGTCCTCTTCCATGTGGGCGCGCTCGATCTCTACGCGCACCACCTCGCCGTCCTCGAGCTCGACATCGACCCAGCCGTCGAAGGCGATGGGCTCGTCGTACTGGGAGGTCTGGAAGTTCTTGGTCAGGTCCGGGTAGAAGTACTGCTTGCGGGCGAAGCGGCACATCTCGGCAATGGAGCAGTTCAGCGCCAGACCGATCTTGATCGCGTACTCGACCGCGGAGCGGTTGACCACCGGCAGCGCGCCGGGCAGGCCCAGGGACACCGGGGTGATCGCGGTGTTGGGCTCGGCGGCGAACACGTTGGGGGCGCCGTCGAACATCTTGGTGGCGGTGCCGAGCTCCACGTGCACCTCGATGCCGAGCACCGGGTCGTAGCGGTCGGTGGCCTCGTCGTAGTCGACGATGGTCTCGGTGGTCATCGGTTCGCACCTCCGGCGAGCTCGGGGGCCTTCTCCAGCAGCGGTCCGCCCCAGCGGTCCTCCAGCAGGGCCTCCAGGGCGCCGCCCACCCGGTAGAGGCGGTCATCGCCACGGGCGGGGGCCAGGAACTGGATGCCGGCTGGCAGGCCGTCCTCGGCGAGGCCGCTGGGCAGGGAGATGCCGGGCACGCCCGCGAGGTTGGCGGGGATGGTGGCGATGTCGTTGAGATACATCGCCAGCGGGTCATCGGTCTTCTCACCGAAGCGGAAGGCGACGGTGGGGGCGGTGGGCGAGGCCAGCACGTCGACCTTGTCGTAGGCGGCGGCGAAGTCACGCTGCACGAGGGTGCGGACCTTCTGCGCGCTGCCGTAGTAGGCGTCGTAGTAGCCGGCCGAGAGGGCGTAGGTGCCCAGCAGGATGCGGCGCTTGACCTCGGCGCCGAAGCCTTCGCCGCGGGTGGCCTTCATGACGGCCTCGGCGGTGGCATTGCCCTCGGGGATGACGCGCAGGCCGTAGCGCATGCCGTCGAACTTGGCGAGGTTGCTGCTGGCCTCGGAGGGCATGATCAGGTAGTAGGCGCCCAGCGCGTACTCGAAGTTCGGGCAGGAGAGGCGGATGATCTCCGCTCCGGCCTGCTCGAGCAGCTCGAGGGATTCGGTGAAGCGGGCGCGGACCTCGGGGGCGAAGCCCTCGCCCTCGAGCTCCTCGATGACGCCCACGCGCAGGCCCTTCACATCCTGGCGTCGCGCCTCTGCCACGAAGTCGCCGAAGCCGCCGTCGAGCGACGTGGAGTCCTTCGGGTCGTACTGGCCGATGAGCTGGTGCAGCAGCGCCGAGTCCTCGACGGTGCGGGTGACCGGCCCGGCCTGGTCGAGGGAGGAGGCCATGGCGATCAGGCCGTAGCGGGAGACGCTGCCGTAGGTGGGCTTGACGCCGACGGTGCCGGTGACGGCGCCGGGCTGGCGGATGGAGCCGCCGGTGTCGGTGCCGATCGCAAGCGGCGCCTCGAATGCGGCGACCGCGGCGGCGGAGCCACCGCCCGAGCCGCCGGGGATGCGACTCGTGTCCCAGGGGTTGCGGGTGGGGCCGAAGGCGCTGGTCTCGGTGGAGGAGCCCATGGCGAACTCGTCCATGTTGGTCTTTCCGAGGATCGGCAGGCCGGCCTGCTTGAGCAGGGTCACGAGGGTCGCGTCGTATGGCGGGACCCAGCCCTCGAGCATTGTCGACCCGGCGGTGGTGGGCAGCCCCTCGGTGACCACGACGTCCTTCACGGCGATCGGTACACCGGTCAGCGGGTGCACGTCCTCGCCGGCGCGGCGGCGCTCATCGGCGGCGCGGGCCGCAGCGAGGGCACCGTCCTCATCGACGTGGAGGAAGGAGTTCAGGGTGCCGTCCACGGCGGTGATGCGGTCCAGGTGGGCGCGGGTGAGCTCTTCGGAGCTCGTGGTGCCGCTGGTCAGGGACTCGGCCTGGGCGGCAGCGCTGAGGCGGATCAGCTCGGTCATCTCACTCCTCCCCCAGGATCTGCGGCACGGCGAAGCGGCCGTCTTCCTGCGCGGGAGCGCCGGAGAGGGCCTGCTCCTGCGTGAGGGTCTCGGTGACCACATCTGCGCGCAGCACATTGGTCATGGCGATGGGGTGGCTGGTGGCGGGCACATCCGCGGTCGCGACCTCGGACACGGAGGCCACAGCGTCCATGATGGCGTCGAACTCGCCGGCGTAGCGGGAGATCTCGTCATCGGTGAGCTGGATCCGTGCGAGGTCGGCGAGGCGTGCAACGTCGTCTCGTCCGATCGAAGGCATGCGGACAGTCTAGGACCTGCCGATGGTGGTGCGGCTCGCTGCGGAGGTGGTGTGGACAGCGCTCGAGGGCCGTTGGACGCATGGGATGCCCACCGAGCCCCGGTACAGTATCGGCCGTGATCGGTCTCCGCCCGGGGCCCGATGTCCATCTCGACCGGGAGGTCCCGCACATGTCCGTCGACCCCAACATCGACTACACCTCGCATGATCCCGAGGACAGCGAGCAGCTCTCCGATGACCCGCGCATTCGGGAGGTCCAGAAGTTCGAAGCGCGGATGCGCCGGGCGCTGGCCACGAAGGAGAATCCGCTGCGGGACACCGAGACCTCCGCGGAGCGGATGGCGCGGATCGACCGTGAGCACGCTGCGCGGCAGTCCCGTGAGGGCGACGCGTCCCAGGACGACTCCGCCTCTTGAGCTGCGCGCTCCTGATCTATGCACTCCTGATCTGCGCCGCCTGACCTGCGTCTGCTGATTCGAGCGGAGCCGCACGGCCCCATCGGCCGCCTCTGCCCGCATCGGCCCACCCGCTGAGGCCTCACCGCTGAGGCGGCGGCATGAGCCACAGCGGCAGGTAGAGCACCCCGGAGAGGTGGTAGGGGAACGTGATGCGCATGATCGCCTTGATCCCCCAGTGCATAGAGCACGCGCCGATGCCGAACAGCCTGCCCAGGCGCCGGTCCAGCACGGCCAGCGGCGCACCGATCTCGATGATGATCGCCCCGGCGGCCATGAGGGTGAACAGGAGCCGACGGGGGTAGAGCAGCTGGGCGAGCTCGTTCGTGCCCTCCCCCAGCCGGTCCTTGCGCAGCGCATCCACGGCGACCTGCTGGCGCATGCTCGCCCCGTCGACCCAACCGGCACCGTCCTCTCCGGTGAACTTCGCGAGCCCCGCCAGCAGGTACGTGCCAGCCATGGCGGTGTTCATGACCGTGGGCGTGGCCCCGTACATCCACGAGCGTCGTCGCGGGATCAGGCAGCGATCACGCGCCAGGGCGTCGAGGGACAGTGCGTCCGCGGCCGGTGCGACTGCGAGCACCATGGTGTGCAGCACCAGGGCGTTCTCGTGGTGGAACACCATGGAAAAGGAGTTGCGGTAAGAGAAGTTCCAGGTCTGCAGCGCTGCATGCAGCGGGCCGATCACGCGGTGCCCCACCCCGGCGGTGAACAGCGCTCCCGTGACCAGCGACGCGTCCACCAGGCGGTCGGCGAGGACGGGCGGCAGCGGCCGACGCAGCACCCGCGCCACGCCCACGGGGTCGAAACTCGCCGCATCGGTGCGGTGCACGCCGCGGTAGAGCTTGCGCTTAGAGCCCGCATGCCACAGGTGGTAGGCGCCCACGGCGATGCGCAGCACCGCCGGAACGGTGGGCGCGGCCGTCGGCGCGAGGCGTCGCGATGTTTCCCGGGCGAGGCTCTGGAGGGCGGAGAGCAGGCGGCTTATCGGGCCACCTCCTCATCCGCGGAGCGACTGGACGCATCACCACGGCCGGGCACATCACCACGACCGGACGCATCACCACGGCCGGGCACGGCGGCGCGTCCCTTCACACGCAGACGCGAGGTGAACTCCTCCTCGCCCGCCCCGCGCATGAACGGCTCGATGAGGTACCGGCCCTTGACCACATGCACCTCCACGATGTCGCGGTCCTCGGCGTGCTCACGGGAAGCGAGGCGGCGGGCGGCCCGGCGAGCCAGGCGCTTGCCTTCACCGTCGTTGACGCGCCGACGCAATTGGCGCCGGACGGCGTTCAGCCCGCCCGTGCCCGCGTAGGAGTAGTGCAGCGGGCGCTGCTGCCCATCGGCCGTGATTCCGAGCAGATGGGTGACCCAGTAGTGGTCTTTGCGGCGGGCGGAGAACATCGGGTAGTGGCTGAAGGGGAAGGAGTCGCGTACGCGGCCCTGGTCGGGGCCGAGCTTGCGGGCCGGCGCCAGGATCGAGCCCAGCAGCGCGGCGGTCAGCACGCCGGCGATGGTGCGCGTGGCGGGAGTGTCGGGCAGCGAAGCGCCGAGAGGGCGGGGGCGAGGACTCATGCCCGGAGAGTACGCAGGGTCGATGAGACCGCCCGGGCTGTGGATGAGGTGTGGATGAGAGAGGTCTCACATGCGCCAGGCGTGGGACGGTAGAGGCATGAACACCGAGTCTGATGCTCCGCCGAGCCCGCCACCCGCAGATCTCGCCACGGAAGCGCTCGCCGCGCTGCGGGACCTCACCGGGCGGGCGGATGCCCAGTTCCGCGACGGACAGCTTGAGGCGATCACGGCGCTCGTGGAGCAGCGGCGCCGAGTTCTGGTGGTGCAGCGCACCGGCTGGGGCAAGTCGGCGGTGTACTTCCTGGCGGCGCTGCTGCAGCGGCGGCGCGGCGCGGGGCCGGCACTCATCGTCTCGCCGCTCATCGCTTTGATGCGTGACCAGGTGCAGGCGGCGGCGCGGGCCGAGGTCCGGGCGGCGACGATCTCCTCGGCGAACCGCCTGGAGTGGGAGGACGTGGAGCAGGATCTGGCCGCCGATGCGGTGGACGTGCTGCTGATCTCCCCGGAGCGCCTGGTGAACCCGCGGTTTCGGGAGCAGCTACCGGCGCTGGTGGAGCGCTGCGGGCTACTGGTGATCGATGAGGCGCACTGCATCTCCGACTGGGGGCATGACTTCCGCCCCGACTATCGGCGGCTGCGTGACCTCGTGGCGGCCCTCGGCGATGACGTGCCGGTGCTCGCCACTACGGCGACGGCGAACTCCCGTGTGGTGGCCGATGTCGCCGAGCAGCTGGGCGGCGACGGACGGGAGGTGCTGACCCTGCGGGGGCCGCTCACCCGAGATTCGCTGCGCCTGGGGTGCCTGCGCCTGCCCGATGATCGGGCGCGCTTGGAGTATCTGGCGCGGCATCTGCACACTCTGCCGGGCTCGGGGATCATCTACACCCTCACAGTCTCGGCCGCGCAGGATCTCGCGCAGGTGCTGGATCGGCCCGGCGCCCCGGTGCGGGCGTACACCGGCGCGACCGATGAGCAGGAGCGGGCTGAGCTCGAGCAGGACCTCAAGGAGAACCGGGTCAAGGCCCTCGCGGCCACGAGCGCGCTGGGGATGGGGTTCGACAAACCGGATCTGGGGTTCGTGGTGCATATGGGGGCGCCGAGCTCCCCCGTGGCGTACTACCAGCAGGTGGGCCGTGCGGGCCGCGCCACCGACAGCGCCGATGTGCTGCTGCTGCCGGGCGCGGAGGACCGCGCGATCTGGGAGTACTTCGCGACGTCCTCGATGCCTTCCCCCGAGGCGGCGCAGCAGGTGCTGGATGCTCTGCAGGGGGCCGATAGGCCGCTGTCCACGCCGGCGTTGGAGGCCCGGGTGGATGTGCGCCGCACGGCGCTGGATCTGCTGCTGAAGGTACTCGCGGTCGATGGGGCGGTGCAGGCGGTGACCGGAGGCTGGGTGCCGACCGGCCAGCGGTGGGTGTACGACGCAGACCGGTATGCGCAGGTGGCGCAGGCGCGATGCATGGAGCAGGAGGCAATGCTCGCCTATGAGGCGCTGCAGATCGGCGATCCCGCGCAGTGCCGGATGCTGTTCCTCGCCCAGCAGCTGGATGATGCGACGGCGGTGCCATGCGGGCGCTGCGACGTGTGCGCCGGCCCCTGGTATCCAGCGCCGGATCAGCCCCGCGCAGCGGACGGAGTGGTCGGGGCTGATGGCGACGGTGCCGGGGCGGGTGCTGTCGTCAGCGCGGAGGATCCGATGGCCGCGGTCTCCCGGGTGCTGGACCGTGTCGGGGTGCCCGTCGCGCCACGCAAGGCCTGGCCGACGGGACTGGACCGGCTGGGCATCGCCCTGCGCGGCCGGATCCCGCCGTCGGAGCAGGTGGCTGAGGGGCGTGTGGTGGCGCGGATGTCGGATCTGGGCTGGGCGGTGCCGCTGCGGGAGCTGCTGGCCCGGGACGAGGACGGGCGGCCGATGGATGCTGAGCTCACCCCAGCGATTGCACAGCGCATCATCCAGGTGCTCGCCGCCTGGGAGTGGGAGGAGCGCCCGGCCGCGGTGGTGTCGGTGCCCTCGCTGACCCGCCCGCGCCTGGTGCGGCAGATCGCCGAGGGCCTCGCCCGGGTGGGGCGGATGCAGGACCTCGGGTCGCTGGATCTGGCGCCGGATGCCCGGGTGCTGCACGGGGCGCGCAACAGCGCCTTTCGCGTCGCCGCCCTCGCGGACCGCTTCCACGTCGGCGAGGAGCTCGCCACGCAGCTCGCCGCGCTCGCCGGGGCGCCGGTGCTGCTGGTGGATGACGAGATCGACTCGCGCTGGACGATGACGCTCGCCGGCCGGGCGCTGCGGCGGGCCGGCTCGGGGCCGGTGCTGCCGCTCGCGCTCGCGCAGACCGGCTGAGCGGACACCGGGCGGGCGGCCTGGCGCGTCACTCCTCGGCGGCGGGACCGTTCTCCAGCAGCTCCACGAACCCGGCCTCGTCGAGGATGGTCAGGCCTAGTTCGCGGGCCTTATCGGCCTTCGACCCGGCATTCTCCCCCACCACCACGTAGTCGGTCTTCTTCGAGACGGAACCGGCGGCCTTGCCGCCGCGGGCGATGATCGCCTCCTTGGCACCGTCCCGGGTGAAGCCCTCCAGGCCCCCGGTGACCACGACGGTCAGGCCCTCGAGGGTCTTCACGAAGCCGTCCTCGACCTCGTCGGCCATCCGCACGCCGCTTTTCTCCCAGCCGTCCACGATCGCCTCATGCCAGTCGACGGCGAACCAGTCCCGCACAGAGTCGGCGATGATGCCGCCCACTCCGTCGGTCTCGGCGAGCTGCTCGGTGCTGGCCTCGCGGATCGCATCCATGGAGCCATAGGCGGCGGCGAGCGCCCGGGCGGCCGTCGGCCCCACATGCCGGATGGACAGCGCGACCAGCACCCGCCATAGCGGCTGCGTCTTCGCCTTCTCCAGCTCGCTGAGCAGCAGCTCGGTGGTCTTGCCGGCGGCGGCGTCCTTGGTCTGCTTCCAGCGGGCCTCTCGCTTGTAGTAGCGCCAGGCGGCGGAGGTCCAGAACGCCGGGGTGATGCGCCAGTCGCCGGTCTCCTCGCCGTCGCGCCGCACGGGCTGGAAGACGAACACCTCGCGCAGATCCTCGGCGGTGAGATCGAACAGGGTGCCGCCCTCCGTGATGGCAGGATCCTGCAGGGCAGGGATCGCGGGATCGGCAGGGTCGGTGATGCGCAGCATGGGCACCCCGCCGTCCCCGGGGGCGGATTCCTCACCGTTCTTCAGCACCACGAAGGCGGGGCTGTCGAGGTCGTCGTCGCTGCGGATCGGCAGGTAGAGGGCGTGCCCGGCCTCCACGGCGGCGAGGGCCTCGGGACGGCGCTTGTCGGGGTCGGCGAGCGCGATCGCGGATTCATCGCCGAGGGCTTCGATGTCGAAGGCGCCGCGGGAGGCGGCGTGGGCGATGCGGCCCACCACCTGGGCGGGACAGGTGCGGGTGTTGGGGCACCGCCAGTCCTTGTCCCCCTCCTTCGCGGGCCGGATCTCGGTGCCGCAGGACGGGCAGTCCCGTGGCATGACGAAGGCGCGCTCGGTGCCGTCGCGCAGCGCCTCGACGGGGCCGAGCACTTCGGGGATCACGTCCCCGGCCTTGCGCAGGATGACAGTGTCGCCGATGAGCACGCCCTTACGCTCCACCTCGAACTGGTTGTGCAAGGTGGCCCGCGCGACGGTGGATCCGGCGACCTTCACCGGCTCCATCACCGCGAACGGGGTGACGCGGCCGGTGCGGCCCACATCCACCTGGATGTCCAGGAGCTCGGTGGTGACCTCTTCGGGCGGGTACTTGTAGGCGATCGCCCAGCGCGGCGCGCGGGAGGTGGAGCCGAGCGCCCGCTGGTGAGCGAAGGAGTCGACCTTGATGACGATCCCGTCGATCTCATGCTCGGTGCCGTGGCGATCCTCGCCGTGCTCAGCGATGTAGGCGCGCACGTCCTCGAGAGTGTCGAGCACGCGGGTGTGGGGCGAGGTGGGCAGCCCCCAGGCAGCCAGCTGCTCATAGCTGCCGGACTGGCTGTCCAGCTCAGAGCCGCCCTCGCGGGCGCCGATGCCGTGGACGTACACGGCGAGCTCGCGGGAGGCGGTGACCCGCGGATCCTTCTGCCGCAGGGACCCGGCGGCAGTGTTGCGGGGATTCGCGAACTCCGCCAGACCCGCTTCGCGGCGCTCAGCGTTCAGCTCCTCGAAGGCAGCGACGGGGTAGAACACCTCGCCGCGTACCTCCAGCAGGGTAGGGATGTTCTCACCGCTCAGCTGGTGCGGGACACTCGCAATGGTGCGGACGTTGGCGGTGACGTCCTCGCCGACGCGGCCATCGCCGCGGGTAGCAGCGCGCTCGAGGGTGCCGTCGCGGTAGATGAGGTCGATGGCGAGCCCGTCGATCTTCAGCTCGGTGAGGTAGCAGACCTCCGCCCCGGCCAGACCCTCGCGTGCCCGCGCGGACCACTCGTCGATCTCCTCGAGAGTGAAGGCGTTGTCCAGGCTCATCATCCGCTCAAGGTGCTCCACCGGGGCGAACCCCTGGGCGACCGAACCGCCGACGGTCTGCGTCGGCGAATCGGCGCTGGCCAGCTGCGGGTTCTCCGCCTCGAGGGCACGCAGCTCCTGCTCGAGCTGGTCGTACTCGGCATCGGCCATCGTGGGGGCGTCGTGGACGTAGTAGTCCTCGCGCGCCTGCTCGATCGCGGCGGTCAGCTCGGCGATGCGCTGCTGGGCATCGGTGGCATCGGACGCGGTGCTCTGCTTGTCAGTCACCAGGTCATTGTCGCGCATAGGGGTGACGACGGTGGGGCGCTGGCCAGCGCCACTTCCCTTGCACGTTCTCGGGGGCTGCGTACCAGGCTCAGCACGGAGCACCCGAGAACGTGATCGAGGGGCGCGTGGGCTTCGTCGGGGCCGCCCAGCAACGCCTCACGGCACCAGGCGCTCGGCCCACTGGGGGGCGATGCGCAGCATGTCCGTGATCGCGGGCTCATCCAGCAGCGACGATGCGTCGGGCTGCAGAGCGGGGTCGCGCTTGCCCTGGTCGACTTCGTGGGCGATCCCGGTGTGGGCGATGACCGCCACGCCCGCGGCGTCGGCGTCGGTGTGGCCCAGGCACCGCCAGGTGTCCAGCATGCGCTCGAGCTCCGGGCCCAGCATTCCACCGGGCCGCGGGTCCACGATCAGCTCGAGTACCGCCCCGCGGTCTACCTCCTCCGCAACGGCCTCCCACAGGGTGCGGCCCGCCGGGGTGGACAGGTCCGGCATGCGCCGCGGGCCCATCGCCAGGCGCCGCACCCCGGCATCGCGGGCAGCGCGCAGCAGCTCGATATTCGCGCCGATGCCCAGCGTGATCTCATCGGCGCTGAGCCCGAAGTCCTCGAGCGAGACCACCAGGCGGCGCCACAGTCGGCCGATCACATCCGCGGGCACCGGGTCGTAGCGGCGCCGGCCCGAGGGTGTGGGAATGCGGCCCTCATGCACCGCGGCCACGGCGTCCTCGCGCAGCAGCACATGCTGTTTCGCGCCCGGCACGTGGTCGCGCACCCGCTCCAGGTGCTCCACCAGACCTTCTGCGAGCAGGATAGGCAGGTCACGCACCGCTCCCGGATCCCCCAGGGTCCGCTCCCCGGACTGCAGGAACGTCGAGGCCGTGAGCGTGGCCGGGCCCAGGGCCGTGGTCATGAGCGGTCCTTCATAGCCGTGCAGCGCGATGCGCGCCGCCCCGAGCATCCGCTCCCACTGCTCATGAGCGCGCCGCCACGCCTGACCCGCCCCGGTGCCGAGCCGCCACCCGTAGCTCGCCAGGTCCCCGGTCGTGTCTCCCAGCATGGCGAGGGTCGCGGGCAGCACGTGGTCGGTCGGATCCTGGCCGAGCGCCGAGGGCAGATACAGCCGGGTCGCAATCTGGGAGTCCAGGTCATCGCCCAGCAGGGCGCGCAGGCGCAGCAGCGCCGCGAGGTACGGGTCATCCGGCAGGTTCAGTCGGGCGCGCTGCGCGGGGTCCGGCACGCGGAAGGTGCCATCGCCCGTGAGGGTGACCAGGGTGGTGTCGGGGCTCATGCGCGGCGTTCCAACGTCGCAGAGGCGAGGACGCGGTCCCCGTCGTACAGCACGAGGGTCTGGCCCGGCGCGACCCCGCGCAGCGGAACACCCAGCTGCACCCGCAGCAGCTCCTCGCCGTCCGGAATCGCGGTGACGATGCCGGGAACCGCCTCGCCATGGGCCCGGATCTGGGCGTGCACCCGCCTGCCGGGTTCGATCGGCTCGAAGCTGACAAGATCAGTAGCCACCAGCTCGCGGGTGGACAGCAGCTCCGCCGCCCCGATCACAACCTGCCGGGTCCCCGGATCGATGTCCACCACATAGCGGGGAGCGCCATCGGGGGCAGGGCGCTCGATGCCGAGCCCGCGCCGCTGGCCGATGGTGAAGCCGTGAGTGCCGCGGTGGGTGCCGAGCACCTGCCCGTCGGCATCCACCACCTCACCGGGGGCCTCCCCCAGGTGACGCTCGAGGAAGCCCCGAGTGTCACCATCGGCGATAAAGCAGATGTCGTAGCTGTCCGGCTTGGTGGAGACGCCGAGCTTGCGCTCACGGGCCTCCGCACGCACCGCATCCTTGCTCTCCATGTCCCCGAGCGGGAACAGAGAGCGGGCGGCCGCCTCCGGGCCCATCACCGCGAGCACATAGGACTGATCCTTGGCGAGATAGCGCGAACGGTGCAGGGAGATCGCCCCGTCCGGTCCCTCGGTGCGCAGGGAGGCGTAGTGCCCGGTGCACACCGCATCGAAGCCCAGCACCGTGGCGCGCTCCAGCAGGGAAGCGAACTTGATGCGCTCATTGCAGCGCACGCAGGGGTTCGGGGTGCGCCCGGCGGCGTACTCGGACAGGAAGTCCTCGACCACCAGGTCGTGGAAGTCCCCGGCCAGGTCCCACACGTAGAAGGGGATGCCGATGCGCTCCGCGGCGCGTCGCGCGTCCTGCGCATCCTCCACAGTGCAGCAGCCGCGCGAGCCTGTGCGGCGCTGATCGCTGCTGGCCGACAGGGCCATGTGCACGCCCACCACGTCATGGCCGGCCTCGACGGCGCGGGCCGCAGCGACCGCGGAATCCACCCCGCCGCTCATCGCTGCCAGCACCTTCACGTCAAGCCTCTCCCCAGGTCTGCGCCCGGGACCGCCCCGGGATCTCCAACCAGCCAGTCTACGGATCACCGGCGTGCCGGTCTCGTCGGGCGCGCGTGATCCTCACCGATCGGACGTGAGGCTCATCAAGTCCCGCCCGGCTCACGTCCCGCCCGGCAGAGTCAGTGCTGCGGGCCCCGGTCAGTGCGGCAGGGCCAGAGCGCCCACGGCACGGGCACGCTCCACGGCGTCCGGCAGAGCTGCCAGCAGCATCTGGACGTCCTCACGGGTGCTGGTCCAGCCCAGCGACAGGCGCAGCGCGCCCCGAGCATCGGCGTCGCTGATCCCCATCGCCGCCAGCACCGAGCTCGCCCGATGCACCCCGGCCGAGCAGGCCGATCCCGCCGAGCAGTCCACGCCGCGCTCATCGAGCAGGAACAGCAGCGCATCGGAATCCGCGCCCGGCAGCACCACATGCACGATGTGCTCGGCGCGCATCGCCCCCTCCGGCAGGGTGAAGCGGGCATCGGGCACGATCCGGGCGATGCCCTCGCGCAGCTCCGCGGCGAGCTGCGCGGTCTGCTCGCGTTTGCGCTCAGCCTCGGTCAGGGTCTCCCGCAGCGCAGCGGCGAACGCCGCGGCGTGGAGCAGATCCAGCGTGCCCGAGCGGACACCGCGCTGCTGTCCGCCGCCCGTGGAGGTCGCTGCGAAGGGAACATCGGGATCCGCGACCAGCACTCCCACCCCGACCGGGGCACCGATCTTGTGGCCCGACAGGGACATCAGATCGACCGTGCCGGGCGCGGGCAGCGGCACATTCCCCACCGCCTGCACCGCATCGGTGTGCAGCAACGTGCCGTGCTCACGCGCCATCGCCGACAGCCCCGCGATGTCCTGCACCGCCCCGGTCTCGTTGTTCACGAGCGCCGCGCTGAGCACGCTCACGGCGCGATCCGCGAGCGCCTCGCGCACCCCATCCTTGATCAGCGCCCCGCGCGCGTCGACGGCGAGCTCTCGCACCTGGATCGGTGCGGACCCGGGTGCCGCTGTTGCTCCGGGAGCCAGGGAGCGGGCGGTCGCGAGCACCGCGGGATGGTCCGTCGCCGCGACGGCGACGGCGCCGCGGGAGGGATCGGCCGCCGCCACGCCGAGGGGCACCGCGCGCAGCGCCAGGTTGTCGGCCTCGGTACCGCCGCTGGTCATGATCAGCCAGCTGCGCGGCACCCCCAGCAGCGCCGCGATCTCCTCCAGCGCATCATCGAGCACCGCGCGGGCACGCCGTCCCGATGTGTGGACCGACGACGGGTTTCCTGCCACGGCGCTCGCCTCAAGAAGGGCCTGGCGGGCGGCTGGGCGCAGCACCGTGGTGGCCGCATGATCAAGATAGGCGCGGCGCGGGGCGTCGGCCGTCCTGGTGTCGTGCGGGGCGGTCACCATGGCTTGTCCGGATTCGTGTTCGAGCCGCCGGTGTCCTCACCGTCGTCGCCGTTCTGGGCATCGCGGTTGCGCTGCTCCAGCTCATCGTCCTTGCTCTTCTGCTCGGAGTCCCCCTCATCGGGGGCTTCCTCCTGCGGACCCTCGCCCTCGTCGTCCTCGCGACGGGGATCGCCCGGATCCTTCTGCTGCGGATCCTCCCCCGGGTCCTCGCCCTCCTGCTTGTCCTGCTCGGTGCCACGGGCATCAGGGTCGTTGCCGGCCTCCTCATCAGCTTCGCGGCGCTTCTCGCGGACCCGCTCGCCGTTGTCCTCCGTGGTCTCGGAGTCCTCGTTGCCCTGGCCCTCCTGCGGCTCGCCCTCGCCGCCGCCTTCGCCGCCTTCGCCGCCCTCGCCGTCGCCGCCACCGCCGCCTCCGGCGCAGGGGGCGATGATCTCCTCGGCCTCATAGAGCCGGTCGGCGCGCTCGGCCGCATCGTCGATCTGCTCCGCCTGGCGCTCGATCGAGATCGCCAGGTTGTTGCGGATCTTGCACTCGGCGTGCAGCGGGGCATTGAGATCTTCGTGCGCGTCCCATTCCGCGAGCGCTGTGCGCAGCTCCTCCTCCGCGGCGGCGTCCTCCCCCTGCTGGAGCAGGGCCGTGCCCTTCGACAGGTGCGGCAGGTAGGGCTCGAAGAAGTTCAGGCGCTGCACCGGCCATAGCCGTTCGATCGCCGTCGGATAGTTCTGCGAGCCGTACGCATCCAGGTGCATCGCCTGGGTGATCGGCATAGAGACGAAACGGATCGCCAGCAGCGCCAGCAGGATCAGCAGCGGAGACAGCAGCGCGAACACGATCAGCCGCACCCGACGCAGCCGGGCCGTATCCAACCCGAAGTCCCGGTCACGGCCCTTCTCCCGCTGGCGCAGGGACGGCGGGATGCTCTGCCCAGCGGGCTGTCCGGCCGTGCCCGGCGGCGTGGCCTGCGGGGACTTAGGGTGGGGTGCCACAGAGGTGCTCATCGGTTCGCTCCCGCAATGTCGTAGCGGTCCAGTCGGCGCGGCAGGCGGTAGGTCATCTCCCCGAGCTCCCAGATCAGCAGGGCTGTCAAGGGGATCGACGCCACCCAGTACCAGTCATCGAAGCTCGTGGCGGACGCGTCGGTGTCCATCGGGATGGGCCGCAGCGTCACATCCTCCATCGTGCCCTCGATCGGCTCTTCGGGATCGGTGCGGTGCAGATACGGCACCCCCATCTGCCCGGCGATCGTCTGCAGCTGCTCCTCATCGATCGTGGAGATGCCCTGCTGGCCATCGGAGGTGGTGATGTACTTCCCGTCCTCCGGGCCGCCCTGGGCCTTCATCGGGCCGCCCTCAGCGGTGCCGTACCCGAGGACCCCGCCGCCGTCCACGAATCCGGCGAGTTCGGAGAACGCCTCCGCCTCACGGCCGTCGGTGTTCTCCCCGTCGGAGAGGAAGTAGACGAGCACGGAGGAGTCCGGGTCGTCATTGTGCGCCTCGGTGATCTCCGTCATGAGCGTGCGCAGGGGACGATCCACGTTCGAGCCCTGCGAATAGGCGGTGGGTTCTGTGGTCAGCGTTTCCACCCACGCGCGGGCGGCGCCCGCATCGGTGCTCAGCGGCAGCTGCTGGGTGGCGGTGGAGTCGAAGCCGATGATCGCGTAGCGCGCCCCTTCGGTCATCTCCATGATCCGCAGCATGTCCGCCTTCACGCCCTCCAGCCGCGGCTGGCCATCGGCGTAGTCCTCGGCGTTCATCGAGCCGGTGCGGTCCACCACGAAGAACACGTTCGCATTCATGCGCTGGACCTGCTCGCCATCCAGGGGCGTCACCGGGCGGATCGCCACGGCCGCGAGCAGCAGCACCATCAGCAGGCGGCGGCCCCACGCCACGCGCTCGCGCGGACGCAGCACCAGCGGCACCGCGCACGCGGTCGCCACCAGCAGGAACAGGGGGATCAGCAGCCACAGCGGCAGCAGCGGATGGATGCTCATCGGCGCGCCCCCCATCCCAGCACGATGATCGCCACCAGGCTGAGGAACGTCAGCGTGAATGCCACCCCGGGATGATCGGTGCGCAGCACCGTGGGGGTCGCACCCAGGATCTCTGCCTGCGATTTCTGGATCTGTTGGATGATCGCCGGGATCGCATCGGGATCCGAGGACTCATACAGCTCCCCGTCCTGATCCTTGGTGGCCTGCTCGAGCTCCTCGAAACAGGCCGGACCGCACTCATAGGCGCCCGGGTAGAAGGTGTACAGGTCGATGTCCCGCGAGGCGACCGCTTCTGTCGCCTCCTGCAGCGTGAAGATCGGGGAGCCGTTGACCTCGTTGTCGGTCGCGAAGATGATCGAGCGCGAACGGTCCTTCTCCGCCTGATCGAAGATCTGCGCGCACGAAGCCAGCCCGTCGGGCACGACCGATGCCTGATCGGGGATGCCGCGAGTGCCGTCCACGAAGTCCACGTACTGACGGACCTTTTCATCGGAGTAGTCCCGCATGCCCAGGCGATACCCGAATTCGTCGAAGTCGATCGCTTCCGCGCCGTTCTCGAGCTCCCGCCGCACCAGGTCGTAGTCGTTGGTCAGCGGGAACACGGTGCGGGAGGTGGAGTTGAAGATCGACAGCGCGATCCGTTCCCCCTCGAAGGTGTCCACCATCTGCGCGAAGGTGTCCAGGATCTCCGCGTCGTATTCGTACATCGAACCGGACACGTCCAGGCACAGCACGATGTCGCGGGAGGCGAACTCCGGGGTCTCGATCCGCTCGGTGGCGATGCGCCCCGAGAGCACCGAGGCGAAGATGACCGCGAGCACGGCGATCGCCACCTGCGCGACCCGCAGCACGCGCGCGAGGTTCTGGGCGCGGCGGAAGCTCGGAATGCGCTCCAGGTACTGGGAGTTGGCCACCAGCACGGGAGAGCGTCGCATCGCGCGGCGGTTCCAGAACGCGATCGCCCACACCGCGATCGCGGCCAGTAGCAGCAGAGCTGTCACCCACCAGAACGTCATGACCATGCGCGGATCACCCCTCGTGCGCGGCGTACCGACTCCTTAAGCTCCCGGTCAGAGGAGGGTGCGAAGTCCGGTTCGTACAGATCGCCAATCAGGCGCCCGACATCGTGGGTGCGCGGATCGGCCAGCAGCGTGTGCACATCCTGGCTGGTCACGTCATGTCCCGTGGTACGACGTACGAAACGGCGCATCACCCCGGTGAGCTCGTGATGCCCGGCGCGCGCCTCCAGCTCCCCCGCCTCGTGCCGGTCGGCGATGTCGTTGACGGCGCGCAGGAACTCGGCCTTGAGCGTCTCTGTCTCCGCGGGGCGCCGACGGTACGCGGCGCGCTCCTCGATCCGCCGGGTGATGCGCAGCGTGGCGAACACCAGCGCGAAGATCACCAGCAGACACAGCAGCGCCAGGATCGGCCAGGCGATCGAATACTGCGGCGGATCGATGATCGTCGGGCCCTGCGGCTGCGCAAGCAGCACCTCCCGGGCCGCAGGCAGCACCTCCCGGACCGCAGCCAACTCGGTGCGCACCGCCAGATCCCCCACCGCCATCACCTCAGTGCGGACCATGTCGGTACTCCCTCGAACGCAGCATGGCGATCATGTCATCGACCACGGTGGTCTCCCCGCGCGTGAGCACATGCGAGATATGCAGCCGCTCCAGCATCTCGGAGATCCCCTCCCCTCGGGCCCGACGATACGCCGCCACATCCTGGGCCACTCGCTTCGAGGTGCGAGCCAGCGAGCCCACCTCCCGCGGGTCATCCACATCCACCACATCCATGTCCATCGCTGTGGCCTGCAGCGGATCCCCATCGGCGATGCGGACCACCATGACGTCATGCCGCGTGGTCAGGCGTCGCAGCGCTGAGAAGTCATCCACCGTCGGATGTGCCTCATCGGTGATGATCGTCATCAGCGTGGGGCGGGCGGTCACGCGGAAGGCACGCTCCAGAAGCCAGTCGCTGCGGGCCGGGCCGGAGGCGGTGGTGGTGCCCTGCTGGATGCTGCGCAGCAGCAGCTCCAGGTGACCGTCGCTCGAGCGGGCCGGCAGCTGCACCGGATGCTGCTCGCTGCCGGCCACCAGACCCACCAGGTCGCCGTTCTTCTGGGCCAGGAAGCAGATCATCCCCGCGGCGAGGATCATCGCCTCCCGCTTCGAGGTGCCATCGGCCGCGGTCGCCGACATTCCGGCGGAGGTATCCGCCACGATCGACAGGTGCCGCACCCGCTCCTCGTTGAACTGCCGGATCAGCGGCTCGCCCGATCGTGCCGTCGCCTTCCAGTCGATATCGGAGATCTTGTCCCCGGGCTGGTAGTACTTCAGGTCATCGAAGTCCTCGCCGCTGCCCTTGAACAGCGAGCGGCCGCGGCCCTGGATCAGGCCGCGCGCCCGGTTCGAGGTGTAGAGGTCCACCCGGGCCTTGACCCGGGTCATCAGCGAGGTCGCCATGCGCTTGAGCTTCCCGGTCGATCAGGGCATCGGCACGGCGTGGAACACCGCGTCGATGATCTGCTCGGGCTTGATACCGCTGGCCAGCGCATCGAAGGTGAGCACCAGACGGTGGCGCAGCACCCCGTGGCGCATCGCGCGCACATCATCCGGGGTGACGTAGTCGCGACCGTGCAGCAGGGCGTGCGCCTGCCCCACCCGCATCAGCGCGAGAGAGCCACGGGGGCTCGCCCCCACGCGCACGGACTGCGTCAGATTCGCCACCGGGTTGGGGCCGGAGCCGCGGGTGGTGAAGACGACGTCGATGATGTAGCGCTTGACCACCGGGTCCACGTACACCTGATCCACCATGGCCTGCAGGAACCGCACGTCCTCGAGGGTCACCGTGCCGGAGGGCTCGCGCGGACCGGTGAGGCTGCCGGCGGTGGAGCGATCCAGGATCTCGTGCTCCTCCGCGGGCCGCGGATAGGTGAGGATCTCCTTCATGAGGAAGCGGTCCATCTGGGCCTCGGGCAGCACGTAGGTGCCCTCTTCCTCGATGGGGTTCTGGGTGGCCAGCACCATGAACGGCTCGGGCAGCTTGTACACCTCGCCACCGATCGAGGTCTGCTTCTCCTGCATCGCCTCGAGCATCGCGGACTGCGTCTTCGCGCTCGAACGGTTGATCTCATCGAGCAGCACCACATTGGCGTGCACGGGACCGAGCTGGGTGGTGAAGGTGCCCGAGCCGTAGTTGAAGATCTGGGTGCCGATGATGTCGTTGGGCATCAGGTCCGGGGTGCACTGGATACGCGCGAAGGAGCCCGTGATCGCGGAGGCCAGGGCGCTTGCGGCCGTGGTCTTGGCCAGGCCCGGCACGGATTCCAGCAGCACGTGGCCGCCCGCGGCGAGCGCCGCCAGCAGCGTCAGGCGCAGGTTCTCCTGGCCCACCACGCGGGACTGGAACACCCCGGTGATGGTGCGGACGATCTGCGTGCTGCGCTCCATGTCCTGCTCGGAGATCGCCCGCTGGGCCGGGGTGAAGCTCGTCCCCCGGCGCGGGGATCCGCCCTGCGGCGCGCGGCCGCCTCCGGGGCCCTGCGGCGCGCGGCCGCCTCCGGGGCCCTGCGGCGCGCGGCCGCCTCCGGGGCCCTGCGGGGCGGGCCCGCTGGGCGGGGACTGCGGGCCTCGGCTGCTGCCCTGCTGCGGGCTGGCTGGAATGCTCATGCGCTGCGACTCCCCCGTCTGGCGGTCTACTGCTGTGGTCCCCGGGCCGCGTCTCGGCACGAGCCGGGTGCGTCGGCGGCCATCCGAACGTGACCGCTGTGCCGATCCTACGGCAGGAGTGACGATAGCCCCATCGGGCGCACCCGCGGGCGCGTTTATTGCTACTGAGCAGTCAGAAGGTGCGAGGATATCGCGGTGCAGCCAGACCGATTCGACCGTGCGACACCCCCGCTCGCCCCCACCTCCCCGGGCCTGTCCGTGGACGCCCAGGGCCGCGGCACCTTCGCCGTCGCCGCCCCCCGTGCCGAGGCGGTGGACCTCGTGATCCGTCAGGGCGGCGCCGAGCGCACCCAGCGTCTGCGGCACTTCGACGGCGGTCTGCGCTGGGATGAGGTGACCGGCATGACGCCCGGCACCCGCTACGGACTGCGAGTCTCCGGCCCCTGGGATCCCGCCTCGGGGCTATGGTGCAACCCCGCCAAGCTGCTGCAGGACCCCTGGGGCCGCGGCATCTCCCATTCCTCGTCGCTGCTGAGCTCCTTCTTCCCCTTCGAGGTGGATGCGATGCTGCGCCCGATCGAGCAGCACCCGACCCCGTCGGATCATGACAACGGGCATGAGGCCGTGTGGTCCGAGGTGGTCAGCGACCGCTTCGACTGGCAGGACGATCTGCGGCCGATGGTGGACTGGGATTCCACCGTCCTGTACGAGCTGCACGTCAAGGGCTTCACGCAGCTGTTCCCGGATCTGCCGCCCGAGCTGCGCGGCACCTACGCCGGGCTCGCCCACCCGTCGGTCACCTCCTATCTGCGCTCTCTCGGGGTGACGACCCTGGAGCTGCTGCCCATCCACGCGGCGATGGATGAACCGCACCTGACGCGCCTGGGGCTGAGCAACTACTGGGGCTACTCCACGATGGGCTTCTTCGCCCCCGAACCGTCACTGGCCACCACGGCGGCACAGCGCCGCGGGGCGCAAGCGGTGCTCGACGAGGTCAAGACGATGGTGCGCGACCTGCACGCCGCCGGCTTCGAGGTGGTGCTGGATGTGGTGTACAACCACACCGCCGAAGGTGGGGCCGACGGTCCCGCGCTGTCCTTCCGCGGCCTGGACTCGCTGGAGTACTACTGGAACGACCACGGGCGGATCCTCGATGTCACCGGCACCGGCGCGACCTTCGACCCGCGCAGCGTGCACGTGATGGACCTGATCCTCGCCTCCCTGCGCTACTGGGTGCAGGAGGTCCACGTGGACGGCTTCCGCTTCGATCTCGCCGCGACGCTGGGCCGGGATGACCGGGGGTTCAGGCCCGATCACCCGCTGCTGCGCGCGATCGCCACCGACCCCGTGCTGCGGCAGGTCAAGCTGATCGCCGAACCCTGGGATGTGGGCACCGGCGGCTGGCAGACCGGCGCCTTCCCCGTCCCGTTCACCGAGTGGAACGACGCCTTCCGCGATGATGTGCGTGACTTCTGGCTGGCCGATCGCGGGCACCGGGAGCGCAGCGGCGATGACGCCGTTGGCGGGGTGCGGGATCTCGCCACACGCCTAGCCGGCTCAAGCGATCTGTTCACCCAGCATGATCCGCCGCATCTGCCCGCGGGCCGCTCTCTGCGCTCCCCCTGGGCGTCGATCAACTACGTCACCGCCCATGACGGCTTCACTCTGCGCGACCTGACCGTGTATGAGACCAAGCGCAATGAAGCCAATGGCGAGGACAACCGCGACGGCACCACGAACAACCGCTCCTTCAACCACGGCTACGAGGGCGAGCTGAGCATCGACGCGGAGCTCACGGCGGAAGCTGCCGGGCAGATCGAGCGGATGCGCCGCCGCACCGCCCGCTCGATCCTCGCCACGCTGCTGCTGGCCTCGGGCACCCCGATGCTCACCGCCGGGGATGAGCGCCTGCGCACCCAGCGCGGCAACAACAACGCCTACTGCCAGGACAACGAGATCTCCTGGGTGGACTGGACACCCGACCCCCACGCCGAAGCGGTGCAGGAGACCGTCGTGCAGCTGCTGCGGCTGCGGTCCGAGCACCCACAGCTGCGCGCCCCGCACTTCCTGCGCCCCGCCGATCCTCAGGCCCTGGATGCCGGGCAGATCGCCTGGTTCACGCAGAACGGCGAGCCGATGGATCACGCCGAGTGGATGGACGCCCGGCGCCACCTGCTGGTGATGCTGCGACCCGGGGTGCACGGGCGCGACGGCTCCGATCATCTGCTGATCATCCACTCCACCGAACCGGACCCCTGGCAGGTGCGCCTGCCCGCTGCGCCGTGGCCGCAGGGCACCGCCCGCGTGCTGCTCGATACGGCCCTGGAATCCCCTGCCGAGCTCAGCGGCGCGCCCATCGCGGACCGCACCGTGACGGTGCAGCCCGGCAGCGTGGTGGTGATCGGGATCTCCGCGGACTGGGAAGGTGCCTCGCAGCGGCTATCGTGAGAGCCGTCACCGCGTCCGCCGTCGGCCGCACGCGGACCACCAGCGCTCAGGTAGGAGAGACGATGTCCGAGACCACCGAACGCACGCGATCCGGGGCCGGGGTGGGGCGCATCCCCATCATGGATGTCCAGCCCGTCGTGGACGCTGGCCGCTTTCCCGCCCGGTGCGTCGCCGGGGAGCGGGTCCCGGTGCGCGTCAACGCCTTCCGCGAGGGGCACGATGCGATGGGTGTGCAGCTGGTGCTCACCGCCCCCGACGGCGCCGCGCGTCGGCAGGCCTTGCACTGCACGAACCCGGGTCTGGACCTGTGGGAGAGCACGATCCGGCCAGAGACGGAGGGCCGCTGGTCCTTCCGCATCAAGGCCTATTCCGCGCCGTATGACACCTGGGCCCATATCGCGGAGGTGAAGATCCCCGCTGGGCTCGATGAGGACCTGGTGTGCGCTGAGGGCGTGCGGGTGCTTGAGCGCATCTGCGAGCAGTCCCGCTCCGGTGAGCGCCCGGTGACCGATGGGGAGCTGGCCGCCGCCGCGATCGCGGATCTGCGCGATGGGTCGCGCCCGGCCGACGTGCGCGTCGCGCGGGCGCTCGGGGCGGATCTGCGTGGGGTGCTGGCGGAGCGCCCCCTGCGCGATGGCGTGACCGCATCCCCCACCTATGAGCTGGTGGTACAGCGGCCGCGCGCCCTGTACGGCTCGTGGTACGAGTTCTTCCCGCGCTCCGCGGGGGCCCGCTTTGACCCGGAGCGCGGCTGGACCTCCGGAACGCTGCGCAGCGCGATGGGCGAGCTGGACCGCATCGCCGACATGGGTTTCGACGTCGCCTACCTCACGCCGATCCACCCCATCGGCACCACCTTCCGCAAGGGCCGCAACAACACGCTCGAGACGCGGCCCGGGGACCCCGGATCCCCGTATGCGATCGGCTCACCGGATGGCGGGCACGATGCGATCCACCCGGACCTCGGGACGATGGAGGACTTCGACGCCTTCGTGGCCCGCGCGCGGGAGCTGGGGCTTGAGGTGGCGATGGACATCGCCCTGCAGTGCTCTCCGGACCATCCGTGGGTGCGTGAGCATCCCGAGTGGTTCGAGGTGCGGGCCGATGGCACCATCGCCTACGCCGAGAACCCGCCCAAGAAGTACCAGGACATCTACCCGCTGAGCTTCGACACCGACTACGAGGGGCTGTACGCGGCGATCCGCGACATGCTCGAGCTGTGGGTCTCCCACGGCGTGACGCTGTTCAGGGTGGACAATCCGCATACCAAGCCGGTGCGGTTCTGGGAGGAGCTGCTGGCGGAGTTCGCCGAGAAGCACCCCGAGGTGATCTTCCTGGCCGAGGCGTTCACGCGCCCGACGATGATGCACACGCTGGGCAAGGTGGGCTACCACCAGTCCTACACGTACTTCACGTGGCGCCACAGCCCCGAGGAGCTGCGCGCGTACATGGAGGAGCTGGTGGAGGCGGCGCCGTACATGCGCCCCAGCTTCTGGCCCACCACCCATGACATCCTCACCCCGTTCATGACCTCGGGGGGCCGTCGCGCCTTCGTGCTGCGTGCGATCCTCGCCGCCACCCTCGTGCCCACCTGGGGCATCTACTCCGGCTACGAGCTGGTGGAGGATGTGCCGCGGCCCGGGGCGCAGGAGCAGATCGACAATGAGAAGTACGAGTACAAGCCGCGGGACTTCGCCGGAGCGCTCGAGCGCGGCGAGAGCCTGCAGGGGCTGCTCACGGACCTGAACCGGATCCGCCGTGAGCATCCGGCTCTGCAGACCCTCACCACGATCCGCTTCCATGGGTCGGATGACCCGCAGCTGCTGGTGTACTCCAAGCACCTGGACGCCGCGGACTCCCCCACCGCCGCGACGGACTCGGTGCTGGTGGTGTCGCTGACCGCGCATGATCGCGGCAGCTCAAGCACCCTTCACCTGGATCCCGCGGCCTTCGGTGCCGGTGAGGTGTTCGACGTGGAGGACCTGCTGACCGGCGAGCGCTGGACCTGGGGCCGGGACCCCTTCGTGATCCTGGATCCCGAGCATCGCCCCGCGCACATCCTGCGGATCATCCATCCCGAGGAGGACTGACATGACCCCTACCCGTGACGACGACGTTCCGCGCATGCCGCGCACGGTCCCGCCGCCGGATGCGCCGGGGCCGGTCTCCTCGCGGCCCGCGGTGATGCCGCTGGGGCTGCATGAGCTGGGCGGCACCGCCACCGGTAGCCACCATGATCCCCATGCAGTGCTGGGGGCCCACGAGTATGACGGCGGCCTGACCGTGCGCACCCTCAAGCCCTTCGCCCGCGCCGTCGCCGTGCTGCTCGAGGACGGCACCGAGGTGCCGATGGAGCATGAGCACGACGGCATCTGGGCGACCACCCTCGAGCTGGAGCGCGTACCCGCCTATCGGCTGCGCGTGACCTGGGCTGAGGGTGAGGAGTCGGTGGATCTCGAGGAGCCCTACCGTTTCTGGCCCACCATCGGCGAGCTCGATCTGCACCTGATCCGCGAGGGCCGTCACGAGGAGCTGTGGACGGCGCTCGGGGCGCATGTGCGCACCCTGGGTGAGGGCCCGCAGGCGGTCACCGGCACCTCCTTCACGGTGTGGGCGCCCAATGCGCGCGCCGTCCAGGTGATCGGCTCCTTCAACGGCTGGGACGGCCGCGGGCACGCCATGCGCTCGCTCGGGTCCTCCGGGGTGTGGGAGCTGTTCATCCCCGGAGTCGGCGCCGGTGCCGTCTACAAGTTCCGGATTCTCGCGGCCGATGGGACCTGGCGGGAGAAGGCCGATCCGATGGCGCGCCTGGCCGAGGTGCCGCCGGCCACCGGCTCCGTGGTCACCGCCAGTGACTTCGAGTGGACCGATGACCACTGGCTCGCCGAGCGCGCCGCGAGCGAGGCGGTCTCCTCCCGCATGTCGATCTACGAGGTGCATCTGCCCAGCTGGCGGCCGGGGCTGTCCTACCGCGAGCTCGCCACGGAGCTGACCGACTATGTGCGCGAGATGGGCTTCACGCATGTGGAGTTCATGCCGCTGGCGGAGCATCCCTTCGGCGGCTCCTGGGGATACCAGGTCACCGGCTACTACGCCCCCACCTCCCGTCTGGGCTCCCCCGATGAGCTGCGGCACCTCATCAACACGCTGCATGAGGCCGGCATCGGCGTGATCATGGACTGGGTTCCCGCCCACTTCCCGAAGGACGAGTGGGCGCTGGGCCGCTTCGACGGCACCCCGTTGTACGAGCATGCGGATCCGCGGCGCGGTGAGCACCCTGACTGGGGCACATACATCTTCGACACCGGCCGCAATGAGGTGCGCAACTTCCTGGTGGCCAACGCTTGCTACTGGCTCGAGGAGTTCCATGTGGACGGGCTGCGCGTGGATGCGGTGGCCTCGATGCTGTACCTGGACTACTCGCGCGAGGAGGGCCAGTGGGTGCCCAACCGCCATGGCGGCCGCGAGGACCTCGAGAACATCGCGTTCCTGCAGGAGGCGACGGCGACCGCGTACAAGCGGGTGCCGGGCATCGTGATGATCGCCGAGGAGTCCACGTCGTTCCCCGGTGTCACGCGCCCCACCGATGTGGGGGGCCTGGGCTTCGGCTTCAAGTGGAACATGGGCTGGATGCACGACACCCTCGAGTACCTCTCCGAGGATCCGGTGCACCGCCAGTACCACCACGGCGAGCTGACGTTCTCGATGGTGTACCAGTACTCGGAGAACTTCGTGCTGCCGCTTTCGCATGATGAGGTGGTGCACGGCAAGGGCTCCCTGCTGCGCAAGGCGCCCGGTGATGACTGGCAGCAGGCGGCGACGCTGCGCTCCTACCTCGCCTTCCAGTGGACCCATCCGGGCAAGCAGCTCATCTTCATGGGCATTGAGTTCGCGCAGGGCACGGAATGGTCCGAGCAGGCGGGCCTGCCGTGGTGGCTGCTGGAGTACCCGCTGCACCGCGGGGCGCAGCAGCTGGTGCGGGACCTCAACGCGCTGCAGGCCGAGTTCCCGGCGCTGTACCAGCGCGATCAGGACCCGGCCGGTTTCGAATGGCTGATCGGGGACGATGCCGGACACAACGTGCTGGCGTTCCTGCGGCGCGATGCCGCGGGCGATCCCGTGGCGGTGGTGGTGAACTTCTCCCCCAGCGCCTGGCATGACTACCGCGTGCCGCTGCCCGAAGGCGGGAGCTGGCTCGAGGTGCTGAACTCCGACGCCCCCGTGTACGGCGGCAGCGGGGTGGGGAACCTCGGGGCCGTGCACGCCGAGCCGCTGCCGCAGCATGGGCGCGAGCACTCCGTGCGCCTGACGGTGCCGCCGCTGGGTGCCGTGGTGCTCGTGCCCGAGCGCCTGCGCCAGGGCTGAGGGGCTCCCCCGTCGGGCCAGGGCGCACGCTCCCCCGTCGGCCCCTCGCACTCTTTCCTCCATGTTTTCGGGTGCTGCGTACCAGAACTGGTCGCAGCACCCGAAATCGTGAGAGTGGGGCGCGGGGCTGTGGCGTGCTGGGGCCTGTGGCGTGCTGGGGGGTGGGCGCGGGGTCTTGGGCTCGGCGCGGGGCTTGGGCTGGGGGCTAGGGCTCTTGACCCCAGGCCTCAGAACAGGAGGTTCGCCAGGCGTTTGCGGGCGGGGGCTACGCGAGGATCATTGGGCCCGGCCACCTCGAACAGGTCCAACAGGCGGGCGCGCACGGTGTCCTTGGTCTCCGCATCGGCGCCGCGCAGCAGGTCCAGCAGGCGCGCGAACGCGTCATCGACGTGCCCACCCAGCATGTCAAGGTCCGCCACGAGCAGCTGCGCGTCCAGATTCTCCGGGTGCTGCGCCGCCTGCTCGCGCGCGCCGTTGAGGTCCTGGCCCTGCGTGCGCTGCATGAGCGAGACCGTAGCCAGTCCCGCCTTCGCCTCGGCATCGGCCGGGTTCTCGGTGAGGTGCTTGGAGAACGCAGACTGTGCGCCCTCCAGATCCCCCTGGTCGATCGCGGCGTAGGCCTGGGCGATCAGCTCCGGCAGCGGCTCCTCGGGGGGCGCCTGCTCTCCGGCACCCTCCGGCAGCTCCATGCCCTGCTGCCGCGCCACCTGCACCACCTGATCCAGCAGTGCGGAGATCTCCTCTGCGGGCAGCACGGACTGCACGATCGGCTGCACCTGACCCAGCAGGAGCAGCAGCAGCGTGGGCAGCTGCTGAACACGCAGGGCCGCTGCGACCCGCTGCTGCGCATCGGCATCCACGGTCGCCAGGCGCACCGCTCCGCCCTTGGCATCCACAGCGCTGCGCAGCGCGGCGAGGAAGGACTCCCCATCGGGCACCCGTGCACTGGTGACCAGCAGCAGGGTGGGGATGCGCTGGGAGTCGGCAATGATCTGCTCGAGACCCTGCTCGGTCACGGCCACCTCATGCTGGGCCGGGGTGCTGCTGCCGGACTCTTCCGAGCCGGCGGGCTGCTTGAGCGTGGACAGATCGATGATGCCGTACGGATCGGTCACAGGGACTCCTTCGACGTGGTCGGGACCTGACCAGTCTAGGCAGTGGCGATCCCGCGGGGCGGCAACGAGCTCAGCCGGTGAGAGCACCCGCGCGGCGCCACCGCACTGCTGCCTCGGGGTCGTTCATTCCCCCGTGACGCCGAGCACGGTCTGTGTGGCACCCACCGGCTGAATCTTGCCCTTCGCGCCCTTGGGCGGGATATGCACGGCAACGTGAGTGCCGAACGTGCGGATGAAGTTCTCGTTGAACTCCCGCGTCCCCGCCGCCTTGGTGTACGGGTTCTCCTCTTCGTAGCGCATGGTGCCGCGCTCCTTGATGCGCACGGTCCGCTTGGAGGTGATGGTGGACATCACCAGGGCACCGCCCTCGTCGGTGCGCAGACCCACGAAGTCCTCCTCGCGCACGGTCCACACCTCCTTGATGGTCGCCGCCTCGTCGTAGTCCACCCCGGTGTTGAGCTCCTTGCGCTCCTGGGCGATATTCTTGTGGGTCTGGACCTTGAAGGGGTCATCGGCCAGCTTGTCGTCCGGATCCGCCTCATCACCGTCCGAGAGCACCTTGGCATACAGCTTCAGCGCGGCCATGGGGGTCATCAGCAGATCATCCGCGTCCGGCCCCACCTGCTGGGAGCCCACGAGCGCATTGGCCACATCGGGCATCTCCACGCCCACCGCCTGCTGCGCCCAGCCCCAGGTCGTGTACGGGTCCTTCGCCGACTCCTGCCGCAGCGCCATGAAGAACGGCACCCCGGAGTCCCCGGCGTCCTCCACCAGGGCGATCGCCGTCCGGGGGAACTCGGCGTCCACGCTGGTCAGCGGCATCACCATCGAGGCGCCGGGGCGCTCGAGGTCCTTTGCGAAGCCCTTGGACTTCTTGATCAGCTTGTAGAGCTTGGAGCGGAACTCCTGGGCGGAGCCGACCACGCGAGGGTCCAGCGGCTTCGCAGACCGCTTCTCATCGGCGGCGGCCACGGCCTCATGGATCTCGCTGATGGCGGTGGACAGCTGCTCCTCGGTCTGTACCGGCGTGGGGGCCTCGAGCTCGGGACCCGTCACCGGGGCGGCGGGGGGCTCGACCTCGCTCGCACAGGCGCTCAGCGCGCCGGCGGCGAGCAGTCCGCTGCCGAGCAGGAGCTCACGACGGCCCGGACGGATCCTGCGGGTGGCCCGCAGGGAGCCGGTGCGGTGATCAGGGCGGGTCATCGGCGGGGCTCCTCATCATCGATGGTGGGCAGCTGTTCGGTCGTGGGATCATCCGTGGGATCATCATCGCTGGGCGCAGCGAGGTCCGCAGCCTCGGACCCACCGGCGACAGACTCCGCCGGCTCGGAGCGGGGCGGCGCGGCATCATCCACGCGGCGACGGCGCCCGCTGGGGCGGGAGGACCCGCGGCCGACGGACACCACGAGCAGCACCAGGCCCACCACGGCGATCGCGGCGCCACCGGCGTAGGCGTAGGGCACCCACTCGTTCTCAGCGTCGACCGGCCAGGTGATCGACACCTTCGAAGCGCCCGGGGCGGTGCCGTCGGTGACGATCAGGATCTGCCGATACGGCTTGAGGTTGTCGTCATTCTCTTGGGCCCAGAACTCCGCCACATCGATCGTGGCGGGGCTCTGCGAGGTATCGATGGTGCGCCACAGGTCCGAGGAGGTGGGATCTGCGATCTCCGCCTCCCCCTCGGGCTCGACCTCTTCGACGCTCAGGGTCTGCCAGTCGCTCGCCCCGGTGATCCGGGTGTGATGCACGCCCTCGAGGTAGGCATCGATATCGCCGCCACCGGCGGTGATCAGGCTGACCTCGCCCTCACCCTCGATGGTCACGCGGCCTTCTTGGCCGCCGATGTACAGCACACCGGGATCGATCACCACGGCGGGGCCGGGATCATCGAGCTCGACGGTCGCGGTGGTCTGGGTCTCGGGCGCCCAGGTGGTCTCGCCGAGGCGGCCCAGCACGAGGCCCGCGACGCCGATCAGGATCAGCAGGGCGGCCAGGATTCGTTGCACGGTGACGCTCCTTCGGGGCGGCCCGGGACGGGCCGAGGCAGTGACCTGCCCACGATACGGTTCCGGGCCCGTGCCCGCCACACGCACGTGAGGGGATGCACGGACGGTCCCGACCGGCGATGGCGGCGGTGACGTACCCTGGCCGGGTGCGTCTCGTCGTTGCCAGCTGTTCTGTCGACTACACCGGTCGGCTCACCGCCCATCTCCCCCAGGCGCCCCGCCTGCTGATCCTCAAGGCCGATGGCAGCGTCCTGGTCCACTCCGACGGCGGCAGCTACAAGCCGCTGAACTGGATGAGCCCGCCGTGCACCCTGAGCACCACCCGACGCGGGGATGCCGAGATCGCCGCGGCCCAGCAGGATGAGGACGACCTCGAAGGCCCCTGGATCGAGCAGTGGGACGTGGTGCATGACAAGTCCGGGGACCGCCTGCGGGTGCGGCTGTTCGAGGTCTTCGAGGACTCCTCCCACGAGCTCGGCGTGGATCCCGGGCTGCAGAAGGACGGCGTGGAGGCGCATCTGCAGGCGCTGCTGGCCCAGAACATCGAGACACTCGGCGATGGCTGGACGCTCGTGCGCCGGGAGTACTCCACCGCGATCGGCCCGGTGGACATCCTGGCCCGCGACGGCGCCGGCGGCACCGTGGCGATCGAGATCAAGCGCCGCGGGGAGATCGACGGCGTGGAGCAGCTGACGCGCTACCTCGAGCTGCTGAACCGCGACCCCTTGCTCGCACCCGTGCGCGGCATCTTCGCCGCCCAGGCCATCAAGCCGCAGGCCCGCGTGCTGGCCGGGGACCGCGGTATCGACTGCGTGACCCTGGACTACGACGCCCTGCGCGGCATCGACGATGCCGAGTCGCGCCTGTTCTGAGCCGGCCGTCCCGCCTCGTGCTCTCGTGTGCCAGCGCCACGCCCCACACGCCGCGACCAGCCCTGTCCCACCCAACGCCGCCCGCTTCCTCTGCGGGGCAGCACGATCCCCGCTGACTCGTTCCCATCTCATCTGACTGGAGAGCCGATGACCGCCCCCGCATCCGCCACCCCTCTCACCTGCGACCTCGCCCTTCACGGCACCGCCGTGCTGCCCGGCGGCCTCATGCCCGGCGCGCTTGTGCTCATCAGCGGGCAGGACATCATCTGGTCCGGCCCCGCCGCGCAGGCTCCGGCGCACACTGCGCAGAGCACTGTGGAACATGACGACCTGATCCTGCCGGGCCTGGTGGATGTGCACTGCCACGGCGGCGGCGGGGCGTCCTTCCCCGATGCGGCGGATGCACAGACGATGCTGACCGCCGTGCACGAGCACCGTCGGCACGGCACGACCTCGCTCGTCGCCTCCCTGGTGACGGCCGATGCCGCGACGCTGCGCGAGCGCGTGTCGGATCTCGCCGAGCTCGCCGCCGCGGAGGAGATCGCCGGGATCCACCTCGAAGGCCCCTTCGTCTCCGTGGCCCGGCGCGGCGCCCAAAACCCCGAGCACATCATCGATGGTGATGCTGACCTGGTGCGCGAGCTTGCTCAGATCGCAGGCGGGGCGCTCGCCACGATGACCCTCGCGCCGGAGACCGGGGATGCCGATGCGGTGATCACGGCACTCGCCGAGGTGGGGGCGGTGCCGTCGCTGGGCCACACGGATGGCTCGAGCACCCAGATGACCCGGGCGATCGCTCTCAGCATCCAGGAGCTGCGCCGCGAGAAGGGCCGCTCACCGCTGCCCACGGCCACGCATCTGTTCAATGGGATGCGCCCCATCCACCACCGCGATCCCGGTCCCGCGCTCGCCTCGCTGGATGCCGCCGCGCGCGGAGAGATGGTGGTGGAGGTCATCGCCGACGGCGTGCATCTGGATGCCCGCACCGTCGCGCATGTCTTCGCGCTCGCCGCCCCCGATCATGTGGTGCTCGTGACCGATGCGATGGCCGCCGCCGGGATGGCCGATGGACAGTATCGCCTGGGCGCCCTGGACGTCACGGTCGCTGAGGGCACCGCGACCCTCACCGAGGGCGGCGCGATCGCCGGTGGCACCGCGCATCTGCTGGACGTGCTGCGTTTCACCGTGCTCGAGGCCGGCGTGGATCTGGTGCCGGCCGTGCGGGCGGCCACCGTGGTGCCTGCGCGGGTGCTCGGCGCCGCCGACCGCATCGGACACCTCGGGGCGGGCGCTCGCGCCGATGCCGTGCTCGTCGATGAGCAGCTGCAGGTGCGTCGGGTGATCCGGCGCGGCGAGGTGCTCTCGGACTGAGCCATCTGCCATGGATGCCGCAAACGTCCGGTGATGGGGCCGGGGTGGCGGTCAGCTGCTGTCAGTCCACGTCGCCGCGGAACTGGCCCGTTGGCGCCGCTTCCACCCAGGCGTTCAGAGCCGCCCCGGCGGTCATGTCCACGAGGGCGCGCTGCTCCCGGCCACGCGTGAGCTGGAAGATCACCAGACACATGTCTGCACCGCCATCGCTCCCCGCGGCCAGCCGCTCCCGGGTGAGCTCCTGGATCTCCGCGCGGCGGATCACCTCCGAGGGGCGCCAGCGCAGCGAGAAGGCGCGGTGCCAGCGCAGGCGGTCGGTCCCGAAGCGCATCATGCCGTGCTGCCAGCCCGCCTCCCCCACCAGGCCGCGCCGATACAGCGTGCATTCGAAAGCGCCACGACCGCGGGCGATCACCAACTGGCGGATGATCACGAGGGCTGCGGTCACGACGACGAACATCCCGACCCCCAGCAGGAGGATCGGGATGTTCGAAGCGCTCATCGTGAGGTCGTGCCCGGCTCAGATGGCACTGCCGGTCAGGGATTCCTTGGCGACCTCATCGTCATGATCGGCATCATCCACGCCGATGACCACGACGTCGGAGTCCACGGAGACGAATCCACCGCGCACGGACAGCTCGCGCACGCCCTCCTCCTCGCAGATGATGCGCACCAGGCCATCGCCGAGGATGGCCAGGGTGGGCTGCATCTGCGGCAGGATGCCCATCGATCCGTCGACCGCGGGGACCACGACCTGCCGGGCCCGACCGGTCCAGACGGTGCGGTCGGCGGTGACGAACGTGACCTCGAGCGAGCTCACTTGCCGAGCTCCTTGTCGATGCGGTGCTGGTTCTCCAGCACCATGTCGATGCCGCCCACGTTGAAGAACGCCGACTCGGTGATGTGGTCGAACTCGCCGTCGCAGATGCCCTTGAAGCCCTCGATCGTGTCGCTCAGCGGCACGTCCGAGCCGTCCACACCGGTGAACTGCTTGGCCAGGTGGGTGTTCTGGGACAGGAACTGCTGGATGCGGCGGGCGCGCGAGACGATGACCTTGTCCTCCTCGGACAGCTCGTCCACACCCAGCATCGCGATGATGTCCTGCAGTTCCTTGTTGCGCTGCAGCACCTGCTTCACGCGCACCGCGGTGTCGTAGTGGTCCTGGCCCACGTACCGCGGGTCCAGGATCCGCGAGGTGGAGGCCAGCGGGTCGATCGCCGGGTACAGACCGCGCGAGGCGATCTCACGGGAGAGCTCGGTGGTCGCATCCAGGTGGGCGAAGGTCGTCGCCGGGGCCGGGTCGGTGTAGTCGTCGGCCGGGACGTAGATCGCCTGCATCGAGGTGATCGAGTGGCCGCGGGTGGAGGTGATGCGCTCCTGCAGCACACCCATCTCATCGGCGAGGTTCGGCTGGTAGCCCACCGCCGAGGGCATACGGCCCAGCAGCGTGGAGACCTCAGAGCCGGCCTGGGTGAAGCGGAAGATGTTGTCGATGAACAGGAGCACGTCCTGGTTCTGCACATCGCGGAAGTACTCCGCCATGGTCAGGGCGGACAAAGCCACGCGCAGACGCGTCCCCGGGGGCTCGTCCATCTGGCCGAAGACCAGCGCGGTCTTGTCGATGACGCCGGACTCGGTCATCTCCTCGATGAGGTCCCAGCCCTCACGGGTGCGCTCGCCCACGCCGGCGAACACGGACACGCCGTCGTGGTTGTTGGCCACGCGGTAGATCATCTCCTGGATGAGCACCGTCTTGCCCACGCCGGCACCGCCGAACAGGCCGATCTTGCCGCCCTTGACGTACGGGGTCAGCAGGTCGATCGACTTGATGCCGGTCTCGAACATGGTGGTGGCCGACTCGAGCTGGTCGAAGTTCGGCGCCTGGCGGTGGATGGGCCAGCGCTCGGTGACCTGCAGCTGCTCCGCGGGCTTGTTCAGCGGGGTGCCCACCACGTCGAAGACTGTGCCCAGGGTCGTATCGCCCACCGGGACGGAGATCGGGGCGCCGGTGTCGTTGACAGCCTGGCCACGCACGAGACCGTCGGTGGGCTTCAGCGCGATCGCACGCACCATGCCGTCACCGAGGTGCTGCGCGGTCTCGAGCGTCAGGGTGGAGGCTTCGAGGCCGGAGTCGCTCGCGGCGATGTCGATGGTCAGCGCGTTGTAGAGGTCCGGGATGTTCCCCGGGGGGAACTCCACGTCGACGACGGCGCCGGTGACACGGGCGACGCGACCGGTCGCGGCCGGGGCCTCGGCGGGGGCCTGCGGTTCAAAGGTGGTGCTCATGTGCGTTCTCTCCATGTCGGGCCGCCGCGCGGGGACGCGGTCGGCCGGGTCTCAGCGGTCGGTGCGGCCAGTTCCTGCCAGGGCGTCGGCGCCGCCGACGATCTCGGTGATCTCCTGGGTGATCTCCGCCTGACGCGCGGAGTTGGCGAGGCGGGTGAACTTGTGGATCTGGGTCTCCGCGTTGTCGGTGGCGGTCTTCATCGCACGCTGCGTGGAGGCGTGCTCCGAGGCCATGGCCTGCAGCAGGATGTTGATGATCCGCGACTCGATGTACCGCGGCATCAGCTCTTCGATGACCGAATCGGGATCCGGGGTGAAGGCATACAGCGGGTAGGTGGGGCGCTGGCCCTCCTCCGCATCGACCACGCCCATCGGCACCATGCGGATGGCACGGGTCTGCTGCTGGAAGCGGGAGATGAACTTCGTGCCCACCACGTACAGCTCATCGAGGTGAACCTGCTCGTCCTCGCTGAGCAGATCCTCGGTGAGCACGTGGGAGATCTCCCGGCCCAGGTCCGGCAGCTCGCTCTCCGCGTACGGGGTCCAGGACCGGTGCGGGGGCCGGTTGCGGAAGCGGTAGTACGAGTCGCCCTTGCGGCCCACCACATACATCACCGGGGTCTTGCCCTCGTCGAGCAGCTTGTTGGCCAGCTGTTCGGCAGCACGGATGACGTTATGGGAGTAGGGGCCGGTCATACCGCGGTCGGCGGTGATCATGAGGATGCCGGCCCGCCCGGTCTGCTCGCGATGCTGCTCCAGGAACGGATGCTTGAGCTCCTCGGAGTGGGTGGCCACCGAACCGATCGCCTGCGTGAGCGCTTCGGCGTACGGAGTCGTCGCCGTGACCCGGGCATGGGCCTTGGCGATGCGCGATGCCGCGACCATCTCCTTGGCCTTGAAGATCTTCTTCATGCCCTGGGCGGACTTGATCTTCTGCTTGTAGACCCTCTGCTGGGCTCCCATGTCTCTCCTCGTTCGCGCCGAATGCCTCCGTCAGGGGCACCGCCGTGGGGCGGCGCTCCGGACCTCAGCCGCGGACGATGTTCTCCTGGTCGATCTGATCCTCGGTGGCCCGGCCATCTTCATCGTTGACCGCGCGGTCATTGGCCTTGGCGGCGAGGAAGTCGGTCTTGACCTGGTCCAGGACCTGGCTCAGCTCCTCCTCGGTCTCATCCGAGAACTTGCCGGAGGTGCGGATGGTATCCAGGATCGTGCCGTTGTGGCGCAGGTGCTCCAGCAGCGCGGCCTCGAACTCGCGGACCTCATCGACCTCGATGTCGTCGAACTTCCCCTTGGTGCCGGCCCAGATGGAGACGACCTGCTCCTCCATCGGGAACGGCGAGTACTGGGCCTGCTTGAGCAGCTCCATCAGGCGGGCACCGCGGTGCAGCTGCTGCTTCGAGGCGGCGTCCAGGTCCGAGGCGAACATCGCGAAGGCCTCGAGGTCGCGGTACTGGGCCAGGCTGATCTTCAGCGTGCCGGAGACGGACTTCATCGCCTTGGTCTGCGCGGAACCGCCCACGCGGGACACCGAGATGCCCACGTCCACGGCGGGGCGCTGGTCGGCGTTGAACAGGTCCGACTGCAGGAAGCACTGGCCGTCAGTGATGGAGATGACGTTGGTGGGGATGTACGCCGAGACGTCATTGGCCTTGGTCTCGATGATCGGCAGGCCGGTCATCGAGCCGCCACCCATGTCATCGGACAGCTTCGCGCAGCGCTCCAGCAGGCGGGAGTGCAGGTAGAAGACGTCACCGGGGTAGGCCTCGCGGCCCGGGGGACGACGCAGCAGCAGGGACACGGCGCGGTAGGCCTCGGCCTGCTTGGACAGGTCGTCGAAGACGATCAGGACATGCTTGCCCTCGTACATCCAGTGCTGGCCGATCGCGGAGCCGGTGTAGGGGGCGATGTACTTGAAGCCCGCCGGGTCAGAGGCCGGAGCAGCCACGATGGTGGTGTACTCCAGCGCGCCCGCGCGCTCGAGGGTCGCGCGCACACCGGCGATGGTGGAGCCCTTCTGGCCCACCGCCACATAGATGCAGCGCACCTGCTTGTCGGGATCACCGCTGTCCCAGTTGTCCTTCTGGTTCAGGATGGTGTCAATGCCGATGGCAGTCTTGCCGGTCTGGCGGTCGCCGATGATCAGCTGGCGCTGGCCACGGCCGATCGGGGTCATCGAGTCGATGGCCTTCAGGCCGGTCTGCATCGGCTCCTTGACGGACTTGCGCTGCATCACGGTGGGTGCCTGCAGCTCGAGCGCCCGGCGGCCCACGGTGGCGATGTCGCCCAGGCCGTCGATGGGCTTGCCGGTGGGGTCCACCACGCGGCCCAGGTAGCCATCGCCCACGGGCACGGAGAGCACCTGCCCGGTGCGCCGCACCTGCTGGCCCTCCTCGATGCCGGAGAACTCCCCGAGGACCACGACACCGATCTCCCGCAGGTCGAGGTTCAGTGCCAGGCCCAGGGTGCCGTCCTCGAAGCTGACCAGCTCATTGGCCATCACATTGGGCAGGCCCTCGACGTGCGCGATGCCGTCGGCCGCGGTGACGACGCGACCCACCTCCTCGCGCTCGGTGCTGCCTGCCTGGTAGGTGGACACCGCGGTGTCCAGGGCGTTCCGGATCTCCTCCGGGCTGATCGTGAGCTCGGCCATCGCTGCTCGTTGTTCCTCTCGGTCTCCCCGTGGTGGGGGCGCTGTGCGGGTTCGGGGGACGCCGTGGCGTCGGGCGGGTCAGGCCACCAGCTGCTGGCGGGCCTTGGCCAGGCGCGCCAGGACGGTGGCGTCGTAGAGATCGTCTCCGACCTGGATCCGCATACCGCCCACGACGGTGGGATCCACCTGCAGGTCGATCTGGATCTCGCGGCCGTAGATGCCGGCCAGCAGGCTCGCCAGCCGAGCCTGCTGGGTGTCGGTCAGGGGCACCGCGCTGGCAACCTGGGCCACCGAGCGGCGACGCTGCTCGGCGGCGAAGCGCGCGAACTCCTCAACCCGACGGGCGGGCTTGGTGTCGCTGCGACGCCCCACGGCACGGGCCGCGATCGCCGCCGTCAGCTCCTGGGTGCGGGAGCGCAGCAGGTCCGTCACCAGGGCGCTGCGCTCGGCAGGCCGCTCACGCAACCCGTCCAGCGCGGTGGTCAACTCCGGCGTGGAATCGATCATCCGCGAAACCTGGACCAGCTGGCTCTCCACGGCGCTCAAGCGGTCCTCGCGGCGTGCCTGCTCGAGGTACGCGGCAACCCCCAGCAGCTCGAGAGCGTCGAGGATGTCCTCCTGCTCGGACCAGCGCCGACGCACCACCTGCACTGTCAGGTCGAGCGCGAGTGCGCTGACCTTGCTGCCCAGGAGGGTTCGGACCGCCTGCTCCTTGACCTCGCCGGGGCGGCCGGCGTCGGACAGCAGGCGGACCAGCTGGTTGCTGGAGTCGATGGCATCAGCCACCGCGAACAGCTCCTCGGCGATGGCACCCAGCTGAACGCCCTCGGACGCGAACGCGCCCTGGGCGTGCTGAAGCACCTCACCGAAGGAGGTGGAGGAGGTTCCTCGCATCTCGATTCCTTATCGGGTGGCGGCCTGGGACGACTCGAGGTCGTCCAGGAAGCGGTCGATCACACGGCGCGAACGCTCGTCGTCGGTGAGGGACTCCCCGACGATCCGGGAGGCCAGGTCGCTCGCGAGCGAACCGACCTCACCGCGCAGCTGGGTGGACGCGGCGATGCGCTCGGCCTCCAGCTGCTGGCGACCGGTGGCCAGGACGCGCTCGGCCTCCTGGGCGGCGCGTCCCCGCGCCTCCTCCACGATGCGCTCGGCGTCCTGCCGGGCCTGGTCACGGATCGCTGCGGCCTCGCGACGGGCGTCGGAGAGCTGCTGCTCCTGATCCGCCTTGAGCTGGTCGGCCTGGGCCTGTGCCTCTTCGGCACGCCGGATCCCGCCCTCGATCTTCTCGGAGCGCTCATCGAGCACCGCATTCATGCGGGGCAGGACGAAACGGATGAAGACCGCGGCGAAGATGGCGATGAAGATCGCCGACCAGATGATCTCCGCCGGCAGCGGAACGAACAGCTGCCAGCCGGGGGTGGCTCCTTCGCTGAGGATCATGGGCTGACCCTCAGATGAACGCGAGGACGAAGCCGAAGACGATCGCCAGCAGGGCGAGGAACTCGACGAAGCCGGCGCCGATCAGCATCGTGGTCTGCAGCTGCGAGCGCATCTCGGGCTGGCGGGCCTGCGCCTCGGCGGTCTTGCCGACGAGGATGCCCAGGCCGATACCGGGGCCGAGGGCGGCGAGGCCGAAGCCGACGGAGGCGATGTTGCCCTCGATGGCGGTCAGGAGCATCGGGTCCACGGGGGTTTCCTTTCGTTGGGCCGACCGGGCGGACGGCAGTTCAGGGGTCCAGCGAGCTGGAGGTCGTGCGGGTCAGTGCTCGTCGGAGACGGCCATCTGGATGTAGACGGCCGACAGGATGGTGAAGATGAATGCCTGCAGGCCCGCCACGAAGATCTTGAAGGCGAACACCAGCAGGCTGAGGCCCGCGGCGAAGGGCGAGGCGATGGTCAGCAGGCTCAGGGAGACCACCAGGAAGTGAGTCAGTCCGATGAGCACCACGATGATCATGTGGCCGCCCACCATGTTGGCCAGCAGACGGATGGTCAGCGAGGCCCAGCGGACCACGAAGACCTGGATCGCCTCGATCGGCACCAGCAGCAGGTACACGATCTTCGGCACGCCGGGCGGGGCGGTGGCGTGCTTGAGGTAGCCCCCCAGACCATGCGCCTTGATGCCCGCGACCATGTAGATCACGAACGTCGCCAGGGCCAGCAGCAGGGGGAAGCCGATCACGGCGGTGCCGGACATGTTCAGCCCGGGCACCATGAACCCGAGGTTCATCACCAGGATCAGCACGAAGGTGGAGATCAGCCAGGGAGCGAAGCGCTTGCCGTCCCGCTCCCCCAGCACCGCCACCACGATGTTGGTGTTCACGAAGTCGAACAGCAGCTCGACGATGCTCTGGGTGCGACCGGGGACCAGGCGCGCCCGCGAGGCGACGATGCACAGGAAGATGAGCGTGGCCGCCAGGATGATCAGCCGCACCAGCTGGATGCGGTTGAACTCGAAGGGGGTGCCGGCGAAGAGGATCGCGTCCGGGAAGAACTCGTCGATGGTGGGGATGTGAAAGGGCGCTCCGTCATCGGCGCGGAGCGGAGCGGCAAGGTCGGCGGTGTTCAGGTCGATCTCCCGTGCTCAATCTGTCTGCCATCGTGGCAGGGCCTGTCCTTCACATCGTGGCCACCGCGCCGCGGGGACTGGTGCACCACCTGATGTCAGGCGGTCTCCCGGCGGTGGGATCCGGTGGTCGGCGCCTGCGCTCCACCCCTCCGGAGAGGCAGTGGTGACTGCGCCTGACGCCCGGATAACCATAACAGAGTGCGCCCCTTCTTCCGGGCCTCCGAAGGTCCTCACCAGGGCTGCGAGGTGCATCACTCCGGCCGTGGGTCCGGCTCCACGTCCAGGGGCCTCCGCACGCGGGCCAGCAGCACCGTCTCGATGACCACGCCCATCAGCGCTCCCACCAGCAGGGTGAGCCCCACCCAGACGATGGAGACGCTTTCGACGTCGCGCAGCATGAGCAGCACGACCACCACGATGACCATCTTGAGGATCCAGGATGCGAGAACCGTCACGGCCATTGTCACGGGGCTGAGCCGTGGCGCGAGATAGCCGGTGACCGCGGTGGGGGCGACGACCACGACGGTCAGGGCGGCGCCGATGAGGGCGCCGAGCACTGCCGGTCGTTCGGCGATCGCGGCGGCGAGCACCACCATCGCGAGCGCCAGGACGACGGCGACGACGAGGCCCAGCAGGGTGGCGCGGCGCATGCCGCGGTCCCCGGCGGTCAGCGTGTGGGCCGGGGCGGGGTCAGAGGCGGTCATCAGCGGGCTCCTTCTGGTGATGTGGTCTGCGCCACCGCATTGGATCGAGGGTCATGAGCACCGCCAGCAGCAGGCTGCCGGTCCACAGCACGAGGACGGTGCGCATCGGCAGCACAAGGGGCAGCAGCAGGCCGACGGAGATCACGACGGTCCAGACGTACATGATGATCACCGCACCGCGCTTGGAGTGCCCGAGGCGCAGCAGCCGGTGGTGCAGGTGGGCTTTGTCGGCGTGGAAGGGTGAGCGTCCGGAGCCGATGCGGCGTATGACCGCCAGGCCGAAGTCGAGGAACGGAACGATCATCACGCCGATGGGCAACAGGATCGGCAGGAACTGTCCGAGCATGTCCGCGCCGGACAGACGCGCGGGGTCCACCTGGCCGGTCACAGCGATGGTGCTGGCGGCCAGCAGCAGACCCAGCAGCATCGAGCCGGAGTCGCCCATGAAGATGCGGGCACGCGTGAGGTTATGGGGCAGGAATCCCACACACGCCCCGATCATGACGGCGGTCAGCAGCGCGGCCAGGGAGGAGTAGTCGGTGGTGGAGGCCGAGCGGGTGAGGGTATAGGCGTAGAGGAAGAAAGCGGTGCCGCCGATGGCCATGACCCCGGCGGCCAGTCCGTCCAGTCCGTCCACGAAGTTCACGGCGTTCATCGCGACCACCACGACCAGGACTGTGAGGATCAGTGCGCTGCGGCCGGAGAGCACGGTGACCCCGCCGATCGGCAGGGTCACCAGGCTCACGCCCTGCCAGGCCAGCAGCAGGGCGGCGAGCACCTGGCCGGCCAGCTTGGTCACCCAGTCCAGGTCCCATTTGTCATCGGCCGCTCCGAGCAGGCAGACCACTCCGGCGGCGGCGAGCACCGCCCAGGGCTGGCGACTGTCTCGGAACAGACCTTCGAGAAACGGGACGTTGCCCGCGACGAGCAGGGCCGCGACGATCCCGACGAACATCGCCACCCCGCCCAGCCGTGGGGTCACCGTGTCGTGGACATCCCGCTCCCGCACCGCCGTCATCGCTCCGGCACGCCGTGCCACCAGGCGCACGGCCGGGGTCAGCAGGTAGGTGACGGCCGCGGCGACCAGGAGGATGAAGAGGTAGACCCTCACCCGGCTGTGCTCCCCGACCCCTCGGGTCGGGTGTCCTGGGTCTCTGCCTCGGAGGGGAGCTCCAGGGCTCCGGCCGCAGGCGCGGTGTCCTTGGTCGCGGGGTGCTCCGCGACGTTCGGTGCCTCCGCGGTGCTCCCCGACGCTTCGGCGTCCTGGGCAGGGTCGGCGTCCTGGGCAGGGTCGGCGACCTGGGCAGGGTCGGCGTTTTGGACGGGGTCGGCGTTCTGGGCCGGATCAGCGACATCGGCAGCGGGCGCCGCCTCCGCGGTGTCCGCGGTGTCAGCGATGTCCGCGGTATCGGCTGCGTCAGCGGTGTCGGCGCCGTCCGCAGTGTCAGCAGTGTCCGCAGAATCCGTGCCGTCCGCCGCCTCGGCATCCGTCCGCGCCTGAGAGGACTCCTCTGCGGTGTCACTCTCCTCCGCGGCGTCGCTGTGCTCTGTGGCGTCGCTCTGCTCCTCGGAGCTCGGCGGTGCGGTGAAGATATCGCCCACCGCCTCGATGATCTGCTCCTTGCTGACCGCGCCCTCCCGGACGATCTCGGCCGGAGTGACGGTCGTATCCAGGATGGTGGAGCTCCCGCCAAGGGGGACCGTGCCGCCGTCGAGATACACGGCCACCGTGTCGCCCAGCTGCGTGGCGGCATCGAGCACGGACTGCGCGGCGGGCTTGCCGTGGCGGTTGGCGCTCGAGACGGCCAGCGGCCCGGTGCGGCGCAGCAGCTCCAGGGCGGTCTCGTCATCGGGCATGCGCAGAGCGACCGTGCCGCGGGTTTCCCCCAGATCCCAGGTGAGGGACGGTTGCGCGGTGAGGATGAGGGTCAGGGCGCCGGGCCAGAGGGCCTCGGCGAGGTCCTCGACGTAGTCCGGTAGGTCGGTGGCCAGCGCCATGAGCACGGCGTGGTCGCCGATCAGCACTGGCGGCGGGTTCTGGCGACCGCGCCCCTTGGCATCGAGCAGGTCCTCGACGGCGCGTGGCGAGAAGGCATCGGCGCCGATGCCGTACACCGTGTCGGTGGGCAGGACGATGAGGTCTCCCGCGCGCACCGCGTCCACGGCGGCGTTCAGAGAGTCCTCACGGGTCTCGGGATTCTGGGTGTCGTGCACGCTCACAGGTTCAGTCTCTCATCCTCGCTGGTGCTCTCTATCTCGGCGCGGCGCGCGAGCAGGAAGCGGTCGCGCCCGGTGAGGTCCTGTGCGGTGCGCACCGCGGTGAAGCCGCCGTGAGCGGTGGCGAGCTCGCGGGTTGCGGCGCCCTGCACATCGGCGTGCTCCATGATCAGCAGACCTCCCGGGCGCAGCAGGCGCGCGGCCAGGTCGATCACGGCCCCGGGTACCTCGAGCCCGTCCTCTCCCCCGCCGAACAGGGCGCGATGCGGATCATGCGCGAGCACCTCGGGGTCGCGCGGCACCGCCGCGGCGGGGATGTACGGGGGGTTGGCGAGCACCGCGTCCACGGGCGCTGCGGCGAGCAGCTGCGTCGGCGGCGCGGCGATATCGGCGGTGAGCACCTGCCCGCGTCCGGGTCCTGCGGCCTCGAGGTTCCGCTGTGCGAGGTCGGCGGCCGCTGGGTCGATCTCGACGGCGCGGACCTGCGCCTCGGGCAGCTCATCGAGAACGGCCGCACCGAGCGCGCCGCTGCCCGCGCACAGATCCACCACGCTTCGGCATTCCCCCTCACAGTGCTGGGACAGCAGGTCCAGGGCCAGTTCTGTCTCCGGCCGGGGGATGAAGACGCCGGGGCGGATCTCCAGCCGCAGACGGCGGAACGGGGCGGAGCCCAGCACCAGCTGCAGCGGCTCGCGCGCCGCGCGGCGCGCCAGCAGCTCCTCACAGCGCACCGTGAAGTCTTCCGGCAGGGCGTCGAGCAGCACGAGCGGTCGCTCTGTCCCGGCGGCGGCCTGCAGCAGCGCTCGCGCGTCGGTGCTCGGCGAGGGCACGCCGGCGGCGCCGAGACGCTGCGTGGCATCGGCGAGGGCATGACGCAGACACTCACGGACCGAGTGCGAGCTCATGCCCCCTCGCCTCCCACATCCTGGGCTGCCTGGCGCAGGCGCTCCTCGCGCTCGGCGCTGCGGCAGGAGTCGATCAGGTCCGTGAGATCCCCGGCGAGGACCTGCGGCAGGTTCGAGGCTTTGAAGCCGGTGCGGTGATCGGCCACCCGGGACTCGGGGAAGTTGTAGGTGCGGATCCGCTCGGAGCGGTCCACGGTGCGCACCTGGGAACGGCGGGTGGCCGAGGACTCCGCCTCCTGGGCGGCGCGGCGGGCGTCCAGCAGACGACTTCGCAGGATCCGCAGCGCCTGTTCACGGTTCTGCAGCTGGCTCTTCTGGTCCTGGCAGGAGACCACCAGTCCGGTGGGCAGATGGGTGATGCGCACGGCGGAGTCGGTGGTGTTCACGCTCTGTCCGCCGGGCCCGGACGAGCGGAACACGTCGATGCGCAGGTTCTGTGGGGCGAGCTCCGCGGCGAGCAGCTCGGCCTCATCGGTCTCATCGGCTTCCGGCAGCACCAGCACGCCCACGGCGGAGGTGTGGATGCGCCCGGCGGATTCAGTGACGGGCACCCGCTGGACGCGATGCACCCCGGCCTCATGCTTGAGGTGGGCGTACACGCCCTGCCCGGGATCGGCGGGGTTCTTCGCGCTGATCGCAACGGTGACGTCCTTCAGGCCGCCCAGGTCCGACGGGGAGCTGGTCAGCACCTCCACTCGCCAGCCCCGCGTTTCTGCGAAGGTCCGATACATGCGCAGCATCTCGGCGGCGAACAGTGCGGATTCCTCCCCGCCGGCGCCGGCCCGGATCTCCAGGAGCACATCACGGGCATCGTCGGCATCACGCGGGGCCAGCAGGTCCTCGAGCCGGTCGCGCTGGGCCTGCTCGCGCTCGCGCAGCTGAGCGGTCTCGGCGGTGAGTTCGGGGTCAGCGGGATCGAGCTCGGCGAGCTCCGCGGCGGTCACCAGATCCGCGCGCGTGGACTCGAGGGCGTCTGCGGCACCGAGGATGGTCTGCAGCTCGGCGTAGCGGCGGCCGGTGCGGCGGGCACGGGCGGGGTCGGAGTGCAACGCCGGATCGGCCATCTGCTCCTGAAGGTGCGCATGCTCCGCCCGCAGCGGCGCGAGATCCGCCTCACTGCTGCTGGTCCTGCTCACCGCACCCGATTCCTTCCGCCGCCGCACCGTCCCCGTCGGCCAGGGACAGCCTGCACCTGATCCTCACTCATCCACACACGACCCCATCCACATACGACAACGCCGGTGCCCGCCGTGAAAGGGCGCGCACCGGCGTCGGAGGCCGTGGGTCAGTTCTTCTTCTTGCCGTAGCGGGCCTGGAAACGGGCCACGCGGCCGCCGGTGTCCAGGATCTTCTGCTTGCCGGTGTAGAAGGGGTGGCACTCGGAGCAGACCTCGGTGTTGATGGCGCCGTCGGTCTTGGTGCTGCGGGTGGTGAACGAGTTGCCGCAGGTGCAGGTCACCTGGGTCTCGACGTATGCGGGGTGGATCTCGGCCTTCATGATGTCTCCTAGCTCTCGGTCGCTGGGTCGGCGCCCGGCGGGCGCCGTGAACCAGAACCGACGTCCCAGTCTGCCACGACGATCCGGCCGGGGCGAGACCTCTGCGATGCGGTATGCGCCACCCCGGGCAGGTTCATGACCTGCTGACGGTGCTGACGGGGGGGGTGGTGCGGCCCTCAGGCGCTCTCGCGCACCTGCAGGGTGTAGGGAACGGTGCGGATCGCCGCCGGACCGGTCAACGGAATCGTGCCCTCGAGCATTCCGGCCACGAGGTCGACGCACTGCCGGGCCACCTCCTCGCGGTCCACGGCGAGGGTGGTCAGCTCCGGGCTCACCAGGCTGCCGACCTCCAGGCCGTCCATGCCCACCAGGCGCATGCTGTGCGGCACCGGAACATCGCGCAGGCGCAGTGAGCGCAGCAGGTGCACCCCCAGGTCATCGTTGAAGGCGATGATCGCATCGGTCCCATCGGCCAGCAGCGTGCTGATCAGTGAATCGTGATCCCCGCGGAGCGGCGCGGCGTGCACCGGCACCTCGCCCTCGCTGTGCAGCGAGGCGAGGGCGGCGCTGAAAGCCTGCGCCCGGGGGCTCATATCCGGCCCGTCGAGATCCACCACCGCGGGCCGTCGCACCCCTACTGCACGCAGGTGCGCGGCCAGACCCTCGGCGGCTCCGGCGATGTCCAGCCGCACCAGGGCGTAGCGCTCGGGCGCACGGCCGCTGTCATCCAGCTGCACCACGGGCATACCGGTCCCGCCGCTGATATCACCGTCCACCAGGCCGTAGCCCACCAGGGCATCGACGCGCCGAGCGAGCTCGGAGGCCACCCGCTCAGGGTGCGGCGACTGATCCGCCTCGACCATCACGACGCTCCAGCCGCGTGGGGCGCAGGCGCGCACCACCGCGGCGCCGAGATCCGCGAAGTAGGCGTTGGACAGGTCTGAGAGCACGAGCCCGACGGTGACCGGGCCCTTCTCCACCAGTCCGCGGCCGAAACGGCTGGGCCGGTATCGCAGCTCCTGGGCGACAGCCAGGACCTTCTCCCGGGTGGCCGCGCTGATGCCCGGCTGATCGTTCATCGCCCGCGAGACGGTCTGGCGGGAGACGCCGGCCCGGCGGGCGACATCGATGATGGTGGGGCGATCCATGCTGATCAGCGCGTTGACAACGCGAGGTCTCAGTCGTTGCTGCGCGAATGCGAGCCGACGCTGGGCGTGTTCTTCGCGACCATCATGAGGAACTCGGAGTTGGACTGCGTCTTCTTGATCCGCTCCAGCAGCAGCTCGAGGGCCTGCTGCTGCTCGAGCGAGCCGAGCACACGGCGCAGCTTCCACATGATCGCCAGCTCCTCCTTGCCCATGAGGACCTCCTCGCGGCGGGTGCCGGAAGCATTGACGTCCACGGCCGGGAAGATGCGCTTGTCGGCGAGGTTGCGCGAGAGGCGCAGCTCCATGTTGCCGGTGCCCTTGAACTCCTCGAAGATCACCTCGTCCATCTTCGAGCCGGTCTCCACCAGGGCGGAGGCGAGGATGGTCAGGGAGCCGCCGTGCTCGATGTTGCGCGCGGCGCCGAAGAACCGCTTGGGCGGGTACAGCGCCGAGGCGTCCACACCGCCGGAGAGAATGCGGCCGCTGGCGGGGGCGGCAAGGTTGTAGGCGCGCGAGAGACGGGTCAGGGAGTCCAGCAGGACCACCACGTCCCGGCCCATCTCGACCAGGCGCTTGGCGCGCTCGATCGCGAGCTCCGCGACGATCGTGTGATCGCTCGCAGGGCGGTCGAAAGTCGAGGCGATGACCTCCCCCTTGACCGTGCGCTGCATGTCCGTGACCTCCTCGGGGCGCTCGTCGACGAGCACGACCATGAGGTGGACCTCGGGGTTGTTCGTGGTGATGGCGTTGGCGATCTGCTGCATGATGATCGTCTTGCCCGCCTTGGGCGGGGCGACGATCAGGCCGCGCTGGCCCTTGCCGATCGGCGAGACGAGGTCGATCACGCGCGGCGCGAACGGCGAGCCGGAGTGCTCCAGACGCAGGCGCTCCTCGGGGTACAGCGGGGTGAGCTTGCCGAAGTCCACGCGCTGGCGGGCCCGCTCGGGAGTCATGCCGTTGACGGTGTCCACCTGGACCAGGGCCGCATACTTGTTCTGGTTGCCGCCCTTGCCGCGGCGGTTGCGGCCGCGGCCGCCGCCGGAGTGGTGCTGCTCGACGTGGCGCTCCTCCCCCTCCCCGGGGGCCTTGACCTGGCCGGTGATCGCATCGCCCTTGCGCAGGCCGTGCCGCTTGACCTGGTTCATGGTCACGAACACGTCGCTCGGGCCCGGCAGGTAACCGGTGGTGCGCACGTAGGCGTTGTTGTCGCGGATGTCGAGGATCCCGGCGATGGCCATCAGCTCATCGCCCTCGCGGACCTCATCGTCGCCGCCCTGGTTCTGGCCGCCCTGGTGCTGGTCACCGCCCTGGCCGCCGCGCCCGCGCCGCTTGCGGTCGCGCGAGCGATTGCGATTGCGGGAGCGGCCACGGCGCTCCTCATCATCACCGTCGGAGCCCTGGCCGGAACCGCCGCCCTGACCGCGCTGGGAGGAGGACTGGTCACCGCCGGAACGGTCGGGCAGCTCGATGTCCTCCAGGCGACGACGCGGGGCGCCGGCCTGGCGGCCCTCGCCCTGATCGCCCCGGCCACGGCCGGAGCGGTCCCCCCGGTCCCGACGATCATCCTGGCTGCCGCGAACCTGGCCACCACGGTCCTGACGATCCTGGCCGCCGCCGTTCTGGCGGTCCGTGCTCTCGCGCTCATCGTCCTGCCCGCGGCCCTGTCGCTCCTGGCCATCCTCGCGCGGGGTGCGCTCACGGCGGCTGCGGGTCTGCTCCTGCTGCCCGCCGCCGCTGCGCTCGGGCAGCTCGATGCCGAGCGAGGGCGCCGCCTCCGCAGACGGGGCCGACGAATCCTGCTTCGGAGCAGACGTCCGCGGCGCGGCATCGCTCTGCGAGGGGGACTCCTGCGCCGCAGCGGCCTTCTGGCGCGGGGCCGCGGACGGGGCGCTCCCGCCGCTCAGCACCTCGATCAGCTCGCCCTTGCGGAGCCGACGGGCGCCCTTGATCCCTCGCTCAACAGCCATGGCCTGCAGCTCGGGAAGCTTCTTCGCCGCGAGATCCGCGCCGGAGGTGGTGTCGTTCACCAGGGTTCCTTCCTGTCGGACCGGTCTGGCCGGTTCCGTATCGGTCTGGGGGCCGGAACCTGCTGGGACCTCCTGGTCCGCAGCGGCCACGGCCGGGCAGGTCGCCCCCTCGTCGTGCCGCACAGTGCGGGGCACGGGCGACGGCTCTGCCGGAATGCTTCGGGGTGCGTCGGCGGCGGCGCGGGATCGGAGGGCCGCCACGAGGGCGGGCGTCGGATCACGCGGGGCGCTGGTGGGCGATCACATCGCTCGGGACGAACCGCGCACAGAACTTCCCTGCGAGGGAGCTGTGGGGGTCGCCGTCAGGGCGATACCACCGAGACGCAGGCTCAACCTACCACAGGACCTGCGGCCTGCCGACGCAGCGGCACCTGGGCGATCCGCCACACGGCGGGATCGGCCACCGCGCGTCGCACCAGTGCGGCCACCTCGGCCCGCTGGCCGGTCAGGACCAGCACCGAGGGGCCTGCCCCGGAGATGACCGCTGCATGCCCTTCCTGCCGCAGGATCCGCATCAGGTCCACGCTCTCGGGCATACCCGGGGCGCGCTGCTCCTGATGCAGCCGCTCTTCTGTGGCCTCGAGCAGCAGCTGAGGAGCACCGGCGAGCGCATGCACCAGCAGCGCTGCGCGCGCCGCGGTGAACGCTGCATCGGCATGCGGCACCGTCTCGGGCAGCAGGCTGCGTGCCGCCTGCGTGGACAGGGTGGTTCGCGGCAGCAGGACCACGGGATTCACCGCGCCATCGGCCACCTGCAGCGCAGCCGCCCGAGCCAGCTCGCCGTGCATCCAGGACAGCACCACCCCGCCCAGCAGGGCCGGGGCGGCATTGTCAGGATGCCCCTCGAACTCGGTGGCCAGCTGCAGCACGGTCTGGTCATCGAGCGCCTCGGGGTCGGCGATCAGGCCGCGGGCCAACAGCAGCCCGGCCACCGTCGCAGCGGCGCTCGAGCCGAGGCCCCGTCCGTGAGGGATGCGGTTCACCGCGCGCAGGCGCAGCCCCACCTGGGGAGCGCCGGCGTGGTCGAGGCCGCGCCGCAGGGCGCGCACCACCAGGTGCTCCTCCCCTGTCGGGACAGAGTCCGCACCCTCCCCGCTGACAGTGATCTCGACACCGCCGGTGGTGGCCTCCAGCTGCAGCTCATCGCACAGATCCAGGGCCAGGCCCAGGGCGTCGTAGCCGGGGCCGAGGTTCGCGGACGTGGCGGGGACGCGAACTGCCGCTGTGGTGCGCTGGATCCTCACAGCCCGATGGCCTCCGCTGCCGCGGCGATATCCGGCTCGATCACCACCGGGGTGAGGTCGTGCTGGGTCAGCGCGGTGTCGATGTCCTTCAGCCCGTTGCCGGTCACGGTCACGGCGATCCGGGCGCCGGCGGGAACCAGGCCCCGCTCGGCCTGCTGCAGCAGCCCGGCCACGCCGGCCGCGGAGGCGGGCTCTACGAAGATGCCATCCTCCGCGGCGAGCCGCTTCTGCGCGGCGAGGATCTGCTCATCGCTGACCGCGTCGATCAGGCCGCCGGAGTCATCACGGGCGGCGACGGCGAGGTTCCAGGAGGCGGGGGCGCCGATGCGGATCGCGGTGGCGACGGTCTCCGGGTCGGTGATGGAATGCCCGGCCACGAACGGCGCGGCACCGGCGGCCTGAAAACCCCACATGCGCGGCAGAGCCTGCGTCACACCGGCCTCGCGGTACTCGCGGTAGCCCATCCAGTAGGCGGAGATGTTCCCGGCGTTGCCCACCGGCAGCACGTGGATGTCCGGGGCCGCCCCCAGGGCGTCGCACACCTCGAAAGCCGCGGTCTTCTGACCCTGCAGTCGGTAGGGGTTCACGGAATTGACCAGCTCGATGGGATGCTCCGCATCGAGCTTGCGGGCGATCTCCAGGCAGTCATCGAAATTGCCGTCCACCTGGATCAGCGTGGCACCGTGCACCACAGCCTGGGCGAGCTTCCCGGCCGCGATCTTGCCCTGCGGCAGCAGCACCGCGCAGGTCAGCCCCGCCGCGGTGGCGTAGGCGGCGGCAGAGGCAGAGGTGTTGCCGGTGGAGGCGCACACGACGGCGGTCGCACCGTCGGCCTTGGCCTGCGTCATCGCCGAGACCATGCCGCGGTCCTTGAAGGAGCCGGTGGGGTTCATCCCCTCGACCTTCACGTGCACCTCGGCGCCGACGGCCTCGGACAGGGCGCGGGCGTGCACCAGCGGCGTCCCGCCCTCCCCCAGGGTCAGCAGCTCGACATCCGAGGCGAAGGGCAGGTGATCGCGGTACTCGGCGAGGACGCCGCGCCACGGGTGGGCCATCGGGTCAGTCTCCTTCGATGCGGAGGATGGAGTCGATCGAGAGCACGGCGGCGGAGGTGGAGAAGCGGTCCAGGGCCGCGTCCATCGCCAATTCGAGCGCCCGATGGGTGCTGATGCCGATGTGGGCGCTGGCCCCGCGTCCTTCCTCCTGCGCCCCCAGCGGCTCCTGGTGGATGGTGGAGATGGAGATGCCGTACTCGGAGAGCGTACCGGCGATCTCGGCGAGCACGCCGGGACGATCCTCCACGGTCAGGGACAGGTAGAAGGCGCTCCTCAGCTCCGTCAGCGGCACCACGTCCAGCCCGGCGTAGCGGGACTCGCGCGGCCCCACACCCCCGCGCACGCGGGCACGGGCGACAGAGACGAGGTCCCCGAGCACAGCGGAGGCGGTGGGCGAGCCGCCCGCGCCCTGCCCGTAGAACATGAGGGAGCCGGCCGCATCGGCCTCGATGAACACCGCATTGAAGGCCTCGGAGACGGAGGCCAGCGGGTGGTTCTCGGGGATCAGCGCCGGGTAGACGCGCGCGGAGACCCGCTCACCCGCCTCCTCCTCGATGCGCTCCACGATGGACAGCAGCTTGATGACCCGGCCCATGCGCTCGGCGGCAATGATGTCCTGCGCGGTCACCGCGGTGATGCCCTCGCAGTGCACATCGGCCGCCCGCACCCGGGTGTGGAAGGCGAGGGAGGCGAGGATCGAGGCTTTGGCGGCCGCGTCGTGGCCCTGCACATCGGCGGTGGGATCCGCTTCGGCGTACCCCAGCTCCTGGGCGGTTGCGAGGGCATCCTCGAAACTCGCGCCAGTGCGGGTCATGGCGTCGAGGATGTAGTTCGTGGTGCCGTTGACGATGCCGAGCACGCGCTGGATGCGGTCGCCCGCGAGGGACTCACGCACCGGGCGCACGAGCGGGATCGCCCCGGCCACGGCGGCCTCGAAGTAGAGGTCCACGCCGTGCTCATCGGCTGCCTCGTACAGCTCAGCGCCGTCCTGCGCCAGCAGGGCCTTATTCGCGGTGACCACGGAGGCGCCGTGGGCCATAGCCTCCAGCAGCAGGCTGCGGGCGGGCTCGATCCCGCCCATCAGCTCCACCACGAGGTCCGCCTCGCGCACCAGGGAGGAGGCATCGGCGGTCAGCAGCTCGGTGGGCACGTGCTCGCCGCGGTCGCGCTCGAGATCGCGCACGGCCACGCCGATCACCTCGAGGCGGCCGCCGATGCGCTGGGCGAGGTCCTCGCCCTGCTGCTGGATCAGGCGCAGCACTTCGCTGCCGACGGTGCCGGCACCGAGCACGGCCACGCGCAGGGTCGGCAGCTGCTCCAGAGGCGGGGTCGCCGCGTCCGCGGTGGGCGCGGGGTCGCTGGAGTCGCGGGGGGTCATCGGGGCATGCGATGTCATCGGTGAAAAGGTCCTTCCCCAGGGCCGATGGGCGGGCTCTGGCACTCTAACCGAGCCGCTCGCCGCATCGTGTCCCTGCGTGAACGTGCGTGACGCCGGGCACGGGTGCGCAGCGGCGGGATGCTCAGCCCATGTCCAGGCCCAGCAGGTCCTCCTCGGTCTCGCGGCGGATCAGGGTGCGGATGGTGCCGTCCTTGACGGCGATGACGGGCGGGCGCGGGACATGGTTGTAGGTGGAGGACAGGGAGTAGCAGTACGCGCCGGTGACGGGCACGGAGATGAGGTCACCGCGCTGGATATCGCCGGGCAGGTACTCGTCCTTGACGACGATGTCGCCGCTCTCGCAGTGCTTGCCCACCACCCGCACCACCTCCGGTTCGACGTCGGAGACCCGGGAGGTCAGCAGCACCGAGTAGTCGGCGTCGTACAGGGCGGTGCGGATGTTGTCGCTCATGCCGCCGTCCACGGAGACGTAGACGCGGTGATGCGGACCGCCCAGGCGCACGTCCTTGACGGTGCCGACGGTGTACAGCGTCTGCGTGGACGGACCGGCGATCGCCCGTCCCGGCTCGAAGGACAGGTGCGGGACGGTGAGCCCGAGCGCGGCGCACTGGGTGCCGATGATCCGGGCGATGCCGGTGGCGAGCACCTCCGGGGTGGCGGGGGTGTGCTGGGTGTTGTACATGACGCCGAAGCCGCCGCCGAGGTCCAGGCTCGTCACCTCATGCCCCAGCTCATCGCGCACCTGGGCGGTGAGCTGGAGGACCCGGCGGGCGGCGATCTCGAAGCCGCCGACGTCGAAGATCTGCGAGCCGATATGGGAGTGCAGGCCCACCAGGTCCAGGTGCTGTGCGGCGAGGGTGCGCCGCACGGCCTCGAACGCGATGCCTCCGGTGACGGAGAGGCCGAACTTCTGGTCCTCGTGGGCGGTGGCGATGAAGGCATGGGTATGCGCCTCCACGCCGGTGGTGACGCGCAGCATCACGGGGGCGCGGCACCCGAGCTCCGCGGCCAGGGAGTTCACCTGCTCGATCTCCGGGAGGGAGTCGATGACGATGCGGCCCACGCCCGCTTCGAGGGCCCGACGGATCTCGACATCGGACTTGTTGTTGCCGTGCAGGGCGATGCGTTCGGCGGGCATTCCGCCGCGCAGCGCCACGGCGAGTTCTCCGCCGGTGCACACGTCCAGGCCCAGCCCGTCGGCGTGGACCCAGCGCGCCACCTCGGTGCACAAAAACGCCTTGCCCGCGTAATAGGTGTCCGCTCCGGCGAGCGGCGCGAAGGCATCCGCGAATGCGTCCCGGAAGCGCCGGGCGCGGGCGCGGAAGTCCTCCTCGTCGAGCACGAAGGCGGGGGTGCCCACCTCCTCGGCGATGCGGTGAACATCCACCCCGCCGACCTCCAGCGCACCGTCCGCGCGGCGGCGGCACGTGGTCGACCACAGTCCGTCCAGCAGCGCGTTGACATCGGCGGGATAGGGCAGCCAGGTGGGGGCGGCATCGTTGCCGTGCAGGGCTCCGGCCTCGTGGGCGCGCATTCTCACTCCTGGATGTGCGGGCAGCACCGCGCGGCGGCGCGGCGCCCTGAAAGCCTAGGCGTCACCCGCGCTGGACGTCCGCTCGGTCCATGAGGCGAACCTGCAGCATGCGCGGCTTTTCGCACCCTGCGCGCGCGAGCGTGAGGGATCCCACTTGGTAGGGTCGATACCACGGCGTGGGTGCCGCCCGGCAGATCCCCGTCGGCGCCGGTCACCTCCGCCCTCCCCACTGTCTTGCGAAGGAGACCCCGGTGTCAGACCAGCCCGCCCGCGCCCCTCATCACGAGCTCGTCGTCGTCGCCAACCGGCTGCCGGTGGATGCCCGCACCCTGCCCGATGGCGCCACCGAATGGGTCACCAGCCCCGGCGGTCTGGTCACCGCGATGGAGTCGGTCATGCGCACCGTGGACTCCGGTGCCTGGGTGGGCTGGGCCGGGTCGCCCGGCGACGCCCCCGAGCCCTTCGAGGCCGATGGGATGAGCCTGTTCCCGGTGCGCCTCGAGCAGGAGGAGGTGGAGCGCTACTACGAGGGTTTCTCCAATGCGACCCTGTGGCCGCTCTACCACGATGTCATCGTGGATCCGGAGTTCCATCGCACCTGGTGGGACGCCTATCTGAGCGCCAATCAGCGCTTCGCCCGCTCGGCCGCGGCGGTCACCGCGCAGGGCGGGACCATCTGGGTGCACGACTACCAGCTGCAGCTGGTGCCGCGGATGATCCGGGATGAGCGCTCCGATGTGCGCATCGGCTTCTTCAACCACATCCCCTTCCCCCCGGTGGAGCTGTTCAGCCAGCTGCCCAAGCGCAATGCGATTCTGCGCGGCCTGCTGGGGGCGGACCTCATCGGCTTCCAGCGCGAGAGCGATTCGCTGAACTTCGTGGCTGCGGTGCGGCGTCTGCTGGGCTACCACGTGGATGGAATGACGATCTCGGTGCCGGGGCTGGGCGCAGCGCCGATGCGGGAGGTGCTCGTGCAGACCTTCCCGATCTCGATCGACTCCGCCGCGGTCTCCGCCCTCACCGAGGATCCCCAGATCCGCGAGCGCGCCGCTCAGCTGCGCCGCGACATGGGCGATCCGAAGAAGGTGGTGCTGGGCGTGGATCGTCTGGACTACACCAAGGGCATCCGGCATCGCCTCAAGGCCTGGGGCGAGCTACTCAACGACGGCTCGATCGACCCGCAGGACACCGTGATGATCCAGGTGGCGACGCCCTCTCGGGAGCGGGTGGAGGCCTACCGGCAGCTGCGCGATGAGGTGGAGCTGACGGTGGGGCGCATCAACGGCGAACATGCGCCGATCGGGCGCCCGGCCGTGTCCTATCAGCATCATTCCTTCGACCGGCGGGATATGACCGCTCTGTTCATGGCCGCCGATGTGGTGCTCGTGACCGCGCTGCGGGACGGCATGAACCTCGTGGCGAAGGAGTACGTGGCCTCCCGCCCGGATCTGCGGGGCGTGCTGGTGCTGTCCGAGTTCGCCGGTGCGGCCGATGAGCTGCGGGCCGCGGTGCTTGTGAACCCGCATGACATCGATGAGCTCAAGGCGGCGATCCTCAAGGCGCTGGCGATGCCCGAGGATGAGCAGGAGGGGGCGATGCGCTCCCTGCGCCACCAGGTGATGGAGCACGATGTGCAGTCCTGGGCGCATGACTTCCTGTCCCGTCTGGAGGAGGCGGGCCGGCCCGAGGAGCAGGGGCCCGCCGTGATCCGCCTGAGCGGCGATGAGCTGAGCAGCCCGGAGCAGATCGAGCAGTCTCTCGCGGCATTCGCGCGGATTCCGCGCCTGCTGATCGCCTCGGACTTCGACGGGGTGATCGCCCCGATCGTGTCCGACCGCGATGCGGTCCAGCCCGAGCAGCGCAGCCTCACCGCTCTGCGGGAGCTCGCGGGACTGCCCTCGGTCGCGGTGGCGTTGGTGTCCGGTCGGGCCCTCGCCGATCTGGACTCGCACACCCACATGCCCAGCTCCGTGGTGCTCGTCGGATCCCATGGGGCGGAGGTGGGGGCGCTGCCGCCGTGGATGCAGGCAGAGGTGCTGGACCAGTCCGCGCTGGCGATGAATGACGCGAAGGCGGAGCTGCTGGAGCAGGTCACCGCGCATCTGGAGCGGATCGCGCGGGCGCATCCGGGCACCGAGGTGGAGCGCAAGCCCACCGCCGCGGTGCTGCACACCCGCAATGCGAAGGGCCGCGGCGGGCTGAACGCCACTGACGCCGCGCTCGAATACGGCTTCAGCCTGCCGGAGGTCACGGTGACACCGGGCAAGGAGGTCGTGGAGTTCGCCGTGGTGCACACCTCCAAGGGCGCCGCCGTGGAGACCCTCGCGCGGGCCAGCGCGGCCGATGCATGGCTCTACCTGGGTGACGACGTCACCGATGAGAGCGTCTTCGCACGCCTGGGCGAGCAGGACCTGGGCATCAAGGTGGGCGAGGGCGATACCGCGGCCGCGCTGCGCGTGGCGGACACCGAGGCGGCACGCGATGTGCTCGAGCGTCTGCTGACCCTGCGCAGCGAGCGCGGCTGAGCGCGTCGCGGCACCCCCGCACAGAACCTGAAACAGGTCAGCTCCGGCAAAAACCGGGGCTGACCTGTTGTTCCATCAGCGCCCCCGACAGGATTCGAACCTACGACCTTCTGCTCCGGAGGCAGACGCTCTATCCACTGAGCTACAGGGGCTGACCGGATAAGACTAGCAACACCGCGCCGCCCTGGCCGGTCCTGGCCCGGGTGCGGCGCGGGATGTAAGCGACCTCACCGCGGCAGCGGCAGCTGCGCGCCGTGCAGCAGCGCGGAGGGATCCGCGGCGATCCCCAAGCCGCTGGGCTCAGCGCCCGCATGGACCAGCAGGTCCCCGACGGCCGCGATCATCGCGCCGTTGTCGGTGCACAGGCGCGGCGGCGGAATGCGCAGGTCGATCCCCAGGGCGTCGCAGTGCTCCTGGGCCTGCGCGCGCAGCCGCGCATTCGCGGCCACCCCGCCGACGATGATCAGGGTGTCCAGGCCCTGGTCCTGCACGGCCCGCAGCGCCTTGGTGACCAGCACATCGACGACCGCCTGTTCGAAGGAGGCGGCGATGTCCGCGACCGGCACGCTCTCGCCGGCCCGCTCAAGGGTCTCCACGGTGCGGGCCACCGCGGTCTTGAGCCCGGAGAAGGAGAAGGTGTACGGGGCATCCTGGGGGCGCAGCATCGCCCGCGGGAAGCTGAAGGAGGTGGGATCTCCGTCGGCGGCGGCGCGGGAGATCACCGGGCCGCCCGGATAGCCGAGCCCCAGCAGACGCGCCACCTTGTCGAAGGCCTCCCCCGCAGCGTCATCAAGGGTGTCGCCCAGGTGCTCGATGGGATCACGCACGAGGTCACCGACGGCGAGGATCGAGGTGTGACCGCCGGAGACGATGAGAACGATGCTGCGTTCAGGCAACGGACCGTGCTCGAGGACATCGGCAGCGGCATGGCCCGCCAGATGGTGCACCCCGTACAGCGGGACGTCCAGCGACCAGGCGATGGACTTCGCCGCCGCGAGGCCGACGTGCACGGCGGTCGCCAGGCCCGGCCCGGAGGTCGCGGCGACGTGGGTGATGTCGCGCAGCTCGACGCCCGCATCGGCCAGGGCGACCTGCAGGGTGGGCACCGCCACATCGAGGTGCGCGCGAGCAGCGATCTCGGGGACGACACCGCCGAACTCAGCGTGCCGGGCAGCGCTCGAGGCGAGACCCTGGCCCAGCAGTCGGCCCTCGGAGACGATCCCGAAGCCGGTCTCGTCGCAGGAGGATTCGACTCCCAGGACGATGGGAGCGGTCACTGCAGGAAGGACATCGGGTTGGAGTAGTTTCCGTTGGCGTCCATCTTCGCGAAGTGCAGGTGGCAGCCGGTGGAGCGCCCGGTGGAGCCGACGTAGCCGACGACGTCCCCGGCCTGCACGGTCGCGCCCACCGAGGTGGCGAAGCCGGAGAGATGGTAGTAGCCGGAGATCTCACCATTGCCGTGGTCGACCTTCACACGGTTGCCGGAGGCGCCGTTGTACTCGACGGCCACGACTGTGCCGGCCCGGACGGAGCGCACGGGGGTGCCGCACCCGGCGGAGAAGTCCACGCCCTCGTGCATCTTGGAGTAGCCGAGGATGGGGTGGATGCGGTAGCCGTAGCCGGAGGTGATGGGGCCGGGCACGGGGCGGACGGTCCCGGAGGTGGCGGCCGGAGCGGTGCTGGCGTCAGCGGTGCCCTCGCCGTTCTCGGCGGCTTCGGCCGCGGGCTCGACGACGGGCTCGGGCTCCTCGACCTCGACGGTGATGCCGGTGTTTTCAGCCTCCTGCTCCTGCGCGGCGTCCTCGGACGTCTCCTTCTCCTCCGCCGGGGAGGTGCGCTCCTCGGAGCGGCTGGCAGCGGAGTCCGTATCGCGCACCTCAGCGTCAGCCTTGGCGGCGGTCGGAATGGAGACGGGCGCGGCGTCCTGCGGGGCGACCTGCGGGGCCTGCTGGGCCATCGGCGCGGGAAGCGGGGCGGAGTCCTCGATGCCGGCGGCAGCGGCAGCCAACGGCGCGGCGATGGTCGCGGTGGCCAGAACGCCGACGACACCGACCTTCACGGCGCCACCGGGGACGCAGGAATCACGGTGGGTGCCCCCCACGGAGCGGGGCTTGCGCACGGCGGCGCGACCTTCGGCGCGGTGATTGGCCACGGGGCAACCTCTTCCTGCTTCGACGGCGGTTTCCTTGCAATGACGTTCGTCCGGTCGCGACGCCGGACAGGGAAGGACGCGTCGCCGAACAACGCGATCCAACGTACGCCGGAAATTCATGAACAACGTCCTGGTCAACCCGCTCATTGCCAAGTTTTTGCCGACCGGGCCCGGCACTGGCCGAGACTTGACGAACGACGCGTCCAGATGGGGACTGGGTCACATCGGACGCACTCGCATCCCCGCTCGCGCCGCCTCTCACAGGCGGTCCCGCAGGGTCCGCATTACAGTGGCGCCATGTCGAGCACAGAGCAGCACAGCTCCTCGTCCCCGGCCCCCGTGCGCGTAGTGGTCATCGAGGATGAGCCCACAATCACCCGGGCCATCGCCGATCGCCTGACAGCCGAGGGCTGGGATGTGGCCACCGCGCTCGATGGCCCCTCGGGTGTGCGCACCGTGTCCGAGCATCGGCCCGACGTCGTGGTCCTGGATGTCATGCTCCCCGGTTTCGACGGGCTTGAGGTATGCCGTCGGATCCAGGCCGAGGACCCAGTCCCGGTGCTCATGCTGACCGCCCGGGACGATGAGACCGACATGCTCGTGGGCCTCGGCGTGGGGGCCGATGACTACATGACCAAGCCCTTCTCGATGCGCGAGCTCGTCGCCCGGCTCAAGGCGCTGCTGCGCCGGGTGCGTCGCACGAGCGCCCCGGCCGCTCCCGGGCCGGAACCGCAGATGGCGCTGCAGATCGGCGACCTGGTGATCGACCGGGCGGGCCGACGGGTGATGCGCGGGGGCGTCCCGGCGCATCTGACGCCCACCGAGTTCGATCTGCTGCTGTGCCTGGCGAGCACCCCCGGTACGGTCCTGACCCGGGAGCAGCTGCTGGCCGATGTCTGGGACTGGGTGGATGCCACCGGCACCCGCACCGTGGACTCCCACGTCAAGGCGCTGCGCCGCAAGCTCGGCGCCGATCTGGTGCGCACCGTCCACGGTGTGGGCTACGCACTTGAGGTGCCCGCGGACGAGCCCGAGGACTCGTGAGCGGCTCCGTGCCCGCACCGCGCAGTCGCGTTCCCGATCGGCTGGATCTGCGACCGCTGGACCGCCTGCGCTCCTTCAAGGTCAAGCTCGGGGTGCTCGTGGCTGTGAGCGTGACGGTCGCCGCCCTGCTGACCCAGATCTCGATCCGCGCCGGAGTCGCCCCCCTTCTGGCTCTGCCCCTGGTGGTGGTCCTCGCACTGGTCTCCACCCAGGTGCTGGCGCGCGGGATGACCTCCCCGCTGCGGGAGATGACCTCAGCGGCCCGGGCCATGGCCCGCGGGGACTACAGCCGCGATGTTCGTGCCACCAGCCGTGACGAAGTGGGCCAGCTGGCCGCGGCGTTCTCCACCATGGCCGCGGAGCTGGAGCAGACCGACCGCACCCGTCGGGAGCTGGTGGCCAATGTGTCCCATGAGCTGCGCACCCCGGTCGCGGGGCTGCGCGCGCAGCTGGAGAACCTGGTGGACGGGGTGACCGAGCCGGATCCGGCAGCGCTCGAAGTGGCCCTGACCGAAACGGAGCGTCTCTCCCAGCTCGTGGACCACCTGCTGGACCTCTCCCGCTTGGATGCGGGGGTGATCGAGCTGGATCTGGAGATCGTGGAGCTGACCCCGTTCCTGCACGAAGTCGTGGACGCAGCCTCTCTCGCCGCTGGCGGACGGGATGTGCGCTGGATCGTCGAGGTGGAGCCGCCGGACCTCACGGTCGAGGCCGATGCTGCGCGACTCCACCAGGTGATCCACAACCTGCTGGAGAACGCCGCCCGCCACTCCCCCGTCGGCGGCCGCATCCACGTCTGCGCCGCGTCCGCGCAGGAGGGCGCCGGGGTGCGCATCGACGTGCATGACGAAGGCCCGGGGATCGCGCGGGAGGATCGCGCGCGGGTGTTCGAACGTTTCCAGCGGGGCGGCTCCCCGGATTCCTCGGGCGGCACGGGTCTGGGCCTGGCGATCGCGCGCTGGGCAGTGGGTCTGCATGGCGGGACGATCGACGTCGCCGATGACCCGCGGGCCGAGGCCGCCCACGATGGACGCTCCTCCCTCATCCGCGTTGTCCTTCCGATGCGGCAGGGACGCGAGGGTGACCGCCTGACGTGATGTCTCCCACGAATCTGCGGGCCTTTGGTCCCGTTCACGGAGCGCCCGCCGGGCCTGCAGTGGGGATAGGCTGACCTCATCCGTATCACCCGACCGTGAGAAGGCTGGCGATCTCAGAGTGTCACAGCAGACACAGGACTCCGAGCACGCGGAGTTCGGCCCGAATCAGTGGCTCGTGGACGCGCTCCGCGACCAGTGGCGACAGGATCCCTCGAGCGTCGATCCGAGCTGGGCGGAGTACTTCGCCGACAGTGGGCCGAGCGATGATGCGACCCCCGCCGTCGATAACTCCTCCGGCAAGAGTGCCGGCACCCCCGATCCCGCGAAGGAAGACGCTGCCGTGAACGAGGACGCCCCGCAGGCTAAGCCGGAGCAGACGCCGCAGAAGGCCTCGGCCTCCCAGGAGGAGCCGCGAAAGGAGAAGTCGGCACCGGCACCGCAGAAGTCTGCGACGGCGCAGAAGCCCGCCGCGAAGCCGACCCCTAAGGCGGAGCCGTCGGTGTCCACCACCTCGGACCGCCCGGCGAAGGTGCCCACCACCACGGCGCAGATCCCCGCCGTGGAGCTGCGTGAGCCCACGCCGCAGAAGCTGCGCGGCCCCGCCGCCGCCGTGGTGCGCAACATGGATGAGTCCCTCACCGTGCCCACCGCCACCTCGGTGCGCGACGTGCCGGTGAAGCTGCTGTTCGACAACCGGATGGTCATCAACAACCACCTCAAGCGCAAGCGCCTGGGCAAGGTCTCCTTCACCCACCTGATCGGTTGGGCGATGATCGAGGCGATCACCGAGATCCGGGACATGAACAACGGCTTCGACGTCGATGAGAAGGGCAAGCCCCTGCTCCTGGAGCGCGAGGACATCAACTTCGGTCTCGCGATCGACATGCCTCGCCCGGACGGCTCGCGCGGGCTGGTGGTGCCGAACATCAAGGCGGCGCAGCGCTTTGACTTCCACGGCTTCTGGCGCGCCTATGAGGAGGTCGTCAAGAAGGCCCGGGCCGGCAAGCTGACGATGGACGATTTCGCGCACACCACCGTGTCGCTGACCAACCCCGGCGGTATCGGCACCGTCCACTCCATTCCCCGCCTCATGAAGGGCCAGGGCGTGATCGTGGGTGTGGGTGCGATGGACTACCCCGCGCAGTTCCAGGGCGCGAGCCCCGCCACCCTCGCCGAGCTCGCGGTCTCCAAGGTCATGACCCTGACCTCTACCTACGACCACCGCATCATCCAGGGCGCCGCCTCCGGCGAGTTCCTCAAGGCGATGGGTGACAAGCTGCTGGGCAAGGACGGGTTCTACGACCGGGTCTTCGCCTCCCTGCGCCTGCCGTACCAGCCGGTGCGCTGGGTGCCGGACAACCCCTTCGAGCACACCGAATCCGAGCGTCTGGCCCGCGTGATGGACCTGATGCACGCCTTCCGCGTGCGCGGGCATCTGATGGCCGACACCGATCCGCTGCAGTACCGGGTGCGCACGCACCCGGACCTGGATGTGGAGACCTACGGGCTGACCCTGTGGGACCTGGACCGCTCCTTTCCCACGCGGGGCCTGGGCGGTCACGAGGAGCTGACCCTGCGGGAGATCCTCGGGCATCTGCGCGATGCGTACTGCCGCACCATCGGCGTGGAGTACATGCACATCTCCGATCCGGAGGAGCGCGCCTGGATCCAGGAGCAGATGGAGACGCCGCGCACCGCGTTCTCCAAGGACGAGCTGACCCACATCATGGATCGGCTCAACGCCGCGGAGGCTTTCGAGACCTTCCTGCAGACGAAGTTCGTGGGCCAGAAGCGCTTCTCCCTCGAGGGCGGCGAGTCCGTGATCCCGATGCTCGATGCGGTGCTCGCCGGAGCCGCCCGGGAGGGCTTGGACGAGGTCGCGATCGGGATGTCCCATCGCGGGCGTCTGAACGTGCTGTCGAACCTGGCCGGGAAGAGCTACGGCCAGATCTTCCAGGAGTTCGAGGGCAATTACGGTCAGAAGCTCGGCTCGGGGGATGTGAAGTACCACCTGGGCACCGAGGGCACCTACACCTCGCGCGACGGCGCGAGCACGAAGGTGTACCTGGCGGCGAACCCCTCGCACCTGGAGGCTGTGAACCCGGTGCTTGAGGGCATTACCCGCGCCAAGCAGGATCGCCTGGAGCGGCCGGAGGAGTTCCCGGTGCTGCCGGTGCTGCTGCACGGCGATGCCGCTTTCGCCGGCCAGGGTGTGGTCACCGAGACGTTGAACCTCTCGGAGCTGCGCGGCTACCGCACCGGCGGCACGATCCACGTGATCATCAACAACCAGATCGGCTTCACCACGTTGCCGGATTCCTCGCGCTCGTCCTTCTACTCCACGGACGTCGCGAAGTCGACGCAGCTGCCGATCTTCCACGTCAACGGCGATGATCCCGAGGCCTGCGTGCGGGTGGCGGAGATCGCCTTCAGGTTCCGCCAGAAGTTCCACCGCGACGTCGTGATCGACATGGTCTGCTACCGCCGCCGCGGCCACAACGAGGGCGATGACCCGTCGATGACCCAGCCGGAGATGTACCGCCTGATCAACGACAAGCCCTCCACCCGCAAGCTGTACATGGAGGCGCTGATCGAGCGCGGCGACCTCACCGAGGAGGAGACCGAGGGGCTGGTGCGTAACTTCCAGGAGCACCTGGATGAGGCCTTCGCCTCCACTCGCGAGGGGGCGGGCGAGCAGGACTCGCGGCAGAGCGTGCAGGGTCTCGAGCTGCCCGAGTCCCAGCAGGGCGAGGGCGGTCAGCGCGAGGTCTCCACGGCTGTGGATGCCGCGGTGCTGCAGCGCATCGGCGCCGCGCACGGCGAGGCTCCCGAGGGCTTCTCCGTCCATCCGAAGCTCGCCCAGGTTCTGGCGCGCCGTGAGCAGATGGCCACCGAGGGCAATATCGACTGGGCCTTCGGCGAGCTGCTGGCCTTCGGTTCGCTGCTCATGGAGGGCAGGCGCGTGCGCCTGGCCGGTCAGGACTCGCGCCGCGGCACCTTCGTGCAGCGTCACAGCGTGCTGATCGACCACGAGAACGGCGATACGTGGACGCCGCTGTCCTACCTCAGTGAGGGCCAGGCACGGTTCAACGTCTACGACTCCTCACTCTCGGAGTTCGGGGCGCTCGGCTTCGAGTACGGCTACTCGGTGGAGAGCACCGACTCGCTCGTGCTGTGGGAGGCGCAGTTCGGCGACTTCGTCAACGGCGCGCAGACCATCATCGACGAGTTCATCTCCGCCTCGGAGCAGAAGTGGGGCCAGCGCTCCGGTGTGGTGCTGCTGCTGCCGCACGGCTACGAGGGCCAGGGGCCGGACCACTCCTCCGCCCGCATCGAGCGCTTCCTGCAGCTGTGCGCGGAAGACAACATGCGCGTCGCGATGCCCTCCACCCCGGCGAGCTACTTCCACCTGCTGCGCCGGCAGGCACTGTCCGAGCCGCGCAAGCCGCTGATCGTCTTCACCCCGAAGTCGATGCTGCGCAACAAGGCGGCGGTCAGCTCCGTCGAGGACTTCACGAGCGGTCACTTCGAGCCGGTGCTGCCCGATACCACGGTGGATCCGAAGGATGTCCGCCGCGTGCTGCTGACCTCCGGGAAGGTGTATTGGGATCTGGTGGCGCGCCGCGAGAAGCTCGGCATCACCGATACCGCGATCGTGCGCGTCGAGCAGCTGTACCCGCTGCCCACCGAGCAACTGCAGCAGGTGCTCGAGACCTACGGCGACGTGCCGCTGACCTGGGTCCAGGAGGAGCCGCGCAACCAGGGCGCCTGGAGCTTCATGGCGATGAACTTCATCCTGCAGGTCGGCCGCACCCTGCACGTGGTGGCCCGTCCGGCCTCCGCCTCACCGGCGACCGGCTCGAACCAGGCGCACAAGCAGGAGCAGGAGGCGCTGCTCGAGGAGGCCTTCGCGGACTGACCTGGCCGCGGCCCCGGTTCGCCCCGGGGCCGCGTGCGCGTCTAGAGTTGGCCCTTCCCATCCCCGGCCCAGGAGGTTCCGGTGCAGTCACAGCCCACGTCGTCCACCCCGGCCCAGGAATCCCGCATCCGCGTCATCGCCCTGGGCGATGAGCTGCTCGCGGGTGTGGGCGATGCCCGGGCCCTTGGCTGGTTGGGCCGTGCCGTGGCCAGTGAGCAGGGCACCAGCAGCCGCATCGACGTGTTCTCCGCGGCGCTGCCGGAGGAGACCTCCGCGGAACTCGCCGAGCGGTGGAGCGCCGATGTGGAGCGCCGCTTCTCCCGGGACGGACAGGCCGATGGCAGCATCGAGCACCGGGTGGTGCTCGGGATGGGGCGCGCCGATGTCGCCGCCGGGGTATCCCTGGCCCGCTCGCGCCTGAACCTCGCCAAGGTCCTCGACGGCCTGGAGCGGCTGCGCATCCCCGCCTTCGTGGTGGGCCCTGCACCGAGCCGGGATCCGGGGCTGAGCGCCGGGATCCAAGATCTGTCCGGGGCCTTCGAGGATGTGTGCTCGCGGCGCCGCATCCCCTATGTGGACACCGTCGGCGGGCTGACCGGCCATGAGCAGTGGGAGGGCGACCTGGCGCGCTCTGCCGGGGACCATCCGGGGCAGACCGGCTACGGGCTGATGGCCTGGCTGGTGCTGCACGGTGGTTTCGGGGCGTGGCTGGGGACCTCCGCCTGAGCAGCACACCACCCGCCCCACTGCTGTGTGAGCTCGGTGACGAGCAGACCGTCGGCCCTGCTGCGGACCATGATGCGGGCATGCTCCTGTGGCACAATTGCCGGGTTACCCGGGCGAAGGAAGGAGAGCGTGATGAGCAAGCGAGGCCGCAAGCGCAAGGCACGTCGCAAGAACAGCGCGAACCGCGGTAAGCGCCCCAACAGCTGACCGTGGTCGCCGCGTGCGACGCACCGGCCCATGACAAGCGGCCCCTCCCATCTGGGAGGGGCCGCTTGTCATGCGTGCACGGTCAGCGGGCGGGGCCGCTGCGGCGCGTGGTGGTGCGGGTGACGGTCACGGAGGTGCCATCGGCCCCGGTGCGCGTGACGGTGACACTGCGGCACTGCAGGACGATGCGGTCGCGCAGCCCGGAGGGAGCTCGGTCTGCGCAGCTGCGTCGCACCAGCTCCTTGAGCAGCTGCAGCTGCTCCCATTCCTCGGCGCATTCGGGGCAGTCCGCGGTGTGGCGGCGCATGCGCTCCACGGTCTCGTGGGGCAGCTCGCCATCCAGTGCTTCATGGAGACCGAAGCGGAGGTCACGCCCGGCGTCGCCGGCGGGGGCATCCTGGTTCGTGCTCATCGCTCCTCCTCCGTTGCGTCCGTGGTGGTCGTGGTGGTCGCTGCTGTCGCGTCGGTCTCAACGGTCCCTGCCCCATCGGGGGCTTCGCGCAGGAAGCCGCTCGAGCGCGCGTAGTCGGCGAGCTTCTCGCGCAGCTGGCGCCTGCCGCGGTGGAGGCGGGACATGACGGTCCCGATGGGAGTGTCCATGATCTCCGCGATCTCCTTGTAGGCGAAGCCCTCCACATCGGCGAGGTACACCGTCATCCGGTAGTCCTCGCGCAGCTCGCCCAGCGCCTCCTTGACGGCGGTGTCCGGCAGGTGGTCCAGCGCCTCATTCTCCGCCGAGCGCAGCCCCCGACTGGTGTGCCCGGCGACCTCCGCGAGCTGCCAATCCTCCACCGTGTCCGTCCAGGACTCCTTGGGGCGGCGCTCCTTCTTGCGGTACGCGGAGATGTAGGTGTTGGTCATGATGCGGTACAGCCAGGCGCGCATGTTCGTCCCCGGCGTGAAGCGGTCCTGGGCGCGGAAGGCCTTCACGAAGGTCTCCTGCACGAGGTCCTCGGCATCGTGCGGATTGCGGGTCATCCGCAGGGCGCCGCCGTAGAGGGAATCGAGGTGGCTGAGGGCCTCGGCCTCGAAGTCGAAATCGGCGACGTCGCGCTCCGCTGCTGCGTCGGCCCGCAGCGGATCCTCGGTGGCGAGGGTGGTGTGATCGGTGCTCATCACCGATGAATCTACGGCACCGCGGCTCATCGGGGCATCCGGACAGGACGGCTCACGCTCCAGCACGGCTGCGGCCATGGGCGACTCCTGAGGAGCTCGAGACGGATCGGTCCCGGGCGGGATGATCCGGGCGGGCCCGCGCGATGCGCGCCTCGATACGGCAGCTCGCGTCGAGGCTCGTATCGCGTGTATCGCGTGCTCCGCCGACCAGTTCAACGTGCCGGGGGCGCGGATCATTCCCTGGGCGGTAGTCTGGTGCGCGGTGACCAGGATCGCTCCCGGTCACCGGCAGTGCCCCCATCATCAAGAACGTGAGGACATCATGGCTCTGGTCCGACGCATCGCCCGTCCCCTGCTCGCCGCCCCCTTCGTCTTCGAGGGCGTGCGCACCGCCCTGCATCCCGAGCGGCAGATCGACGTGTTCCCGCAGGCCTTCGAGGCCGCGGACAAGTCTCTCGCCGGGGTCTCGCAGGTGCCGTCGTTCCTGGATATGCGCACCATCGTGCGGGCGACCGGGGTGGTCGCCGCGGGTGCTGGCCTGATGTACGCCACGAACCGCTGCCCGCGCCTGGCGGCGGTCACGCTGCTGGCCACCACGTCGGTGGGTTGGGCCGGCCGCAAGCGCGTGTGGGAGCTGCGGGGCGAGGATCTGACCGGGGAGATCCAGTCGATCCTCACCGACGCCGGCCTGCTGGGCGGCGTGCTGCTCGCGGCGGTGGATCACGACGGCAAGCCGTCGCTGGGCTACCGCGCGGAACAGTTCATCGAGCGGTCCCAGAAGAAGGCCGCCAAGACCCAGCGCGACCTCGAGAAGAAGGCCAAGGGCGCCGTCGGCAACGCCCAGAAGCAGCTGGCCGCCCAGCGCGGCTGAGCGCCGTGCCGTCGGAGGTGCTGTGGAACGCACCGGTCGCCGACCAGCCGGTCGACGCCCTGGTGCGGGTTCCGGGGTCGAAGTCGCTCACGGCCCGCTGGATGCTGTTGGCGGCCGTGGCCGATGGGCCCAGCTGTCTGCGGGGTGCCCTGGCCTCCCGCGACACCCGGTTGATGCGGGATGCCCTGGAGCGGCTGGGAGTGCATCTGTCCGTCCGCGACGGTGCGCTGCACGTCGAGCCGATGCCCGAGCCGGGGTCGGGCGAGGATGCCGCGCCGGTGGAGATCCATACGGGCCTCGCCGGCACGGTGATGCGTTTCGTGTCGCTGCTGGCGGCGTTGCATCGCGGGCAGGTGCACATCACCGGGGATGATGCCGCGCTCGTACGCCCCATGCACGCGGTGATCTCGGTGCTGCGGCAGCAGGGCACCCAGGTCACCGAGCACGGTGAGGCCGGTCATCTCCCGATCACGGTGCACGGCACCGGGCGGCTGCCCGGGGGCCGGATCGAGGTGGACGCCTCCGAGTCCAGCCAGTTCCTCTCCAATGTGCTGCTGGTCGCGGCGCGGGCGGAGCAGGATGTGGAGCTCGTGCACGTGGGTGAGACCCTGCCCTCGCTGCCGCATGTGGAGATGACCGTGGAGACGCTGCGCACCGCGGGCGTGCAGGTCGAGCACGGCCGCGATGACCAGGGCCGACACACCTGGCGCGTGGCCCGCGGGCCGATCAGCGGCGGGCAGGTGACGATCGAACCGGACCTGTCCAATGCGGGGGCGTTCCTCGCCGCGGCCGTGGTCACCGGCGGGACCATCGCAATCGCCGACTGGCCCGAATCCACCACCCAGCCCGGGGACTCCTACCGCGAGCTGCTCACGCGGATGGGCGCCGAGGTGTTGCGAGAAGATGACGAGCTGTGCGTGCGCGGCACCGGCACGATCCGCGGGATCGACGCCGACATGTCGGCCGTCGGCGAGCTGGTCCCCACCATCGCGGCGCTGTGCGCCCTGGCGGACTCCCCCTCCCGCCTGACGGGGGTGGCGCATCTGCGCGGACACGAGACGGATCGTCTGAAGGCCCTGGCCACCGAGCTGACGAAGGTGGGGGCGCAGACCCGGGAGCTTCCCGACGGGCTGGAGATCGTGCCCGGTCCGCTGCGCGGCAGCGTGTTCGAGACCTATGAGGATCACCGCATGGCCACCGCCGGGGCGATCATCGGTCTGCGCGTGCCCGGGATGCAGATCGTCGATGTGGGCACCACGCAGAAGACCCTCCCGGACTTCGTGGGGATGTGGCTGTCGATGCTGCATCCCGAAGCGGCCCCCGATGATGGGGTGGAGTCGGCGTGAGGCGTCCGCTGCGGGACTACGACGAATCGGATGTGCGCATCCGCCCGAATCGTCGCGGTTCCCGTCCGCGCACCAAGGACCGCCCTCGGCATGAGGATGCGATCACTGCGCGGGTGATCTCCGTGGACCGGGGCCGCTGGCGCACGATCGTGGACGCCGGCACCGAGCAGGAGCGGGCGGTCACCGCGATGCGCGCCCGTGAGCTGGGCCGCTCCCCCATCGTCCCCGGCGACCTCGTGGGCCTGGTGGGCGACACCTCGGGGCGCGACGGCAGCCTGGCACGGATCGTGCGGATCGCAGAGCGCTCCTCCTTCCTGCGTCGCAGCGCCGATGACGACGATGCGACGGAACGGCCGCTGGTCGCGAATGTGGACCTCATGGTCCTGGTGACGGCCGTGGCCGCCCCCGAGCCGCGCGGCGGCATGATCGACCGCTGCCTGGTGGCAGCATCCGTCTCGGGCATCGAGGCGCTGCTGGTGCTGACCAAGACGGATCTGCGCGACCCTGAGCCGTTCCTGTCCTCCTATGCCCCCATGGGATTGGAGCACGTGCAGACCCGCCGCGTGATCACCGCCGATGGCACGGAGCAGATCGCGGGCCTCGATCAGCTGCGCGAGCACCTGACCGGGCGGGTGAGCGTGCTCATCGGCCATTCCGGGGTGGGCAAGTCCACGCTGCTGAACGCCCTGGTGCCCGGCGCGGATCGCGCCACGGGTCAGGTCAACGACGTCACGGGCCGGGGACGGCACACCTCCTCATCGGCTCTGGCGATGCAGCTGCCCGGCGGCGGCTGGGTGATCGACACCCCGGGGGTGCGCTCCTTCGGGCTGGGGCATGTGGATCCCGAGGATCTGCTGGAAGCCTTCGCGGATCTGGCGCCGCTGGCGGAGCAGTGTCCGCGCGGCTGCACGCATCTGGCGGATGGCCCGGATTGCGCGCTGGATGAGCTGGTGGCCGCCGGGGAGGCCGGCAGCGCGGGGTCCGCGCGGCTGGAGTCGTATCGGCGCCTGGCCACGGTGCTGCGCGCGAACGACCCCTGGGACGTGTGAGCCTCTAGGACGCGTGAACCTGCGAGCTGTGCGAGCCTGCGGGGTGACGGGGCTGCGAGCCGTCGGGGGCTGCAGAGCATGTCGACCTATGCGGCGCAGGCGCGCCGGGCGTGGTACCCGCCGACACGACCCGCGAGCGCCTACTGTAGGGGTCATGCCCTCTCGTTTCGCCGATGACCTGCGCCTTGCCCATGTGCTCGCCGATGCTGTGGATCAGCACACCATGAGCCGCTTCAAGGCCCAGGATCTCGAGGTCTCCACCAAACCGGACCTGACCGAGGTCACCGATGCCGACCGTGCCGCCGAGCAGATGATCCGCTCCCAGCTGCAGCGCTCCCGCTCACGGGACCAGGTGATCGGCGAGGAGTTCGGCACCACCGGCAGCGCAGCCCGCCAGTGGATCATCGACCCCATCGACGGGACCGCCAACTTCGTGCGGGGCGTGCCGGTGTGGGCCACACTCATCGGCCTTGTCGAGGAGGGGCGAACCGTCGTGGGGCTGGTCTCCGCGCCAGCGCTGAACCGGCGCTGGTGGGCGGCGGAAGAGGGCGGCGCCTGGACCGGCTCGCGACTGAGCAGCGCGACCCGACTGCACGTCTCCCAGGTCTCCACCCTCGAGGAGGCCTCGCTGTCCTACTCCTCCCTGCACGGCTGGGCGGACCGCGAGCAGCTGCCGCAGATGCTGAACCTCATGCAGCGGTTCTGGCGCACCCGCGCCTACGGCGACTTCTGGTCCTACATGCTCGTGGCGGAGGGCGCCGTGGATGTGGCCTGCGAGCCGGAGCTCAACCTCCACGACATGGCGGCGCTGGCCCCAATCGTCACCGAGGCCGGAGGGCGTTTCACCTCGCTCGAGGGCGAGGACGGCCCGTTCGGCGGCAATGCGCTGGCCACCAACTCCCTGCTGCATGAGGACGTGCTGGAGGCACTGCGCGGTCGGGACTGAGCGCCTCGGCGACGCCCAGGTGGGGATCGCTAGACTCGACGCGACCGAAACCCCATCGTGAAGGGATCCCATCCTGATGACCGTCAAGCGCGTCGCCCTGCTGACCGCCGGTGGCTATGCCCCGTGCCTGTCCTCCGCCGTCGGCGGCCTCATCGAGCGCTACACCGAGCTGGTGCCGGACGTGGAGATCATCGCCTACAGGCACGGCTACTGGGGCCTGCTGTCCGGCGAGAAGATCGTGGTGGATGACGAGGTGCGCGCCAAGGCGGGCCTGCTGCACAACTACGGCGGCTCCCCCATCGGCAATTCGCGCGTGAAGCTCACCAACACCAAGGACCTCGTCGAGCGCGGCCTGATCCAGGAGGGGCAGAACGCCCTGGAGGTCGCCGCGGACCGCCTCAAGGCCGACGGCGTGGACGTGCTGCACACTATCGGTGGCGATGACACCAACACCACCGCCGCGGATCTGGCGAAGTACCTGCACGAGAACGACTACGACCTGCATGTGGTGGGTCTGCCCAAGACGATCGACAACGACATCGTGCCGATCCGCCAGTCCCTGGGGGCGATGTCCGCCGCGGAGCAGACGAGCGTCTTCGCGCAAAACATCATCGCTGAGCACGGCTCGAACCCGCGGATGCTGATCGTCCACGAAGTCATGGGCCGGGCGTGCGGCTACCTCACCGCGCAGGCGGCCGAGTACTACCAGCAGTGGCACGCTCAGCAGGAGTGGCTGCCGGGGATCGGCCACCGCGCCGAGCGGTGGGACCTCCACGCCGTGTTCCTGCCGGAGCTGAAGCTCGATATCGATGCCGAGGCCGAGCGTCTGAAGAAGGTCATGGACGAGGTCGGCTGCGTGAACATCTTCCTGTCCGAGGGCGCGGGGATCCCGGAGATCGTCGCCGAGATGGAAGCCCGCGGTGAGGAGGTCCCCAAGGATCCCTTCGGCCACGTCAAGATCGACACCATCAACCCCGGACAGTGGTTCGCGGGGCAGTTCGCTGAGAAGCTTGGCGCAGAGAAGGTCATGGTGCAGAAGTCCGGATACTTCTCCCGCTCCGCGAAGGCGAACCCGGAGGATCTGCGACTCATCAAGTCCATGACGGACCTGGCGGTGCAGGTGTCCCTCGAGGGTGGTTCCGGCGTGATCGGCCACGACGAGGGCAATGGCAATGTGCTGCGCGCGATCGAGTTCGAGCGCATCGCCGGTCACAAGTCCTTCGACGTCACCCAGGACTGGTTCGCGAAGGTCATGGAGCGCACCGGCCAGAAGATCGTCCCGGCCGAGCAGCACTGACCGACTGCACGCACCGGGGGCGATGGCTGTGAGGAGCCCAGCGCGATGAGCGTGGACCGTCCCCGCGTGCGGACCTGGCGCCGCACCCTGCACGCGCTCGCCCCCATCGGGCGGGCGCGTGCCGTGCGTCTGCGGGCGGATACCGGACCGCTCGCGCCCGCGGTGCTGCGTCGGCCCCGTCAGGGGCAGGTCGGGGACTGCTGGGTGATGGCCGCGATGCTTGCGATCCATGAGACCGCCCCGGAGCGTCTGCGGGCGATGCTCGAGGAGGACGCCGATGGGGGCGTGCTCGTGCAGCTGCCGACCGTCGCGGAACCGATCCGGGTTGAACGCCGGTATCCGGTCGATGAGCAGGGACGCTGGCTGCACGGCCGACGGGATGGCGCGAACCCCGGCTGGGTGGGAGCGCTCGAGAAGGCCATCGCGCAGCATGTGGCCGGCGGCTACCGCTTCCTGCAGTCCGGCTTCGGCCGGTTCGGGCTGGAGGTGCTGACCGGGCAGCGGGTGCGCTCCATGCTGCGCCTGCCCTCGGCGCAGGAGATCATCAGCTGGCGCGGCGAGCATCGAGCGATCCTCGCCTCTACGCATCCGTTCAGCCCCTCGGTGGCGAGCCCCGTCGGCCCGCTCCCCCGCAATCATGTGTTCGCCGTGGTGGGAGCGGATCCGCGGTCCGGGCATGTGCATCTGCGCAATCCGGGCCGGCCCGGGGATGTGCTGGTGCTGGATGCGGTGAGGTTCCGGCGGGGTTTTCTCTCGGTGGACGTCAGCGCACCGCTGCGGTAAACCGCTCCGGCTCACGGTCCCCACTGGGCGCCAGAGGGTCACTGGCGGGGCGCTGTCGGGACGTCAGCCCTGCTCAGACGGGTGATCGTCCAGTACGCTGCGGTCATGACGGCGAGGGCGAGATCCACTGGCCGGCCCCTGCGGCGATGGCGCCGGGTGCTGGCCCGCATCGGCGTGGGGACGGCGATCCTGGTGCTGCTCGCCGTGGTCGGTTTCTCGGGGTATATGGGTCACCTGGTGGCCCAGGGCGCCGCGCAGAACATGACGCGGGAGGAGACGCTCGCGAACCGTGAACCGTTCCTGCCGGAGGTGGACCGCCTGGCACAGACCTATGAGCTCACCCGCAGCGAGGTTTCCTCCACCCGGTTCGACCACACGATCTCGGTGCTCGAGCTGCGCACCGACCAGCCCGCGCGCGGGACGGTGGTGATGGTCCACGGCATGGGCGGTACGAAGGAGACGGTGATGCGCCCGGCCCAGATGTTCCTCGAGGCTGGTTTCGATGTGGCAGCCCTGGACCAGCGCAACTCCGGGGACAACACGGCGCCCACCAACTCCTTCGGGGTGCTCGAGTCCTACGACATCCTCTACGTGGTCACGCAGGTGGATGAGGGGCTGGAGGAGGGGCAGCTGCTGGTGCTGTGGGGCGAGTCCTACGGCGGGGCATCTGCCGGGATCGCCCTGGGGCGGGATGAGTCGCGGATCGATGCGCTGATCCTGGACTGCCCGGTCGCCGACGGGCGCGTGTTCATCGAGCAGGTGCTGCAGGAGGTCCAGGCCGAGCAGGGGATCCCGGTGGGCTACATGATGGCCGTCGGCACGGTCATGAACCGGATTGAGCACGGCTGGTGGCTGGGCGAGGCGGAGGTCGCGCCGTGGCTCACGAAGACGTCGCGGCCGACGCTGGTGCTGCGCACGATGGCCGATGAGGTCACTCCCCCGCCGATGGGGCAGACGCTCTACGATGCTGTGCCCCATGCGGATAAGCAGCTGGTGACCTCTGAGGAGGCTGAGCATGCGCAGATCCACCGGGACGATGCGGAGCTGTACCGGCGCAGCATTGAGGAGTTCCTGAACGCGCTGTGATGCGCCGCCGCAGCGCGTTCACTCGGTGGCACAGCGCGTTCACTCGGTGGCGTCCGATCCGGTGGCATCGGCGGAGGCATTGTGCCAGGCAGCCGCGTTCGCGCCGGTCTGAAGGTCGATCTCGGCGCGGTAGCTGTACTTCTCCGGCCAGGTGCCGAACGTCGTGAAGCGATTGACCACCAGGTGATAGATCAGTCCGTACTGCTGCGGGACCTCCACATCAGCGATATCGATCTCGAGCAGCGAGCGCTGCTCATCGGCCTGCACCCGGTAGGTGAGGCTGAGCTGGCCGTGCTCGGGGTACGTGGTGATCCAGGCCCTGCCCTCGCTGCTGCGCGCCACATCCGATGGCGGGTCGAAGACCACTTCGGTCTTTCCCACGGCGATGCGTTCGAGGGCGTCACCGGCGAAGAGTTACGTGGTCGGGCCTTCGCGATGGACATCCGTGCCCTCGGCAATGGCGATGCGCGGGAGCTGGTCGATTCCTGCGGGGAAGACCACCATGAGGTCCGCGTGCTCGCTGTATTTCGAGAAGGACCGCCGCTGGCCCTGCATCGGCAGCGGCACCGGGAACGGCGCCAGCTCGATGCTCTGAGAGTCCACGACGACGTGGAACTCGGTGCCGTTCAGCCGCAGGAACTCGAAGTCACGCAGGATGAATAGCGGAAAGGAGACCGGTTCCTGGCTGTCCGCGCCGATGGGTGCCAGCAGCTGCAGGGGCCGCGAGATCGCCGTGGTGGACGCGCTGATGTCCACCTCCCAGCGGCGGTCCCTGTCCACAACTCCGCCAGACAGGAGTCTGCATCCGATGTGGCGGCTGACGCCGCAAGAGAGACACTCCCAGGTGTGGGGCCCGCCTTCGAGTGGGCCGCCACCGCAGGGGCAGGTGTACCAGCCAACCATGTGGTGGGCTCCGGCGCACGAGCACGGAACCAGCATCGCTTCGGCCCAGCCGTCAGGTCCGTGGACAAGCCAGGGGTCGCGAGGAGCGGGTATCGAGATTTCTGTTGTCACGAAGTCGAGGTTGGCATCAGTGTGCGACAGGCGAACTCCCCTCCCTCAGCGGTCGGATCCGCCTCGGTCTCGGTGCAGACCGTAGGGCCTACAGCCCCCTCGAGACGGGGATAGACGGTCCGAAGCACTCAGCCCAAGCCGATGGAGACCACGGCGGCAGCCCTGGCTTCCACGGGAACTGCGGATAGTTCTGAGGATAGGTCCGACGCGTCGGGGTAAAACTAAGGGCCCCTCCCCAGCGTTTCTGCTGGCGAGGGGCCCTTTCTCGTAGCGGGGGCAGGATTTGAACCTACGACCTCCGGGTTATGAGCCCGGCGAGCTACCGAACTGCTCCACCCCGCGGCGACATCGACCACTGTAGGCACGGGCTCAGCGAAGAGTCCAGGCGAACCCCGCCGAACGTGTGCCATCGCACGTTCACGGCCCGTTCACCTGCATGGAGTGTCGGCCGCATCCGCACGCCGCGCATCAACGGGTCGACGCCCGCGTCAGCCGTCGCCGCCGTCGGAGGGCTCGGGGGTCCCGGTGCCGCCCAGCTCCTCATGGGCCTCGATGGCACGCTGCAGAGCGTCCTGTAGACGCTCCTGCGCCTCGCCGTACTTCTGCCAGTCGTTCTCCTGCATGGCCTTCTCGGAGTCTTCGACGGCCTGGTCCATATCGACGAGAGCCTGGTTGAGCCGCTCGTTCGCGTCACCGCCGGGGGCCGGGGCAGGCTTCTCACTCTCACCGCCCTCATCGGCCGGCTTCTCACTCCCCTCCTCGACGTCACCGTCACCCGTCTGGGTGCCGGCAGTGCCGGAGGGAGCGGTGGAATCGGAGACCTCGGCATCACCCGCGGCTGCGCCGGAGTCGCCGCCGAAGACGAGGTCGAGTGCCTCATCCAGGGTCGGGGCGAAGCCGATCTTCTCGCCGAAGGAGACCAGCACCATCTGTAGCAGCGGGTACTGCGTACCGCCGCCGGTCTGCGAGGACTGCAGGTAGACAGGCTGGACGTACAGCAGCCCACCGCCCACGGGCAGGGTCAGCAGGTTGCCGTTGATGACCTCGGAGTTGCCGGACTTCAGCAGGTTCAGCGCCTTGGACACGTTGGGCTCGGCGTTGAAGGTCGCCTGCACCTGGCCAGGCCCGTTGACCGGGTTCGAGGTCGGCAGCACCAGCAGCGTCATCTCGCCGTAGCTGTCCGCCGGGTTGCCCTCGGTGCTGCCGGTCTCGGAGTCCACGGCCAGATAGCCGGTGAGCACGTTCTGCCCCTCGGAGGGGATGAAGCTCGACGACAGCATGAACCGCGGGGAGTCCGCATCAGGCATCTGCATGGTCAGGTACATCGGCGGCTGGGGCGGCTGCTGACCGGCCGTGCCATCGGAGTTGGTGGGCGCCGGCACCGTCGGATCCGGGGAGACCTGCCAGAAGTCCTGCTGGGTGAAGAAGTCATCCGCGCCGGTGACGTGGTAGGTCGACAGGATTTGCCGCTGCGCCTTGAAGTAATCGGCCGGGTAGCGCAGATGGCTCATGAGCTCGCTGCTGATGTCCTCCGCCGGACGCAGCGCACCGGGGAACACCTCGCCCCAGGCCTTGAGGATCGGATCCTCGGTATCCCAGGTGTACAGCGTCACCGAGCCGTCAAAGGCGTTCACCGTGGCCTTGACGGAGTTGCGCATGTAGTTGGCGGAGCGCACGCGGTTGGCGGCGGTCTCGTTGGGGTTGGTCTGGGAGTCGTTGACCGTCTGGTCCAGGTCCACGGACTGGGCGTAGGGATATTCGGTCGTGGTCGTGTAGCCGTCCACCACCCACACCAGCTCCCCGTCCACGACGGCCGGGTACATCTGGGAGTCCAGCGACAGGAACGGCGCGACCTCCCGCACGCGACGCTGCGGGTCGCGGTCGTACAGGATCTGCGACTCCTCGTTGAGGTAGTTGGAGATCACGATGTTGGGGTCACGGAACTTGATGGCGAACAGCAGCTTGTTGAAGAAGCTGCCGACGGACGGCCCGCCGTCACCCTGGAAGGTGTTGTAGACCTGGTCGCCGCCCTCTTCGTCTTCGGTGCTGCCGCGCTGGTAGTCGAATTCTTCGGGCTCCGCACCCGCGGGGGCGCCGACGATCGAGTAGTCCGGGGAGTGGCGGCCGAAGTAGATGCGCTCCTCGTACTCGCCCAGCGCTCCACTGCCGGGCACGCCGGACTGCAGGAAGGCGGGTTCGCCGTCGGCGTTGCGACGGTTGCCGTAGGAGGCGGCGGTGCCGTAGCCGTGCGTGTAGATGATGTGCTGATCCACCCAGGAGCGGTCGGCCAGGCCGAATTTGTCCGGCCGCAGCTCGCGCACACCGATCACGGTGTCCTGCAGCTCGCCATCGATCTCGTAGCGGTCCACGCTCAGCAGCTCGTCGAAGCCCCAATAGCGGCGGTTGGCCTCACGCTGCTCGAAGGTGGGCGAGATGACGTTCGGGTCCATCAGGCGGATCTGCGCGGTGGTGGATGCATCGGCGCGCAGCGCCCCGGTCTCCGCTTCAGTGGAAGCGGTGTAGGGCCTGACGTTCACGTCATCGAGATTGAAGGCGGTGCGGGTGGCGTCGATGTTGTTCTGGATGTACGGCTGCTCGAGCGCGCGCTCGTTGGGCTGGACCTTGAACTGCTGGATCAGCGCCGGGTAGGCGGTGCCCACCACGATGGTGGACAGGATCATCAGGCCCGCACCGATCGCAGGGATCTTCCAGTTGTCCTGCAAGATCCAGACCACGAACAGGGCTGCGACGAAGATCGAGGCGATCGCGAGGATGGTCTGGGCGGGCAGGATCGCGTTGTGGTCGGTGTACGAGGCGCCCTCGAAGCGCGGGTGCGAGGCGGTGAGCAGGTCGTAGCGCTGGAACCAGTGACCGGCGCCCAGCAGCAGCACGTAGATCGCAGCGAGCACACCCAGGTGGCGCCGCGCGGTCTTGGTCACGTGCAGTCCGCTCTCCTGCCCCCAGGCGACACCGCCGTACACGAAGTGCCCGACGAGCGCACCGACGATCGCGACCAGCAGCACGAACTGCCCGAAGGAGATCAGCAGGTCGATCAGCGGCAGCTGGAAGACGTAGAAGGAGATGTCGTTGCCGAAGATCGGGTCGCTCTGTCCGAAGGACTGCGGGTGCAGGAACAGCTGGACGAGCTCCCAGGCGCGGGACAGGGCCAGGCCCCCGAAGGCACCGATCACGACGGGTGCCCCGTAGGTCAGGCCTTTGCGCAGCGGATCCACGGCGGCGCGGAACTGCTCGAGAGCCTCCTGTTCACGGGTCACCGGAGGGTAGATGGGGCGCTTGGTATAGGCCAGGCGCAGGCTGATGAACAGCGGCACCGCGAACAGCACCACGCCGATCACGAACAGCACCGCCTGGGTGATCCAGCGGGTGAGCAGCACATCGGTGTAGCCCAGCTGCTCGGTCCACAGGTACTTGGTCCACACCTCGGAGGCGATCACGAGCAGCACCACAGCCAGGGCGAGCACGCCGAGAGTGATCGCCAGCGGCGAGATCTTCCGCGAGTCCTTCGAGCTCGGGGAGGATGCCGGTCGGGGACGCGGCCGGGGCATGTCGCCGAAGGGGGCGGAGAAACTCACGGAAAACCTCAGGTGCCTCGGGGTGGGCGCCGTCGCTGGCCCTGCGTCTGCGCAGGGCCGGTGCCTCGGCGCCGGGTACAGTGTGGTGCCACCGCGCAGTGCGACGGCCTATCCATTCTGTCAGGCGAATCTGCAAGGAACCTCTCGATACGATGACGACTTCCGCCGATGATCCGCTGGACGCCCCCACCGCTGCGCTCGCCGCAGCAGTGCTCGAGGTGGCACGGCATGTGGGTGGACAGCCACTGGCTGCGCCGCATCTGTTCGCGCTGGCCCGCTCCGCAGAGCTGCTGGCCTCCTCCCCGGGGATCGCGGCGTTGCTGGGCATCGGCGAGCAGGGCACCGACGCACCCGATGCGCTGCACCTGACACCCATCGACCTGGAGATCGATGCTCCCGCCGGCGCGGACCCGCTGGCCGTCCTGGAAAGCGCCGATTGGCCAGACCTCACTGCGGGCGGTGCGATCACCTGCGATCTGGCGCCGCAGAGCTGGAACGTGGCGAGCACCTCCCCCACCGATGCCGGGCGCCGCGCCCCACGCTCTTCTGACGCACCGCTGAGATCCTCTGACGCACCGCTGCGGGTGGTCGTCGCGGCCCTGGCCGATGGCACCACCTGGTCGGCGCTGCACCGCGGCGACGAGGACGGGTATGTCCTCGGCGCCGCGCTGCTGCCGGAGATCACGTCCGCGCTGCTGCATACTTTGCGCGAGCGCGGCTGACGCTGCCCATCGGCCGGTGTGCGGAGCGATCCGCGCACCGCCCGCGTCGATCCGCGCGCTGTCCGTGCGGTGAGGCATCAGAACGGTGCGTCGACCAGCTCCCTCTCCGTCTGCTCAGAGCCCGCGATCTCCCCGGTCTCGGGGTCGGCTGTCGGCTCATCGTCGGAATCGATGGGCCGCTGGGTGGTGGGGTGCATATCGGGCACGTCCCGGTCACGGGCCGGCCGCAGGAAGGGGCCGACGGTACCGGCGTTGAGGTCGTGGCCGATCGCCTCCGCCTGCATGGTCAGCGAGAAGCGGTCCTTGCCGTCCTGGTCGGTCCACTGCGAGGTGTACAGGCGGCCGCTGATCATCAGCGCATCGCCCTTGCGCACGCAGCCTGCGACGTTGGTGGCCAGCTGCCCACGGCAGAAGACGGTGAGGTACTCGGTGTCGCGGTCCACCCAGTCACCGCTCTCGGGGTCTCGATAGGAGCTGGTCACAGCCACGCGCACCGAGGCGGACGGTTTGCCGTCCACGCTCTTGCGACTGCTCGCACCCTCGGTGGCATTGCCGCGCACAACGGTGTGGATGTCCTTCATGTCCTGGTCCTTCCTCTGTTCCGGGTCCATCCCGGTCTCGGCTCCGTGCCGATGCCTCCCAGCGTCGCGATCACCGAGTGTCTGGACCAGCGCGGGGCCGAAAATGTGGATAACGGGCCGTTGTGGAGGAAAGGTCGATGCGCCCGTGCACCATCCGCACCGCGTGCGCACCCTCGCAGTCTCCGCACAGCACAACGGCCGACCCCGTGGCGGGGCCGGCCGTCTGTGCGGTGCGCGAACGCGGGTCAGGCGGTGGGGACCACCAGGCCGGTCGCGTTCTTGCGGGCGTTCTCGAAGCGAGCCTGCACATCCGCCCAGTTCACGATGTTCCAGATCGCCTTGACGTAGTCCGCCTTGACGTTCTGGTAGTCGAGGTAGAAGGCGTGCTCCCACATGTCCAGCTGGAACAGCGGCACGGTAGCGACCGGGATGCCGTTCTGCTGGTCGTAGAACTGCTCGATGACGAGGTTCCCGCCGACGGGCTCGTAGGCGAGGATCGCCCAGCCGGAGCCCTGGATGCCCAGGGCGGCGGCGGTGAAGTGCTCGCGGAACTTGTCGAAGGAACCGAAGTACTCGTCGATCGCGGCGGCCAGCTCACCGGTGGGCTTGTCGCCACCCTCCGGGGAGAGGTTCTTCCAGAAGATGGAGTGGTTGGTGTGGCCACCGAGGTTGAAAGCCAGGTCCTTGGAGAACTGGTTCACGGTGCCGAAGTCGCCGGCCTCACGCGCGGCGGCGAGCTTCTCAAGGGCGGTGTTGGCGCCCTTGACGTAGGTGGCGTGATGCTTGGAGTGGTGCAGCTCCATGATCTTGCCGGAGATCGAGGGATCCAGGGCTCCGTAGTCGTAGTCCAGATCGGGAAGCGTGTACTCCGCCATGTGGATCATCCCTTCATGAGGTGGGTGCGCGACCAGGGGTGTGGACCGCGCCGTGTGATCCATCCTGCCATGTCAGATTCTGCAGCGGGGCCGCCTGTGCTGGCGGCGAACACCGGGGGCACTGTGGTGGTGGCGTGTCAGCCGCGGGTGGGACGATGATCCGATGACGTCCGCCGATGGGGCCCTGCCCGCCCTGTTCTCCCCGGCCACGCGCACGTGGTTCGCGGAGTCCTTCGCCGCGCCGACGCCAGCGCAGTCCGCGGCCTGGGAAGCGATCGGCCGCGGCGAGGACACCCTCGTCGTCGCCCCCACCGGCTCGGGCAAGACGCTCGCGGCCTTCCTCGTAGCGATCGACCGCCTGGCGAGCGATTCGAGGCGGCGCGGACCAACAGGTCGATCCCGGGCAGGCACCCGGGTGCTGTACATCTCGCCGCTCAAAGCCCTCGGCGTGGATGTGGAGCGCAACCTGACCTCACCGCTGGTCGGGACCACCCGCACCGCCGAACGGCTCGAACAGCCGCACACACCCGTCAGCGTCGGCGTGCGCACCGGCGACACGCCACCTGCAGAGCGCCGACGGCTCGCCGCGCATCCTCCGGACATTCTCATCACCACGCCGGAGTCGCTGTTCCTGATGCTCACCTCCCAGGTGCGCGAGACCCTCACCGGGGTGGACACGGTCATCGTCGATGAGGTCCACGCGGTGGCGGGCAGCAAGCGTGGAGTGCATCTGGCGCTGTCACTCGCGCGGTTGGATGCCATGCTCGTGGCGCCGGCGCAGCGCATCGGACTGTCGGCCACGGTGGAGCCGGTGCAGGAGGTCGCAGACTTCCTCACCGGAAACCGTCCCGGACGCACAGTGAGCATCATCCGCCCGCCGTCGGCGAAGTCCTGGGACCTGCGGGTGAGCATGCCGGTGGCGGATCTGCAAGCGATCGAACCGCCCGCGGACGCCGCCGAGGACGAGGACGTGGCCGGAACGATCTGGCCGCATGTGGTGCGGTCGATTCTGGAGCAGGTCCTCGCCCACCGCACCACGATCGTGTTCACGAACTCCCGCTCGCAGGCGGAGCGGCTGACCGGGCGGCTGAACCGCCTGAACGCCCGGCGCATCGCCGCGGCAGGGGCCGATAGGGACGGTGGCAGCGCTGATGAGACGGCACCGCCGGAGGTTCCCGATATCGCCCGCGCCCATTACGGCTCGATGTCCAAGGAGGTGCGGGCCGGGATCGAGGAGCAGCTGAAGGCAGGACAGCTGCGGTGCGTGGTGGCCACCAGCTCGCTCGAGCTGGGCATCGATATGGGGGCGGTGGATCTGGTGCTGCAGGTCGCCGCACCGTTCTCGGTCTCCTCCCTGCTGCAGCGCGTAGGCCGAGCGGGGCACGATGTGGGCGCGACCTCCCACGGCACCCTGCATCCGCTGCACGCCGGTGACGTGCTCGTCAGCACGGTTGCGGTGCAGGAGGCGCTCGCGGGACGGATCGAACCGCTCGTCGTGCCGAGGAACGCCCTGGATGTGCTGGCCTAGCACACCGTCTCTGCCGCCGCGATGGAGGATCTCGAGGTCGAGGACTGGTTCGAGCTGGTCCGCTCTGCGCACCCGTACCGGGCGCTGCCACGCAGCGCCTTCGACCAGACGATCGACCTGCTCGCGGGCCGCTACCCCTCGACAGCGTTCTCCGAGCTGCGTCCGCGCCTGGTGCATGACCGCGAAGCCGGGATCCTCACCGCCCGGCCCGGAGCGCAGCGTCTGGCGGTCACCAGCGGCGGCACCATCCCCGACCGGGGCCTGTTCCCGGTGTTCCTCGCCGCGGGATCCGAGGACTCCCAGCCGAAGCGCGTCGGGGAGCTGGATGAGGAGATGGTCTACGAGTCTCGCCGCGGAGACGTCATCACGCTGGGCACGAGCTCCTGGCGGATCGAAGAGATCACCGCCGCGCACGTGCTGGTCTCCCCCGCCGTCGGGCTCAGCGGCCGGATCCCCTTCTGGCATGGCGACGGGGACGGGCGGCCCGCGAGCCTCGGCCGGGCGATCTCCGCCGCGCAGTCCGAGCTCGCCGCACTCCCCCGCCCCGAGGCCGACGAGCAGCTGACGGGGCTCGGCCTGGACGAGAACGCGCGCACCGTGCTGCTCGACCTGCTCGACGAGCAGCAGCAGACAACCGGCGCGGTGCCCGGCCCGGACCAGCTCGTCGTCGAGCGCTTCCTCGACGAACTCGGGGACTGGCGGGTGGTGCTGCACTGCGCGGCCGGGCAGCGGATCACGGGGCCGTGGGCGCTCGCCGTCGGCGCCCGGGTCGAGGAGCGCTACGGCCTGGACGGCCAGGTGATGGCCGGGGACGACGGGATCGTGCTGCGCATCCCGCACGGCGAGCAGCCGCCCGGCGCGGACCTGTTCCTGTTCACGCCCGAGGAGATCGAGGAGGAGGTGCGTCGTCTCGTCGGCTCCTCCGCTCTGTTCGCCGCGAGGTTCCGGGAGTGCGCGGCCCGGGCGCTGCTGCTGCCGCGGCGCGACCCGAACCAGCGGGCGCCGCTGTGGCAGCAGCGCCAGCGCGCCGCGCACCTGCTCGAGGTGGCCAGGCCGCATCCGGACTTCCCGATCATGCTCGAGGCGGCGCGGGAGTGCCTGCAGGACGTCTACGACCTGCCGGCCCTGGTCGAGCTGATGGGGCAGGTCAGGCGGCGTCGCCTGCAGGTGCGCGAGGTCGAGACCCCCTCGCCTTCTCCCTTCGCGCGCTCGCTGCTGTTCGGCTACATGGCGCAGTTCCTGTACGACACCGATGCGCCGCTGGCCGAGCGCCGCACCGCCGCCCTCGCGTTGGACCAGTCGCTGCTGGCCGAGCTGCTGGGCACGGTGAGCCTGCGCGAGCTGCTGGATGCCGAGGTGATCGCCGAGGTCGAGCAGCGCCTGCAGGGACTGACCGAGGAGCGGGCGCTGCGCGGGCCCGAGCAGATCGCCGACGCGCTGCGCCGTCTGGGCCCGCTCACCCCCGCGCGAATCGCCGAGCGTGCCGTGGACGGCCTCGATCTCGACGCGGCCCGCGCCGAGCTCGAGCAGTCCCGCCGCGTGCTCACGGTGCGGATCGCCGGGGCGGAGCATCTCGCGGCGGTCGAGGACGCCGGTCTGCTGCGCGATGCGCTCGGCACGGCGCTGCCGCCGGGGATCCCCGAGGTGCACCTGGCCGCGGTGGACCGGGCGGTCCCGCAGCTGCTCTCCCGCTGGGCGCGCGGCCGCGGCCCCTTCCTCGCCGACGCGCCGGTGCAGGCCTTCGGTCTCGCGCCGGGGGTGGCGCGGGCCGCGCTCGAGCAGCTCACCGCCGAGGGGGTCCTGTCCCAGGGCGAGTTCACGCCCGGCCGGGAGGGCGAGGAGTGGGTCGAGGTCGAGGTGCTGCGCCGCATTCGCCGCGCGAGCCTCGCCGCGTCCCGGCGGGAGATCGCCCCCGTCGCGGGGCCCGTCTATGCGCGCTTCCTCGGCCAGTGGCAGCACCTGGTGGGGCGCCGCGCCGGCGGCCGACGGGAGCGCGGCACCTGGACCGGGCAGGACGGGCTGCTCTCGGTCGTGGACCAGCTCGCCGGGGTGTCGCTGCCGCTGTCGGCCTGGGAGAACCAGGTGCTGCCGGCGAGGCTGCCGGAGGTGACGCCCGCCCTGCTGGACGCCGCCTTCGCGAGCGGGGAGCTGATGTGGACCGGTCACGGCCGCCTCGGCGCCGACGACGGCTGGATCCGTCTCCACCTCGCCGATGCCCTCCCCCTGGGGCTCGACGCCGACGCGCTCGAGGAGGCCGCCGGCGCCCTCCCGGACGGTGCCCTCGCCAGCCGGATCCTCGCCCTGCTGCGCACCACCCCGGGCGCGCTGCGGCACGGAGAGATCCTCACCGCGCTGGCGGACGATGGGGAGGCGGCGCGGCCGCAGGACCTGCACGAGGCGCTGTGGGACCTCGCCTTCACCAGCCTGGTCACCAACGACTCCTTCGAGGCGCTGCGCTCCTACGGCCGCGGGCCGGCCAAGGCGCCGTCGCCCCGCACCCCGACGCGCTCACGCAGCCTGGGACGTCGGGGCGCGGCGCGGCTCTCCGCGGCGATGATGCGCCAGGGCGCGTCCAGCCCCTCCGAGCTCGTGACCGGGCCCGCCGGTGCCGGGCGCTGGTCCGCGGTGCGGGTCGAACCGGTCGATCCTGCCGCCCGTGCCGCGGCGCTCGCGACGCTGCTGCTGGACCGCCACGGCGTGGTCACGCGCGGGGCGATGGATGTCGAGGACGTCCCCGGCGGGTTCGCTGCGGTGTACCGGGTGCTGGCCGCGCTCGAGGAGAACGGCAGCTGCCGCCGCGGCTACTTCGTGGACGGGCTCGGCGCCTCCCAGTTCGCGCCCGCCGAGGCGGTGGACCTGCTTCGCGACCGGGACCGGGAGACCGAGGCCGGACGCGACGCCGAGGGGCCCGACGGCGGCACGGCAGGCCCGTCGGCCGAGGCGGTCGCCGTTGCGCTCGCCGCGACCGATCCGGCGAACCCATACGGCGCGGCGCTCCCCTGGCCGGCCCTGCCGATCGCCCCGCCCGAGGGGACCACGGCGCGGCCTGCCCGCCGCGCCGGTGCGCTCGTGCTGCTGCGGGACGGACATGTCCAGGCCTATGTCGACAAGGGCGGGAAGCACCTGCTGTGGTGGGCGGACGAGGAGGCGACGCCCGAGGCCGCCGCCCAGCTCGTCCGCGCGATCGCCGAGGACTCCCGCCTGCCGCAGCTGCGGATCGAGCGGATCGACGGGCACGGGATCGACACCGAGCCGGTCGCGGCGATCACGGCCGCGCTCGCGGAGGCCGGCTGCTACCGCTCACCGCGCTCGCTGCGACTGCGGGCGGGTGATCGCTGATGCCCGAGGGTGACACCGTCGCGCGCCAGTGCCGGATCCTCCACGACGCGCTCGCCGGCGCCGTGCTCACCGTCTGCGACCTCCGGGTCCCGCGTGCGGCGACCGCGGATTTCACCGGCTGGAGAGTCCACGAGGTGCGCCCGCGCGGCAAGCACCTGCTGATCCGGCTCCTCCCGCCCGCGCCCGGGGCACCGCCGATGACGTTGCACAGCCACCTGATGATGGACGGGATCTGGCACGTAGAGGGGAGGGCGCTGCGCTCGAGCGACACCAGCGCCGGGCCGCGCACCCGCGACACGATCCGGATCGTGCTCGAGGCCCGGCACGAGGACGGTCACGAGGTGCGGGCGATCGCCTACGACGTGAAGCAGGTGAAGATGCTGCGCACGGCCGACGAGGAGCAGCTGCTCGGGAACCTCGGCCCGGACCTGCTCGATCCCGCGTGGGACGAGGATTCGACCCTGCGGGAGCGGGCGCTCGTGAACCTCGCCGCCGAGCCGGGGCGGCCGATCGGCCTGGCGATCCTCGACCAGCACGTCCTGGCGGGGATCGGGAACATCTACCGCAGCGAGCTGTGCTTCCTGCGCCGGCTCCACCCCGCCGCTCCCGTCTCCGCGGAGCAGGACCCGGGCGCGCTCATCGACCTCGCCCATCGCCTGCTCGTGCTGAACCGGGACCGTGAGGTGCGGCTGACCACCGGCGGGATGCTCGGCCGGGACGGGGACCTGTGGGTCTACGGCCGCGGCGGGAAGCAGTGCCGCCGCTGCCGCACCCGCATCCAGCGCGGCGAGCTCGCCGAACCGCGGCTCGAGGGCACCGAGGCGCGGGTGCTGTGGTTCTGCCCCCGCTGCCAGGCCGGGCCCGGCGCCCCGGCCCCGTCGGCGGCCCAGCGGCGTGGCCGACGTCGCTGAGACGGACCGCGCTCCTGGCCGTGGCGACGCCGCGACCTCGGTAGACTCGTGCGCCGTCAGCCTCCATAGCTCAATGGATAGAGCAACGGCCTTCTAATCCGTAGGTTGCAGGTTCGAGTCCTGCTGGGGGCGCTCAGAGCGGGTCCTCACCCGCGTCACAGCCGACATCGGCGACGGGGTCGGGGCGGATGCCCCCGGCATTCGGAGGCGCAGGAAGTCTCCGCCACTCGTGCGCAGGTCCGCGGAGGTCGCATCGTGCAGATCCCCGACCGCACGATCGAGCCGTGCTTTCTCCGCCGGGCCGAGGACCGAGCAGCCGGGCGACGGCGTCCGAGCCCCTCGCGCTTCCGCCCCCAGGCATCCGCCGCCTCACGACGCCACCCTCGGACATCGCTCACCGACGTCTTCCACACGACAGGTTTGCCTCACCTTACTTAGGTACTGCTAACCTTTATTCGGCCCCGCCCCTCTTCCGACGAAAGGTCCCTCCGTGAAGCGTCTCGCCGTCCTCCCTGCCCTGCTGGCCTCTGCGACTCTCGCCCTCACCGCCTGCTCCGCCGGCGGCGCGGGCGCCACTCCCGAGGGGGACTCCGCCGGCGCGGTGACCTTCACCCATCCCACCCTCGCCGACCTCGAGATCGCCTTCGACGAGCAGCCCGACACCCTGGTCATGGACTGCTACGCCTACAGCTCGCTGCACGAGTACGGGGTCGAGCCCGACGCCCTGTTCGGCTTCGACTGCGAGAATCCCTTCGTGATGGGCGACATCGACATCAGCAGCATCGAGCGGGTCGGGCAGGACGGCGAGATCGACGTCGAGAAGCTCGCCGCGCTGCAGCCCGACGCCGTCATCGGCCAGGGCGATGCCGCGGGCTGGTCCTGGTTCGACGAGTCCGTGAACTCGCAGCTCACGCGGGTCGCACCGTTCATCCCGCTGCCCAGCGCCGAGACCATCGACGAGGAGATCGAGGCGACCCGCGACGTGGCGGGGTTCCTCGGCGGGGACGTCGACTCCGAGGCCGTGACGCAGGCCGACGCCGACCTCGAGACCGCGAAGGAGGAGCTCGCCGCCGCGCTCGAGGGCAAGGACCTCTCGATCATGCTCGCCAGCCCCACCAAGGAGATGCTGTACACCGCCGTCGGCTTCCAGCAGGCCGCCCTGCTCGAGGAGGCCGGCGCCACCGTCGTCGGCGGCGAGGCACCGGCCGAGGGCAACCCCTGGGGCCAGGTCGCCTGGGAGGAGGCCTCCTCTCATCCCGCGGACGTGATCCTCATCGAGGGCTACGGCGAGGACTACTCCTTCACCGCCGACCTGTGGGAGGAGCTGCCCGCGGTCCAGGCCGACCAGCTCGGCAGCTGGGGCTCCAAGGGCGCCATGACCTCGCGCGCCTACGCCGACTGGCTCACCGAGGTCACCGCCCTGGTGGAGTCCGCGGACGACGTCGCCTGAAACCGGATGACGCCCCCGTCCCCGCCCGGCACCGCACGCAGGGACCTCGCCTCGGCCGCGCCGGAGGACAACGCGGCCCGCCCGGCCCTTCTCCGTCGGCGGCGACTCCTGCTGATCCCCCTCGCGCTGCTGTGCCTGATCGCCCTCGGCGCGAGCATGCTCGTCGGCTCCCGTCCGATCCCGCCCGACGAGGTGCTGCGCTTCGCGCTGCGCCCCGACCCGAGCGAGGAGATCTCCCAACTGGTCTGGCTCTCCCGCATCCCCCGCACCGTGCTGGTGCTGCTGGCAGGGGCGGCGCTCGGCGTGGCCGGGGGCCTGATGCAGGCCGTCACCCGCAACCCGATGACCGATCCGGGGATCCTCGGGGTCAACGCCGGCGCCTCGCTCGCCGTGGTCGCGGGCCTGGCCTTCTTCGGGTTGACCGACATCTCCCAGTACATGTGGTGGTCCTTCGCCGGCGCCATGGTCACCTCCGTGCTGGTCTTCGCAATCGGCACGACGGGCCCGGCCCGTGGCAACCCGATCCGGATGACCCTCGCCGGCGTCGCGCTGGGCGCGGTCCTGTCCGGGTTCACCTCGGCGGTGCTGTTCACGAACTCCGAGGTGCTCGAGCGGATGCGCGGCTGGTCCGCCGGGACCACCGCCTCCCAGCCGCTGGAGGCGACGCTGCAGATCGCCCCCTTCATCCTGGCCGGTCTCGTGATCGCGGTGCTCAGCGCGCGGGCGCTGGACGTTCTCTCCCTCGGCGACGCCGCGGCCGTGGCGATGGGTGCCCATCCCCAGCGCACCCGCGTGGTGGTCCTGATCGCGATCGCGCTCCTGGCGGGCGGTGCGACGGCGGCGGCCGGCCCCATCGGGTTCATCGGCCTGCTCGCCCCGCACCTCGCCCGAATGCTGGTCGGCCCGCACCAGGGCTGGATCATGGCCTGCTCCGTGCTGATCGGGCCGATCGTGCTGGGCCTCGCCGACTCCCTGGGCCGGGTGCTCACCGCCGGGGAGGTGCCGGTCGGCGTGGTCACCGCCTTCATCGGCGCGCCGGTGCTGATCTACATGGTCCGTCGATTCCGCGTCTCGGAGGCCTGAGCGATGACCACCCTCGATTTCGGGCGCCCCATGCTGCGCCTCGGCCCGGCGCACCGCCCGCTCATGCTCCTGGATGCCCGCTCGGTGCGGCTGTGCACCGGGCTGTGGACCGCGACCGTGCTGGTGGCTGTCTGGGCGGTGCTGTCCGGCGCCGCGGGCATCACCCCCGCCGAGGGCCTCGCCGCGCTCGTCGGCCGCGGCGACGAGTACTCGACCATGGTCGTCGCCGAATGGCGGGCACCGCGCATCGTGATGGCCGTGCTGCTCGGCGCCTGCCTCGCGATCAGCGGCGCCCTCTTCCAGAACCTCACCGCCAATCCGCTGGGCTCGCCCGATGTGATCGGCTTCCAGACCGGCTCCTACACCGGAGCCCTCGTGGTGATGCTCCTGCTCGGAGGCGGGACCACCGCCGTGATCGCGGGTGCCCTGGTGGGCGGGCTCGTCACCGCCCTGATCGTGTTCGCGCTCGCCTCCCGGCGCGGCGCGGTCCGCGGGGTGCGGCTGATCATCGTCGGGATCGGGGTCAGCGCGATGCTGGCCTCGGTGAACGTGTGGATCCTGCTGACCGCCACGGTGGAGGACGCGATCATGGCGAGCCTGTGGGGAGCGGGGAACCTCTCGGGCATGTCCTGGCCCCTCGTCGTGCCAACGCTACTGGTCTCGATCGTGTTCCTGGTCGCGGCCGCGCTGCTGGCGAGGCCGATGAAGGTGACGCAGGTGGGCATCCCCTTCGCCACGGCCCTCGGCCAGAACGTCCGCGCCGTGCAGATCGCCGCGGTCGTGGTCGGCATCGGCCTGATCGCCCTGTCCACCGCGACGATCGGGCCGGTGTCCTTCATCGCGCTCGCCGCCCCGCAGATCGCTCGGCGCCTGGTGCGGGCCGACGGGCTCGCGCTCGGCCCGACGGCCGCGCTCGGCGCGCTCCTGCTGCTGCTGGCCGACGTGATCGCCCAGCGGGTCGACCCCGATTCCCCGCTGCCCGTCGGCATCGTCACGGTGTCCATCGGCGGGATCTATTTCCTGTGGCTCCTCATCAGAGAAGGGAGGACGCGATGACCCGCCTCCTCGTCGACGACGCGGCGCTCGGCTACGCCGACCACCTCGTCTGCCCGAACGTGTCCGTCGCGATCCCCGACCAGCGCTTCACCGTCATCGTGGGCCCGAACGCGTGCGGGAAGTCCACCGTGCTCAAGAGCCTCACCCGGCTGCTGACCCCGAGCAGCGGGCAGGTCCTCCTGGACGGGGAGGCGCTGCACCGCCTGCCCACCAAGTCCCTCGCCCGCTCGATCGGCCTGCTGCCGCAGGGTCCCGTGGCGCCCGACGGGATCCGCGTGGTCGACCTCGTGATGCGCGGCCGCTACCCCCACCAGCGTCTGTTCTCCCCGTGGTCGCCCGAGGACGAGCAGGCGGTGATCGCGGCGATGGAGGCGACGAGCATCCGCCACCTCTCCGGCCGTCTGGTCGACGAGCTCTCCGGCGGGCAGCGGCAGCGCGTGTGGATGGCCGTCGCGCTCGCCCAGCAGACCTCGATCCTGCTGCTGGACGAGCCGACCACCTATCTCGACCTCAGCCACCAGATCGAGCTGCTGGAGCTGTGCCGGTCGCTGAACCGCGAGACCGGCACGACGCTGGTCGCGGTGCTGCACGACCTGAACCAGGCCGCCCGCTACGCCGACCACCTCATCGCGATGAAGGACGGTGAGGTGGTCGCCGCCGGCGACCCTCACGAGGTGCTCACCGAGGACCTGGTGGCCGACGTGTTCTCGTTGGACGCCCGGGTGATCGTCGATCCGGAGTCGGGCACCCCGCTGGTCGTGCCGCGCTGGCAGCACTGAGCCGACGTGCCCCCTGCACGGCGCCGGACGCACCGCACGAGCGACCGCGGGCGCGGGCGCGGCGTCTGCGCGCAGGAAGCCCCGGTAGCGTGGGGTCGATCCTCGCGGGGCCCGTCGCCGGCCCGCGTCCGACCGACGAGCAGGAGCCGTCCCGATGATCCTCAAGGTGCTGAGCTTCGGCGCGATCGCGCTGCTGATCCTGCTGCGCCTCGCCCGCACCCGCTTCGGCGCACGGCTCCTGGGCATCTCGCTGCGGGTGCTGAACATCGTCTATCTCTTCGCGCTGGTGGTCGCCGGGATCCTCGCCGTCATCCTCGAGCAGTGGATCCTGCTGACCGTCGTGGTGATCCTGCTGGCGATCAGCCTCGTCGAGGAGATCCGTCGACGCTCGGCGCAGGCACCTGCCCGGGACGGAGACCGTCCTCGTCGAGGATGACCCGGGGTCGATATCTGGCTGCGCGAGGAAATGCTCGTCGCGGCTGACCACGAGCAGGCCGTTCCGGGCGGGGGCGGCGAGGCCGCGGGTCTCGACGTCCCGGTCCGCGCCGAGGGTGTCGTAGTGCGCGGGATCCGTGTCGCCGTCCTCGATCGCTCGCAGCGCTTCGGGCCGCGACCGGAGGCCGAGCAGGTCGGCGACGGCGGCTCCTGTGCGCAGCGACAGGTTCTGCGGCAGGCGGCCGACGGTGCCGGTCACGCCCTCGCGTCACAGGCCGTCATCCGTGCAGTCAGCGGCCGCCTCCCGCCTCGCCCAGCGCCTTGCTGTGGGCCGAGGACTCCCGGTTCCAGGTCTCGACCCAGGCCGGAAGCTCCAGGTCCGCCGGCGGTTGCCCGACCAGGTCCAGCACCTCGCTGACGTCGACGGAGCCGCCGGACCTGCGCAGGAAGCGCGCCCGGATCACGGCGTCGGCGATGACGGCGTCGCCGCGGCGGAACACCTGCTCCATGTAGATCCAGCGCTCGTCGTGGCCGATCACGCGGGTGGCGAGGTCGAACTTCTGCCCGAGCGTGAGGGACTTGCGGTAGGTGATGGTCTGTCCGGCCACCACCGGGTACCAGCCGGCGTCGGTGATCCGCTTCCAGAAGCCGGAGCGGAGCATGAGGTCCATGCGGCCCAGATCCATGATCGAGAGGTAGCGGCCGTTGTTCATGTGGCGCTGCACGTCGAGATCGGCGGGGTTCACGCGGAAGCTCGCATGGGAGGTGTCCCAGATGCCGAGCGGGGACTTCCCGCGCACGCGCAGGAAGAACAGCAGCATGCGGAGGTACATGTTCATGGCGGCTCCCTCCTGGGGCACTCGTCGGCTCGTCTTCGAGGCCTGATGACCACAGAGTAACGTGCGGTCGTCGTCGAGCCGCACCCTAGCCCGCGCGGGCACTCCCCCGGCAGGCCCGCCCAGGGGCGAGAGGCCTCGCGCTACTGTTGTCCGGTGACCTCCAGCTCCACTCGTGCCATCAACGACCGCATCATCTGGGTCGACTGCGAGATGACCGGCCTCGACAAGCAGCGTGATGCGCTGGTCGAGATCGCCGTCCTCGTGACCGACGCAGATCTGAACATCCTCGGGGACGGCGTCGACGTCGTGATCAAGCCCCCGGCCGAGGCGCTGCAGGGCATGGACCCCTTCGTGGTGAACATGCACACCGTCTCCGGCCTGCTCGAGGAGCTCGACGGCGGCATGACCCTCGCCGAGGCGGAGGCGCAGTGCCTCGCCTACGTGAAGGAGTTCTGCCCGGAGCCCGGCAAGGCGCCGCTCGCGGGCAACAGCGTCGGCACCGACCGCACGTTCCTGGACCGCGACGTGCCCGAGTTCGCCGGCTGGCTCTCCTATCGCACGATCGACGTCTCGAGCCTGAAGGAGCTGGCCAAGCGCTGGTTCCCGCGGGTGTACTACAACATCCCCGCCAAGCACGGCGGCCACCGCGCCCTCGCCGACATCCGCGAGTCGATCCAGGAGCTGAAGTACTACCGCCAGGTGCTCATAGTCCCCGAGCCCGGCCCCACCACCGCCCAGGCTCAAGAGGCCGCCCGTGCCTTCGAGCTGCGAGATACCCAGGAGACTGCCGTGACCGATACCGCTGCCCGCCCGCACCTGCCCTGGCTGGACCGCCCCTCGCATCACACCTGGCTGGAGGCCGAGGGCGATGAGCTGCTCATGTTCGGCTCCGAGTCCGTGCGGGAGGACGGCGGTTTCGCGTGGCTCAACTCCCAGGGTCAGCCGGACCTCTCCCGGCCCGCGGAGCTGTGGATCACCTGCCGCATGACGCATTGCTTCGCGCTGGGCCACCTGATGGGTCGGCCCGGCCTCGGCCGTCTGGCCGATCACGGGCTTACCTCGCTGCGCGACGTGTTCCGCGATGAAGAGCACGGTGGTTGGTACTCCGCCGTCGCCGATGGCTCCCCGGTGGATGACTCCAAGCAGGCCTACGCCCACGCTTTCGTGGTGCTCGCCGCCGCGAGCTGCACCGCCGCGGGCCGGCCCGGGGCGCGGGAGCTGCTGGATGAGGCCCTTACGGTGCTGGATGAGAAGTTCTTCGACGAGGCCGCGGGCATGAGCGTGGACTCCTTCGACCGCACCTTCACCGACTGCGAGCAGTACCGCGGCATCAACGCGAACATGCACACGGTAGAGGGCCTGCTGGCCGCCGCGGATGTCACCGGGGAGCGGCGCTGGCTGGATCGCGCCGTCGGCATCGCCACCCGGGCGATCGACGAGTTCGCGCGCGCCAATGACTGGGCGCTGCCCGAGCACTTCGACGTGGACTGGAACCCGCTGCTGGACTACAACAAGGACCAGCCCGCCCACCCCTTCCGCCCCTACGGCGCGACGATCGGCCACTGGATCGAGTGGGCGCGTCTGGTCCTGCACGCCCGCGCCGCGCTGATCGCTCTGGACGGCGAGGCGCCGGAGTGGATGCTCGAGGCCGCGACCGCGCTGATGGAGAAGTCCGCTGCGGCGTTCGGGGCCGATGGTCAGCCCGGCTTCGTGTACACCGTGGACTGGGACGGCACGCCCGTCTCGCGCGAGCGCATGCACTGGGTGCCGGCCGAAGCCGTCGGCGCCGCAGCGGTGATGTACCAGGTCACGGGCGAGCGGGTGTGGGCTGAGCGGTACGAGCAGTGGTGGGCGTACATCTCCGCCTACCTGCTGGATCCGGAGGACGGCTCCTGGTTCCACGAACTGGATCAGAACAATGCACCGCAAGGTGTGACCTGGCCGGGCAAGCCGGACATCTACCACGCCTACCAGGCCACGCTGATCCCCCGTCTACCGGTGACGCCCACGCTCGCCGCCGCGATGCGGGACGGGCTGCTGGACTCCACCCTCTGAGCTGAGCGCACGAAACTCAGCTGACCGCACCGCATTCAGCTGAGCGCATGTGACAGGGCGCCGACGATCCGCGCGACCGTCGGCGCCCCGTCAGCTGCACAGCCTGTCCTGCGCGAGCCGGCTCAGTCCTCCTCGAGGCGCGCGACCGCGGCATCCAGCCGCTGCACCTTCCCGTCCAGCTCCCCGCTGCGGCCAGGCCGGATATCAGCCTTCAGCACCAGGGAGGTGCGGGAGCCGTAGCGGGCGGCCTCCATCGTGGCGGCCTTGACCACTGCCATCACCTCATCCCACTCCCCCTCGATCTCGGTGAACATCGAGGAGGTGCGAGTGGACAGTCCGGAGGCACGCACCACGCGCACCGCTGCGGCCACCGCGTCATGCACGCTCGCGGCATCGGAGCTGTCATCGAGGGAGCGGGTGAGCGATGGGTCCGACGGCTCACCGGTGGGCTGGACGGAGAAGGCGACGATCATGCCGCCAGTGTGGAGGGCCGGCGGGGCGCGGGCAAGACGCATGGAATATCCTCCGCGGCGCTGAGTTCCCGGTGCAACGCGTCTCACACCGCCGGACGGGCATCTCGAGGCGACTTCCCCGGTGAGAGGCAGTATGATCGTCTCCTGTCGCGCCCACGCGGCGCGCATGGTGGTCGTAGCTCAGTTGGTAGAGCTCCTGGTTGTGGTCCAGGCGGTCGCGGGTTCAAATCCCGTCGATCACCCCACGAAAACGCCCTGGTCACAGGGCGTTTTTCGCATTCTCAGGGGTGCCGTTTCGGCGTCTGGACGCCATCGGCGTCGCCCGCGGCTTGTGCCCGCCCACAGCAGCACGGGATCATCGGCCCATGCACACTCCCCGACGTGTCCTGATCACCGGTGCCACCGGCGGCATCGGCGCCCACCTGGCCCAGACCCTGCGCGATGAGTACGACCTTCTCCTGCACGACCGCGACCCGAAGAAGGCACCCGAGGGGGCGCAGCTGAGGATCGCGGATCTGGAGGAATACGACGAGGTGCTCGCCCTCATGGACGGCGTGGACACCGTGGTGAACATGGCCGGTGCCGCCGTGCCGGACTCCTCGTGGGAGGCGGTGCTGGCGGCGAACCTCGTGGGCGTGCGCAATGTGCTCGAGGCCGCCCGCGAGGCGGGGGTGCGCCGCGTGGTGCTCGCCTCCTCCAACCACACGATGGGCATGTATGACCGGCATGAGCAGTGGCCGGTCTACCCCACACAGGTGCCGCGCCCCGATTCACTCTACGGCGTCTCGAAGATATTCGGCGAGGCCTTGGGCCGCTTCTACCACGACGAGCACGGCCTGGACGTGATCAACCTGCGCATCGGCTGGTTCAGCGAGAACCCGCTTGAGGCCGATGAGGACATTCTGCGCGCCATGTGGCTGAGCCCCGGGGACTGCACCCGCGTGGTGCGCTGCGCGATCGAGGCGGCGGTGACGCACGGTGAGTTCTACGCGATCTCCGACAACCCGAACCGTCGCTGGTCCATGACGAACACGACGCTCGAGCTGGGCTACCGCCCGCAGGACTCGTGGACAGAGCTCGAAGGCGCCCGCGAGGACGTCGTCGAGGGCGGCGCCGCGGTGCGCGACTCCTGGCCGGCGGACTCATGAGCATCCTCGCCCGCGTGCTGCGAGTGCTGCTGGCGCTCGTGATCCTCGCAGCGCTCGTGCACAACGCGGTCACGTCGGCCCGGGACGGGCTGCTGGCGCAGAACATCTCCTTCTTCACCAACCAGTCGAACCTCGCCCTGGTGGTGCTGATCGGCGCCTGGATGGCGCTGGGGTCCCGGCGCTCGGCCTGGTTCGATGATGTGCGCGGCGCCGTGACGTTCTACCTGGCCATGACCGGGATCATCTATGCGCTGCTGGTGGCGCCGCTGGATGAGCTGCTGCGCTGGGACATCGGCTGGACGGGGATCGTGCTGCACCGCCTGGCGCCCCTTGCCGCGCTGGCGGACTGGCTGCTCACCCCGCGCATCCACCGCCCTCGCTGGGCGCGGGTGCCCCTGTGGCAGATCTACCCGATCATCTTCCTGGTGCTGACGTGGATCCGTGGCGGCATCACCGGCTGGTACCCCTACGCCTTCCTGGATCCGACGGCCTCTTCCTGGGGCCAGGTGCTGGTGACCACAGCGGTGGTGCTGGTGGCGTTCCTCAGCATCGCGGTGGTGATCCACCTGGTGCAGGGGCGCCTGCGTTCCCCTGCGAGCGAACCGCGCACCACTGATACCCCGCAGGGGTATATGATCGCGTCTACGGATACCCCCTCCCGGTATCCCTGATTCGATCCAAGGAGCCCTCATGACCACCACCGATTTCACCGTCACCGGCATGACCTGCGGCCACTGCGAGATGTCTGTGCGCGAGGAGGTCTCCGAGATCCCCGGCGTCACCGCCGTGGAGGTCAGCTATGAGACCGGCCTACTGCGCGTCACCTCCGAGGCGCCGGTGGATTCCGATGCCGTCCTCGCGGCCGTCACTGAGGCCGGGTACAGCGCCAAGCAGGCCTGATCCCTCATGCCCACTCCCTCGTCGCCACCCCCTGCCCTCACCGAGATCGAGCTTGAGATCGACGGGATGACCTGCGCGTCCTGTGCGAACCGGATCGAGCGCAAGCTCGGCAAGCTCGAGGGCGTCAGCGCGAGCGTCAATTACGCCACCGAGAAGGCGCACGTCAGCGCTCCGGACACGTACACGGCGCAGGACTTCGTGGACGTGGTGAAGCAGGCGGGCTACAGCGCCACGATCCCCGCCCCGCCGACGCCGAGCGGCGACGGCCCGGCTGATACCGCTGCCGATGAGGACACCGATCCGGAGCTGGCCTCGCTGCGGCAGCGGCTGATCATCACCGCGCTGTTGACGGTGCCCGTGATCGTGCTGTCCATGGTTCCGGCCCTGCAGTTCACCCATTGGCAGTGGCTGTGCCTGACGCTCACGGCACCAGTGGTGGTGTGGGCGGGCTGGCCCTTCCATCGGGCGGCTGCGGTGAACCTCCGTCACGGTGCCGCGACGATGGACACGCTCATCTCCGTGGGCACTCTCGCCGCATTCCTGTGGTCGCTGTACGCCCTGTTCCTCGGGGAGGCCGGGCAGCCGGGACTCACGCACGAGTTCACGCTGCGCATCGAGCCCTCGCACGGCTCGGCGAACATCTACCTCGAGGTCGCCGCGGGCGTGACCCTGTTCATCCTGCTGGGGCGCTACCTCGAGAAGCGGTCCAAGCGCCAGGCCGGGGCCGCACTGCGCGCACTGCTGGACATGGGGGCCAAGGAGGTGGCGATCCTCGAGGACGGCACCGAGCGGCGCATCCCCATCTCCGAGCTCGCCGTCGGGCACGAATTCGTGGTCCGGCCCGGCGAGAAGATCGCCACCGACGGGGTGGTGCTCTCCGGCACCTCCGCGGTCGACGCCTCGATGCTCACCGGCGAGTCCGTGCCCGTCGAGGTGCGCGAGGGCGATGCGGTCACCGGCGCCACCGTCAATGCCGGCGGGCGACTGCTGGTGCGCGCCACCCGCGTGGGATCCGATACGCAGCTGGCCCGGATGGCCACCATGGTGGAGGAGGCCCAGTCCGGCAAGGCGGAGATCCAGCGCCTGGCCGACCGGGTCTCCGGCGTATTCGTGCCCATCGTCATCGTCATCGCGATCGGGGTGCTCGCGGCCTGGCTGCTGACCGGCCACGGCCCGGAGCAGGCCTTCACCGCCGCAGTCGCCGTGCTGATCATCGCCTGCCCCTGCGCCCTGGGACTCGCGACCCCCACCGCCCTGCTGGTGGGCACCGGCCGCGGCGCACAGCTGGGCATCCTCATCAAGGGCCCCGAGGTGCTGGAGTCCACGCGGCGCGTGGACACCGTGGTGCTGGACAAGACCGGTACCGTCACCACCGGACGCATGGAGCTGATCGACGTGATCCCGGCCGACGGGATCGACCGCGCTGCGCTGCTGCGCCGGGCGGGCGCCCTCGAGGCGGCATCAGAGCATCCGATCGCCCAGGCCATCGCCAGCGCCGCGGCGGAGCACGGCAACCTCCCGGAGGTCACGGACTTCGCGAACCTCGCCGGCCGCGGTGTACGCGGAAGCGTCGAGGGTGCGGAGGTCCTCGTGGGGCGCAGCGGGCTCGTGGAGGGCATGGAGCTACCCGCCGACCTCGCTCAGGCGAAGGAGGATGCCGAGTCCCGGGGACGCACCGCCGTTGTGGTCTACCACGGCGGCAGCGTCGAGGGACTGCTGGTGGTGGCCGATGCGGTGAAGCCCACCAGTGCCCGCGCCATCGCTCAGCTGCGGGACCTGGGGCTCACCCCGATCCTGCTGACCGGGGACAATGAGCGCGCCGCCCAGCAGATCGCCCGCGAGGTGGGGATCGACCAGGTTCGCGCCGAAGTCCTCCCCGAGGACAAGATCGCCGAGGTCACGCGCCTGCAGCAGGCCGGCCACGTGGTTGCGATGGTGGGCGATGGCGTCAATGACGCCCCTGCCCTGGCCCAGGCAGACCTGGGGCTCGCGATGGGCACCGGGACCGACGTGGCGATCGAGGCCGGGGACATCACCCTGGTGCGCGGTGATCTGCGCGCCGCGGCCGATGCGATCCGCCTCTCCCGCCGCACGCTGGGGACCATCAAGGGCAACCTGTTCTGGGCCTTCGCCTACAACACGGCGGCGATTCCGCTCGCGGCGCTGGGCCTGCTGAACCCCATGCTGGCCGGGGCCGCCATGGCGTTCTCGAGCGTGTTCGTGGTAGGCAACTCGCTGCGCCTGCGCTCCTTCCGCTCCCACGCCGATGACCCCTCCCCTGGCGATGACCACACCCCCCGCCGATGACCACGCCCCCACCGATGACCGTGCCCTCTCGGCTTCTGGACACTGAAATGAGCTGCCGTGACCACCACTGATCACATCCCCTCCCCCGCCCCGCAGGGCACCCCCGGAGGGCCCGATGCTTCCGCTGCACCCATCACCTCCGATGCCTGCTGCGCTGCCACTGGCGAGCATCATCACGGATACATCTCCGATAAGTCCCGCTACCTCGCCCGGCTGAAGCGCATCGAGGGGCAGGCCCGGGGGCTGCATCGCATGGTCGATGAGGAGAAGTACTGCATCGACATCCTCACGCAGATCAGCGCGCTCAAGAGCGCCCTGGACTCGGTGGCGATGGGCTTGCTGGATGATCACCTGCAGCATTGCGTGCTCGATGCCGCCCGCTCCGGCGGGGATGCCGGCGAGGAGAAGCTCAAGGAAGCCTCCGCGGCGATCGCGCGGCTGGTCCGTTCCTGAAGGCCACGTCGGGCCGGACGGCAGCTCCCCCGCAGCGGGCGGGGACTAGAGTCGTGCGCGTCCCGTACCGTCTGGAGGAACCACTGCCGATGTCTGCCACCCCGTTGATCGCCCAGTCCGTCGTCGCCGGATATCCCGGCCAGAGGGTCCTGGAGGGCATCGACCTGGAGATCACCCCGGGGATGGCGCCGCTGGGGCTGCTGGGCGAGTCCGGGTCCGGCAAGACCACCCTGGTGGACGTGCTCGCCGGGGCGATCCGGCCGAGCGCCGGACAGGTGACCTGGCGGGGGCGCAACGTTTCGCGCATCCGCGGCCGGGACAAGAAGGACTTCCGCGCTGCCGTCCGCTTCGTCTCCCAGTACGAGATGACGATCCTGGACCCGCGCGAGACCGTCGCGAACCGTCTGGACCGTGCCGCAAAGGAGGCGCGCAAGGGCGGGCGCACCCATGGCATCTCTGCCGCGGACATGCTGGCCTCGGTGGGGCTCGGACCGCAGTACCTGACGCGCACGATGCGCACTCTCTCCGGTGGGGAGACGCAGCGGGTGGCTCTGGCGACGGCGCTCGCCACCCGTCCGGAAATTCTGGTGCTCGACGAGCCGCTGACCGCCGTGGACCCCAACACGCGCGCTGAGCTCGCCGCAGGGCTGCGTGCCACCATCGAACGTCTGGGCATCGGCGTGCTGCTCGCCTCCCATGATCTGGAGCTGCTGCAGCGCCTATGCCCGCAGATCGCCTACCTGGGGCAGGGAAGAATTCTCGCCCGCGGCACCCTGGGCGAGGTGCTCTCGCACACCGAACATGAGCAGATCCGCGATCTGGCGATCGCGAACCCGCTCGCGGTGCAGCGCTTCCGCTGAGCGCAGTCTCGCGCCGGACGCACAGCCGTCGGCGCTGCTGCTGTCCGGCCTGCTCGTCGTGGTTCTCGCGGTCACAGCGACCGTTCTGCTGACACGCGAGGGCCGCCCAGACTCCGCCACCGCACCTATCTCGGCCGCGCCCGCAGCGCTCATGGACGCCGACGGCATGACGCTCACGGAGCTGGAGGCCTTCAGCACCGAGACCCCGGTGCGCAAGGAGCTCCAGGCCGAATGCATCGCCTGGGCCGTCATGGCCCAGCAGAGCGGTGACTACGCGCCGACCCCTCACGATGGGACAGGCGCGGCGGGCATGACATATACCGGCAGTCCCTACCACGGCAGCGGCGAAGCACTGCGTCGCTGGGCGCTGCGCGGCTGGTACAGCGAGGGCGATCTGTCCCGGTGCAACACCTTCGCCGCCCCCGAGGACACGGTGCTCTGAGCCCGTCGCACGTGAAAGCCCCCGCCGGATATCCGACGGGGGCTTTCTCACGGGTGCGCCATCAGGGATTCGAACCCCGGACCCGCTGATTAAGAGTCAGCTGCTCTAACCAACTGAGCTAATGGCGCCAACGGAGAAGAACTTTACCGCGCCCCGGAGCGCTGTCCAACTCGATTCCGCGTTCTGTGAGCGAGCGAACAGGCAAGGGTGCAGGTCGCGTGCGGTGCCGGGGGTGATGCGGTGACGGCCTGCCCAGGACGGCCTATCCAGCAGGTGTGATGTGATCGCCTAGACTCGGTCCGTCCAGCGTCGTCGACGCGGAAGGGTTCGGCCCGACCGCTGCAGGAGGTCAGCGTGAGGATCGCGGTCACCGGTGCCACCGGGGTGCTCGGCCAGGAGGCGGTGGAGGCGCTGGTCGCTGTCGGCCACGAGGTCACCGGGATCACGCGTCGCGACTCCGGGATCCCGATCGTCGAAGGCCGCGGGGGGCGGGCCATCGTCGCCGATGTGTTCTCCCGTACCGACCTCACCCGCACCTTCCGCGGCCATGACGTGGTGATCAACACTCTCGCGCATGTGCCTGTCGGTATGGCGGGGCTGCGTCCGCTGGCCTGGCGGGAGGATGACCGGTTGCATCTGGAAGCCTCGGTCGCGGTCGCGGAGGCCGCCGCGCAGGCGGGTGCCCGCAAGCTCATCCAGGAGTCCACCGTGTACCTGTACGGCGACAACGGCTCGGACTGGATCGGCGAGGACCAGCCGCTGTCGGTGCGCAACCAGGCCTTCCGCCCGCGCGTGCGGGAGATGCGGGCGGCCGTGGACTTCGCGACCTCTGGGCGCAGCGCCGTGATCCTGCGTCTGGGGCAGCTGTTCGGCCGCGATCGGCACACCACCCATGGGCTGAAGGCCGTGCGCAATGGGGACCCGCTGCTGCTGGGCAGACCGGAGCAGTACATCACCCTGCTGCACCACTCGGATGCCGGGCGCGCCTTCGTGGCGGCGCTGCGGGCGGACTCCGGGTTCTACAACGTGGGCGGGGAGCCGATCACCAAGAAGCGGTGGGCGAAGGACCTCGGTATGGAAGCCGGAGCCGATGCGCCGGCGAAGTTCTACCCGGAGATCACCCAGGCTCTCGTGGGTACGCGTCTGGACACCCAGCGCCGCTCTCTGCGGGTCTCCTCGGTGCGGTTCATGTCCGAGACCGGGTGGCGGCCGACGGTGGGCCCCTCCACCCCTGGCTGGTCGCGCCGCTGAAGAGGTGTCGGCGGCGACGCTCTGTCCTCGCCGCAGTGCCGCAGGACGCCTGCGATACCGCAGGGAGCCGCGATGCTGCAGCGCTCGGCCCCGAGCCCGGCGCGCAGTCCCGGTCGTGGAACGAGGATGGCTCATCGATCGGGGATACTCGAGGGATGAGCCGCTCCCCCGTCGACCCTGTCCCGCTCGCCGATGACGCCCGGTGCCCCTGCGGCACCGGCGAGGTGCTGGGCTCCTGCTGCGCGCCGGTACTGCGCGGTCAGCGCCGCGCTGCCACCGCCGAGGCGCTTATGCGCTCGCGGTACACCGCCTTCGCCGTGGGCGATATCGACCACGTGATGGCGTCATGGCATCCGAGCACGCGACCGCTGCGCTCGGCGCTCGAAGAATCCCTCGGGGAGGAGTCCCGCTGGCTGCGCCTGGAGGTGCATCGCACCGAGCAGGGCGGGCCCTTCGACGACGACGGGGTGGTGGAGTTCACCGCCCATGGCAAGCGCGAGGGCGGTCGCTTCCGCCTGCACGAGGTCAGCCGGTTCACGCGCGAGGACGGGGTGTGGCGCTACCTGGACGGGACGGTTCAGCGCGACGGGCGGTGATCCGCCCCGAGAGCCATCTCCGAAGACCGCACAGACGACGGCGCCGATCACCCGGCAGGGTGATCGGCGCCGTGTCGTATCCGCGCCGGGCGGTCAGTTCTTCTTCTGGGCCTTGCGGCGCTCCTGGAGACGCTCCGCCGCACGCTGGGCGGATGCCTCCTCGGGATCCTCGCGACGGCCTGACAGGGCGACGGCTGCCGCGATGCCCGCGCCGATCAGCACCACGCCGATGACGCCGCCCGCGATCGCGACCGGGAGCGCGGGGGTCTTGCCGTCATCGGCGGCCGAAAAATCCTTGATGGAACCGACCAGCTCGTTCTTCCAGCGGGTGACGGCGTTCTTGGGGTTCACGCGGTCCAGGAGCTCGTCGATGTCCGCGGCGAGGTTGTCTTGACGGCGGTAGGCCTCATCGCGCATCTCGTCCAGGCTCTTCTTATCGGCCACTGGTTCCTCCGGTTCGGCTGGGGCTCGTTCTCGTGCGGGCGGCGCCGGGGCGCTGCACGACGATCGTGCTGATCGTATCGTGACGCGGCAGGCGGTGGATTCTTTAGGCGCCGGTGCGGGCCAGGAAGTCCTCGGCGCCTCCCACGAGCTCCACATGGCCGGTCTCGACGTCGGCGGTGGCCATGCGCACGATCTCGGCGGCGAACTCCTCTACGGAGTACAGCTTCCCGGCGGCCTCGCGGCGGGCCTCGAGTGCTCCGGGACGTGCCCGGTCCAGGAGCGTCGCGGTGACGGTGCCCTCGATCATGTCCGCGGAGACCACCACGAAGCTCACGCCCTTCGCGCTCATCTCTTTGATCCGCGCGGTCAGGGCGTTCTCCCCGGCCCGCTTGGACCGGGCGACCTGCTCGTACTCCGGCATGGTCTCGACGTCGTCGATGAAGTGGGCCTGGTGGCTGGTGACGAACACGACGCGTCCGCCGTTGGTCATCCGCGCGAGCCCAGCGGTCAGCGCGTCGCTTTGTGCATCCCGGTTCAGCCGCATCGCGTAGTCCTCGCCGAGGTCCTTCTCCATCCCGCCGGAGGCGTTCAGGACCAGCAGGTCCAGGCCCCCGAAGGTGTCCACGGCGGTGTCCATGAGCGTGGCGACGGCGTCGGCATCGGTGAGGTCGGCGCCGACGGCCACGGCCTGTCTGCCCTTCTCCTGGATGCCGGAGACCACCTTGTTCGCCCGCGGTGCCTTCTGTCGGTAGTTGACCACGACGTTCGCGCCCTGCTCGGCGAGCAGCGCGGCGGTGGCGGCTCCCACCCCGCGGGAGGAACCGGTGACGACGGCGGTCTTGCCAGCAAGGGCGCTCATGGGGACTCCTGACGGGATCGATGATGGTGGATCCAGCACGGGCGCCGGTGCGCGCGGGCGTGCGCTCGCGGATCCGCTCGGGCTGGTGGGCCCCGAGCCTACCGGAGCACTGCGTGCAGACCGCTAGGCTGGGCGGGCGCGCGAGTGGCGGAATTGGTAGACGCGCTGGATTTAGGTTCCAGTGCCTGAGGGCGTGAGGGTTCGAGTCCCTTCTCGCGCACGCTGGTCTCCCGCGGCACGCTGCCTCCGGACCACATGCCAGCACAGGCCACCGAGCATCACGGCACCGCACACCAGGAGGACGCTGGTGGTGGCCGCCTGGAACACCGCCATCACGAGGGAGCGGGCCACCGCGATGCCCACAGCCCATGCGGCGGCGGCAGCTGATCGCGCAGCGGCGCGGGCAGCGCGAAGGCGGGGTGGGCCAGGGTGTAGGGCACCGGGTCATGGAACCACAGGCCCGTCTGATCCCCGAGGACCTCGGCAGGCGCTGGGCCCGTATCCCCTGCCCGCCGCCATGCCGTATGACCAGGATCTCTCGAGCGCTCCCGGACGACGTGGGCGGCGTCACCCCGTACCCTGGGGCGTGACACCCTTCGCACCGGTCACGACGATCTCGGGAGGTTTCCATGACGCTGTTCGGCCTGGTCCGTCACGGACAGACCGAGTACAACCGGCAGCATCTCTTCCAGGGGTCCTCCGACATCCCGCTGAACGAGACCGGGATCGCCCAGGCGCATGCAGCTCTGGACGGGCAGCCGACGGTGGACTGGGACGTCGTGGTCACCTCCCCCCTGCGGCGAGCCGAGCAGACCGGTCGGATCATCGCACAGGACCATTCCATCCCCTTCGGCGGCACTGATCCGCGCCTGGCGGAGATCGACTGGGGCGCCGCGGAGGGCCAGGACGTCACGGAGATGCAGGACCGCTATCCGGGCCGCTCCTTCCCCGGCCGGGAGGATCACCAGGCGGTGGCCGATCGCGGCGTCGACGCGCTGGAGTCGCTCGAGGAGCGCTACCCGGACCAGAAGGTCCTCGTGGTGGCGCATGGGACGCTGATCCGATTCATCCTCTCCGGAGTGATCCAGCGCCCGCTGCCCTCGCTTCCCAACGGCGCCCTGTCCCTGGTGGAGCTGACGGACCTGACCTGGCGGGTCTCTCTCATCGCGGGGCAGCCGGTGGAGCATGCCGTGACGCTGCCCAGCCGGGATCACCACCCCCGCTTCCGCCTCGATCCCAGCCACCTGACCCCGTCCACCGAGCATGGGCTCACCGGGGAGCTTCTGCGCCCTACCGACCCCGCGAGTGAGGAGACCTCCCGATGACACCCCGTACCGCCCTGGACACCGAGGGCGCCTGGTTCGAGCGCTCCCACATCTCTCAGCTGCGTCGGCAGCTGCCGATCTGCTACGTGGACGTGATCCCGGTGCGCACCGAGGTGGACGGCTCGATCGCGGAGGTGGGGCTGCTGCTGCGAGCCTCCGGAGAGGGGCAGATCGTGCGGGCGATCGTCTCCGGTCGCGTCATGGTCCACGAAACGCTGCGGGAGGCGATCTCGCGGCACGTGGAGAAGGATCTGGGGCCTATGGCGATGCCGCGCATCCCCGTCTCCCCCACTCCCTTCACGGTCGCCGAGTACTTCCCCACCCCGGGGCAATCCGCCTTCCACGATCCGCGCCAGCACGCCATCTCGCTGGTGTACATCGTGCCGATCGACGGGGAGAGCGCTCCGCAGGAGGATGCGCTCGAGCTGAGCTGGTACACGGTCGACGAGCTGCTGGGGGCCAATACCCCGCTCGATGAGATGGACGGTGGGCGCGATGCGCTGGTGCGCCGCGCCCTTGCCCACAGCGGACTGATCTGAGCCGAACTCAGGGCTGCGGGGACTGCGGGGGGAGCCGCCGGGCGATGTGCGCGGCGAGCGCCCGGAACGCCTTGCCGCGGTGGGAGATGGCGTCCTTCTCCTCGGGGCTCAGCTGCGCCGCGGAGCGCATCTCGCCGTCCGGCTGGAACAACGGGTCATAGCCGAAGCCGCCTTCGCCGCGCCGCTCGCGCAGGAGGATGCCGGGCATCTCCCCGCGCTCAACATGCTCGACCGGCTCAGCACCCGGCACCCCGCTGCGGGGGTCCACGAGCGCGGCGGCGCACACGAAGCGCGCTGCCCGGTGCGCATCGGGGACATCGGCGAGCTGGGCCAGCAGCAGGTCGTTGTTCGCGTCATCGTCGCCGTGTCGGCCGCTCCAGCGGGCGGAGAAGATCCCGGGCGCCCCGCCGAGCACATCGACAGCGAGTCCCGAGTCATCGGCGACCGCGAGCAGACCGGTGGCGCGGGCGGCAGCGCGGGCTTTCAGCAGGGCGTTGCCCTCGAAGGTCACCGCGTCCTCCACCACCTCCGGCAGGTCGATGCCGGCGGCGGAGATCACCTGCTCAGCGTGAAGGCCCGGCACCGCGGCGGTGAGGATCCGCTGCAGCTCCCGCAGTTTCTTGAGGTTGGCGCTGGCGAGGATCACCCGGGCGGCAGGCGGCAGGGCGGGCATGCCGGGGCTGCTCATCGCTGCTCGGCGAGGACGTCGCGCTGGATGGCGGCGAGCTGCTCGCAGCCGGCGGTCGCGAGGTCCAGCAGGGCCCCCAGCTCAGCGCGATCGAAGGGCGCGCCCTCGGCGGTGCCCTGCACCTCCACGAAGGCCCCCGAGCCGGTGACCACGACGTTCATGTCGGTGTCGGCGTCGACGTCCTCGCGGTATTCGAGGTCCAGCAGCGGACGGCCGTCGACGATGCCGACGCTGATGGCGCTGACCGAATCGGTCAGCACGGTCTTCGCGGCGGGGATGGAGCTGTGGCGCTTGCCCCAGCTGATCGCATCGGCGAGCGCCACGTAGGCGCCGGTGATGGCGGCGGTGCGGGTGCCGCCGTCGGCCTGGAGCACGTCGCAGTCCAACTGGATGGTGTTCTCTCCGAGCGCTTCCATGTCCACGACGGCGCGCAGGGAGCGGCCGATCAGCCGGGAGATTTCGTGGGTGCGTCCGCCGATCTTGCCCTTGACGGATTCGCGCGGGGAGCGGGTGCTGGTGGCGCGCGGCAGCATCGCGTACTCGGCGGTGACCCAGCCGGTGCCGGAGCCGGTCTTCCAGCGCGGCACGCCCTCTGTGAAGCTCGCGGTGCACAGCACGCGGGTGCGCCCGAATTCGATGAGCGCGCTGCCCTCGGCCTGGTCCTGCCAGCCGCGGGTGATACGCACCTCGCGCAGCTGGTCGGGGGTGCGGCCGTCCACGCGGTCGCCGGCGGGGGTGGGGGCGCTCGAGGTCATGGAGATCCTTCCGGGAATGGTGCGGAAACCTGCGGGGAGGTCAGGGATGCACGTGCAGGATATCCATCGGCCGTACCAGGGTGATCGGGCCGGTGTACTGCTCGCGGGCTTCCGCGAGCGGGATCTGCGGGTCGGTCCAGGCCGGCACATGAGTGAGCGCGAGCTGCTTCACACCCGCGCGCTGGGCGCACTCGCCGGCGCGCTTGCCGGTCAGGTGCACGCCGGTGAAGTGGTCGTCGCGCCCTTCGATGTAGCCGGCCTCGCACAGGAACAGGTCCGCGTCGGCGGCGAGCTCATCCAGGGCGGGGCATTCATCGGAGTCCCCGGAGTACACGAGGGTGGAGGTGCCGTCGGTGATGCGGAATCCGTAGGCCTCCACGGGGTGGATCACCAGGCGGGGTTCGAAGCTCAGGGGGCCGATGGTGAACCGCTCGGCGTCAGCGAGCACGTGGTGCTCGAAGGGTGCGCAGCTCACGCCGTCGGGGATGATGCCGTTGCGGCCCAGCACGGCGGCGATCCGGTCCGGCAGCTCGGCGGGGGCGTGGATCGGCAACGTGCCCAGGTCGTCGCGCTCGTGGTAGGCCCAAAACACCTCCAGGCCCGTGACGTCCAGGTAGTGGTCCGGGTGCAGGTGGGAGATGATCACGGCATCGAGATCCGCGGGGTCCAGCACACGCTGCAACGGGCCGAAGGCGCCGGATCCGAGATCCAACAGGATGCGCCAGGTGCGGCCGGAGGCGTCCTCATGCTCCAGCAGGTAGCTGGAGGCGGCGCCATCGGGGCCGGCGAAGCTGCCGCAGCAGCCGATCACGGTGATCCTCATCAGTCGATGCTCCTCGCGGACGTCGCAGTCCGCTGCCGGGGACGGGTCATGGGGTGTTCACCACGGGGAGAGTGCCGGTCATGGTCACCAGCGGCCCGAGGAAACGCTGAGACAGGCGCGGGAAATCCGCTCCGGCCGCGCCGGTGCCGGTCTGGGCGAAGACGTGGCGGGGCGCCGCAGGGGTCTCGCGCAGCTGGTCGGTCTCGCGCAGCTGCCGGTAGACGTCCAGGGCGGTCTCCTCCGCGGAGGAGACGAGAGTGACGTCCGGTCCCAGGATGTAGCTGATGGGCCCGGCGAGCAGCGGGTAGTGGGTGCAGCCGAGCACCACGGTGTCCACCCCGGCCTCCCGCACGGGGGCGAGGTAGCCCTCGGCGATGGCCTGGACCTCGGGCCCGCTGACCACGCCGCGTTCGACGAACTCGACGAAGCGGGGGCAGGCGCGGGAGGTGAGCGTCAGATCCGGGGCAGCGGCGAAGGCGTCCTCATAGGCGCGGGAGGTGATGGTGCCCTCGGTGGCGATGACGCCCACGCGGCGGTTGCGGGTGGCGGCTACGGCGCGGCGCACCGCCGGCTGGATCACCTCGATGACGGGCACGTCGTAGCGTTCCCGGGCGTCTCGCAGCACGGCCGCCGATGCCGTGTTACAGGCGATGACCAGCATCTTCACACCCCGGGCCACGAGGTCGTCCATGATCGTGAGGGCCAGGGCACGCACGTCGGCGATGGGCCGCGGGCCGTAGGGACCGTGCGCGGTGTCGCCGATGTAGATCAGCTCCTCGTGGGGCAGCTGATCCAGCACGGCGCGGGCCACGGTCAGGCCGCCCACCCCGGAGTCGAAGATCCCGATCGGCGCATTGTTCATCCCCAGCAGGCTAGTTCGCCGCCCTGACCGGGGCAGTGATGGCTCGCTCAGTGCGGGCGGATTCACAGTGGTCGCGCCGGGAGATGAGCATGGACAGCGCGGCGTGTGCGCCGGATCCACGCGCCCGATGGGACGGGCGCTTGCTCGAGGCTGCCTGTCGGGGCGCCCGCTCAGTCCAGGGCGCGCAGGAGGCTCTCCTGCAGCCAGGACAGCAGCTCGTAGACGGCGATCACGACATCGGATCCGACGTGCTCGTCGTCCTCCAGGGCGCTGCCCTCGACGCGTTCACCAATCTGCTGCAGCATGCGCACGGTGTCGAAGTCGCCATCGCGCTGCAGACCCAGGCGATCCGCCAGGACGATCCGCACATCGTTGAGGGCGCGCAGCAGCTGCAGCGCCTGGTCATCGTCGACGCTGACCTCGGAGGGGCCGGGGCCGGTGGCGTCGAGGATCCGGATCACCGCGCGCAGGTCCGCGAGCTTCCCGTCGGCCAGATCCTGTTGACCCAGGCGCCGGTATTCGGCGGCGGCCTCAGGGTCGGCCGAGGCGTCGGGGAACAGGCGTTTGATCGCGGTGTCGGACGGGGTGCGGGGCTCGCGGCCGGCGAACTCCGCCTCCAGGCGGCGCAGCGGGTCCTCGCTCTGGGCGGCGCGAGCCAGAGCTTCCGCGGACTCCCCCAGGCCGAGGTCTGCGCGGATCAGGTCGGCGGTCTCCTGGGCGACCTGGGCGATGATCGCTTTCTCCTCCCCGTCCAGGCGGCAGGTGAGGGAGCCGTCGGGCCGACGCCGGAATGCGTAGGCCATCAGTCCTCTTCCCCGGCGCGTTCTATCGTCGCGTGCAGACCGTAGGAGTGCATGGCGGTGACGTCGTTCTCCATCTGCTCGCGGGAGCCGCGGGAGACGATCGCCCGCCCTTCTTCGTGGACCTGCAGCATCAGCTGTTCCGCCACCAGACGGGAGTAGCCGAAGTGGCGGCGGAACACGAAGGCCACGTAGCTCATGAGATTCACCGGGTCGTTCCACACCACGGTGCGCCAAGGCCCGCGGGTGTCCGTGTCCACGAGTGTGGCACCGCCCGGACGCGTCTCGGTCCCGGTTCCGCCGAAGGGCGGCGAGTCATGCATTGCGCGTCCTCCTTCTGGCTCCGGTTCGGCGGGCTGCTGGTCCGTTCGCGCCCGCACGGACACGATGCCCGTGAAGTCTACGGGGCGCGCCGGTGCTTCTCGCTGCTCGCCACGCACTACCGTGGGGCTCGTGACCTCCTCCCTGCTCACGGACCTCTACGAGCTGACGATGCTGGAAGCCGCCCTCGAAGCGGGTACCGCGGATCGCCGCTGCGTGTTCGAGGTCTTCACCCGTTCCCTGCCCGAAGGCCGCCGCTACGGCGTGGTGGCCGGCACCGCGCGCGTGCTCGATGCGATCACGGATTTCCGTTTCGATGAGAAGGACCTGCGGTATCTGCGCCGCACCGGCCTGCTGAAGGAGTCCACCCTCGACCATCTCGCCCAGTACCGCTTCACCGGGGATGTGCACGGCTACGCGGAGGGCGAGCTGTTCTTCCCCGGCTCGCCGGTGCTGCGCGTGGAGGACACCTTCGCGGGCGCGGTGATGCTCGAGACCGTGGTGCTGTCGATGCTGAACCATGACTCCGGGGTGGCGTCGGCCGGTTCACGCATGGTCACGGCGGCGCGGGGCCGGCCGTGCATCGAGATGGGCGGGCGGCGCGTGCATGAGGATGCGGCGATCGCCGCGGCCCGGTCCGCGTACCTGGTGGGCTTCGCCTCCACCTCGAACCTCGCCGCCGGAGCCCATTACGGGATCCCCGTGGCGGGCACTGCCGCGCATGCCTTCACCCTGCTGTTCGACACGGAGGCCGATGCCTTCCGCGCCCAGATCACCTCCCAGGGTGCGGACACCACGGTGCTGGTGGACACCTATGACGTGGAGCAGGCGGTGCGCACCGCGGTGGATATCGCGGGGCCCGAGCTCGGGGCGGTACGGCTGGATTCGGGGGATCTGCTGGAGCAGGCGCCACGGCTGCGCACGCTGCTGGACTCCCTGGGGGCGACATCCACCCGCATCACCGCCACCGGTGATCTGGATGAGTACAAGGTCGAACAGCTCGCACAGGTTCCGCTGGACGGCTACGGCATCGGCACCAAGCTGGTGACCGGCGGCGGGCATCCCGCTCCCGGGTTCGTGTACAAGCTGGTAGAGCGCGAGGGGGCCGACGGGCAGATGCATCCGGTGGCCAAGAAATCCACCGGCAAGTCGACTCTGGGCGCAGCGAAGGCGGCATACCGCCTGCTGGTGGGTGGGCAGGCTCGCGCTGAGCTGGTGCTACCGGGCCCGGATGAGGTCGCCGAGTTCGAGCGAGAGCTCACCCGTGAGCTGACCCGTGCCGATGCGAGCCCCGAGTGGGCGCGCACCTCACTGCGTCCACTGCAGGTGCCGCTGATTGAGGCCGGTGAGCCGGTGGGGCCGACGCGGCCGCGCGAACGGCTGGCCGAGGCTCGGCACCGGCATGCGGAATCGGTCGCGGAGCTGGGGATCGCCGCCGACGCTGGTCCGGACGGCCCGGTGGCGATCCCGACCCTCACCGACGGGACGCAGGCGGCGCGGGCGCTGGACTGAGGCGCGGCGCCGCCTGCGTCGCCACGGCCACGGCCCCCTCAGGACCCGCTGCGCGGCACCTCACCGTCGGCCGACGAACCAACCGCGCACGATGTCGATGCGGTCCTGGATCTGCTCTGCACTGGCCTGCGCGACAGCTGGGCCGCCGCTGCGTCGGCGCAGGGTGTTGTGCACCGAGCCGTGTGGGGTGCCGGACTTCTTCGCCCACGCCGAGACGAGGGAGCTGAGCTCCTTGCGCAGGTCCATGAGGCGGCGGTGGTCCACCACGCCGGGCACGACGGGGCTGCCGGCGTTCCCGGAGCGGCGCTTGCGCTCCTGCTGCTGGGCCTGCTGCTGCTGGAGCACCACGCGCATCTGCTCCGGATCCAGCAGCCCGGGGATGCCGAGGAACTCCTGTTCGTCCTCGCTGCCGACCATGCCGCCGGTGCCGTACTCGCCGCCGTCGAACAGCACCCGGTCGAAGGACGCCTCGGATTCGAGCGCCTCGAAGCTCATCTCCAGCTGATCGGAGGCGCGCTCCGTGCGGTTCGCCTGCTCGATGAGGGATTCATCGAGCCCGGTCTCTGCATCGCCCTGGGCGGGGCGGCGGTCCAGCACGTGGTCGCGCTCGGCCTCGAGCGCCGCCGCGTGCGCGAGGAGAATGGGGACGGTGGGCAGGAACACGCTGGCGGTCTCCCCGCGGGTGCGAGAGCGCACGAAACGCCCCACCGCCTGGGCGAAGAACATCGGGGTGGAGGTCGATGTGGCGTAGACCCCGACGGCGAGCCGTGGCACGTCCACGCCTTCGGACACCATGCGCACCGCCACCATCCAGCGGTCCATCGAGGCGGAGAACTCCTCGATGCGCTGGCCGGCACCGGCGTCGTCGGACAGCACCACCGTCGGCTCCTCACCGGTGATATCCCGCAGGGTCGCGGCGTAGGCGCGCGCAGCCTTCTGGTCGGTGGCGATCACGAGTCCCCCGGCGTCCGGGACATGACGGCGCACCTCGGTCAGGCGCCGATCGGCGGCGGCGAGCACCGCCTGGATCCACTCCCCCGCCGGATCTAAGGCGGTGCGCCAGGCCTGCTGGGTGATGTCCTTGGTCTCATGGGCGCCCAGCTGCGCGGAGACCTCGTCGCCAGCTTTGGTGCGCCAGTGCATTCGCCCGGAGTAGGTCATGAACAGCACCGGACGCACCACGTGATCGGCGAGCGCCTGCCCATAGCCGTAGGTGTAGTCCGCCTTCGAGCGCAGGAAGCCCTCGCCGTCCTGTTCGTAGGTGACAAAGGGGATCTGCGCATCGTCGGAGCGGAACGGCGTCCCCGTCAGCGACAGCCGCCGGGTCGCGGGATCGAAGGCGTCTCGCACACCGTCGCCCCAGGTAAGGGCGTCACCGGCATGGTGGATCTCATCGAGGATCACGAGGGTGCGGTCAGCTTCCGTGCGGGCTCGGTGCAGGGCGGGGTGCATGCCCACCTGCGCGTAGGTGATCGCGACGCCCTGATAGTGACCGCCGTGACGGCCCTGGGCGTTGGTGAAGTTCGGATCCAGGGAGATGCCCACGCGGGCGGCGGCATCGGCCCACTGGGTCTTCAGATGCTCGGTGGGGGCGACGACGGTGACGCGGCGGACGGTCCCTTCGGCCAGCAGCCCGGCGGCAACCTGCAGCGCGAAGGTGGTCTTGCCGGCGCCGGGCGTCGCGACAGCCAGGAAGTCCCGCGGTGCGGTGCTGCGATACAGCTCGAGGGCCTCGGCCTGCCAGGCACGCAGCTTGGGGACGGTGCCCCAGGCGGCGCGTTCGGGGTAGGCGACGGGCAGCGACCTGGCCGCTGCCTCGGAGGGGCGCTGCGGGTCGCTGGAGGAGAACAAGGAGGGAGTACTCACGGCGGGGCCCACCGTACCGCTGCGCCGAGCGGATCTGGGGCTGCGGCGCGGTGTGAGGAAATCGCCGGGTGTGTCGCGCTGTGCGTCTGTCGAGAGCGCCCTCAGCGCCGACCGAAGAAGCCGCGGAAGCCGCCGCCCTTGTTCTTGCCACCGCCGGAGCCGTCCCCGCCGTCATTGGGCTCGCGCATGCCCTCGTAGATCTCCTTGCACTCGGGGCACACCGGGTACTTGTCGGGGTCACGGCCGGGCACCCACACCTTCCCGCACAGGGCGATCACGGGGGTGCCGGACAGGGCGGCCTGGGTGATCTTGTCCTTGCGGACGTAGTGCGCGAACCGGTCGTGGTCACCGTCATCGGTGATCTGCTCACGCTCGGCGACCTTACGGTCCAGCACCGCGGTGGGCGCGGCACCGGGATCATCGCTATAGGGGTCCATGCGGGACGGGTCGGACGTGGAGGACATGGCACTCTCCTGGGGTCGATGCGCTGCTGGAGGAAGCCTAGCGGCCCTGCCTCCCGGGTGTCGGTGGCCCCGGATGGGACGATGCAGGGCATGGATCGCACCCAGCTTCCCAACCGCCCAGCCCCGGAGAAGGGCGCGGACCGGTCGGGGATCGCCGCCCTGCTGCCCCGCCATGTGCCCGATGAGATCGCCCGGGATGGCGGGGCGCTCTCGTGGCGGGCGGGGGCGCTGGTCCTCGCGCTGCTGGTGAATCTGGCGTTCTACCTGCCGGCTCTGCCGCAGGATCTGCCCGGCAGCGCAACCCCGGGGATCGACAAGCTCGTGCATGTGGTGGTGTTCGCGCTGACGGTCTGGGCTGCTGGTCGCCTGCTGGCGCCGCGGCGCCGCTTCCCCATCGGCTGGGTGGTGCTCGTCGCGCTCGCGCATGCAGTGCTCATCGAGCTGGTGCAGATCATGCTGCCCGGGCGCTCCGGCGAGCTGCTGGATGTGCTCGCCGACGTCGTCGGCATCGCCCTGGGCGTCGTGGCCTGGGCAGTGGAGCGCACGCTGCGCCGGGCGGCTCGGGAGCGCGAGCTGCCGGACCAACCGCTCTGATCCCGCCGTCCCCGCCGGCCCTGTCCTCGATTCAGCACCGTGGACCCCGATTCAGCGTCATGGACCCCGATCAGCATCATGGAGGAGACCAGCCCGATGCCCCGCCCCGCCATCCCGCAGGACCTCACCGAGCTCATCGGCTCACTCACCGCCGCTGCCCGCACCGCCGGCCCTCCCGGCCCCGCCCCGGACCCGCACAGTGCAGCGCCCCGGGAGGCCTCCGTCGGTGCCGCCGCGGCGATCGAGGGACCGGATGCTCCAGCGGCCACCGCTGTCTCCGGCACTACCGCTCTGTTCGCCGCTGACGGGTCGGTGCTGCCCGAAGACGCGCCTGCGGTGGAGCCGGTCACCGAGCGCACCCTGTTCGACCTCGCCTCGGTCACGAAGATCCTCACCGCCCTCACGGCGGCGACGCTCATCGACGACGGGATGCTCGATGTCCACCAGCCGGTCCGCGAGCTGATGCCCGCACCGCACCCGGACATGACCGTGCACCACCTGCTGACCCACACCTCGGGGCTGCCCCCGGTGATGCCGCTGTGGCGGATGCCCGGCGGCCGCGAAGCCCGGCTGGATGCCGTGCGCAGGGCCACCCTGGATCACGCACCAGGTGAGGCCCACGCCTATTCGTGCATCGGCTTCATCCTGCTGGGGGCGCTCATGGAAGCCCTCACCGACACCCCGCTGCCGGAGCTCGCGCGGCGGCGAGTGCTGGATCCGGCCGGCGCCACCGGGGTCACGTGGACACCGGATACCGCAGACGCAGCCCATGCCGCCGCGACCGAGCATCAGGAGGATCCGCCTCGCGGTCTGGTGCGTGGCAGCACCCACGATGAGACCGCCTGGTCGCTCGGTGGGGCGGGCAATGCCGGGGCGTTCGCGACCCTGCCTGGCGCGCTCGCCATCGGCCGAATCCTCGCGGGCCGCGCGCCCGGGCCGCGCCTGTCCCCTGCCGTGCGGGAGCTGCTGACCGCCGATCAGCTGCCCGGCGGTCCGGTGACCGATGCGCCCTGGCGGCAGGGGCTCGGTCTACGCATCGGCCAGGAGACCGCGCCCGGGCGCCTCGCTGAGCATGTGGTGGGGCATCCGGGGTTCACCGGCACCTCGATCCACGCCGATCCGCGCACCGGCACCGTCGCGGTGCTGCTGACCAATCGGGTGCACCCGTACCGCAGCTGGTTCAAGGTCGAGGCGGCCCGACGAGACCTCGCTCGCCTGGCTTTCGCCTGAGCAGCTGGCACCATCGCGCGGACCCGCGAGGCTCCGTCGCTCGGGCCCGCGAGGCTCCGTTCGACAGCCCCGCGAGGCTCCGTCAGCCTCAGCCGTCGTAGCGGATTTCGTCGGCGTTGATCGCCTGGATCGCCCCGGTGATCGTGTCCACCGTCCCGGCTTCCTCGCGCGCCACCTGTTCCACGGCGCTCGCCACGGCGGTGGTGACCTTCTCGTTGAAGACGCTGGGGACGATGTAGGTGGGGTTGAGCTCCTCGGGCGTCACCACGTCGGACAGTGCGCGCGCTGCGGCCAGCAGCATCCGGTCGCTGACGTGGGAGGCGCGGGCATCCAGCAGCCCCCGGAACACGCCGGGGAAGGCCAGCACATTGTTGATCTGGTTGGCGAAGTCAGAGCGGCCGGTGGCCACAACCTCCGCGTGCTTCACTGCCTCGGCGGGATCGATCTCCGGGGTGGGGTTGGCCATTGCGAACACAATCGACCGCTCGGCCATGGTCTCCACATCCGCGGCGGAGAGGATGTTCCCAGCGCTGACGCCGATGAAGACATCCGCCCCTGCGACGGCGTCGCGCAGGGTGCCGGTGAGGCCGCGGGGGTTGGTGATCTCGGCGATCCAGGGCAGGCGACCGGACAGGCCCGGCCGGTTCTCGTGCACGATGCCGTCGATGTCGGTGACCACGATGTCGCGGGCCCCGGCCGCACGCAGCAGGCGCAGGATCGCCGTGCCCGCCGCGCCGGCGCCCGACAGGACGATGCGGGCGGTCTCGATCTGCTTGCCCACCACGCGCAGGGCGTTGCGCAGCGCCGCGACGACCACGATCGCGGTGCCGTGCTGGTCGTCATGGAAGACCGGGATGTCCAGCTCCTCGCGCAGGCGATCCTCGATCTCGAAGCAGCGCGGGGCGGAGATGTCCTCAAGGTTGATGCCGGCGAAGACCGGGGCGATCGCCTTGACGTGCGCGACGATGTCCTCCACCGAGTGGGCGTCCAGGCAGATGGGGAACGCGTCGATGTCTGCGAAGCGCTTGAACAGGGCGGCCTTGCCCTCCATGACGGGCATCGCTGCGAGCGGCCCCAGGTCCCCCAGGCCCAGGATCGCGGTGCCATCGGTGACCACGGCGACGGTGTTGCGCTTGATGGTCAGGCGCCGGGCGTCCTCGGGGTTGTCGGCGATAGCCCTCACGACGCGGGCCACGCCCGGGGTGTAGACCATCGAGAGGTCATCGCGGTGGCGGATCGGCACCTTCGGCTCAACCTTCAGCTTGCCGCCGAGGTGGGCGAGGAAGGTGCGGTCGGAGACCTTGCCGAGCTCGACGCCTTCGAAGCTCTTGAGGTCCTCGACGACCTCCATCGCGTGGTCGTGGCCGGCGGTCAGGACGGTGATGTCCGCCCGCATGCGCTCCGGACCGGAGGCGGAGACGTCCAGTGCCGTGACGGTGGCCCCGTGGCTCTCGATATGGGAGGTGATGTCGCTGACGGTCGCCGAGCGGGCGGCGAACTCGAGGCGGATGGTGATGGAGTAGCTCACGGATGGCATCGGTGACATGGGGCACAGCGTAGCCATCGGCGCGAAGGGCTCGCCGCGTTTCCCCGCCCCGTTATCGAGGTGTTGTCCGCCTCACGAGACATATGACAGCGCCGACGCGGTTCCGCCCGAGGCGGAGCGCGCCGGCGCTGGCGGGACAGGAATCAGCCGGTGAACGGGTCCACATCGGGGGCGTAGCGGTCCCAGATGATCTGCGCGGCGCCCATCTGCTGCCCGTAGCGTTCGGGGTGGGCGGAACGCTGGACGGCCTGCGCGGCGGCACCCGGATCCCACTCCTTGTAGTAGGGCTGCAGCTGCAGCAGACCCGGGTTCGAGGTGTGCGGGCCCAGGCCCAGGAACGCGTCGATCGCGAGCTTCTTGTGGCGCACCTGCTCATAGCTGCCCCAGCTCATGGAGGGGCGCTGCTGGAACAGGCCACCGGAATCGTGGTCCACGGCCGGCTCATAGTTGTACAGCCAGGACTCCACGATCGCGGTGGCGAGCGTGATCTTCGTGCCCTCGATGCCGAAGCCATGGCCGGCGCAGCGGGCGATGATGAACTTCGCGTTCTCCACCTGCCAGTCGGTCATGGCGTTGACGTCGAAGCCCTCGACCGTCTCAGGGCGGGTCATGAACTCCTCGGTCCACACCTCACCGGCGGCGCGGGCGGGGGCGAGAGAGGCGGCGGTGGTCAGCCCCGCGGCGCCGAAGGCGCTGGCGAGGAGGAGGCCACGGCGGGAGACGGACGGGGTGCGGGCCGAAAGTACGCGGTGCGTGGGCATGGGTTCCTCATGGCAGGGGACGATGGTCGGGGCCCGGGGAAGGGGGCGCGTGCCACCGTAATCAGGGCCGACGGAGCTGTGGATGGCACTTTCGTGCCACCTCCCGGGGCGTCCGCCGCGCTCTTGACCAGGGCATGACGCGCTCGGATGCAGTGGGTCGTAAGCGGTGTGCGGCATCGGCCCCGGTCAGCTGTCGCCTGCCCGGCACAGCGGGATATGGGGTGGCACTTTCGAGGGGCTCGGCCAGAGGTGCCATGCAAAAATCTGCCCAATCCCGCGCTGTCCACCCGCTGGACAGCCCTGACGCCCTGCCTGCGGTCCCGGGCCCAGACTGCACCGCTTCAGGCGGTCAGCGCGGCGATGGCCTTGCGGATCCGGGTGTCGGAGACGGTCTGCGCGGTGCCGAGGGTCTGGGCGAACAGGCTCACCCGCAGCTCCTCCAGCTTCCAGTCGATCGCTTGGGCATCCGCCTCCGCGCGGCGCCGCGGCGAGAGCTTCGCGCGCACGCTCGCCCAGTACTGCTCGAGATCCGCAACCTCCCAGGCGAGCCGCTCATCGCGCTGCGGGTTCTCCGGCAGCTTCTGCAGGCGCAGCCGGTCTGCCTCGAGGTAGCGCGGCAGATCCCCCAGATGCTCCACGCCCACGCGGGAGATGAATCCCTCTCCCAGCAGTGATGCCGCATGCTCCCGGATCTGGGTGAGGTGGGAGAGGATCGCAAGCGACGTAGAGCGGGAGAGCTCCTTGTGCAGCTTTGCGTTGACGGCGAGCGCGGCCGCAGCGTCCTTCACAGCCTGCGCCGCGACCTCGTCGTGCCGCTCCCGCACGCTGGCCAGCAGGGCGTCGTAGTCCGCGCGGGTGCGCACCTGCGCGTCCCCGGCCAGGTGCACGGTCGCGGCGCGGGAGGCATCGGCCAGCAGCGCGGCGGTGGAGGAGTAATCAGAGCCGGCCACGGCGAGCTTGGTGGGATTCGGCAGGGCCTGCAGCACCCGCCCGAGGTCCGCCCCGAGGTCTCGGTCCAGCAGGGCGATCACGCCCTCGCGGTGGGCGAGATGCTGCTCATCCGCGGTGGCGAGCACGGCAAGGTCCACCCGCTCCAGCTGACCGTCCTTCCCGCGGCGGGCCACGAGTGCCGGATACCCGGTGACCTTCAGCCCTCCGACCCGGGACTCATGCACCCTTGGCACACCCTGCTCGGGGAAGCCGGGCAGGTCACGACGCGTGAGGTCCTCCGCCTGGGAGGTGACCGAGGCGTCCACCCGCTGCTTGAGCCTGCCCTTGAGTGCTTCGAGGTCATCGCCGGCGCCGACCTGGCGGCCCTTCCCGTCCACCACCCGGAAGTGCATGCGCAGGTGGGCGGGCAGTTTCGCGAGGTCGAACTCGGGGCCGTACAGCGGCAGGTCATCGGGTACACCCGGGAGGGCCACGAGTTCATCGGCCACGGCCTCGAGGAACGGTTCACCGCCGTCGGGATCTTCATCGTGGAGGGTGGCGGCGACGGCCTTGGCGCGCTCGGGGGCGGGGACGAGGTGGCGTCGGATCGGTTTGGGCAGGGAGCGGATCAGCTCGGTGATCAGCTCCTCGCGCATGCCAGGCACCAGCCAGTCGAAGCCGCGCGGCGAAAGGCGGTTCAGCACCGCGAGCGGCACCGTGGCCGTCACACCCTCACGGCCCTGCGCGCCGATGTCCCCGAAGGAGTAGGCGAGCGGCAACGTGATGTCCCCCTGCACCCAGGTGTCGGGGAAATCAGCCGCGATCTGGGCTGCGACTCCCTCATCGGCCGCCATGAGGTCCTGCTCAGTCAGGGTGAGCAGATCCGGGGTCTGGTGCCGCTGCTTCTTCCACCAAGAATCGAAGTGGCGGGCGGAGACGACCTTGTGGGGGATGCGCTCGTCATAGAAGGAGAACAGCTGGTCATCGGAGATCAGCAGGTCACGCCGACGGGTCTTGGCCTCGAGCTCCTGCAGCTGCTCGATGAGGGCGCGGTTGTCGCGGAAGAAGTGGTGGCGGGTGCGCCAGTCCCCCTCGACGAGGGCATGCTGGAGGAAGATGTCGCGGGCCGTCTCGGGGTCCACGCGCCCGTAGCCCACCACGCGGTCGGCGACGATCGGCACGCCGTACAGGGTGACCTTTTCATGCGCCATGGCGGAGGCGCGTTTAGAGGACCAGTGCGGCGCGGAGTAGGAGCGCCTGACCACATGGGCGCCGATCTCCTCCGCCCAGGCCGGGTCGATGAGGGCGGCGACGCGGCCCCACAGTCGGGAGGTCTCCACGAGCTCAGCGACCATCACATAGTCGGGACGCTTCTTGGCGAGGGCGGAACCGGGCCAGAGGGCGAAGCGGGCGCCGCGCGCTCCGGCGTATTCGCGGTGGCGCTCTTCGTACAGGCCGACGTGGCTGAGCAGTCCGGCCAGCAGTGCCTGGTGGATCGCCTGTGGGGAGGCGGGCGTGTCATTCGCGGACAGCCCCACGTCCCCCGCCATCTCCCGCAGCTGCGCATGCAGATCCCACCACTCGCGGATCCGCAGGTAGTGCAGGTATTCGGAGCGGACCTCGCGGCGGAACGCGGAGGAGGAGAGGTCCTTGCGGCGCTGCTGGAGGTGGGTCCACAGGTTCCACAGGGTGATGAAGTCGCTGGTGTCGTCCTCGAACCGCTTGTGCTTCTCCTTGGCCTGCTGCTCCTGGCCGAGGGGCCGCTCGCGCGGATCCTGGATGGACAGGGCTGCGACGATGACGAGAACCTCCCTCAGGGCGCCGAGGCGGTCAGCCTCGATGAGCATCCGGGCCATGCGCGGGTCCAGGGGAAAGCGGGCCAGGGTGCGGCCCACGCGGGTCAGCCGCCGCCCGCCGGGCTCATCGGGGGCGTTCTCGATGGCGCCGAGCTCATCGAGCAGCCGCACCCCGTCGGTGATGGCGCGGGAGGCCGGGGGTTCGACGAAGGGGAAGGACTCCACGTCCCCGAGCCCCAGCGAGGTCATCAGCAGCACCACGGAGGCGAGCGAGGTGCGTAGGATCTCCGGTTCGGTGAACTCGGGGCGGGAGGCGAAGTCTTCCTCGGAATAGAGGCGGATCGCGATACCGGGGGCGAGGCGTCCGGAACGGCCCGAGCGCTGGTTCGCGCTGGCCTGGGAGATCGGCTCGATCGGCAGACGCTGCACCTTGGTGCGCTGGGAGTAGCGGGAGATGCGCGCGAGCCCGGAGTCGATGACGTAGGTGATGCCGGGGACGGTCAGGGAGGTCTCGGCCACGTTGGTGGACAGGATGATCCGACGGTAGGTGCCGGCTTTGGGCGGGGAGAAGATCTTCTGCTGGTCCTGGGCGGAGAGGCGGCCGAACAGCGGCAGCACTTCCACCGGCAGGGCGCTGCGCCCGCGGGTGCCGCGGCTGAGGTGCGCGGTGAGCGCATCGGAGATCTCGCGGATTTCCCGTTCGCCGGGCAGGAACACGAGCATGTCGCCGGGGCCTTCGGCGGCGAGTTCGTCGACGGCGTCAGTGATGGCCTGGGTGAGGTCGCGTTCGATCGAGTGGATGTTCTCGAGCTCATCGTCCTCGTCCACCTCTGGTTCGAGCACGAGCGGCCGGTAGCGGATCTCGACGGGATAGGTGCGGCCGGAGACCTCGATGATCGGGGCGGGGCGCTCCTCGCCGGAGGGCAGGCGGGTGGCGAAGTGCTGGGCGAAGCGCTCGGGGTCGATCGTGGCGGAGGTGATGACCACCTTGAGGTCGGGGCGCTGCTGCAGGATCTGTTTGAGGTAGCCGAGGATCACGTCGATGTTCAGGGACCGCTCGTGGGCCTCGTCGATGATGATCGCGTCGTAGCGCTTCAGGAGGCGGTCACGGCCGATCTCGGCGAGCAGGATGCCGTCGGTCATGAGCTTCAGCCGGGTGCCGCGGGAGGTCTCGCGGGTGAAACGCACCTGGTAGCCGACGGTCCCCTCCCCCAGCTTCTCGCCGAGCTCGGAGGCGATGCGGGAGGCGACGGAGCGGGCCGCGATGCGCCGCGGCTGCGTGTGGCCGATGAGCTTCCCGCCGCGACCGAACCCCAGCTCGAGCAGCATCTTGGGGATCTGCGTGGTCTTGCCGGAACCGGTGGCGCCGGCGATGACGACGACCTGATTCTCGCGCAGTGCTTCGAGGATCTCCTCACGATGCTCGGAGACCGGCAGGTCCATGGGGTAGGTGATGCGCGGGGGGCCGGGGCTGGTGGCCTCGGCGCCCGCGGCGGGGTCCGGGGCGGTGGGGGGCGTGGTCATGGCGGGCCCATGGTACGTGGGGCCGCGGGCGGCGTCGCGGGGTTATCCGCCGAGGGCGGCGGCGAACCGCGCAGCGTCGGTGAGACCCTCGCGAGGTCCCACTGAGCCCCCTCTCCCCCACCCACCTGGGCAACGTCGGGCAAGAATGGGGGGCACAAGGCGCCGGGTAGCTACCGTGACCCGCAGAGTTGGATCCCACGCGCAGGGTTGGATCCCACGCGGCACCTTGCGAGACCGCGAGCAGCAGCGGGGAGCCCCCGCCCACCACGGATCCGAGGAGGACGACGATGCAGCAGCAGCCACCCCTGTCCAGCAGGGTGAAGGACATCATTGAGGTGGATGGCCTGCGGTTCCGCGACCTCGACGGCGACGGCCAGCTCACGCCATATGAGGACTGGCGTCTCTCCCCCGCCGAGCGCGCCGCAGACCTGGTAGCGCGCATGTCACCGCAGGAGAAGATTGGCCTGATGGTCATCACCTCGCGGCCGATGGGTATCTCTCAGCACGACAAGACTCTCACCAGCCATGACGGCGCCCTGGATGAGCAGTACCTGCCGGTGAAGGTCGACCCGCACACGAGTGCCCGCCTACCTTTCGAAGGCACCAGCGAGATGATCGAGGACCTGCACATCCGGCACTTCATCATGCGCGAAGAGCCCACCGGCGCACGGATTGCCACCTGGGTCAATGCGATGAACGAGGTGGCTGAGGGCACCCGCTGGGGGATTCCCGTGATCGTGGCGGCGAACTCGAAGAATGAGGCGGGCGGCTTCAAGATGGGCGGCACTGCGGAGGATCAGCCGTTCACGCAGTGGCCGGGCACCCTCGGGCTCGCAGCGACTGGCTCGCTCGAGGTCATCGAATCCTTTGCGGCGCATTCGCGCGCAGAATGGCGCGGCACCGGGCTGCGCAAGGGCTACATGTACATGGCCGATGTGCTCACCGACCCGCGCTGGTTCCGCGGCCAGGGCACCCTCGGTGAGGACCCGCAGTTCGTGGCCGATGCGATCGGTACGCTGGTGCGCGGGTTCCAGGGGGCCGACGGGCTCGAGCGGGACGGCGTCGCCCTGACGGTGAAGCATTTCCCCGGTGGCGGGTCCCGGGAGAACGGCACTGATCCGCATTACGCGGAGGGGCGTTTCAACATCTACCCCACGGCGGGGTCGCTCGAGAAGTACCACCTGCCGCCGTTCCAGGCGGCGATCGATGCGCGGGTCTCCTCGATCATGCCGTACTACGCGATCCCGTCGGCGGAGAAGTCCCATACCCCGCAGGGGCGGCTCACCGAGTTTGAGCAGGTGGGTTTCGGCTTCAACGCCGAGGTCCTGCGTCTGCTGCGTCAGATGGGGCACCGCGGCTACATCAACTCCGATTCCGGGGTGCTTTCGAAGATGGCCTGGGGCGTCGAAGAGCTCACCACCGCCGAGCGGGTGGGCAAGGGCGTCATGGCCGGCACCGACATGTTCGCCGACACCAACGACATCGCCTCGGTGCGGGAGGCCTACCTGCACGGGCACTTCACCGCCGAGCGCCTGGACGAGGCGGCGACGCTGCTGCTGACCGAACTGTTCGCGCTGGGGCTGTTCGAGGATCCGTACGTGGACGTCGAGGCCGCGGATCGCGTGGTGCAGAACCCTGAAGCCGTCGCCGCAGCGCAGGATGCGCACCGCCGCTCCGTGGTGCTCGCGAAGAACCACGACGACCTGCTGCCGCTTTCCCCGACCGCCCTGCAGGGCAAGCGGGTGTACCTGGAGCTGTTCGCCACCGGCACCACGGTGCGGCAGCTGGATGCGCTGCGTCGGCGCATCGCGGACGAGCACCCCGACATCGACTTCACCACCGACTACCGCGGCGCGGACGTCGCGATTGTGCTGCTACGCCCGTTCATCGGCTCCTACTTCGAGTACGTGGGCATCGGGGACCTGTCGATCGATGACCACTCCGATGTGGACATCGCGAAGGTCCGCGACATTCGCGAGCATGTGGACACCCTTGTGGTGGGGCTGAATGCGCTGTTCCCGTGGCTGTTGGACGGTGTGGAGCCACTCGCGGATGCGCTGCTGGTGGGCTTCGAGACGGACTACGGCGTGATGGTCGACGCGATCCTCGGCGAGTTCGCGCCGACGGGGAAGCTGCCGATCACCTTCCCGATCAGCGCCGCCGCGATCGCCGTCGACGAGCAGGGCCGCTGCGCCTCCCCCAATGACGTGCCCGGGTACGCGAAGGAGCAGCACATGGACGGGCGGCCCTACGTGTACGAGGACGCCAACGGGAACCGGTACCAGCTGGGGCACGGACTGACGTATGAGGTGCCCGCAACCGCGCAGTGAGGTACCCGCGACAGCGCAGTGAGAACAGTGACCCGGGCTCTCCCTGCGAACCGGACGTGAGTCCCCCGCGTCGCTGCTGTCGACGTGAGCGTGGACATGAAGAAGCCCCCTCCCCCGCGCATCGGCGCAGGTGAGGGGGCTTCGTCATGGTGAGTGCGATCGTGGAGCCGGCGGGAATCGAACCCGCGTCCGATCGTGCGGAGCCAGGGCTTCTCCGGGCGCAGTCCGTGAAGGCGTGTTCTCAGTCCCGACGCTCACACGGACACGTCGTCGACGGACTCAGTCACTCTGAGGTGTTCACCCAGCCTCGGTGACCAAGGCTGGCAGCAGTGGCTCCTTCGATGATGGAACGATCCGGGTCAGGAGCACTCCCGGGGTTCCAGACTGCTGTCGCTGATCAGGCAGCGAGAGCGAAGTCAGTGCGCTTGGGTTCGGCACTTGTTGGTTTCCAGAGGACGTTTACGAGATGACTCTGGCTTCTCGGCCCGCTTCCCCTCGCTGGACAACGACCGTCGAAACCGATCGGCCCCTGGCGTGGGTCATGCATGACTGGCGACGGCTCAGGGCCGTCTTCGCACTCACACTGTTCAGTTGTCAATCAACCCACCGGTGCGAGGCTCTCGCCGTAGCACCGTGGATCGAGTCTACCGCGCTGCCCACCGCGCGGCCAGGTGATTTTCGTCCGCCCAGTGCAGACCCATGAATCGGCGGTGCAGAACGGCTGGCGGGCACGGAGGCGGAAGGGCCCGCAGTCGGGCCCACACGGAAGCTCAGACCAGCTCGCGCTGGCGCATGGCACGCTGCGCCTCCCGCATGTCCTGCTTCTCGCGCAGGGTCTGGCGCTTGTCCCATTCCTTCTTGCCGCGGGCCAGGCCGATCAGCACCTTCGCGTGCGAGCCCAGGAAGTACATCTCCAGCGGCACGATCGTGTAGCCCTTCTCCCGGGACTTGCTGGCGAGCTTCTCGATCTCCCGCTTGTGCAGCAGCAGCTTGCGCTTGCGTCGCGCCGCGTGGTTGGTCCATGTGCCCTTGACGTACGGGGCGATGTGGGCGTTGTCCATCCACACCTCGCCGCTCTCGACGTAGCAGTACCCGTCGATGAGCGACGCCCCACGATCCCGCAGGGACTTCACCTCGGTGCCGGTCAGGACGATCCCGGCCTCCCAGGTGTCATCGATGAAGTAGTCATGGCGAGCGCGCTTATTGGAGGCGATGAGCTTCTTCGCAGGGCCTTTCTGGGCACCGGCCTTCGCGCCGCCCTTGGCGTCCTTGGCCTTCTTCGCCGCCATCGCATCCTCCTGCACTCACCAGCTGATCAGCCCGGTCACTCAGGCGACCGGACCGCCCAGCCTACGTCGGCCCACCAATGGGCGCGACGCAATTCCCGTCCGGCGGGCGGTGGCTCACACGTACTTGGTGGGGTCGACCGCCGTACCGTCCTCATGGATCTCGAAATGCAGGTGGCAGCCAGTGGACCCTCCGGTGTTCCCCACGTAGCCGACGGTCTGCCCGGCCGAGACCTGCGCCCCCACGGGCACCGCGAAACCCTGCAGGTGATGGTAGGAGCTGGTCATCAGGCGTCCGTTGACGATGCCGTGGCTGAGGATCAGCTTGTTGCCGGCCGCGGAGTTATAGGTCCGCGCAATCACGCGTCCGGAGTGCGTCGCACCCACCGGGGTGCCGCAGCCGACCGGGAAGTCCACGCCCGAGTGCAGCTTGCGCGTGCCGTAGATCGGGTGGACGCGCCAGCCGAAGTTCGAGCTAATGCGGGAGTTGACGGGCAGCACCCATCCACCGCCCTGATTCGACGACCCCGGCGCGCCACCCGGGTTCGACGGCGCTGAACCGCCGTTGGAGCCACCCGAATCACCTCGCGAGGAACCGCCGCGCGAGCTGGAATTCTGCGCTTCGCGCTCTCGCTGTTGGCGCTCGCGCTCGAGGCGCTCTTCGCGCTCCCGCTCCTGGCGGGCGAGCTCCTCGATCTCCGTATCGAGAGTGGAGCTGCGGGTCTCCAGCGCACGCTGATCACCTTCGTGCTTCTTCTTCTGCTCCTCGAGATCATCGCGCTGCTGCTGCTGATCGGAATACAGGTCATCGAGCGCCTGCTTCGCCTCGCGCGCTTCCTCCTCCGCAGTGGACTTGCGTTCCACCGCTTCCTCCGCATCCTCCTTGAGCTCGCGGATCTCTTTGCGCACCGCGGTGAGACGATCCGAGGAGTTCTCGTTGACGGTCTGGTCCTCCCGCAGGGAGTCCAAGCGGGTGCTCTGCGAGGACATCGTCAGGCGGTAGTTCATCGACCGATCCACCGCATCCTGCGGGCTCTTGCCCCCCACGTAGACGCTGGAGGGGCTGGGAGGGCCGCTGCCCTTATAGGCGTCCAGAGCCACTCCTGCCAGCTCGCTGCTGGAGGATTCGACCTCTCCGCGGCCCTCCTCCACCTCCTGGGTGAGCTCGCGCTCCTCCTCCTGCGCGGTCTCCAGGCGCTCGCCCACCTTGCGGTCCTCTTCACGAGCTTCCTCGAGTTCGGCCTGCGCCTCCTCAAGGTCCTGCTGCGCCTGCGGGATCAGCAGTTCGGTCTCCGCCAGCGCGATGTAGGTGTCCGCCAGCTCCGCGCTGACGTCATCGAGCTCGATCCGCAGGTCCTCGAGCTGCTGCTGAATCTCGTCACGCTCGGCGATCTTGTCGTCCTTCGTACCGTCGGCCAGGGCCGGGGCAGAGGGAGCGGCGAGCACGGGAAGCACCACCAGGGAAGCGGAGGCGAGGACCGACAGGCCACGACTCAGGTAGTTCGCGTTCATCTCACACCTTGAGGTAACGGTTGAGGGAGACCACCGAAGAGGCGATCGACAACAGGGTACCGAGGACGATCAGCGCCGGAGCCAACCACAGCAGATCCGAGACGCTGATCGTGATGAGGGTCTGCCCAAGCGTGGGTGCCAGCCAGCCTTGGACGATGTAGTGCAGGCCCACCCACAGCATGCCGGAGGCGATCAAGCCTCCGATCGCGGCAGCGACCGCACCCTCCAACAGGAACGGCAGACGGATGAAGAGGTTCGAGGCGCCCACCAGACGCATGATCGCGATCTCGCGACGCCGGTTCGCCACAGACATGCGGATCGTCGTGGCCACCAGCAGCACCGCGGCGACGAGCATCAGCACGGCCAGCCCGAGCGCGAACACGGTGGACTGGTTGAGCACATCAATAAACGGGGCGAAGGCGCTCAGCAAGTCGGTGACCTCATCCACGCCGTCACGGCCCTGGAAGAACTCCACCACCGCCGCGGATTCCTCCGCGTTCGTCAAGGTGATGTGGAAGGAGACGGGCATGTCCTCTTCGGTGAAGTTCGAGACGAAGCCCTCGCCGGCGAACTGCTCCTGGTAGATCGCGAGTGCCTCCTCCTGGCTGCGCTCGGTGTACGAGGAGATGTAGGGGGAGAGCACATCGCCTTCGAGCGCTTGGCGGGCCGATTCGATCTGGGCGTCGGTGGCCGGGCCGCCCGCGCACGACGCGGAGGTGGAGTGCGGTGAGCACATGAAGATGGTGACCTGGGACTGCTCGACCAGGGTCGCCTTCATGTCCAGGATTTGCTTCTGCATCAGTGCGCCCACGCCCACGAAGGTCAGCGACACGGCGGTGACGATGATGACGGAGACGACCATGGCGATATTGCGCCACAGACCGGTGACGATCTCCCCCAGGATGTAGCGGGCCCTCATCGGCCGATCCCCTCCTCGGTGTCGAGGGGCTCCTCGGCGAAGGCGTCGGCGTCCATGTCGGCGCCGAGCTCTGCGGCGTCCATCGGCAGATCCTCATCCAGCACGTCGCCGTCGCCCGTTTCTGGGTCCGTGAGGTCCCGCGGGTCCTGCTCGAGGTCCTCGGAGTCATCGGGCTGATTGCCGGAGATCACGGAGACCGCAGCCTGCGTCTCGTAGCGGCCGGCCTCCTCGTCACGGACCACCACCCCGTCGACCATCTCGACCACGCGGCGGCGCATCCGGTCCACGGCGCTCGCATCATGGGTGGCCATGACGACGGTGGTGCCGCGCTCGTTGATCTCCCCCAGCAGGCCCAGGATCCCTTCCGCGGTGGCGGGATCGAGGTTTCCGGTGGGCTCATCGGCCAGCAGGATCGAGGGGCGGTTGACGTAGGCGCGGGCGATCGCCACCCGCTGCTGCTCACCGCCGGAGAGCTCATGCGGGAAGCGCTTGCCCTTGTCCTCCAGGCCCACCATCTCGAGCACCTCCGGGACCAGGCGGCGCACCACCTTGCGGGGCGTCCCGATCACCGCAAGCGCGAACTCGATGTTCTGGTACGCGGTCTTCGAGGGCAGCAGACGGAAGTCCTGGAACACCATCCCGATGTCACGCCGCAGCGCCGGCACGCGGCGAGAGGGGATGCGGGAGAGGTCCTTTCCCGCGACGTACACGGTGCCGCGCGTGGGGGCGACCTCTTTGAGGACCATGCGCATGAGCGTGGACTTGCCGGAGCCGGAGGCGCCGACGAGGAAGACGAACTCGCCGCGGGAGAACTCGATATCGAGGTTCTCGACCGCGGGACGCTGTCCACGCAGGTACGTCTTGGTGACGTCGTCGAAACGGATCAACTGCAGCCTGTTTTCTCCGAGGGGAAGGTGTCCATCTCAGAGTAGGGGCCGAGCTCTCCGATTCCTGCGACCTAGGACGCACTACCCGGTCAAAACATGGTCAAGGCGTCAAGATTCGGTCAACACTGCACGTGGCACGCGAGACGGTGGGGGCAGTGAATGCCGACGCCGCGGATCACTCCGCGGGCTTGCCCTGCTCGGCGCGCCACCGGATCCCGGCGTCGATGAACCCATCGATCTCGCCGTCGAACACCGAGGCGGGGTTGCCCTCCTGGTACTCGGTGCGCAGGTCCTTCACCATCTGGTACGGATTCAGCACGTAGGAGCGCATCTGGTCACCCCAGGAAGCCTTGACGTCTCCGGCGAGCTCCTTGCGCTCTGCGGCCTCCTGCTCCTTCTTCAGCAGCAGCAGGCGGGACTGCATGACGCGCAGCGCTGCAGCGCGGTTCTGGATCTGCGACTTCTCATCCTGCATGGACACGACGATGCCGGTGGGCAGGTGGGTCATGCGTACGGCGGAGTCGGTGGTATTCACGCTCTGCCCGCCGGGGCCGGAGGAACGGAAGACATCGACCTTCAGCTCGTTCTCGGGGATCTCGATGTGGTCGGTGGACTCGATCAGCGGGATCACCTCGACCGCTGCGAAGGAGGTCTGGCGGCGGCCCTGGTTGTCGAAGGGGCTGATGCGCACCAGACGGTGCGTGCCGCCCTCGACGGACAGGGTGCCGTAAGCGTAGGGGGCGGAGACCTCGAAGGTGACGGACTTCAGGCCCGCCTCCTCCGCATAGGAGGTGTCCATCACCTTGGTGGAGTAGCCCTTGTTCTCCGCCCAGCGCACGTACATGCGCAGCAGCATCTCCGCGAAGTCCGCAGCATCCACCCCACCGGCGCCGGCGCGGATGGTGATCACGGCGTTGCGCTCGTCATACTCGCCCGACAGCAGGGTGCGGACCTCGAGTTCGTCGAGGGACTTGTGGATGCTCGCAAGCTCCTGCTCCGCCTCGGCGAGGGTGTCAGCGTCATCCTCCTCGGCGGCGAGCTCGACCATCACCTCGAGGTCCTCGATACGGCTGGCCAGCTCAGAGATGCGGCGCCGTTCGGCCTGCGCGTGGGACAGCGCGGCGGTGACCTTCTGGGCGTTCTCCACGTCATCCCAGAGGTCTTGGGCGGAGGCCTCCTGCTCGAGCTGCTCGATGCGCGCATCGAGCGCCGCCACATCCGTCACCTGTTCGATCGAGGACAGGGTGGAGCGGAGCTGGGGGATCTCTTCAGAGAAGTCGATGGAAGCCACGAGAGGAGAGTCTACGGCAGGGGGCCGCCCGAGCCGGTGGGGTGGGTGGCGATCCACACCGCGATCTGCTCGCCGGCCTCCTCCAGCAGCTGGGCACCGTGGGCGAGGGCGCGCTCCGCCGAGCCAGCCAGCTTTGTGAGGTCGGTGGCGTGACTGACGCCGAGATCGGCGAGCTGGCGCGGATCCAGGGTGATCCGTCCGGCAACAGCCGCGAGCGGCAGGTCGCGGGCGCGGGCACGGCGCGCCACCTCGGCGGGGCCCTTGCCCTGGAGGGTCTGTGCATCGAGCTTCCCCTCCCCCGTCACCACGACGTCGGCGCGCTCGAGAAGCTGATCGAACCCGGTCAGCTCCAGCAGAGCCTCGGCGCCCGAGCGTTGGCGGGCACCGAGAGCAAGCAGCGCCGCCCCCGTGCCTCCGGCCGCGCCGGCCCCCGGACGGGCGGCGAGCTCGCCGGATGCATCCAGCAGGCGGCCGGCCTGGGCGAGGATCTGATCGGCAGAGGCGATCTCGTGGGGCTGCAGTCCTTTCTGGGGTCCGAACACGGCGGCGGCGCCGTCGGGCCCGGTGAGCGGGCTGTCCACATCGGTGAGGACAACAAGGGTGACGCCGTCCAGAGCTCTGCGTGCGGGCGCGAGGTCGACGTCGGCAAGGTGGGAGAGTCCCTGCAGGCCGGGCGGAATGTCGTGGCCCTGGGCGTCGAGCAGCCGGGCTCCGAGGGCCTGGAGCAGCCCGGCCCCGGCGTCGGTGGAGGCGCTGCCGCCAAGGCCCACCTGGATGGTGCGGGCACCGGCATCGGCGGCGGCGCGGATCAGCTCACCGAGTCCGGCCGTGGAGGCGGTGTGCGGGGCGAGCTCTCCGCCGGGCAGGGCCTGCAGACCCACGGTGCTGGCGAGCTCGAGGACAGCGGTGCGCTCACGCACGGCGTAGCGAGCCTCGTGCGGCGCTCCGGTGGGTCCGGTGACGGTGGCGGTGCGCTCAGTGAAGCCGGCGGCGAGCGCGGCATCGACCGTGCCATCTCCTCCGTCGGCGATCGGGCAGGTCAGCACCTCGAGATGGGGATCTGTGGCGGTGATCCCGTGGCGCAGCGCCGCAGCCACCTGGGCGGCACTCAGGGTGCCTTTGAACTTGTCGGGGGCGAGCAGGATGGTGCGGGTCATCGGGCGCGGGCCTCTCCAGTGACGGTCAGCGGAATCGTCATCCCGGTCTCCCGGCTGAACCAGCTGAGCAGGGGCGGGTGCGCTCGGGCGGCGAGCACGACATGCACGGTCCCATCGGCCGCAACCGTCACCCCGAGGATCTCCACTCCCTCGACCCGGTCGCTGTCGAGGGGATAGGCGGCCAGGTGATCAGCAGCGGCCTGCCGCGCTTCGGGTGGCGAGATGACGCTGCCCTCTCCGGCGCGGTAGATCTCGGAGGGGTCCACCGCCTGGGAGGCGGCGAGGGCTGCGGCGTCCGCGGCATGCTGCAGGCCGTTGCGCTCTAGCTGAACACCGGTCACCGCGGTGCCCACGGCGATGACCATGAGCAGCACCACGAGCACGCCCGTGGTCAGGATGGTCATCGACCCGGAGGTGCCTGCGATCCGCTCCCGCAGGCGCGCCAGATGCTCGCTCATGGCTCCACCTGCCGGTACTGGTCCACCTCGAGCAGGTGGGAGGCGCCGACGGACACCGGGCCCACATCCCCCAGGATCATGCCGAGCCCGGGCACGGGCACGGGAATTCTCACCTGCACGCCGACGGTCCCGCCGGGGGTCGCGCAGGGGTCCTTGCTGCAGGACACCTCGGTCACGTCACTGCTGGCCAGGCCGTAGTCCTCGAGGATCAGCGCCGTGTGCGCCTGGGCGCGCTGCTGAGCCCGCGCCGGATCCTGCTCCATCGCGTGGATCCGAGCCACGTCACGCGAGATGGTGTCGGCGGCGAATGCAGCTGCTTGAACGTTGCCGAGCGTGAGCACGAGGTACAGCGAGGGGATCAGCAGCGCCGCGGAGAGCACCACGAACTCCACGAGCGCATTGCCCCGCTCGGCGCGCAGCAGGCGCAGGCGCAGTGGACGTATTGGGCGCAGATGCCGCCCACGGGGTAGCGGGCGCGCGCGGTGCTCCCGACGCGGTCGTGCAGGTCCGCTCTCCAGTAATGCCGGTGGGCTCTCCAGCAGTGCCGGTGGGCTCTCCAGCAGTGCCGGTGGGCGCTCCTGCATTGCCGGTGGGTGCTCCAGCATTGATCGGGTTCGTGGGGAGTCGTGCTGCATCACCACGCCTCCTCATCCAGCGCCCTGCCGTCCACACGCAGGGAGCCGGCAGGCCCGAACAGCCCGACCAGCGGAAGCGTGGCCGTGACCTCCACCCGGATCATCCCGTCGGCGTCCTGCGCCGCGGTGGCCTCGGCAGCGAAGCTATCCCCGAAACGCTGGGCGATGAGCTCCTCCGCGCGCTGCGCACCGTCGGAGGGATCCGAGCCCTCGAGGGAGGCGTGCCGCGCCCCCTGCACCGCCGCGTCGATGAGCGAGTTGCGGGTGTGGATGATCAGCGCGGACTGGACGATGAGCAGGGCGGTCATCACGATGAGCACCGCGATCATCGGGAACTCGGCGACCGCCGAGCCCCGGTCATCGCGCAGGCGCTCACGCCATCGGCGGAGCTGCGCTGCACGCTGCTGGGCAGAGCTCGTCATGCGCGTGGCTCAGAGGCTGCCGCCGAGGAACGGCGCCATCGCGTTCTCGAAGATCTGCACGATCTGCTCGCTGGCCACCGCCCACAGGGCCACGACGATCCCGGCGGTCATGAGGGTGATCAGCACCCAGCCGGGCACGTCACCGCGGTCTGAGTTCAGGCGCGCTGCCAGTCGGGATGCGAGGCGGGCGGTAGCCGGGCCGAGACCATTGCGGCCACGGGTCAAAGCGGCTGGAGTGCGCTGCAGGCGGGTGCGGTGGACGGTCATGATGCTCTCCTTCGGTCGTGAGATGACTCTGTATCGGCTGATGAATGGTCTGGTCGGTGGTGAATGGTCTGGGCGGTCGATTGGGTGGTCTGGGGGCTACGGCTCGGGTCGGTGACGCGCGGGCTAGAGGGAGATCTCCAGCACCGCGAGGCCAGGGAAGATCGCGAAGATGATCACCAGCGGCAGGACGAAGAACACCACCGGAACCAGCATGAAGATCTCCCTCTGACCGGCGAGTTCCATGAGGTCGCGCTTGGATGCTTCACGGGCATCCTGTGCCTGGGCGCGCAGCACCTCGGCGAGCGGGGTGCCGCGCTCGATCGCGATGGATACGCCTTCGCCGAACCGGTTCAGTGCCTCCAGCGGGGTGCGAGCTCCCAGGGAGGCGAGGGCCTGGGCGATGCTGGTTCCGGAGCGGATATCCGCGACGGTGGCCGCGAACTCGTCGGGCAGTGCCCCGTGGGAGGTGCGGGCCACGCGTTCCATAGCGGCGATCGGACTTTCCCCTGCTGCCACGGCCAGGGCCAGCAGGTCCGCGACGGTGGGGAATTCGCGGGCCATGCGGGAGGCGCGGCGCTTGATCTCCACGCCCAGCAGGTAGTCGCGCAGCAGCACGCCGCTGAGCGCTCCCAGGGCCACGATGACCAGGCCCAGCAGTGGGCTCGCGCCACGCAGGGTGATCGCGGCGAGGGCCACCACCAGCCCGAGCACCAGGCCGATGGCTCCCAGCACCACCTGTTCGACCCGGAAGGAGTCGGTGCTGATGCGGCGCCCGGCCAGGCGCAGTCGGCGCTCGAGCTGCTCCGCTCCCCCGGTGAGCCGTTCGAGGATGCCGATCCCCTTGGCCGCGACCGGGCCGAGCAGGTTCTCCACCACCACGCGAGTGCGCCCACGCCGCCGTGGGGTGCCCAGCAGCGCAGCCGAGGGGGCACGGCGTAGGTAGGGGTCGATGCGCACATCGAGATCGCGCGTGCGCAGACCGGGCAGGCGGCTGAGGACGAGCCACAGCCCGACGCCGAGCACCAGGCCCAGCAGCATGCCCGCAAGAACGTCACCGGTGAGGCTCATCGCAGCACCCGCTCATCCTGGGGCAGGCGAGCGATCAGAAGCATCACCCGGTAGGCGATCACGGACACCCCGGCCCCGGTGATGATCAGAACCAGCCCGGCGCTGGAGTCATAGGCCTGGGCCGCTTCCGGGCGGGTGGCCATGAGGGCGAGCACCACCCAGGGAGCCACCAGCGCGAGCCGGGCGGCGTTCACGGTCCAGGACTGCCGAGCCTCGAGCTCGGCGCGGGTACGGGCGTCTTCGCGCAGGAAGGCGGACAGGGTGCGCAGCAGACCGCCGAGATCTGTTCCGCCCACATCGCGAGTGATGCGCAGGGCCTCGACGATACGGTCACCCACCGGATCCGCCAGGCGAATCTTGAGCCGATCCAGGCTCGCGGCGAAGTCGCCGCTGGCCTGGTAGTCAAGCGAGAACTCGGCGAAGGCCGGGCGCAGCTCCTCCGGGCCCTTATGGCTGAGCTGAACCAGGGCCTCCGGCAGGGACAGGCCGGCGCGGACTGCGGAGTTGATGTGGTCCACCGCCTCCGGCCACACCTCACGCATCGCCGTGGTGCGCCGTCGGGCCGCTCCGCGCAGCACGAGCACCGGGATGATCGAACTGACCAGCCCGATCGCGAGCGCGGGCACCACGGCGCTGGAGATCGCCCACAGGACAGCTGCGACCACCAGCCCGAAGCCGGCGCTGAGGGCCGGCACCGCGGCGGGCGGCACGGTGCCGAGCCCCACTTTCACCAGGTCATCGCGCAGATCATCCATCGCCCGGGCCAGGGGGCCGCGGCGTGCGGGGCGGTCCTCCTGCTCCCACATCGACCACCAGATCGACAGCAGGCCCAGTCCCGCGATGAGCCCCAGGAACGCGCCGTCACTCATGCCGCCACCTGCCGTCCCAGCAGGGCGCTCAGGTCATAGCCCGCCTGGGCGAAGCGCTCGGCATGCGGCGGGTGCCCCTGGCTGCGCGCGAGCTTGCCCTCGCGCAGGGCGAACACCTCGGTGATCTCGATGACCTCATCCTCGACGCGTCCCGAGAGCGCGACGATTTCCCGGACGCGCCGTCGACCATCCGGAAGAATGTCCAGGTGCACAACGAGGTCGATGGCGCTTGCGACCGTGGGGACCACGAAGCGGCTGGAGACGTTCTCCCCGGCGAGCAACGGGAGAGTGCACAGCTTCGTCACGGCATCGCGGGCGGAGTTCGCGTGGATCGACGCGAGCCCCGGCAGACCGCTGTTCAGAGCGATCAGCATGTCCAGGCTCTCGGCCTCACGCACCTCGCCGACGATGATGCGGCTGGGCCGCATGCGCAGCGCCTCTTTGACCAGGCGGCGCATGGAGATCTCCCCGGTGCCTTCGAGGTTCGCCTGGCGCGTCTGCATCGCGACCACGTCCCGCAGCGCGAGGTTCAGTTCGAAGACCTCTTCGATGGTCACCACGCGTTCGCGCGGTCCGATCGACTGGGCGAGGCAGCGCAGGAAGGTGGTTTTGCCTGCCCCTGTACTGCCGGAGGCGATGAGGTTCAGCCCGGAGGCGATCGCCGCATCGAGGAACGCTGCCGCCTGCGGGGTCAGCGAGCCGAGCGCCACGAGCCCCTCGAGGTCATGGGCCTTGGCGACGAATTTGCGGATGTTGATCGCCCAGTGCGCCCGGGTGACCGAGGGGATGACCACGTGCAGGCGCGACCCGTCGGGCAGCAGCGCATCCACGAACGGGGTGGACAGGTCCAGGCGCCGCCCGGAGCTGACCAGCATCCGTTCCACGATCCCGCGCACCTCGTCGTCGCTGAGCACAATGGTGGTCAGCTCGCTGCGGCCGTTGCGTGCGACAAAGACCTCCGATGGCGAGTTCAACCATATTTCCTCGATCACCGGATCATCGATCAGCTCCTGCAGCGGCCCGAATCCGCCGATCCGGGCGGCGACCTCAGCGACGACGGTGTCCTCATCGGCCCGCAGTACGGGCACCTCACCTGAGGAGGAGCGGCGATCGTAGTCGGCGAGGACCTCGCGGATCAGCGGCTCGAGCTGATCGGCCCGCGCGTCCAGACCGCGTCGGCGGATCAGCTCGCGCGACTCCTCCTCGATGACGGCGACAGCGTCCACCCCTCATCCCCTTCCTGGCGACGTCGACTCCCTGCGACACATGACGCACAGCCCCACGCTGCACGTGATGCAGATCGCATCTCCGTGGACACTGTAGGGGTACGAGGGCCGTCGTGTGGGACGATCCCCGCCGCTTGTGGATAACTCTTCAGACCTCTGCGCATGGCAAGATGGCTGCCGACCGCCGCGTCCCGCCTGATCCCCCAGGAGCATCCATGGCCGACTCCTCCACCTCCACCGATGACTCACAAAAGCTGAGCGGGTCCACCGTGAAGTACATGGCCAAGCGGGTCCTGTCCGAGTTCATGAAGGACCAGGGCACCGACCAGGCTGCGAAGCTCACCTACTTCATGGTGCTGTCCATCGCGCCGACGCTGCTGGCCATGTTCTCGCTGGCCACACTGCTGCTGGCGGACCTGAAGGATCAGATCGCAGACATGCTCGTGGATCTGGTGAACTCCGCCGCCGGCGGCAGCGGGCTCGGGGCCGATGACGCGATCCGCGACACCGTGAACTCGCTGATGGGCTCTGCCACGGGCGGCACGATCGCGCTGATCATCGGTATCGCCACCGCCCTGTGGTCCGCCTCGGCGTACATCAAGGCCTACGGGCGCGTGGCCAACCTGATCTACGAGATCCCCGAGGGCCGCGGCGCGATCAAGATGAACGGCACCATGCTGCTGCTGACGCTCGCGATGATCCTGGGGATGCTGGCGATCATGATCTCCCTGCTGCTGTCGCAGACCATCGTGGAGGGCCTGCTGGGGCCGATCGCCTCCACCATCGGCGCCACCGGGCTGCTGGAATTCCTCACCGAATCCTTCCTGCCCATCTGGACGTGGGCGAAGTGGCCGGTGATCCTCGTGCTCGCCTTCGCGCTGATCTCCCTGCTGTACTGGGGCGCCCCGAACATCGAAAAGCCTTACCGCTTCATCTCCCCCGGCGGCGTGTTCGCGATCCTCGGCGTGATCATCGCAGCGGTGGCGCTGAGCATCTACATGGCAACCGTGGCCGGCTACTCCAGCTACGGCGCGATCGGCGGTGTGATGGCGGTGCTGTTCGCCCTGTGGGTGATGAACATCGTGATCGTGATCGGCACCGAGGTCGATGCGGAGTTCGAACGGGCCCAGGAGCTCGAGTCCGGGCGCCCCGCGGAGAAGTCCCTGACGCTGCCGCTGCGGGAGGATGCCGCCGCGATCAAGGCCGATGAGAAGCACGAGCAGATCGTCGACGAGGGCCGCGATATCCGCCTGCGGAACCTCCACCATGACCGTGAGGCGTATACCGGCGAGGACAGCCGCCTGAGCCCGCAGCGCGAACCGGGCATCGATACCGGTACCGCAAGCGACCAGAACGCCGCGCCGGAGTCGGCGGAGGATTCATCGCAGGGTTCCGCGGACCGTTCGCGGGACGCCTGAGATGTGCGGGCGCTTCGCCTTCTTCCAGGAGATCGAGCCGCTGGTCGATGACCTGAAGGCGGTGGATCTGGCGGATCCGCATCTGCGCGATCGCTGGAGCATTCCGCCCACGGCACCGATCTACGTGGTCACCGAATCGGTGGACCGCGACTCCGGGGAGGTGTTGCGTGCACTGCGGATCGCCCGCTGGGGACTGCTGGCCCCGTTCGCGAAGGATGTCTCGTTCTCCTCGCGGACCTTCAACGCGCGGCGGGAGAGTCTGGAGGACAAGCCCAGCTTCCGCGGGTCTCTTGCGCGCTACCGGGCGATCATCCCGATGGACGGGTATTACGAGTGGGTGCGTGGCCCGCAGGGTGCGCGCAAGCAGCCGTTCTTCATCGCCCGGCAGGACGGCTCCCCGCTGTTCATGGCGGGCCTGGTGTCCTGGTGGAAGGGGCCCGGTGGCCATGACGGTCCCGCCGCGAGCGAGGATGGTGCCTTCCTGCTCTCGGCCACGATCATCACCCGCGAAGCCACCGAGGATCTGCGCGAGATCCACGACCGCACCCCGGTGATGCTCCCACGCGAGCAGGTCGATGCATGGCTGGATCCGCAGATGGATGACCGGCACGCCGCCGCGGACTGGATCCGCGAGGACTCCCACCTGATGGATGATGCTCTGCTGATGGTGCGGGAGGTGGACCCGGCGGTGGGAAAGGTGGGCAATGAGGGCCCCGAGCTGCTGGAGGGACCCCAGCGCCTGCTGTGACCCGTGCCTCGACCTGCTGCGCCGCATGTCCGACCGGGGGCGGACGTCCCGCCGCGCGGGCGCACCGTAATCTCGACGCATGAGCGATCCGATGAGCCCTGATACGGCGCTGCCCTCGACGCAGCGTCCGGCTCGGGACCCCTTTCGCTGGATCATCGAGCATCCCACCACCGTGGACCTCATCATCTTTGGCGGCGCGAGCCTGCTGGTGCTGCTGTTCTCCCTGGTCACCGGGACGACGAGTTGGTGGACGCTGTTCAGCGTCCCGATGATCGCCGCCGGCCCGCTGTGCCGCACCCGGCCCCTGCTGGGGGTGATCATCATCGGTGCCCTCGCCGTGGCCCATGTGGTCGTGAACGTGCCAGTCGTCATCGGCGACGTCATGACGTTCTACGCCATGTTCTGCGCCATCGCGTACGGCACCACCGCCGCGCACATCATCGGGATCTGCGCCGGTCTGCTGGGGGTGCTGGTCCAGGCCGTGCAGTGGGGCATCACCGCGACGGTGGGCGAGTACGGCAGCCCCCTCGCGGGCCTGGTCACCTTCGGCGGGCTGATGGTGGTGGGCACCATTTCCGTGATCGCGGTGTGGGCGGTGGCGAACCTGCAGCGCGCCCGGATGCGCGAGGTCGCTCTGCATCGTGATCGGGCCGAGCAGGCGGTGCGCGAGCGCGAGCAGCGCACTGCCCTCGCCGTCGCCGATGAGCGGGCGCGGATCGCCCGGGAGATGCATGACGTGGTCGCGCACTCGCTGTCGGTGATCATCGCGCAGGCCGATGGCGGCCGGTTCGTCGCCTCGCAGGATCCGCAGCGGGCCAGAGAGGTGCTGGGCACCATCGGGCAGACCGGGCGGGCAGCGCTCGCGGATATGCGGTCCTTGCTCGGAGTGCTGCGGCAGGAGGAGGAGACGAGCTTCGGTCCCCAGCCGGGCCCGGAGATGCTCGATGAGCTGGTGGAGCGTGTGCGCAGTGCCGGGCTGCCGGTCACCCTCGAGCGCACGGGGCCGCTGGATGATCTCCCGCAGGCACTGGGACTGTCCCTGTTCCGCCTGGTACAGGAGTCGCTGACCAATGTGCTCAAGCACGCCGGTCCCGAGGCGGCGGCGAGCGTGCGCATCGACCGCACCGCCGAGCAGCTGATGATCGAGGTCATCGATGACGGTCAGGGGACCGACCCTGCGGCCGATGGGCAGGG
>NZ_PNHL01000002.1:102178-117971 GCF_002871795.1 Brachybacterium sp. UMB0905 | reverse complement strand
CCCCGCCTATCGAGGATGTGATCCGATGACCGACACCCCGCCTGCGCGCCCCCTGCGCATCGCCCTGGTGGATGACCAGCAGCTGGTCCGCACCGGTTTCGCGATGGTGATCGACTCGCAGCCCGATATGGACGTCATCGTCCAGGCTTCCGATGGTCGCGAGGCCGTGGATCAGCTGACGCGCCACTGCACCGATGTGGTGCTCATGGATGTGCGCATGCCACAGATGGATGGGATCGAGGCCACCACGCGAATCCTCGAGCTGCTCCCGGCGGAGCGGGCCCCGAAGATCATCGTGCTGACTACGTTCGACCTTGACGAGTATGTCGTTGCGGCGATCCGTGCCGGCGCCTCCGGTTTCCTGCTCAAGGACGCCCCGCCCGAGGATCTGCTGGCAGCGATCCGCACCGTCGACCGTGGCGATGCGGTGATCGCTCCGTCAGCCACCCGCCGCCTGCTGGAACGCGTGGTGACCGCCCCGGAGACCCCAGCCCCGGACACGAGCGCCCTCGAAGCCCTCACCGAGCGCGAGCGGGAGGTGCTGACCCTCATGGGGCGGGGCCTGTCCAATCAGGAGATCAGCGCCGAGCTGTTCGTCGCCGAGGCGACGGTGAAGACCCACGTGGGCCGGGTGCTCGCCAAGCTCGGTGCCCGCGACAGGGTGCAGGCGGTCATCATCGCCTTCGAGACCGGCCTGGTCACGCCTGGGGACACCGGCCGCTGACACGGGGCAGCCGGCCCCGATATCCCCCGGTGGTGCCATCTGCCGCTCCTGTCATACCCCGGTATGACGGGTACGACGGGCAGATCAGCCCGGGGATGGGCCGAACGCGACCGCAGAGGGACGCGCCGGGCAGCCGCTGGGCAGGAGCATCGAGCTCGACCGCTGGAATCGAGCCGAAGGACTCCCCGATGAGCACCCTGCAGCACTCCCCCGACGCCCCCGCCGACCCCTCGCAGCCGGCCAGTCCGGCTCTGCGCGCCCGCGGCGTCACCCGCCGCTACGGCACCGGGGCCGGGGCCGTCACCGCCCTGGACACCGTGGACCTGGACCTCGCTGCCGGGGCGTTCACCGCGATCATGGGCCCCTCCGGCTCGGGGAAATCCACCCTCATGCACGTGCTGGCCGGGCTGGATGCGGTGGATGAGGGCACGATCCACCTGGAGGGCACGGAGATCACCGCGCTCGGTGACGACGCCCTGACCCGGTTGCGCCGCGACCGTGTGGGCTTCGTGTTCCAGTCCTTCAACCTGCTGCCGATGCTGACCGCCGAGCAGAACATTCTGCTGCCGCTCGAGCTCGCCGGGCGCCGCGCCGATCGCACCTGGCTGATGACGCTCGCCGAAGCCTTCGGCATTGACAAGCGCCTGGATCACCGGCCTTCCCAGCTCTCCGGCGGCCAGATCCAGCGGGTGGCGATCGCCCGGGCGCTGATCACCTCCCCGGCCGTGGTGTTCGCCGATGAGCCCACCGGCAACCTCGACTCGCGATCCACCGAGGAGGTGCTGGACTTCCTGCGCCTGAGCGTGGACGAGTTCGCACAGACCGTGGTGATGGTGACCCATGAGCGCGATGCCGCGGAGCGCGCTGACCGCATCTTGACCCTGGCCGATGGGCGGATCGCCGCCGATGAGGACCTCGCAGCAGGCCGCGCCACGGAGCAGACCTCTCCTCGCACCGCATCGCAGGCGGGTGAGGCCCGATGAGTCGCGCAACCGTACGCCTGACCCCGCTGCGTCGGCATCTCGCCGCGATCATCACCATCGCCCTGTCCTGCGGATTCGTCGCCGTGATGGTGCTCGCCGGGGGGCTGATGGAAGCCTCGCTCCAAGCCCAGGCAGCGCAGCGCTTCGAGGGCGCTGACCTCGTGGTCACTCAGGAGCTCAGCGAGGAGGATCTCGGGTCCGAGCAGCCTCTTCCTGCCCCGGCCGTGGACGGCGCGACGGAGGTGTGGCCGCTCGTGGAGGACTTCACGATGCTGCGCTCCACAGACCAAGAAGCCTTCACCTCCCTCGCGCTCAGCCCGCCCGGCACAGTCCCGCAGCTGGAGCAGGGCCGCACTGCCACAAGGGCCCAGGAGGTGGTGCTCGACCGCGCCCTCGCCGACGCCCTGCACGTGGGCGTCGACGACCAGATCTCCATTCCCTCACAGTTCTCCGTGACCGGGGAGCCACTGGAGCTGACCGTCACCGGCATCGCCGCCCTCCCGCCGGGCGCAGCGTTCGGCGGTGGCGGCAGGATGCTGCTCAGCGAGGTCAACGCCGCCACCGTACTCGGCCCTACCGCGGGCACCACCAGCGGAACCTGGCTCGCGACCGTCGCCGACGGCACCGACCCCGCCCAGGTGGCGCAGCAGGCCCCGGCCGGAATCGAGGTCAGGACCGCGCAGGAGGTGATCACGGAGCAGGCGGACCAGTTCATGCAGGGCATGGCTCCGCTCGCGGCGATCCTCGCCGTCTTCGTGCTGATCGCCCTGTTCACCGCCGCAGTGGTGATCGCCAACACCTTCGCAATCACGATCGCGCAGCGCATCCGCAGCCTCGCCCTGCTGCGCACCGTCGGCGCCACCCGCGCGCAGGTCCGCAGCGTGGTGCTGCGCGAGGCCGCGCTCGTGGGACTGCTCGGCGCGGCGCTCGGCACCCTTGGCGGGCATCTGCTGGTCCAGGCCCTGCTGATCGGCGCCGCTGCCCTGGGCTGGCTGGAGGCGGTCGCCCTGGTGCCCATCTCCGTGCTGTCCATCGTGCTGCCGCTGCTGGCCGGTTTTGTCATCACCCTGTTGGCGAGCCTGGTCCCCGTGCGTGCCGCGACCCGGGTGGCGCCCCTGCAGGCTCTGCGGGCCGAGCCGCCCGCGCGGCGGCGCGGGCCGCGGCTGCGGGAGGTGGCCGGCGGTATCGCCCTACTGACGGGACTGGCCGCCCTCGGGGCAGGAGCGGCGGCGACCACCGGCGGACAGGCCGGGCTCGGGCTGCTGGTCTCGGTGCTCGGCGGCGCGGTGAGCTTTGCTGGAATCCTGCTCGTGCTCATTCCGCTGACGCGACCGCTGTGCGCGCTGTTCGCCGCACTGCTGGGGCGCATTGGGGGTCTGCCCGCCCGGATCGCCGGGGCGAATGTGGCCCGCACCCCGGGGCGCAGCGCTGCGACGATCGCGGCGCTGCTGATCGGCACGACGCTCATGACGATGATGGCCGTCGGCGCCCGTACCGCCGAGACCACCCTCACTGCCGAGCTGGACTCCCGTCGGCCGATAGACATCGTCATCACGGCCCAGCAAATGCCTGAGGGCGCGGCCGCGCAGATCAGTCAGATCCGCGGCATCGACACCGTGGTGGACGCTGCCCGGACGGATGCGGAGGTCGGGGCCGAGGAGCCGATGACCCTCTACGCCGTCTCGGGCGCCGATCTCGCGGCGGTGTCCCATCGGCCGGGCGTGGCCGACACCCTCGCTGACGGGGTGGTGGTCATGGGGCTCGAGCGGGCGCAGCGCTTCGGGCTCGAGGACGGTCAGAGGATCGAGGTGCCCGGAGCCGATGGCAGAGCGGTGCCGTTGACCGTGAGCATCGATGCGAACCTGCAGATGTCGTTCGTGACCCCGCAGACCCTCGCGCAGATCACCGGTGATGGGGCGCAGCCGGTGCTGTTGGCCGATCTCGCCGATCCCGGCAGCGCCGCGCGTCAGGACCGCGACGCGGCGGCGGTAGTGCTGGATGTCCAGCAGAAGCTCGAACAGGACGGCTTCAGCGAGGCGAGCGTAACCGCCGGTGTGATCGAACGGGAGACCATGGGGCAGATCCTGCGGATCCTGCTCGGCATCACGGTGGCGCTGCTGGCCGTCGCGGTGCTCGTGGCGCTGGTGGGCGTGGCGAACACGCTGAGCCTCGGTGTGGTCGAGCGCACCGGGGAGAACGCCCTGCTGCGGGCTCTCGGCACCACGCGCGGCCAGATGCGCGCCATGCTCACCTGGGAAGGTGTGCTGCTGTCCCTGGTCGGGGCGCTGCTCGGGGTGCTGCTCGGGGCGGTCTACGGAGTGCTGGGCATCATCGCGGTGCTGGGCTCCGCCTACCCGGTCGCAATCACGATCCCCTGGCCGCAGCTCGGTCTCGTGCTCGCCCTCGCCCTGGCCGCCGGGGCCCTCGCCTCGGTGCTGCCGGCCCGGACGGCCGCGCGCACGGCACCGGCCGCGGCGCTCGCCGCCCAGGAGTAAGGCACCACCTGCGCGCCTTGCGCACAGACCATCGGTCCCTCGCCTCGCGCGTTCCGTACCGGCGAGGGGCCGATGGCTGGCAGGTCAGTCCGCTCCGGGCAGCGGGGTGGAGCGCACCAGGCGGGACAGCTGGACAAAGGTGGCGATCGCAAGGGCCAGCGCGATCCCGCCCTGCCAGTACAGACCGCCGCGCAGCATCGACGCTGCCACGAGCGCCTGGAAGAACTGCCAGGTGATCCCGAACCCCAATCCGAAGCGGCCAGAGGCGAGCACCGACCGGGCCGCCAGGCCCGTGGCCGCCGCGAACAGCAGCAGGAACACGGCCAGTGCAATGCCGAAGCGCCCGGCGATCAGCCCGCCGGTGACCGCAACGATGCAGTAGCCTGCAGCGAGGATCAGCACGCCCGTCTCACAGCCCAGCAGGATCGCCGCGACCGGGCGGGTGCGCGGCGACGGGTCTGGGGCATCGGCGGCGGGACGGGGCGAAGCAGAGGGAGCTGGAGCCATGGGGCGCACTGTACCCACGGCGGCGGCGTGTCATCGCCCCGCTGCGGCTGCGCGCTGCAGCATGTGAAGGCGCTGCAGGGCAAGGACCTGGTGGCCGGTCTCACCACTGAGTGGACCCACCGGCCGCCGGTGTGGGAAGTGCCACCCGAGCGGGGCGGGAAGACCCTTGTCGCCGCCGCGGCCGGTCCAGACAATGGGGTGAGCAGCGTTCCGCGGAGTCCCGGGGCATCGCCCCGCCACCGTTGAACGGGCCTGAGAACCGTAGACGCCCCCGATCGGGGAGCGACCCCGTCGCGACGCGCCCATCCGGGCGGGCCGCGACGTCCTGGAAAGAGAGAGTGACGATGGACTGGCGCCACCGTGCCGAGTGCCTCAACCATGATCCCGAGCTGTTCTTCCCCATCGGGAACACCGGACCGGCGATCACGCAGATCCAGGAGGCGAAGGCGGTGTGCCAGAAGTGCGATGTCATGACGGCCTGCCTGAAGTTCGCGCTGGAGACCGGGCAGGATTCCGGTGTGTGGGGCGGCCTGTCCGAGGATGAGCGCCGCTCTCTCAAGCGTCGCAACGCCCGCGCGCGCCGCGCCAGCTGAACCGGCCGCCCTGTGACCTGCTGCGGCATCGCAGCTGCAGCCCGGCATCGCCGATGAACCAGCCCTGACCCGCGCCGCGACGGCGAGCCGCGGCCGGGGGCAGGCCCTGGATGCGGATCAGACGATGATGACGTCCAGACGCTGGTGCGGATCAGATGGTGCGGATCAGACGATGATCGGGTCCAGATAGACCTCGATGACGGCACGGGTGCCGCCACCGGGCCTATCTTCCCAGGTCAGCGTGCCGCCGAGCTGTCCCTGCACGAGGGTCAGGGCAATGTTCGTGCCCAGCCCCGTCGGCTTCTTCGCGCTGCCCATCCCCTCACCGTCATCTTCGATCGCGATGATCAGGTGGGATCCGGTGCGCTCGCTGCGGATCGTGAGCGTCCCACCGGTCGCGGAGAGTCCATGCTCGACCGCATTGGTCGCCAGCTCCGTCACGACGAGCGCGAGCGGCGTCGCCTCCTCGGCGCGGATCGGCCCCACCCGCCCGATCTTCTCCGTGCGCACCTCGACCTGCGCCTCGGTGATCTGGGGGGTTCCGGCCCGGTGGACGGTAGCGCTCGCCGCGTCCACGGCGAGGCGCAGGCAACGATCGATCACCTCATCGAAATGGACGGCCTCCTGCGAGGAACCCTGCAGCAGAGACTCGTGGACCAGTGCGATCGTGGAGACGCGCCGCATCGCCTCGGTGAGGGCCTCGCGCGCCTCATCGGTCTTCATCCGGCGCGACTGCATCCGCAGCAGCGCCGCCACGGTCTGCAGATTGTTCTTCACCCGATGGTGGACCTCGCGGATGGTGGCGTCCTTGGTGATCAGCTCCCGTTCCCGACGCCGCAGCTCTGTCACATCCCGCACCAGCAGGATCGCTCCGCGCCGCTGCCCCGCGGTGGTGAGCGGCACGGCTCGCAGCGAGAGCGTCCCGCCCCGAGCCTGCATGTCCGAGCGCCAGGCCGCCCGTCCCATGAGCACCAGCGGCAGGGACTCATCCACCGGGCTGCGTGACTGCAGCACGCCGGTGCACACCTCCGCCAGGAGCACGCCCTCCAGATCCCCGGCGATGCCGAAACGGTGAAAGGCCGAACGGGCATTGGGCGAGGCCCACTGCACCGTGCCCTCGGCGTCGAGCTCGACCACGCCATCACCCACTCGCGGAGCGCCGCGGCGCGGCGGGATCGGCGCCCCCTCGATGGGGAATGCGCCGGCAGCGAGCATGCGCAGCAGATGCTCGCCCAGCGCCCGCTGACGCTGCTCGCTGGTGGACGGAGCGCTCTCCCGCACGGGGCATTCCGCGGCCAGCACCGCGAGGTTCTGTCCCTGCTTGCATACCGGCACCATCACCCCCTCGGCCGGGCGTCCCTCCCGCTCGATGGAGTGGACGGTGAAGTCCGGGGCGGCGCCGTCCAGGAGATGCTCGATCCGCTCGCGACCCTGCTCGGTGATCGGGCTCACGCCCACCGGGTCCTCGTAATACACGGTGGAGCCAGTGGCGGGGCGGCAGTGCGCGACCGCCATCGGGCCCTGCTCCCCGCGGATCCACAGCACGAGGTCCGCACGCAGCAGGTCTGACAGCAGGTTCCAGTCGCCCACCAGATGCTGCAGCCAGTCCTCCTGCTGCTCAGTCAGCACAGGGGTGTCGGAGAGTAACTTGGACAGGCTCGGCATGGCACCAGGATAGGGGCCGTGCGCAGGGGCGGCGACGCGCTGGCGGATGCCGCACTCCCCTAGGCTGATGCTTCTCGGAGGAAGGACACCCATGAAGCTGAACGAGACCCTCACGCTGCCGCTGAGCGCTCAGGGCGCCGCCGCGATGTACGCAGATCCCCAGTACCCGCAGTTCCGGGCGCGGACGCTCGGGGCCACCGCCGCGTCCTCCACGGTGGAGGGGGATCCGCAGCAGGGCCCCTTCACCGTGCGCACGGAGCTGACGCTGCCCACCGACCGGGTGCCGGACATGGTGCGGAAGTTCGTCGGGCAGACGGTTACGGTGCGGGAGACCCAGGGGTGGTCCGCCGCGGAGTCCGGGGGAGCACGCACCGGAACGATGTCGATCGAGGTGGTGGGCACCCCCGCCTCGATGACCGCGGATCTGCGCCTGGCTCCCACGGGAACGAGATCCTCCACGGTGAGCATCGACGGGGACCTGGTAGCGAAGGTTCCGCTGCTCGGGCCGCGGCTGGAGAAGGCCGCGGTACCGTACGTCTCGACGGTGCTGCGCGCCGAAGAGCGCTCCGCGGCCGCCTACCGGGAGGCGCAGGGCAACTGACGGCCGACGGGTCAGTGGCGAGCGTCGAGGTAGGCGAGAGCCTCAGGACCCTCGCTGATGTCGAACCACAGCAGGGCAGGGTCCGTGTCATCGGCCGCGGCCGCGGCGGCATCCAGCTCGGTGACGTGCATGCTGGCCAGGCGCGCGCTGGTCATCTCTGTGAGCTGCACGCCGAAGGCCCCGCCGTCCTCTGCAGTGTCGAGGGCGCTGCCGGGAACATCGGCGGCGATCACAAGCGCCCGCGATGTCGGGTCCGCTGCCTGCAGAGCCACATGCACCGCGTCCTGCAGCGCGTCGTACTCGAGGTCTTCTTCATCGGTACCCGGCCGGTCCTGGCGGGCCGTCTGCGTCACCGCCCAGGCCGCACGACCTGTCTCCAGCTCGAGTCGGCCCTGTGCGGACTGGAGGGTCTCGCGGTCGGTGGGCTGCAGCGGCAGGTAGATCCTCATGCCGCTCATCCTCTCACTGCCTGAGCTGCCGCGCCCTGCACCGCCGGCGAGGCGGCGATATCCCGCAGGCCGCGACGCAGGGCGCTGCGCGGTGCGCTCTCGCTCAGCAGCGCTCCATCCCACGCGGCGGCCCGGCACACGGCGGGGTCATCGGGCAGCAGGTTGAGCGATGCCAGCGGCAGGCGGGACGCGATGAGCTCGCGCACCCGCTCCCCCGGCACGGGGGCTCCCACGCGGTTGACCACGACATGCAGCTCCCGCACCCCGATCTCCTGCAGGCGGGCATGATCGCGCAGCAGGCGGGTGATGGAGACCGGGTCTGCGGTGACCACGGCCAGCACTGCGTCCGCGTGCGCGAGCGCGCTGATCGCTGCGGCATTGCGCTGCGGGGCGGCAGTGTCGTAGCTGAGCTCCTCGTCCTCCTCGAGCACCGCGGCGACGTCCACCACCACCAGGCCCCCGCGGCGGGCCAGCACCGGCCACAGGCCGTCCACGGCGGTGCGACGCACCTCTGCCCAGCGCCCCGGCACGCCGATGCCGCTGAGCAGACGCAGACGTGGCTGGACCATGGGCAGCAGCGACTCGAGGGTCGCCGCATCGAGCGTGTCGCGGTCCTGCGCCCGGCAGGCAGCGACCAGGCCCGGCGCCTCATCCAGCACGCCGAGCATCTGGCTCTGCGCAGGTCCGTATGTATCGGCATCCACCAGGACCGTCTCGGTCCCGGCGAGCGCTGCCTCCGCCGCGAGGTTCACGGCGATGGTGGAGCGGCCGGGCGCTCCCGTCGGCCCCCATACCGCGATGATCCGGCCCGCTGACGCCTCATCGACCGCGGTCTCCTGGGCTCTCGTCGGGGCGGTGTCTGCACCGTCTCCGGCCAGGGCGGCCGCGGCGGCGCGCAGGATCTCGTCGACCGGGGCGGTCACCGGCACCACATGACGCAGGCCAAGGGTGGTGGTCTCGCCGTCCTGCTCATGCTGCAGCCCCACGACGGCGCTCTCGCGCAGCAGTGCGCTCAGCGCGTCCCGTCCGAGCCCTTTGACGGTCAGGTCGATCAGCACCACATCGCCGATGCCGGCTGAGCTGACCGCGAGCGTCTCCGCGAGGTCCGCGCAGCGGCGCACCACGCGGGCGGGGCGCGAGCGGTCCTGGGCGAGGTCGTGGACGATGCGGACCTCGTCGCTGCCCGATGCGCACAGCACGATGTCGATCACGGTGCGACCTCATGCGCTCCGGGCACGCCGATGACATCCAGCCGCTCATCCTGGGCGAGGACCTCGAGAACAGCGGCGACATCACCGACAGGGACCAGCACCTCCACGGCCATCGAGCGCATGCCCAGGGAGCTGCCCTCATCGATCCGGCGCACGACGGCCTCCTCGACCAGCAGGCGCGCCTGGCCGGGGGCGCCGTCGGCGCTCTCATCGGCGGTGTGCCACAGCTCCACCTGGGCGCCCGGGGTGACCGATTCGGCAACGGTGCGATCCACCGGGATCACGACGGGCCGCAGCGGCACATCGGCCGGCTGGCCCACCGCGGACCGCGGCAACAGCTCACCGGACCTGATCGTGGTCGTGGCCACGGCCCCCTCGGGGACGGCGGAGAGCGTCCCGACGTACAGCTCTTCCTGCTCGCCCAGTCGCAGCTCCACCTCGGTGAGGTCCGCCTCGGCGATGACATCCCCGGGAACGATCGGGGAGGCCGCCACCAGAACCGTGGTGGTGGCCGAGAGGCGACCCACCAGGAGCGCACCCAGCAGCACGCTCGCCAGAACCAGCACGATCCCCACCAGCAGACGCGGATCTCGCCACCGCGGTCTGCGCAGCCTCATCACCGGTGCGCTGCTCGTCACGGTCTGCTCCCCTCTGCGTGCACTGTCTGCTCCGCGGTCCGTGGTCATGCGCCCCGGTCCCCTGCGACCGGGATCTGCAGGGAGGCTACGACAGCGTCGCCGCCGACGGGGCCCGGACGTCGCGATTGTGGATAACTCGGGTCTCACGGGCCGGGCGACGCGCGTTATCCACAAGGTGCCGCGGCCGCTGGCGCACAGATGCGAGACTGGGGGCTGTTCACCGCTGGTGTGTCCGACCGGAAGGATCGTCGATGGCGCCCCGCTTCGTCCCACTCTCCGATGTGGCTGAGATGCTGTCCATCTCCGCCTCACAGGCCTATGCGCTCGTGCGCTCCGGGGAGCTGCGTGCCATCAAGGTCGGCGGGCGCGGGCAGTGGCGCGTCGAGGACACCGAGATCGAGTCCTACATCCAGCGCCGCTATGAGGCGACCGCCCGGATGGTCGAGGAGGAGCGCGCGAACGCGCAGACCACCGAGGCCTGAGCACCACGCGGTCCGTCCGCGCCGAGCGCCGTACCCGCCCGATTCCGAGCGCCTGCGAACCACCTCATGGCAAAGGTCGCCCGGTTCTGCGCTGCATCGTCCTAGCCCGATCGTGCTGCCGGGCGGGAGATCACTGCAGCAGCAGGGCTCGCAGCGCAGGCAGCGGCACCGTGACCCGCGTAGAGCCGGGCACCAGCGTGCTCTCCCCCGTGGGCAGCGTGTGCAGGTCCAGGGCATCGGCTCCCACTGTGGAAAGGCGTCCGGTCATCATCCCCGCAGCGGTGTGCATGCGCACGATGCTGCGATCCCGCGCCACCTCGCGCAGCAGGGATCCGAGCGAGCGCGGTGAGAGCACGGATTCCGTCTCCGGTCGCGCTCGGACCGGCAGTCCGAGGACCAGGCTGATGCTGTGCAGCGGAATGATCGCCCGCTCGGGTGCTGACCGGGTCCCCTGCAGCAGGAGCCAGTCGGGCCCCAGCTCGTCCACCTGACCGATCAGTCGCAGGTCCGCACCCAGGTGCAACGTCAGCGGCGCATCCCCGGCGCCACGGAGGCGGTCGGCGAGGGTGACCTGGGCGCGCTCGGCGCGGCCGAGCTCTTCGGAGACGGCCCTCATCTCTTCGTCCTCGTGGTGCGCGAAGCGTGCCTCGAGGTCCTCGAACATCCTGTCGAACCGCATGGCATCACTGTAGGCCGCACCCTCCAGGACCGAACCAAGCCCCTCAGATGCTGACGGACTGTTGCATTGACGCGTGATCGGCACTACATTCCCCAACAGAGCGTCACCCATCATCAAACTGCATCAAACAACACGATCGGGTGTTGGGGTTAGGGGCCGAGATGCCGACGAAGGACGACCGACGACCGCATCCACTGGCGATGGCGGGCGGAGCGCTGCTCGCCGCTGCGGGCGGTGCTGCGATGGCACGCGGAGCCGTGCGCCTGCTGCAGGATGCGAGCTCAGCGCCGCCCACGGAGCAGCTCTTCGGGTGGGTGCTCGCCGCCGTGGGGGCTGCCGGCACGGTGCTGTGTCTGTACCTCGCGGCGATCTGGGCACTCGCGGCCATCGCGCTCAGCCTGGGACCGGCCGCCCGCGGCGGGCGCCTGGCCGTGCGCGCATTGCGCGTGCTCGCGCCCCGTCTGGCACGCCGCATCACCTGCACCGCAGCCGTAGCGACCACCGCGACCGCCCTGGTGCTGGCGCCGGCCACCGCCGCCGAATCGGAGCCACCGCAGCCTCCAGCGAATTCCTGGTCCTCGACCAGCAGCGATCTGACCGGTACCGATGCACCGGAGCATCCGGCGCCGACGAGCCCGGCCCCGGCCGAGACCACGGAGCCGGAGACAGAGCAGCCTTCGCCCCGTGAGGGGTCAGCACCGGCCGATGGGAATACGTCGGCCGATGACGACGCCCCGGCCGACGGGGATGCGGCGACCGACGACGGGCAGTTGCCGCCGCTGGGCTGGGAGGAGCCAGAGCCATCGACCGCACAGCCGGATCAGCCCGGCAAGTCTGCTCCGTCCGATGCTGAGCAGCCCAGCGAACCTGCTGGATCCGACGAGTCCGAGCCGCCCGCAGAGTCTGAGCAGCCTGCTGAGTCTGAGCAACCTGCCGAGCCTGGGGACGCTGCGCCGCCGGTGCGGTCCGGGCCCTCCACTGCGTCATCGCAGCCAGGGAGCTCTGAGGCGCCTGCAGAGCCTGCCCAGGAGCCCGCAGCGCCCGCGAACCCCAAGAACGCAGCGGCCAAGAGTGGTGAGGGCGCGCATCCGCCCCGCGTGATCGTGGTCGCCGAGGGCGACTCCCTGTGGAGCATCGCCGATGACCTGCTGGGCCCGGGTCCAGATCCTGCCGCGGACATCTCCGCCCTGTGGCCCCTGCTGTACGAGACCAACCGGGACGTGATCGGGGATGATCCCGACCTGCTGCTCCCGGGCCAGAAACTGACCGTCCCCGCCGGGGACATCCAGGAGGACCGATGAGCACCACCGACCAGCGTTCCCTGACCGAGATCGAGCAGCCTGTTGGCCTGCGCTGCGGCGCGAGCAGTCCCGAGATGGTCCAGCAGCTCGTCGCGCCCGTCGCCCGGCGGGCCGTGGAGATCGTGCGCGATATGTGCCCGCCCACAGCGCTATCGCGCCTGGTGACCCCGGAGGTGGGGCTGCATCTGGCGCAGCGTGCAGCGCTGACTCGGCGTCTGCGGGCGGCGACCGGTCACGCCCCGACCCGGCGCCTGGAGGTCACCGGGGTGCGCACCTGCGTGGTCTCCGACCGTGCGGTGGAGGCCAGCTGCGTGCTGCGCGAGGTGGACCGCTCCCGCTTCCTTGCCATGCGCTGGGAGCTGCGGCACTCCGGCTGGCGCGTGACCGTGCTGGAGATCGGCTGACCGCTCAGCGGCGGCGCCGACGACGTGCCGCCCGCCGCTGCGCCCGATTGGCCGCCTCCTCCTGCGGTGCGCCCTCGGGCTTATCGGACACCGTGCGAGAGGCCGCGGATCCACCACGGGCCTGCCAGCGGCGCTCCTTGCGCGAGAGCGTGCTCGAATCCTGTACCCCGCTGCTTTCGGCCGAGGAGTAGCGCAGCTGCCGTTCATCCGGGCCGTCATCCAGCCCCTTGGCGCGCAGCACCACCGAGTTTTCCTCATCCATCGACTCGCTCGCGGTCTGCTCCGCCTCCGCCGCGTCCGAATCCTGCGCAGCCTTCTGCGAAGCGTCCTGTGCAGCGTCATCCGCGGTCGAGGTGCTACCGGAGTCGGCATTGTCCGCGTCGCCCGCTTCCTGCGCAGCCCCTGCTGCGCCGCCGACCTTCGTCGCCGCGGACTTCAGCAGATCGCTCACGGCCTTGGGCACCACGGACTGCGGCTTCTCGACCTGGACCTCGAGGTGGTAGACGTAGCCGACCACGTCCTCCTTCACCCCGGCGGTCATGTCGTTGAACATGAGGTGGCCTTCGCGCTCGTACTCGATGAGCGGGTCGCGCTGCGCCATCGCTCGCAGGCCGATGCCCTCCTTGAGGTAGTCCATCTCGTAGAGGTGCTCACGCCAGCGACGGTCCATGACCGACAGCAGCACGCGGCGCTGCAGCTGGTGCAGGGCGTCCTCCCCCAGCTCCTCGCGGCGCTGCTCGTAGGCGACCTCGGCATCGGCCAGGATCTCCTCGCGCAGCATCGCCGCATCGAGATTCTCCTTGCCGCCGGCCTCCTCGATGAGCTCCTCAGCGGTCAGCGAGATCGGGTAGGCCGGACGCAGGGCGCCCCACAGCTCCTCGAGGTCCACGTCCTCGGCGGGCTTGCCGCGGGTGTGCTCATCGATCGTGCCGCCCAGGACCTCTTCGATGAAACGCTGGATGTGGGGGTCCAGGTCCTCGCCCTCGAGGATGCGGGCGCGCTCGTCGTAGAACTTCTTGCGCTGCTTGGTCAGCACGTCGTCATACTTCAGGACGTTCTTCCGGATCTCCGCATTGCGCGATTCGATCGAGTTCTGGGCGCGCTGGATCGCGCCGGAGACCATGCGGCCGGTCAGCGGGATCGACTCGTCCACCCCGCCACGGGCCAGCAGCTGCTCGGCCGCCCCGGCGTTGAACAGCCGCATCAGGTCATCCTGCAGCGACAGGTAGAAGCGGGACTCCCCTGGGTCGCCCTGGCGACCGGAACGGCCGCGCAGCTGGTTGTCGATGCGGCGCGACTCGTGACGCTCGGTGCCCAGCACGTACAGCCCGCCGAGCGCGGCCACCTCGTCGTGGTCGTCCTCGACCTGCGTCTTGGCGCGCTCGAGCTCCTCATCCCAGGCCTGCTCGTACGCCTCGGGGTCCTCCTCGGCATCCAGGCCGCGCTTCTCCAGCGCCGCGTGGGCCATGAACTCGACGTTGCCGCCCAGCATGATGTCGGTGCCGCGGCCGGCCATGTTCGTCGCCACGGTGACGGCGCCCTTGGCCCCGGCCATCGCGACGATCCCGGCCTCCTGGGCGTGGTTCTTGGCGTTGAGCACCTCATGCGGAACGCCCTGCTTCTTCAGCAGTCCGGAGAGGTACTCGGATTTCTCCACGCTCGTGGTGCCCACCAGCACCGGCTGGCCGGTCTCGTGCCGTTCGACGATGTCCTCGACGACCGCGTCGAACTTCGCTTTCTCGGTGCGATAGATCCGGTCCGGCTGATCCTCGCGGATCATCGCGCGGTGCGTGGGGATGGGGACCACGCCGAGCTTGTAGGTGTTCATGAACTCGGCGGCCTCGGTCTCCGCGGTGCCGGTCATTCCGGAGAGCTTGTCGTAGAGCTTGAAGTAGTTCTGGAGGGTGATCGTGGCCAGGGTCTGGTTCTCAGCCTTGATCTTCACCCCCTCCTTGGCCTCGATGGCCTGGTGCATGCCCTCGTTGTAGCGGCGACCGGCGAGGATACGACCGGTGTGCTCATCGACGATCATCACTTCGCCGTTGAGGACCACGTAGTCCTTGTCCCGCTTGAACAGCTCCTTGGCCTTGATGGAGTTGTTCAGAAAGCCGATCAGCGGAGTGTTGAGCGACTCATACAGGTTCTCGATGCCGAGGTGATCCTCGACCTTGTCGATCCCGGACTCCAGCACGCCCACGGTGCGCTTCTTCTCATCGACCTCGTAGTCGCGGTCGCGCCGCAGGAGCTTGGCGACCTTCGCGAACTCGGCGAACCACTTGTTGGCATCCCCGGAGCCGGGTCCGGAGATGATCAGCGGGGTACGGGCCTCGTCGATGAGGATCGAGTCCACCTCGTCGACGATGGCGAAGAAATGCCCGCGCTGGACCCGATCCTCGGGCTTGAGGGCCATGTTGTCGCGCAGGTAGTCGAAGCCGAACTCGTTGTTGGTGCCGTAGGTGATGTCCGCGTTGTACTGCTCGCGACGCTCGGCGGGGCTCATCCCGGAGGAGATCACGCCGGTGGACAGACCCAGGGCACGGAACACGCGGCCCATGAGGTCGGACTGGTAGGTGGCCAGGTAGTCGTTGACGGTGACGATGTGCACGCCCTTGCCGGCGAGCGCGTTGAGGTAGGCCGGGAGGGTGGCGACCAGGGTCTTGCCTTCACCGGTCTTCATCTCCGCGATGCGGCCGCGATGCAGGGCCGCCCCACCCATCACCTGCACGTCGTAGGGGCGCTGGCCCAGGGTCCGACGGGCGGCTTCGCGCACGGCGGCGAAGGCTTCGACCTGGATGTCATCCAGGGTCTCGCCGTCCTTCAGCCGCTCCTTGAAGCGCGTGGTCTCCTCGCGCAGCTCCTCGTCGGTCAGCTCGGTGAAGACGTCCTCTGCCTCGCCCACGCGGCGGGCGATGACCTCCAGCCGCCGCCGTTCCCGACCTTCGCCGGCGCGCAGGATCCTGTCGAAGAGGTTGACCACTCGTGCTCCCGTTGGTGTTGGTGCCGCCGCGGACGGCGGGGAATGCCTGCCCCATCGTACGGGTCGATGTGGCGCGGTTCGTCA
>NZ_PNHL01000002.1:0-101891 GCF_002871795.1 Brachybacterium sp. UMB0905 | reverse complement strand
TCGTTCTCCAGCTCGATCACGCCGTAGTTCCAGCCCTTGCGGCGGTAGACCACCTTGGGGTTTCCGCTCTTCTCGTCGATGAACAGGAAGAAGTCGTGCCCCACGAGCTCCATCTGGTAGAGCGCATCGTCCACGGTCATGGGGGTGGCGGGATGCTTCTTCTCGCGGATCACCACCGGGCTGCCGGTCTCGGCGAGATCCTGCTCGGCCGGTTCCTCGGCCGTGCTGTCGGTCTGCGGCGGTGCCGGTGGGTCCTGGCGCAGCGCTTCGGGGAGCTCCTGGTCGGCGGTCATGGTGCGCAGCGAGGCACCGGTGGCCTGGTGCGCGCGGTTCCGGCCCCGACGGTGGTCCTTGCGGCGATCGCGGGCGCGGCGCAGGCGCTCCAGCAGTTTGCCGTAGGCGACATCGAGGGCTCCGTAGAGATCATCCGCGCGGGCCTCGGAGCGGATCACCGTGCCGCGGTCGTGGACGGTGAGCTCCACGCGGTCACTGAGCTCGGCCTGCCGAGGGTTCTTCTCCTGGGAGATCTCGACGTCCACGCGCAGCGCCTCCGGGGCGAACTGGGTGACCTTGTCGAGCTTGTCCTCGAGATGGCGGCGGAATCGGTCCGGGACGTCCATGTGGCGTCCGACGACATTGATCTCCATGGGTGGATCCTCCTTGATGCTGGTGCGGCCGCTCGGAGCCCGGCCGCGGTGGCTCATGGGCTGGTTTTCGCACCTCCTCATAGAAGGGGTCTCCGACCTCTGTGGCGGATGACACCAGCATGCCATGTCCCGGTGCAGATCGTGCGACTTCCGTCCCGCGGCGGCGCCGTCTCATCCGGTAGGCGCACTGACCGCGGCCAGCGGTCCGTGCTGCCGGGTGGGCAGGCGGGAAGCGGCCACGACGACGGCCCCGATCACCTCGGCGCCGGCCTCGGTGACAGCGTCATACATGGCACGCAGCGTGGAGCCCGTGGTGACGACATCATCGAGCAGCACCACCCGCGGCTGCTCACGCTCCAGGCGTCGCCGGGCCCCCGGGGTGAGCAGGATCCGACGGGAGCGTCGGCCCCGGGAGCCCTGCCCGTGCTGGGTGCTGCTGGGGCGGGATGGCAGCAGCAGGGCGCGCCCCGCGCCGTGGCGCTGCAGCTGCCGGGCGAGCTCGCCCGTGTGGTCCTCACCGCGGCGGAGCCGGGCCGCGGGCCGCGACGGCACCGGCACCAGGGCCGGGCGCTCCTCCCCTGCGGCCGCGGCGAGCTGCGTGACGGCGGGGGCAAGACCGGCGGCGATCGGTGCAGTCAGATGCAGCAGGCCACCGTTCTTCCAGGCCAGGACGAGGGCTTGGAGATCTCCGCCGTACTCGCCGAGGGCGAGCACGGGCAGCAGCGGGGCGTGATCCACACCGGCCGGCAGCACACCCCTGGGGACGGGCTGATCGCGCACCCGAGCAGCGCTGAGCAGCTGGAGGGCATCACAGCCGGACTCCACCCGGCGCGGCGACTGGGCGAGCAGGGCACGACAGCTCGGGCACAGCCAGGTGTCCTCCGCGCCGCAGGGGCATTCGCGCACGGCGACCAGCGCGCAGGTCTGCGCGATCACCTCGCGCACCCGCGCGCCCCGTCGCACAAGGCGGGAACGGGCTCTCACGGCGCTGCCGCGGTGTGCAGGAGTGTCCGGGACCGGCGGGATCGGTGTCATGCACCCAGCTCAGCCGCTGCAGCAGCGCAGCGCCAGCCGCGAGTGAGGATTGTGGATGACACCGGGGTGTGGAGGACGTTGGAGGGCAGCTCAGCAGGGCGCCCGATGTTCAGTAGAACGCCGGATCGCGTCCGGTGATGTCGACCGCGCTCCAGTTCTCCCCATCGCTGCGTAGCAGCTGATCACCGCGAATGCCCACCCAGGCGGTCTCGGCGATGACCGATCCGGCGACGCGGCGCACCCCATCGGGCAAGGCTGGCAGCGGATCGGCACCGGTGACCAGATCGACCACCAGGGCGCGCTGGGTCCCGCTGGTCGCGTCGGTTCCCAGCACCAGCACGGCCAGCTCGTCATACCACCCGGCCCAGCTGAGGTCCGTCAGCTCGGTGTGGATCGGTGTCGGCTCTCCCAGGGAGGTGGGGACGCCGTCGGCGTTGCGCACCACGGCGCACACATCCAGCCGCGCCTGACCGTCATCGCTCGAGAGCACCAGCATGCGCGTGGCATCCGCGGCGAGCGCCAGGCACGTCACGCTGCGCCCGTGCAGCCACGTGGCATCCACCTTCGCGTCCTCCTCGGAGGCCCGACCCGACAGCGCCAGCAGCGCACCGGCGTTGGAGACCGTCGCCGTCCACACCCACCCGGCATCGTCGATGCTGGGCGGGACGAAGGCATCTCCCGTGGCGGCCTCCCGCACCTCGATGGAGTCATCCGTCGAGGCGATGAGGACCACGGCCCGCTGCGGTTCGAGGGCCGCGGCGAGCACGCCGTCCTGAGCGATGATCGGATCAGCCACCGCGGTCTCGGCCAAGGCGGGGACCAGCTGCGTCGGCGGTGCGTCCCCGCTGGGTGAGGACAGCGAGATGATCCCCCGCTCCCCCGCGGCGATCGGGCGATGCCCGGGCAGGGCACGCTCCATCCGGTGTTCTTCCTCCAGCATAAGCTCAGTCTCCTCCTGGACCAGGCGCACCCCGGACAGGGTGCGCACGGACCGCAGCGACGCCTCGATCTGGCTGAGCGCCTGGTAGCGGGAGACGGTGGACAGGCTCGTGATCGCCGGTGGCACGGCGACCTGCACGGTGCCATCGGCGCCGGTGCTGATCGCCGCAGCGCCCATCGACGTGCTCGAGGGGATCTGGTTGATGACGGCGTCGGCGAGCGTCGGCGAGGGCCCGTCGGCCAGGCCCCGCAGCACGTCAGCGGCGATCTGCCGCAGCGCGAACCAGCGCAGGTCCGGGACCAGGTGGCGGCGGCGGGCATCGAGGAAGTACAGCCGGGCGGAGGCGTAGAGCGTCTCGAACGCGGCCTCGGACAGGAAGATGCCATCGGGCACCTCGTCCAGCCGATGCTGGCCATCCTGCTCCACCACCTGCACCGCGATCTCCCGCGTGGCGGGGGCGGGCAGGAGGCTGCGCACGCCCCGCTCGTCGATCAGCGCGGTCACGCGCAGCACAAGGGAGAAGGCACCGTCACCGTCGTCCTGGACCCGCGTCTCCTCACTGCCGGAGTACACGGTGATACCGGCACCGGGGTTCCAGGCCGCCTGCGCCTGGTCGGTGAGGTAGGCGCGCGCGACCGCAAAGTCATCCTCGCTGCCCACCCCGGCTTGGACGAATCCGGCGACGACCTCGGCGGGGGTGGCATCATCCGCGGGCGGCAGGGCCCGCACATACGGGGCGCCGGGCTGCTCCTGCAGGGCCAGCGGGCGGCTCGAGGTCTGCGATTCGGTGGGGATCCGGGCGCACGCAGCAGCGGCACCGGCCACCAGGCCCACTGACGCGGTGCGCAGCAGAAGGCGGCGATCGGGGCGGGGTCCGAGGCTCATCGTGCACCTCCGGTCCGGTCGGGGACGGTGGTCTCATCGCTGAGGTCCGGCAGCACATCGGGGCCGATCTCCAGCTCACCAGTGGGGGTAGCGGACATCCGCCCACCCGCGGTGGCACGGTCGAAGGAGCGCTCCAGGCGCAGCGGCGAGCGGGTCAGCTCGCTGCCCGGACGGCGCGGCAGGGTCAGGCGGAACACCGCCCCTTCGCCCTCCCGACCCCAGGCCTGCAGCCAGCCGCCGTGCAGGTGCGTGTCCTCCACGGAGATCGACAGCCCCAGTCCGGTGCCGCCCAGGGTGCGGGCGCGGGAAGGGTCTGCGCGCCAGAAGCGGTCGAACACGCGCCGCGCGTTCTCCGGGGAGATCCCGTGCCCCCAGTCCTGCACCACGACGGCCACGGCATCCTCATCGGCAGCGGTCTGCACGAGCACGGGCTGACCGGCACCGTGCTCGATCGCATTGGTCAGCAGGTTTCGCAGCACCCGGTCCACCCGTCGTCCGTCCACCACGGCATCCATGCCCTCCCCGGCGAGGTGGACATCCAGGGTGCAGCCGCGGGCTTCGGCGAGCGGTTCAGCGTTCTCGAGCGCCCGTGTCACCAGGGCGTCGAAGTCTTCACGGTGGGCTTCGAGCGCTGCCGCACCGGCGTCGAAGCGAGAGATCTCCAACAAGTCCGCCAGCAGCACCTCGAAGCGCTGCACCTGCGCGGCCAGCAGCTCGGCGGTGCGCTGCAGATCCGTCGGCAGCTCCTCGCGGCGGGAATCCAGCACGGCGGAGGCCATGCGGATCGTCGTCAGGGGCGTGCGCAGCTCATGGGACACATCGGCGACGAAGCGCTGCTGGAGGCGGGAGAGCTCGGTGAGGTCCACGACCTTCTGCTCGAGGCTCGCGGCCATGTCGTTGAAGGACTCCCCCACGCGGGCCAGCTCATCGGCCCCGGCGACCTCCATGCGGCTGGTCAGATCACCGTCGGCCAGCTTTTCCGCTGCCAGAGCGGCGCGCTTCAACGGTGTTGTCACAAGCCGCGCGACCACCACCGCGATGCCGACGATCAGCCCCAGCAGCACCGCGCCGCCGCCCAGGATCACCCGCTGCACGAAGGCGAGCGTCTGCTGCTCCTCCTGCATCGAATACACGAGATACAGGTCGTAGGAGCCAGAGCCCGGCACGATCACGCGGGTGCCGACCAGCAGCGCCGGATCCACCCCACCGTCATTGTTCTGCCGCCCGATGGACCGCCAGGAGATCGCATCCGGATCCGTCGCGACAGTGGAGGAGAACTCGGGATCCACGGCATCGAACAGGGTGCGGTCCGAGGAGGAGACCGGGAAGACCGTGCCGGTGGTCTCCACGGGGATCAGCGCGACCTCCCGTCGATCACCGCCGGCCTGCCCCCCGGTGGCCTGCACGAAGGCGTTGACCGCATCCTGCTGCTGGGTGCTCGTGCCGGCGGATACCTGCGTGAGGGTCTCCACCAGCTCGGCGCGCACCTCCACGCTCTCCTCAAGCACCCGGTCGCGGCGCTGCTCATAGAGCCCGTCGGCGATCACGGAGGACAGATAGGCGCCGACGGTCAGCAGCGCGAGAATCGACAGCAGGATCGTGACCACCACGACCCGCACCGCCAGCGGCCAGCTGCGCGGATCCACAAGCTGGACCGCGCCGTCGCGCAGGACGTCCAGCGGCCGCTCGGGATCCGTATGCGGGGCGGTCACGGCGTCCGGGGGCGGCTCAGGACCCGCTCCCGGCCCGGTAGCCCACACCGCGGACGGTCACCACGATCGAGGGATTCTCGGGGTCGTGCTCGATCTTGGAGCGCAGACGCTGGACGTGGACGTTCACCAGACGAGTGTCCGCGCTGTGGCGGTAGCCCCACACATCGCGCAGCAACACATCGCGGGTGAAAACCTGCCAGGGCTTGCGGGCCAGCTGGGTGAGCAGGTCGAACTCCAGCGGGGTCAGGGCGATCAGCTGGTCGCCCCGCCGCACCTCATGCCCGTCCACATCGATCGTGAGGTCGCCGATGGTGAGCTTCTCCGTGGTGGGCGCCTCCGCGCGGCGCACCCGCGCCTTGATCCGGGCCACCAGCTCCTCGGGCTCGAAGGGCTTGGTGAGGTAGTCATCGGCCCCGGCCTCGAGCCCCTCGACCACATCGGCGGTGTCGGTGCGGGCGGTCAGCATGATGATCGGCACCCCGGACTCGCGGCGCAGGCGGCGGCACACCTCGATGCCGTCCATGCCGGGCAGCATCAGGTCCAGCAGCACCACATCAGGGCGCACGCGGGGAAAGGCCTCCAGAGCGGAGGCACCATCGGGCGAAGTTGCGACCTCGAAGCCCTTGCCGCGCAGGACGATCCCGACCATCTCGGCGATCGCCTGATCGTCGTCGACCACGAGGATCTGTGAAGGCGTCGTCATGAACTCATCATGCCACCGCCTCCTCCATCGGCCCTGGAAGCAGGTCCCCTCCGCCGTGCGGCGCGTCCCGGGCGCGGTGGAGGGTCCTGCGGAAGATGCACGGTCCTCGACCATCGTCGGATCGGTTGGCCATGGTCACCTGCGTAAGGTCAGCTGCACCGGCCCCACCCCGGAACCCCACCACCCCGGAACACCGCAGGAGGACGCATGAGCAGCCCGTGGACCGCCCCCGGTCAGAGCGACCCCGCCGCCGGGTCCGCGCCGGGCCCGACCGCCCCCGGTACGGAGCCTGCGGCCTGGGATGCTCCCGGTGCGGGTGGCTCCGCGGGGCCAGCACCGACCGGGACTGCTCCCGGTGCTCCCGGCCCCTCGGGCGGGCCTCGCCGCGAGCTCGTGCGAACCGACCATCTGTTTCCGCTGCGCCCCCTGAACCTCGGTGAGATCCTCGGGGCAGCGCTGCGGATCTACCGGGTGAACCCGCGGGCGGTGCTGGGGGTGGCGGCGATCGTGTACGCGATCGCGACGCTGCTGAGCACCCTGGCCTCCGGAATGAGCCTGGTGCCGATGATCGGTGAGATACAGGTGATGCTCGATGATCCCACCGGGGACTACGTGGGCGATCCCCTGATGGGCGGGGTGTCCACCATCATCAGCAGCGTCGTCAGCGGACTGCTCACCCTGGTGGCGGCGGCGCTGGTGACGGTGGCGCTGACCCGGGTGACGATGGACGCGGCGGTGGGCCGCCCCTTCGCGGCCGCACAGATGTGGCAGACGATGCGCCGCAAGGGACTGGCCGCCGTGGGGATGAGCCTGCTGATCTCCCTGGTGAGCCTGCTCGTGCTGGTCCTCGCGGTGGGGGTCGCGATGGTGCCGCTGCTGCTGGATGCCTCGTTCAGCATCTGGTGGGTGGTACTCGCACTGGGGGCGGTGGGCCTGGGTCTGCTGGGCATGCTCTACATCTGGATGCGCACCGTGCTGGCGATTCCGGCGCTCGTGATCGAGGACCTCGGGATGTTCGGCGCGCTGCGCCGCTCGCTGCAGCTGAGCGCGGGGAAGCGTCAGTGGCGGATCCTGGGCATCGCACTGCTGGTGTTCGTCCTCGCCACGATCGCCTCGCACGTGATCAGCAGCGTGTTCGGAACCATCGCCTTCGTGCTCTACATGGCCATCCTGCTGCTCAGCGGCTTCGAAGCCTTCGTCCTCGGGATCGCGGTGATGACGCTTCTGTCGATGCTGGGCGCGTACGTCGGAGGGCTCCTGGTCGCCCCGTTCATCTCGGCCGCCTACGTGGCGCTGTACGCCGATATCCGCATGCGCCATGAGGCCTGGGACGTACAGCTGCAGCGCGAGTCCCGCCAGACCTGGCACGGAACCTCCGACCCCGACGGGGTGGCCCGATGAACCGGGCCGGGGGCCCGCCGATCGATCCCGATCCGGCGCGCGAGAAGATCCTCGAGGAGCTCTCCAAGGGCGAGTACTCCTCCGGGCAGGGCTTCCTGCCGTGGTTGCTGGGGCGGCTCGAGGCCTGGCTGCACCAGCTGCTGGACACGATCGATGGCTCCTCGACCGCTCAGGGCGGCCTGGCGGTACTGATTCTGCTGCTGCTGATCGTCGCGGCGGTGCTGGTGCTGCGCCGCACCGGTCGGCTGCGCCGCACCCGCCAGCTGAGCGCTCCGGTCGAGCTGGATGCCGAACGTTCTCTCAGCGGCGATGAACTGCGCGAGCGCGCGCGCCGCGCCCTGGCCGAGGGGCGGCACGATGATGCGACCGTCATCGCACTGCGCGCCCTGGTGCGAGACCTCGAAGAGCGCACGCTGCTGGATGTCACAGCCGGCATGACGGCACATGAGGCGGCAGTGCGCGCCGCCACCGCCTTCCCGCAGCTGCGCAGTCGCCTCACGCTGGGGGCCAATGCCTTCGACACCGCCGCCTACTCCCTGCGCAGCACGAGCGCGAAGCAGGCCGAGGACCTGCTGCTGCTGGCCGAGTACATCGCCGAGACCGCCCCGGATCTGGAAGCGCTCGATGCAAGCGCCGACAGTGCCGAGCAGAGCCTGGTCGGCGCGGGAGAGCCGTCATGAGCGCGCCGACGGTGGATTCCGCGCCGACCCGCGCGACCGGGCAGGCCACTGCCCCGGCACCGTCCGACGCCAGGAGCCCGCACGGCGCCGCGCCGGGCGGGTCCGCTGAGCGGCGTCGGCCCTGGCTCGTGCCTCTTGTGGTCCTCGCGCTCGTGGCAGCCCTGGGCATCATGCTGATGCGCGGCTTCTACCAGGACGGCTTGCTCGAGCCCGGCTCTCCCACCCCCCAGGGCGGCAAGGCCGTGGCGGAGGTGCTCGACGACCTCGGCACCGATGTCGAGGTTCAGCGGCGCATGGAGGATGCCGCTGCAGCGCTCCGCGAGGGACGCACCGTGGTGATCACCAATCCCTCTGGACTCAGCCACGAGCAGCTCGAGCTGCTGGACGCGGCGCAGCAGGAGTCAGACGCCCGACTCGTGCTGATCGCACCTGATCTGGTGACCCTCAGCTATCTGACCCCCGATGTGTTCCCCTCCGGCGCCCTGCACACGAAGACCGTGGTGCCCGCCGGGGGCCAGTGCGGAAACGCGGATTTCCGGGCCCGGAGCCTGGCGGTGCATGGCACCGAGGGCCTCACCGACTCCGCGATCCTGTACCGCACCAGCGGCGATGCCTCATCCTGCTTCCACTCCGGCAATGGTGCGCTCGTGGCTGTCTCCGGCGACATCGTCGTGCTGGGCAGCGCCGATCTGCTCACCAATGAGGGGGTGCGCGATGCGGACAATGCGGCGCTGGCTCTGAATACGCTCGGCGAGAGCGGTGAGCTCACCTGGTATCTGCCCTCGGCGAGCGATCCGCTCTCCAGCACCACCCCCACTCTGCTGGACCATCTGCCGCGCTGGGCGGGCCCGGTAACGCTGTGGGGGCTGCTGGTGGCCGCCGTGGCGCTGCTGGCGCTGGGGCGGCGCTTCGGCCCCGTGGTGGTCGAACCGCTGCCGGTGACGGTTCGGCCCCAGGAACTCGTCCTGGGCCGCGCTCGTCTGCTGCACCGGGCCGATGCCCGCGATGCCGCCGCCCAAGCCCTGCGCTCCGCCTGTGCGGTGCGCCTGGCTGAGCGTCTGGGGCTGCGCCGCAGCTCGGGCCTGGACGCTCTGTTGGCGGCGCTGGCCCCGCACACCTCATCCACGCCCGAGCAGCTGCGCAGGCTGCTGGGCCCCACCCCCGTGACCAGCGACCAGGCCCTGCTGGCCCTGGCCGCCGACCTTGACCGACTGCTGGAGGAGACCGACCGATGACCGAGAACCAGGCGGGCCCCGCGCCCCAGATCCCCCCGCGCCCGGACGCCACCGCGACCGCCCCCATGGACGCCGACACCCGCACCCAGCTGCAGGGGCTCAGCACCGAGGTGCACAAGGCCGTCGTCGGCCAGGATGCCGCGGTGACCAGCCTCGTCGTCGCGCTGCTGTGCCGCGGGCACGTGCTGCTCGAGGGCGTGCCGGGGGTCGCCAAGACGCTGCTGGTGCGCTCCCTCGCCGCGGCGCTCGATGTGCGGATGCGCCGCGTCCAGTTCACCCCTGACATGATGCCCGGCGATATCACCGGCTCCCTCGTGTACGACAACACCACCAGCGACCTCGTCTTCCGCGAGGGCCCGGTGTTCACCAACCTGCTGCTGGCCGACGAGATCAACCGCACCCCGCCCAAGACGCAGTCGGCCCTGCTCGAGGCGATGGAGGAGCGCCAGGTGACGGTCGACGGGGCCAGCCGCCCGCTGCCGGATCCGTTCCTGGTGATCGCCACCCAGAACCCCATCGAGTTCGACGGAACCTACACGCTGCCGGAGGCGCAGCTGGACCGCTTCCTGCTCAAGGCCGTCATGCCGCTGCCCGAGCGGGAGGTGGAGATCGATGTACTGCGCCGTCACGCAGATGGCTTCGACACCTCCGATCTGCAGGCCACCGGATTGCGGACCGTCGTGGACGTCCCCTCCCTGCACCGCGCGCAGCAGGACGTCGCCGCCGTGGCGGCGGAGGATCCTGTCGTGCAGTACATCGTCGACATCTGCCGTGCCACCCGCCGCTCGCCCTCGCTGACCCTCGGCGTGTCCCCGCGCGGGGCGATCGCGCTGCTGCGCACGTCGCGCGCGTGGGCGTACCTCTCGGGCCGGGACTTCATCACCCCCGATGACGTCAAGGTGATGGCGCCGGCCACCCTGTCGCATCGAGTCCGCCTGACCACGGAGGCGGAGCTTGAGGGCACCCAGGTGGAGTCGGTGCTCGCCGCCACTCTCGCGTCCGTGCCCGTCCCCCGCTGATCCGCCGTGCCCCACGGACAGTCCCGGAAGGAGAGCAGAATGCGCACGCCGATCTCGCTGCGCGTGTCCCTCACGCCGCGCGCCGCGCTGGCGGGGCTGCTCGCCCTGCCGGTGGTGGTGCTGTGGCCGCGCTGGTGGGTCGTGCTGCTGCTCGCGGCGCTGTGGGCGCTGGTGCTGCTGGCCGATGCCTTCGCCGCCCCGGAGCCGCGGCGCATGCAGGTCCAGCGGCGTCTGCCGGCGCAGGTGCGTCTGGGCGGCACCGTGACCGGACGTCTGCTGGTCACCAACCCCACGGCGCGGGCGGCCCGGCTGGAGATCCGCGATGCCTGGAACCCGACCGCTGGACTCGCCGAGCAGCGCAGCACCCTCACTGTTCCCTCCCGGGAGCGGCGCGGTATCGAGCAGGTCTTCACGCCTACCCGGCGGGGCGAGCACAGCTCCCGCACCCTGCTGGTCGCCTCGGTGGGTCCGCTGGGGCTCGCCCGCCGCACCGCCGCCGTGGACACGCCCGGGCGGCTGCTGGCCCTGCACCCCTTCGGGGCGCGCAGGCACCTGCCCTCGCGGGTGCAGCGGCTGCGGGAGATCGAGGGTCTGTCCGCCATCCACCAGCGCGGGCAGGGCACCGAGTTCGACTCCCTGCGCGATTTCGTGGACGGCGATGATGTGCGTTCGATCGATTGGCGAGCCACTGCGCGGCGCCGCTCCGTGGTGGTGCGCACCTGGCGGCCCGAACGGGACCGGCATGTGCTGATCGTCGTGGACACCTCCCGTACGGCGGCGGGACGGCTGGGCGATTCCACCCGTCTGGACGCGGCGTTCGATGCCGCGCTGCTGCTCACCGCTCTCGCGGGGCAGGCCGGGGATCGGGTAGACCTGGTGTGCGTGGACCGCATCCCCCACCTGTCCGTGGTGGGGTCCAGCCGCACCACGGTGCTGCATGACATGGTCTCGGCGACCGCGGGGGTGTATCCGGCGCTGGTGGAGACCGATTGGGAGCGGGCCGCCTCGACGATCACCGACCGCACCCGACGGGGCTCGCTCGTCGTCCTCATCACGCCGGTGGATCCCGCGGTGGTGCACACCGGGCTGCTGCCGGTTGCCGCGCGGCTGGCGAAGGACCATCCGCTCGTCGTCGCCTCCGTGTCCGATCCGGCACTCGGGGAGCTGGCCGCCGGGCGCGAGGACGTCGAAGCGCTGTACATCGCTGCTGCTGCTGAGCAGGCCCGACAGGAGAGCGCCGGCGTCGCCGCTGCCCTGGAACGGGCGGGCGCGCATGTGGTGGATGCTCCGCCGGAGCGCGCCCCGCAGGCTCTCGCCGACGCCTATCTCGCGCTCAAGGCGGCCGGGCGGCTCTGAGCTGACTGCGTGCGGGCGATGATCTGGTAGGTGTGCCAGTGCTTGGGGCCGGAGAAGGCGCGGCCGTCCCGCTCCTCCTCCACCAGCTCCAGCACCTCGAGGCCGGTGACGAGCTCGTCGACCTGCGAGCGGGACAGGTACGTCCCATCCGTCCGCCCTGCCCAGTCGTCGCGGTCTCCGAACAGGTCCACGGCCAGCACTCCCCCGGGCCGCAGGCAGCCCAGCACGGTTCTCCACAGACGCTCGAAGGCACTGCGTTGCACGAACGGCAGCGCCGCGCAGGACAGCACCAGATCCGCTGCCGGGAGCTGCTCGAACTCTTCCAGGGAGGCGGTGCGGTGACGCAGCGGGAAACGTGAGGCAAGAGCGGAGCGAGGGGTCCGAGCGCGGCTCAGGCGGCGGTCGCGACGGTGGAGCCCACCTGTTCCTCGGTCAGGTCTCCGGTGATGCCCGCGCGGTGCACCTGCCGGCCGCGGCCCAGCATGAACAGCAGGAACAGCGCCCACACCAGCACTCCGATGCCGATGCGCACTGCGGGCGGAAGACCGCTCGGGGTCACGAACGCCTCGATCACGCCGGCCAGCAGCAGCACCGGCACCAGCCCGATCGCGACGGTGACCAGGGCGCGCGCCGCCTGAGACAGCGACCACAGGCGCGGCAGCGGTCCCGGCCGCACCCACGCCCAGAAGGTGCGCAGGCCGGCCCCGGCGCCGACGATCACCGCCGTCATCTCCAGCAGCCCGTGCGGGAGGATGAACACGAAGAACGTACCGAGCCCCCCGTAGGCGCCCATCACCCCGGCTGAGAGCCCGATGTTCAGGCCGTTCTGCAGCAACATCACCACCGGCCAGAATCCCGTCACTCCGAAGACGACGGCCTGCACCGCGATCCACGCGTTGTTCGTCCACACCTCCGCGGCGAACCCGGTGGCGTCATCGGCGAAGTAGTAGGCGACGAATTCGCGCTGGGCCAGATGGCGCTGTGCCTCCTCGGGCACCACGAGATCGCGCGCCGTGGAGTCCAGCCCGAAGTACAGGCCGGAGATGACGGTGCTGAGCAGAAAGATCGTCGCCGCGAGCGCGGTGGACCAGCGGGCGGTATACAGGGCCGCCGGCAGGTCCTCCCAGAAGAATCGCCGCAGGTTCCGCCACAGCGGCACCTGCGCCCCGGTGATCCGCAGCCGCGCCCGGTGCACCAGCAGCGACAGCCGTGCGATGAGCGCCGGATCCGGGTTGGTGGAGCGGACCGTGGACAGGTGCGTGGAGGTCTCCTGATAGAGGGCGATGAGCTCGTCGATTCCCGCAGCGTCCAGATAGCGGCTGCGCACGAGCTCCTGCAGCCGCTCCCACTGCGGCCGGTTCACGGCGATGAAGGCGTCGGTGTCCACGCCCCCAGACTAGGAGTCGCCCGTCCTTCCCCACGGCCGACGAAAGTCGGAGGCCAGGCCGCCTGAAGCCGACCGTCGGAAGTGCCCTGCGCGCGCTGTGCCTGACAGGATGGGGCCATGACCACGATGGGAGCCACCGACGCCGCCGCGCCGCCGCGCGAAGGGCTGATCACGGGCGATGCGGTTCTGCTGGACCTGCGCCCGGCACCGTTCCCCGTCCGGATGATCTCCGCGATCATCGATGGCGTGCTCCAGCTGCTGCTGTTCTTCGGGGCGGTGATCGGGCTGGTCTGGGTGGCGTCTCGGCTCGAGATCGACCAGGGCTATATCGCGGCCGCGCTGGTGCTGATCTCCGTCCTCGTGTTCGTCGGGTATCCGTTGCTCAGCGAGCTGCTGCTGCGCGGCCGCTCCGTGGGTCGCCTGGTGATGGGGACGCGCGTGGTGCGCGATGACGGCGGCCCGGTGCATGCGCGGCAGAGCCTGCTGCGCGCCGTGATGGCGATGTTCGAAATCTGGTCCACCAGCGGTGCGCTCGCCGTGACCTGTTCGCTGCTGGACCGCCGCTCCCGGCGGGTGGGGGACCTGCTGGCCGGGACGATGGTGATCCAGGAACGGATGCGCGACCTGGTGCCGCAGCGTCCCGAGATGCCAGAGCAGCTGCACACCTGGGCCACCGGCGCCGATGTGGGGCGCCTGCCGCTGACGCTGCTGCAGGACATCCGCGGATTCCTGCCGCGTGCGGAGCAGATGAACCCGGCGTCGCGCCATCAGCTGTCGCGGGAGCTGCTGCAGCGGACGCTGCCGCATGTGGCGCCCGCTCCCCCGCCCGGCACCGATCCCGAAACGTTCCTGCGGGCGGTGCTGTCCGAACGCTCGCGCCGCGATGAGGCTCGGCTGCAGCGGGCCCGTGCCCGCCAAGACGAGCTCAGCGCCGAAGTGCGCGCCGTGCCCTTCGCCCGCTGAGATCCTCGCGGTGTCTCACTGCCCGGGCGCGGACGTGCGGCCGGCGATGAGCACGGGGATACCGTCCTCGACGGGGTGCACGCGCCGACAGTGCGCGCATTGCAGGGCGGCGGGCACATCACGCAGATGTCCACCGCAGTCCGGGCAGCGCAGGGCGGTGCGCACCCAGCGCGGTACATCGGCCCCACTCGCTCCGGCGGGCAGCTCCACGTCGGTGGCTGCCTCAGCGGTCTGCGAAAGGACACCCACCGGCTGCTCGTGCTCCGTCGCCTGCTCTCGCTCCCCCCGCGGCTCCGGCTCTGTATCCCCCTCCGACCCCGGCTGAGCGATGAGGCTCTGCACCGTGTCGCGGATCTGCTCCATCGTGGCTGCCTCCCGGGCTTCGACGTTCAGCCGCAGCAGCGGTTCGGTGGTGGAGGAGCGCAGGGTGAGCCACCACTGCTCGGCAGGGGGCGCGGCCTCGTCCCAGTGGGTGATGATCAGACCGTCGCGCTCCTGGACCGCTGCTCCCGGCAGGCCCTCCGCCCACGCGCGCACCCGTGCGCGGGCCGCGGCCGGGGCGGGGTGGCGAGAGTTGATCTCGCCGCTGATCGCATAGGGGCTGTGGCGCGCCACGAGCTGGGAGGCAGGGCCGTCGCTCTCGCGCAGCGCCGCGATGACATGCAACGCGGCGAGCATCCCGGAGTCCGCACGGAAGAAGTCGCGGAAGTAGTAGTGGGCGGAGTGCTCACCGCCGAACACGGCGTCATGCTGCGCCATGAGGGCCTTGATGAGGGAATGGCCGACGGGGGTGCTCACGTGACGCCCGCCCGCGGCGGTGATCGCCTCCGCGACATGCCGGGAGGAGACGAGGTTCGCCAGCACCGTCGGCTGCTCCTCCCCCGCGGCGCGGGCGCGGGCGATCTCCCGCTGCGCGATCAGGGCGGTCACGGCCGATGGCGGCACCGCGGCGCCGGTCTCATCGAGGACCACGCAGCGGTCGGCGTCGCCGTCGAAGGCGAGCCCCAGATCCGCCTGCCGGGCGGTCACGGCCTGCTGCAGATCGGCGAGGTTCTCCGGGCGCATCGGGTCCGGGGCGTGGTGCGGGAAGCTGCCGTCGAGCTCACCGTGCAGGATCTCCAGCGTGATCCCGAGCAGGTCCCCGAGCACAGCCGGGGCGGTCAGGCCCGCCATCGCATTGCCGGCATCGACGATCACGTGCAGATCCCGGCCGGGCGGCAGCGGGGCCAGGCGGTGCAGCATCGCGGTGTAATCGGCGAGGGTCTCGATCTGCTCGGCGCGGCCCTGCCCGCGCGCAGGGATCTCCCCCGCGGCCAGATGCTCCTCGGCGCGGCGGCGGATCTCGGCCAGGCCGTCATCGCGGCCGATCGGCCGGGCACCGGCGCGGCAGAACTTCATCCCGTTGTCCGCGGCGGGATTGTGGCTCGCGGTGATCATCACCCCGGCGGCCTGGTGCAGGCCGGAGGCGCAGTACAGCTGGTCGGTCGAGGCCAGTCCCGCATCGGCCACCACGGCGCCGCGCCGCACCGCCCCGTCGATCACCGCGTCCGCGAGCTGCGGGGAGCTCACACGCATGTCATGGGCAACCACAATCTCGGGGGCATCCAGCAGGTCTGCAAAGGCGGCCCCAAGAGCACGCGCCACCTCCACGGTGAGCGTCACTCCCGCCTCGCCCCGAATATCGGAGGTCTTGACGATCGCGGACAGGTCCGCGCTGGTGCGTTCACTCATGAGGGCTCCTGACCACCTGGAGGTGACGCCCGCCCCTGGAGCTCACAGTGGGCCGCGCGGCGGCGGAGCTCGGCGGTGCCTCAGCGGCGGGCCGATGGACGGCGTCGGACAGCGCCACGAGGTCATCGCCTCTCCCCTCCCCCGGAACCCGCAGCAGATCCCAGCCGCGCGGTGGGGTGAGGCGTTCGGCGTGCTCACGGCACAGGTCGTAGGCGCCCGGCTCGCTGACCCGGGACAGCGGTCCCAGCACGGCCGTGGAGTCCTGGTACACGAAGGTCAGGGTGCTCACCGCGGGATGGGAGCAGGCGGTCCGGGAACATTCACGAGCAGGCACGTCCAGCAGTGTACGCAGGCCGCAGGCACGGATCAGGCAGGGCACGCCCTCCTCGGGCACGGGGGCTAGAGTGCCGGGCATGAACCTCGCGCCCCGCCCGCAGGATTCCGCCGCCTCCACCCGGTCGGTGCGACGGCGTGACCGCCATGGCCGGGGCCGACGCTTCGATCTGATCCCCCCGCATCTGCCCGGGTTCCGCACCCGCCGCGAACGCTTCGACGACCTCGTCGCCGATATCGGGGCAGAGCTCACCGGGCGCTTCCCGCGTCGGCTGGAGCATCTGCGGATCCTCGTCGAGGAGGTGCCGCCAGCGGATCCGGCGCCGTGGGAAGAGCGCACCGTCGTGCTGGGCCGGGCGGTGCCGCCCACGCGCGAGCACCCCCCGCGAGTGATCATCCATCGGCGGCCGGTGCAGACCCGCTGCAGCAGTGAGGAGGAGCTCGAAACGCTCGTGCGTCAGGTGCTCTCCGAGCAGATCGCATCCCTCCTGGGGCTGCGGCCCGAGGACGTGGATCCTAGCGCCTGGGGCGAGTGAGCTCGCGTGCCGCCGAGGGTCCGCGGCGCAGTGCTCACTCCGGTCGGTGCACGGTTCTCACTCGGACAGCCGCACGGTGACGGCATCGGTACCACCGCGCGCCGGCACCACCGGCAGCGTGGACAGCAGCACACCGTCGTCGGAGTCCTCCGCGCGCTGGACCCAGCTCGCATGCACCGCGCCCGGCACATCGGGGACCACGCTGATCCCGGCCGCGGGCTTGCCGTCGACGCCCAGGCGCGCGGCGGGCAGAGTGGCGGTGCGCCCGGCGTCGAGCTCCACCTCGATCGGTTTCCCGGCGCCGCCATCGGCCCCGAGCGGGATCACCGTCGCGACTGCCTCCTCCGTGGCCGCAAGCGACAGCGCCCCGGGGCCCGTTGTCGCGGGCAGGGCGGTGATGCCGTGGCTGACCAGCGCGGGGGCAGGAGAGGTGAGGGTGAAGTCCACGGGCTTGCCGAGGGTGTCGCCGGGCAGATCCTTCCCGGTGCGCTCGGCGCGGGCGACTGCTTGCACCGGGTCCGCAGCGCTGATGGCCACGGCGTAAGTGCCCTCATCCAGGTCGGGCAGGGGGCGGGTGATGACGCTGCCGGGGGCGAGGGGAAGATCCTCGACGGTGGCGTCCTCGATCGGGCCATCGGGGCCCAGTACCGTAATGGTGGCGGTGGTGGCCTCACCGCTGGGGTTCGCGATCACCACGGTCGGCTCAGCTTCGGCCACATCCACGCCCGGGATCACGAGGTCGCTGGCGGGATCGGGCAGGGGCGTGAGAATCTCGGCACCGCCCGGGGTGAGGCCGTCGCGCTCGGTGGCCTGCACGCTCATCGCCAGCGGTGAACCGACGACGTCGACGCGCACGCCGAGCGCCGGTTCATCGGCCACCACGGACCCCAGCAGCACACGCTCCTGGCTGTGGGCGGGGACCACCACCTGGCTGCGGCCCTCCATCTTCGCCGGGCCCTCGGCGGTCCACAGCTGCACGGAGGCGGTCGCGGGCCGGTCGGTGTCATTGCGCAGCACCAGCTCGGAGCTGTCACCCCGCTGGGTGGAGACCCCCAGGAATCCGGCCGACGTGGTCGCTTCGCTGCAGCGCGTCACCACCAGCGAGCGGTAATCCCCGGAGGGGGTGATCACGGATTGCACGGAGTCGGCGACGGGGCGGCCGCCCTGCGACGCAGCGGTGACCACCCGCGAGGGACCCGTCACCTTCTCCTGTCGCTGCGCGGCAAGCCCCAGGTCGGTGGCTTCCGCATCATCGCCCAGCACCTCCCCGTCGGCGTCGAGGGTCCAGATCGTGGGGTGGCGAACGGACCCGTCGTCCTCCTGCAGCGTGGTCGAGGGGTTCACACTGCCGAACAGCAGCGAGGATGCCGGTTCGAGGGAGATCGTGCGCACGGCCACAGCCTCAGCAGGGGGCACCAGGCCGAGGTCGTCATCGGAGGTGCGCTCGGCGAGGTCCTCCGGCAGCTGCAGTGCCCCGGGGCACACGGCGGTTCGGGCGCCTTCCTGCGCGGTGACCTCCTGATGCTGGACCGGGACCGGCTCATGCGGCTCGCTGAGCGCCAGAGCGGTGCCCGCGACAGCCAGCGGAACCAGACTCGCGACCGCGAGCGCGGGACGCAGCACGCCGTGCGGCGCGGCGCCGGGGCGGGAACGATCAGCCATACATCTCCTCCACGGTGCGGGGGCGGACGCGCCAGGGGATGGCGATCAGCGCGGTCAGAGCTGTCACGCTGTACAGCAGGATCTGCCATGCCAGCAGCGCGGGCTGTTCGCGCTGGATCACGACCTCACCACCCACCCCGGCAGGCAGCGTGAAGCCCTGAGCCCAGCCGTCCACCTCGAGCGGCGCGAGCTCACGCCCGTCCACGCTCGCCCGCCACTGCCCATCGAACCGCTCGGACAGCAGCACGGTGCGCTCGACGTCCACAGCGGGAACGTCCCCGCGAGCATCCACCACGCCGCTCGCCAGCGCGATCGACTCCTCGTCCGGGCCGATGACCTCGGCGCGGGGCTGTGCGCCGATCAGGCGCCACATCCCGCCCCGGGCGCCGTCGGTCACCTTCTCCAGCAGCGGGGATGCATCGAGCGTGCGCGAGAGCTCAGCCTGCTCCTGGGGATCGCCGGGGACGATCACGTAGGAGATCGCCAGATGCTCGGCGACGGGCTGCTCCTCGGCATCGGGCACAGCGGAGCCTCCACCGGCGAGCATCGCTCCGACCGCCTCGCGCAGCGCTGCTGAGGCGGCATCGTCATCGACGCCCTGCCCGGCGCGCGCAGCATTCGCCGTCCGCAGATCCGCGACCGTGGCGTGCTGGATGACGCTGTCCCCGCCATGGACCACAAGATCCGCCTCGACGCTGCCGTCCGGGCGCTGGTCCAGCACGAGCACGCGGCTGCGGGCATCGGAACGCCCCTGATCCGCGGCGGCGGCCGGAACCTCCCCCTGCTCGCTGCGCTGGATCTGCAGCTGCGCGGGCAGCAGCATCGTCCACCCGGCCACGCTCACCACGCACACCGCGGCGACCATCGCGCCGAGCGCACTCGTGGTGATCCGGCGGCTGCGAGAATCGCTCTGCTCCCGGCGGGCGAGGGCATCGAACGTCGCTCCGGCCCCGAGGGCAAGCGCGAGCAGCAGAACGCTCAGCAGGCCGTGCAGCGGCGCGGTGACCAGCTGTCCGTCCCCGACCGCCACCGGTGTGCGCTGGGCCAGCAGCACGGCGAGAACCACCATCGCGGCCGCGAGCAGGCTGAAGCGACCCATGCGCCCGGCGGCACCGGCCAGCAGCGGGGCGCCGAGAGCAGCGAGGGCCACGGGCGCCAGCGGCACCAGCGCGAGGACCAGCGAAGCGGTAGGGCCGACGGGGCCCGCGAGCGCACCCGGCAGCGGGGAGGGCACCGGCCACAGCGCCAGCAGGTCCAGCAGGGTGGGGGTGGCCGCGGAAGGCGGCACCCCGGCGACAGCCAGCAACAATTCGGGATGCCCCACCCACAGCGGCACATACGGCGCGTGCAGAGCGAGGGAGGGCAGTAGCACCCACAGCAGGCGGCGACGACGACCGGGCACCGCGATCGCGACGAGCCCCAGGGCGAGCGCGACGATGAGCACGAGCACCGGCTGGACCGCGCCGATCACCAGCAGCACCAGGCCCCCCGCTGCGGCGGCGGACACGCTGGCCTGGGAGACCTTATGCGGCAGTCCCACGGCCCGACCCACCGCGAGGGCCAGCAGCGGCAGCAGCAGGTGCACCAGCAGCAGCGGCCAGGCGCCGAGCATCAGGGCGGACAGCAGCGGCGGGGCGAGCGCCCAGGCCACGGCCAGGACCAGACGTGCCCCGACCGCGCGGGTGATCGCTCCGGCCGCCCACCAGGCCAGCAGCGCGCTGAGCGGGATCGCCGTGAACACGAGTGCTTCGAGGGTGAGGGAGCCGGTTAGCGGCAGGTGGCCGAGCAGTCGCACCAGGGCATCGGCCGGTCCGCGCTCCCCCAGACCGCCGGGGATCCAGCTGGCCCAGGCCGCCTCCCAGCGGGTGCCCCAGGTCTCGGGGATGCGGCGCAGGGCTGGTCCGGTGAGCTCTCCGCGGCCGAACAGTCCGCGCAGCGCCACCATGGCGAGCGCTGTCGCGCTGAGGGCCACGACCGCCGTCCACGCGATGTGACGGCCGTAGTCAGCATCGTCGATCCCATGGCGGGTGCCCGCGATCCCCCACGTAGTGCGGCGGATGCGGCGCTGTCGGTCATCATCGGCGACCAGTCCGGTCCAGGTCTCCTCCGCCCAGCGGCGCATGTCCTCACCGCGGGGCAGATACAGCGGCGCCAGGCGTGCCTGCGGCACGCGGGCACGTCGGGCGTCCTGGCGGCCGCGGCGCATCACCCGCCCAGCACGGGACATCGCCGCCCCCCAGGCGCTGAGCTCCATGAGCGCGAGCCGGGGGGCGACCGCGGCGAGGGCGCCACCGATGCGCACGAGCGTCAGCAGCGGCAGCAGAAGCAGGGTTAGCAGGGAGTACAGCGGGGGCCGATGCTTGAGCAGCAGCAGGATCTGCCCCATGCGCTGCTCGCGCAGGCGCTCCAGACGTGGCCTGGTCGGCATCCGGTGCTGGACGCGAGCGGCGGACTGCACCGCCACGCGCTCCCCGGAACGCCAGATGCGCCGGCATAGGTCGATCTCCGCCCACGGCGGGGGCAGGTCCGGGTCAAGGGGGCCGACGTCCCGCAGGGTGTTCTCGCGCACGAGCATGCCCGGCAGCGGCACGGCGAGGACATCCTGGCGCCAGTCGGACTGGCCCTGGTCGATCTCCCCGGGGTCGATGCCGGTGACGATGCCGCCCGATCGCGTCAGCGTCAGTCCGACGTCGACCAGGGCCCGCGCAGCCTCGGTGCGACCGGTGCTCCCGGCGGGCTCCTCCTCGGACAGCGGACGCACCCGCTTGGCGCCGACGACAGCGGTGTTCGGGGAGACGGCGACGATCCGCAGCTGCTGCTCGAGGGCATCGGGCTCCGGCGGGGAACCGTCCTGGAGGAACCACAGCCAGGTCTCATCACTCGTGGTGGCGGCCCGCCGTCCGGTGCGCGGCCGGTTCTCGCGCAGCCGCTCGGGCACGCGGGCGAGATCTTCGGCCTGCTGGGTGCGGGCGCGCTCCACCTGATCGATGTTCACATCGCGGGCGCGGCGACCGCCCCGGGAGCCCTGGGCCGCGGCGACCGCAGGCTCGGCAGCCGCAACACTGCCGGAGGGCGCTGCGTCCGCCTCGGAGCGCAGGCTGGCGAGGACCTCACGCACCGCACCGGAGCGGCTCACGGCAGAGGAGATGGGGATCAGGGAGTCGAGCAGACCGCGATCTGCAGCATCGTCGAGAAGACCGCTCAGCTGTTCGCGCTGCGGCTCGGGGACCACCATGGCGATCCGCTGCGGCAGCTGAGTCTGCGCCGCGAGGGCGTCGAGAAGTGCGGTGGCGGATGCGTGCGTGCTCGTCCCGTCCAGCAGGACGATCGCGGTGACGTGGCGTTCGTGCACCAAGGGAAGGCGTCAGACAGCTCGGCGCTTGAGCTTGCGGCGCTCGCGCTCGGACAGGCCGCCCCAGATGCCGAAGCGCTCATCGTTCTCGAGCGCGTACTCGAGGCATTCCTGGCGCACCTCGCACGAGACGCAGACCTTCTTGGCCTCGCGGGTGGAGCCGCCCTTCTCGGGGAAGAATGCCTCCGGGTCCGTCTGGGCGCACAGCGCCCGTTCATGCCAGGACAGCTCGGCGTCCTCGGAATCCTGGATCGTGAGATCGAGCAGGGTCAGCTCTGCTCGGGCGTCCTCGAACCGGTTCTCGTCCATGACCGCCACTCCTTCCTCCTGGTACGCGCCCTGGGATGCTGCAGCACGGCCGCTCGGGGCTGTGCACGGCCTAAACTACACCGGTGTAGTCCTGGTCCGTCAAGCGGTATCGGCGCGTCGCCTTGCACCGCGGGGCCTCATCACACCTGTCACCCGGGAGATTCACATGACCGGCCCCATCCCGTCCGGCACCCCGCACGGCGCGGGCGCAGCCTCGAGCCGCGCCTCCGCCTCGCCCGCGGCAGTGCAGGTGCTGCCTGTCACCGGGGTGCCGGAGGTCGGTGCCGGTGATGATCTCGTGGCGCTGCTTGCCGGTGCTCTCGCTCCGCTCGCGCCGCGCGCGGGCGATGTGCTGTGCGTGTCCACGAAGATCATCTCCAAGGCCCAGGATCTGCGGGTGGCCCCCGAGCAGCGGGAGGAGGCGATCCGGGCGGCAGCCGTGCGGGTGGTGGCGCGGCGCCTGCACACCCGCCAGGTCACCTCCGTGGTGCAGATCCCCTCCGGGCCGGTGATGGCCGCCGCGGGCGTGGATTCCTCGAACGCCCCGGCGGGCCCGCTGCTGCTGCCGGAGGACCCCGATGCCTGCGCACGGGAGCTGCACGAGGGGCTCACCGCCGTCCTCGGGGTGCCGATCGGGGTGCTGCTGACGGACACCTCCTCCCGGATCTGGCGCATGGGCGTGACGGACTTCGCGCTCGGTGCCGCCGGGGTGGCGGCGCTCGAAGATCTGCGCGGCGGGCGCGATGCCGATGGCCGCGACCTCAAGGTCACGGTGCGCAATCTGGCCGATGAACTGGCGGCGGCCGCGGACCTGGTCAAGGGCAAGGCCGACGCGATCCCCGCGGCGCTGGTCCGCGGCGTCCCCGGTGCCACGGCAGCGGACGTCCCGGCCCGCGAGCTCTCCCGCACCGGGGAGGATGACTGGTTCCGCCGCCCCAGTCTCGAATCGGTGTGGCAGGCTCTCGGGATCGCCGAGCAGGACGAACCCGTAGCCCGCATGTCCCCCGAACCGGCCACGGAGCGGATCGGGCGGGCGCTCGCGGTGGCGGCTCTGCCGCGCCAGGGCACGAGCCCGCTGGGTGCCCATGTCCGCTCCCTCACCCATCGCGGGGAGATCACCGGGATCGAGGTGCAGCCCGCCGATGAGTCCCGCCGCGCTCTGGCCGCCGCAGCCGTGATGGTCGAACGGATCCGCACGGCGCTCGGCGCGGAGTCGCTGGGCCAGCCCCTGCCCGAGATCCCCGTCCACCTTCTCGATCCCATCCCGGAGGAGAACCGATGACCGCGCCCGCCGACCCCACCCGCACTGCGCACGCTCTGCTGGACGCCCTGCAGGCCCAGGGCCCCCAGCCGGTGCTGGCCTGGTACGGGGAGGCCGCCCGGGTGGAGCTGTCCGGGCATGTGCTCGCCAACTGGATCATCAAGGCGATCGGGCACCTGGCCGATGAGATCGCCCTGGCCCCCGGGGCTGCGGTGCTGATCGACCTGCCGCCGCACTGGAAGCGCCTGGTGCTCGCGATCGCCGCCTGGTCACTCGGCGCCGACGTCACCCTCCGAGAGCCCGCGCAGGATGGCGCCGCCCCGGAGCCGAGCGGTGGCGTGGATGCCCCGGCCGTCCTCGTGACCGATGTCCCACAGGATGAGCTCGCCGATGCGGCCGATGAGGTGCTCGCTCTCGAGGCCCGGTCGCTCGCCCCACGCTTCGACAGCGCGCTGCCGCCCCTCGTGCATGACTGGGTGCAGGAGGTCCGCGCGCACCCTGATCAGCTCTCCGTGCCGCTGCCGGCCTGGTCCGGTCCGGCCCCGTCGGCCCCCGGTGATGGGATTCCGCGCCTGCTGGTGCCCGGTGACGGTCTGGACGTGATCACCCCGGTGCTCGGGGCATGGCTTGCCGGGGGCGGGATCATCTGCCCGGCGGATCAGGTCAGCGCAGCGCAGGCCCGCGACGAGGGCGCCACCGGCCACGCCTGATCAGGTCCGCCCGCAGCCTCGCCGTCCCGCTGCGGACGTCACCGGGTGTGCAGGACCGTCGGGCTCACTGTGCGCGCAGGGTCGCGACGTTCACTGCGCGCGCAGAGTCGCAACAGCCTCGGCGGGATCCCCGTCGAAGATGGTGCGGCCCTTGGCGAGCACGACGATGCGGGTGCACAGCTTCTCGAGCATCTCCAGCTCATGGGAGACCACCACCATGGTGCGGCCCATTTCCTGCAGCTGACGGATCCGCTCCAGGCACTTGCGCTGGAACGGCTCATCGCCCACCGAGAGGATCTCATCCACCAGGAAGATGTCCGGATCGGTGTGGACCGCCACGGAGAACGCCAGACGCAGGAACATGCCGGAGCTGTAGTACTTCACGTCAGTGTCGATGAACTCCTCGATCTCGCTGAAGGCGACGATCTGATCGAAGCGCTCATCGATCTGCTGCTCGCTCATCCCCAGGATCGCGCCGTTGAGATACACGTTCTCGCGCCCCGAGAGGTCTGGGTGGAAGCCCGCTCCGACCTCGATCAGCCCGGCCACCTTCCCGCGCAGCAGCACGCGGCCGCGATCCGGGTACAGCACCCCGGAGATGGTCTTCAGCAGCGTGGACTTGCCCGAACCGTTGAAGCCGATCAGCCCCACCGTCTCCCCCGCATACACGGTGAGGGACACATCGTCCAGTGCGAGGAACGTGTCAGCCAGCTTCTTGCGCTGCAGCGCGGAGAAGACCAGCTCCTTGAGGGAATGGTCATGGCGCAGCGAGAACTGCTTGGTGACGTTCTCGATGCGCACCATCTCGCGTTCGGTGGGGACGGCGGCGGATTCGGGAACCGCCTCGATGTCAGGGCTCATCGCGTCTCCTCACAGTTCCTGGGCGAAGCGGCACTTGGACCGCTCGAACACGATGGTGCCGATCACGAAGGTCCCGATCGCGATCAGCAGCCCGGCCCACCACAGGCCGAAGGGCTCTCCCGGCGCGGTCAGCGAGGGGTCCACCGCTGCGGCCTCCACCACGCCGGGGCCGTAGCGCCAGAACGCGACGTGGAACAGCTCCACGACAATGGTCAACGGGTTCAGCTGATACAGCCACCACCAGATCGTTCCACCGATGGCCTCCTCGACCATCGACACCCGGTACAGCACCGGGGAGAGCCATGTGGCCACCATGACGACGAGGTCCACGAAGTTCTCCACATCGCGGAAAGCAGCGTTCAGCGCCGCCGTCAGCATGCCGAGCCCCATCGTGAACACCAGCAGGATCACCATTCCCAGCACGAAGGCGACGACCGCGGTGAGAGACGGCAGCCAACCGAACAGCAGCGCGCCGACCACGAGCACGAGCAGCTGCGGCACGAAGTGCACCAGCGCCACGAACATGCTGGCCCAGGGGAACAGCTGGCTGGGCAGGTAGATCTTCGCCACGAGCGGCGCGTTGCCGGTGATGGAGCGAGTGGCGTTGCCGAACACCTCACCGAAGAGGTTGATCACGACGATGCCGCTGAACAGGTACACCGCATACGCGGGTGTGTTCTTGGACAGCTGCAGGAAGATGCCCAGCGCGATGTAGAAGACCATGAACTGCACTGCGGGCTTGACATAGCTCCACACCATGCCGAGTGCGCTGCCGCGATAGCGCACGCGCAGCTCCTTGCGCACCAGCAGGCGCAGCAGGAACCGTTCGTAGATCGGGTTCAGCCACCCGGCGTCCTCTCCCGGGGCGCGCCAGCCCTCCGCCTGCTCGGCCCGGGTGGGAACCTGCGCCGCGCGCGGGGTCCTGCCCTCGTTCACGCCGTGGTGTTCCCCGTGCCAGATCGCTTCTGCTCACTCTCGCGCACCGGCGCGGGATTCGCAGCGAAGGTCTTCTCCCACGCCGCGAAGGACGTGAGCTCCTCGGCGGCGTCCCGGTAGCGTGCGCGCAGCTCGGGCCAGCGCCGCAGCAGCTCCGCGTGGTCCTTCACAGCCTGGGCGATCATGCCGCGCACCTGCCGCGGGCTGCGGCGGTACCACGACACCTTCGTCCCCTCGGCGTTGGAGACCAGGGCGGAGTCCAGATGGGCCAGGCGCCACCACTTCGCGTCCTGATGCGCCACGAGAGCCTGCGGGTGCTCCTGGGAGCTTTCTTTGGGCTCCAGGATGACCTGCTTGACCAGGGTCTTCGCGGCCCAGATCGGCAGCAGCTCACGGCGCGGCTCCGTGAAGGGCCGTCCCTTCCGCGGCGGCTTGGTCACCTTCACCGCCGGGTAGTCGTCCACGTCCGGCTTGGCCTCGGAGTCTCCGTGTTGGGCCAGGACCTGCTTGATCTGCGGCAGCTTGGTGCCGATCTCGGCGTGCAGGGTCTCCGGTCCGCGTAGCAGGTCCCGCAGGGCCAGGGCCCGGTTGGCGACCGTGGAGTACTGCATGGAGATGATGTGCTTGATGTCCAGGAACTGGGATTCCTTGATCAGCCGTCCACCGCGCTCGTACGGGGAGTGCAGCAGCGCCGCGATCGCCCGGTTGCGCTCATGGAAGTAGGACTGCCAGCCCACGCCGTCGTCCTTGTCCTGCCAGCTGATGTGCCACACACCCGCGCCGGGCAGTGAGACTGTCGGGTACCCCGCGGCCTTCGCGCGCAGACCGTACTCGGAGTCATCCCACTTGATGAACACCGGAAGGCTCAGCCCGATCTCCCGTACCACCTCGGTGGGGATCAGGCAGGTCCACCAGCCGTGGAAGTCCACATCCACGCGGCGGTGCAGCCACGGGGTGGATCGCAGGGGCTCCGCCGCGAGGTCATGGCCGTACTCGTGCTCCTCGGAGGGGAGCATCCACAGGAACCGCCAGGGGTTGACGATCTCGCCGTAGGCGTGCAGCACTGAGCGGTTGTTGAGGTCGAACATATGCGCACCCACGAGTGTGGGCACGGTCGCGTAGTCGGCGAAGGCCACGAGACGGCTGAGCGACTCGGGTTCGATGACGATGTCGTCATCGAGGTTCACCACGTAGGTGCTGCGGCCGTTCGTGGAGGCCTCGTACATGCCGCGGGAGAAACCGCCGGAGCCGCCGATGTTGCCCTGCTCGATGACCTCGAGCTGATCGCCCATGGCGGCCTGCAGCTCATCGAGGCGCTCGGGGTGATCCGAGAGGCGGTCACTGCCCTGGTCCACTACGTACATCACATCGAGGATCTCGCGCAGGCGCGCGTCCTTCGAGATCTGCTCGACGTTGTCCAGGGCGTAGGACACCTTGTTCATCGTGGTCATCGCGAGGGACACCGTGCCCTCGGTACGTGCTGCCGCAGCCTCGAGGGACCAGTCGGCACCGATCAGGGTGACCTCGGAGTGCCCGGAGTACAGGTCGAACCAGTACCAGCCGCCATCACCGAAGGCATCCAGCGGCAGGTCCAGCACGGTGGTCTCCGGGGCGCTGCCGTTCCTCAGCGGGACGGCGTCGTGGCGCTGGATGCTGCCGCGCGCGTTGGAGCGGTAGACGATCAGCTGACCGGGCCCGGCGGTGGTGACCGTCAGACGCACGGAGCGGACCGGGGTCCAGCGCCGCCAATAGCTCGCGGGAAAGGCGTTGAAGTAGGTGCCGAAGCTGCGCATCGACCGCTCCGGCACCACCACGCTGTGCCGCTCGCTCAGCTCATCGGGATCCACCTGGGTGACCGGCGCTGCGCCGCGGGCGTCAGCGGTGCTCTCACGGACAGCCGCGACAGCGCCCACGCCGGCCGCGGTGTCGGTGCGGCCGGTCCGCGCGGCCTCGGACTCGATGTACAGCGGAATGATGTCCGGCGTGACCTCGAGCGGGAGGATCAGCCGCTGGACCACCCGGCGTGCGGTGTCGTCGGCGGTCGTCTCGGTGGCAGTGCTGTGGGTCATGGTGCTCCTCAGCGGCCCAGCAGGGCGGGCAGCTTGTTGTCGGCCATGGACAGGGCGGAGCCGATGGCCATGTGCATGTCCAGGTACTGGTAGGTGCCCAGGCGCCCGCCGAACAGGGTGCGCGGCTCGGCCTCGGCCAGCTCGCGGTACTTCAGCAGGCCTGCGCGGTCCTCGGCGGTATTGATCGGGTAGTACACCTCGTCACCGGGCTCGGCAAAGCGGGAGTACTCGCGCTGGATGACGGTCGCGTCCTTGGTGTAGTCGCGCTCGGGGTGGAAGTGGCGCGGCTCGATGATGCGGGTGTACGGCACCTCGGCGTCGGCGTAGTTCATGACCGAGGTGCCCTGGAAGTCACCGATCTCCAGGTGCTCGGTCTCCAGGTCGATCGTGCGCCAGCCCAGGCGGCCCTGGGAGTAGTCGAAGTACTGATCCACCGGGCCGGTGTACACCACCGGGATCTGCCCGCGCACGGCGTCGCGGTGCAGCGGCTGGGAGGTGTCGAAGTAGTCGGTGGACAGCTTCACCTCGATATTCGGGTGGTCCGCCATCCGCTCCAGCCAGGCGGTGTAGCCATCCTTCGGCAGGCCCTCATAGGTGTCGTTGAAGTACCGGTTGTTGTACGTGTAGCGCACCGGCAGACGGGAGATGATCGAGGCTGGCAGATCCTTGGGATCGGTCTGCCACTGCTTGCCCGTGTAGTTCTTGATGAACGCCTCGTACAGCGGGCGGCCGATGAGCGAGATGCCCTTGTCGTTGAGGTTCTCCGGGTCCTTGCCGGCGAACTCCCCGGCCTGCTCGGCCACCAGGGCGCGGGCCTCATCGGGGGTGTAGGCGGCGTTGAAGAACTGGTTGATGGTGCCGAGGTTGATCGGCATGGGGTACACGATCCCGTTGTGAGTGGTGTACACGTGGTGCCGGTAGCCGGTGAACTCGGTGAAGCGGTTCACGTACTCCCATACCCGCTCATTGGAGGTGTGGAACAGGTGGGCGCCGTAGCGATGCACCTCGATGCCGGTCACGTCGTCGGCGGCGGAGTACGCATTGCCCCCGATGTGGTCACGGCGGTCGATGATCGTCACCGAGACGCCGTGCTCAGCGACCGCACGCTCGGCGATGGTCAGGCCGAACAGGCCGGAGCCGACGATGAGGAGATCAGGAGTCGACACGAGGGAGTCCTTTCGAGACGGGCGAGGTTCCACCGGGAACTCGTTCACAGTAACCGAGCCGGGCGGGCCCTCGGCACAGGGCGGTCGGCGCGCCGGGGCGTGTGGCAGTGCTCATGCATCACCTGCCGACATCGTCGCATCCCGCTCTGCTGCGCGCCGAGAATCCCGTTCGACGAAGGTGCGGTAGACGATCCGACGCACCCACCCCGGGGCACAGCGGTAGACGGTCCGCTCGGCGACATTGCGCGCGAAGCCCAGCGGCGTCACCACCCGGTCGCGCAGCATGATCAGCTGCAGGCGCAGGTCACTGCCCAGCAGGCGCGCTCCCCCGCGGCGGGCGAAGAGGTCCTCATCCACGCGGTAGTCCACGAGCACGTCCGGCAGGTTCGCCATCTGCGCCCCGCCCAGCAGCATCCGCTCCCACAGCCAGTAGTCCTCCAGCAGCACCAGGTCGCGGTAGCCGCCGACGGCCAGCACCGTCGAGCGGCGCAGCACCATCGTGGGGTGGTGGAACGGGCTGTGGCGAGGCAGGTAGCGGACGATGTCCTCATGCGTGAGCGGACGCTCTCGCAGCGGGCCCTGGCCCGGCGGGATGCGGTCGCTGAACTCGCGCATCGCCCCGCCGAGCAGGTCCAAGCCCTCAGCGTGCATGCGCGGGATCTGCAGGGCGAAGCGCTCGGGCCGGCACAGGTCATCGGCATCGGCCCGGGCCACCAGGTCGAAGGGGCACTCGCGCAGCCCGTCCTGCAGGGCGGCGGCCACGCCGCGATGCCGGGGGTGGCGCAGCACCCGGGCCGGCCCGTAATCCCCCGCCTCAACCTGCTCCACGATCTCCTCGAGCTCGGTGGGCAGCGGACCGTCCACGGTCAGGACCAGAAGATCCGGAGTCAGCTGCTGCTCGATGGTGGCCGAGGCGAGGGCCGCGCGCAGACGGTCCGGACACTCCTTCGCCCACAGCGGCATCAGCACCGCGAACGGCGCGGGGGCGGGGGCGGTCACCGCCCGGCCGCCCGCTCGATGGCCCGGATGTCCGCGGCGGCCTCCCCATCGGCCTCGAGCACGCGGGCGGAGGGACGCGGGCCGCGCCGCAGCGCCGCCAGCAGCCCGCGCAGGCCCACACCGAGCAGGTCCGTGCGATGCCGCAGCAGCAGGCCCACCCAGCCCAGGGCGGTGCGGCCGCCGTACAGGATCCGCTCCAGCAGGGTGAAGGAATCGGTGCGGGCGAGCGCCCAGATCCGATTGCGCACATCGAAGTAGAAACGGCTGCCCGGATTCGACTGTGCGCTCGCGAAGGCGACGGTGCGATGCTCCACGACGGAGGCGGGCACACGCAGGCCGCGGCCGTGGCGCAGCAGGCGCCCGGTGTGCTCGAAGTCATCGGACCACAGGAAGTAATCCGCGTACGGCAGCCCCAGGCGGCGCACATCCTGCGCATTCAGCAGGGCGGAGACGTAGCTCGCGGTGCGGATCGCCGTGCCACCCGCGCGGGCCGCATCGCGCTTCTCCTGCGCGCTCGCGTTCAGACGCTGGCGCTGCGTGTTCATGGGGTGGTCGCGTCCGTCGGTCCACACCGCGCGGGAGCTCAGCACGCTCAGGCGCACCGGGGAGGCCCCGAGGGCGTCGAGCAGGGCGCTGAGTGCCTCGGGCCGCGGCACCGTGTCGTCGTCCATCACCCACACCCAGTCCGCCTCGTGCCGCACCAGGGCCCGGGCGATGCCCGCCGCGAAACCACCGGCGCCGCCCACATTGCGGCGCAGGTGCACCACATCGGCGTCGATCTCGTGCTGATCGGCGACCTCGCCGCTGCGGTCGGTCGAGGCATTGTCGATGATCACCACCGCATCGGGGGCGCGATGCTGCGCGAGCAGCCCGTCCAGGCATTCCTGCAGCAGCTGCTCACGGTTGTAGGTGACCACCACGGCGACCACGCGCGCGGCCGAGAGATCGGGATGGGCTGCGGATGCGGGGGTCTCCGGCACGGGTGCGGGCTCGGTCACGGCGCCTCCTGGGTGGGTCGATGCCGCCGCTGCGGCCCTCCAAGTCTACGAAGACCCACCGGGTAGGCCGCACCGGGGCTCGCCAGGGCTGTGAAGGTCCCGCGGAGGTTCCCGGGAGGCCGGGCGGCACGGGCTGTGGTGGACGGCGTGTCGGCCACGGGGACGGTTACGCTGACGGGCGCCCGGCCCCTTCGTCCGGGCTCCGGGCCCGCTCCCTGCGGGCCTTCCCCGGCCCGGAAGGATGAGCCAGATCGTGAGCGAACAGCAGCCGCCGCGCTCCCCGCGTCCCGGCGGGCCGCGCCGTCCGGCGGGCAGCCGTGCCCGGGCCGGCGGCAGCGCGCGGCCGGTGCCGCCGCGGTCGGCCCGCCCCCTTTCCCGCCCGGGAGAGCAGCCCACCCGTCCGCTGCCGCGCCAGCAGCAGGCGGGATATGACCCCACCCCGCATTCGGGCGGGTCGGTGCCGCCGCCCACGCAGCAGCCGTACGGCGCCCCCGTCGATCCGGTCCCGCCGCCGCAGCGCTCCCCTGCCCCATATTGCCGGCCGTCCCGGGGGCGGCGCCGCCCGCCGCGCGCGCTGCGTCTGGGGGCGACGCTGCTGGTGCTCGTGCTGGTGGTCCTCGTGGGATGGGCGGGCGGCCTCACGCTGTGGGCGAATTCGCGCATCGAGCACGTCGATGCCCTCTCCGGCGCGGCGAATACCCCCGGCACCACGTACCTGATCGCCGGTTCGGACCAGCGGGATGCCGCGGTGGGTCCCGATGGGACCGAGGGGGCCCGCACCGACACGATCATGCTGCTGCATAAGGCGCGCAACGGCCGCAGCTATCTCATCTCGCTGCCGCGGGACACCCTCGTGGACATCCCCGGGTATGGCGGATACAAGCTGAACGCCGCCTACGCGTTCGGTGGCGCACCGTTGCTGGTGCAGACGGTCGAAGGCTTCACGGGGCTGACGATCGATCACTATGTGGAGATCGGCTTCGACGGCGTGCAGCAGCTGGTGGATGCGGTGGGGCACGTGAACCTGTGCATCGATCAGGACGTGAGCGATGAGAAGTCCGGGCTCGAGATGACCAAGGGCTGCCATGACGTCGGCGGCGAGCAGGCCCTCGCCTTCGTGCGCGCGCGCTACTTCGATCCCGCCGCGGACCTCGGGCGCCAGCAGCGCCAGCAGCAGTTCGTCAGCGCATTCATGGACCGGGTGACATCCCCGTCGGTGCTGCTGAACCCGATCACCCAGGTGCGTCTGGCGGGAGCCGGGTCCGGGGCGCTGACCACCTCCGAGGGCACCGGCATCGTCGATGTCGGTCGCATGGCGCTCACGGCGCGGCGTGCCATGGGTGCCGAACCGGTGACGCTGCCCATCGCCGATCCCCAGTACCAGACGAAGCACTCTGGGGTGGCGGTGAAGGTCGATGAGCAGGAGGCCGCAGCGTTCTTCGAGGCCGTGGCCGAGGGGACGGCGGAGCCCGAGCCGACCGACGGCTGAGTCGGACCGGGCGCCCGCACCGCTGCGCGGCGCGCCCGGCGGGGTTCCCGTCGGAGCCCGCGCACCGCTGGACGGCTCAGCGGAAGAACCTGGCTCAGCGGAAAAACCTGGCTCAGCTCAGCGGAAGAACATGTCGATGACGATGTTCACCGCGTTCAGCACGGACTGGCCTTTGGAACGCGAGTAGTCGGTGTACAGGATGTGCACCGGATGCTCGGCGACGCTGAGCTTATGCCGCCCGATCTCCTCGACGATCTCTGAGGCGTGCGACATGCGGTTCTGCTCAATGGTGATCTTCTCGCATGCCTCGCGGCCGAGCACCCGCAGCCCGTTGTGGGCGTCGGTGAGCTTCACCCCGCTGGTCAGATTCGTGTACCACACGGCGCCGCGCAGCACGATGCGCTTGAGCAGCCCGGGCTTGGTGCGGGAGTCCAGGAAACGCGAGCCCAGCACGAGATCCACGCCCAGCTCCTCGCGCTTGGCGATCATCGCGGCCGCATCGGCCACCTGATGCTGCCCGTCGGAGTCGAAGGTCACCACCTGCCGCATCGCCGGGTCGCGCAGGGCGTAGTCGATGCCGGTCTTCAGCGCCGCACCCTGCCCCATGTTGTAGGGGTGACGGACCACGGCGGCACCCGCGTCGGCGGCGATCCGAGCGGAGTCGTCCACGCTCCCGTCGTCCACGCAGACGACCAGCGGATAGGTCTCGCGCAGCGAACGGATGACGTCGCCGACGACCTGTCCCTCGTTGAACAGCGGGACGACGAACCACGTGCTCTCGACTCCGGGGGCGGGGTCGGGGATCTGCAGCGCAGCAGCGGCGTCGGATGAGCTCACGGGCCCTCCTTCCGGGCTGGGCGGGCGAGAAGATCCCATCGGCCGTTGAGGGTACCCTGTCACGGTGGGCCGCAGCTGTGGTCATCGACGAATATCGGCACGTGGGTGCCCACGGAGGAGGACTGAACGTGAAGGTCGCAGTTGTCGCGCTGGGGAAGATCGGACTGCCCCTGGCGGTGCAGTTCGCCGACGCCGGGCATGAGGTCATCGGGGTGGATGTCAACCCCCGCCAGGTGGAGCTGATCAACCAGGCCACCGAGCCGTTCCCGGGCGAGGCGCATCTGCAGGAGAAGCTCTCCGAACTGGTCCCGGCTGGGAAGCTGAAAGCCACCACCGAGTACGCCGAGGCGATCCCGGGCGCGGACGCCATCGTGATCGTGGTGCCGCTGTTCGTGAACGACGAGACGTGGGAGCCGGACTTCGCGTGGATGGACTCCGCCACCGAGTCCCTGGCCGAGCACCTCACCCCCGGCACCCTCATCTCCTACGAGACCACCCTGCCGGTGGGCACCCTGCGCGGTCGTTTCGTGCCGATGATCGAGAAGATCTCCGGGCTGACCGAGTCCAAGGACTTCTTCGCCGTGTTCTCCCCGGAGCGGGTGCTGACCGGACGCGTGTTCCAGGACCTGCGCCGCTACCCCAAGCTGATCGGGGCGATCAGCGAGGAGGGGGCGCGCCGCGCCCGCGAGTTCTACGAGTCCGCGCTGACCTTCGATGAGCGGGAGGATCTGCCGCGCCCCAACGGCGTGTGGGATCTGGGTTCTCCCGAGGCCAGCGAGCTGGCGAAGCTCGCCGAGACCACGTACCGGGATGTGAACATCGGCCTGGCGAACGAGTTCGCGCTGTTCGCCCAGGATCACGGCATCGACGTGTACAAGGTGATCGAGGCCTCGAACTCCCAGCCGTTCTCCCACATCCACCGTCCCGGCATCGCGGTGGGCGGACACTGCATCCCCGTGTACCCGCGGCTGTACCTGTCCACCGATCCCGACGCGAACACCGTGCGCACCGCCCGGCAGCTGAACGCCTCGGTCCCGGAGCGCCTGGTGGAGCGGGCGGCATCCCTGCTGGGCTCCCTCGAGGGGATGACGGCCGTGGTGCTCGGCGCCTCCTACCGCACCGGGGTGAAGGAGACCGCGTTCTCCGGCGTGTTCCCCGTGGTCGAGGCGCTGCGGGCGCGGGGCGCGACGGTCGCGGTGCACGACACCATGTACGACGACGCGGAGCTCGAGGGCTTCGGCTGGGCGCCCTGGCACACCGGTGATGCGGCGGACCTCGTGATCGTCCAGACCGACCACCCCGAGTACGCCGAGCTGAGCGCCGCGGATGTGCCGGGCGTGAAGCTGCTCATCGATGGCCGCAACATCACGACGGCGAAGAAATGGCAGGGAACCCCCCGCCTGGTGCTCGGTGACGGCTCCGCCTCCACCCACCAGGCCGCCTCCAACGCCTGATCATGCTCGATTCCGTGCTCACTGCCGTCGCCCACCTCCCTGCGGGGACGGGCGACGGCGGCATCCTTCTGGCCGACGGGATGGGACAGCGCGCCTTCGCGAACCGTTCCTTCATCATCCAGATGTTGCTGATCCTGGGCATCCTGGTGATCACCGCCTGGCTGTTCATGAAGCGCGGGGCGAAACAGCTGGCGGTGCGGCGCCTACTGATCATCTGCTTCGCGATCTTCGCGGTGTTCACGGTCATCTTCCCGACCATCCTCACGCAGGTGGCGAACTTCGTGGGCGTGGGCCGTGGCGCGGACCTGCTGCTGTACGCCACCGTCGTGGTGCTGCTGGGGGTGATCGCCGTGCAGGAGGCGCGCGCGAAGAACGAGGAGAAGCGCACCACCTATCTCGCCCGGCGGCTCGCGCTGGATGAGGCGCGTCCCGCGACCGAGTATCGGGCCGAGGCGCTGCGCGAGCACGGCGGACCGCGAGGCACCTGACCCCGTGCTGTTCCTGCTGCTGACGATCCTGCTGGTCCTCGCCGCGGTGTACGTCCCCGGATACGTCGGGGTGCGCCTGCTGGGCGGGTCGAGGCTGCTCGCCCTCGCACTCGCCCCCGCGATTGCGGGCGCCATCGCGGGGATCGGTGCGATCCTCGCCGCGCTGCTCGGCGTCCGCTGGGGCCTGCCGACGTATCTCGCGGCATCGACCCTCCTCGCCCTCCTGGGATGGGGCCTGGCCCGGTTCGGGCTGCGGCTGCCGACCACCGTGCTCGACGGGCCGCTCCTTCCGCACTCCCCCACCTCGTCAGGCGCAGCGCTGCACTGGGCACCGCTGTGGCTGGTGGGGGCTGCGGCCATCGCGCTGGCGCCGATCGCACGGCAGGCGGCCCGACCCGATGCCGTGCTGGAGCGCTGGGACACGCTCTACCACCTCTCAGCCCTGCAACGGGTGCGCGAGACCTCAGACGCCTCGAGCCTGCACCTGGGGGCGATCTCGAACTCAGCGCTCGAGCCCACGTTCTATCCAGCGGCCTTCCACGCTCTGGCCGGCATCGTGCCCTGGGGCAGCACCCCCGTCGTGCTGAACGGCACCGTGCTGGCGCTCGCCATCGTGCCCTGGGCGCTCGGGATCGCGCTGCTGGCCCGCACGGTGCTGCCGCAGGTCAGCTGGGCCCCGTTCGGGGCCGCGCTCGCGGCCCTGCTGATTCCCGCCACGCCGTGGAACCTGTGGATCCATCTCTCGCCGATCCCGAACCTCTCGGCGTTCGCGGCGCTGCCCGGCTCGCTCGCGGCCGCCGCTGCCCTGTGGGGGGCCCTGCTGCCCCGGCCCCGCTGGCGCTCGGCGGTGGCCGCCGGTCTGGTGGTGGGCGCCGCCGGTCTGGGACTGGGACTGCTGCATCCCAATGTGGCCGTGACCGCCCTGATCCTGCTCGTGGTGCTCACCGCGGTGACCGCGCTGCCGCATCTGCGCACCACGCCGCTGCTGGCTGCGGTTCCTCTGCTCGCCGCCCTCGCCGTGCTCGCAGTGGTCTTCTCCCCGCTCGGAGCGCATGTCACCGGCTTCGACGGCGGACTGCGGATCCCCCTGTGGCGGGCGTTCATGGAGGTGGGGCTCGGCCTGCTGACGGTGTGGCCGATGACGCTCGGGGTGGTCCTCGCGGCGCTGTGGTGGCCGGGTCTGATCCGCTGCCTGCGCACGGCCCCTCTGCGCTGGGTTGGGATCGCGTGGCTGGTCATCGCGGTGATCTACCTCGATGCGGCCCTGGACTCGCCGCTGAACCTCTCGGCGATCTACTACCGCGGGCAGGATCGGGTGTCGATGCCGCTGGCGATGCTGTCCTGCGTGCTCGTGGTGCCCGGCCTCCAGGTGTGGTCCCGCCTGCTGCCCGAGCGCACCCCGCAGGGCCCGCCGCGGGCGCTGCGACCGCTCACCATCGGCCTCGTGCTCGCCGCGGCGCTGCTCGCGCTCGGCTCCATTCCGGCACGGGATGACAACGCCGCTAAGAACCTCGCGGCGCACTATCCCGGACGCGGGCGGTTCCTGCAGCCCGATGAACGGGCCCTGTTCGAGGAGCATGTGCCGCAGATGGACTCTGCGGCGACGGTGCTGGCGAGCCCCTTCTCCGGGGCGGCGCATCTGTACGCGCTGTACGGCCAGGACGTGCGGCTGCCGGTGGCGGGGATGGCGTACTCGGATCTGGATCGAGAGCTGATCTACGCCACCGAGGACGCTGCGTACAACCCCGCCTCCTGCCAGCTGCTGCAGGACCACGGCATCCGGTACGTATACCAGGAGCGCCTGCCCTACGCCCACCATCGCACGTCCGATTCTGTGAATCTGGCCGGTCCAGAGCTGGGCCGGGTGCTGTTCGAGACCGAGCACTCCCGGATGATCGAGGTGGACTGCGATGCCGACTGAGGACGCGGGCGCTGCCCGCGCCCGGACGTATGCGCCGATCCTGGATGTGATCCGGGTGCTGGCTGTCATCGGCGTGGTGGTGGTCCATGTGATCGCCGATCACGTCCCCGATGGGCCGGTGGCCCTCACCGTGCTGCGGGCGCTGCTGGCCACCGCGGTTCCGGCCTTCGTCATGCTCTCCGGAGCGCTGAATCTCTCCCCCGTGGCGATGCGGCACGGCTCGGGCCCGTTCCTGGATCGGCGACTGCGCCGCCTGCTGCCCGCCACCATCGTGTGGACTATGTTCTATGCGGGCATCATGCAGATCGTCATCGCTGGACAGAGCGCCGATCCCGCCCATGTGGGCCGGGAGCTGGTGCTCGCCGACTCCTACCCCCACCTGTACTTCCTCCCGCTGATCCTGGGGCTGACGGTGATCACTCCGGTGCTGGCGGCCTATGTCAGCTCATCGGGGCGGCGGGCCTGGACCGTCGGCGCGGTGGCCTCGGTGTGGACGTTGCTCATCGCGGCGCTGCCGCCGCTCAGCGAGGCGCTGCTGGAGCGTCCTGTGACACCGCTGCAGCTGGGCACCTTCACGTACTTCCTGCCGTACATCGGGTACTACGTGCTGGGCCGCGCGGCCTGGGCGGCGCCGGTACCGCGACGGACCGCTGGGCTGCTGCTGTCCGTGGGCCTGCCGCTGCTGACGGCGGCGACGGTCTGGGCGTATCTCAGCCCGGTCACCTCGAGCGGCGCCGGGGTGGCGCTGCTGCCCACCTACCTGTCACCCTTCGTGATGGCGCTGTCGCTGACGCTGGTGATCGGGGTGCTGTCCTGTGGGCGGGAATGGGAGGTCAGTGAGCGCACGGAGTCGGTGCTGCGGCGAGCCGGGGATGCGACCTTCGGGGTGTTCCTGCTGCATTTCGTGGTGCTGGTGGGTCTGCGCGGGGTCGGCTTCCCCGAGGATTCGGCGCTCGCGGTGCTGGCGCTGGTCGTGCTGGTGGCGGTGGGGTCCTTCGCGCTCACGCTGCTGGGGAAGCAGATCCCGGGGGTGCGGGCGCTGCTGTAGGAGAGCTCGGGAGGTCCGCGAGGATCGCCTGCGCGGCCCGGTCCGCGCAGCCCGCCAGGGAGGCGTGCTCCACCGTCCAGGCGCGCAGATGCTCGCCGGACGGTGTCCCCTCTCCGGCGAGAGCCTGCAGCATCGCGGCGGCCACGGCCTCGGCGTCATGGGGCACCGCCCAGCCCAGCTGGTGGTCGCGGATCCGCTCATGGGCGGCCCCGTCCCCCGCGTGGATCACCGGGGTGCCGGTGGCGGTGGCGGCGTAGATCTTGGTGGGCAGCGCGAACTCATAGCCCTGGCCCGGGGTGATCGAGGACAGTCCCGCGACCGCGCCGCGCAGCTGGGCGGCGACCTCGCGCGGCGGAATCTTCTCCCGCAGCTCCACGCCGGTCAGGCCCTGCTCGCGCACCCGTCGGGCCAGGGCCTGGCGCCCCGATCCCTCGGAGAAGAACAGCAGCCGGGCCGCGGGGTGGCGGGCCTGCACCGTGGCGAAGGCGTCAAGGAAAATATCGGCCCCCTGCCATTCGGAGACCGTCCCCGCGTAGACGAAGTACGGCCCCGCCTCTGCGGCGTCGGGGCCGTCCGGGGTGAAGGTCGTGGTGTCGATGCCGTTGCCCACCATCGTGAGGCTCTCGCGCGGGCCGATGAGCTGCTCCACGCGGTGCTGCACGCCCGGGGAGATGGTGAGCACGTGGGCGGCGCGACGCCACACGGTGGTCTCCGCCCCGCGCACCAGGGCACGGACGATCCGCGGCACCCCGGCGACGGACTCGGTGGCATCGGCCCAGACATCGGCGGCGTAGAACGTGAAGGGCACCCGTCGCAGCGCAGCGGCGATCATCCCCACCAGCCCCGTGGTGGGCGGCGGCTCCAGCACGAGGGCGTCCAACGGGCGCTGGCGCAGCAGGCGCAGCGCGAGCGGTACATCGAAGCTCAAGTAGGACAGGTAGCCGCGCACCTGGCCCTGTGCATCACGGCGCACCGGCCAGCGCGAGATGCGGCGGTCCCCAGAGCGCCCCCGCGCGGTCCCGGGGGCGATGGAGGTCAGCACGGTCACGTCGGCGCCACCCCGTTCGAGGGCATCCACGAGCGCCTCCAGGCGGAAGGCCGCCGCCACCGGTTCGGGGGCATAGACACGACTGGCGAGCACCACGTGCGGCGCCCGGCCGGTGCGGCGCCGACGCGTAGGGCGTGAGCGCCGCGCGGCCCGGTCCCGTCTCACGCGCGCTCGCGCAGCGCGTCGATGCTGCGCAGCGAGGCGGTGCCGTCGCCGTAGTACGGGGGCCGCTCGCCGGTGGGCCGCGGTCGCTGCACGGCGTCGGTCAGCTCAGCCGGGTCAGGGACCAGGCGGTTCCAGCCGTCCTCGAGGGTCTCCACCCACTCGGTCTCGGTGCGCACGGTCGAACAGGGAGTGCCCAGCAGGTAGGCCTCCTTCTGCAGGCCCCCGGAGTCGGTGACCACCGCGCGGGCCCGCTGCACAGCGCCGATGAGCTCCGGATAGGCCACCGGGTTCCCCACATGGACCGCGCCTCCTGCCAGCGGGATGCCGGCAGCTTCGGCGCGTGCCACCAGGCGCGGGTGTGCGAACAGCGCCAGCGGCAGGTCGAGGGCCTGCAGCGCCTCGACGATGCTGCGCAGACGCTCAGGGTCGTCGGTGTTGTCGGCCCGATGGATGGTCGCCACGGCGTAATCGGCCGTGGGGTCGATGCCCTCGGGCAGGGTCGGGGTGGTGTCCTGGACGGATTCCGCCACCCGCAGGCACACGTCGGTCATGACGTCGCCGGTGACGATGGTGCGCTCGGCCAGGCCCTCGGCGGCGAGGTGATCACGAGCCACCTCGGTGGGGGCCAGCAGCAGATCGGCGGCATGGTCGGTGAGCACGCGGTTGTGCTCTTCGGGCATACGGCGGTTGAAGGAGCGCAGTCCCGCTTCGAGGTGCGCGACCTTCAGGTGCATCTTCACCGCGGAGAGGGTGCCGGCCAGGGTGGAGTTGGTGTCGCCGTACACGAGGGTCCAGTCGGGCCGATGCTCCTCGAGGACCTCGTCCATTCCGGCCAGCATCGCACCGGTCTGGCGGCCGTGGGTGCCGGAGCCGATCTGGAGGTTGACATCCGGGGCCGGGATCCGCAGATCCGCGAAGAACACGTCGCTCATCGCCGCGTCGTAGTGCTGGCCGGTGTGCACGATGATGTGTTCGACATCGTCACGCTGGGCGGCCGCATCGGCGATCGCCGCGAGCTTGACGAACTGGGGGCGAGCCCCCACCACGGACAGGATCTTCATGGGGCGGGGTCCTCCCTCACAGGTCGGCGGCGCCGCGTGGACGGCGCCGCCCCCAGGTACAGTGATCACGCACCACGATAGCCAACGGTCGGTCCCGTCCGGCACTGCGCCGCTCACGGACCGGGCGCACCCAGAGGGGACCTTGCATGACGTCTTCGCCCACCGGGTCGGCCGCTCGCATCGCCGTCCTCGTCTACAACGACTGCGCGAACGACTCCCGGGTTCTCAAAGAGTCCGGTTCCCTGCGCGATGAGGGCTATGAGGTGCGGATCATCGCAGTCGAGCGACGGGAGCTGGGCCGCATGGCGGAGCTCATCCCGCTGCGGGAGGGGCTGCAGCTCGAGCGGGTGCCCGAGTTCACGAGTGAACGTCTGCTGCCGCAGCTGGCACCGCTGTGGCGGGGGCTGATCAGCCATGGCACGGGCGCCGGCGATGACACCGACGCCAAGGGCGGCATCGACCATCGCGCCCGCCCGCGTCCCCGGCTGGATCGCGCGCGCCTGCAGGGGCTGCGGCTGCTGCGCGGCATGGGCGAGCGGGCTTTCCGCACCCTGGCCCTGGGCACCTATTGGGTCAACGCCACGCGCGCCGGGCTGCGCCTCAGCCCTGATGCGGTGCACGCGAATGACGCGAACACCCTGGTGCCCGCCATGGCGATCCGCGCGCTCTCGCGCCGCCCGGTGGGGATCATCTACGACTCCCATGAGCTGTGGCGCCACCGCAATGTCCGCTCCGACCGTCTGCTGGCCCCGCTGGTGGAGGCCATCGTGGAGTCGATCGGGATCCGGCAGGCCGATGGGGTGATCACCGTCTCCCCGTCGATCGCGCATTGGCTGCGCACCACCTACAACCTGGATCAGATGCCCACCCTGGTGCGGAACGTCCCGCTGGCCGATGGGCCGCCGGACCGGGCCACCGGGGTGCTGCGAGAGCGGGCGGGCCTGTCTGCCACGGACAAGGTCATCGCCTATGGCGGGCGCATCACCACCGCTCGCGGCATCGAGGAGACCATCGCGGCGCTGCCCCATCTGAGCGCGGATGTGCATTTCGTGCTGCTGGGCTACGGGGAGGCCGCTGCCCTGGCCGAGGTGGAGGAGCTGGCCGCCGAGCACGGGGTCTCGGAGCGGGTGCACCTGGTGGGGGCGGTGGCGCCCGATGAGGTGGCCCATGCCCTGGCCGATGGTGATGTGGCGGTGGTGCATGTGCGCCCGATCTGCCTGTCCTACCGCTATGCGCTGCCCAACAAGCTGTTCGAGTCCATCCGGGCGGGGCTGCCGATCGCCGCGGCGGATCTGCCGGATATGCGTGCGGTGGTCGAGCAGCTGGAGGTCGGGGAGGTGTTCCAGGGTTCGAGCACGGAGGACCTCGCGCATGCGCTGCGGGAGATCCTCGAGGCCCCCGAGCGGTATCGGCGGGCGGCCCGGGCTGCCGCCCCGACACTGACCTGGGAGCAGGAGATCCGCGGTATGCGCGCGATGTACCGCCGGGTGCTGGCCGAGGTGCGGGCGGCGAGCGGCCGATGAAGGTCACGATCGTCACCACCTGGTTCCCCACCGCTGTCGCGCCCGCACGCGGCTCGTTCGTGGTGCGCGATGCCCGGGCGATCGCCCGCACCGCGCGCGTGCGGGTGGTGCATCTGGTGCCTCCGGCGGATGATGACGGCTCCCGGCGCCTGGTCCACGAGGGCCTGGAGGTGCTGCGCATCCCGATGGATCCGCGCCGCCCAGATCAGATCCTGCGGGCGAGCAGGGCGCTGCCGCGGGCACTGCGCGGCGCTGATCTGGTGCATTCGATGGCGTTCTCCGCGCTGCTGCCGTTTGCGCTGCGGCGCCCCCGCGTGCCGTGGGTGCACACCGAGCACTGGTCGGCGGTGACCACCCCGGCAACGCTGCCGACGGCCGCCCGACTGGGTCTGCCGGTGCTGAGCCGTCTGCTGGCCCTGCCGGACCGGGTGACCGCGGTGTGCGAGTTCCTGGCCCGCCCCATCCGCGCGGTGCGCGGGCAGCGCCCCACCGATGTGGTGCCCTGCATCGTGGATCCGGTGCCGGTCATGCCGCGGCGGGACCGGGCCGATGGGACGCTGCGCCTGGTCTCCACCGGCGGTCTGATTCCGCGCAAGGATCCGCTGCTGGCGGTCGAAACGCTGGCCCATCTGGTGGACGAGGACATCGATGCGCATCTGGAGTGGCTGGGCGCTGGCCCCCTGCAGGAGGCCACGGCGCAGCGGGCCCGCGAGCTCGGGGTCGCCGAGCGCGTGCTGCTGCGCGGGGCGGTGGATGCCGCCGAGGTGCAGGATGCGCTGGGCCGTGCGGATCTGTTCTTCGGGCCGACGCGGGCGGACAACTTCTTCGTCTCCGCCGCGGAGGCCATCGTGGCGGGCCGACCCGTGGTGCTCGGTGCAACGGGTGGGCAGGGCGAGTACACGCGTGAGGAGGTCGGGCAGCTCGTCGCGCAGCAGGATGCTCGGGCCTACGCCGCCGCGATCCGGGCGGTGGATGAACGCACCCGGGACCTGTCTGCCCAGGCGATCGCGGACACGATAGGGGATGCGTTCTCCGCACCGGTGGTCGGGGCTGGCTATGCCCGGGTGCATCGCGCAGCCCTCGCCGCAGATCGGTCCCTGCCGCGCACATCACCGCGCCCCGCGCAGGGCGCGGATGATCCGCGCGGCACGGTGCTCGTGCTGTCCTTCTCCGACATCTCCCGAGATGCCCGGGTGCTGAAGCAGGTGCGGCTGCTCGCCGCCCAGCACACCGTGATGACCTGCGGTTATGGCCCCCCGCCCGAGGGCTCCGCGCAGCATCTGCGGATCCCGGATGAGCTCAAGCAGTGGCGGCTGGACAAGTCCCTTGTGCTCACTCGCCGGTATCACCGCGCCTACTGGGAACAGGAGGTCGTGGCATGGGTTCGGGCGCAGGAGCTGCCGTGCACCGATGTGGTGCTCGCCGATGATGTCGACACCGTGCCGCTGGCTCTCGCGCTGCGGCCGCGCGGCGGAGTGCATGCGGATCTGCACGAGTACGCGCCGCGGCAGAAGGAAGACCGTCTGGGCTGGCGGCTGTTCGTCGCCCCGTATCTGCGCTGGATCTGCCGCACCCATGTCACCCGCGCCGATTCGGTGACAACCGTCGGGCAGGGGCTGGCGCGGGAGTATGCGCGCGAGTTCGGGATCCGGGCCGAGGTGGTCACCAATGCCGCCCCATACCAGGATCTGCGCCCCACCGCGGTGCAGCAGCCGCTGCGGATCGTCCATTCCGGCGGGGCGATGCCCTCGCGGCGTCTGGACCTCATGATCGAGGCGATGGCGGATCCGGCGATCGAGGCGACGCTGGACATGTATCTCGTGCCGAGCGATCCCGGTTATGTGCAGCAGCTGCGCCACATGGCCCAGGCACTGCCTGAGGGGCGGGTACGGGTCCTGGATGCGGTGCCGTACGCGGATCTGCACGCGGTGCTGAACAGCTACGACGTCGGCGTGTTCGTGTGCCCGCCCACCACCTTCAACCTCGCCAACGCCCTGCCGAACAAGGTGTTCGACTTCGTGCAGGCGCGTCTGGCGCTCGTGGTCTCCCCCACCCCGGAGATGCGGGACCTGGTGCACGGCGGGCAGCTGGGCGCGGTGACAGACGGTTTCACCGCCCAGGATCTGGCCCGCACGCTGCGGGAACTGGATACCCAGGCGGTGCGGGCAGCGAAGGCGGCGAGCGATGCGCACGCCGGGGAGCTGTCCGCCGAGCAGCAGAGCGACGGATGGATCCGGGCGATCGCCACCCTCGTCGCCCGCGCGCAGCAGTCCGAGCAGCCGGCGGCCTCGCAACGCCCCTGAATCTCGAGCCCGGTGCTCCGTCGCGCGGAGTCAGTCGCGCGTCGTCAGCCGCGCTCAGTCAGCCGCGCGTATCGAGCGCCGCGAGATCCGCGGCGACGGTGCGTGCCCGGGCGCTCCAGGTGTGCTCATGGCGCACCGCTTCGACGCGATCGGTCAGAGCCGTCAGCTCCGTGCGGTCATCGCGCAGGGCGGCCAGTGCCGCGGCGATGCGCTCGCTGCTGTAGGGCACCTGCGCTCCGGCACCGAGCTCGGATACCAGATCTCCGGCGTGCGTCCCGGTGGTGGCGAGCACGGGTTTACCGTGGCCGATGTACTCGAACAGCTTCACCGGGGCGGCGAAGTCGCGGTAGCGGGCCGGCTCCACGGTCAGCAGGGTGAGGTGGGCGCGGGCGAACAGGGGCAGCAGCTCCTCGCCACGGGCATGGACCACCTCGATACGGCCGCTGCTGCCCAGCGGGTACTGCTCGCGCACGGCGTCCCAGGATTCGGGTGGGGTGCAGAAGATCAGGCGCACCCCCGCGGTGGCGTCCACCGCCCGGAACAGCTCGTGCATGCGGTAGTACTCGGAGACATTGCCGACGTACAGCGCGGTCAGCTCGCCAACGGCCTCCCGTCGGCTGTCGTGCACGGCGGCACCGGGTGGCAGCGGGGCGGTCTGCTCAGGGCGGATCCACGGCACCATCGGCGCCATCTTCTGCGAGGGCAGGTAGATGCGGTTCAGCCAGCGACGCATCGCCAGCAGTTCCGCGTGGTAGAGGGTGGTGGTGCCGGTGGCGATCAGGCGGCCGACGTCCTGCACATAGGCGGGGAAACGCCAGTACACATCGCGGTAGAACATGCCGGTGGGCACGCGGTGGCGGTGCAGCAGGCGCAGCAGGCTGAGGTCCACGGCCGGGTGGGTGGGCAGATGGTGCGGCTCGGTCAGCAGCGTCGGCATCGTGGAGTTCTCGCCGTAGGCGAAGTCCAGGCGGAGGCCCCGGTACAGCTTCCACCGCAGCTCGCGCAGGGCGCGGGCGCGCTCCGCCCCGTGGCCGGCGATCTCGATGACGTCATAGCCGGCGTCGGTGAAGGCCTGGCGCATCTTGGCGGGGCGCACCCCGGAGCCGGTAGCTCGGCCGTGGATCGGGTAGGGGGCGTGGAACAACATGGTGGGGCGGGTCATGGCGTCTCCTGCTCGGCGCGTCCGGTGAGCCCGGCGAGCGCGGCCTGCTCGGCGAAGGCCGGGACCTCGGCGACCACCTCGTCGAAGGTGCCGGCGGCGACGACCTGGCCGTCGGCCATATAGAACACGATGTCGCAGTGCTGGATGGTGGCCAGGCGGTGAGCGATCGTGATGGTGGTGACCTCGCCGCCGAGCTCACGGATCGACCCGGTGACCGCGGCTTCGGTCTTGGTGTCCAAGGCGCTCGTGGCCTCGTCCATCACCAGGACCTTCGGATCGGTGTACAGGCCGCGGGCGATCCCGATGCGCTGGCGCTGCCCGCCCGAGAGGGTGGTGCCGCGCTCCCCCAGCCGTCCGGCGAGGCCATCGGGTCGGGATTCGATCACCTCGAGCATCTGTGCGCGGCTTAGGGCACGCCGCACCCGTACGGGCTCGACCTCTGCAGGGTCCCAGGTCAGCGCCACGTTCTCCCCCACACTGACGTCGAACAGCGCCACCTCCTGCGGGACGTAGCCCACGGAGGCGCGCCACTGGCGCAGCACCGTGGTCATGTCGATGCCGCCCAGCAGGATGCAGCCGCTGCTGGGGGTGAGCAGGCCCAGCAGCAGATCCACGAGCGTGGATTTGCCGGCGCCGGAGGTGCCGACGACGGCCACGGAGCTGCCGGCGGGGATGCGCAGGGAGACGTCGCGGACGGCGGGCTCCTCGCGGGCCGGGTAGGTGAAGGTGACGTTCTGCAGCTCGATGTCATGCAGCCCCGGCGGGAGGGTCGCGCTGTCCGGTTCTTCGGTGCGCGCGACGGCTTCTTGCGCGAAGTCGATGTCGTCGATGATGGAGTCGGCGAAGGCGGCGTTGGTGAGGATCCGGTTCTGGGTGGACTGGAAGCGGGTCAGCGAGGGGACGAGGCGGAATCCGGCGACGGCGAACAGGGCCACCGACGTCATCGCGGAGGTCGGGCCATCGTTCGGCAGCCCGGTGAGGTAGCCGACGCCACCGACCACGACGAAGCCACCGACCATTCCGGCGTCCAGCACGAAGCGCGGCATCTGGTTGTAGTACTGGGCGTAGGCGCGGGTGGTCGCGGCGGCGGCCCGGCGGTCCGCGACGATCTCCGCGACCTGCGCCTCATTGCCCTTGAGCGTCAGCTCCTTGAGCGCGGCGATCACCTCCCCCAGCAGGCGCACCACCGCCAGGGAGTTGTCCCGGTTGACGGCGCCGTTGGTGACCGCCCGCGGGGTGACCACGCGCGAGAGGATCAGCGCGATCAACCCCAGGTACACGAACGTGGCCAGGGCGATCCGCCAGTCCATGATGATCAGTCCGATGCTGATCACCGTGATGGTTGCGAATTCGGCGAGCACCGTCATCGAGGGCATGAGCACATTGGCCACCACCGCGGCGACCCCGGAGTCGACCATGCGGATGATCTCCTGCGTGGAGCGGGAGGTGCGGTCCACCCAGGAGGAGGACATGTAGGCGCGGAACAGGCGCTGTCCGATCGCGACCTCGTGCTGGGCGAATCGCTGGGTGGCGATGCGGATGGTCAGCAGGTTCAGCCCGCTCTTGATCATGATCAGCGCGACGAACGCGCCGACCAGGATCATCATCTCCTCGAAGGTCTTCAGCTGCCATCCCAGCAGCGGCACGGTCACCGCCTGGGAGGGGGCCATGAGCCCCGGGATCACGATCGCGATCGCCCCGAGCGCCACCACGTCCAGCAGGGCCAGCAGGCTCATGACGACCCCGAAGCTCCACAGGAAGCGCCGCGAGCGCGCGGGCAGCACGGACAGGGTCCGCAGCACGATGCGGATCGTCTCTTTCACGCGGCTCCTCCTTCGACGGATCGGGTCAGCACGGCAGCGTCACCTCGTACAGGGCGTAGGGACCATCCTGCTCCACCAGGCGCAGATCTTTCGGCGGGATGCCGTACAGCCCCACCCAGGTGGGGGCGGAGGCGGGGCTGATCAGCCGGCCGCTGAACTCCGAGGTGTCACGGTACAGGTGGGTGGGGCTCACCCGTGCGAGGGCATCGCACACCTGGCGTCGATCATCCAGGCGGCTGAAGTACTTGGCGATCAGGGCGCCATCGCGCGTCTGCGGGCTGCCCATGATGGGAAAGACCGTCTCAACTCCGCCGACGGACCAGTACAGGGGGGTGCCGTCGCGGGGGTCGCCGAGCACCACCGCGTCATCGGGCAGCTGCGCCGCGGTGCGCTCAATGAACGCCCGTTCCCGTGGCGTGACGTAGGGGGAGAGTTGCAGCCCGTAGGCGGTGTACGCCAGGGACCCGGTCAGCGGCAGCCGTTGCGGCACGGCGACGGCGAACACGCTCGTGAGGACCAGCGCCCCGGCGGCGACGGGGGCCAGCGGCAGCTGCGCCCAGCGCAGCGTCCGGGCATCGAGCGCGGCAAGTCCCCGGGCCATGAGCACCACGAGCAGGGCCGTCATCAGCGGGGCGATCCGCTCGCGGGCCCCGTACCAGGGGTTCACGAGAGCTTCGGCGAGCGGTGCGGAGATCTGCGTGGCCACCGCCAGCACGATCGTCACGACCACGCCCAGCACCGCCGTGGTCCCGATGGTCTCGCGGCGGCGCAGGGCCGCGACGGCCCCGACGACGGCGAGCACCCACAGCACCGCGACCGGCCACAGCGGTGCCTCGAGCACGGGGACCCGCGGGGTGTCCACGAGGACCCGCCACAGCACGCTCAGCAGCGGATCCGAGCTGGGCCGCGTGAGGTCCATCCCCTCCAGCAGGATCCGCGAGCCGATCACGAACAGCAGGGCCGCCGCGAGCGCGAGCCCCACCTGGATGCCGCCCCGGCGCCGCTGCCCGGCCCGCAGGCGCGCAGCTCCATGCACCAGCACGATGAGCCCGGCGAACACCGCGACGGAGAACATGATCGTGGGATGGGCCAGAGCCGTGCCCAGCAGCACCGCCCCCACCCCGAGGGCTCCGGGCACCGGGTGCACCCCGAGCCGCCCCTCCATGAGCAGCACGACAGCAGCGAGCGCTGGGGGCAGGCAGAGAGCTCCGAGCACCACGGGCCACAGGCCCATCACGAGCGCCATCGCCGGGACGCTGAGGAAGATCGGGGCGGTGAGCGCGGCGAGAACCGCAAGCCACGGTCGGCGGCGGGTGGAGACCACGCAGGTCGCCACGAGAGCGGCGAGAGCAGCGGGCTGTGCGGCGAGCATCGCCAGCGCCATCGCATTGGCGGCGGGGATGGTGTCCAGCGGCAGCAGGGCCGACAGGGCGTCCACGACGACGGGGTAGAAGGTGGGCTCGCCGTACAGCCCGGTCAGCGCCGAGGTGAGGGTCGCATCCCTCCGATGCCGGATCTCCGCGATCGCGGAGAGGTGGAAGAAGGAGTCGTAGCTGCCGTTGAGGGTGTCGATCCCGCCCATCCACCGCATGGCCGACGCCGCTGTTGCGATCCCCGCGAGCGCGCACGTGCCGCTCACGAGCAGCTCAGCCTGCATGCGCAGGGCCGGCTGGGCGATGCTCTCCCGCGGGGCGGCGACGCTGCAGCGGTCTGTGCGGCGGTGCAGCACCTCGCGCAGTGCGCGCACCGCGGCCAGGAGCAGCACCAGCCCCACCCCGGTGCTCAGCGGAGTCCAGGGGATGGCGAGCAGGTGCAGCACGGCGGCCAGCAGCACCGCTGCCAGGACCGTCAGCGGCGGCGCCCACCCCCAGCGCACCGGCACCCGTGCACCGGCGGCCAGCAGCAGCAGCAGTCCGGGCCCGGTGAGCAGAGCCCAGGCGAGCAGCACCGGCAGCAGGGCGGTCATCGGTATCGTCCGTCCGGATGGGCGGTCACAGATATCACCGCGGGAAGAGAGCGCGGGTGTACCCGTCGATCACCTGCTCGGGATCGCGGTGCTGGAGGGCGAAGGCGCGTGCGGCCTGCGCGGCCCGGGCGTAGGTCTGCTCATCCTGCAGCGCGAGGATCCGCTGCACGGCTGCAGCCGCATCGGGGACCACCCACTCATCGCTGTAAATGGTGCGGGCTCCGCCATAGGGCACAGTGTCAGGCCAGTCGCGCACGACGGCCGGACAGCCCGCAGCCAGGCCTTCCATGACCGCTTCATGGGTGCCTTCGTGCCGGGATGAGGACAGCACGATCCCGGAGGTGGCCAGCAGCGCGGGGACGTCCTGGCGCGGACCCAGCACCTGGATCGCCGCGGGCGGGAAGTCGGCCAGGCGCCGTCGGACCTGCTGCTGGTACGGGGTGTCGTCCGCGGGATCATCCGGCAGCTGCGGACCGATCAGGCGCAGCTGGAAGGCGGGGTCGTGCTCCCGGAGGGCCGAGAGCACGTCCAGGGTGAACATCACGTCCTTGACCGGGCGCAGCCACCCCACCTGCACCAGCAGCGCGGGGTCCCGCTCACCGGCAGGTTCGGGGCCCAGGCCGTGCTGCAGCAGGTTCCCCACCTGGCTGGCAGGGACCGCGGAGGCCTGCGGCGCGATGGCGTCGAGCATCCTCCGCACGGGCGGGGAGACGTGCAGCAGCCGGTCGATCCGCGGATAGTCATGCAGCAGAGCGAAGGGGGTGAACACTTCGAAGCGGTGCATCCGTGCGGTGAGCAGGCGCGGGGCGCGATCCAGCAGGGTCACCCAGGTCAGCACATGGTGCGCCCACTCCACGAGGACCGTATCGGCCCAGTCGAACGCCGCGGCGAGCTCGGGCGGGGTGGGCAGGAGCGCCCCGCGGGTGATCGCGTCATAGCGTGCGCGCAGCAGGTGATCGCGGTCCGGCATGCCGGGGGCGGCGAGCTCGTCGACGTCGATCTCGCGGATCTCGATCCCGCCGCGGGCGCGCAGCGCCTCGATCACGGGGTGGATGAACGTCCAGTTCGCCTGGGCGAGGACGAGCAGACGCAGCGGCTCTCCCGGCGCCCGGTCCCGGGGCGGCGGGGCGGTGGGGCGCACAGCAGGGTCGATGGTCCCGTCGATCAGCAGCGTGCCGATGCTCGCGCTGCGCAGCGGGCGCAGAACCGGCTCGGGATCAGCCGCCAGGGGGGACTGCCCGGCCTGGTGGAGCGCCCCGTCGTAGGTGATGCGCAGCGCTTTGTCGAACCAGGTCAGCGCTGAGGAGATCCGGCCGCGCGCATGGTCGCGGTCGGACAGGCGCAGCAGGCGCTCCACCGCCTCACGCCAGGAGGATTGCGCGCCGTGACGGGCGAGATCCTCCTGGGCGGCGAAGTAGGTGCCCATGCCGCCGACGCGGCCCGGCAGATGCCGCAGCCCCCTTGCGATCAGGGGGATCGCCCGCCGGGCAGCGCGACGACGCTCACGCACGAGCGGTGATCCCCTCCGGGGCGACCACGCGGCCCTCGCGCGCCGAGACGAGCACCGCTTCGATGGCGCGCACCGTGCCCAGGCCTTCGCGCATGGTGACGATGTTGGTGGTGTCCACGCCCAGCACGGCATCGCGGAATGCCTGGTGCTCGGTGGCCAGCGGCTCCGTGCGCTGCAGGGCGTAGCGCACCGAATCGCCTTCGCTCACGCCGCGGAAGGAGGCCATGGACTCCCACAGGTTCGTGGGGTTCTCGCCGTTGGCGTGGAAGGTGAGGTCCGCGTTGAGGGTGTCGCCCACCAGGGCGCCCTTCTCGCCGGTGACGATGGTGACGCGCTCCTTGAACGGGGAGAGCCAGTTGACCAGGTGCCCGGTGATGGTGCCGTCGGCGAGCTCTCCGGCGATCGAGACCATGTCCTCGTCCTCGCGGCCGGAGCGACGCGTGGTGGTCGCGGCGACGGAGGCGAAGGAGGACTGCGCGACCCAGGCGGTGAGGTCCAGGTCGTGGGTCGCGAGGTCCTTGACCACGCCGACGTCGGCGATACGGGCGGGGAAGCCGCCCTGGCGGCGGGTGGCGATCTGGTAGATCTCCCCCAGCTGACCGCCGGCGATGCGCTTGCGCATCTCCTGCAGCGCAGGGTTGTAGCGCTCGATGTAGCCCACCGCGCCCACCAGGCCCGCCTTCTCGAAGGCGGCGGTGATCTCTTCGGCCTCGGCGATATCGAAGGCCAGCGGCTTCTCCACCAGCGTGTGGATCCCAGCGTCAGCCAGGGCGATCGCCACATCGCGGTGGAACTGGGTGGGCACAGCCACGACCGCGTAGTCGATGCCCGCCGCGATCAGGGCGTCGACATCGGGCAGCACCTCCATGCCGGCAGCGGCCCCGTGCGGGTCACCGTGCGCATCCGCCACGGCCACCAGGTCCACGCCGTCCAGGGCGCGGAGGTTCCGGGCGTGGTGGCGGCCCATCATGCCCAGGCCGATCAGTCCGGCGCGCAGGGTCTTCTTCTGGCTCATGATCAGGCTCCTGCCTTCGCGACGGTGTTCACGGCGGCGACGATGCGCTCGAGGTCTTCGGCGCTCAGGCTCGGGTGGACCGGGAGGGAGAGCACCTCGCGGGCGAGCATCTCGGTGACCGGCAGCTCCAGCTCCTGCCCGAAGGTGTCCAGGCGGTGCACGGGCGTGGGGTAGTACACGCCGCAGCCCACCTTGTGCTCCTCGCGCAGAGCGGTGGCGAAGGCATCGCGCTCGGCGGCGCTGGCTCCCTGCACACGGATCGTGTACTGGTGGTAGACGTGGGTGGCACCCTCGCGGACCACCGGAGTGACCACGCCCTCGAGATTCTCATCGAGGAACGCGGCGTTCTCCTGGCGGGTACGGGTCCAGTCCAGGACCTTGGTCAGCTGCACCCGGCCGATCGCGGCGTGGATGTCCGTCATGCGGTTGTTGAAGCCGGCCACCTCATTGGCGTACTGCTTCTCCATGCCCTGGTTGCGCAGCAGGCGCACCATGCGCGCGGTGTCCGCATCGGCGCAGGCCACCATTCCACCCTCGCCGGAGGTCATGTTCTTGGTGGGGTACAGGGAGAACATCGCGGCGTCGCCGAAGGCACCCACGGTGGTGCCGTGCCAGGTGGCGCCGTGCGCCTGGGCAGCGTCCTCGAGCACCCACAGCTCGTGCTCACGGGCGATCTGCATGATCTCATCAATCGCGGCGGGGTGGCCGTACAGGTGCACCGGCTGGATCCCGACGGTCCGCTCAGTGATCGCGGCGCGCACGGCGGCGGGGTCCATACAGAACGTCTCGCGGTCCACATCCACGAAGACCGGGGTGGCACCGACGACGGCGACGGAGTTCGCGGTCGCGGCGAAGGTGAAGGACGGGACGATGACCTCCTCGCCGGGCTTCAGCCCGAGGGCGAGCATGCCCAGATGCTGCCCGGAGGTGCCGGAGTTCACTGCCACGCACTCGCGGCCGCCCACCAGCACGTCCGCGAACTCCTGCTCGAAGGCCGCGACCTCCGGGCCCTGCGCGACCATGCCGGAGGCGAGGACGCGGTCCACCGCGTCGCGCTCCTGCTGGCCGATGATCGGCTTCGCCGGCGGGATGAAAGACTGATCGGTGCTCATGCGTTCTCGCCGTCCTGTTCGTCGGGATCGGTCAGGGAGGCCGGGCGGGGCGCGTCGGCCAGGGGTGAGGAGGCGAGCAGGAGCCCGCCGGTGGAGTCATCGGGGATGTACCACTCGCCGGTGGCAGGGCACACCCAGGAATCGGTGCCGTCAGAGGCGTGGACCAGTTTCTCGCCGGAGCGGCCCACCCAGCCGATCCGCTTCGCCGGCACCCCGGCCACGAGGGCGTGGGGCGGGACGTCCTTCACGACGGTGGCGCCGGCGGCCACCATCGCCCAGGCGCCGATGGTCACGGGCGCCACGCACACGGCGCGCGCCCCGATCGAGGCGCCGGTCTCGCAGGTGACACCGACGCTCTCCCAGTCGCTCGCGGACTTCGCGGTGAGGTCGGGGTTGGCGGCGCGCGGGAAATGGTCGTTGGTGAACACCGCGGCGGGGCCGACGAACACCCCGTCGGCCATCTGCGCGGGCTCATAGACGAGGGCGTAGTTCTGGACCTTGCAGGCGTTGCCCATCTGCACCCCGGTGCCGATGTACGCGCCGCGTCCGATCACGCAGTCGGTGCCCAGTTGGGCTCCCTCTCGGACCTGGGCCAGGTGCCAGATGGAGCTGCCGCTGCCGATCCGGGCGTCATCGGCGACATCCGCTGATTCCACGATGCGCACCCCGGCGCGATCTGCACTGGATTCCATACCCCGGACCTTACCGCGCAGCACTGGACGGACGAGAGGACACCGGGCCTCGCCGCGGAGCATGCACCGGATCTCCCCACCTGGGTCTCAGACGTCTTAGATGCCCGGCGCCTGCAGCAGCCAGCGTGGGCCGGTGCGCTGCACCATCGCCTCCACTCCCAGGGCAGTGATGATCGCCACGGCCGACACCGTCGGCACCAGCAGCAGATCTACCAGCGGGTGCGCCAGCTGTGCGGCAAGACCACCCTGCCGCCACAGCAGCACCACCAGGTTCAGCACGATCGGGTGGACGAGATAGATGACCAGGGTGCGCCGCCCCAGCAGCGCGCCGAACGCACGCAGGCCCCGGGAGCGGGCCAGCAGGGGCAGCAGCAGCACCGCGGCGGTCAGACCCGCCAGCGACGCGGCCAGCTCGATGCCCCGCACCACCGGCCAGGCGGGCACCTTCCCAGGCAGCACGAGCAGCAGGGCCAGCAGGACGAACAGCCCGACGAGCCCCGTGCCGCCGAGCAGGGCCGCTCGGCGCCGTGTTCCCTCCGCGAGGGCCCGGATCTGCCGGTGCAGCACGAGCCCCAGCAGGTACCACAGGGCGTTGTCCGTCAGCTGGAAGATGCCGTAGGCGAGGTCGCTGTGCCCGGCCTCCCGCAGCAGCTGCTGCCCGGCGGGGGCGAGCAGATGGAACAGCAGGGCCACGCTCAGCAGCAGTCGGGGGCGTCCCTGCCCCCAGCGGCCCAAGAGGAAGAAGATCGGCAGCACGCCGATGAACCAGTACGGGGAGGCCAGCTGCAGCAGGCCCAGGATCTCCTGACGCAGGAATCCCAGCGGCTCGCCCGGAGCGTAGCGCAGCCATCCGGTGGCCCAGAACAGCAGGCTCCACAGCAAGTAGGGCCACAGCAGATCGAGCAGCCGGGGGCGCAGCACCGCCCGCAGCGGGCGGCGCACCGCCCGGGCCGCGAGCAGCCCGGCGATGAGGAAGAACAGTGGCATCCGCAGCGGCACGAGGGCGAGGTTCGCCTCGCGCCAGATCCGCGCGACGGGCCCCTCGGGCAGTGCCCAGAGGGCCGTGCCGGAGCCGACGGCCACGTGGTAGAGCACGACCAGCAGGATCGAGATCCCGCGGCCGAGGTCCAGCCAGGCGATCCGGCCCTCTGCCCGGGCAGGACCCTGCTGCTGGTTCACCGCTGCTCTCGCAGCCGCTCCCCCTTGGCGATCGCGAGGTCGCGCAGCTCGTCCTGGAACTGCGCCATGCGTGTGCGCAGCGCGGCGGCGCGCTCATCGTCCCCGGCGCCGAGGATCCGCGCGGCCAGCAGCCCGGCGTTGCGCGCCCCGCCGATCGAGACGGTGGCGACCGGCACCCCCGCGGGCATCTGCACGATCGACAGCAGCGAGTCCATCCCGTCGAGGTGCTTCAGCGGCACCGGCACCCCGATCACGGGCAGTGCGGTGAGGGAGGCGAGCATGCCCGGTAGGTGGGCGGCGCCGCCGGCGCCGGCGATCACCACGCGCAGCCCGCGTTCGGCGGCGCCGCGCCCCCAGGCCACCATGTCCTCGGGCATGCGGTGAGCGGAAATGACCTCCACGCTACAGGGGATTGCGAACTCGGCCAGCGCCTCTTCGGCGGCGCGCATGGTCGGGTAGTCGGAATCGGAGCCCATGACGATGCCCACCAGGGGCGTCTCATCGGTGCCGGGCAGGGGCTGGTCGGTTCGGGTGCTCATGGCATCTCACGCGCCTTCCGGGTGGTCAGGGTGCTGGGTGGGGGCAGGGCGCTCATCGGGATCGGGCTGCTGGACCGCGCCCGGGTGCGGGACAGAGTCCGGCCCGTCGATGATCAGACGCTCGGCGCGGTGGGCGCGTTCGAGCAGCTCGTCGGCGTCCTCGCCGGTGAGGGTGACATGACCGAGCTTCCGGCCCGGACGCACCCCCTTGCCGTACAGGTGGAGCTTCAGCTCCGGGTCCGCGGCGAGCGCCGCCGCCGCGCCGGGGGCGAGGTCCTCGGCGCGGCCGCCCAGGAGATTCACCATCACCGTCACGGTGGCGAGCGGCGCGGTCGAGCCCAGCGGCAGATCCGCCACCGCCCGCAGATGCTGTTCGAACTGCCCGGTCACCGCCCCGTCCATGGACCAGTGCCCGGTGTTGTGGGGGCGCATGGCGAGCTCGTTGACGAGCACCTGCCCCGTAGCGGTCTCGAACAGTTCGACGGCGAGCATTCCGGTGACCTCGAGGTCCGCGGCGATCGCGGCGGCGAGCTGCTGGATGCGCTGCTGCGCGGCCGCATCGAGCCCAGGGGCGGGTGCCACCACCTCGTAGCACACCCCGTCCTGCTGCACGGATTGCACGACGGGGTAGGTGGCGATCTCGCCGCGGGGCCGACGGGCCACCTGGACGGACAGCTCCCGGGTGAAGGGCACGAGCTCTTCGGCCAGCAGCTCGGAGTGCAGCTGGCTCCAGTCGGCGATCTGCTGCGCTCCGGTGACCACGCGCACGCCGTGCCCGTCGTAGCCGCCGCGCGGGGTCTTCACGATCAGTCGTCCGCCGGCCTCGGCGAGCGCAGACTCGAGGTCCTGCTCCTTGCGGATCCGCCACCAGCGGGGGCAGGGATGGCCCAGTGCCGTTAGGCGCTCGCGCATCAGCAGCTTGTCCTGCGCGTGGACGAGAGCGGCAGGACCGGGCCGCACCGCCGCTGCGCCGGAGGCCTCGATGCGCTCCAGATGCGCGGGCGGCACGTGCTCGTGGTCGAAGGTCAGCACCTCCACCTGCTCGGCGAGCGCAGCGACCGCCTGCTCATCGTCATGCCGTCCGATCTGCACCTGCGCCGCCACTCGGGCAGCGCTCTCGGTTTCGGCGGTGGCGAGGACCACGAGCTCGAGGTCGAGTTCGGTCGCGGGGCCGAGCATCATGCGGGCGAGCTGACCGGCTCCCACGACGCCCAGACGGCGGGCAGCGGGTCGCTCCGACGCGGTGACGTTCGTGCTGTCAGGGCTGGTGGTGCGGACAGGACTGGTGGGGTGGGGCGGGGTGTGCGGCACGGCGGCCAGTGTACTGAGCTGTTCGGGTCCTGAGCTGCTCGCGTCCTGGGCCGCTCGTGGTCTGGGCCGCGTGGCCGCCGCGGCGTCCGAGCAGATACTGCGCGGCGCCGGGGAGGTTCAGGGGCGCAGACGGGAGCGGCGGCGCACCACCGAGCCCTGCGGGAGGGATTCGAAGTCATCCGCGTTGCCGGGCTGCTCACCTCTGGGGATACGGTCTGCGCGGCGGCCCCGGGGCAGCCTGCTGCGGCGGCCCGGCCGGGCAGGCCGTCTCGCCCCATCGGTCGCATCGGAGCCGTCGTCCGCCTCCCCGGGGGCGGAGATGAGGAAGACGCCGAAGGTTGCGGGGGTGTCGGTGAGCAGCTCGAGCCGCCCGCCGTCGTCCTCCACCAGGGTCCGCGCGAGCGCGAGGCCCACGCCGGTGCCGGAGGACTGCGGCCCGGAGACGGAGCGTTCGAACACGCGCTGCCCGAGCTCGGGGTCGATGCCGCCGCCCTCATCGGTGACCTCCACCACGGTGGAGTGCTCATTGCGGCGCACCTTCACCGACGTGCGGCCGCCGCCGTGGACCAGGGCGTTCTCGATCAGGGTGGCGATCACCTGCGTGAGCGGACCGGTGGAGCCCCAGACCGCGGCGCTGCGCGGCACCTGGATATGCAGCTCACGACCGGCCCGACGATAGGCCGGGGACCACTCCTCGCTCTGCTGGGTGAGGATGGTGCGCAGCTCCACCACCCCGGGTGTGCGGCGCTGGGAGGAGCGGGGGGCGTTGATGAGGTCGTGGACCACTTCGGTGAGGCGATCGATCTGCTCCAGGGAGATCCGCGCCTCATCGCGCACCCATTCCTCAGAGCTCGTGGCCAGGATCTCGTCCAAACGCATCGACAGTGCCGTCAGCGGGGTGCGCAGCTGGTGGGAGGCATCGGAGGCCAGGCGACTCTCGGCCTCCAACCGCTCGTTCAGCTGTGCACCGGAGTTCGCCAGCTGCTCGGCGACCTCGTCGATCTCCGCAATCCCGGAGGGCTGCCAGGGGCCGCGGGAGCGCCCGGCGCCCATCGCCTCGGCGCGGCGGGACAGGCGGGCCAGCGGCATCGAGATCCGCTGGGCCTGCCACAGCGCGACCGACACACCGATCGACAGGGCTGAGAGGCCGGCGACGATGATCAGCACCCATGCGCCGGCCGTGTGGGCGCGGACATCGGATTCGGGCACGTGCACCGTGATGGCCTGACCCATCGCGCCGTTGGTGCGCCGGTTCAGCCCGCCCTCACGCGGCGGCTCGCCCGCGGAGTAGGTCTGCCCGTCATAGACCACGATGATGGAGATGTGCAGATCCGCCTGCTCATCGACCCGGCGCTGCAGGAGCTCGTCGTCCAGCTCTCCGCCGTCCTTGAGCCGCACCTCGGTGTCCACACGCACCTCGTCCAGGATGGTGTTGGCCTGCGAGGCGAGGTTCTGCCGGGTCAGACCCAGCCACGAGTAGCCCAGGGGAATGCCCAGCAGCAGGACGGCCAGCAGCACCGTGATGATCGTGGCCTGCAGCACGCGCTGCCGCACGCGTCAGCTCTCCGCGCCGGTCTCGAAGCGGAAGCCCACTCCCCTCACCGTGGTGATGCGCCGGGGGTTGGTGGCATCGTCGCCCAGCTTGCGGCGCAGCCACGAGATGTGCATGTCCAGCGTCTTGGTGGAGCCCCACCATTCGGCGCCCCACACCTCGCGCATGAGGTCATCGCGGGTCACGACGCTGCCGGCCTCGCGCACCAGGACGGTGAGCAGGTCATATTCCTTGGCCGACAGCGCCAGCTCCTCGCCGTCGGCGTAAGCACGGCGCGCTGCGACGTCCAGGTTCACGCCGTTGACGTCGAAGGAGTCACCGGCAGATTCTTCGGCGGCCTGGGCGCGGCGCAGCAGGGCGCGGATGCGGGCCTGCAGCTCGCCCAGGCGGAAGGGCTTGGTGACGTAGTCATCGGCCCCCGCGTCCAGGCCCACCACGGCATCGACCTCGTCGGCCCGGGCGGTGAGGATCAGGATCGGGGCCTCCAGACCGCCCTTGCGCAGGCGGCGCGCGACCTCCAGGCCATCCAGGTCCGGCAGCCCCAGGTCCAAGATCACCATGTCCACGGGGTCGGCTCCGGCGGCGATGGCCAGGGCGTCCATACCGCGGGACGCGCGGGTGACCGTGTACCCCTCGCGGTCCAGAGCACGGGAGAGCGGTTCAGCGATGGCCGAGTCGTCCTCGACGAGCAGTAAGCGTGTCACGGGGCCCATCCTAGACATCCGGGCCCGCCGGGACGGGGACCCTCACAGACCGAGGTCCAGCGGAGCCCAACTGCCGCGGCGCAGGGCGGCCACATGCACCTCGCCGATGCCGTGCAGGTCCACGTCTTCCCCGTCGTCGACCAGGAAGCCGCCCGGCAGGGCTTTCTCCACGGCCTGCGCGGTCTCACGGTCCACCGCCACGGTGCCGGGCCGGGCCACCGATTCCATGCGGGCGGCGAGGTTGACGGTGGGGCCGAACACGTCGCCGTAGCGCGAGAACATCGACCCCCAGGCCAGGCCCACCCGCACCGGCGGCAGATTCGGCGTGTCGGTGATGGTCTCGGAGAGGCTGACAGCGATCTGCGCACCGTCCTCAGGGGTGTCGGCCAGGAACATCACCTCATCGCCGACGGTCTTGACCACGCGCCCTCCGCCCACGGAGATGATGTCGCGGCAGATCGACTCGAACCGGCCCACCATGTCCGCTAGCTCCGCTCCCGGCAGATCCTGGGCCAGGCGCGTGAACTGCACGAGGTCAGCGAAGCCCACGGCACGCTGGAGGGGGAACAGCTCATCGGTGTCGCGGTGCAGAGCCTCGCTGCCGGCACGCGCGGTGTAGGCGGCCAACTGACGGCGGAAGGCGAACATGACCTGCGACTCGAGGACGTCCAGCAGGTCCGGGATCTCCTCGAGCATGCGCTGGCGGGCTTCACCGTCGTCCATGTCGCCGCGCGACTTGGCTTCATCCACGAGAGCCTCGGTGATCCACATGGCCAGGCGACCCATATGGAAGCCCAGTCCCCGGGTGATCGATTCGAAGCCGCGCTCGGACAGCCGACCGTCCTGGACGATCTCGGCGAGATCCCCGATCGCGTAGGAGTCCTCTTCGGTGAACACTACGGTGTCCTCGTCCACCGGAGTGAAGCCCAGGGAACGCCAGTACACAGAGGTCAGGCGCGGGGGAATGTCCCGCTGCTCGGCGAGGTCGTGGCGAGAGAACAGGCGTGGGCCCTGCAGCAGCACTTTCTCGAGCGCGCCGACGCTGCGACGCACCTCGGCGAAGCGCCGATTCATCTCGAGGATCTGCGCGTCGCCCAGGTCGGCATCGGACGCATCGGTCTGGGAGAGGTCCGGCAGCTCCTGGGTGCGGGTGGGGATGACAGCTTCAGGCAGGCGCGGCTCCTCAGACAGGCGCGGCTCCCCGGACGGGCGCGGCTCCTCGGGCGGCGAGGTCTCCGCCGCCCGAGCAGGCTCGAGGTCATGCATGCCGCCGGTCACGTCCCGTGGTCCTCCTGATGATGCGATGGGTGAGGGTGGTCGCTGATGGTGCCTGGGGGCGGGAGCGCCCGCAGGTGCTGTATGTCGCCCAGCGCAACGGCGGTGACGCCGTCCTCGCCCTCGACCAGCAGACGACCGATGCGGTCCACTCCGCGGGCGATCCCGTGCAGGGGGCTCGGGGCGCCGTGGTGGGCCGCAGCGGTCGCGGTGCCTAGCGGGTCGATCCGAACAGACCGCCCCACTGTGAGGCAGATCATAGTGTAGCGCTCTGCGAGACCACAGGCCTCCGCATCCCCGTCGGCTGCCTCGAGCCTGCACAGACTCTCCACGATCGCCCCGGCGATCGTCTCCTCGAGGCGCCGCCGCAGCTGCGCGAGCTCCAGGGCGACCTCGGGTTTTCCATCGGCCGCGGGCTCTTGTCCGGCCGCGGGCTCCAGTCCCGCAGTGAGCTCCCGTCCCGCAGTGACCTCGTCGGCGGCCAGCATCCCGCCGGAGCCCAGCAGCCAGGCCGCTCCCGGCAGCGGGAACCCATCGGAATCCAGGATCGGGCCGCGCAGGTTCACCCCGATGCCCATCAGCACCAGGTCCTCCCCGCGGCCCTCCACGAGAATGCCGCCGAGCTTGCCTCCCTCGGCGGTGTGCAGGTCGTTCGGCCATTTCAGGCCTACGCGCCCGGTGAGGGCGGGCAGCTCGGCGATCAGTGCCGCATGGGCGGCGACGCCCACCAGCAGCGGCAGCCAGGATCGGGTGGCAGGAGAAAGTGTGGTGCGGCAGGCGAGGGTGAGGGCCAGCGAGCTGCCGCGCGGGCTGCGGAAGGGGCGCTGCAGTCGGCCGCGCCCGGCGGTCTGCTCCACGGCGGTCACCGCGAAGGGCGGCTGCTGCCCCTGCTCGAGCAGCGCCGCCGCGATGTCCTGGGTGGAGGGCACCGCATCGCTGCGCACCATCGTCGGCACGTGAGCGCGCAGGGCAGCGCGATCCGGACCGCCCGCGCGATCCGGGCCGTCCGCGCGAAGTGGGCCATGCACGCGATCTGGCCCATCCGGGTGCTGCATGGCGTATCCCTCCTGTGCGGTGTGCGTCCTCGTCAACTTGCTGATGGTCACGGCGCTGGTGGCAGGCCCCGGACCGGCCCGTAGCGTAGTATCCCGATGTTCCACACCCCCGAGACCCGCGTGCTCTTCGGCGCACGCCAGGAGGCTCCGTGACCGACGCCCCGCAGCCCCTCTCTACCGCCCAGCGCCTCGAGGATCTGCGCGAGCGGGATGCGCAGGCGGTGTCCGCCGCGGATTCGGTGGCGGTTCAGAAGCAGCATGCGCGCGGCAAGAAGACCGCCCGCGAGCGCATCACCGATCTGCTGGATGAAGGCTCCTTCGTGGAGACCGACCGGTTCGTGCGCCATCAGGCTCGCAGCTTCGGGATCGACCGCAAGCGGCCCGATGGCGACGGCATCGTCACCGGCTACGGCACCATCGACGGCCGTCAGGTGTGCGTGTACTCCCAGGACTTCACGGTGTTCGGCGGCTCGCTCGGCGAGGCCCACGGTCGCAAGATCCAGAAGATCCAGGATCTCGCGCTGAAGACCGGGGTGCCGATCATCGGGATCCTCGACGGCGGCGGCGCCCGCATCCAGGAGGGTGTGGCGTCGCTGGCGATGTTCGCCGGGATCTTCCGGCGCAATACCCGCGCCTCCGGTGTGATCCCGCAGATCTCGCTGATCATGGGGCCAGCGGCGGGCGGTGCCGTGTACTCCCCGGCGCTGACCGACATCATCGTGATGGTCGAGAAGACCTCCCATATGTTCATCACCGGGCCCGATGTGATCCGCACCGTCACCGGGGAGGATGTGGGCTTCGAGGAGCTCGGCGGGGCGCGCACCCACTCCACCCGTTCGGGCGTGGCCCACTACATGGCCCCCGATGAGGCTGAGGCCATCGAATACGTCAAAGACCTGCTGAGCTACCTGCCCTCGAACACCCTCAGCCCCGCCCCGAGCTTCCCCACGCGGCTGGAGGAGAATCCGACCGCGGCGGATCTGGCGCTGGATGCGCTCGTGCCGGACTCCCCCAATCAGCCCTACGACATGCTCACAGTGCTGCGCACAGTGCTGGATGAGGAGGAGTTCCTCGAGGTCCAGCCGATGTTCGCGCGCAATGTCCTGGTGGGCTTCGGCCGCGTCGAGGGCAACAGCGTGGGCATCATCGCCAACCAGCCCTCCCATCTGGCCGGCACGCTGGACATCGATGCCTCGGAGAAGGCCGCCCGTTTCGTGCGGCTGTGCGATGCCAACAACATCCCGGTGCTGACCTTTGTGGACGTGCCCGGGTTCCTGCCCGGCACCGGCCAGGAGTACGGCGGGATCATTCGCCGCGGCGCGAAGCTGCTGTATGCCTACGCGGAGGCCACCGTCCCCCTGATCACCGTGATCACGAGGAAGGCCTACGGCGGCGCGTACATCGTCATGGGATCCAAGGAGCTGGGGGCGGATGTGAACCTCGCCTGGCCCACCGCGCAGATCGCGGTGATGGGTTCACAGGGCGCGGTGAACATCCTGCACCGCTCGGATCTGCGGAAAGTCGCTGAGGAGGGCGGGGATGTCGCCGCTGAGCGGGCGCGCTTCGAAGCGGAGTACGAGGAGCAGTTCGCCACCCCGTACACGGCGGCCGAGCGCGGCTGGATCGACGCGGTGATCCGCCCGGCCGAGACCCGGGTGCAGATCGCGAAGGCGCTGCGGGCCCTGCGCACCAAGCGCGACTCCCAGCCCACCAAGAAGCACGGGAACATCCCGCTGTGAGCACGGCAGCGCAGGGTGGGAACCCCGCAGCCCCGGGCGACACGAGCGGAGCCGATGGGGCCGCAGTCGCGGCCGGGGTGTCGTCGGCCGATGGGGTGCCGTCCGCCCCGATCTCTCCCTCCGATGTCCGCCTGGTGCAGGGGCACCTGGCCGATGATGAGCTGGCGGCGATCGCCGTAGTGGTCTCCGCCATGAGCGTCACCAGCCGACTGGAGGCCGAGGAGCGCGCACTGGTCGAGGGCCGCGGAGCCGGCGCCGGGACCTGGAACGATCCCGCGCAGTGCTACCCCCGCGCGCACGGCCTGCGCGCCCAGGCCACTCCCACCGCGTGGCAGTTCGGGGACCGCTGAGGGCGGTCGGCCGCCTCGCCGCGGATCGACCTGGTGATCGGCGGATCGACCCGTTGTCGCCGATGAGGACCGTGCACCGCTTTCCTGGAGTCGCCCCGGGCCGCCGCTACCCCCGCCTTCCGGCGCGCCTGCCAACGGTGGGTAACGAGTTCATAACAGTCCACCGGTCCGGCGCGGAACCTCGCAAAGTCCGTTATTCTCCTGCTGAGACGGGCACCATAGAAGCTGCTCGAAAGTCAAAGCATTAGAGGGGGAGTCGTGGCTCCAACGAGAACTCGGGTTGCAAGAATTCTGGCCATCGGTCTTGTCACGCTTGGAATAATTGGCGTGTCTGACATTTCTACCGCACCGCCCAGCTCCGCCGCGAATTGCGTTTCAATGAACAGTGTGAAGACTAGAGAAACTCGAACAAAGCCAAGCGGTTCAGACTGCCTCGACGTTAACGTAAATCGCGTCTACTTCCCCACCCTCACACCCTATGTCACAAGCTGGGGACAGTACCACTCCGGAGGCACGTGGCGAAACTCCACCATGGGATCAAAGAAGCATACCTTCGGATTCTCTCAGGCCCAGTGGGTGGCGATTAAGAACCTGGCCCCCGGATCCAAGTTTCGCATGAACTCGGATGTCAACACCAAATTTGATCTTCGCGTGTGACAGCGCGCCGAGTCGGGCGCGCGCAGTCTCTACTGCTGGAAGGATCTGCTGTGCGACAAGTTCGGGTTGCCGCGATGGCGATCACTCTTCCCGCCGTCCTTCTGGCGGGCTGCAGTGGCGCCAGCTCAGCGAGGGGTGAAGTTGACACCCGCGTCGTGAACGCGGTGGTCACAGCCCCGGGCGAGGGAGCTTACGCGGATCCGGTGTGGCTGCGGGAGCAGCTGCGGGCAACGGTCATGCCTGAGATTGAGGGGTGCCTGGAGGATGTGGGGCGAGCAGATGCGATCCCGAAGGCAGCCGACTACGTCGCCTATTATGAGGAGATGAATGAGTTCGCCTTTCCGGATCCCGATCGCTACCGGAGGGGCGGAGTCCGGCCCGTGGGGACGATAGATGGTATTCCGGATACTGAACTGTCGGCGAATGACGCTACCCTAGAGTGCTATTTCAGCGTCACAAAGAGGCAGAGGCACAAGGCAGTTTCTCTGTCCGAGTCCCTCCACTCGGAGTGGACGATGAAGGTCGAGTTGAACGCTGACGTATCCCGCCTGCCCGACGAGTTTGCGACATTCGAGGCATGCCTATCCGATAAGACAGGATTTCCAGGCGGGAGCGCCGACGCGGGCACTCCCCCGTCAGTTTACGATTTCCTGGACTGGTGGCCACATCAGTATGGCGGGGAAGATGTGATGCCCGATGAAAAGAACCTCGAAGGTGGGGAAATCTTTGCGAATTGCCTGGCTCCGCTGACAAAGGCCCAAGCGGAGTTGGTCGCTGATGACCGTGCCGAGTTCATCGAACAGCACCACGAGGATCTGGCGGTCATTGCCGATGCGATCGAGGACTGACCACGCCGCGGAAGCTGGACGGGGAGTGTTCGAGCCGCGTCGCCGCGTGGTAGCGCTCGCACTTGTCCTCATCATCGGGATCGTGTTGGGACTGGGACTGGGGTATACGGTTCTTCGCTCGCAGATGATGACTCCTGAGCAGCGTGCAGCGGCCGCGTCGCCCCTGCAACCACCGATGATGACAGCCCCAGTGCAGCGAGACGAGCGCCAGCAGGTGGTGACCCTAGCGGGGGCCGTTCAGAACTCCGGGACCGTGGCGGTCCATCCTGCACTTCCTCCTGACGATGCTGCGGCCGTGCTCGTAAAGATGGGCATCAAGCGTGGTCAAAGCGTCCAGCCGGGCATGTTCCTGGCAGAGGTTTCGGGACAGCCGGTGTTCGCGTTGCCTGGAGCGTTCCCGTTCTATCGCGATCTCACCATGGGCGACAGGGGGGAAGACGTCGACCAGCTGCATAAGGGACTCAAGGCCGCGGGCTACGCCCCGGAACAGATGGGCGAAGAGATTACTCCATCAACCCAGCGGGCCCTGGAACGTCTGCTGACAGACCGCGGATACTCCACCGACCTCCTTCAATCCACCGCCCGGGTCGGCGATTACGACGAGACAGGGGCTGGCGATGGCGAGTCGGGACTGGTGATCCCCCGCGGGCTGTTTGTGGTGCTCGGTGATCTGCCGGCAGCAGTCGTCGATGTGAGCAGCAAGGTCGGCGATTCCCTGGATGAGACCTCGACGCTGTTCACTGTGGCCGATGGCACCCTGGTGCTCAGTGCGTCGATCGCGACAGTCCAGGCAGCAGACGTGACCCCTCATCAAGCCGTAACGTTCACGGTCGGTGATCACGACGAAGAGCTCACCGGCACGGTCAGCGGGGTAGAGCCTGATCCCGACAACCCCGACCTGTCCACGATCACGATCACGCCCGACGCACCGTTGCCTGCAGAGTCCGTGGGGACCGACGCTCGAGCTGCGGTTGTCACCGCCTCCTCCGATGGCCCTGTGCTCTTCGTGCCGATCAGTGCTGTCCGCAGCGATTCCACAGATGCCGCCTACGTGCTGCTAGCTCCTAGGGAGGGCATCGGCGACGAGACGACTCCCGAGCGGCACGCGGTCACTGTTGTTGAGGTCATCGACGGTGCTGCGGTGCTCGAGGAGAGCACGGCCCCCGCGGAGGGCACGGAGGTGATTGTCTCCCAGACGGGAGAGGGCAGCGGACCTGAGGGGCAAGATCCCGGCGGGGACGGCGAATCGTGACTGGTGCAGTACCGGTGATCGCGCTCGAGGACGTTCACCGCTCGTTCCCTGGCCCGCCTCCCGTGGAGGCTCTTCGTGGGCTGGACCTGTGCGTACATGCCGGGGAGAGGGTGGCCCTGATCGGACCCAGTGGCGCAGGCAAGTCCACAGCCTTGAACATGCTGGGGCTCCTTGACACACCGACGCGGGGCCGGGTTCTACTTGATGGCCGTGACATCAGCGGGCTGGGAGAAGCAGAGCTCTCCCGTCTGCGTGGTCGAGAGCTCGGCTTCATCTTCCAGTCGTTCCATCTGATCCCGTACCGCACGGTCATGCAGAACGTCGCGCTCGGGCTACGCTACACCACCCCGAGTCGGGAGATCACCCCGGATCGCGTCCGGGCTGCCGTGAGCGCTGTCGGGCTCGATGATCGACGCGATGCGCGCTGCAGCGCCCTGTCGGGAGGTGAAGCCCAGCGCGTGGCGATCGCTCGCGCCGTCGTGCATCGCCCCAGACTGTTGCTGGCCGATGAACCTACCGGGAACCTCGACAGCGCCCGCAGCACCCAGATCCTGGACCTCCTGGACTCCCTGCGCACCGCTGACTCCTCCCACGTCATCGTCACCCACGATCCCGCTGTCGCTGAGCGAGCGGACCGCATCATCGAGATCATCGACGGACGAAGCATCACCGCGAAGGCCGCATGACTAGAACAGCATCGACGCCGCGCCAGCCTCACCCGGCTTTCGCCGAAGCGTTCTCCGCCGTCCGAGGAGAACCGACACGAAGCGCTGTGGCTGCCATCGCCCTCGCCCTGGCCGTGACGCTGGTAATCACCGTCAACTCACTGGTGAGCACAGTGCGTTTCCAGGTCTCCGACAACTTCGACGCCTACGCCGCCTCCACGGTGCACGCCATAGCTCAGCCCGACATCAGCGGCACGGACCGCGCCTTCACCGAGGAGCATGCCGCCCGTGCCGCGGCCCTTGAGGGCGTGCGCGGCGCATCGCGGTACATCGATGCCTCCGCAGCCGGAATCCCCGTCTCCACCTCCAGCGTTCCCGGATCTGCTCTCGGTCACAGGGTCCCCGTGTTCGCCTCCGACCCGGATCTTCTCCGCACCGTCGACGCGGACGTCAGCGGCCGTTCTCTTGTCGGTGTAGACCCCGCCTTTCCGGTGGCTGTCATCGGTCGCGCGCTGGCCGATGAGATCGGTCTGCGCCCCGAAGAGTTCGGCAGTCGCACCCTGTTCATCGGCAGCGACGCGGTGACGATCATTGGCGTCATCGAGGCCAGTCCCCGTATGGAAGCGCTCACCGCAGGGATCCTCGTCCCGATCAACGCCCCACTCACGTCACTGGCGGCGATGTCTCCGGTCTCGCTCATCGTCGCGGCCGATCACGGGGCAGCCTCCGCCGTCGCCGACTCCCTGCCCCTGGCCCTGGACCCGTATCACCCGGGCATGCTCGAGGTCTCCACCATCGGAACGGGGTCCGGTCTGCGCGGAGATGTCGACTCCCTCATCGTCCGCCTCGGCTGGGGCGCCAGTGCTCTCGCAGCCCTCGTCGGCATGATCGTCGTCGCCGCCCAAGCCACCGGCAACGTCATAACACGCACCGGAGAAATCGGACTGCGCCGCTCACTGGGCGCTCGCCGCTCCCAGATCGGCGCCCAGTTCATCGCAGAAAGCGCCTATATCGGACTCGGCGGCGGATTGATCGGCGCCATCCTCGCCATCATCACGATCCTGATCGTCTGCGCTGTTCAACACTGGGTTCCAGTCATCGATCTCAAGCTCCTCCTGTTCGCGCCGATCTCCGCAATGCTCATCGCCGGCTGTGCAGGCACTGTCCCAGCGATACGCGCCAGCCGTATAGACCCCGCCCAAGCGCTCCGGCAATAGCGGCTGCACCGCCTGGAGAGCTTCGCCACCCGGAGAACCGTGTGAACCCTGGAGAGAGTGGAGGCTGGGTTTCCTCGCCTCTTTCGGCATGACCCGCCACTAGACTCACGGCCATGTCGAGCACCCCTCATTCCGCACCCGCCGCGCGGGCAGCCACCGCCCTGGATCGTCTTGCCGATCAGTACGTCGAGGACAGCGTCCGCCGGGACCCGTTCCTCGCCACCTCCCTGGGGGTGCCCGGCCATGACCATGAGGTCACCGACTACTCCCCCGCTGCTGTCGCCGCGCAGACCGATGCTGCCCGCGAGATGCTCACCGCGATCGCCGAGGTGCCCGATGAGGATGCGGCCGATGCGGTCACCCGCGCCGCGCTCACCGAACGGCTGGGGCTCGAGATCGAGCGGGCCGAGCAGCACCTGGACATCGCGCAGGTCAACAACCTCGCCTGTGTGATCCAGTCCCGCGATGTGCTGGACCAGATGCCCACCGACACCACGGAGGACTGGGAGGTGATCGCCGCGCGCATGAGTGCGCTGCCGCGCTCGCTCAGCTCCTGGGTCGAGTCCCTGCACGAGGCCGCCAAGCACGGGGTCATCGCCGCACAGCGTCAGCTGCGCCTCGGCGCCGAGCAGTGCCGCTCCTATGCGGCGCCCGGCGGGTTCTTCGAGCGCTTCGCCACCGAGGCGAAGGGCAGCGACGCCCAGAAGCAGCACGTGACCACCGCCGCGCAGACCGCGGCGCAGGGCTACCGCGAGCTCGCCGATGCGCTCGAGGGCCTGATCGACAAGGCGCCCGAGCCCGATGCCATCGGCCGTGACGCCTACCCGCTCCACTCGCGCACCTTCCTGGGCACCGAGATCGACATCGAGGAGACCTACGCCTGGGGCATCGAGGAGCTGCGGCGGGTGGTCGCCGAGCAGGAGGAGGTCGCCTCCCGCATCAACGCCGCGGCCGGGAACGACGGCGGCACCTCGGTCGCCGCGGCGAAGCAGGCGCTGGATGCCGATCCCGCCCGGATCCTGCACGGCACCGATGCACTGCAGGCCTGGATGCAGGACCTCTCGGACCGGGCGATCGCCGAGCTCGCGGGCACCCACTTCGACATCCCCGAACCGCTCACGCACCTGGAATGCATGATCGCCCGCACCGGCTCGGGCGGCATCTACTACACCGGCCCTAGCGAGGACCTCACCCGCCCGGGCCGCATGTGGTGGGACGTCCCCGAGGGCACCACCGAGTTCCGCACCTGGTTGGAGACCACGACCGTCTACCACGAGGGCGTGCCGGGCCATCACCTGCAGGTGGGCACCCAGACGCTGCAGGCCGCGAACCTCAACCGCTGGCGGGCGCTGATGTGCTGGATCTCCGGCCACGGAGAGGGCTGGGGGCTGTACGCGGAACGCCTCATGGACCAGCTGGGATACCTGGCCGACGACGGCGACCGCCTGGGCATGCTCGATGCGCAGCGCCTGCGGGCCGGCCGCGTGGTGCTGGACATCGGCCTGCACTGCCAGCTGCCGATGCCCGAGCACCTGGCGGGCTCCGAGGCGGGCGAGGCCTGGACCTACGAGCGGGCCTGGGAGTTCATGAGCGCCCACTGGGGTGTGACGGAGGCGGAGCAGCGCTTCGAGCTGCACCGCTACCTGGGCTGGCCTGGGCAGGCGCCGTCCTACAAGATCGGCCAGCGCATGTGGGAGCAGCTGCGGGCCGCGAGCGCCGAGCGGGGCGAGGACGCCAAGGACTTTCACCGTCGCGCCCTGGAGCTCGGCAGCCTGCCGCTCGATGTGCTGCAGGAGGCGCTGAAATGAGCGGCGCCAGCGCAGTCCCGGTGATCGGCCTGGGCACGGATCCGCTGCTGCTGCTCGCCTCGGCGAGCGCCGGCCGCCGCGCCACCCTGACGGGGGCCCGCATCGAACATGCGGTGCTGCCGGTGGACCTCGAGGAGGAGACGATCCTTCAGGCCGCTCGCGCGCAGGCGGCGTCCGATGGGCAGCAGCTCAGCGTCGCGGACGAGGTGCTGCTGCTGGCCCGGGAGAAGGCGCTCGCTGCGACCGCACTCAGTGAGGGCGGGTACGTGGTCCTCGGCGGAGACTCAATGCTCGAGCTCGACGGGCAGGCGCTCGGCAAGCCGCACACGCCGGAGCGGGCCGCCGAGGGGTGGCGGGCCATGCGCGGCCGCACCGGGGTGCTGCACTCCGGGCACTGGATCGTCGATGACCGCGATGAGGAGCTCGGCGGCACCGGAGCGACGCTCGGGGCGACCGCGAGCTGCGAGGTGATCTTCGCAGACCTCAGCGACGCGGAGATCGACGCCTACGTCGCCACCGGTGAGCCGCTCGGCGTGGCCGGCGGGTTCATGATCGACGGGCAGGCCGGGCCGTTCATCGAACGGATCGACGGGGACCCGCATGCCGTGGTGGGCCTGTCCCTGCCGCTGCTGCGCGGCCTGCTGGCCCAGATCGGCGTGGGAATCCACGAGCTGTGGGCACACGCAGACACATCGGCCCCCTGATACGGCCCCCTGATGCCCGCCCTGCGCCGGGCTCGGTACTAGACTCGGCCTCTGCTGACCGACGGAAGGACCTCTCCCGATGCCCCCTCGTTCCTCGAAGCCCCGCCCGCTGCGCACGGTGCTCATCGCCAACCGTGGCGAGATCGCGGTGCGCGTGGCCCGGGCCTGCCGGGACGCGGGGCTGCGCTCGGTGGCGGTGTACGCCGATCCGGATCGCGACGCCTTGCACACCACGATCGCCGATGATGCCTACGCCCTGGGCGGCACCACGGCGGCGAGCTCCTATCTCGTGGTGGACAAGATCCTGGACATCGCCCACCGGTCCGGGGCCGATGCGGTCCACCCCGGCTACGGGTTCCTCGCCGAGCGGGCAGATTTCGCGCAGGCGGTGATCGATGCGGGACTGACATGGATCGGCCCACCGCCGGAGGCCATCGAGAAGCTGGGTGACAAGGTCTCCGCGCGGCACATCGCGCAGAAGGCCGGGGCGCCCCTGGTCGCGGGCACCAAGGATCCGGTGAAGAACAGCGACGAGGTCGTGGCCTTCGCCCGCGAGCACGGGCTGCCGATCGCGATCAAGGCGGCCTTCGGTGGCGGCGGACGCGGGCTCAAGGTCGCGCGCGATGAGGGTGAGGTGCGCGAGCTGTTCGACTCCGCGGTGCGTGAGGCCACCGCCGCCTTCGGGCGCGGCGAGTGCTTCGTGGAGCGCTACCTGGATGCGCCCCGGCATGTGGAGACCCAGTGCCTGGCCGATCAGCACGGCAACGTTCAGGTGGTCTCCACCCGAGACTGCTCCCTGCAGCGCCGTCATCAGAAGCTCGTGGAGGAGGCGCCGGCGCCGTTCCTCACCGCCGCGCAGGAGGCACAGCTGGTCTCGAGCTCCAAGGCGATCCTGCGCGAAGCCGGGTATGTCGGCGCCGGGACCTGCGAGTTCCTCATCGGCACCGACGGCACCATCTCCTTCCTCGAGGTGAACACGCGCCTGCAGGTGGAGCATCCGGTGACCGAGGAGGTCGCGGGCGTGGACCTGGTGCGCGAGCAGCTGCGCATCGCCGCCGGCGAAGAGATCAGCGCGGTGGACCCGCCGGTGCGGGGGCATTCGATCGAGTTCCGCATCAACGGCGAGGATCCGGGCCGTGACTTCATGCCCTCCCCGGGGCGGATCACCCGCTTCGACGTCCCCTCCGGTCCGGGAGTGCGGATCGAGACGGGCGTGCGGGCCGGGGATGAGGTCTCCGGGGCCTTCGATTCCATGCTCGCCAAGCTCATCGTCACCGGCGCCACCCGGCAGGAGGCACTTGAGCGCTCCCGTCGGGCGCTCACGGAGTTCCGCGTCGACGGGCTGCCCACGGTGCTGCCGTTCCATCAGGCGGTGGTGGATGACCCGGCGTTCGCACCCGCAGATCCCGCAGAGCGCTTCACCGTGCACACCCGCTGGATCGAAACCGAATTCGACGGCGATCTACCGGCCTCCCCGCTGCCCGCGCAGCCGGAGGAGCCGGAGGATCGCGAGTCCGTGGTGGTCGAGGTGGATGGTCGGCGCGTGGAGATCTCGCTGCCGGCCTCCCTGCGGGCCCCGCAGGCTGCGGTGCGCCAGCGTCGCAAGCGTCAGCATCGGGCTGCGGCGGAGGGTGCGGCCAGCGGCAACACCGTCACCACCCCCATGCAGGGCACGATCGTGAAGGTCGTGGCGCAGGAGGGGCAGAGCGTCTCCGACGGCGATCTGCTGGTGGTGCTCGAGGCGATGAAGATGGAGCAGCCCATCACCGCGCATCGCTCCGGCGTGGTCACGGGCCTGAACGCCGAGGTGGGCGCGACCATCTCCGCCGGCGCTGTCCTCTGCAGCATCGAAGACTGAGCCGTCAGTCCGCGCAGCGAGCGCTCACAGCGCGGGCATTCAGTCCTCGAGGGTGAGGGCCTGGCGGCGCGCCACCTCCGCGAGGGACCCGGTGATAGACGGGTAGACGGTGAGGGTCCCGGCGACCTGTTCGGCCGTCAGCCGGTGCGTGACGGCCAGGGCGTAGGGCAGGATCAGCTCGCTGGCCCGCGCGGCAACCACCACCGCGCCGATCACGGTGTGGGACCCAGGGCGGACGATGAGCTTCACGAAACCCTCGCGCATGCCCTGCATCTTGGCGCGCGGGTTCGTCTCCAGGCCCAGCACCATCACCTCCCCCTGCGCCGCACCGGAGCGGACATCCTCCTCGCTCACACCCACCACGGCGATCTCGGGGCTGGTGAAGATCGCGGAGGACACCTGCGCGGCGATCAGCGGGGAGACCGCATCCCCCAGGGCGTGGTGCATCGCGATCCGCCCCTGCATCGCGGCGACCGATGCCAGGGGGTACACGCCGGTGCAGTCTCCCGCGGCGTAGATCCCGCGCACGGAGGTGCGCGAGACCCGGTCGGTGTCGATGTGCCCGGAGTCCTTCACGCGGACCCCGGCGGCCTCCAGTCCCAGGTCCACGGTGCGCGGGATACCGCCAAGGGCCATCAGCGCATGGGAGCCGACGATCTCGGTGCCGTCCGTCAGGGTGACCACCACACCGTCCTCGGTCCGACGGGCCGCCGCGGCGCGGGAGCGGGAGCGCACCGTCACGCCGCGGCGGGTGAAGGCGTTCTCGAGCACCTCGGCGGCGTCCGCATCGGTGCCCGGCAGCACCTGGTCGCGGGAGGAGACGAGGGTGACCTCGCTGCCGAGGGCACGGTAGGCGCTCGCGAACTCGGCGCCGGTCACGCCGGAGCCGACGACGATGAGATGCTCGGGCAGAGTCGGCAGGCCATACAGCTGAGTCCAGTTCAGGATCCGCTCACCGTCGCACGCGGCGGTCTCCAGTTCGCGGGGCCGGGCGCCGACGGCCAGCAGCACCACCTCGGCGCGGCAGCGAGCGATCTGCTGACCCGCCGCATCGAGCACCTCGACCTCATCGGGTCCCAGCAGGCGCCCTCGCCCGTCGATCACCTGCACCCCGGCCTCGTCGAGGGAGCGGTGGATGTCCGCGGACTGGGCGGCGGCGAGCTCGCGCACCCGGGCGTTCACGGCAGCGAGGTCCACGGTGAGGGACTGGGCGGTGGGGTGCGAGAGGTCATCGGCGTCACGGATCCCGAGGTCCTCGGAGGTGGAGACCTGGTCGAGCACTTCGGCGGTCGCGATGAGGGTCTTGGACGGCACGACGTCGGTGAGGACAGCGGCGCCGCCCAGGCCGCGCTCTTCGATGAGCAGCACGTCGGCGCCGTGGCGGGCGGCGGTCAGGGCTGCTTCGTAGCCGCCGGGGCCACCGCCGATGATCACCACCCGGGGCTGGTCACCGAGGTCGTCGAGGCGGCGCGGATCGGAGGGCAGGGCGATGCTGGGGTCTTCCACGGCCCCCATTGTGGCAAAGCCCGACGGGCCGGGGGCGCGCGGCGGGAGGATCTGCCCGAGCAGGGCCCCTGGTGGTGCGCTACCGTGCGTCCATGACTGCGACCACACCAGATCCGTACCAGCTCGCGCGCGATGCCGCCGCCGCGATCGCCGAGGCCAGCGGCACCCCTGCGCATGATGTCGCGCTCGTGCTCGGCTCCGGCTGGGCGGGGGCGGCGGATCTGCTGGGCGAGACCGTCTGGCAGGCCGATGCGACGACTATTCCCGGCTTCCGTCCTCCGGCGGTGGCCGGGCATGTGGGCACTCTGCGCTCGGTGCGCGTGGAGGGTTCGGGGGCACGGGCCCTCGTGCTCGGCGCCCGCACCCATTTCTATGAGGGCGCGGGCGTGGATGCCGTCGTCCATGGGGTGCGCACCGCGGCCGCAACCGGTGCCCGCACACTGGTGCTCACCAACGGCTGCGGCGGGGTGAACCCCGCGTGGGGGCCCGGCACCCCGGTGCTGATCCGCGACCACATCAACCTCACCGGGGCGACACCGCTGGTGGGCGCGAACTTCGTGGATCTCACCGACGTGTACACTCCGGCGCTGCGTGAGATCGCCCGGGAGGTCGATCCCGAGCTTGCCGAGGGCGTGTACGTGCAGTTCTCCGGACCGGCCTACGAAACGCCTGCGGAGGTGCAGATGGCGAAGGTGATCGGTGGGGATCTGGTGGGCATGTCCACGGCGCTCGAGGCGATCGCAGCCCGCGAGGCAGGACTGGATGTGCTGGGGATCTCGCTGGTCACCAACCATGCGGCGGGCATCAGTGGGGAGGCGCTCTCCCACCAGGAGGTCCTCGAGGCAGGCCGGGCCGCGGCCCCGCGGATCTCGCGCCTGCTCGCCCAGACGGTGCAGCGCCTCACCGGCGCCGCAGCAGACCAGACCCCGACGTCCCTGAAGCACGAGGAGGAGCAGGCATGAGCACCCCGGAGCTGTCTTTCGATCCGGCGCTGCGTGAGCGCATCGAGGCGTGGATCGCCGCGGACCCCTCCCCCGCTGACCGGGCCGCTGCGACCGAGTTGCTTTCCCGCGCGGATTCCGGGCACGCCGAAGCTCGGGCGGAGCTGTCCGATGCGTTCACCGGTGATCTCACCTTCGGCACTGCGGGGCTGCGCGGTCGTATGGCTCCGGGCCCGAACCGTATGAACCTCGCCGTGGTCTCTCGCGCCGCGAAGGGGCTCGCAGACCACCTCACGGGTGATCTGGGGCTCGAGGCGCCGCGCGTGGTGATCGGCTTCGATGCCCGGCATCATTCGGAGCAGTTCGCCCGAGCATCAGCCGCGATCATGACGGCGGCCGGCTGCCAGGTGCTGCTCATGGAGCGGTTCTGCCCCACCCCGCTGGTGGCGTTCGCGGTGCGGCATCTGGAGGCCGATGCGGGCGTGGTGGTCACCGCGAGCCACAACCCGCCCGCGGACAACGGCTACAAGGTCTACCTCGGTGGCCGGGCCGCGACGCCCGAGGGACAGGGCGTGCAGATCGTCCCGCCCGCGGATGCGCAGATCGCCGCGCGCATCGACGCGGCGGGCCCCGCCCGGGAGATTCCCGCGGCGGAGGACGGCTGGGAGCTGCTGGGCGAGCAGCTGCGCGAGCACTACCTCGAGCGGATCTGCGCGCTCGTGGACCCGGCAGCGCCGAAGGATGTGCGGATCGTGCATACGGCAATGCACGGGGTGGGCACCGAGACGGCGCTGGCGGCCCTGCACCGAGCGGGGTTCCCCGAGGTGCATCCGGTGGCGAAGCAGGCCGATCCGGACCCGGACTTCCCCACCGTCGCGTTCCCGAACCCGGAGGAGCCCGGGGCGATCGACCTTGCCCTTGAGCTCGCCCGCACACTCGAGGCCGATGTGGTGATCGCCAACGATCCTGACGCGGACCGCTGCGCCGCTGCGGTGCTGGACCCGCACCTGGGCGACTGGCGCATGCTCACCGGTGATGAGCTGGGAGTGCTGCTGGGCGATCACCTCACGCGCACGCGGGGCCTCACCGGCACGCTCGCCCGCTCGGTGGTCTCCAGCCGCTGGCTGGATCAGGTGGCGCATGCTGCGGGAGCCGAGGCAACCACGACGCTGACCGGGTTCAAGTGGATCGCCCGTGCCCCCGGCATCGTGTTCGGGTATGAGGAGGCGATCGGCTACTGCGTGCTGCCTGAGGTGGTGCGGGACAAGGATGGGCTCTCGGCGGGGCTGATGGTCGCGGAGATGGCGGCGGCGGTGAAGGCGGAGGGCACCACGCTGGTGGGGCGCTTGGATGAGCTGGCGCGCCGCGATGGCCTGCACTCCACCGCGCAGCTGTCGATCCGGGTGGAGGACCTGTCACTGATCGGACAGATGATGGCGACGCTGCGCTCCGCCCCACCACAGCAGCTGCTGGGCAGTGAGGTCACCGAGGTGCAGGACCTCTCCGCGGGATCGGTGGAGAGCACGGGCCTGCCACCCACCGAGGGGATGCTGCTGCGCAGCGCCGAGGACACCCGTGTGGTGGTGCGGCCCTCCGGGACAGAGCCCAAGCTCAAGTGCTATCTCGAGCTGGTCACGCCCGTCCCCGCGGAGGCGGCAGAGGCGGAGCTCACGGCGCTGCGGGCGCGGGCCGATGAGCGCCTGGCGGCGCTGAAGGACGAGCTGCGCATCGCGCTCGGGCAGGGCTGAGGCGAACGGTCCCAGAGGAAAGGACGACGGGCCCGTACCGGGGGCAGGATCCCCCGGGGCGGGCCCGTCGGGCTGTCTCGCACAGGCGGTGCGGGGCTCAGTACCCGCTGCCGGTGCCCCCCTCGAGGACCGCCCGCGAGGAGGAGAGCCCCAGCCGGTTCGCACCGGCCGCCACCATCGCCTCCGCGGCCTCGCGGGTGCGGATTCCGCCGGAGGCCTTCACCCCCAGGCGGTCGCCGACGGTCTCGCGCATCAGACGCACCGCGTGCTCGGAGGCACCGCCAGCCGGGTGGAAACCGGTCGAGGTCTTCACGAAGTCAGCACCCGCGGCCTCCGCGGCCCGGCACGAGCCCACGATCTGCTCATCGGTGAGCGCCGCGGATTCGATGATGACCTTCAGCACCACCGGGGCCGGGGCGGCCTCGCGCACCGCGCGGATATCCGCCTCAACGGCGTCGAAGTCCCCGGCCACGGCGAGGCCGACGTTGATGACCATGTCCACTTCGTCAGCGCCCTTGGCCACAGAATCCTGTGCCTCAGCGGCCTTGATCTGCGAGGCATGCTGCCCGGAGGGGAAGCCGCACACGGTGGCGACCTTCACGGTGGTCTGCACCGGCAGCATCGAGGGTGAGACGCACACCGAGTAGGTGCCCAGCTCCTCCGCCTCGCGCAGGAGAGCGGTGACGTCCTCCGCGGTGGATTCGGGCTTGAGCAGGGTGTGGTCGATGAGGGCGGCAAGCTGCGCGCGATCCAGAGATGTCATAGGCCTGATCTTCCCACCCCCGGAGGCGCTCCGCCAGCTCACACCACTTTGACGCTCACACAGCCTTGACGCTCACACCAGATCGCAGCGGTCACGTCGGGGGCGGTGCGCAGTCTGCCCGCGGCCGGGCCACGGAACGTCACCCGCCGCGTCGACACTAGACTGATCCCCCATGACCACCCCGAATCCCCCGGCCCGCCGGGTTGTGCTGCTGGCCGGCCCGTCGGGCAGTGGGAAGGGTGAAGTGACGCGCCGCTCGGGCCTGCCGGCGCTCGCGCTGGATGACTTCTACCGCGAGGGTGATGACCCGGCGCTCCCCCGCCGCTTCGGCATCGCCGACTGGGATGATCCGGCCTCCTGGGATGCGCAGGCGGCGCTGACGGCCCTCGAAACCCTGTGCCGCCGTGGCCGCGTCACCGTCCCCACCTATTCAATCTCCCTCTCCGCCCGCACCGGGCAGACACGGCTGGACATCGGGGATGCGCCGCTGGTGATCGCCGAAGGGATCTTCGCCGCGGAACTGATCCGGCCGCTCGCCGCCGCGGGGCTGCTGGCCGATGGGATCGTGCTGGACCGCCCCGGTCCGCTCGTCTTCGCGATGCGCCTGGTGCGAGATCTGCGGCAGTCCCGCAAACCGGTGCCGGTGCTACTGCGCCGCGGCTGGGGGCTGCTGGGCGATCAGCGGGCGGATATGCGCGCCTGGGTCAGGGCGGGCCTGCGGCCGCTGGGGCTGCATCGGGCGGTGCGAGAGCTGCGCCGCCTCGCGCTCATCGCCGCCGCCGACGGGCGGGTACACCAGCTCACCGCCCCGGCGGCGCACCGGGGGCAGGTGGGGAGCATCGGACGTAGCCGACGGGGCTGAGCCCCGTCGGCCGGTCGGTGCTCAGGCGATGCGATCCAGGACGATGCGTCGCTCGGGCATCGCGGTGCCGCGCGGGGCGAGGGTCCAGGAGCCCTCGAGCGCGGCGAGGGAGCGTTCCATGCGTCCGGGCGTATCCGTGTGCAGGCGCGCGAGGACCTCACCGGCGCGCACCTCCTCGCCCAGGTGCTTCACGATCTCCACGCCGGCGGCGGCCTGCACAGCCTCCCCGGGGCGGGAGCGCCCGGCGCCGAGCCTCCAAGCGGCGACCCCCACGCCCATGGCGTCCAGGCCGGTGACCACGCCGTCCTCGCGCGCGCGCAGCTCCTCGACATGCTGGGCCGTCGGCAGCGGGGCATCCACGTCCCCGCCCTGCGCAGTGATCATGGCGCGCCAGGTGTCCATCGCGCGGCCATCGGCGAGCGCGGCCTCCACGTCGGCGTCCTGAACCCCGGCGGCCTCGAGCATCTCGCGGGCCAGGGCGCAGGTCAGCTCGACCACGTCGGCCGGGCCTCCACCGGCCAGGACCTCGAGGGACTCACGGACCTCGAGGGCGTTGCCGGCGGTGCGGCCCAGCGGCGCGCTCATATCCGTCAGCAGCGCGACGGTGCGCACCCCCGCGTCGGTGCCCAGATCCACCATGGTGCGGGCCAGCTGCCGGGCATCCTGCTCGTCCTTCATGAAGGCACCGGCCCCGGTCTTGACGTCCAGGGTGAGGGCGGCGGTGCCCTCGGCGATCTTCTTGGACATGATCGAGGAGGCGATCAGCGGGATCGCCTCGACGGTGCCGGTGATGTCCCGCAGGGCGTAGAGCTTCTTGTCGGCGGGGGCGAGGCCGGAGCCGGCCGCGCAGATCACCGCTCCCACCTCGTCCAGCTGCTGCATCAGCTCAGGATTGGAGAGATCCGCGCGCCAGCCGGGGATGGCCTCGAGCTTGTCGAGGGTGCCGCCGGTGTGGCCGAGGCCCCGCCCGGACAGCTGCGGGACGGCCACGCCGAAGCTCGCCACGAGCGGCGCAAGCGGCAGGGTGATCTTGTCCCCCACCCCGCCGGTGGAGTGCTTATCGGTGGTGGGCTTGGCGAGGGAGCCGAAGTCCATGCGCTCGCCACTGGCGATCATCGCCGCGGTCCAGCGGGCGATCTCGCGGCGCTCCATGCCGTTGAGGAAGATCGCCATGGCCAGCGCCGCCATCTGCTGCTCGGCAACCACGCCGCGGGTGTAGGCGTCGACCACCCAGTCGATCTGCTCATCGCTCAACGCCCGTCCATCGCGCTTGGCGTGGATGACGTCCACGGCATCGTGCGGTTCGACGGTCTCCGGGGCGGGGGTGGTGTCAGTCATGGGGTCCTTCCAGTGACGAGGTCAGATCGGGCCGGATTGGGCCGGAACGGGCTGGATTGGGCTGGAACGCGACAGACGGCCCGGCGTGCACACGGGGCGTCGACCTTGGCCGTCGCAGCGGGTCTGCGCAGCGTACGCCGTCAGCGGGCGAGGTCGTCAGGGCCGAAGGCCTGCGGCAGCACAGCGCTCATCGGCTGCGGGCCTTCCGGGGTGAGGAGCGTGAAGTCATCGGCGGCATGTTCGGACAGCAGCTGGCGGCAGCGACCGCAGGGCATCACCACGGGGCGCTCCCAGGGCTCAAGGTCCTCCCGGCCGCCCACGCACACGGCGCGCAGCAGGCGGCCGCCGCCGCTCGCGATGAGCTCGGAGATCATCCCGCACTCGGCGCACAGGGTGACGCCGAACCCGGCGTTCTCCACGTTGCAGCCGCGCACCACCTGCCCGCTCTCGGTCAGTCCCGCGGCGCCCACGTGGAAGCGCGAGTAGGGGGCGTGCGCCATCACCGCGATCTCCCGTGCGAGCTGCACGAGGACCATGAACTCAGGCTCCTCCGTGGGGTCGTAGTCCTCACCGAGGTCGGGCGGCAGGGGTGTGCTCATATCCAGATGCTCCCACGGGAAGGGCGCGGCGCGGGCTCGATCCGCGCCGCGGGGGTCACTGCTTGGTGTAAGGGATGCCGTCGGCGGCGGGCACCCGCACGCGGCCCACCACGCCCGCCACGGCGAACAGCGCCACCACGTACGGGAGCATGAGCAGGAAGTCACCGGGGATCGCCACGCCGCCCTCCTGGGAGACCATGGTGCCCAGCCGCAGCTGCAGCGAGTCGGCGAAGGCGAAGGTCAGCGCGGCCAGCAGCGCCCCGATGGGGTGGTAGCGGCCCAGGATCATGGCGGCGAGCGCGATGTAGCCCTTGCCGGCGGACATCTCCTCACCGAAGGCCACGCCGGTGCCGATGGTCAGGGTCGCCCCGCCCAGCCCGGCCACAGCGGAGCCCAGCAGGACGTTCTTCCAGCGGGTGGGGTTCACGGCGATGCCGACGGTGTCCGCGGCCCGCGGATGCTCGCCGACGGCGCGGACGCGCAGGCCCCAGCGGGTGCGGAACAGCGCGATGGTCAGCACCGCGACGATGATCCACATGAGATACACCAGGACGTTCTGCTCGAACAGGACACGGCCGATGACGGGGATGTCCGCGAGCACGGGGATCCGCAGGGTGGGCAGGCGCATCGGCCGGTTGTAGGTGCCCGGATCCTGCGTCATCACGGTGCCGAAGAAGAACGACGTCAGGCCGATCGCGAAGACGTTCAGGACCACGCCGACGATGATCTGCTGGACCTGGTAACCGACGGCGAACAGTGCCAGCAGCGCACCCATGAACAGGGCGACCAGGGGCGCGGCGAGAAGGCCGACCCACACGCTGCCGGTGAGGGAGGCGACCAGCGCCGCGCCGAAGGCCCCGAACAGCAGCTGGCCCTCGATCGCGATGTTGATGACCCCGGCCCGCTCGGACAGCACCCCGGACAGGGATCCGAAGGCCAAGGGGACGGCCAGCACGATGGTGCCCTGCAGCAGGGTGGTCACGTCGAGAGTCCGCTCGGAGATCACCCAGGTCATGAAGGACAGCACCCAGGCCACGGCGAACAGAGCGATGAGGCTGGTACGGAGCTTCCCGCCGGGACGGGGCCGGGTGGCGTGCAGGAACCACACGCCGCCCGCGGCCAGCAGGGCGATGATCGCGAGGATCGTGGCGCCGGGCATCGAGGGCAGCTGCACCCGCTCGGGGATGATGCCCAGCGGGTTCAGGTCACCCTCGCGCGCCAGGACGTACACGGAGTCCGCGCCGGGGATGCCGCGCAGGCCGAAGAACACGAGTGCCAGCAGCGCCATGACGGTCAGTACGGTCGGCATGCGCCACCAGCTGCCGGGGCGGGTGTCCTCCTTGCGCCGGGTGACGGTGGAGTCATCGGTGACGATCACAGGTGCGGCGCTCATCGGCCCTCCTCCTGCTGCGGATCGACGGGGTCGGACGGGCTGCACGGGTCTGCGGGGTCCGGGTCACCCGGTGGGTCGGCTCGGTGCGACGGGCCATGTTCCCGGGCGGTGTCATCGTCCGCGGTCGTGTCGTCGGTCTCGTCGGAGGTGATGGCGACGGAGCCGCCCGCGGCGTTCGTCGCGGCCGCGGGCTCGTCCCCGCGGCGACGCCGTCCGCGCCCTCCCGCCTGCGGATTGTCGACGCGGCGCAGGCCGATCAGGGTGCGCACGAGCGGTGGGGCGGCGATGAACAGCACCACGAGCACCTGGATCACCTGCACCAGATCCAGGGGCACGCCCTGGCTGGTCTCCATCAGCCGGCCACCCGTGGACAGCCCGGCGAACAGCAGACCGGCCAGCACGATGCCGATGGGGCCGGAGCGGCCCAGCAGTGCCACGGTGATGGCGTCGAAGCCGATGTTTCCGGCGATGCCCTCGGTCAGGCGTCGCTCCGTGCCCAGCACATGCACTGCCCCGGCGAGGCCCACGAGGGCCCCCGCGACGGCGAGGACGAGGAAGGCGGTGCGGGTGGGCGAGATGCCGGCCACCTGCGCGGCTCGCGGGTTGGAGCCGACGGCGCGGAAGTGAAAGCCCAGGGTGGAGCGGCTCATGAGCCACCACAGCAGTGCGACGGCGATCGCGACTACCAGCAGGCCGGCGTGGAGCCGGAAGCCGTCGCCCAGCAGCTTGGGCAGCAGCGCGGTCTCGCGCACCGCGAAGGAGGTGGGCTGGCCGGAGCTGGCGCCGGTGAACAGCTCGGTCTTGAGCGAGAAGAACAGCAGGTAGGTGGCGATCCAGTTCAGCATGATGGTGCTGATGACCTCGTTGGCGCCGAAGCGGGCCTTGAGGAAACCGGCGATTCCGCCCCACACGCCACCGGCCACCACGCCGGCGATCAGCGCGGCCAGCAGATGAACCCCCGTCGGCAGCGGCAGGGCGAAGCCCACGAAGGCCGCGGCCATGGTTCCGGCGATCAGCTGGCCGGTGCCGCCGATGTTGAACAGTCCCGCCCGGAAGCTCACGGCCATACCGGCGGCGGCGATGATCAGCGGGGTGGCGACGGTCAGGGTTTCGGTCAGCGGACGCAGTCCCGCACCGAGCGCCGGCAACAGCACATACATACCGCTGCCGCCGGCCTCGCGCACGGATTCGGCGGTGCGGGTAAAGGCCCGGTTGTCGAACAGGGCACCGCGCAGCAGGGCACCGTAGGCGCCGGTCACCGCCTCCCAGATGGCAGTCAGGGTGTCCCCGGGGCGGGCGAAGAAGTACGTGAGGGACTGGCGCACCTGCTCATTGGCGATGACGATCAGCACCGAGCCGATGAGGAAGGCGAACACGAAGCTCATCACCACGACCAGCAGATCGCTGCGGGCAATCCGCTGCAGGGTGCGGGCCAGTGAGGTCTCGGCCGTGTGCTCGGGCGGCGGCGGGCCGTCGGCGCCGCCGGAGCCGACGCCGGGCGCGCTGCCTGCGGCGGTGGTGGCCGCGACGGTGCTCATACGAGGTCTCCTTCGTCGGCGAGCTGCGAGTCGGTGGTGCGCACCCCGGAGGCCACGGCCTCGCGGGCCGCGTCGGCGGTGTATCCGGCCATCATCAGGCCCAGCACATCGCGGTCCTCGTCCCCGGGGACGATCCCGAGGATGCTGCCGCGGTACATCACGGCGATGCGGTCGGCGAGCTGGACCACCTCATCCAGCTCGGTGGACACGATGATCACGGGGGTGCCCTTGTCCCGTTCGGCGATGATCCGGCCGTGCAGGAATTCGATGGAGCCGACGTCCACACCGCGGGTGGGCTGGGAGGCCAGCAGCAGGGATAGGTCGCGGTTCAGGGCCCGGGCCATGACGACCTTCTGCTGGTTGCCACCGGAGAGGGTGGACACCGCGGCGGTGGAGTCGCCGGTGCGGATATCGAACTCGGGGATCAGGCGCTCCGCATTGCGGGCGATCTCCTTCAGCTTCATCGCCATGCGGCTGCCGAAGGGGGGTCGGTCATGCTGGTCCAGCACGAGATTCTCGGCTACGGAGAAATCGGCGATCAGAGCGTCGTGGGTACGGTCCTCGGGGACGAAACCCACCCCCAGGTCCAGCACCTGCTTGGTGCTGCGGCCCACCAGCTCGGTGCCCTCCAGGCGGGCGGAGCCGTGCACGTCGTCCTGCAGGCCCAGCAGCGCCTCGGTCAGCTCGGTCTGCCCATTGCCCTGCACCCCGGCGATGGCGAGCACCTCACCGTGGCGCACGTCGAAGGAGACACCGTCCAGAGTGCGGTTGCCAGCCGCATCGGTCACGCGCAGATCCGTCACCTCGAGGGCGACCTCCCCCGGATCGGCCGCCGCCTTGTCCTGCGAGAGGGAGACCTGGCGGCCCACCATGAGGCTCGCGAGCTCCGCCTGATCAGCGCTGGGGTCCGCCTGGGCGACGACCTTGCCGCGGCGGATCACCGTGATCCGGTCGGAGACAGCTTTGACCTCGCGCAGCTTGTGGGTGATGAACACGATCGAGGTGCCCTCGTCGCGCAGCTGGCGCATGATGTCCATCAGCTCATCGGTCTCGTGCGGGGTGAGCACAGCGGTGGGCTCATCGAGCACGAGCACTTCGGCCCGACGGCTCAGGGCCTTGATGATCTCCACGCGCTGCTGGGCACCCACCGGCAGGTCCTCGACCAGCGCATCGGGGTCAAGGTCGAAGCCGAAGCGGGCGGAGGTCTCGCGCACCAGGGCGCGGGCAGCGGCGAGGTCCAGCAGACCGCCGCTAGTGGGCTCATGCCCGAGGATCATGTTCTCGGCGACGGTGAACACCGGCACGAGCATGAAGTGCTGGTGGACCATGCCGATGCCCGCGGCCATCGCCTCTCCGGGATCAGAGAAGGTGACCGGCTTCCCGTCGATGACGATCTGTCCGCCGTCGGGGCGGTACAGCCCGTACAGCACGTTCATGAGGGTGGACTTGCCGGCGCCGTTCTCGCCCAGCAGGGAGTGGATCTCACCGGGTTCGATGACGAGATCGATCGCGTCGTTGGCCACGAAGGAGCCGAAGGTCTTCGTGATGCCGCGCAGTTCGAGCTTCACAGCACTCGCTTCCGTCGGGAGCGGCCGGGCCCAGTGCCGACCGGTGCGGGGATACGATACGCGGCCCCCGCCTCAGGGGCGGGGACCGCGTATGCGTCAGATATCAGCCCTTCTGGGGGGAGGCGTCGGACTCGACCGTGACCTCGCCGTCGATGATCTGCTGCTTGAGATCCTCGACCTCCTGGGCGAGCTCCGCGGGGACGTCGTCCTCGAACTCGTGGTACGGGGCCAGGCCCACGCCGCCGTTTTCGAGGGTGCCCACGTACGGCTCGGCACTGTAGTTGCCCTCCACGCCGGAGGTGATGACGTCCTCGACGCCCACGGCCATCTCCTTCATCACCGAGGTGATGATGAGCTTCTGCGCCTCCTCATCGGAGGAGTTGGTCTCGTAGCCATCGGCGTCCACCCAGATCACGTAGCGGCCATCGCCCTCCTTGGCGGAGGCGAGGGTGCCGGAGCCCACGGGACCGGCCACGGGCATGATGATGTCCGCGCCCTGGCTGTAGAACTCGTCGGAGAGCGCCTTGCCCTTGGAGACGTCCTCGAAGGTGCCGGCAAAGGAGCCGTCCTTGGTCTCCTTGTTCCAGCCCAGGACCTTCACGTCTTCGTCGTGCACCTCGTTGTAGTGCTTGACGCCGTCGACGTAGCCGTCCATGAAGATGGTGACGGTCGGGATGTTCACGCCGCCGTAGGTGGCCACGGTGCCGGTTTCGGTCATGCCCGCGGCGAGGTAGCCGGCCAGGAACGCGGCCTGGGCGGTGTCGAACTCGAGGGGCTTGACGTTGTCGAGCTCGATGGGGTTGCCATCGGCGTCCTGCGCGGTGGAGTCCACGATCGCGAAGTCGACGTCAGTGTTGGCGGTCGCGGCGTTGCCGGTGTCGGTGGCCAGCAGGAAACCGACCGTGATCACGAGGTCACAGCCTTCGTTGACCATGTTGTTGATGTTGGGGGCGAAGTCGGAGTTGGTGGTGGACTCCGCCGTCTGGGAGTCGATCTTGAGCTTCTCCTTCGCGGACATGAGGCCGTTGTAGGAGGACTCGTTGAAGGACTTGTCGTCCCAGCCGCCGGCATCGGAGACCATGCAGGCCTTGTAGTCGCTGCCGGCGCCGCCGGCGTCGCTGCCGCCGCCACCGCCGGCCGAGCCGCCCTCCTCGGGCGGGGTGCCGCAGGCGGCGAGGGTGAGGAGGCCCGCGCCGACGAGGGCGAGACCGCGAGTGATGCTCTTCATGGGGTTTCCTTCTGGTCGTCTGCGGGGCCGGGACCGCCGCCATCGGGGGGGTTCGGCAGCGACTGCGCTGTCGCTGTGCGTGAGGAACCATAGCGAGGCGCAGCAGAACCTGCTCGGACCCTCGGCCCCGGCGCCGTAACCGTTATGAAATCGACGCGGACGTGACGTGGCCGTGAACGCCGGTCGAACCATGGCGGCGCCGGGTGCTGAGCCGCTGAGGACTCGAGATGGCTCGTGGATCAGGCGGCGGGCAGGTCCCGGCGAATGCAGCCGCTCGCAAGCACCATCGCCCCGATCCCGATCGCACGCTCGTCGATCATGAGGTCCCCCATATGGAGGTCATAGGTGCGTCCCCCAGGGGTGCGGGTGCCCAGCCGTGCAAGAGCTCCGGGCACCTTCTCGAGGTACCAAGCGAAATCCTCGCCGCCGAGGGACTGGGCGGCTGGGTCGAGGTTCCCGCGTCCCAGTACGTCGCGGACCGCTTCGGAGAGCACCTCGACGCTGGCGGCGTCGTTGGACACCGGCGGCACCCCGCGGTCGTGGCTGACACGGGCTTCCACGCCCCAGGGGCGCACGAGGTCCGCCAGCACGCTCTCGAGCAGCTCCTCAGCCTGGTCCCAGGCGTCGTGGTCCAGGCAGCGCAGCGTGCCGTCGAGCACCCCCTGGGAGGGGATGGCGTTGAAGGCACTGCCGGCGTGGATGCTGCCCCAGGTGAGGTTCACGCCCGAGCGCGGGTCCATGCGGCGTGACAGCGCGGCCGGCAGCTGGGTGGCAATCGAGCCGACCGCGTAGACGAGATCCTGCGTGAGGTGGGGGCGGGAGGTGTGGCCGCCGGCGCCGCGCACCTGGATGCGCACCGGGTCGGTGGCGGAGGTGATGGGCCCGGATTTGAGGCCGATGTGGCCGACATCCACGCCGGGGTCGCAGTGCAGGGCGAGAATCGAATCCACGCCGTCCAGGACGTTCTGGCCGATGAGGTCCAGCGCACCGCAGGGGTGCATCTCCTCCGCGGGCTGGAAGATCAGCCGCACCCCGCGTCGCAGCGCCCCGGCGTCTGCGGCGCGGACCAGGGCGATGGCCGCCCCGAGCACGGCGCTCATGTGGACGTCATGCCCGCAGGAGTGGGAGACGCCCTCCACCTCAGAGCGGTAGGGCACGGTGGTCAGCTCGGGGATGCCGAGCGCGTCCATGTCCGCGCGCAGCGCAAGCTTGGGCAGCGTGGGGTCTTGGCCTTCGATATCGCACGTCAGCCCGGTGGAGCGCATGCGACGCGGGGTGAGGCCGAGCAGGTGCAGCTGCTCGACGATGAAGTCCGTGGTGGCGTGCTCCTGGTGAGACAGCTCGGGGTGGCGGTGCAGGTGGCGGCGCAGGTCGATGAGGTGCTCGCGCTGCTCGGCGATGGTGCGGGCGATCAGCCCCTCCGGGCCCAGCATGGCCTGCTGCGCTCCGTCGGGCTTCACACTCGGTACCTGTTCCACGGTCTCCACTGCGGTGCTTCCTGTTCTCGCGGCATCGGGGCCCTCTGACGGCACCCGCTGGCCGTGCACCGTCACGGCGGTGACCGCCGCGCCGTCATCAGCGCAGGTGGCCACGTCCCCGCTCCTCGAGGCGCGCGACGAGGGCAGCCAGCTCCTGGGCCCGGTCGTCGGCGAGCACCAGCAGGGCGTCCTCGGTGTCGACGATGCTGATGCCCTCCAGGCCCACCAGGGCCAGGGGACGATCCGGGGAACCGTACACCGTGGCGCGTGAGGAGACCGCATCGACCACGGCATTTCCCAGCACGTGGACATCGCTGTGCGCATCCCCGGTCTGCACCCCGGTGTCCGTCCGCTGCGTGGAGCCCTGCGTCCCGGTTCCTGCGCGCAGCTGGCGAGCGAGCGCCGCGAAGTCGCCGACGTCATCCCAGCCCAGGTCCGCGGGGACCACGGAGACTCGGCCAGCGGCGGCGAGCGGTTCGGCCAGGGCGTAGTCGATCGCGATCGCGGTGAGGGTGGGCCAGATCTGCTCGAGGCGCTCGGTCCAGGCCTCGGTGCCGTGGGCAGCGGCGAGCTCGCGGGCCCCGTGGGCGAGCGGCGGGATCTGTGCGGAGAGCTCATCCAGCAGCACGGTGGCGCGCACGACGAACATGCCCGCATTCCACAGGAAGCGCCCGGTGTCCAGGAAGGCCTGGGCGCGTGCACGGTCGGGCTTCTCGACGAAGCGGGTGACCGGCAGCACCACGGGGCCCGCACCGCCGCCCGGTCGCATCGTGGCATTCGGGGTATCAGCTGGGCTCTGCGCCGCGCTGGCCCCTAGCTCATCCCCCTGCATCTCCTCCCCCTGCACGTTCCCCGAGTCACCGGCCATCTCGATGTACCCGAAGGCGGTGGAGGGGCCAGTGGGCCGAATGCCGAGCGTGACCAACTGGCCCTCCTCCGCGGCAGCTCGGGCGGCGGTGACGGCGGCGGCGAGGGCATCGACGTCCTCGATGAGGTGGTCGGCGGCGAACGAGCCGATCACAGCGTCGGGAAACTCTCGCTCCACGAGCGCAGCGGCCAGTGCGATCGCGGGCATGGAGTTGCGTGGCGAGGGCTCGGCGACCACGCGGGCGCTGCTGTGGCTGGCCTCCGCGAGCTGGGTGCGGACCGCATCGGCGTGGGCGATGCCGGTGACCACGAGCGGTGGCGCATCGGCCAGCGGCGCCAGGCGGTCCAGGGTCTGCTGCAGCAGAGAACGCCCCGATCCCGTCAGGTCCAGCAGGAACTTGGGATGCGTACGGCGTGAGAGGGGCCATAGTCGAGTGCCGGAGCCGCCGGCGGGGATGATGGGCACGAACGGGGCGGGGACCATCGTCCCAGCATATCCGTCGCCCGCCGTGGTGCCGGGGCATCGGCCCCCGTCGGCCAAGACACGTGCTGCGTGTCCCGAGTGCGCCCCTGCCTGGTGCTACGCTGGCAAGGCCCCTGTCGGGGGCGATGATGATGTCGCCGTGTCGTGAAGCGGATGCCCCCCTTCGGGCCCGCCCGCCACGAGGTGCGGACCATCGCCGCTCCCGCCCCCATCCCGACTCATCATCGGAGGATCTCCGTGGCATCAGCCCACACCGGAACGCTCTATCGCGGACGCGAGGGCATGTGGTCCTGGGTCGCGCACCGCATTTCGGGAATGCTCATCTTCCTGTTCCTGCTTGTGCACGTCCTGGACACCGCTCTTGTGCGCGTCTCCCCTGAGGCCTACAACGAGGTCATCGGCCACTACAAGCTGTGGGTGTTCGGCCTGGGCGAGATCGGCCTGGTGGGCGCGGTCGTCTTCCACGCCCTCAACGGCCTGCGCGTGATCCTGGTGGACTTCTGGTCCCAGGGCACCAAGCACCAGCGCGGCCTGTTCTGGGCCGTGGTCATCGGATGGGTCGTGCTGATGCTCGGCTTCGTCCCCCGCCACCTGATGCACATGTTCGGAGCGTGACGATGACTTCCGCGACCTCGCAGACCGCCTCCCCCTCCCTGCCGGATCCCACCACGCGCTACCGCCGCACCGGTCAGCGCGGGATCAACACCGAGATGCTGTCGTGGATCTTCATGCGCGCCTCCGGCGTGCTGCTGGTGATCCTCGTGTTCGGCCACCTGTTCGTGAACCTGTGGCTGGGCGAAGGCGTCAAGGGCATCGACTTCGCCTTCGTGGCCGGCAAGTGGACCTCCCCCTTCTGGCAGGTCTGGGACCTGCTGATGCTGTGGCTGGGCCTGATCCACGGCGGCAACGGCGTGCGCACGATCATCAACGACTACGCGCGCGGCGATCGTCTGCGCCTGGTGCTCAAGGCGCTGCTGTACTTCGCCACGATCGTCACGATCGTCCTGGGCACCCTGGTGATCTTCACCTTCTCCCCGTGCCCCGTCGGCGCCGACCCGAGCCTGCTGCCCAGCATCTGCGAAGGCTGAGCGCCTCTGCACGGCTTTCTGGGCAGCACCTGATCCTCTCTTCCCGGTCCATCCTGAAACGGAGCAGTCACTCGACATGCAGACCCATACCTACGACGTGGTGATCGTCGGCGCCGGCGGCGCCGGGATGCGCGCTGCCCTGGAATCCTCCCAGCGCGCCCGCACCGCGGTCATCACCAAGCTCTACCCCACTCGCTCCCACACCGGCGCAGCCCAGGGCGGCATGTGCGCGGCCCTCGCCAACGTCGAGGAGGACAACTGGGAGTGGCACACCTACGACACCGTCAAGGGCGGTGACTACCTGGTGGACCAGGACGCCGCGGAGGTCATGGCCAAGGAGGCCATCGACGCGGTCCTGGACCTGGAGAAGATGGGCCTGCCCTTCAACCGCACCCCGGAAGGCCGTATCGACCAGCGGCGCTTCGGCGGGCACACCCGTGAGCACGGTGAGGCGCCGGTGCGTCGCGCCTGCTACGCCGCGGACCGTACCGGCCACATGATCCTGCAGACCCTGTTCCAGAACTGCGTGAAGCAGGACGTGGAGTTCTTCAACGAGTTCTACGTGCTGGACGTGCTGCTGACCGGCGATCCACGCACCGACCGGGACGTGCGCGCCGCGGGCGTGGTCACCTACGAGCTGGCCACCGGTGAGATCCACGTGTTCCGCGCGAAGTCCGTGGTGTTCGCCTCCGGCGGTTTCGGCAAGATGTTCAAGACCACCTCGAACGCCCACACCCTCACCGGTGACGGCCCCGCGATGGTGTTCCGCCGCGGCGTGCCGCTGGAGGATATGGAGTTCTTCCAGTTCCATCCGACGGGCCTGGCGGGCCTGGGCATCCTGCTCTCGGAGGCGGCGCGCGGCGAGGGCGGCATCCTGCGCAACGTCGATATGGAGCGCTTCATGGAGCGCTACGCCCCCACCCTGAAGGACCTCGCCCCGCGCGACGTGGTGGCCCGGGCGATGGCCAATGAGGTGCGTGAGGGCCGCGGCGCCGGCCCGAACAAGGACTACGTGTACCTGGACCTGACGCACCTGGAGCCCGCGCACATCGACGCGAAGCTCCCGGACATCACCGAGTTCGCCCGCACCTACCTGGGCGTGGAGCCGTACACGGAGCCGATCCCGGTCTACCCCACCGCGCACTACGCGATGGGTGGCATCCCCACCACCGTGCGCGGCGAGGTGCTGCGCAATGCGACCGATTCGATCCCCGGCCTGTACGCCGCCGGGGAGACGGCCTGCGTGTCGGTGCACGGCGGCAACCGCCTGGGCACCAACTCGCTGCTGGACATCAACGTGTTCGGTCGCCGTGCGGGCATCGCCGCGGCGGCGCACGCCGCGGAGGTTTCGCTGGCGGACCTGCCGGAGGGCGTGGAGACCCCCACCGTGGAGCTGCTGGAGCGCCTGCGCGACCGGCCCGCGACCGATGACCGCATCGCCGATATCCGCCGTGACCTGCAGGAGACCATGGACGCGAACGTCCAGGTGTTCCGCACCGATGAGACCTGCCGCAAGGCTCTGGCGGACATCGTCACCCTCAAGGAGCGGTACGCCTCGGTCGCGATCCAGGACAAGGGCAAGCGCTACAACCTGGACCTCATGGAGGCCGTGGAGCTGGGCTTCCTGCTGGATCTGGCGCAGATCGTGGCGCTGGGCGCGCTGAACCGTCGCGAGTCCCGCGGCGGTCACTTCCGTGAGGACTACACGGCGCGTGATGACGTGAACTTCCTCGCGCACACCATGGCGTACAAGACCCTGCCGGATGAGGAGGGTGACGAGGGCACCCCGATCCGTCTGGGCACCAAGCCCGTGGTGATCACCCGTTACGAGCCGAAGGAGCGCACCTTCTGATGACTGCTGTCGCCGAGAAGCCCCAGGCCGACTCCGCTGCGGAGCAGGTTCCCTCCTTCGAGGTGACCCTGCGCATCGCACGGTTCAACCCCGAGGACTCCCAGGGCTCGCGCTGGGAGGACTTCACCGTCACCATGCACGGCACCGACCGGGTGCTCGATGCGCTGCACGAGGTCAAGTGGCATCTGGATGGCTCGCTGAGCTTCCGCCGCTCCTGCGCGCACGGGATCTGCGGTTCGGACGCGATGCGGATCAACGGCCGCAACCGTCTGGCCTGCAAGACCCTGCTGAAGGACCTGGATCTCAAGAAGCCCATCACCATCGAGCCGATCAAGGGCCTGCCGGTGGAGAAGGACCTCATCGTGGATATGGAGCCGTTCTTCGACTCCTACCGCGAGGTGATGCCGTTCTTGGTGGCCAGCGGTCAGGAGCCCAGCCGCGAGCGTCTGCAGTCCGCGGAGCAGCGGGAGCGCTTCGATGACACCACCAAGTGCATCCTGTGCGCGGCCTGCACCTCCTCGTGCCCGGTGTTCTGGACCGACGGGCAGTACTTCGGGCCCGCCGCGATCGTGAACGCCCATCGCTTCATCTTTGACTCGCGTGACGACGCCGGTGAGCAGCGTCTGGAGATCCTGAACTCCAAGGAGGGTGTGTGGCGCTGCCGCACCACCTTCAACTGCTCCGAGGCGTGCCCGCGCGGCATCGAGGTGACCAAGGCGATCGCCGAGGTGAAGCAGGCGGTGATCCGCGGCCGCATCTGAGCCGCGTCCTCTTGACGCCGAAGCGCCCGGTCTCCGCAGGGAGGCCGGGCGCTTCCGTGCATGTGCTGCTTCTCAGGCGTAGGTGATCACCAGCGGTGCATGGTCGGACCAGCGGGTGTCGTAGCTCGGGGCGCGGTCCACCTGCGCGGCGGTGGCGCGTGCGGCCAGCTGCGGGGTGGTCAGCTGGTAGTCGATGCGCCAGCCGGCGTCATTGTCGAAGGCCTTGCCGCGCTGCGACCACCAGGTGTACGGGCCCGGGCCGTCGCCGTGCACGGTGCGGTGCACATCCACCCAGTCCAGCTCAGTGGTCAGGCGGTCCAGGTAGGCCCGCTCCTCGGGCAGGAAGCCCGCGGACTTCAGGTTGCCCTTCCAGTTCTTGATGTCCCATTCGGTGTGGGCGATGTTGATGTCCCCGGTGAGCGCGACGTGGCGGCCATCGGCCCGCAGCTGCGCGAGGCGCTCGAGCATGACGTCGAGGAATTCGTATTTGTCGGTCATGGTCTGCGGCTTCTCGGTGTTGCCCGAGTGCATGTAGCAGGAGATGACGGTCAGGTCGGTGCCATCGCCCAGCGGATCCTCGAGATCGGCCTCGAGCCAGCGGCCGGTGTGGGAATCCGCCGTGAGTCCGGGGAGGCCGCGGCGCACCCCCTCGAGGTCGATCCGCTCCAGGGCGGTGCGGGCCGCGATCGCCACGCCTGCGCGCCCCTTGAGCTGCGAGGCCTCACCGACGATGGTCCACTCCTCGCCCATGAGGTCCGCGAGCAGCTCCTCGGGGGCACGCACCTCCTGGAGGGTGATGACATCCGCGGCGGTCGAGGCGAGCCACTCCCCCATCCCCTTGCGTGCGGCGGCCCGCAGGCCATTGACATTGACGGTCGCGAGAGTGAAGGTCATGGCCTTGATTATCGCAGGGAACGCTGCGTGGACGACTGGTGACCTCGCCACCGCAGGACCGCTCACTCCTCGTACGTACCGTCCTCACGGCTGACGCGGACGTCCACTGAGTCGACCACGTGCGCGTCAGGTCCCAGGATGTCCTGCATGCGGTCGGACTGGAAGTACTCCGCAGTCCTGCCGTGCGGATTCTCGGCGACCTCGCGCGTGATCGACTCGGAGTAGCGATCGATATTGTGGTTGTCCATACCGAAATTGCCGCCTGGTCTGGAGGCATCAAGTCCGATCTCGTAACGCTCCTGGGACTCCTGGTACCCCTTCGGGATGATCGGATCAACAGCGCGCAGCCCATCCGTCTCGGGCACGGGGTCGCCCAGGAAGACGTTGCCGTGTTCATCCATAGCGGTCTGGTGGTTGAAGTTCATCGCGGTGGTGCCGTCCAGCGGCCCGCTGCCATCCACCGGTGCGCCCACGGAGATCACATCGGTGACGTTGTAGCGGTTCGGCGCATTGAACGAGGGGTCCCCCGCGAGATTGTTCGCGACCGCGCCACCCTGCGAATGGGCGACGAACACGACGTCGGATCCGTGCGGCACACCTGCGGCCTCCATCGCGGCGGCGACCGCTCGCGAGGAGTCCGTGGACTGGCCGTTGATCGCTCCGTAATTCTGATTCCAGTCGAAGGGGTTCGCTCCACGGTCCGGCGTTCCGGGGGCCACTCTCGAGAACTCCGGCCCGTAGGATCCCGGCACATAGACCACGTAGGTGCTCTTCCCATCGGGCCCCACGACCTGCTGGATTCGGATGTTCTGAGCGTCCTCGGTGCTCGCGTTCGCACTCTGCTGCAGATTCGTCATGAGATCGGCGGGAGTTTCGGGATCCACCGCGTTATCAGGCCGACTGATGCGGTCCTCGCCGATCGGAGCGATGTCATCACCATCGATGTCATACGGGCTCTCCGGTGCACCCAGGGTGCTCAGGGACTGCAGAGGGTCCGGACCGCCGAAGCCGAACATGTCGAATATCTGCTCAGCGAAGTAGCCGAGCGGGTCCGACGCCTGCTCCTGCTCATCGATGTGTTCTTCGAGCTGCCGACCGCGGCCGACGAGGTCTTCGACCGCCCGGGCGAGATCGGCATCCACCTGCTGGGCACGGTCCCGAAAGTCCTGCGCATCGGGACCCTCCCAGTGTGCACTGCCCACCGCGTCGGCGAGCTGCAGGGCGATCCGCTCCAGCTCTCGGGCGCGCTGCCCGATCGTTGCGACATGCGCCTCGGCCTCGTTTGTGACCATCCCCCAGAATGCGCCAGCCATCCCCGTTCTCTTCCCATTTCCGTCAATCCACACCTGCCGACCTAACGGTAGGTCGCACCACAGCGGGGCGCCATGGGGAGAGCTCCCCATGGCGCCCCGTGAGCGTCCGGACGAGGTCAGTCCGCGGCGTGGATCCCCGCCGCGTGCTCGGCCATCTCCACGACGTTCTGCACCAGCAGGGCGCGGGTCATGGGGCCCACACCGCCGGGGTTCGGGGAGATCCAGGAGGCCACCTCGGCCACGCCCGGGTCCACATCGCCCACGAGCTTGGCCTTGCCGGTCTCGGGGTCCTCCTGGCGGGAGACGCCCACGTCCAGGACGATCGCGCCGGGCTTGACATCCTCGGGCCGCACCAGGTGGGCCACGCCTGCGGCGGCGACGATGACGTCGGCGCGGCGCAGATGCACGGGCAGGTCCGTGGTGCCGGTGTGGGTGAGGGTCACGGTGGCGTTGTGCTCGCGGCGGGTCATGAGCGCGCCGATGGAGCGGCCGACGGTCACGCCGCGCCCCACCACCACGACGTCCTTGCCCTTCAGGTCCAGGCCGTGGCGGCTCATCAGCTCGATCACGGCGCGCGGGGTGCACGGCAGCGGGGTCTCGATGGGCCGGTTCGCGTTCAGGACCAGACGCCCGAGGTTCATGGGGTGCAGGCCGTCGGCGTCCTTGGCCGGGTCGATGCGCTCGAGGATCGCGTCGGTGTCGATGTGCTTGGGCAGCGGCAGCTGGACGATGTACCCGGTGCAGGCCGGGTCCGCGTTGAGCTTGTCGATGACCTGCTCGAGCTGCTCCTGCGTGGTGTTCTCCGGCAGGTGCTCCTGGATGGACTCCAGGCCGATCTGGGCGCTGTCACGATGCTTGCCGCGGACATACGCCGCCGATCCCGGGTCCTCCCCCACCAGCACGGTCGCCAGGCCCGGGCGTCGATGCCCAGCCTCCACCAGGGCGGTGACCCGCTCGGCGAGCTCGTTCTTGATGGCCTTCGCGGTGGCCTTTCCATCCAGGATCTGTGCGGTCATGGGGTCTCCTCCATGGAGTCGGTGACGGGTCAGTGGAGTCAGTGACAGGGCACTGCAGTGGTCCGGCGGCCGGCCCAGGTGCTCGGCGTCGAGGGGGTGAAGAGCGCCGATGATCGAGGCAGGCCAGATGAGCACGGCACGGCCCCGCGCCGTGCAGGCGCGGGGCCGCCGCCCTCTCAGTACTGGGCGAGGTTCGTGTACAGCGGGACGCGGCGGGAGAGCTCCTCGGCGCGGCGGCGCAGGGTAGTGAGGTCTGCGCCGTCGGTCAGCGCGAGCGCGATGATGTCGGCCACCTCGGTGAACTCCTCAGCGCCGAAGCCTCGCGTGGCCAGGGCCGGGGTGCCGATGCGCAGGCCCGAGGTGACCCGCGGGGGACGCGGATCGTTGGGCACGGCGTTGCGGTTGACGGTGATGCCCACCTCGTGCAGGCGGTCCTCTGCCTGCTGGCCATCGAGTTCGCTGTCCACCAGGTCCACGAGCACCAGGTGCACGTCGGTGCCGCCGGAGATGACCTTGATGCCGCTGCCGACGGCGTCCTCGCGGCCCAGGCGCTCGGCGAGGAGGCGAGCGCCCTCCAGGGTGCGGGCCTGCCGGTCGCGGAACTCGTCGGTCGCGGCGATGCCGAGCGCCACGGCCTTCGCCGCGATGACGTGCATGAGGGGTCCGCCCTGCTGGCCGGGGAACACGGCGGAGTCGATCTTCTTGGCCCACTCGGCGGTGGACAGGATCATCCCCGAGCGGGGGCCACCGATGGTCTTGTGGATCGTGGTGGAGACGACGTCGGCGTGCGGGATGGGGCTGGGGTGCAGGTCTGCGGCGACGAGACCGGCGAAGTGCGCCATGTCCACCCAGAGCTTCGCGCCCACCTCATCGGCGATCGCGCGGAAGGCGGCGAAGTCGAGTTGGCGGGTGTACGCGGACCAGCCGGCGCAGATCACCTGCGGCTTCTCCGCCAGGGCGAGGTCGCGCACCTTGTCCATGTCGATCAGGCCGGTGCCGGGCTCGGTCTCGTAGGCGACGATGTCGTAGAGGCGGCCGGAGAAGTTGATCTTCATGCCGTGGGTGAGGTGGCCACCGTGGGCGAGCGAGAGGCCCATGAGCTTGTCCCCGGGGCGGGCCAGGGCGTGCATCACCGCGGCGTTGGCGGTGGCGCCAGAGTGGGGCTGAACGTTCGCGTGCTCCGCACCGAACAGGTCCTTGGCGCGCTGGATCGCCAGGTTCTCCGCGACGTCGACCTCTTCACACCCGCCGTAGTAGCGCTTACCGGGGTAGCCCTCGGCGTACTTGTTGGTGAGCACGGAGCCCTGGGCCTGCAGCACGGCGCGCGGGACGAAGTTCTCGCTGGCGATCATCTCGAGGGTGCGCTGCTGGCGCGCCAGCTCGCGGTCAAGGACCTGCGCGATCTCCGGATCGAGGTGCTCCAGGGACTGGTCGAGGATGTTCACGGGGCCTCCTGCGGTGGGGGTCGCTGCTTCGCGGTGTCCCGTCATCTTAGGCCGGGGCAGGCCAGCGCGCCCCGGACCGCTCAGATCCGCGTCCGGCCCCCGCGACGCCGCCGTGGGGCCGTGCGCTCACAGGTCCACGCCCCAGCGCACCGGCTCGGGCTCGAGGTGGATGCCGTAGCTCTGCTGCACCCGGTGCTGCACGTCACGCGCCAGCTCGACGATGTCCGCGGCGCTCGCACCTCCACGGTTGGTTAGGGCCAGGGAGTGCTTGCTGGAGACCGCCGCGCGCTCCGCCAGGGCGTGCCCGAGCTCGACACCGGAGTGGCTGATGAGCCACGCGGCGCTCGTCTTCACCCGATCGTCCCCGGCGGGGTAGCGCGGCGCCTGCTGAGGCAGCGCGGCGGCCTGCTCGGCGCTCAGGATGGGGTTGGTGAAGAAGGAGCCGGCGCTCCAGGTGTCGTGGTCGGCAGGGTCCAGGACCATGCCCTTGCTGGCACGGATGCGCAGCACGGCCTCGCGCACCGCGGCCATGGGGGCGCGCTCGCCCACCTGGACGCCGAGGGCGTCGGCGAGCTGCTGATAGCGGATGGGGGCGCTGAGAGAGCCGATGGTGTGCTGGAAGGTCACCGACAGCACGACGTAGCGGCCGGTGGGTGAGGGGGCGCCGCCCGTGTACCGGGTGCGCTTGAAGAGGCTGTCGCGGTAGGCGAAGTCGCAGTCGGCAGCGAAGATGGTGCGCACGGCGCGCTCGTGGCGGTCCCAGGTGCGCACGCGCGTGATGGTGCTGGCGACCTCCTGGCCGTAGGCGCCGACGTTCTGGATGGGGGTGGCGCCGACGGTGCCGGGGATGCCGGAGAGCGCCTCGATGCCGACCATCTCGCGGGCGATCGCGTACTGCACCGCCCGATCCCAGGTGACGCCTGCGAAGTGCTCGACGATCGCCCCGCCGCAGGTGGGATCCAGGGGGGTGAGCTCGGCAGGATCCACGTCGATGCCGTCGGGCTCTCCGCTGGCGCCCACCTCGCAGGTGGCATCCAGCTGCGGGACTTGGTCGGCGTCCTCGAGCAGCACGACGGTGCCCTCGAAGGGGTCATCGGCGGCCAGCAGGTTCGAGCCGCCGCCGAGGACGAGCAGCGGGGTCCCGGCGGCATCGGCGGCGGAGACCGCTTCGATGACGTCCTCCGCGGTGCGGGCGCGGACCAGGTCGCGGATGGGGCCGCCCACCCGCAGGGTGGTGAGGTCAGCGAGGGACACGCCGCTCATGCCGTCTTTGCCACTGTGTGCAGGGCGATCTCGGCACGGGCCCGACCCAGGACCTTCGTGCCATCCACCTGGGCGGTGATGTCCACGCGGGCGGTGCGGGCATCCTCGTCGATCGCGCCGACCACGGCGGTGACCTCCAGCCGCACGGCGCCGGTGGCGGGCACCTCGATGGGGCTCGTGAAGCGGGTGCTGTAGGACCGGACCAGGCTGGGATCGCCGATGACCTCGAGCAGGCCGCTGATCGCGGTGCCCATGGTGAGCATGCCGTGGGCGATCACTCCGGGCAGGCCTGCGTCCTGGGCGGCGGTGTCGTTGTAGTGGATGGGGTTGAAGTCTCCGGAGGCGCCGGCGTAGCGCACGAGGGTGTCGCGGGTGATGGTGTGCTGCGTGCGCGCGAGCTCCTGGCCCACGGTGAGGGCGGCGAGGTCCGCGCCAGAGTGCGAGGCGGGGGTGGTGGTCACGAAAGCTCCTTGGTCCGGGATGGGCATGGCCGGGGGTGCTGCGGTCGCGTGGCGGCGTGTCACTCGCCGCGGATGACGAGCATGCTCTTCACGCTCGCCACCGCAGCACCGTCCTCGTCGGCCATATCCACGCGGGTGGTGACCATGGCGTGACCGCCGGCAGCGCGCACGGACTCGACGGTGAGGGTGGGGATCAGCCGGTCCCCCGCGACCACGGGCCGATGCAGCGTGAAGCCCTCCTCGCCGTGCACCACGCGGGTGAAGTCGATGCCGGCCGCGGGGTCCTGGATGTACTGCGCCTCGGTGGCCTGGGCGAGGGAGACCAGGAAGGTGGGCGGAGAGATGACGTCCGCATAGCCCGCCTCGCGGGCTGCTGCGGGGTCCGTGTGCAGGGGCGAGGGGGCGCTGGTGGCGCGGGCGAACTCGGCGATCTTCGCGGCGGAGATGTCGTGCGCGGGGCCGGGCGGGTATGTGCGGCCGGCGAAGGAGGGGTCCGGTGTGCTGGTCATGGATTCTCCCGGGTCAGGTGTATGGGGCCGACGGGGGTGCTGCGGCCGATCTTCTCAGGTCCGGCGGCGAATACGGCGCAGGCGCGGGTCTGTGCCGAAGCGGGCAGAGGGGGCCAGCGCGGCGCCGTGCGGAGACGCCGAAGGCCATCCGGACGGTTCCGGATGGCCTTCGGGATGCTGGTGCGGACCGTCAGCGGGTCTCGCGGTGCGCCGTCTGCTTGCCGCAGGTGGGGCAGAACTTGGACAGCTCCAGCCGGTCCGGCGTGTTGCGACGGTTCTTCTTGGTGATGTAGTTACGGGACTTGCAGTCCACGCACGCCATGGTGATCTTGGGACGCACGTCAGAGCTCTTGCTCGCCACGGTTCGCCTCTTTCTCCGGGTGGCACGCCCGGCGGCGCACCTCGTAGGTCCCCGTGCTCGGGGGTTCTGGTTGTCTGCACTCCGGTCGATGACCGGCGTGGTACCGAGGGCGGGGATCGAACCCGCGACCTCACGATTATGAGTCGTGCGCTCTGACCGTCTGAGCTACCCCGGCCTGACCGATGAAGCGGCCCGACCTCGAACGAGATCGGGCCACTCATCCATCAGAGCCCTGAAAGGGAATCGAACCCTTGACCTTCTCCTTACCATGGAGATGCTCTGCCGACTGAGCTATCAGGGCAACCCGGTGAACAGTACTTGCCGAGCTGCCCGGAGGCAATTCGGGAGGCTGTTCCCGTGCGGCGGATCACAGGGATCCACTGCGTGGCAGATGAGGGATTCGAACCCCCGTAGGCAATGCCAGCTGATTTACAGTCAGCTCCCTTTGGCCGCTCGGGTAATCTGCCGTGACTGCTCCCCTGCCCCATCCGCGAGGACGGTGCCGCGGGAAGCGGACCTGGTCCAGCATACCGGGGACATGGCGGCGGCGCGAACCCAGGGGGCCTTCAGTGCCCATGAAGATCGTCACAGGGTGCGCAGGGGCCGGGGAGCAGGGACACTGGAGCACAGCAGATGGGGAGCAGCGGCCTGCCCGGGCCGCCTCACGCACCCCCGGGAGGAAGGAGCAGGGCATGGCCGATTCGTCGTTCGACATCGTCAGCAAGCTGGACCGGCAGGAGGTCGACAACGCCGTCAACCAGGCCGCCAAGGAGGTGGCGCAGCGTTACGACTTCCGCAACACCGGTGCGTCGGTCACGCTCAGCGGGGATGCGATCCTCATGTCCGCGAATGCGGAGGAGCGTGTGCTGGCGGTGCTGGATGTTCTGCAGTCCAAGCTGATCCGCCGCGGGATCTCCCTGAAGTCGCTGGATGTGGGTGAGCCGAAGGAGTCCGGCAAGGAGGTGCGGCTGTCTGCGGCGCTGAAGGAGGGGATCTCCTCGGAGGACGCGAAGAAGATCGCGAAGATCATCCGCGATGAGGGCCCCAAGGGCGTGAAGCCGCTTATCCAGGGGGATGAGCTGCGGGTGTCCTCGAAGAGCCGTGACCACCTGCAGGCGGTGATCGCGCTGCTCAAGGGCAAGGACCTGGATGTGGCGCTGCAATTCGTCAACTACCGCTGAGGCTCCTCGGAACGGAGAGTTCCACACCTTCCCCACGGAGAGTTCCATACGGAAAGGCCCCATCCCCGGGATCCCGGGAATGGGGCCTTCGCCATAGCGCGCGAGGCGCGATGGTCAGCCGTTGTTCGAGGTGGTGTCCTGCTCCTCGGCGTGCTGGTTCAGCTCCTTGGACTTCGCCTCCATGAGCTCGATCAGCTGGCTCACGGCACCGCCGATGAAGCCGTTCCAGTCACCCTCGTACGCATCGTAGTCCGGACCGATCCACTCCACGGACGTCACCAGCTGCGTCGCCGCATCGATGTGCTCGAGCATCTGCTGGCCGGTCTCCATGATGAACTGAGCGACCTCGCGTCCCTCTTCGGGATTCATACCCTTGAAAGCCATGACCTACCCCTTCCGCCCCTGCGGGCAAAACCTGAGAAAAGAAAGAAAAGAAAACTCTGGATGAAAGCCAGCCCGATCAGGCCGACGCCTCACGCTGCTCCGCAGCGTTCTTGCCCGCACGCTCCGCGAAATCACCGGCCTGCTGCACAACCTGCTGCACAGCCTGACCCACAGTGCTCTCGAACTCCGTCACGTAACGGTCGCGGTCCTCACCGGTCCAGTCGAACTCACCCACACGCTGCGCCGCCTGGGTGTAGGCCTGCTGCACCTGCTCCGCAGCCTCCGTGATCTGCTGAGCCATCTGCTCAACGGCCTCCGGAACCATGCCCTTCTTCATGCTGTCCTCCTCAGAACACTCAATCGATCCATCCGGTCCACCCACCGGACCGGACACCGCGACCTCCCGGCCGCGATCCCTGTCCCCCAGGTGATGTCTTCACCCTAGAACGCACCGGCCGACAATGCGATGGGGAGTACTCCCCATCCCCCTCCCCAACCCCAATTCTTCATGAACATACTGGTCAGAGGCACTATGAGCGAGATAGAGGCTGTGGATGAGTCGTCTCAGCACCGTCTGCGAGCACCGATAGTTGGGCTGTCTGATGTGGGCCGCGCGATCCCCTGAGAGACGGGTGTGCTGCACGCGCGCACCCGAGAGACCCGCGCGATGCGCACTCACCTGAGAGTCCCGCGTGATGCGCGAGCACCTCGATGCACCGCTGCAGGTCCTGAACGGCCGCCGAGCCCCCCTTCCGCACGGAGAGTTCCACACCTTCCCCACGGAGAGTTCCATACGGAAAGGCCCCATCCCCGGGATCCCGGGAATGGGGCCTT